>NZ_CANMAX010000001.1 GCF_947495995.1 uncultured Tenacibaculum sp.
TCTAAAACCGTGTTTTGTTATTTGCGGGTGCAAAACTACACACTCTTTTCAATCCCACCAAACTTTTAAACCAAAAAATTACACTTTTTTTGAAAGTTTTTCATAATAAACAACTAATCAATGATTTGTAGATTCGACTTTTTTCAACTAAATAAGCAAACTAAAAAGGATAATAGAAAGTGAAGGGGTTTAGTTGAAGAACATGACGAAAATTAGGTGCTTCTTTTTCTATAATATTTCAAAAAAACTTAATTTTTTATTGCTTTAAATGCTCTTTCAAAAGAAGAAATCATATTTCTTGACACAGGAATAAAGTCAATGTCATTAATCCAAAGTTGAAATCCTTGTGAATTTCCTTCAATTTTTTTTATGGTTTTCAAGTTAATAATGTAAGATCTATGAACTCGACATATATTATTATAACTTGAAATTTGCTCTTCAAAACTTTTAATAGTCATCCTTTTTAACAAAACAGCATCATCTTTCATAAATAATTCAACATAATTCTTGTCAGACTTTGCATATAAGAAATCATCTACATCTAAAATAAAGTCATCTGAAAGTACTTGCGTTTTAATTAATACTTTTTCTTTAATATTTGTATCATGAAAATTTAAAGAAGCCCCTAAATCTTTACTTTTATTAATATATATCTTTTTTAATCTTTCGATGTTTAATGATGTAATTATAAAAATTAAGAGACTTCCTACTAAAAGTGTATTTCTTATTTCTTCAAAAAGATATTTTAATGACCAATTATCTTCTTTTAAGTAAATAAAATCTCGAATTAAAAACTGCATTATTCCAATTATTATTAATACTATTAGCAAAAAGGAAAACTCGTTCTTAAGTTTCCAATCAGAATCAAGACTTCTTACTCTACTCAAAATAACCACTGCAATCATAAAAACTAAAAAAGAAATTAAAGAATGTATAACTGATATTAGTAAGAAGCTAAATTTTAATTCGCTAAAGTTAACTTCGAAAGGTTCAAAGAGGAAACTAAAAAGAGTTGAGAGTATAAAAACTAATGATGCTATTAGCAATGATGTTTTTACATCATAATAGAATGGATAAGTTGTATTAAAATATTTCTTCAATTTTATTTTTTTGTGCAAAATAAAAAAAGGTGCACAAACTTAAATAAGTTGTACACCTTTTATATTATTGAACTGATAATTTCTACCAGCTAGCTTTCTTTACACCTGGAATTAATCCTTGGTTAGCCATTTCACGGAAAGTTACACGTGAAATACCAAACTGACGCATATATCCTTTTGGACGTCCAGTTAGCTTACAACGATTGTGCATTCTAATTGGAGAAGCGTTCTTAGGTAACTTTTGTAATGCTTCATAATCTCCAGCTTCTTTTAAAGCCTTTCTTTTTTCAGCATATTTAGCTACAGTTTTAGCTCTTTTACGCTCACGCGCTTTCATTGATTCTTTAGCCATGTTATTAATTCTTTTTAAATGGTAAACCTAATTCTCCTAATAATGATTTAGCTTCTTTATCAGTTTCAGCAGATGTTACAAAAGTAATATCCATTCCACTAATTTTCTTCACTTGATCAATATTAATTTCTGGGTAGATGATTTGCTCAGTAATACCTAAGTTGTAATTACCTCTACCATCGAAACCATTTGCTTTAATTCCATTAAAATCTCTAACACGTGGTAAAGAAGCAGTGATTAAACGATCTAAGAATTCGTACATAATATCTCCTCTTAACGTAACTTTAGCACCGATTGGCATTCCTTTACGTAATTTGAAGTTTGCAACGTCTTTCTTAGAAATCGTTGGTACGGCTTTTTGACCAGTAATATTTGTTAACTCGTCAATCGCGTATTCGATTAATTTCTTATCAGCAATAGCAGCACCTACACCTTTACTTACTACGATTTTCTGTAATTTAGGTACTTGCATTACGTTCTTGTATCCGAACTCATCAGTAAGAGCCTTAATAACTCTACTCTTGTACTCTTCTTTTAATCTTGGTACGTAACTCATAGTTATAATGCTTTATCTGATTTTTTTGAAACTCTCACCTTCTTATCACCTTCTACTTTGTAACCAACTCTTACTGCCTTACCGTCTTCTACTAAAGCTACATTAGAAATGTGTAATGGTGCTTCTTGTTTTACAATACCTCCTTGTGGATTAGCTGCATTAGGTTTAGTATGCTTTGAAATCATATTAACACCTTCTACTACTACTCTATCCTTATCTTTAAGAATACGTAAAACTTTTCCTTCAGATCCTTTGTGATCTCCTGCGATAACTTTAACAGTATCTCCTGATTTAATTTTAAATTTCTTCATTTTAAAATCTGATTTTATAACACCTCAGGTGCTAATGATACTATCTTCATAAATTGCTTCTCACGTAATTCACGACCTACAGGACCGAATACACGTGTTCCTCTCATTTCCTCTGAAGGATTTAAAAGTACACAAGCGTTATCGTCAAATCTGATATAAGATCCGTCTTTACGTCTAATTTCTTTCTTAGTACGAACAACAACTGCACGAGAAACTTGTCCTTTCTTTACAGTTCCGTTTGGAGTTGCAGACTTAACTGTAACAACAATTTTATCTCCAACGCTAGCGTAACGCTTTTTTGTTCCTCCTAAAACTCTAATCACTAAAACCTCTTTAGCTCCAGTGTTGTCTGCTACTTTTAATCTTGATTCTGTTTGTAACATATTATTTAGCTCTTTCTAGGATTTCTACTAATCTCCAACGTTTAGATTTACTTAATGGACGAGTTTCCATTATCTTAACTGTATCTCCAATGTTGCAATCGTTATTCTCGTCATGTGCAACGTACTTCTTCGTTTTCTTAACGAACTTACCGTACATTGGGTGCTTTACTCTTTTTACCTCGCTTACAACGATAGATTTCTCCATCTTGTTGCTAGATACAACACCTATTCTCTCTTTTCTAAGATTTCTTTTTTCCATCTTTAAAACTGACTAGAATTTATTGTAATTCTCTTTTAGTTAATTCTGTAGCTATTCTAGCTACAGTTCTTCTTAAGCTTTTTAACTGCAAAGGGTTTTCCAATGGAGTTATGGCGTGAGCCATCTTAAGATCAGTATAATTTTTCTTCAACGCCCCTAGCTTACCTTGTAAGTCAGCTGTTGATAATTCTTTTATTTCTGATTGTTTCATGATCTATTAGAATTAAGCGTTATAATCAAAATCTCTTGCAATGATAAACTTAGTCTTCACAGGAAGTTTTTGAGCAGCTAAACGTAATGCTTCTTTTGCTACTTCCATTGGCACTCCACCAACTTCAAATAATATTCTTCCTGGCTTAACTACAGCTACAAAATGATCTGGTGCACCTTTACCTTTACCCATACGTACCTCTAATGGTTTCTTAGTGATAGGTTTATCTGGGAAAATTTTAATCCAAAGTTGCCCTTCTCTTTTCATATAACGTGTTGCTGCGATACGTGCAGCTTCAATTTGACGAGAAGTAAGTAAGTTCTGGTCTAAAGATTTGATACCAAACATTCCGTTTGATAATTGGGTACCTCTTCCAGAGTTACCACTCATATTACCTTTACCTTTCTGAACTCTACGAAATTTTACTCTTTTTGGCTGTAACATCTTCTAATTTCTTTTAAAAATTATTTTCTTCTACGAGGTTGACGTCTACCACCTCCACCTTTGTTATTTGAATTACCTTTTTGCTTAGATAATCCAACTAACGGAGATAATTCACGTTTACCATAAACCTCGCCTTTCATAATCCATACTTTCACACCGATTCTTCCGTATGTAGTATGTGCTTCAACAAGTGAATAATCGATATCTGCTCTGAAAGTAGATAGAGGAATTCTTCCTTCTTTGTAATGCTCAGAACGTGCCATTTCAGCACCGTTTAAACGACCAGAAAGTTGAACTTTGATACCTTCTGCATTCATACGCATTGCAGCAGCGATAGCCATTTTAGTAGCACGTTTGTAAGAAATTCTGTTTTCGATTTGACGAGCGATACTAGCTGCAACTAAGTTTGCATCTAATTCTGGACGCTTAATCTCGAAGATGTTAATTTGAACTTCTTTACCAGTAATTTTCTTAAGCTCTTCTTTTAACTTATCTACCTCTTGTCCTCCTTTACCGATAATGATACCAGGACGAGCAGTTGTGATAGTAACGGTTATAAGCTTTAAAGTACGCTCAATAATAATACGTGAAACACTTGCTTTAGATAATCTAGCTTTTAAATACCTTCTTATCTTATCATCTTCAGCAATTTTATCACCGTAGTCATTTCCACCATACCAGTTAGATTCCCATCCTCTGATGATTCCTAAACGATTTCCTATTGGATTTGTTTTTTGTCCCATTTCTACTAATGATTAATTACTGTTATTTTTAGTTCCTAACTCTAAAGTTACGTGATTAGAACGCTTACGAATTCTATGAGCACGACCTTGTGGAGCTGGTCTTAATCTCTTTAACATTCCTGCGCTATCTACATAAATAGACTGTACGAATAATCCAGCATCCTCGATACTTGCATCTTCATTTTTAGCTTGCCAGTTAGCAATAGCTGATAATAATAACTTTTCTAAGTTACGAGATGCTTCTTTTGGACTGAATTTTAAGATTTGTAAAGCTTTTTCAACTTCAACACCTCTAATTTGATCCGCTACTAAACGCATTTTTCTTGGTGATGTAGGACAGTTTGTAAGCTTAGCGATAGCTCTTTGCTTCTTAGCTTCTTTTAACTGTTCTGCCATGTTATGTTTACGACTTCCCATATCCTACTTATTTTTTTCCTTTATTTTTAGCACCTGCGTGTCCACGGAATGAACGCGTTGGTGAAAATTCGCCTAACTTATGACCTACCATGTTTTCAGTAACGTAAACAGGTACAAACTGACGTCCGTTGTGAACAGCAATTGTTTGTCCTACAAAATCAGGAGTAATCATACTAGCTCTTGACCAAGTTTTGATCACAGATTTTTTTCCTGACTCAACGTTAGCTAACACTTTTCTTTCTAACTTATAGTGAACGTAAGGTCCTTTTTTTAATGATCTTGCCATGATTTATTATTTCTTTCTACGTTCTAAAATATACTTGTTACTAGCTTTAGTCTTAGATCTAGTCTTATATCCTTTAGCAGGTATACCATTCTTAGATCTTGGATGTCCTCCAGATGAACGTCCTTCACCACCTCCCATTGGGTGATCAACTGGGTTCTTTCTAACTGCATTAGTTCTTGGTCTTCTACCTAACCATCTTGATCTACCAGCTTTACCAGAAACTAATAATTGGTGATCTGAGTTAGATACAACTCCGATAGTTGCCATACAAGTTTGTAAGATTAATCTTGTTTCACCTGAAGGTAACTTAACAATTGCATATTTTCCATCTCTTGCCATTAATTGTGCAAAAGAACCTGCAGAACGAGCCATAACAGCTCCTTGACCTGGACGTAATTCGATACAAGAAATTGTTGTTCCTAAAGGAATATCACTTAAGAACATAGCATTACCAACATCTGGTGTAGCTTCTTTTCCTGAAACGATAGTTTGTCCAACTTTTAAACCGTTTTGTGCAATTACATAACGCTTTTCTCCATCAGCAAATTGAACTAACGCGATAAACGCTGTACGGTTTGGATCGTACTCAATAGTTAATACTGTAGCAGGATCGTTATATCTATTTCTTTTGAAATCGATAATACGATATCTTCTTTTATGTCCTCCTCCTCTGTTAGGAGTAGTCATACGACCCTGATTGTTTCGACCTCCAGTTCTTTTTTTCGGAGCCAATAATGACTTTTCCGGCTTATCAGTAGTGATGGTGTCGAACCCATTCACAACTCTAAAACGCTGACCTGGTGTTATTGGTTTTAATTTTCTAACTGACATTTGTCTTGCTTATTCTTATAGATTGTTATAAAAATCAATTTCGCCTTCTGCTAACTGAACAACCGCTTTTTTATAACCGCTTGTTAAACCAGTAACTAAACCTTTCTTAGTGTACTTAGTTTTTCTTAATGCAGGATGGTTTAAAGTTCTTACTTTCTCAACTGTTACTCCGTAAGCAGCTTCAACAGCATCCTTAATTTGAATTTTGTTAGCTTTCTTGTTTACAACAAAAGTGTAACGATTGAATCTTTCGCTATCTACTGTTGCTTTTTCTGTAATAATAGGTTTTATTAAAATACTCATATCTGAAAATCCTATTTACTTAAGTTAGATTCAATTCCTTCTAAAGTACTTTCTGAAATCACAACTTTATTTGCGTTTAATACATTGTAAGTATTAACTCCAGAAGCATTTACTACTTTAGATTTTTTCAAGTTACGAGAAGATAAGTATACGTTCTTATTCTCTTCGTTTAATACAAATAAAGTTTTCTTTGTATCTAATTCTAAAGCTTTTAACACATTAACAAATTCTTTAGTCTTTGGAGTTTCAAAGTTGAAATCTTCAACTACTACTAAATTGTTATCTTTTGCTTGAATACTTAAAGCAGATTTACGAGCTAAACGCTTTAAGTTTTTGTTTAATTTGAAAGAATAGTTTCTTGGTCTTGGACCGAAGATACGTCCTCCACCTCTAAAAACTGGAGACTTGATACTTCCTGCACGTGCAGTACCTGTACCTTTTTGCTTTTTAATCTTTCTTGTACTTCCAGCAATCTCACCTCTCTCTTTAGATTTGTGAGTACCTTGTCTTTGATTAGCCAAATATTGCTTTACATCTAAGTAAATAGCGTGATCGTTTGGCTCTATTCCGAATACTTCGTTAGAAAGTTCAACTTTTCTACCAGTATCTTTTCCTGTAATATCTAATACTGCTACCTTCATTACTTCTCAATAATTACATAAGAGTTTTTGTGTCCTGGAACAGCACCTTTAATAACTAAAAGATTCTTTTCTGGAACTACTTTTAACACTCTTAAATTTTGAACTTTAACACTATCACCTCCCATACGTCCTGCCATACGCATTCCTTTGAATACTCTTGCAGGGTAAGAAGCCGCACCAATAGAACCTGGCGCTCTTAAACGGTTATGTTGACCGTGAGTTGCTTGACCAACACCACCAAATCCGTGACGTTTAACAACCCCTTGAAAACCTTTACCTTTAGAAGTTCCTGAAACATCAACGAACTCTCCTTCAGCAAAGTGCTCAACTGTAATTGAGTCACCCAATTTAAACTCTCCTTCGAAACCTTGGAACTCAACGACTTTTTTCTTAGCAACGGTACCTGCTTTTTGGAAGTGACCATCTAAAGCTTTATTAGAGCTTTTTGCCTTTTTGTCATCGAAACCAAGTTGTAAAGCATTGTAGCCATCAACCTCTTCGGTTCTGACTTGGGTAACTACGCAAGGACCTGCTTCGATAACGGTACATGGGATATTCTTCCCATTCTCGTCGAATAAGCTGGTCATTCCGATTTTTTTTCCTATTAACCCAGACATATCTGTTAATTTTAAGACGATTAGACTTTGAATTTATCCAGCGCGTCTATTAATAAATAATTATTTGAAACAAATGTTTCTGCATCTTTAAAATCTCACTCAAAAAAAAAGAGCGTAAAACACGTTTTAGCTCTTAACTTATTGTGTTTTACCGTTTTTCCTTCGCGAAACCCTCCGGACATGTTGTTGAAATAACGTGTTAAAAATTGATTAACACCCAATTTCGGACTGCGAAAGTATAAAAAAATACAAACATAACCAAACTAAAACCAATTATTTAAATGATTTTATGGTAGTTAGGTTTTAAATAAATTTAAATTATCACAGAAAATAACTTTATACTCTAGTTCTGACTAGAAAAAGTTATTCATTAAAAAAGCCTTTTTACTTTCGCAAAAAGGCTTTTTATTATATCTGTATAAAAATACTTATACTTTAATCTCTACTTCAACTCCACTTGGTAATTCAAGCTTCATTAAAGCATCAATAGTCTTAGAAGAAGAACTATAAATATCTAATAAACGCTTGTAAGCAGATAATTGAAATTGCTCTCTAGATTTCTTGTTTACGTGTGGTGAACGTAATACTGTAAAAATCTTTTTATGAGTTGGTAAAGGGATTGGTCCGTTAACAACCGCTCCAGTACTTTTTACTGTCTTAACGATTTTCTCAGCAGATTTATCTACTAAATTGTAATCGTAAGATTTTAATTTTATTCTAATTTTTTGACTCATCTTAATTAACCTTTTGCATTAGCGATAACTTCTTCAGCGATATTTGAAGGAGTTTCAGCATAGTGTGAAAATTCCATTGTAGAAGTTGCTCTACCAGAAGATAATGTACGTAACGAAGTTACATATCCGAACATTTCAGATAAAGGAACGATAGCTCTAACAACTTTAGAACCTGAACGATCACTCATATCATTTACTTGTCCACGTCTTCTGTTTAAATCTCCTACGATATCTCCCATGTTTTCTTCAGGAGTTAACACTTCTAACTTCATCATTGGCTCCATGATTACAGCTCTTGCAGCTTTCGCAGCAGCTTTGTAACCTAATTTTGCCGCTAATTCGAATGATAACTGATCAGAATCAACTGGGTGGAAAGAACCATCCTTTAAAGTCACCTTCATAGAATCCATCTCGTATCCAGCTAAAGGACCATTCTTCATTGCTTCTTTGAAACCTTTCTCTACTGAAGGAACAAATTCTTTAGGAACGTTACCACCTTTAATGATAGATTCGAAAACTAAACCTTGAACTCCTTCTTCTGCTGGTTCCATAGTGAAAACAATATCAGCGAATTTACCACGACCTCCAGATTGCTTTTTATAAACCTCTCTGTGATCTGCAGATGCTGTAATTGCTTCTTTATACTCTACTTGAGGTTGACCTTGGTTTACCTCAACTTTAAATTCACGCTTTAAACGATCTACAATAATATCTAAGTGTAACTCACCCATTCCTGAAATTACTGTTTGACCTGAAGCTTCATCAGTTTTAACTGTAAATGTTGGATCTTCTTCAGCTAATTTCGCTAAAGACATACCTAACTTATCTACATCTGCTTTAGTTTTTGGCTCAACAGCGATACCAATTACAGGATCTGGGAAATCCATAGATTCTAATACGATAGGAGCTTTTTCAGCTGATAACGTATCTCCTGTTTTAATATCTTTAAAACCTACTGCTGCACCAATATCTCCAGCTTCAATAAAATCGATAGCATTTTGCTTATTAGAGTGCATTTGGTAAATACGTGATATACGTTCTTTCTTACCTGAACGGTTATTTAACACATAAGAACCTGCATCTAAACGACCTGAATATGCACGGAAGAATGCTAAACGACCTACGAAAGGATCTGTTGCAATTTTAAATGCTAAAGCTGCAAATGGATCTTTTACGTCTGGTTTACGAGCAATCTCTTCACCTGTATTAGGATCTGTACCGATAATTGCTTCTTTATCTGTTGGAGAAGGTAAGTAACGACAAACTGCATCTAATAAGAATTGTACTCCTTTATTTTTGAATGCAGATCCACATACCATAGGAATAATAGACATATCCATTACAGCAGCACGTAAAGCAGCGTGCACTTCTTCTTCTGTAATAGAGTTCTCATCTTCCATGAACTTCTCTAATAAATTCTCATCGTAAGCAGCTACTTCTTCAATTAATTTTGCTCTTAATTCAGCAGCTTCTTCTTTTAACTCTTCTGGAATATCAACTACGTCAAAAGTAGATCCAAAGTTATCATCATGCCATACAATAGCACGGTTTTTAACTAAATCTACGATACCTTTAAAGTCAGCTTCATCACCAATATTTAATACGATTGGCACTGCGTTAGACTTTAACATATCTTTTACCTGCTGACATACTGCTAAGAAGTTAGATCCTTGACGGTCCATCTTGTTAACAAATCCAATACGAGGCACTTTGTAGTTATCTGCTAAACGCCAGTTAGTTTCTGACTGAGGCTCTACACCATCTACTGCAGAAAATAAAAACACTAAACCATCTAATACACGTAATGAACGGTTTACCTCAACAGTAAAATCAACGTGACCAGGAGTATCAATAATATTGAAATGATATCCTTTAGTATCAGGAGTTGATTGTCCATTTTCAAGTGGAAATTTCCACTCACAAGTTGTAGCAGCAGAAGTAATTGTAATACCTCTTTCAGCTTCTTGCTCCATCCAGTCCATCGTAGATGCACCGTCGTGAACCTCTCCTATTTTATGAGAAACTCCCGTGTAGAATAAGATACGTTCAGTAGTTGTAGTTTTACCTGCATCAATGTGAGCAGCAATACCAATGTTTCGTGTGAATTTTAAATCTCTAGCCATTTTTATTAAAATCTAAAGTGTGAGAATGCCTTGTTAGCTTCAGCCATCTTGTGAGTATCTACTCTCTTTTTAACTGCAGCTCCTTCTTCTTTAGCAGCTGCTAAAATTTCAGATGCTAAACGTTGTGCCATCGTTTTTTCGTTACGCTTTCTTGCATAACTTATCATCCATTTGATCGCCATTGACACTTTACGATCTGGACGGATTTGCATTGGTATTTGAAATGTAGCCCCTCCCACACGACGTGAACGAACTTCTACGTGAGGCATTACATTTGATAAACCATCTTTCCAAATTTCTAATCCTGACTTCTCTTCGTCAGTTTTCTTTTGCTCTACGATATCAATTGCATCATAAAACACTTTGAACGCTACAGACTTTTTACCGTCCCACATTAAGTTGTTTACAAAACGTGTTACTAATTGATCGTTAAATCTTGGATCTGGTAATAAGATTCTTTTTTTCGCTCTTCTTTTTCTCATGTCTTTACATTAAAAAAGTTACTGAATAATTACTTTTTGTCTTTAGGGCGTTTTGCACCATATTTAGACCTACGTTGAGTTCTTCCTTCAACACCTGCAGTATCTAATGCACCACGTACGATGTGATATTTAACCCCTGGTAAATCTTTTACCCTTCCACCTCTAACTAATACTATCGAGTGCTCTTGAAGGTTATGCCCTTCTCCTGGGATATACGCGTTGATCTCATTACCATTTGTCAACCTTACACGGGCAACTTTACGCATTGCTGAGTTAGGTTTTTTTGGTGTTGTTGTATACACACGCGTACAAACTCCACGTCTTTGAGGACATGCCGTCAAAGCAGCCGATTTACTCTTCTTAGTTATTTTGGTTCTTCCTTTACGAACTAATTGTTGAATAGTTGGCATACTAATTAATTACTTGTTTTCGTTTGTACTTATTAATATTAATCTCTATTTTTAAGAGTGTGCAAATGTACAATTAATTTCTAATTAATCAAATATCAGTAAGTTATTTTTAAAACCTTTGATCCAATAAAGCCAAATCAATTGATTTAATATACTTTAGCATTTATTTTTCTACCTTGAAGCAAATAATCTTTTTTTTAGCAACAATACTACTGTTTTCCAACAACTTTGTTTTTTCTCAAAACAACAAAGTAAAATTCATTAATGATAAGAAAAACGAAAAACACACTTTAAAGAAAAACAATTTAGATCGCGCTTATTATTTCACTGATTTAAGTAAAAGCTTAGATTCAGTATCACAAAACCTAAAATTAAAAGGTTATTTCTATAATAGATATGATTCCATCATCACTTCCAAAGAACAAACATCTGTACACATAACATTTGGAAAAAAAATAGATTCAATAAGAATTTTTCACAGAAACAAATCGGTTGAAGTTATTGAAATCTCAAAACTCAAAAATTATCTAGATAATAAAAATTCAATCTTAGCTTCGGAAGGAAAAATATTCTCTAAAGCTGAACTTAAAAACATAACTCTTGAAGACAATATTATCTCAGCTAGCCTAGTCATTTCAGACTCAAAAAAAAGAACGATTGACAAAATCGTAATAAAAGGATACACTGAATTTCCTAAGACTTATTTAAAACACTATCTAAAACTAAAAACTCAATCAACTTTCTCTCCAGAAAAAATTGAAACTATTTCCCAAGAAATAAATGGACTAAACTTCATCGAACAACAAAAAAGTCCAGAAACATTATTTAGTAAAGATTCTACTATTGTTTACCTATACTTAAAGAAAGTAAAAAACAGTAGTTTTGATGGACTTATAAATTTTAGCTCTAGCGAAAGAGAAGACTTAAGCATTAATGGAAATATTAACTTCGAATTAAACAACCTAATAAATACTGGTGAGCAATTACATATAAATTGGAATGCAAATGGAAACGAAAGACAAAACCTTGTATTAAGAACTTTTATACCTTATATATTCAAATCACCAATATCAAACAATAGCTCTTTTGAAATTTACAGGCAAGACAGTAGTTTTTTAAGCTCTAAATTTAACACCGAACTTACATACGACATCTCACCTAAAATGAAAGCTGGATTAAAATTTGAAAGTTTAAATTCCAACAACACGTTAGACAGTAATAATCAAATCAACTCAAACACAGTCGACTTCTCTTCTTCATTTGTAGGCCCATCATTCTCATACAGAACAAATACTAGAAATACATTTCTTAAACCAAAATTCTCAATCCAATTCAACACCTTATTTGGAAATAGAGAATCTGAAAACAACAATGCTAATCAAATAAAAACTAATCTAGAATCTAACTTCAACTTCAAAATAAGTCAAAGAAGCATTATTGATATAAGAAACGAAACTAGCATACTAACTTCTTCTTCAGAGATATTATTCAATGAACTATATAGAATAGGAGGAATTAATTCTATAAGAGGATTTGATCCTCAAAGTATTTTTTCAAGCCAATACTCTTTCTTTAACATCGAATATATTTATTTGACCTCACAACAAAAGTCTTATTTGTACTCTATAACTGATATCGGGATATCTGAAGACATTACTAAAAAAACTAATATATTATTTGGCTATGGATTTGGATATGCCTTCAAGAGATCAAACACTCTAATAAACCTATCTATTACCAGCAATCTTTCAGAAAACCTCAATAAAAACAGGTTTAACTTATCGATTATTTTCAAAAACTACTTTTAGTTAAAAAAAAACTTTCTTTTTAACAATAACGACGCCGTATTTACATTTTATTAACTTTTTTTGTTGTTTTTTTAAGTTTAATTTAAGACTTTAGCACACATTAATTCAAATAAATACATAATGAAAACAAAATTTAATGGAATTTTAACGCTATTCCTAGCGTTGATTGTGCATGTATCTTTCGCACAAGACAAAACGATTTCAGGGGTTGTTACAGATGGTTCTGAACCACTACCTGGAGTTAGTGTTGTGAAAAAAGGAACTAGAACAGGAACAGAAACTGACTTTGATGGTAAGTATAACATTAAAGCTAAAGCTGGAGATGTACTTGTTTTTAGTTTTGTTGGAATGAAATCAATCGAAAAAACGGTTGGTAGTTCTAGCACAATTAATGTTGTATTAGCTGAAGATTCTAGTGTTTTAGACGAAGTTATCGTTACCGCTTTAGGTAAAACTGCAAAACCAAGAGAATTATCATATTCTATTCAAGCTGTAAAAGCTGAAGACATTGAAAACACTGGTGAAACTAACTTAGTTTCTGCTTTAAACTCTAAAGCTGCTGGGGTACAAGTTATCACTTCTTCTGGTTCTGTTGGTTCGTCTGCAAACATCAGAATTAGAGGTAACACTTCTATCAACAGAAGTAATAGTCCTTTATTCATTGTTGATGGTGTGCCAATTGACAACTCATCTAACGGAAACGGTTTAGCTGGAGTTGATAACTCAAACAGAGCTGTGGATATCAACCAAAATGATATCGAAAGCATCAACATCCTTAAAGGTGTGGCAGCACAAACTTTATATGGTTTAAGAGCTGCAAACGGAGTTGTTATCATTACAACTAAAAAAGGTAAAGCTGGAAAACCAAAAATTACTTTCAGCAGTAATACTATGATTAGTAATGTAAGTAGGCTACCTAACTTACAAAAAGAATTTGCTCAAGGTAGACCTTCTGGTGGTGTTTTAACATATAGAGGACCTGAAACAAGAGAAGGATTTAGCTGGGGACCTGCAATTTCTACTTTAGAATTTGACGGAGACGCTTCTTACCCATATGACAGAAATGGTAGATTAGTTCCTGCAGGAACTGGTAACGGACAAAGAGCTAATGCTTATGACAACTACAATTTCTTTAAAACAGGATTATCTACAGACTACAATTTATCTATTTCTGGTGGTACTGAAAAATCTAAGTATTTCTTCTCTGCTGGTAAATTAGATCAAACAGGTGTTGCTCCGACAGAAGAATTCGGAAGAACATCTTTCACATTAAACTTAAATACGGAATTAAGCGATAAAGTTAACGTTAACATTGGAGGTAAATACATTAACTCTGGTGGTAGAAGAGTACAAAGAGGTTCTAATATCTCTGGTATCATGTTAGGTCTTTTAAGAACTACTCCTACTTTTGATAACGGTAACGGTTTATCTGGAAGCCAAGCTGCTGCTACAAATTCTGTATACCAATTACCTGACGGAACACAACGTAGTTACCGTGCTGGTGTATATGATAACCCATTCTGGACAGTTGCTAAAAACCCTAGTTTTGACAACGTAAACAGATTTATTGGACAATTAGAAGCTACTTATTCAGTTACTGATTGGTTAACTTTAAAAGGAACTTACGGATTTGATAGATATACAGACGCTCGTAAATCTGGTATCGATTTAAACTCTGCAACAGTAAACGAAGGTTTAGTTTTAGATACTGATATCTCTAACCAACAAATAGACAACCAATTCTTAGCTCTATTCACTACTAAATTAAATGAAGATTTAACTTTAGACGGAACAGTTGGATACAACTTCTTTAGAACTGATTTTACTAGTAGATCTTCTCAAGGTAACACTTTAGCAATCCCTGGATTCTTCCATATTTCTAACACTGCTTCTCAAATTAATACTGAAACAATCAACAGACGTTCTGTAAACGCTCTTTTAGCAGATGCTAAGTTTGGTTATAAGAACATGTTATTCGTTAATGGTGCAGTAAGAAATGACTGGTCTTCTACTTTACCTCAAGACAACAACAGCTTCCAGTCTTATAGCGCTGGTTTAAGTTTTGTTTTCTCTGAATTAATTGAAGAGAGTGACTGGTTCGATTACGGTAAATTAAGAGGTTCTTGGGGTAGTACTGGTAATGACGCTCCATTATACGCAACAGTATCTTACTACAACGCTGCTTTAGCTGGTGGTGATGGATTTATTAACGGAAACCAATTCCCTTTATTCTCTAATGTTGCATTTGAGCGTGGAGCTGTTTTAGGTAATCCAAATATTCAAGCTGAAACTACTACTGAATACGAAATTGGTGCTGAGTTAAAATTCTTAGACTCTAGAATTTCGTTAGATGTTACTTATTATGACAAAACTACTGATGACCAAGTAGTATTTATTAACCAGCCTGCTACTACAGGTTTTACTAGTCGTGTAATTAATGCTGGTACTGTTGAGAACAAAGGTTGGGAAGTTTCTGCTGGATTCAACCCTGTTAGAACTGAAGATTTCAACTGGGACATTAATGTTAACTGGACTAAGTATACAAACTTTGTTACTGATTTACCAGAAGGTATAGAACCAATCTTATTAAACGGATTTAACTCTACTTCATCTAGAGCTGTTGAAGGAGAACAGTATGGTGCTATTTGGGGATCAAGATGGTTAAGAGACGCAGATGGAAACGTACTTATTGATGATAATGGATGGGCAATCGAAGATCCTGAATCAGGTGTAGTTGGTGATCCAAACCCAGATTGGACTATGGCTATCAGAAACACTGTTTCTTATAAAAACTTTAGCTTAACTGCATTAGTAGATGTTAAAGAAGGTGGAGATGTATGGTGTGGTACTTGTGGTATCTTAGATTACTTTGGAGTATCTGAAACTACTGGAAACTTAAGAAATGAAACTTTCGTTTTTGAAGGTGTAAGACAATCAGACGGTCAACCTAACACTACTCCTGTTGCTTATGCTGATCCAGCTGGTGGTTTAGGAGCTAACAGATGGGTACGTTATGGTTTTGGAGGAATCTCTGAAGACAACGTTTATGACGGTTCATATATCAGATTAAGAGAAGTAGCTTTAACATATAGTTTAGGTGAAAAAGCAATTAGTCAATTACCAATAGATAGTTTCTCTGTAACGGTTTCTGGAAGAAACTTATGGTTAGACACTGATTACCCTGGTATTGACCCTGAGACAAACTTATCAGGAGACTCTAATGGTTTTGGTTTAGATTATTTCAACCAACCAGACCTGGTGGAGATAATGTAAGTGTGCGAGCTATTGTTCCGGCAATGCAAACACAAACACACAGAAACATGATGGCTAACGGAGCTCGTTTAGCAGGAATCATTATGCAACAATGGGCTGGTTTTGATGCTCAGCAAGTTGCTTTTACTCAATACAACATTGGTGAAGGTGATATTGCTAACTTATGGGAATTCGGACTTTACGTAGGTTCTATGAAGGACTGTGATGACATAATTACTCGTACTACTACTAGTGGAAACTTACACACTAGAGGTTTAGCTAGATTATACTATGCTTACAATTTAGGTATGGCTACTAATTTATGGGGAGACATTCCTTTTTCTGAAGCTTTCAAGGGAGCAGATAACTTAACTCCTGCTTATGATTCTCAAGAAGATGTGTATACAGCTATCATTAACTTATTAGATGGAGCAATTGCTGATTTAAATACTACTGACCCTGCTGGTATTTTCGGAAATTTAACTTCTGGTCCTTCTTCAGCATCTGATTGGGCTGCTGTTGCACATGCTTTAAAAGCTAGATACTTATTACAACAATCTAAAGTTAATCCAGGAGTTATGGCTAGCGTTATCAGCGAAGTAAATCAATCTTTTACTTCTAATGATGGTCAACCTGAATTTGTATTCGAAAATACCTCTGGAGGTAGAAACCCAATTTCTGCTTTTGGTGCTGAAAGGCCAAATACTATGGTTATCGGACCTTCATTTGCTACTTTAATGACAGGAGATCCAAGACAAGAAAAATACATGTTCCAAGATGGTACAGATTTCTTATTCTACGATTCTAGTAATGCAGATTTATTCTGGGCTCAACAAGACTCTCCTTCTTTATTAATTTCTTACGCTGAAGTTAAATTTATAGAAGCTGAAGCTTTATTAAGTACAGGAGGAAATGCTTTAATGGCATTACAGGCTGCTGTTACAGCTAACATGGAGTACTTAGGTGTTCCTGCTGGAGACATTACTACTTATGTTAATGCTTTAACTTTAACTGGTACTGCTCAACAACAACTTGAAACTATTATAACGGAAAAATACAAAGCTTTTTATGGGCATAATGCAATAGAGGCTTGGAATGACTACAGAAGAACTGGTTTCCCTACATTAACTGCTGATGCTAATGGAGCGAACGGAAACAATCCTTCAGGTATAGTTCCATTACGTTTCTTATATCCAGATTCTGAAAGGTTAGCAAATAGCGCAAACTATAATGCTGCAATCTCTAATCAAGGAGGTCATTTATTAGATGATTCTTTATGGGTATGGAGATAACAAAAACACATTACTTTTTAAAGTAATCCATGAAAGAGCTAGTTTTTACTAGCTCTTTTTTTATTTAAAATTAAATATAACTCCATTTCTATTTATAAAGACACACTATTATCCTTTTAGGCGTGATTTAAATTGGTTTTTTATGTTAAAAAATTGTTTATTTAAGATAAAATTAAGATTTTAGCGATTGATTAATTCAAACAATTATACAATGAAAACAAAGTTTAATGGGATTTTAACGCTCCTTTTGGCGTTGGTTGTGCAAATTTCATTTGCTCAAGACAGAACAATTTCAGGAACTGTTTCAGATGAATCTGGACCTTTACCTGGGGTTAGTGTATTAAAAAAGGGTACTACATCTGGTACTGAAACTGACTTTGATGGTAAATACTCAATTAAAGCTAAAACTGGTGACGTTATCGTTTTTAGTTTTGTTGGTATGAAAACTGTAGAACGAGTGGTTGGTTCATCTAACAGTATCAATGTTTCAATGGAAAGTGACAATTTACTTGAAGAAGTTATTGTAGAAGGAGCTTATGATATTAGAAGAAGTAAGCCTACAGTAAACACTTCTATTACAAGTTTAGGTGCAGAGACTATTGAAGGTAGACCTAATGCTTCTTTAGTTCAGACAATTCAAGGTCAGGCTCCTGGGGTAAACATTACTACAGGTTCTGGACAGCCAGGTGCTAATAGTGAGGTTATTATTAGAGGGGTTGGTTCGATCAATGGTAACACTGAGCCTTTATTTATTATTGATGGTGTTCCAGTTGATGGTGATAACTTTAGAAGTTTAAACCCTAACAACATCGAAAGCATGACTATCCTTAAGGATGCTGGTGCTAAGTCTGTTTATGGTAACAGAGGTGCGAACGGTGTAATTATTATTAAAACAAAATCTGGTAAGTTTAATACTCCAACTACAATCGAGTATAACTTATTAACTTCTATATCTGAATTACAGAGTAACAATCTTAATCTTTTAGATTCTAGAAGAATGTTAGAATTAGAAAGAACATTCGGAAACGGTAGAGGTAGCGGATTAACTGATGCTGAAATTGCTCAATTATCTCAAACTAATACTGAATGGTTAGATATCTTCTTCAGAAGATCTATTACTCAAAGTCACAACTTAAGAATTAGTTCTGGTTCTGAAAAGACAACAACAAATGTAAACTTAGGTTACTTTGATTCTCAAGGTATTTTAGTACAAAGTGGATTACAGAGATTTAATTTAGATGCTAAAATTAATGGTAGAAGTGATAATGAAAAGTTCAAATACGGAACTTCTATATCTTTAAACTACTCTAAAAACAATGAGCCAAATGCAATTGGTGGTGGAGGTGTTAACAGAAACTTCGTATTAGGTGCTTACCAATCTTTACCTTACATTTCTCCTTCAGAGTATGTAGTTGGTCAAGGAGGATCTATTGCTCCAATTTTCGCAAATACTCCATTATTATTATTAGATAGATTAGCTACTTACGAAAGACGTGAGGACGAATTAAAAGCTATTTTATCTTTAAATGCAAGTTATGAACTTTATGATGGATTAACTTTAGGATCTAGATTAGGTATGGATTACACTCACGAAACTACTCTTAGAGCTGAGTTCCCTAATTCATTCAACTCTGTTTTCTTTGCTCAAACTGGTAACACAACTCCAGGTACTCAAGATCAACAAACTACTAGAGCTATCGGTGTTAACTGGTTAAACTCTTTAAACTATAGTACTAAGTTTGGAGAGGATCACTCTTTAGATGTTGGTGCTTACATGGAGGTTTTTAAAGCTCATTTAGATACTTTTGGATTTAGAGCTAACGGTTTAGATCCTAAGACATTTAGTCCTGGAGACGGTTCTGGTTTTGTAGATGATAATGCTGCTAATGATTTCTTCATTGATCAAGCAAATGCAAACATCAACAACGCTGGTTTATTATCTTTCTTCGCTACAGCTGATTATGATTATAAAAAGAAATATGGTTTTGGAGCTACTGTAAGACGTGATGCTTCTTTTAGATTTAGAGATTCAAACCGTTGGGGTACTTTCTGGTCTGTTTCTGGTAGATGGAACATCGATCAAGAATCATTTATGGATGGATCTGCCTTTGACTTATTAAAACTAAGAGCTTCTTATGGTACAACTGGTAACCAAGATATTACTACTGCTGTAGGTTTCAACCAATACTTCGTTGCTGCAACAAGAACACAAAGTTTATTTAGTACTGGTGCTGGTTATGGTGGTGCTAACGCTATTTTCATCAACCAACCTGGTAACCCAGATTTAAAATGGGAAACAACTACTGAATCAAACATCGGTGTTGATTTTGAAGTTTTCAATAGAAAATTATCTGGTAGTTTAGACGTTTATGAAAGAGAAACTTCTGACTTATTCGTTTCACAACCTGTACAGAGTCTTTTTGGAGCTACTAGTTTAGAAGTAAATAGTGATGGTATAGTTAGAAATACTGGAGTTGATTTATTCTTAAGATATACTCCTATCAGTACTCCTGATTTAAGAGTTTCTGCGAACTTTGCAGGAAACTACAACAAATCAGAAAGATTTGGTGCTAATTTAACAACTGTTCGTGAAGGAGGACCAATTGGTGAATTCTTCTCAGTAAGATATGCTGGTGTTAACCCTGCAAATGGTAACTTATTATTCTTAGACGCGAATGATAATTTAACTGAAACTCCAGATGCTGATAACGACCGTGTATTCACAAATAAAACTAGATTCCCAGATTACCAAGGTAGTTTTGGTTTTGACGTTGATTATAAAGGATTTTTCTTACAAACTAGCTTTAACTTCGTAATTGGAGCTGATAGAGTTGCTGGTAATTACGCGAATGCTGTTAACCCTAACAACATTGGTAACTTCCGTTTATCTGAAGATCTTTTAGATTTCTGGACACCAGACAACAGAGTTACTGATGTACCTGCCTTAAGAGCTAGTAACTTAGGTTTAGCTTCAGATCGTTTTATCCAAAGCGCTGATTACTTACGTTTACGTTTCGTAAGCTTAGGTTATAACTTCCCAAGAGATATTGTAAAGCAATTTAAGCTATCTAAGATTAGAACTTTCATTAATGGAGAGAACTTAGTTACAATAAGCGGGTTTAGAGATTTCGATGTTGAAGGATTTGGTAACACAAGTAGAACTTTCCCAACTCCAAGAACTATCTCATTTGGTTTCGAAATTGGATTCTAAGATTTATATAATTTAATATACAATATAAAGATGAAAAAAATATTTTTAATTTTAATAGGGTTGATCGCATTCACAGCATGTGATGATGTAATTGACATCGAACAACCTGGTATACTTACTTCTGATAAAGCTGTTCAATCTGTTGATGATTTTGAGAGCACTTTACTTGGAGTATATGCTCGTCTCGACAACACGACAGAGATTTTATTCAATGCTGGTTTCACAGATGAAATGTCTTTAGGTTTAGTTAATGGTGGACAAAATATCTTATTATTAGGTCAACAATTGACTCCTGCTTCAGGATTCTCTGCTGGATTATGGTCTTCTTATTATATCACTATCAACCAGATCAATAAATTATTACAAGCTGGTGAAGCTTTAACAGTAGATCCTGCTGATCAAGCTGAATACAATGAGATTAGAGGTGAGTTTTTAGCTATTAGAGCTTATTGCCACTTTCAGTTATTAACTTACTTTAGTACAGATTTAACTGATGATTCTGCATTAGGTGTTGTTAAATTAGACATCATTCCTGGTCCTACTCAGTTTTTACCAAGAAATACTAATGGAGAAGTATATGAATTCATTAATCAGGATTTAGATGAGGCTGCTACTTTAATTTCTACTCAGTCAGAGAGACAATTTATTAGTAGAGATTTTGTGACTGCTTTAAGAGCTAGAATGGCTGCTTACAGAGGACAATATACTTTAGCTGATCAGTATGCTACTACGTTATTAAACTCTTACACTTTAACTAACCCCGTAAGATATTTTAACACCTTTGATGATTCTGATGATTCTGGAATCATTTTTGAATTAGAAAGAACTATTAACGATAACTTCGATAACCAAGCTACTGGTGGTGGTGGATGGGCTGGATCATTGTTTGCTTTTGGAGGAAGTACTATTGACGGTTCTCCATTTATGGAATTAAGTAGATCTTTATTCAATAGCATTGATGATGCAGATATTAGAAAAACTAGATTAGTAGATCCAACTTCTAGAATTGATCCTAATTACGCAACTGCTTCTGACCCAAAAGAATCTGACGTATTAGTTATCAGATTATATCCTGGACACGAAAGTCAACCATTAATGAATGACATCAAGATCTTTAGAGTTTCTGAAATGTTATTAATTAAAGCTGAAGCTCAAATCGCTTTAGGAAACCTACCGGCAGCTGCTACATTATTAAAACAGTTACAAGACAACCGCTACGCTAGCCCACAACCATTAGCAAACTTCGGAAGTGCTCAAGCAGCATACGCAGCTTTATTAAATGAGAGACGTAAAGAATTAGCTTTACAAGGTTTCAGATGGGTTGATATCAAAAGATTAGGTGTACGCGCTAACACTACTATCGACAGAGACGCAATTGATTGTGCTTTCAACGGAGTATGTACAATTAGTAATACTGATCATAGATTTACTTTACCTATACCTTTAGGTGAAATAGATTTAGCAGGTGATATTTTACAACAAAACCCAGGTTACTAGTTTTAATTAAAAGACATTAATTATGAAAAAATTAAATAAATATTTTTATTTTCTTCTTCTATCTTCAATATTTGTGTTGAGTTCTTGTGAAGATGAAAACCCTACTTTTTATAAAAACACTGAAGGATTTATACAATTTGCTTCAACATCAGCAGATTTAGCGGAAAACAACACAGCAGGTTTAACGACTACTGTTTTATTTGGTGGAGCTTCTAATGAAAATGGTATTACAGTAAATTATACTGTAACTTCGGATGATAATACACGTTTTACTGACATGAACAATGGTACTGTAGAAATACCTGCGGGACAAAGAAGTGCTGAAATTGTTATTGTTCCTGTAGATAATGCGAGAACTGATGGAAACTTAGATATTGTTTTAGAATTATCTACTTCAAGCGATAAAGCTGTTGGTATTGGAGGGGAAGGTGTTAATAGCAATACAAAAACCATAACAATTGTAGATAATGACTGCCCTATTAATCTTGATGATTGGGTAGGAACATATACTGTACAAGAAGAATTTAGTGCTGGTGGTACTAATGCAGGATTAAGTTTAGCTGCTAATTTTGGAGAAACATACCAAATTGAAATCAGCAAAGATCCAACAGATACTGATGGTATTAGAGTAATTTTAAATAATTCTGCTGGTGCTAATCAATTTATTCCTAACGGTACTGTAATGACTTTTGATACTTGTAATGGAACTGTTTCTTTTGCAGGTTCAACGGTTAATATTGCCTTATTTAGAGATATGACTGTAAACGAAACATCATACGCAGATTCTAATTTCACTATTTTTGCTAAAGGACCTTTAGGTACTTTTGGAGATTACGAATTTACACTTACTAAGCAATAATAAATTTCATTGTTATAATAAATCAAAAACCACCTTTTTAAAAGGTGGTTTTTTTTTGGAATAAATTCAACTACCTTTGCAGCATGGAACAAAAAACTACAATTTTTGGTATTAGAGCTATTATTGAGGCAATTGAAAGTAATTCAACTATAGACAAAGTTTACTTACAAAAAGGATTAAGAGGTGATCTTTATTTTGAATTAGAAAAACTAATAAAGAAGAATAAAATATCTACTAGTGTTGTTCCTGTTGAAAAACTTAATCGTTTATCGAAGCATAATAATCACCAAGGGGCTGTTGCTAAAATATCTCCTATTACTTTCTTTGAATTAGACACATTGATAGAAGAAACTTTAGAATCTGGTAAAAAACCATTGTTTATTATTCTTGATCAACTATCTGATGTTAGAAATTTTGGTGCTATCATAAGAACTGCAGAATGCACTGGAATAAATGGTATTATTATTCAAAAAAGTGGTAGTGCACCTGTAAATGCAGAAACTATAAAAACTTCAGCTGGTGCTGCGTTTAAAGTTCCTATCTGCAAAGTAGACCATATAAAAGATGCTATCTTCCAATTTCAAGCTGCAGATATAAAACTTGTTGCTGCTACTGAAAAAACAGAAGATTCAATTTATGATGTTGATATGAATCAGCCTATAGCTATTATAATGGGTTCTGAACACAAAGGTGTCAGTAATTCTGTTTTAAAAATGGCTGATTATAAAGCCAAACTTCCTCTTCTTGGAGAAATTCAATCACTTAATGTTTCTGTTGCTTGTGGAGCTTTCCTTTACGAAGCTGTACGACAAAGAATGTAATTTAAAAACTAACATAAAGCTCATCTTTATTTAACAAAATTTATAGATAGGTTTTCTTAAATTTAAGACTAAACCGATAAATTTTAAAAAATGAGCACAATTAGATTAGGTGATGAAGCACCAAACTTCACTGCAGAGACTTCAAAAGGAACAATAAACTTTCATGAATGGTTAGGAAACAGCTGGGGGATTTTATTTTCACATCCTGCAGATTATACTCCTGTTTGTACAACTGAATTAGGAACTGTTGCGAAATATAAATCAGAATTTGAAAAGCGTAATGTTAAGGTTGTAGCATTAAGTGTAGATGGTGCTTCTTCTCATAAAGGTTGGATAGAAGACATTAATGAAACACAAAATACAACTGTTAACTTTCCAATTATAGCAGATGAAGATAAAAAAGTATCTAACTTGTATGATATGATTCATCCTAATGCAGATAATAACTTAACTGTTCGTTCTGTATTTATTATTGATCCGAATAAGAAAGTGAAATTAATTATAGTTTATCCTGCGTCTACTGGTAGAAATTTTGATGAATTACTAAGAGTTATTGATTCTCTCCAATTAACTTCTTATCATAAAGTTGCAACTCCTGCAAATTGGAAAAATGGTGAGGACTGTGTTATTGTTCCTGCTGTAAAGAATGAAGACATTCCAGATCTTTTTCCTAAAGGACATAAAGAAGTTAAACCTTACTTGAGATTAACTCCTCAACCTAACTTATAAAAACACAAAAAAGACGCTAATTAAGCGTCTTTTATTCTTCCTCTTCTTTTGAAATCTCGTTAGGAACGTATATATATTTATATGTTATTTCTTTAACCTCTTCGACAACCTCTTCTTCTTTTTCTTCTGGAGGTAAATAATTACCATCTTCATCAAACATTTCATCAAAAGCTGTTTTTGAAAAAATAAATTTTTCTTTAACTATTCCAATTTTTCTGTAATGATAGGCAAAAAACATTCCTACTAAAAAACCAGATAAATGCCCTTCCCAAGAAATTCCGTTTTCAATTGGAAAAAGATACCAAACCATACTTCCGTAGAGAAAAATAACAATTAAAGACATTGCTACTAATCGAAAATGTTTTCTCAAAATCCCACTAAAAAAAACAAAACTGAATAATAAATAAACTATTCCACTAGCTCCAAAATGATATGCTTCTCTACCAATGATCCATGTGAAAATTCCGGTCAGTAAACTTCCGTACAACAACACTTTTACACTTACATCTCTATAAAAATAAAATAAGCTCATTAAAAGCACTGTTAACGGTACTGAATTATTAAATAGATGCTTTGTATCATTATGAATAAAATGAGACAAGAAAACCCCTCTGACACCTTTTAAAGTTCTTGGTAAGACTCCATATTTATTAAAATTAAATCCAAACTTAATTTCTAACCAGTACACAAACCAAATAATAAAAATGAAAAGTAGCGGAATGGTAATGATATTATTTTTGAATTGAAATTGTTCTCCTTGTTCCATATTAATAAAGGTAACAAAAAGGTAACCATTTTAGATTTCTGGCTAATCTGTCATAAATCTTTTCTATTTTTACTTTATGAGTGCACCTTTGGCAGAACGAATCAGACCGAAATCTTTAAATGACTATATAAGTCAGCAACATTTAATTGGTAAAAACGGAATTTTAACAAATCATATTAAACAAGGTATAATTCCATCATTGATTTTTTGGGGACCACCAGGAATCGGAAAAACAACATTAGCCAATATTATTGCTACAGAATCGAAAAGGCCTTTTTATACTTTAAGTGCTATTAGTTCTGGTGTTAAAGATGTTCGTGAAGTAATTGATAAAGCAAAAAAAAGTGGCGGACTTTTTACTCAGAAAAATCCGATTTTATTTATTGATGAAATTCATAGATTCAGTAAATCACAGCAAGACTCTCTTTTAGGTGCAGTTGAAAAAGGTTGGGTAACTTTAGTTGGTGCAACTACTGAAAATCCAAGTTTTGAAGTTATACCTGCCCTCCTATCTCGTTGTCAGGTTTATATTCTTAACTCTTTTGATAAAGAAGATCTCATTTCATTACTGAATAGAGCCATTGAAAAAGATGAAATTTTATCAACTAAAAAGATAACGTTAAAAGAAACTGACGCGTTATTACAAATCTCAGGCGGAGATGCTCGTAAGCTTTTAAATATTTTCGAACTTTTAGTTTCCTCTGAAGAAGAAATAGAAATCACCAACAAACTGGTATTAGAAAAAGTTCAGAAGAATACGGTTCGTTATGATAAAACGGGAGAGCAACACTACGATATAATTTCTGCTTTTATTAAATCTATTAGAGGAAGTGATCCTAATGCAGCAGTATATTGGTTAGCAAGAATGATTGAAGGTGGCGAAGATGTAAAATTTATTGCAAGAAGATTACTTATATCTGCTTCCGAAGATATTGGTAATGCTAATCCAACTGCTTTAATTTTGGCGAATAATACATTTCAAGCTGTTTCGGTAATAGGTTATCCAGAATCAAGAATAATTTTAAGTCAGTGTGCAGTTTATTTAGCTAATTCTCCTAAAAGCAATGCCTCTTATATGGCCATAGGAAAAGCTCAAGAATTGGTTCGACAAACTGGAGATTTATCTATTCCTCTTCATCTTAGAAATGCTCCAACAAAGCTGATGAAAGATCTTGATTATGGTAAAGATTATTTATACTCACATAACTACGAGAATAACTTTGTAAATCAAGAATATTTACCGGATGAAATCACAGGAACTAAATTATATGAACCTGGCAACAATGCTAGAGAAAATAACTTTAGAGAAACGCTAAAAAAACGTTGGGATAAAAAGTATAATTATTAAAACTTAATCTTATAACTTTTAGTTGTAAGCTTTCCTTCTTTATAAAATTGTGCATCCCAAAATCCGTTTTCTTTTTGAATTAACATTCCGTTTGCATTCTCTAAAATATAGATATTTGGATACTGAGTTTTTAAGATTTTGAAAACAACTTGAGGCTTATCATCTATCAACTGAAAACCATTTTCTCTTGGTTGCGCATATAAAGTTGCAAAAGATGAATTTGAAGTTGTATTCACTTTTTTCACTTCTTTAACTGCTACAGGAGCTTTTGGTTGTGTTTCTGTATTTAAAGTTTGCTTACGAACAGTTGTTACATTCAAGTCTCTTTTTACAACTTTCGTTTCTTCTTTAGGCGGAATGTATTTATAGTTTAATCCTTTTACAGAAACAAAGCTTTCTCTTATAGCTTCATGATAAGCTCTTTTATACTCTTTAATTTTACTGAAACCTTCTTTTGAAACATACACTACTCTATTCTGACAATCTCTCATTTCAATTGTCGCTTTTGTAGATAAGAATCCTGATCCTTTTTTAACAACTGCTGTTAATGCTTTACAGTTATTCATTTGTAAATCTTCAGGTTTAGTTTCATCATCAAAGAAAGCTTTAAATCCATGTTTATTGAACAAGAATTTTAATAAAGAACTTGTTTGATATTGATCTGCACTTTTAAATCCATCAAAATTTTTAGGAACGATTACATATTTATAATTATTAATATTCTTTTGTGCAAAAGCTACACTAGTTGATACTAACAAAAGGAACAATAGTTTTTTCATTCTTTAAAAAATTTTTGGATGATGTGACAATATAGTAAAAAGGTTTGAAACTATCTTGAAATAAAGTTGATTCCAAATTGCAACGAAGCTGTATTAGCATCTCCTAAATTAGACAATCCTAAAACATTATCTACTGCAGTATAAATATTCAACTTCCAAACATTAGCAGAAATTCCGAATCCAAAATTTGTACTTGAAAAATCGTCTATTGTGTAGGTAACTCTTGTATTAAAACGTTCAGATAATTTTCTTTCATAAAAACCTGTCAATGCAAATCGAGGTCCGATAGGCGTTAAAACAGAGAAAATTTGTCCTCCAATAGCATTATCATAATAATCATTAAATGACATGTCTGCACAATTTTCTTCTCTTCTAGATTTTCCGAAGCTATACTTTCCTGCAAAGTTGAATTTTACAGGACGCATTACTGAATAAGATTCTGTATTCTCACTTCTAGGAATTCGAGCATTGATTTCATCATTCAATTGTTGCCAATAATCTGGATTTGTATTATCGAACTGAAATTCTATTCCATCGAAGATATAATTTCCTTCTACGGTTCCGTTTCTTACTTTATTTGAATAGCTAATAAACCCAACATCTAATAAACTTGCAGAAATTTCTGTTTGCTCATCTATTGCATAGGTAAATCCGATATCGATACCTAATCCTAAATTACTTCCTAAGAAAATATTTCCTGTAATGTCACTTGACTCAACACCAAACTCATTATTTTCATCATATAAACCAGAACTATATCCGTTTAAATTAATATTCGTTAACGAATGCTGATAAATTCCTGAAGATCCTAAACGAGTAGTAAAACTTCCTGTGTTTCCTGTAGAAGTTACATTTAAAGCTCCTGAGTAAATTTTAAGTCGAGCACCAGCTATAAACTTTTCATTAAACTTTCTTGTAATCCCCGCATGAATAACTCCTAAAACATCTGCTTTTGCAGCTAAGTTAGAAAACAAAAAGCTTCTGTTTAAAAATCCTGCATTACCATCTCTTATTAACTCTGCAAAATCTTTTGGTATTTTTAAAAATGCATCAACTTCTGTATAATAACCAACACTTATATAATCTTTTTTATTTAACTGATAACCTGCGTTAATTACTTCTATTTGAGAGTTTATATATGCATAATCGTTAGTACCTAAATTACTAACTACATTATTAAATTTTGTGGTAAAATCTATATTATCGTTACTAAATAAATCTGCTAATGTAAATCCAGATGTATTTACGCTAGTTGAAATTCCTGATAATAATGGCACACCAATATGATATTTATAAGCAGTTTCTGCACCAGGATTTAATAACAATCCTTGTGGAATTTTATCGAAACCGTATAAAATATGTTTATGTTGCCCAAAACAATAACTAACTAATGTTAGTGATAAGAATACTAAAATCTTTTTCATCTACTAATTTATTCTGAAGTAAAAAGTTCCTGCTGATTTAAATATTAAAGATGCTGGAACATTAACATCTATTGTTGATCCATCTGTACTTGGTAAAAGTTCTATTCTAACTTGCACCTTCCTTGTATTAGTAAAAGCTGGATTGTTAGCTATAATGATTTCTTCTTCCTGTCTGAAATTAGATTCATTCTCTGGAATATCAAGCACTACTGGTCCGTAAGTAGTATTATCTCCATTATCTAAAAACAGAAATTGAATTCTAAATCTTCTATTAAATTGGTTATTGATATCAAAACGTAAAACTGCTCTCTCTAAATTATCATTAGATTGTTCGTTATTAAAAACAGTGAATAAAGACGTTTGTTCAATTGGCATACTTAATTCTGTTCCTCCAATTACCAATTGGTTTTGTGTGATTGTAGAATTTACTAACGAAGCAGCAACAGCTGGTGTTAATTCTAAATCTCCTGCTTGATCGAAATTAAGATCTTCTACACAAGAACTTAACATCAATACAAAACAACAAAATACTGTTTTTAAAAAAAATCTCATCATATTCTCATTTACTTTCATGTTCATTTGTAACGCTCTAAAACTAAAGAAATTGTTTAATTTCTAACAACTCTACTACAGTTTTAACACTAGTTTCGTGTTCTTCTTTATTCGGATTGAAAAAAACAGGTGTGATGTTTAAATTTTGAGATCCAATTACATCTGCTTCTAAACTATCACCTATCATTACACTATTTTCTGGTTTTGAGTTTGCTAGTTCTAATGCAAAATTAAATATTTCAGGATTAGGTTTTTTAACCCCAACACTTTCAGAAGTAACAATTATATCAAAAAAATCTCGTATCCCTGAGTTATTTAACTTCTTGTACTGCACTTCTTTAAAACCATTTGTAATAATATGCAATTTATACTTAGGTTTCAAATATTCAAGCAACTCAATTGTTCCTTCAATTAAAAAATTATGATTTGGTAAGTAATTAATATAATCTTCTGAAATCTGGTGAATCAGTTCATCTGAAACTTCATAATTTAAAGCGTCAAAAACATCTTTTAATCTTTTGTATCGTAACGCTTCTTTAGAAATTTTATCTTCTCTGTACAGTCTCCAGTAACTTAAGTTTAAAGGAATATAAACTTTTAAAAATTCATCAAAATCAAGTTTTATGTTTTGTTCCTCAAAAATTTGTTGAAAAGTTAATGCGGAGTTTTTATCGAAGTCCCACAGTGTATGATCTAAATCAAAAAATATATGCTCTATACCAGTCATAGCTCAAAAGTAAGGATATAATTAGTCTGAAATTTAATTTAATTGTTAAAAAAATATATCTTGCCTAGAAAATAAAGAGTAGAAAATTGCAGTTATCTGAACTTTTTAATTTATTCTTAATCGTAAGCGCAATACACGGTTTTGCTTTCTTCTTTTTCTTGTTAAAAAAGAAAACCAAAAATAGAGGAATTTTATTTCTAAGCTTAATGATTTTAGCCATAGCTTTAAATAATTTGCAATCTTGGCTGTTAATCAAAGAGTTCTTTATTTTAAAGTACATTCAAATTCCTTGGCATTTATTAATTGCTCCTTTTTTCTACGTTTTCCTACTGCATTATTTAGATATTAAAAAGAAGTTCTTTAATGTTTTAAAGTTCATTATTCCTCTTTTCTTTATCAGTATTATTTTTCAAGTAGTGTACTTATCATTTATTAAAGATGTAAAGAGTGATGCAGATTATAGTTTATTTTATGAAAAATATACTGCTATCGAAGAAGTGATCAGCTTACTTATTTCTTTAATTTTATTCTATTACAGTTATAGTACCTTAAAATATAAAAGTCACCTTTTTAAAGAGGTTTTAAGTTTTGATAATTTAAAATGGTTAAACTCTTTTATTTATTTAGGTGGAATCACCTACATACTTTGGTCTGTAGCGCTTATTGTAAAGTTCTATTTAAACTTCGATAATTTTATTGTTTTCTATTACCCGTTAAGGGTTATGACAACCTTGCTTATTTATTGGTTAGGTTATGAACTTATTTTTGTTTTAAAACAAGTAAAAGAAAGAAAATCGATTCGAGAAAAAATTATTGCAAAACCACAAAAGGAAAAGCAAAACACCTCTCAAAAGTTTATTCAAATTACATCTTATATTACCGATAATAGACGTTTTTTAGATAATTTATTAAGTTTAGAAACCTTAGCAAACGAACTACAAATAAGCAGTAGTCAATTATCAAAAGTAATTAATGAAGAAACTTCTCAGAATTTCAATCATCTTATCAATAATTATCGAGTAGAATTTTCGAAACAATTGTTGTTAGATCCCGAATACAATAATTATACGATTACCTCAATTGCGCTAGAATCCGGATTCAATTCTAAATCTACATTCTACAATGCATTCAAAAAACATACAGGCATCACTCCTACTAATTTTAGAGTTCAAAACTCGTAAAAACAGTGTCCTAAAATCATCAAAACCGTCCTGTTTCTAGCATAAACCTTATTTCTGGACTCTGAAAGTACTTTCTGCAAATAGTTTTATGTCATGAATTTCTAATTATAAAAAGTAGTAATCATGAAACTAAAATTAACCTATTTAAAAATGTGTATTATTTTATGCACACTATTCGTTAGTACTAATTGTTTTTCTCAATCGGAAAAAGAAACTGAACAAGCTTCAACTCAAATTAATTTCAATCAAAAATCTATTAAAAAACTACAAGTCTTGGGTATTGATTATGATAAAATTGACTTCAATAATCAAAATGATCTTTTAAAACTGAATTTAATTCTACAATACGATAAAAGATACAGATCTAATCAGCTTTTTGCATACATCTGCACTGGACTTTCAATATTAGCTATTGCTTCTGCTATTACAAGCGGAAATCGAAGCGGAATTTTTAACGATTTTTCTCAAGACATTCATTATATAGCAGCGGCTGGTTATGCAGGTATATCTATTCCTTTGTGGATTGGAAGAAGTAGATATAAAAAAGAACGAGATAACTTAATCAAACTCTTTTAACACAACCGTTTTCTGTAAGATTTTTAAACAGTTTTTGGCAGTACACCAAAAACTGTTTTTCTTTATAAAGACTATCCTAAAATCGGCAAACCTCTCCTATTACAATCATAAACTAAGATTCTGGACATTCGTTTTTGGTTTCAAAAATACTTTTGAAGTAACTTTTTAATCTTACAAATCATGAAAAAAGCTTCATTGTATTTTATTGTTTATTCACTTATGTGTTTTCTACTTTTTACAGGTAAATTAAATGCGCAAGAAAACGATACCGCTTCTATTATTGGATTTAGTCCATCTTCAAAAATCACAACTATAAATGGTTTAGGTTTTAATTATACCATCTTGGCTCTTAAGAAACGTTATGCTGATGTAAATGGAATTCGATTAAATGTAACTCCTATTACGATATTCATGCCTTTTTTAACTCTTTTGCATGCTCCTATTATTAAAGCTGGACAAATTGACAACACATTTGGTTATGAAGATCAAAATAGAATTAACGGAATAAACCTAACCTTGTTCGACCCGAACTCTAGTAAGATAAATGGTATAGAGATTAATATTTCTGGAGGGAGAGGAAACACAACAAATGGTTTTTCAACTGGATTGGTAAATAGTCACGAAACTATTAACGGTTTAACCTTCGGAATTCTTCGAAATGCGAGTAATAAATGTCGCGGAATACAAATCGGTTTGGTTAATGAGTGTGAAAATCTAAAAGGAATTCAAATTGGATTATGGAACAAAAATTCAAAAAGAAACTTTCCGCTTATTAACTGGAATTTCTAAAAGCTAAATCAATTCGCATTAATACTTTTCAATTAAAACTCATCAACATTTTATCTGTTCAATTTAAGTTGTCCTAAAATCGGCAAACTCGTCCTATTCTATGGAAAGTGATTTTTATCGGACTAAAATATTTTAAGCTGAACATAATTTTGACATAAACTTTAATTCTTCAATTATGGAAAATCCTAAATTTATAAGTTCAACTAAAGAAAAACAATTTTTCACCACATTAAGAGAAAAAGTCTTTTATCAACTTGGTTATAATAACTCAAAATTCGGAGATTTTAATTTCTGGGCTAAAGGCATTTTTTGGTGCTTCGTATCTTATTTTAGTTACAGTGCTTTATTTTTTACGCACAGTCATCTAGCATTTTGGTGTTTCTTTTTAATGTTTCAAATTTCTGGATTACTTATTGGCTTTAGTTTTGGCCACGATGCTTCTCATAACACTGCTTTTAGAAATAAAGATGCCAATCAGGTTTTACATTTCTTTTGTTTTTTAACTGTTGGAATAGATCCTTTGCTTTGGGGATTAAGACATATTAGATCTCATCATTTATATGCAAATGTTGAAGGAAGTGATATCGATATTGATAAAAATCCGTTTTTACGATTGGCTCCTTCACATCCTTGGTCTAAAAAACATAAATACCAACATATTTATGCGCCATTTGTTTACATGTTAGCTTTATTACATTCTGTTTTTATGGGAGATTGGATTTATCTTTTCTCTAAAGAATATTCTTGGATGCGAGAAGGTGTTTCTAAAAACCAATTGTACATCAGATTTTTCCTTTTCAAAATTCTGTACTTTTCTTTAGTCCTTTTTATTCCATTTGCGTATTCAAATGTTTCCTTTCAGTTTGTAACACTAACTTACATTACCACTTCAGCATTTACGTCTTTACTTTTTGTAGTAATGCTTGTAGGAACTCATTTCTTTTTAGAAGCTTCTTATTACGAATGCGAGAACAATGAATTAAACTCTTCTTGGGCAATTCATCAATTAAAAACTAGTTGTGATTGGAATCCGAATAGCAAATTTGCTCGATTCTTAAGTGGAGGCTCTAACTGTCACGCCGCTCATCATTTATTCCCAAACATTTGTCATACGAACTACGACAAAATCAATTCAATTATCGAAGAAACAACTAAAGAATATGGATATCCATATCATAAAAAAACATTGCTAAACATGATGATTTCTCACTTTAAACATCTTAAAAAGATGGGAGAAAATTCTTAAAAATTCACTTAAACCAATACATCTAAATATGAAACTAAAACTATTTCTTACAAGCTATTTTATATTGATAATAGCCTATGCTCAAAATTCAATAAGTTTAGATCGGCTTCGAGCCATTAAAAATGAAAACCTAACGTTCTATAATGTTGATGGAATTCGAATTAGCAAACAAGATTTTTCTTACAGTTTTAATAAAAAAGGACTTAAGAAAGCTTATAGAAAATACCGCATTAAAAAGAAAGATCTTAAAACTAAAGATAGCTTACTATTACACAATCATTTCTTAGTTACAACTGAAACTAAAATTAATGATGAATTCAATCAGTATGACGCTATATATTTTATTGAAAATAGTAAAAAACAAATCTCAGTTATCTTTTTTAATAGCTACAAAAGAAACCCTAATCTTGAAAGAGAGTTTATAGATTTAGCTATAAAAAATAAAATTCCTAAAGATCGATTTGCAGAACCTGTTGTAGATATGATAGATTTTGCTGGAAGATTAATTCAACTTGGTCCAGCATGCAAGTGGCAAGATATTAATAATGTTCAATGTCCTTATTCCGGACAAATGAATTGGTCTATTCACAAAAATTTAAACAGTGCTAAAAAAGGATTGAATTTTCAATTAGTGACGACTAAAATGAAAAAAAACTTAAAAGTACTGTCAGAAGAATCAATACCAATTGAGTTTGAAGGAACTGATACCAAAGCCACAAAAATTGTTTATGATATAAAAGGAACCTCTTCGCTTTTAGTTGGATTATCAGGAGCAAAATCATTAACCGTTTTTTACGTTGCTTGTAAAGTTAGAAACAATTACGTGAGTTGTATATTAAGTTTTTGGAATAACGATTCAATTAGAAAAAGTGGCTTACCTCCTCTTCTAGAAGAAGTCATGAAAATAAAAAACGTCAATACTAAGTAAGGGGAAATTGCTAAGAAAACAAAAATCAAAAAAAAGGAAAATGTTAAGAAATCATTTCTTTTTAAAAATCATTCAAAAATTAAGAATAGAAAAAATATATTTGCCGAAAAAATCGTATGAAAAATTTAAATATTACTACCGTAATTGTCTTTTTAGTATTATCAATATTTAAAGTTCAATCTCAAGAAGAAAAAGTAAGTCAAATACAAGGAAAAAACGAAATTAAACTTAACGGATTTTATTTAGCATTAGGTGTAGCTGAAATTAGCTATGAGAGAATATTGAATAATGAATCAGCAGTTGGAATTTCTGTAAACTTCGATTTAGAAGAGAACAATCTCTATAATTTTGGTGTAATTCCTTATTACAGGTTATATTTTGGAAAGAAAAAAGCTGCAGGATTCTTTATTGAAGGTAACGCAGCCGTTATCGCTGATGATCCAAGACCTTGTTACGATTGCTTCCTTTCTCCTGGGCCTCGTGAAAGTAAATTATACTTCGGACTTGGTGTTGCTGCTGGAGGAAAATTTATCTCTAGAAAAGGATGGGTTGGAGAAATTTTTATAGGTATTGGTAGATTTTTTGGAACAGATGAATACTACCATATTTCTGAACTTTACCCAAGAGTTGGAATATCATTTGGAAAACGTTTTTAACACATATTAAAATTATTGTATTACTAAGGTGTTGTTAACTCAACACCTTATTTCTTTTTAGAGGCTTATTTAGTGTCTTGAAAATAAATAGTTCTAAAGAATAATTATATTTGATTCAAAATACAAAACTTCACAAATTAATACTGAAGTTAAAGTAAAGGATACATTGAAGTTACTCAAGAATTCATTCATTAAAAACATTCTTACACTTATTTCCGGATCGGGTTTAAGTCAAATAATCATGTATGCATTTATTCCTTTACTTACTCGATTATTCTATGAGGAAGTATTTGGAGTTTTTATGCTTTTTTCTTCTACTGTTTTGTTATTAAAACCTTTAATTTCTTATCAGTTAGAACTTGCTATTGTAGTTCCTGAAACCACTAAAAAAGCTATTAATGTTTTTGTTTCTTTACTTTGCATTCTATTTATAAACTCATTGATTCTTTTCATTTTAATTTTTCTATTTAAAGAACCAATTGTTACTTTTTTTAATCTACAAAGTTTATTTTATTTCGTTTATTTTTTGCCTTTGGCTGCTTTCTTATATGGAGTTTCTTTTGCTCTTGAATATTGGAATAACAGAAATGAAAACTTTAAAAATATCGCGAAAGCTCAACTGATAAAATCCAGTACAATGAGTATTGGACAACTTACAACTGGATTAACTATAAAATCATTAGGACTTATTCCCGGTTATTTAGCTGGAATGGTTTTTCAAGTATCGTCTTTACTAAAAAACTCTTATTCAAGTATACGACAAGAATTACATCATGTATCTCTTGCTGAAATGAAACAAGTTGTAAAACAATATAAAGACATTCCTATTTATAGTACAATCATCAACTTTTCTAATACTTTATCGAATGAATTGCCTATTCTTTTAATTACTAAATTCTTTGGAATTAAAGCCACAGGAATTTATGGATTGGCAAGTAAAGTAAGTAAAGCCCCAACTGGTATTGTTCAAAATTCAGTTAGTCAAGTATTCTTCAGTAAAGCAACTCAAATTGTAAATGATCAAGGAGATTTAAAATCTTTCGTTTTAAAAACAATCAAAGGTTTAGTGGTTACTGGAGCTATATTATTCGGTGGTTTAGCAATTATTTCTTTCTTCTTTGAATTCATTTTTGGTAGTGAATGGAAAGATGTTGGCTTGTATACTAGAATTTTAATTCCTTGGTTATTCTTCATGTTTTTATGCTCGCCTATTACACCGCTAATCACAATTTTAAATCGACAGAAAGTTTTACTGCTTTTTGATATTCTATTACTAATCTTTAGATTTTTAGCACTATTTATTGGTTTCAAACTGTATAACAACCTAGTTATTTCATTGGTCTTATTTTCACTAGTAGGCGCAATTTTTAATATTTTTATGATTATTTACTTAATTAGTATTTCAAACAAAAAGCAGATTGGATACCAATAACATCAACATAACTTTTACAGGAGATTTGAATATCTCTGGCGCATTCGTTTCTAAAGTTGTTGATAACGATGAAATATTTTGTAGTGAACTAAAATTTGAATTCCAACAAAATGACTATGTTGTTTGTAATTTAGAAGGTCCTACAACTTCTTCTAAATTTAGAACGACAACACAAACAGTAATTAAAAGTCCTAGAGAAACTATTAGTTACTTATCTCGACAAAACATTAAAGTATTTAATCTTGCTAATAATCACATTTTTGATACTGATTCTACTGGTGTTGATGATACAATTCAAGAAATTGAACAACACAAATGTCTTTACTTTGGAATAACTAATGAGCAAAAAGACGCTGTTCAAATTATAGAAAAGAACGGAATTAAAATTGGTTTAATTGGCGTTGTACATACTTTTCCTTATGAATTAGGAAAATATTCGATTCCTAAGAAAAGTTTCAATCAAATAAAAAAGCTTGTTGAAAAACTCAGTTCTAAAACCGATCATATTGTTGTAAATTTTCATGGTTTTGAAGAGTTTACTGTTTATCCTTCTCCTGTGAAACGAAAGTTTTTACAGAAAGTCGCTAGTCTAAAAAAAGTTTCAATAGTTATTGCACATCATTCCCATACTTTTCAAGGATTTGAACACATTAATACAACACCTGTATTTTATTCGTTAGGAAATTTTGTATTTGATATACCTAATCACAAAATGTACGATTATGTAAATTCCGGAGCTTTAGTCAGGTTTCAATTTAGAAAAACAGATTTCTCTTTTGATTTTGTTCCGTTCAGTATAAATGATGGATTTGTAAAAAAGTCAGAGGATGAAACTTTTATGAATCATTTACATCAAATTTCTGATTTCAGTAATTACAGTAGCAAATGGCGTAAAGAAGCACATCGCACATTATTCAGAAAAAATAATCCTAAAATAGCACCTCAACAAGAAGGTAAAACTTTACAAAACTCGAGTTTACTCAGCATTCTTTTTTCAAGAAAATTCTATCAAAAATGTAAACTAATTTTAGGAGATCGAACAATGTTTTCAGTTTATTCTAACGCTATTTATCAAGAAATACGAAATAGATTCTCATTAAAAAAACATTCGGAATAAGATGAGAATTCACTTAAAGCAAAATAGAGGTTTTGATTGGTTTTCATCAGAAAACTCATATTTTAAAGGATATTTCTTTTATGAAAACACATTTTATGAAAAAGAGAATGCAATCCTTAAACTTTTAAGTTTTCAATCTATTCCTGAATTTAAAAACGCGGCAAGGCAATTTAATGGAGTATTTACTATTGTAATCACAATTGACAATAGTACTTTAATTGTATGTGATACAACTCGAAGCTTTCCATTATTCTATGGAATGAAAAACGAAACACTTTTAATTACAGATACAATTGAAGAATTTAAATCAGAAACTATTCGTAAAGAATCGGAAATTGAAATGCTTTCTTCTTTGCATTGTTACGCAAACAAAACATTATTTAATGAAATATTCATAACTCAATCCAGTGAATTACTTACGCTACAAAATGAAGAAATTATTAGTTCTGAGTTTTTGTTTAATTATGTTCCTTTAGAATGTAGTAAAGAATCTTATACTAAACTCAAAGAAAAAACTATTAATACGTTTGACAATGCTTTTAATCGATTATCAAAAACTATTGAAGGAAAAAGAATTGCATTGCCTTTAAGTGCAGGTTATGATTCTAGATTAATCGCTTGTTACTTAAAAAAATTAGGACATAAAAATGTTATCTGTTATACCTATGGACGAACATCTAGTTTTGAAATTGAAAATTCAAAAAAGGTTGCTGAAGAACTCGATTTTGAATGGATTTTTATTCCATATTCAAAAGCATTAATTGAAGGCTTCACTAACTCAAACGAATTCAAAAAGTTTGTGGAATTTGCTGGAAAATATTCAAGCACACCAAACTTTCAAGAGTATTTTGCAGTTAATTATTTGAAACAACAAAAATTGATTGATGAAAACACTGTTGTTATTTCAGGTTATGCAGGTGATTTATTAGGTGGAAGTCAATTTTTAAAAGTAATTCCAAAAGATTTTACTTCTGATAATTTAGTAGCAACTATTTATAAGGAGAAATACAATTTATTTAATCATACGGCCGAACAAAAAGAGAAATTACAAAATACAATTACAACAACACTCAGTAATTTTAATAAAGAATACACCAAAAAATCACCTCACGCAGTTTTCGAAGATTTTGATATCAAAGAGAAGATTACCAAGTATATTTTTAATTCTGCTAATTTTTATACATTCTTTGGTTGTGAAGTTCGTTTTCCTTTTTGGGATTCTGAATTACTCGAACATTTCAAAAGGATTCCTGTTCAATATAAATTAGAGAAAAAGTTATTTGATGATGTTTTGATTTCAAATTATTTTAAACCTCTAAATGTGTATTTTTCTAATGATTATAAACCAGATTCTAAACATTTAAAAGAAAATAAATTAAAAAGTGTTGTTAAGAATTTGATTCCTAAAAAAGTTTTGACAAAACAATTAGAAAAATCTGACTGGAATAATTATCTATTAATCACAAATGAACTTAAAGAAGAACTCTTAAAAAAGAATTTACCTTTTAAAAATCCTACAAAAGCTTACAATCAAATTGTAGTTCAATGGTATTTGTATTTTTGTAAAAACAAAATCTAATGTTTAGTAAAATCGACTTTTTAATTTTTGGATGGATTATCAAACTTTTCTATCCTCAATATTACCGACCAAAGTACGGTTATCAACGATATTATATTTTGTTTTTTCATTACATAATTCCGCAATTCTTTTTTAGACTGAACCCAAAAGTAAAATGGCCAGTTCATTTTACTTCTAAAGTACTAGCTCCAAAAAATATTCAAAAAGGAATTTTATGTGATCCTGGTGATAATTTGAATAATTATATTCAAGCCAATAATGGAATTATTTTCGGAAATAATATTGAATTAGGTCCGGGTGTTTCTATTATTTCCTCTAATCACAATTTTGAGAATTTACGTGAACATATAAAATCAGATCCTATTGTTATTGGAAATAACGTTTGGATTGGCGCTAACACGACCGTTCTACCTGAAGTTAACATTGGCGATAATGTTATAATTGGAGCAAATTCTGTAGTAACAAAAGATATTCCGAGTAATTCTATCGCAGTTGGAAATCCTTGTAAAGTTGTGAAAGAAAAGCCTGCTTATACAGAAGATTTATCTCAAATAAAATTCAACAGAAAACTTCCTAAGAAATATCAAGAGTTTTTAAACACTAACGTTTAAAAATTTGAAGTAGTTTAGGTAATCTATTTTGTCTTATTAATATGTAATTTTCTGTTTTTGCTCCGAAGCTATAGAAATATTGTGCAATATTTTTCATTGAAGAACCTCCAAAATTAAATTCAGAATATTGAGGCTGATACTTAAAAATAGCTCGATCTATAAGAAATGTATTTGCTCCGTTTTTTCTATCATTGAAATTAGTAGCTGAAGCAAGAATCGATACTTTATCTTTAAATTTTGTAAAAAATCCTGAAGCAATTAATTCTCCATCTTTATTGTAAACAGATAAAATTTGTCCGACTTTTTTCTGAATACAAATACTCATAGCTTTATGTAAACGTATATAATCTTGTTCTTTTATTTTAGTTACTCTTTTCCCGACATTATCTCTATATAAATTAATGAGATTCATCGGATCATCATCCCACTTTTCAGTTAAATCGTTCTTCTTTGCTCTATTTAAATCCTTTCTTCGATCTCTTCTGTAACCTGACTTTACTTTTTCGTAAGGATCGTTTAATGAAATATATTGAAAAGTTCTTCCTTGCTGATACGCTTCAAACATTGAAAATGAATTCTTACTATTCAGTCGGCTTTCAACAAATTTAAACTCACTAAATACTTCAATTAGAAATTCATTTTCATCTTCAATTTCCTTAGAGAAAATTCCTAATTCTAAAATCCAAAAAGGGAGATATGCATATTTAATAAAGAATTTTCTTTTCCATGGCACTGGCATTACAGCTTCATAATCGTTTAAAACAAAAGCACTCCAGTTATCTGTTACTTGATCTAAATACCAAGAAAATCCAAAAACGTTACTTTGTATCGAATTCGCTACACAAGCATTATATTTTTCTTCATCTAAGTTTTTCCTAGCAACAAATGTTATCATCTATTCGTAATAATCTTTAACATTGATTCATAAACTCTTCCCCAACCCTTCCAACGCATGTAACCACTTAAACTTTCGTTATGGAATAATGTTATAAATGTTCCATTAACTTTCTTTACAGCATTATTTAACTCGTTTATCTTACCTAAAGATTGTTTAGGAGTTAACTTCATATAATCATTCAATGTTGTATCCATCAATGCAAATGGAAAGATTTTTAACGGCGTTTGAATTTCAAAATCTAAATCATAGAAATAAAAAGGTGTACAAGTACTTGCTCTGAATCCGACATGACTCGCATATCCCATTGAATAATCTTCATGAATTTCTAAATCAATTAACTTCTGAAATGTAGTAGGCAATGAGAAACGAAGATAATGTTGTCTCGATCTAAAAATCGGCATATTTGTAATTCCTTCTAAACGCTCTTTTTCAGTTTTCAATTTCTGAAAGTTATTCATGGTGTAAAAAGAAGGATGTAATCCTACTCTTGCGTAATCAACCATATCTTTAATTAGCAACCGGAATTTACCTTTTGATGCAGAAACATTCGTATCATAAGTCGAATAATCGGCAATTAAAAAGAAAAAAACAGTTCTTACATCGTACTTTTTCTTTAGTGCTATTATCTTTTTAAAAGTATCGTACGGATCTCTTTTTAAATTAAATCTAACCGCTATTCGATCTAAAGCATTAAAAAAGTTTAACTGATAAATATCTTTCAACAAACCTCCAAATGCTCTAATTGTACTTTTATACTTATACGCATAAGCATTATCAACATCTATTGTAGAAATAAACTTATAAGTTCTTTCTTTATATTCGTATTCAGGAAATCTTTCCTTAATAACTGCTAATAGTTTATAAGCCCAAATATCTATCACTGGTTTTTCTAAAAATCCATGTTGATATGCTAAACTTTGATTTGCAGGAAAACGCTCGTATTTATCTTTAATATGAGGCAGATACTCTTCGTATCTTGTAATCAAGAAAAAACTTGCAGAAAAAATATCGAACGGAATAGTTGACTTCTTTCCTTGAAAGAAAAAACAAGGAACGTTGTCCCATTTTGAAATATCAATATCTACATCACGTACACCTTGTTCAAATAATAAATCGGTACTTTTTATAAAGAATTCATTTCCTAACGGAACTTTTGTATACGACATCTTAGGTCCGTTAAACGCAACAAAATCCTCAATCTTAGAAGTAAAATCTACTTCTAAAAGCAATGTTCTAGTAAAAATATGCTTAAAAATATAGCGTACTCTGGGTGTAACTTTATGTGTGTAAACTAATATCAAGTCAAAAATATCATCTATTGTTCGTTTCTGTAACTACAGAATTCCTTCGTCTGCAAAGCTAAAGTAATCTTTTTCAGTTATAATTAAATGATCCAAAACTTTTATGTCTAAAGCTTCTCCTGCTTTAATTATTTTTTGAGTAAGCTGTTTATCTGAATTACTTGGAGTTAATTTTCCTGACGGATGATTATGAATTAGAATAATTCCTACTGAAGCCAGCTCTAAAGCTTTCTTATAAATCAAACGTACATCAACCAAAGCACTAACTAAACCGCCTTTACTTATTTGATGTTTTGCTAAAACTGTATTCGAATTATTTAAATACACCACCCAAAACTCTTCATGAGCTAAATCTCCAACAATGGGTTGCATTAGATTACAAACATGAGCAGATGATTTTATTTTAAAAATACGCTGACCTTCTTCAAATTGCCTTCTTTTCCCTAATTCCAATGCTGTGATTATACTTATGGCTTTAGCTTCGCCAATTCCCTTAAACTTAGTAAGTTCTTCTATAGATAATTTGGATAAGCTGTTTAAATTATTATTTGTTGAAGCTAAAATTCGTTTGGAGAGTTCTACAGCACTTTCTTCTCTATTTCCAGAACCAATTAAGATTGCGATTAACTCTGCATTGGTAATTATCGATTTTCCTTTATGCAATAACTTTTCTCTAGGTCTATCATCGATAGCCCAAGATTTAATACTCAACTTTTTCATTTTTTCAATTTTACTACCAAAGATAAAAAAAGTAATAGAAACTATGAATTCTTATCAAAACACTCAACTTGAGCAAACTAGAACTTAAAAACACAGCTTCATCAAAACTTACTCATTAACAAAAACTTACATTTAATTTCTTTCATTTTGTAATGTTATCAATTTCTAGATTTAAAGAAATCGTCTAGTTTTTTAATGTTAAAACTGTATCTTTGTAGCCTATTCGTTAATTTTTAATATGAAAATTATTATAGCCGGAGCTGGTGATGTTGGATTTCATCTGGCTAAACTCCTATCCTACGAATCTCAAGACACATACATTGTCGATTTAGATGGTGACAAATTGAATTATATCAATAATAACTTAGACGTTATCACTAAAAAAGGAGATGCAACTTCAATAAAGTTACTTAAAGAAATAGGAATTGGAAATGCCGATTTGTTATTAGCTGTTACTGAAAACCAAAACACAAACTTTACAATTGCTGTTATTGGTAAAGCTTTAGGAGTAAACAAAACAATTGCTAGAATTAAAAACCCAGAATTTCTAAATAGCGAGTGTATCGATTTTAAAGATTTTGGTGTTGACTTTATGATTTCTCCTGAAGAATTAGCAGCAGAGGAAATTAAATTGCTATTACATCAGTCATCTTTTAATGATACTGTTGCCTTTGAAAATGGTTTGTTTAATGTGATGGGAACTACGTTAGGATATAAATCTCCAATCGTAAACTTATCTGTTAAAGAGGCTAAAGATAAATTCAATATGGTAGATTTTATTACCATTGCGATTAAAAGAGAAGGTATTGCACAAACTATAATTCCTAGAGGAGATACAGAATATAAAATGAACGATCAGGTTTATTTTTCTGTTCCAAATTATAGTATTGAAAAACTATATCCTATTATTGGAAAAGAGCATTTAGACATTAAAAACGTAATGATCTTAGGTGGTAGTAGTATTGGTAAAAAAACAGCTAGAAATCTTTGTAAAGACAACTTTAAAGTAAAGTTAGTTGAAAAAAACAGAGATAAAGCTTTAACTCTTGCTGAAGATTTAAGAACTACGTTAGTAATTCATGGTGATGGTAGAGAATTAGAACTATTAGAAGAAGAAAATATTAGAGATATGGATGCATTTATTGCTGTTACAGGTGATTCTGAAACAAATATCATGTCTTGTTTAGTAGCAAAATCTAAAGGTGTTAGAAAAACCGTAGCATTAGTTGAAAATATGGATTATATCAATATTTCTCAAACTATTGGAATCGACACTTTGATAAATAAAAAGTTAATTGCAGCAAGTAATATTTTTAGACATATCCGTAAAGGAGAAATTCTTGCGCTTGCCAACTTACATAATATTGATGCTGAAGTTTTTGAGTTTGAAGTTCAATACGGAGCTAAAGTAACTGAAAAACCAATTCGAGAACTACGTTTTCCTAGAGAAGCTGTTTTTGGAGGAATTATTAGAAACGGAAAAGCATTAATGTCTTTTGGTGATATGCAAATACAAGCTGGCGATCATGCAATTGTATTTTGTTTACCTGAAGCTATTTCAACTGTTGAAGACTTATTTAACTAATGGAAAGTTTAAATCTCAAATTAATTTTTCGTTTTTTAGGAATTACTGCCGTTTTGAACGGTCTTTTCATGTGGTTAGCAATTCCTTTTAGTTTATACTTCAGCGAAAAAAATGTTGTTCTTGGAATTTTAAATGCAGGTATTATTACTGTTTTTATCGGACTTTTATTGTTCTTTTTCAATAAGCCGACCAACAAAAATTTACAAAAGAAAGAAGGTTATCTTATTGTTACATTAGGGTGGATTATTCTAACGTTAACAGGAATGCTTCCATACTTATTAACAGGAAGTATACCTTCAATTCCGAACGCTTTATTTGAGACTATTTCTGGATATTCAACTACCGGATCTTCCATTCTTACAGATATTGAAAGTATGCCAAAAGGAATACTTTTCTGGAGAAGTGCGACACATTGGATTGGTGGAATGGGAATTATTGTGCTTACAATTGCTATTTTACCATTATTAGGTATTGGTGGAATGCAGTTATTCTTAGCCGAAGCTCCTGGTCCGTCTGCTGATAAATTACACCCAAGAATTACCGATACTGCCAAACGTTTATGGCTAATTTATGTTGGACTTACCATTGCTGAATTCTTATTGCTAAAAGTAGCTGGAATGACTTGGTATGATGCCATTAATCATGCTATGGCTACGGTTAGTACAGGTGGGTTTTCTACTAAAAACGCTAGTGTTGCCCACTGGAATGGCATGCCTATGATTCAGTACATCATTATATTCTTCATGTTTGTCGCTGGAACAAACTTCGTTTTAACTTACTTCGCACTGAAAGGAAAAGTGAGAAAAGTAATACAAAGCGAAGAGTTTAAATATTATGGTTTAGGTATACTTTTAGTAACCGTTTTAGTAACTGTTTGCATCATCTTCTTCCAAGATGAATCACTAAAAACTACTATAGCACATCCAATGGTATTCGGAAAAGTAGAAAGCTCTTTCCGTCATGCTTTATTTTCAGTAATTTCTGTGGTAACCACTACAGGATTTGTCTCTGCTGATTTTACCATGTGGAGTTACTTTGTAACTGCTATATTTTTTGCTCTATTTTTTGTTGGTGGATCAGCTGGTTCTACTTCTGGAGGAGTAAAAGTGGTTCGTCATATTGTAATGCTTAAAAATAGTTTCTTAGAATTTAAAAAATCTTTACACCCAAACGCAATTATACCTGTTCGTTACGATGGGAAAGCAGTAAAACAAACTATTGTTTTTAACATTATATCATTCTTCATTTTATATATGTTAATCTTTATTGTAGGAACTGTAATTCTTGCTATGATGGGATTAGATATTAAATCAGCACTTGGTGCTTGTTCTTCTTCATTAGGAAATATCGGACCTGCAATTGGTAGTGTTAGTCCTGTAGATAATTTCTCACATCTTTCTACTAGTGCTAAATTGTTCTGTTCTTTTCTAATGTTAATTGGACGTTTAGAATTATTTACTGTACTTATTTTATTTACTCCTTTCTTCTGGAAGAAAAATTAGAAAGTCAGTTTTTATCAAACTTTTCAATACCATTTTTTCAAATTTTAACTTTTGTTAAGAAACATATTTCACTCGTTACTAAAAAAACCACACTCGTGATTAAAAGTAATGCACTTATTACTTTTAAATCTACTACATCCTATTGCTAATGTAATTTTACGTTGGAATTATATATAAGAATTACTAACTAAACTTAAATATTATGAATTCAACGAAAAAAATTATCGGATTATTATTTTTATCATTCATTCTATCTAATAACTCTTTACAAGCACAACAAGAAGGTTTCTTAGGAGAAGTTAAAATGTTTGCAGGAAATTTTGTTCCTAGAGGATGGGCTCTTTGCCAAGGACAGTTAATGTCTATATCACAAAATCAAGCTTTATTTGCAGTTATAGGAACTATTTACGGAGGAGATGGTAGAACAACATTTGCATTACCTGATTATAGAGGTCGTATACCAAGAGGTACAGGAAATGGACCAGGGTTACAACCTGCAATTATTGGTCAAAAAGGTGGAACTGAATTTAAAGTTTTATCCTTATTAGAAATGCCACAACATACGCATGCTTTGTCACTATCTGGATTAAATGGAAGTGTTAGTATACCTGTAAATACTGGCGCTGGAAATGAAGATGAATCTAACCCTGGAGCAGGTGTATTAGCTAATACAGGAGCAGAGAATTTTTCATCTGAAATAACAGCTGGCGCTGCTTATGGTGGTCAAGCTTTACCTGTGGCTATATCTGGTCAAGGAACTGTAGGAGTAACTGGAGGTAGTCAATCTTTTGACAACAGACAACCTTTTACAACTATTAACTACATCATCTGTGTATCTGGAGTTTTCCCTTCTAGAAACTAATTATCGAGATTAAATTACTTTTCATCCCCCATTGAATACACTTTTATTCTTTGGGGTTTTTTAAATTAATTATTTATATTTAAGTCAATTAACTTTAAAACCGAACCTAAAATGATTAAACACATTACTTTAAACAAAATAACTTTATGCTTAATTTTGTTATTAGTATCCTCCTTTAACCTTCAAGCGCAAAATGACAACGGTTCTATTGATGTCGCTGGTGATATAGCTATTGTAGCTTTTAATCGAGTAACATCTCCAACAAGTAGTTCTGACTTTGCTTTTCTTCTTCTTGACGATTGTCCTGCTGGAACAGCAATTATTTTTGATGATGATGAATGGACTGGCAGTGGTTTTGATTCTCCTACAGGAGGAGAAGGAGCCGTTACATGGACAAACAATACTGGATCGACTATAAATTCAGGAACTGTTATTCAAATTACCAGTGGAAACAATTCTCCAACAGTAAATTTAGGTTCCGCAACTGAATCTGATGGTGGTTTTAATCTTGCTCCTAATGATCAATTATACGCTTACACTGGAACCTTCAGAAGCCCTTCAGTTACTTTTTTAGCTTTTTATGGTGGAACCACAAATACAGGAGGTGGTTCAGCCACACTAACTGGTACTGGTTTAACAAATGGAACCACAGCTTTTGAAACCGCTAATTTAGGATACTACTCAGGACCAACTGTATGTAATAGTACACTAGGCGATTGTTTAAACATGATAAATAACCCTACCAATTGGACTACAGGAGCCTTTTCTTTTCCTGCCGGGGTAGCAAGTACTTTTACAGGCACTGCAATTTCACCTGCTACAACTCCAACCGTAACCAGTGTAACAGTCCCTAGTAATGCCACATATTCTACAGGTCAAAATCTAGATTTCACAGTAAACTTTGACGAAAATGTTACAGTTAATACTACTGGAGGTACTCCACAATTATCCTTAACTATTGGAAGCACAACTCGCCAAGCCACTTATCAAAGTGGTTCAGGAACTACTGCTTTAGCTTTTAGGTATACTGTACAAGCTGGTGATGTTGATTCTGATGGAATATCAATAGGAACACTTTCTGCTAACGGAGGAACCTTACAAAACGGTTCAGGTACTGATGCTGATTTAACTTTAAATAGCATTGGTGTTACAACTGGGATTTTAGTTAGCGCACCTATTACATTAACAATTACTGGACTCACTGGTGATGATAAAGTATATGATGATACTACTGCAGCTAGTGCTTTTGGAACTGCTACTCTATCTGGAGTTGTTGGTGGAGATGATGTATCTTTAGGTGGTAGCCCAGTATTCACATTTGCTTCTGCCAATGTGGGAACTGGAATTACAATTAACACAACTGGATATACTATCTCTGGAACAGATAGTGGAAAATATACACTAACACAACCAACTTTATCTGGTGACATTACAGCTAAAGAATTAACCATTACTGGACTTACTGGTGATGATAAAGTATATGATGATACTACTGCAGCTAGTGCTTTTGGAACTGCTACTTTAGTAGGTGTAGAATCGGGTGATGATGTATCTTTAGGTGGAAGCCCAGTATTTACTTTTGCTTCTGCCAATGTGGGAACTGGAATTACAATAAATACTACTGGATATACTATTTCTGGTACGGATAGTGGAAATTATACACTAACACAACCAACTTTATCTGGTGACATTACAGCTAAAGAATTAACCATTACTGGACTTACTGGTGATGATAAAGTATATGATGATACTACTGCAGCTAGTGCTTTTGGAACTGCTACTTTAGTAGGTGTAGAATCGGGTGATGATGTATCTTTAGGTGGAAGCCCAGTATTTACTTTTGCTTCTGCCAATATGGGAACTGGAATTACAATAAATACTACTGGATATACTATTTCTGGTACGGATAGTGGAAATTATACACTAACACAACCAACTTTATCTGGTGACATTACAGCTAAAGAATTAACCATTACTGGACTTACTGGTGATGATAAAGTATATGATGATACTACTGCAGCTAGTGCTTTTGGAACCGCTACTTTAGTAGGTGTAGAATCGGGTGATGATGTATCTTTAGGTGGAAGCCCAGTATTTACTTTTGCTTCTGCCAATGTGGGAACTGGAATTACAATAAATACTACTGGATATACTATTTCCGGTACGGATAGTGGAAACTATACACTAACACAACCAACTTTATCTGGTGATATTACTGCTAAAGAATTAACTATTACTGGACTTACTGGTAGTGATAAAGAATATGATGATACTACTGCTGCTAGCGCTTCTGGAACTGCTACTTTAGTAGGTGTAGAATCGGGTGATGATGTATCTTTAGGTGGAAGCCCAGTATTTACTTTTGCTTCTGCCAATGTGGGAACTGGAATTACAATAAATACTACTGGATATACTATTTCCGGTACGGATAGTGGAAACTATACACTAACACAACCAACTTTATCTGGTGATATTACTGCTAAAGAATTAACTATTACTGGACTTACAGGAGACAATAAAGTATTTGATGGAACAACTAACGCAACAGCTACAGGTACTGCAACATTAAATGGTGTAGAAACTGGTGATGATGTATCTCTAGGCGGAAGTCCTGTATTTACTTTTATTTCTACAAGCGTTGGAACTGGAATCACAATTAACACTACTGGATACACTATTTCTGGAACTGATAGCGGAAATTATACATTAACACAACCAACTTTATCTGGTGATATCACTAGCGCTGCGATTACTTGGACCGGAACTAGTAGTAACGACTGGAATACAGCTTCTAACTGGAACACAAATACATTACCGGTTTCCAGTTCTGATGTAACTATACCAAATGGAATTACTAATTACCCTACTATATCTTCAGCTGTAACTGTAAATTCTATTAATATTGCTTCTGGAGCGTCATTAATTGCAAATGCTTCAGTAACTGGTAGTACTACATATACAAGAAACTTACCGACTACTAATTGGTATTTAGTTTCTGCTCCTGTATCTGGAGAAACTCAACAAGATATAATTGCAGGTCATACTTTTGCTACAGGATCAGGTTCTAACATTGGTATCGGTGCATTTACTAATAACGGAGCTACTCCTTGGGTATATGCCACAAATGCTACTACTGGTCCATTAGTATCAGGTGCAGGTGTGTCGATGAAACTTGCTGCTGCAGGTGATGTAACTATTACAGGAACTGTAAATACCACTAATGTAAGTTTCCCAATAGCTACTGGAACTAGAAACAATTTCAATTTAATTGGTAATCCTTATACATCTTATATCAGTTCTAGTACTTTTGCTTCAGCTAATACAGGTTTACTTAGCGAAGAAACTGTTTGGTTATGGGACGGTTCTCAATATGTAACTTATAATAATATGAGTCCTATTCAAATTGCTCCTGCTCAAGGTTTCTTTGTAGAAGCAAGTGGTTCTGGTAATGTTACATTCTCTACTGCAAATCAAAGCCACCAAGGTAGTGATACTTTCATGAGACAGGTTCCAAATGCTACTTTTGAGTTATTTATTGATAATGGTACTGATAAAAAATCTACAAAAGTATTTTATGCTGATAATAAAACTAAAGGATTTGATAATGGTTCAGACTCTAAAATGTTTGGTGGCATAACACTAGAGTTTGCGGTTTTCACTGAACTATTAGAAAATAGTGAAGGAAAAAAATTAGCTATTCAAACTTTACCTAATACTAATTTTGAAACAATGATTATTCCTATTGGAGTTATTGCTAATGCTGGTGAAAATGTAACATTCTCGATTTCTAGCAATAGCTTACCTAATGGTGTAGAAGTTTATCTAGAGGATAAAGTTAACAATACCATTGTGAATTTATCTGAGAACAATCATAACCTTACTTTGAATAAAGCCTTAAATGGTACTGGTAGATTCTATATACACACTACAGCTAAACGCTTGAGTAATGAAGATATTACTAATGATTTTAAATCGGTAAACATCTATAAATCTAACCAACAAGAAATTACTATTAGTGGATTACAAGGACAAGCTTCAGTAAAATTATTTTCTATACTTGGTAAACAAGTTAGTAACACAGAAATTAATTCTACAGGAAACAGCAAGATTAACTTACCAGAACTTCCTACAGGAATATACATTGTAAGACTTTCGTCTGATTTAGGTGAATTAACTAAAAAAATAATCTTAGAATAATTAATCCTCTAAAAGAAGTAATCATGACTAATAGCAAAGAAAATAAACAAGAAATCACGAGAAAAGAAGCTCTTAAAAAAATAGGTAATTACGGAAAGTATACTGCATTAACAGCACTAGGTACTTACTTAATTTTAAATCCTAAGAAAGCACAAGCAGCTTCACCAGAACCACCAGGAGGCGGATTCTAAAAAAAGTTATACAAACTTAAAACCTCAAGAGTATTCTTGAGGTTTTTTATTTTCATTATTAATAAATCGTTAACAATTCAACAAAAAAGACAATTCGAACTACACTAAGCACTCATTTTTAGTAATTTGCTTGCTCTTAAAAATATATAAACTAAAAATGAAAAAAAATTACTCATTATTGATAATCTTTTTATTATCGATTTTTTCAATTCAAAATTCATTTAGTCAGATTTATAATGCTGATTTTTCTAATGACGGTGACGGTTTTGCCGACCACACTTCTAGTAGTCTTCCTGCTACTGCACCTGCTAGTGTAGGTCCTTTTGGAACTGCTCCTAATCAATGGTCTTTATCATATACCACTACTCCATCTAGTGATGGTACAGCAAACTCTTTTAAAGTAAGTGGTGGGGCCTTAGTTAGTAATGACTGGGGAGGACAAGGTATCTTTACAAGTCAATCCATAGACATTTCTACTATTTCTACTATCAATATTTCCGCTCTAGGATCTAACATTGGAGCTAACGATGATAATTTCACATACTTTTACATCTTAGACGGAGGAACTAGAGTTGATACAACTATTGGAGCAACAAACAATGGAGATCCTGTAAACTACAGCATAAACAATTTAGATGTATCAGGAAATAATTCTATTCAAGTTGGATTTGAATTTAGCGAAAACGGAAGTGGCGATGGTTATTCTATCTCTTCTTTTTCTGTTTCAAACGCATCTAACCAAGCTATAAATTTTAATAATTCAACAAGTTCAATTAACGAAACAGATGCTACTGTTAACACATTAATACCTGTTACACTTTCAAACTACAGTACAAATGTAACTGTTAGTGTCACAGTAGATGGTAGTAGTACTGCTCAAGTAGGAGATTATACATTAAATACTAATTCATTAGCATTTACTGCTAATGGAAGTCAAAATATCTCTTTAGACATTAATGATGATGTAGATTTTATAAGTGAAACAGTTATTTTAAATATAGCCGTTACATCTGGAACAGCTGACATTACAACATCTCAACATACTGTCACAATTAACGACGATGATTTACCTATAGTAATTAATGAAATTAATGCAGATCCTGATTCTACGAACGGAGATGCTAATGGAGATGGAACTTCTAATTTCTCTGAAGATGAATTTGTTGAAATATATAATATTTCAGGAGCTAATTTAGATATTTCTGGATGGGTTTTAGCAGATGCTGCTTCAGATAGACACACTTTCCCTAACGGTACCATAGTTCCAGCAAATGAATCTATTGTTGTATTTGGAGGGGGAACACCTGTAACAGTTCCTGGTTTAGTTCAAGTGGCTTCAACAAATTCATTAGGTCTAAGTAATTCAGGAGATACTGTTGTCATTAAAAATGGTTCTGGAGATATAATTATTTCTGAATCTTATGGAAGTGAAGGTGGGAATAACCAATCTTTGGCTAGAAACGATGATTTGACCGGAACATTCGTTCAGCACTCAACTATCGTAAGTAACGCTGTACTATTCTCTCCAGGTAAAGACAATACAGACAATACTCCTTTTTCTTCTTCTATCAAATGGACAGGAGCGACAAGCAATGACTGGAGTACAGGTACCAATTGGTTAGGAGGAGTTGTTCCTTCTAATAGCTCTGATGTTGTTATACCTGCCGGGTTAACAAACTATCCTACTGCATCTAGCTTTATATTCGTAAACAGTATTACTTTCGAATCTGGAACGTCTTTATTGTTCAACTCTTTTGTTAATGGACAAATAACATACAACAGAGATGTAACTTCAAATTGGCACTTAGTAGCTTCTCCTATCAATGGAGAAAGTATTGATAATTTGATCACTAACAATAGTTTCTCTACTGGAACTAGTACTAATATTGGTATTGGTTTATATGATAATGACAATGCTACTACACCATGGCAATATCAAAATAGTTCTTCAACTGGAGCATTAGCTAGCGGAACTGGTATTTCAGTAAAATTAAATACTTCATCTATAGTTTTTAAAGGAAACATGTATACAGGTTCTGACGTAATACCTGTTACAACTGGTAGTAGAACTGATTTTAACCTAATCGGAAACAGATATACAGCTTATTTAGATTCTGATGCTTTTTTAACTAATATATCAAATACTCCTGCATTAGCAGAGCAAACTATTTGGTTGTGGGACGGAACACAATATGTAACAAAAAACTTAACAGAATCTATCAAAATTGCTCCAACTCAAGGTTTTTTCATAAAGGCTGCTATTGACACTAATGTAGCTTTGAATCCTGCAATGCTTTCTCATAACTCAACTGATACTTTTTTACGTCAAGCACCAAAATCTTCTTTTGAATTATCAATAAATAATGGTGAGGTTGCGGGTTCAACTAAAGTATATTATATAGACGGAAAGACTAAAGGTTTTGACAATGGTTATGATTCTAGAATATTTGAAGGCGCAGACCAGAACTTTGCAGTTTACACTCAATTATTAAATGATAATGATGGTAGAAATCTAGCTATTCAAACATTACCTAATAACAATCTAGAAACTATGGTAATTCCTGTTGGTTTAATTACTGATGCTGATCAAGAAATCACATTTTCAGCAATAACTACGAATTTACCATCTGGAGTAGACGTATATCTGGAAGATAGAGTTAACAATACATTTGTAAATCTTTCTGAAGGTAATTATACATTTAAAACTAAATCTGTTAGTAACGGAGTTGGACAATATTATATCCATACTACATCTGCTAAATTAAGTAACGATGATATCTCAAAAGATATTAAAAACGTAAGTATATATGGTTCTGCTAATAATGAAATTACTGTAACTGGATTACAAGCAGAAGCTAATGTAAAAGTATTCTCTCTTTTAGGGGAAGAATTAATAAACTCTGATATTAATTCAAACGGAGTAAGTAAAATTTCTTTACCTAGCTTATCCACAGGAGTATATGTTGTAAAGTTAAACTCAACTTTAGGAAACATAACTAAAAAAGTAATTTTAGAATAAACTACCCCTCTAAAAAGTATCATCATGACTAATAAGAAAGATAACAAACAAGAGATTACTAGAAAAGAAGCTCTTAAAAAAATAGGAAACTACGGAAAGTACACTGCATTAACTGCATTAGGAACTTACCTAATTTTAAATCCTAAAAAAGCACAGGCTTCTTCTCCTGAAGCTCCAGGAAGTGGATTCTAAGAAGTAAAAACTATTTAAACTTAAAAACCTCAAGAGAAATCTTGAGGTTTTTTTGAACTTGATATTTAAATAATTGACTATGCGTCTATGTTAGCATATTTCGCATTTCTTTCTATAAAGTCTCTACGTGGTGGAACTTCGTCTCCCATTAACATAGAGAAAATTCTATCAGCTTCAGCCATATTTTCAATTGTAACTTGGCGTAATGTTCTAAATTCTGGATTCATGGTTGTATCCCATAATTGCTCAGCATTCATCTCTCCAAGACCCTTATAACGTTGAATAGAAGCTCCTCCTCCCATTTTTTGGTTAATTAAATCTCGTTGATTATCATCCCAAGCATATTCTCTCTTCTGTCCTTTTTTAACTAAGTATAAAGGCGGCGTAGCAATGTAAATATATCCTTGCTCAACCATTTCTTTCATGTAACGGAAGAAGAATGTTAAGATTAATGTAGCAATATGCGAACCATCGACATCGGCATCACACATAATCACTACTTTATGATATCTTAATTTTGATAGGTTTAATGCTCTTGGATCTTCTTCTGTTCCGATAGTGATTCCTAAAGCTGTAAACATGTTTTTGATTTCTTCATTCTCAAAAACTTTATGCTGCATCGCTTTTTCTACGTTAAGAATCTTACCACGTAAAGGTAAAATTGCTTGGAAATTACGATCACGACCTTGTTTTGCAGTTCCACCTGCCGAATCTCCCTCGACTAAGAAAATTTCACAAACTGCTGGATCAGTTTCAGAACAATCAGATAGTTTACCAGGTAAACCTCCAATACTCATTACTGTTTTACGTTGTACCATTTCTCTTGCCTTACGAGCTGCATGACGCGCTTGAGCTGCAAGAATTACTTTTTGTACAATCGTTTTAGCATCATTAGGATTTTCTTCTAGATAATCAGTTAACATTTCTGCTACAGCTTGCGATACTGCAGAAGTAACTTCTCTGTTTCCTAATTTTGTTTTTGTTTGTCCTTCAAACTGAGGTTCAGCAACTTTCACTGATACAATTGCTGTTAAACCTTCACGGAAATCATCTCCAGAAATCTCAAACTTAACGTTCTTTAGTAACCCAGAAGTATCTGCATATTTCTTTAAAGTACTTGTTAATCCTCTTCTAAATCCTGATAAATGTGTTCCTCCTTCGTGAGTGTTAATGTTATTTACATAAGAATGTAAATTTTCAGCATACGAATCATTATAAATCATTGCAACCTCAACAGGAATTCCGTTTTTCTCACCTTCCATTGAAATTACATGCTGAATAACAGGAGTACGAGTACTATCTAAATATTTAACAAATTCAGATAAACCTTCGTTACTATGGAAAGTTTCAGCAATAAAATTTCCTTCATCATCTTTATTACGCTTATCTGTTAACGTAATCGTGATTCCTTTATTAAGATACGCTAACTCACGCATACGTGTAGCTAACGTTTCATAATTATACTCTGTAGTTTGTTGAAAAATACTTTTGTCTGGTAAGAATGTTACTTCTGTACCAGTTATATCAGTTTCACCTACAGTTTTTACAGGATAAAGTGTTTTACCACGTTCATACTCTTGCTCCCATATTTTACCATCTCTGTGAACTGTAGCTTTTAAATGATCTGAAAGTGCATTCACACAAGATACACCAACCCCGTGTAAACCTCCAGATACTTTATATGAATCTTTATCGAACTTACCTCCTGCTCCAATTTTCGTCATTACAACTTGTAAAGCAGAAACTCCTTCTTTCTTATGTAAACCTACAGGAATACCTCTACCGTTATCCCTTACAGTGATTGAATTATCTTCATTAATATCTACAGTAATTACATCACAGTGACCAGCTAATGCTTCATCGATAGAGTTATCTACCACCTCATACACTAAGTGATGTAAACCGCGAACACCTACATCTCCGATATACATGGAAGGACGCATACGTACGTGCTCCATACCTTCAAGAGCCTGAATACTATCGGCAGAATAATTGTGTTTTTTTTCTTCGCTCATATATTAGAGTTTATTTTATTACTTACTACATTTAAGGGCGCACAAAACCTTGATTAATCTTTACTTTTGTAAATATTATCTAAGTTTTGTATTGAAAAAAGTTCCCCGTCTAAATCGTTGTCTTAGTAACAACTAGTCTACAAATTTACATTTTTTTAATCTCAAAATAAAGTTTTTAAGCAATTTTATATTCAAGTTATTAACAATATTAGAGAAATATAAAAATCGCTTAAAACCACTTTAAAACTCTTTAAATTTAATTTCACTTATTTCAGAAAATCATTCCAAATAAGAAAAAGTAGAAAACACGCTTAAAACTTTTAAAACACGTTTTACAAAAAAGCTTTACATAGCAAGAAAAAAAGTCAAACAACTAAATTATTTATGTTAAAAAATCATAAAAAATAATTTTAAAATTATTTTTTTAACACTTAAATGTTAATTTATTTAAGTTTTTATATATTTGAATTAATTGTCAATAACCAAAAATAAAAAACCATGAAATTCCCCCGAATTTTAATTAAGGCTCTTATTGCCTCAACTTTACTAACAAATTGTAACAATTCAGACGAAACTAACATTCAATCTGACGATTTAACCACAATAACCCCTAACTCGGTTAACAAAAGAGAAGTTACAATGAAGTTTATTGATTTAATGAAAAATCAAAACTTCAAAAACAAAACAATTAGTTTATTAGAAAATCAAAAACCAAGTATTCCGCTATCTAAGGTATTAAACGAAACTTCGGAATTTGTTGGACAACAAAAATCTTACACTAATTTGGTTTCAGAAACTACTAAACTAGAGACCTTTTCAGAAAATGAAGCTCCTGAAAAAATTGAAATCCTTGAAGTTTGGATGCATAATTCAAATGAAACTACTGATTTTTCAAATGTATTATTCTCTTTCGCTCCTGAAGGTGAAGAAAAAGATTGGTCGAAAATTGAAGCATACACTATAAACAAAGAGTTAGTTTACTTAGATGCTAAAAATCCACCAAACCAACCCGTAATAGTTATTGAAACAGATGGTTTTGAAACACTTAAAAAAGAAGTTGAATTAATGAATAAACAACTAAGACTTGAAGGTATTCAAAATTCTAGATTCGATCAAAAAAACAGTAACTCTAATTTACTAGCTTCTAGAAATCAAGGTTTAGAAACTACAAAATTGAATAAAATCCGTTTGAATGATGATGAAGAACCTTGGATTAGTGGTGCTGCTGAAATTTACGCTATTACTTCTGGAATAAAAGACAGTGATAATTCTCCTGAAATTAAAGTAATACCAATGTATTATTTAGATCATGATGATACCGATTATTATCCGAATCAAATTTTATTATTCTGGGATGATTATAAATATCAAGCAGCAAATATTCAGCTTTTTGAAAAAGACGATAATGTAAATTACAAAGATTTAACATCAACAATTGTTAATGGAGTATTTCAAATAATTGGCACAATTTCTACACAACCTTGGGTAAATGCTCTTGGCCAAGTTGCAGGTGCTATTATTCAAGCAATGCCCGATCAATGGTACACAAACAATGATGATTATGTAGATTCTTTTTACACGATAGAAAAAAACAAAAGCTATACAAATCACTACGGAGCTAGAGGAAATGCAAAAGTAAATTTAGCACCTTTCTTTGTTGCAGCTAATTAACACAATATTTCAAAAGACTTTTTAAATGAAACTTTACATAAAATCACAAAAGAATACACAAAACAACAGCTAGTGTTAAGGTTCTTTTTCGTGAAAAAACAAAAATGTATATTTGAATTTAATTTAGTAATTAAGTCTTTTCAACATCTTAGTATTTTAATTACTACTACTACAAAAGGGGCTTTTATGCCCCTTTTAAATATTTCAAAAATTGTTCTCTAGGTATTTCTCTTGCTCCTAAACTAGCTAAATGATCGTTATATACTTGACAATCGATGAGTTGATAACCACATTCTTTTACCAAATATATAAAAGCAACCTTACTCATGTTGCTCGCTTTACTAAACATACTTTCTCCACAAAAAATTCCGTTACCTAAATCGACTCCATATAAACCTGCAACTAAGGTTTCATTTTTCCAAACTTCTATCGATTTTACAAAACCTTTTTCATGCAATGTCGTGTACGCAGCTTTCATATCTTCTGTAATCCAAGTTCCATCTTGATCTTTTCTTACTATTGTTTTGCAATTGGAAATTACACCTTCAAAATCTTTATTCATTGTGATTTGAAAATCTTCTTTTCGCAACACTTGCCTCATCGATTTTGAAACTTTAAGCTCATCAGGATACAAAACCATTCGTTCTAAAGGTGAATACCAAACTATTGGCTCACCTTCATTAAACCATGGGAAAATTCCATTCTTGTATGCAAACACTAATCTTTCCTCAGATAAATCTCCTCCTAAAGCCAAAACTCCATCTTCAGAAGCAAACTCATGTGCAGGAAACTCTAATTCTTCTCCAATCCAATAATACATTATATCAATATTAATCCTAAAATATAAATAAGCGAACCTACCAACATTGCTATTAATGTGTATGGTAGAATTTCTTTAGCTTTTAACTTTGTTATTCCTAGCAAAGGCAACGCCCAAAATGGCTGTAACATATTTGTAATTTGATCTCCGTAAGCCAAAGCCATAATTGCTTTTGGTAATGGTACTCCTAATTCTAATGCGCTTTGTAAAACAACCGGACCTTGAACCACCCATTGTCCACCTCCGCTTGGCACAAAAACATTAACTAAACCTGCACTAAAAAATGTAAAAATCGGTAATGTTGATGCTGTAGCAATTGAAACAAAAAAATCAGAAACTAAAGTTACCATTCCTGAACCGTTCATAATTCCCATAATTCCGAAATACAAAGGAAACTGAATTAAAATTCCAGATACATCCGAAATTGCAACACCAATTGCATTGATAAATCTTTTAAAATTTCCATGCAACAAAATCGCCATTCCTAACATTAAAAAGTTAATAAGGTTTGGGGTTATTTTTAAACTCTTTATGTCAGAAAAATATCTATATCCAAATGCAATCAAAATAAGCACACCAAAAATGAACGCTAAAATTTTAGAATTATCTAATTTCTCTGCTTTAGTTTTTGTTTCTTCTTCTATTGTTGCTTCATAAATATCTAAAGTCAAAGGAGTAGATTTTACTTTTTTTCCTATGAAATAAAAAACAGAAGCAACACTTAACATCACTACGAAAAACAATAATAAATTCCACCAACTTAACACTGTTTGATCGTAACTTATTAAATCTGGAATTTTAGCTAGATTAGGATTATCGACACTTAACATACTCTTTAAATGTCCTTTCTCATTAATTTTTATAGGAGCAGAACCAGAAATTCCACCATGCCAAACCATTAAACCGACATAACCAGAAGCTCCAATTAATGGATAATTTAATTTCAGTCCTTTCTTTTGTACATCTTCAGCGACTCTTCTTGCTAATAACGCTCCGAAGATCAATCCTAATCCCCAATTAAAAAAAGAAACCAACATTGTTACACTACTTACAATAAAAGCACTATTAGCTGTATTCGTACAATATTGAGTAAGCTTAGCTATTAAATTACTCATAGGTTTGCTTAAAACCAAAACATGACCTAAAACTAAAATAAGCATCATTTGATAGGCAAACACTAATAAATTACCATTCCACAATCCGCTTTCCCAAAAGCTTAGTATCTCTAAAAAATAACTTCCTGAACTAACTGAATCTGGTTTTGTAAAAAACAACGCTAGTATGAGTGTTAAAAAAGTAAGTAATATTGCAATCGTAAAAGGCGAAGGAATATACTTTTTGAAAATATTTTCAATAATTTTAGTGATCTTCATAATAGTTTGGATTGAAAGTTAAAAATAAGGAGATTTAACTTTTCTAGTCTGAAAAAGCTCACTATTTTTGCGCTCTTAAATGTTTGATGGAGACGCAAATGAAAAAAAAAGTCGGAAAAAAGAATAAAGATGCTCATGTAAAACGCTTACATAATTATTATCAGCGTACAGGGTTTTATATGTTTATATGGGAAAGCTTAAAAAAAGCCTTTATTCCTATCGTTCTTGTTGTTATTGGTTTATTTGTTTTCAACAAATATGTTTACAATATCAATGACGGTTTACAAACGATGACAGAAACTTTTTCTAGAACAAGTTTGTTAATTACCTTTTTTGTTTCTGAAACTATCCTTGGTTTACTTCCACCTGAAATCTTTATTGCCTGGTGTAAGAAAACTCCAACTCCTTTAGTAAATTTAGCTATACTTGCTGTATTATCTTATTCTGGAGGTATACTTGCTTACTATTTAGGAAAAGCTTCTTTAAAAATTAATGCTGTAAAAGAATACTTAGAAGTAAAGATGGCTAAGCATTTAAAGAACACAAAGAAATGGGGTGGTTTTTTAATTTTAGTAGGAGCTTTACTACCGTTACCATTCGCAATAAGTTGTTTAACTGCTGGTATGATTAAATATCCTATCAAGAATGTGATTATCTTCGGATTATTCCGTTTCTTACGATTTGCAATTTATGGTTGGGCAATCTTTTCGGTAGTAAATTAATATTTTTACTGAATCTTAAAATAGACCTAAATTTTCTATAACAGAAACTATACCTTTACTAAATGGGATTAACTAATAACGATATTTTAAAAAAATTAAGAGTAGCACATAAACTTAGAGATACAGATATTGTTGAAATTTGTGCTTTAGTAGATTTCAAAGTTTCTAAATCGGAATTAGGTGCTTTCTTTAGAAAAGAAGATCATCCTAAATACATGGAATGTGGTGATCAAATTCTAAGGAATTTTTTAAACGGACTAATTATACATCTGAGAGGACCAATGCCTCCTAAAAATAAGTAATCAAAAAAAGGATCTAATTTTACAATTAGATCCTTTTTAGTTAAGCAGTATATGTGAAAATTTTTATTCGCTCTTCATCGTGAGAACCTGCAAATCCAAAATGACATGGAGACAACTTCGGTAATTCTTTAAATGACTCGTCTTCCACTAGAAATGGTACAACTGCTTTAATAATGAAATAAAATATTGTTGTTATCTCTAAATAATCGTTTCCTATTTTCTTCCATGCTCCTTCACCATCTACACCAAAGTATTTTTCAAAAAACACATCATTATCTATAGCTGAATTATTCATGATACAACCTTCATCATAAGCAGTTTCAAAATCATTATCTGGCATAAAATCTATCTCAATATCACTTCCATATTCATTCCAACAAACATCTATTACCCCTATCTTTTCAATATCACTATAACTTAATTTATCTGTAGTAATAGAATTCAAATAATTAGTCATAGCAATTAAACATCTATTCGCTTCAACTTCCCAATCTACTTTTTGAATAATTTGAATATTCTCTTCTTGTTCAAATCTATCTTTAATCAAAGCTTCTAATTCAGTATAGAAGCTATCTGAAAGTATTTTCATTACTAAATAGTTAAGTGAATTTAAAACTATAATTTTAATTGATATAAACGAAACTTACCCCCCTGAATTCAGGATTTATCAAACTGTATTAAAAACAAAAAGCCTTGTGAATTTCACAAGGCTTTTTATATATACATCTTTATTTTTCTTCTTAGAAAGGTAAATCGTCTGGCTCGTTATCTGTTAAGTCTGGAGCTGGTTGAAACTGATCTACTGGTGGTACATTTTGTCCTGCAGCAGCTTGTTGTAAACTTTCAATTCTCCATCCTTGGATTGAATTAAAATACTTAGCTACACCTTCTGGATTAATCCATTCTCTACCTCTTAAGTTGATTGAAACTTTTACGTCTTGTCCAACTTGAAAAGAGTTTAATAAATCACATTTATCTTGGATAAATTCAATAAGTATCATTTGCGGATACTGTTCGTCTGTAGTTATAACGACTTCTCTTTTTCTAAAACCATTGCTTCCAAAAGTTTGAGTTTCGTTAATAATTTTAATTTTACCTATAACTTCCATAATCTTACCTATTTATCAAAAGTACCTTCCAAGCACTTTCTACATCATTTTTGTCTAAATATTGTTGTGCAAATGTATGCTTTTTTTCTTCTGATAGCCCCACATATTCAGGATGTTCTTGCGCAAAGTTATCAACAACTTCAGCATTTGGCAAAGCTTCTACATTGGCTAAAACACCTAAATTATTACCTGTTAAAACAGTACTGTTACGAATCGCTTCTGGAATTTGATCTACACCAATTCCTAAAGTTGATAATGGTTTAGGAATTTCAAAGAATCCATCTCTAGCACGAGAATAAAAACTTCCACCCGCTCTAGAAACTAAATCTATTTTATATTGATCAATTAATCCTTCTTCATTTAACACATCTTCGTTTACATGAAGTTTCACAACTTCACATACAATTAAGTTTCCTGCTCCGCCTTCATTTCCTGTATAAATGACATCGTTTACTTTACACTCAAATTGTACTGGAGATTCTGCAACTCTAAATGGTTTAACTTCTTCAGAAGGTAACATTGTAAGTCCAGATTTCACAAACTCATTCACTCCTTTAGGATACATTGTACTACTTAATGACATTTGCTGAACAATATCATAATTCACAACGTTAATTACTACTTCTTTAGTTTTCTCAACATTATCTAAAGTGTGTTTTGTTGTATTATTTCTAACACTTCTTGCCGGAGAAAAAATCATAATTGGTGGATTTGCTCCAAAAACATTAAAAAAACTAAATGGTGAAAGATTCGGATTTCCTTCCTCATCTATAGTACTAGCAAAAGCTATGGGTCTAGGCGCAACTGCTCCTAATAAATATTGATGTAATTTTCCTGTAGATACTTCTTTAGGATTTATCGTTAACATGATTTTTGTTTTGAATACTATAATGTAAATATACTACGGATTAAGTTATAAAGTTATACTCTTAGAATAGTTTATATTTGACTAATGAGTTTTTTGAAAAATTTCTTCGGAGTAAAACGGCTAATTATATTTATTTGTTTTGTTATTGTTTCCTTAATCTTATGGAATACATACTCTTTCTTTAAGAAGTTTAAGAATGATGAGAGAATAAAAATGGAACAGTTTGCAATCGCTTTAGAACGTATTGGAAATAATCCTGATTTAGATGCAGACATGAATCTTGAACTTAAAGTACTTTCAAACAATAAAATTCCTTGTATTTCTACAAGTATAAACGGTACCATTGGTGAACATCATAATTTAGATCCTAAACGTTCTTCTGATATTCTTTACTTAACCAAACAGTTAAGAATTATGAAAAATCAGAACAAACCGATTGAAATTAACTACTTAGGAAAACGAGAATATATTTATTATCGAAATTCAGATTTACTTACCAAACTTACTTATTATCCTATTGCTTTAATTTTAATCTTAGGATTATTTCTAGCCGTTATTTATTTATTCTTCAATTCCAGTAAAATCGCAGAACAAAATAAGTTATGGACAGGTATGGCTAAGGAAACTGCGCATCAAATAGGAACTCCTTTGTCTTCTTTATTAGGTTGGGTTACTATTCTACGTGGTGAAAACCTGGATCAAGATTATGTCGATGAAATTGAAAATGATGTTAAAAGATTAAGCACAATTGCCAATCGTTTTTCAAAAATTGGTTCACTTCCAAAATTAGAAAACACCAATATAGTTGAAGTTACCAGAAACACTTTTGATTATTTAGAATCGAGAAGTTCTAAACAGACTTCTTTCTCTTTTGAAACTTCAGATGATATTATAAATACAAATCTGAATAACGAACTGTATGGTTGGGTAATAGAAAACCTAATTAAGAACGCTATAGATGCTATGGAAGGTAAAGGAAAAATCAATTTAGCTATAGAAAATAGCGAAGAGTATATTAAAATTTTGATTTCAGATACCGGAAAAGGAATTCCCAAGTCAAAGTTCAATGCAATTTTTAAACCTGGATTTACTTCTAAAAAAAGAGGTTGGGGATTAGGTCTTTCATTGTCTAAAAGAATTATTGAAGACTACCACAAAGGAAAAATATTTGTTCAAAAATCTGAACTAGATAAAGGAACTACTTTTGAAATTCAATTCCTAAAGAACTAATCAAAATTTGCTAGTCTTTCTTTTTAAAAACTAGCAAACTTTTAAATGCATTCTAATTTTACTCGAAATTCTGAGCAATCTTCTCAGCTAAAGAAACAAACTCATCATTCGATAGTTTTTCTTTCTTTACAAACTGTATATCTTCCATTGCATTTAAAGGCACCAAATGCACATGTACATGAGGCACTTCTAATCCAATAACACTCATTCCGATTCGTTCACATGGTATTGCTTTTTCTAATGCTTTAGCAACTCTATAACTAAAATCCATTAATTCTGCATACTCTTGTTTACTTAAATCAAAAATCTTGTTTTCCTCTTTCTTTGGAATTACTAAAGTATGTCCTTTAGCATTCGGATTAATATCTAAAAAAGCAAAATGCTTTTCATCTTCCGCTACTTTATACGAAGGAATTTCTCCTTGAATAATTTTTGTAAATATTGAAGCCATTTAATTTTCTTTGGTGTTGATTGTAAAAATAAAAAATCGGATTTAGTAACTAACTAAATCCGACAGTATATTGTTTTAAAATTGAGTTTAACGTGATATCTCTAAAACTTCGAATTTCATTATTCCATTAGGGACTTTAATCTCTGCAATATCTCCTACTTCTTTTCCAAGTAATCCTTTACCAATTGGAGAATTTACAGATAACTTTCCATTTCTTACATCGCTTTCACTATCTGCAACTAAAGTATATGTAAACTCCATTCCATTAGCTGTATTTTTCAATTTCACTATAGAATGAATAAGAATTTTAGATGTATCTAATTCACTCTCATCTATAATTCTAGCATTAGCTACTACGTTCTTTAATTTGGCTATTTTAGTTTCTAATAGCGATTGTTCTTCTTTTGCAGCATGATATTCTGCATTCTCACTCAAATCACCTTTATCACGTGCATCTGCAATCTCTTGAGATACTCTTGGTCTCTCAACTTGCTCTAAATGTGCTAACTCTTCCTTAAGCTTTTTTAAGCCTTCAGGACTATAATATGAAACTTGACTCATAACTCTAAAATTTAAAAAAATCCCAGTCCGCTAGGAATGAGATCGTCTAACAAATGTACAAAATATTTGTAAATTAGCCGCGTTAGCATTTAAACAAAGCTGTATTCATGAAAAAAATTATTGCACTTCTTCTAACTATCGTTTTATATAATTGTACTGATAATGATATCAATAATAATTGTTTCTTAGGTATAGTTTTAAATGAAACTGTAAACTTATCCAATCCTCAGTTTATCGATATTCAAGTTCCCGGTGGACATACTGTAGCTAATATTGGAGGAAGAAATTTAATTATTATCAGAAGAAACAATAGCGATTTTAAAGCTTTCGATTTACAATGTCCTGACGGAAATTGTACTTCTCCAATGACTTTTGACGGATTAAAATTAGTGTGTCCTTGCAACAACAAAGAATACAATTCACTTAACGGTTCTCCTATAGATGGCGAAGGTTGTTTTGCTTTAGAATACAATGTTATTCAAATCGGTAATACTGCACTGCAAATAAGCCGATAAAAAATAATTTTATCACCCAATTAAGATTAGTACTTTTGTGCCACAACAACACAAAAAATTAATCGTGCAAAACTATTTTTCTTCTCACTTTAAATTGGGAGTATTAGGAGGCGGACAGTTAGGCAGAATGTTATTATCTGAAACTCAAAAGTTAGATATCCATACTGTTATATTAGATAAATCTGCAGATGCTCCATGTGCGCAAATATGTAACGAATTTCATCAAGGAGATTTATTAGACTTCGATACAGTTTATAATTTCGGTAAAAAAGTAGACTTACTAACTATCGAAATTGAAAATGTAAATATCGACGCCTTAGAAAAGTTAGAAAGTGAAGGTTTAACAATTTATCCTAAACCAAGTAACTTAAGAATTATTCAAAACAAAGCGCAACAAAAGAAGTTTTATAAAGATCAACAAATTCCTACGGCAGATTTTAATCATTATGCTTTCATAGAAGAATTAAAACATTCTTACGAAAACGGATTAATCACATTTCCTTTTGTTTGGAAATCTGCTAGATTCGGTTACGATGGAAACGGAGTTAAAGTTGTAAAAAACTATAATGATTTAGAGTCGTTACCAGAAGGTGAATGTATTGCCGAAAAAATGATTCCTTTCAAAAATGAATTAGCTGTTATTGTTGCTAGAAATCCTAAAGGTGATTTAGTTACGTATCCTGTAGTTGAAATGGAATTTCATCCTGAAGCAAATCAGGTAGAATATGTGATTTGTCCAGCTAGAATAGACGATACTGTTGCTAAAAAAGCTAGAGAAGTTGCTTTAAAAGTTGCTGATGCTTTCGATTTTGTTGGTTTATTAGCTGTTGAAATGTTTCAAACACAAGATGATGAAATCTTAGTAAATGAAGTAGCTCCAAGAACACATAACTCTGGTCATTATAGTATCGAAGCAAGTTATACAAGTCAGTTTGAGCAACATTTACGTAGTATTTTAGATTTCCCTTTAGGAAACACAGACAGTAAACTTGCTGGAATTATGGTAAATCTTGTAGGAGCTGAAGGACATACTGGTGAAGTTGTTTACGAGAATATTCAAGAAATTATGAATATCGATGGTGTAACGCCTCATTTATATGGAAAAAAAATTACAAAACCTTTCCGTAAAATGGGACATGTTACCATTGTAAATCAAGATGTAAATAAAGCCAGAGAAGTTGCTCAAAAGGTAAAAGAAACCGTACGAGTTATTTCAAAATAAGAATTAGTAAACAAAACTTTAAAGTTCTAAAAAGAACTTGAACAACAACATAAAAAATATGGTAGGAATTATAATGGGAAGTGATTCTGATCTTCCAATCATGCAAGACGCAATCGATGTTTTAGAAAGCATGGATATTCAAATAGAAGTTGATATTGTTTCTGCACACAGAACACCAGAAAAACTATTTGATTATGCTACAAATGCTCACAAAAGAGGCGTTCAAGTAATTATTGCAGGAGCTGGTGGTGCTGCTCATTTACCAGGAATGGTTGCAAGTATGAGTCCGTTACCAGTAATTGGAGTTCCAGTAAAAAGTAGAAACTCTATTGATGGATGGGATTCTGTATTATCTATTTTACAAATGCCTGGTGGTGTTCCTGTAGCAACTGTTGCTTTAGACGGTGCAAAAAACGCTGGTATTTTAGCTGCTCAAATTATTGGAGCATCTGATAAATGTGTTTTAGATAAAATAATCGCTTACAAAGAAGGCTTAAAACTAAAAGTTGAAAAAGCTTCTGAACGAGTAAAAAAATAAGTATCTTAGTACTATACAAACATAAAACCTCACAGATTGTTTATTTGTGAGGTTTTGTAGGTTTTTAAAATTAAATTGAAATGACGAAAAACCCATTACTACAAGAATTTGATACTCCTCCTTTTCAATCAATAAAAGAGGAACATTATAAAACTGCAATAAAAGAAGCTATCGAAATAGCTAAAAAAGAAATTCATGCAATTGCAGAAGCAACAGATACAGCTACTTTCGAAAACACTACAGTAGCTTTAGATGATACAGGAGAAAAATTAGATCGTATTACATCTATATTTTTCAATTTAAATTCTGCGGAAACCAATGAGGAAATTCAACTAATAGCTAAAGAGATTTCTCCTTGGTTAAGTGAATTTAAAAACGACATAATTTTAAATGCTAATTTATTTAAAAGAGTAAAAGCAGTTTACGATCAGAAGGATGCATTGACACTTACTCCTGAACAAAGTATGTTATTAGAAAAGCAGTACAAAGGTTTTTCTAGAAATGGAGCTAATTTAAATGATGAGCAAAAAAATAAGCTACGAGAATTAGACACAAAACTTTCTAAATTATCACTTGAGTTTGGTGAAAATGTTTTAGCAGATACCAATGCTTTTGAAATGTTGATTACAGACGAAAAAGATTTGGCTGGTTTACCTGAAGGAGCGAAAGAAGCAGCTAAGTTAATGGCGCAACAAAAAGAAAAAGAAGGTTGGTTATTTACACTAGATTACCCAAGTTATATTCCTTTTATGACGTATGCTGACAATAGAGAACTAAGAAAAAGTCTTTCTATTGCAATGGGTAAAAAAGGTTTTCAAGACAATAAAAACAATAACGAGAAAATTGTTTTAGAGATTGTTGAATTAAGACATCAAAGAGCTCAATTATTAGGTTACGATTCTCATGCTCATTTTGTTTTAGAAGAGCGTATGGCAGAATCTCCAGAAAAAGTATTATCGTTTTTAAATGATTTATTAGCAAAAGCTAAACCTGCTGCTGAGCGTGAATTTAAAAATTTAGAAAGCTACGCTAAAAAGCTAGATAATATTGATCGTCTTGAGAAGTGGGATGGTTCTTATTATTCAGAAAAACTTAAAAAAGATTTATTCGATTTAGATCAAGAAGCTTTAAAACCATATTTTAAATTAGAAAATGTTATTGATGGTGTTTTTGAAATTTCTAATCGACTGTTTGATTTAAACTTCGAAGAAATTGATAGTATCGATAAATATCATGAAGATGTAAAAACCTATAAAGTAACAAACTCTAAAGGTGAATTTATTTCTCATTTTTATGCTGATTTTCATCCTAGACCAGGAAAAAGAAATGGAGCTTGGATGACATCTTACAAATCGCAACAAATTAAAGAAGAACTAAACGACAGACCACAAGTTTCTATCGTTTGTAATTTCACAAAACCAACAGAAACTAAACCTTCTTTATTAACCTTTAATGAAGTAACTACGTTATTCCATGAGTTTGGTCATGCTTTACACGGAATGTTAGCAAACACCACCTACAAAAGTTTATCTGGAACTTCTGTTTCTTGGGATTTTGTAGAATTACCAAGTCAAGTTTTAGAAAACTGGTGTTACGAAAAAGAAGCATTAGAGTTATTTGCTAAACATTATGAAACTGGAGAAACAATTCCTATGGAATATGTTCAGAAGATTAAAGAATCTGCTGCTTTTCATGAAGGTATGCAAACGTTACGTCAATTAAGTTTCGGTTTATTAGATATGAGCTGGCATTCTGGAAACACTGAAAATATTTCTTCAGTTAAAGATTTTGAATTAAAAGCTTTCGAGAACACAAAATTATATCCAGATGTTTCTGAAAATTGTATGAGTACAGCTTTTTCTCATATTTTTCAAGGAGGATATTCAGCTGGTTATTATTCATATAAATGGGCAGAAGTTTTAGATGCCGATGCTTTTGAATATTTTAAAGAAGAAGGTATTTTCAATAGAGAAATCGCAACTAAATTTAAAGATCATGTACTTTCTAAAGGAGGAACAGAAAAACCGATGGAATTGTACAAACGTTTTAGAGGTCAAGAACCTAAACCTGAAGCTTTATTAAAAAGAGCTGGGTTAATAAGTTAAAAAACAAGAGCTGCAAAACATCCTTTTGCAGCTCTTTATAAATTCTTATGTACGATAAAATAGCTACTTTCTTCGAAACTGAATATCCATTAAATCAACATGGAATAGAAGAACTATTATCGTTATTTGAAGTTCATTCGATTAAAAAGGGAACACCTATTCTTAAATCGAATACCGTTGAAAAAGAATTACGTTTTTTAAACTCTGGTGTAATCAGAGAATTCTATGCAACTTCAGAAAAAGAAACTAATATCAACTTTTACACAAAACCTCAATTTGTTTCAGATTTATTCTCTTTCAGCAATGATCTAAAGACGAATAAAAATCAAGAAACACTTACAGATATTGAGCTATTATCTATCAAAAAAGCACCTTTTAGAGAGCTTTTACAGAAATACGAGTGTGGAAAATCATTTATTGAACTTTCTTTTCAAAAACTTTTAAAACAAAAAGAATTATTAGAATTCAATAGAATTACTAAAACTCCAGAAGAACTCTATCAAGAGTTATTCATTTACAAACCACATTGGCTAGAAAAAGTACCGCAATATCATATTGCATCATACTTAAATATTACTCCAGAAACATTGAGTAGAATTAGGAAACGTATTTATTGATTTGAATCAATGTAATGCATTTTTAAAGGATATTTCTTTGTATTTAAATAATTACAGTCATGAAAATTCAACATTTTAGAAATGCAACATTAACTATCGAAATCGATGATAAAGTAATTTTGGTAGATCCAATGTTAGGAGATCAAGGAACTTTACCTCCATTTTCTTTTTTCAGATTCAAAATGAAAAAGAATCCTACTGTTCCATTACCTGAAAACTGCCGGCCAACTCTTGAAAAAGTTACACTTTGTTTAATCACTCATAATCATCCTGATCATATTGATAGTGCGGCTGAGAAGTTTCTTATCGAAAGAAACATTCCTGTAATTTGTAGTACTCTAGATGAAAAAACTTTTATAAAGAAAGGGTTAAATGTTGTTCAAACAATTAATTACTGGGAAAAATCGTCTTTTTTAAACGGAACTATAGAAGGAATTCCTGCAAAACATGGTTACGGATTTGTAGCTAAACCTGCTGGAAATGTTATGGGATTTTTTATTGAACTTCCTAATCAACCAAGTATATATTTAAGTTCCGACACCATTTATACTGATGCTATAGATACTGTATTAAAAAAATACAATCCAGAAATTAGTATTGTTGCTACTGGTTCTGCTCAGTTTGATATTTTCAAACCATTGTTAATGACATTGGATGATATTGTAAAGTTTGTTGAAAATGCACCTCACAAAGTTATCGCAAACCACATGGAAGCCGTGAATCATTGTCCGATTACAAGAGCAAAACTTAGCGCTGTTTTAACTCAAAAAGGATTAATTCACAAAACGTATATTCCTGAAGACGGCGAAGTTATCGATATATAATTCAGTTAATTATTATAATTATCATTAAAAAAGTTCTTATTTTTAGATACCAAACTTGTTTATCTATGAAAAAAGAACTTTTTGTTTTATTGCTATTCATGCAATTCTTCGGTTTTGCTCAAAAAGAAATTAAAGGAATTGTACTTTCAGAAAAAAAAGAACCTTTAGAAGGTGCATCTGTGTTTTTTAATAACACTACGGTTGGAGACATTACAGATGTTAAAGGAGAGTTTTCATTAAAAACCAAAGAAGGAAAATATTCTTTAATTATCGCTTACTTAGGTTACAAAACTGTGCAATATGAGATTACTATCACCAAAGATTCTCCAAATAAAATTCTAAAATTCATTTTACTTCCTGAAGACGATCTACTTGACGAAGTTGTTGTTGATGCCAATAAAAAAAGGAGATCTTCAAGAGAGAAATATTACGACTTCAACAGATTTAAACGTTCTTTTTTAGGCACTGCTAATTTTTCTAAAAGTTGCAAAATTGAGAATCCGGAAGTTTTAAATTATTACTTCGATAGTGAAGACAATATTTTTTCTGTAGAAGCAGAACAACCAATTATTATAACTAATAAAGCATTAGGATATAAAATATATTACACCCTGGAGAAATTTGAACAATCTAGAAAACGCTCAGAATATTTGGGATACACTAGATATGAAGAATTAAAAGGAAGCAAGCGTAAAAAAAGAAAATGGGCGAAAAATAGATTGATTGCGTACAATGGTTCTAGAATGCATTTTTTAAGATCTTTAGATCGAGCTAATACAAAAGAAGAAGGTTTTATTATTGATCAGTTTGCTAGAATTCCTAATAAGAAATATCCAACAAAAGAAGAGAAAGCATTTGTTAGGAAAATCTTCAAAATGTATATGGATAATAACTCTCCTATTAACTTGAGAAAGAAAATTACTAAACCAGAATCTAAATTAGATAGTGCGCTGCTTATTAACAGAAGATTAAATCAGAAAAAAGTTATAGATTCATTGATGAGAAAAGATATTAATTATAGTGACATCACTTTCAAAATTCAAGGAAAGACCTTTTTAAAGTTTAATGATATTTTAAAAATAACATATACCAAAGAAAAGGAAGAATATGGATTTCGACCAGGAAAAGCCAGATTAGATCGACAAGAATCTAATTTATTTGTTTTTGAAAAACCTGAGCAAATTCATCATTATGGAGAATTTAGTAATCCGAGTAATCATTTAGTTGAAGGTTATTGGGCTTATGAACTATTTGCCAACACACTACCGTTAGATTACGAACCTAAGAAGTAGGCTTATTCTTTTCTTCAATCCACTTACTCATATATTTCGTGGCTTGTAATGTTTGATATTGAAGTAAACTTCCTAAGAAATTCGCATTTCTATGAGATTCAATTTCGTTTTGTAGATAATTTAACTTCTCTGTAAACTTATTTCCTAATATCGTTTTATCATAGATCGTGTTAATAATTTTGACACCATTATTTTGCGCCTGAAGCCATATTTCTTTTTCGGTGTATAGTTTTATAGCCAAATCAGCAAAAGCGTTTAAATCGTCTTCTACAAAGCCGTTCCAAGGAAATTCATCACGCATACCTTCAGCTCCTATAGCTGTCGTTACACTTGGTGTACCACAAATCATTGCTTCGGTTAATTTCCCTTTAATTCCAGCTCCAAATCTCAAAGGTGCCAAAACAACTTTGGCTTTACTTACTTTTTCGATAACATCTGAAGTATAACCATGTAATATAAAACCTTGATCTGGTTTATGTAATTGCTGAATTTGTTGACTTACATAAGCTCCATAAATATGAATATTCACTTTTGGTAAACGTTCACGAATACCACGCCACATTCGTTTTAATTCTAATACTGCATCAACATTAGGTTTATGAAAAAAATTTCCAACAAAAACAAAATCTTCTCTTTCTTCATAAGGCAACCATGCTTCCTGTTTAGACTCGTCAATCACATCTAAAAGGAAAGGAAGATACAGCAAGATACTTTCATCTATTCTAAACACATCTTTTAATAATCGCATTTCGTAAGAAGAAATAATTAAGCTTAAATCACATCGTAAAATAGATGCTATTTCTCTTTTAGCTTCATCTGATTTTAATAATGCTATATCTGAAAACTCTTCTGCATTTTTTAATTGTGTATATCTTACTTTTCTTAAAAAGTGTAAATCTTCAGTATCTAAAATACGAATGGCATTAGGACAATTTTCAACTACTCGCCACCCGAATTGCTCTTCCATCATAAAACGATCGAATACAACAATATTCGGATTCAATTCTTGAATAAAAGCATCAAATGAAGATGAGTTTAAAACAATCTCCGTTTCGGTTACTCCCATTTGGGATAAATCGAATGCATTTTCTCCTTTTTGAGCCGGACTAGCAAATGTTACTTCATAATTATTTTCTAGAAATAAATTAATAAGTTGAAGCATTCTACTTCCTGCAGCAGATGAAGTTGGTTCTACCCAAACGTAACCAATTATTAAAACTTGTGTATTAGTACTCAATTATCTTTGTTGTTGATATTTATATTCTCTTTCTACTTCTTTAGCCCAAGTTACTACCATGGCTATTTCTTCATCTGTTAATACAGCATCTCCATGAGTCCAAGTATAAGAATTTAAAGGCATATGTTTTTCTTCTACTTCTTCCCAAAATTCTTCCATCTTGTGTTCTTTTTTTCTAGACGAATATTTTGACCAATTTGAAAAGTTTAAATGTTCTTTACCTTCTTCAACATGATGATTGATCCAAAAATTCACTGGAGCTATTGAATGATACCAAGGATAATTAGTGACATTACTATGGCAATCGTAACAAGCGTTTTTCAGAATCGTTTTGACTTGGGGAGAAGGATTGGTTTCGTAAGTGAATACATCTAGAGAAGCCATTTCACCGTTATTTTTTTCAGTAGGAATAAACTGAATTACAACGAAAGCTAGTAAAGCTAACCATCCTATTTTTTTTATTATTTTCATACAAATACATCTTATCTGTTTTAAAAATAGTAATAATAACTAATACTCACTTTTAATTCGTAAATAATTGTAATTTTGTATTAAAATAAAACAACTCATGAAATACGATATCATCGTTATAGGTTCTGGACCTGGTGGATATATTGCTGCGGTTAGAGCTTCTCAATTAGGTAAAAAAGTAGCTATTATAGAAAAATATTCTACCCTTGGTGGTACATGTTTAAATGTTGGATGTATTCCTTCAAAAGCTTTATTAGATTCATCTCATCATTTTTACGATGCTGTTCACCATTTCGAAGAGCATGGTATTTCTGTAGAAAATCCAAAGTTTGATTTCTCAAAAATGATTGAGCGTAAAGCTAAAGTTGTAGAGCAAACTACTGGAGGTGTTAAATATTTAATGGATAAAAACAATATTGATGTTTACGAAGGGTTAGGTTCTTTCGAAGATGCAACTCACGTAAAAGTCTCTAAAAACGATGGAAGTTCTGAAGTTATTGAAGGAACTAACATTATTATAGCTACAGGTTCTAAACCATCTACTTTACCATTTATCTCAATAGATAAAGAGCGTATTATTACTTCTACTGAAGCATTAAAACTTAAAGAAGTACCAAAACACTTAATCGTTATTGGTGGTGGTGTTATAGGATTAGAATTAGGTTCTGTATACAAACGTTTAGGAGCTGATGTTTCTGTTGTTGAATATGCACCTACGATTACTCCTACAATGGATAAAGATGTTTCTAAAGAATTAACCAAAGTTTTAAAGAAACAAGGTGTTAAGTTTAATGTAAGCCACGGTGTTACAGCTGTAGAAAGAAAAGGAGATGAAGTTGTTGTAACTGCTACAAATAAAAAAGGAGAAGAAGTTACTTTTACTGGTGATTACTGTTTAGTTGCTGTAGGACGTAGACCATATACTGATGGTTTAGGTTTAGAAAATGCTGGAGTAAAAGTTACTGAAAGAGGACAAATTGATGTAAACGATCATTTACAAACTAATGTTTCTAATATTTATGCTATTGGAGATGTAGTTCGTGGAGCAATGTTAGCACATAAAGCTGAAGAAGAAGGAGTTGTTGTAGCTGAATATTTAGCTGGTGAAAAACCACATATCGATTACAACTTAATTCCTGGTATTATTTATACTTGGCCTGAAGTTGCTGCTGTTGGAAAAACTGAGCAAGAATTAAAAGATGCTAATGTAGATTATAAAGCTGGAAAGTTCTCTATGCGTGCATTAGGAAGATCTCGTGCAAGTGGAGACATTGATGGTTTTGTAAAAGTATTAGCTGATAAAAATACTGATGAAGTTTTAGGTGTACACATGGTTGGAGCTCGTGTAGCTGACTTAATTATGGAAATGGCTGTTGCAATGGAGTTTAGAGCTTCTGCTGAAGATATTGCTCGTATTTGTCATGGACACCCAACATATTCTGAAGCTGTAAAAGAAGCTGCTAAAGCTGCTTGGGATGGGAAACCATTAAATGCTTAAGACAAAACTTTAATAAAAATAAAAAAGCAACCTATTCAGGTTGCTTTTTTATTTTTATTGACTTTAAGATTTTATTGACTTTAAATAAGGTTTATTTAAAATATATGTTAATTTTTTAACTATATTTAAATACGTTAACAAATAAACCCTTATTTATGAAAACCAAAATTAAAGCGCTAATAGTAGCACTAGCCCTCCCGTTGTTTTTATTTTCTCAAAATTTTATTGAAAAACAACTTCCCTCTCCTAACGAACTCAGTTCTTTTTTTATTGGTCCACTTATTAAATCTACAATTCATTATGGAGAACGGCCATCAAACTATAATGGTGAAGTACTACTATTTAATCATGGATACATCGATTTAAATCAATTATTCTTTACTAACAATACTTTTTATCAAGATGCATACAATGCTGGTTACCAAGTTGTATTTGTAGCTACCACAAGAGGTGAAGGTCTATGGAAAAATGGTGAACTGCTTGCTGAATCTATAGATATTATTACCAATAAATACAGTGTAAATGATCTGACTGTTATTGCACATAGTAATGGTGGAAAAGCTGCTGAAGCGGCAATGTTTTCTTTCAACAAAAGAAATAAAGTAAAAAAAGTTATTGCCCTCGGCACACCATATTGGGGAACTTATCTCGCTGATGTATCACAAAAATGGTGGTTTAATTGGATTTGGAAAAATACTGGCTTAAATGAAGGCGCAGCAACATCTACAACTTATTACTGTAGAGACGTAGTTCGACCTCTTTTTGATAATGCTCCAAATAATCAACCTGAAAAGTTTATAATTCTTGGTGCATCTGGTTTTAAGAACGGACATACAATTTTAGCTCCTTTAATGTTTACTAGTGGCGGGATTTTATATTTAGCTCAAGGAACAAACGACGGTGTTACACCTTACAGTAGTTCTTTACGTCCAGGAGCTACTTATCTTTTCAACAAAGGAGAAGCTAAATTAGACCACATTGATGTTGCTTTAGGACAATATGTATGGAATACTATAAAACCTTATTTAAACAGCAATATAAACGGTAAAAAAACTACTAATAAACAAGAACAAGAAGCAGCTTACATCATTAGTGATTATCAAATAATCAATTCAGAAAATAGTTATGATAAAATAATTATGAATGATGATCAAGAAGCTTTAGTTGAGGTTTTCCATGAAAAGGAACTTCAAGACTTCAAACTACTATCAGATAAAAAAGCGTTACAACCAATTCATAAAACTAAAAGCAAAAATCCAGTAGCGATTTATAGTAGTTCTTATGTAATAAAAGATGTAGAACATTTAAACGCAAATTCTAAATTCGCCGCTTTTGTTCACTTTCCAAATGGACCAAAAATGAAATATCAAACTCAAAAGGAAGAACAAAATATATCAGTTGAATTTGATGATCTTACTATTCCTTTACAACTAATTGAAGTTAATGCTGTGATTACTAAAACTAGTAATCTTCTTGGTCAACCTTTAGATGGAGATTCTTTCATCTATCCGCTTTCTCTAAATAATAGAAAATTTATACTGAATACTTCTGATTTTTCAGATGGTGTTTACAGTATTCATATTACAGGAAAACATAAAGACTTTACTCGTTCTATTATTTCAGGTTTTACTGTTGGAAAACTAACTTCAAAAGACGTAGTAGAGGAAATTAAAAGTGAAGCTTCTTTAAATATTAGTTTAAAATCAACTATAATTCGTGATCATATTGAGTTAATTTCTAATGGAAATTCTCAAAATATAAACGTTTCAATTTTCAATTTAAATGGTCAATTGAAAACAACTGAAAACTTTAGTACTGACAATAACTATAAACTAACCAAAGGAATCTCCTCTTTAGCGAGTGGTTTATATATATTAACTGTAGAAAAAGGTAACTTAAAAAAGAGTTTTAAAATTATAAAGAAGTAATTTTTTAAATGATCAAATAAAAAAGCCGAGATATTACTAACTCGGCTTTTTCTTGTTTATAAAATAAATTTCTTATTGCTGTGCTTGACCAACACCGTAATATGTTTTACCTACATTATTATCAATATCTGAAGCTTTTTTAACAGCTTGATACATATTGTAAGTTTGATTCTTTCTTTGATTAGCTAAACGCTTTCTGTAAGTATCGTAGTTTGGTAAATCTGCTGGTAATTCTCTCTTTGTAATTACAAAAGCATACACACCTCTATCTCCTACTACTTTATTCTTTACTTCGTTTTCTTTAGCACTTAACATTGCTCCAACAACCTTAGGCTCAAATCCGATTCCTGTAATAGTTGGCGATTTTAATGTGATATCACTGAATTTTCTTACAGATTGCTTAGTTGCAGTAGCGATATCAGTTAATGTAGTTCCCTGTAACTTTGCACTTAAAATTTCAGCTTTCTTTTCATTTGTTAAGATTGGACGAACTCTAGAAATTGCGTTATCAACAGACATTAAACCTTTTTCAGTAACTCCTGTTAAAGTAGCTACTACATAACCACCATCGATATCAAAACGCTTGTAGTCTCCGATTTCTAAATCCTTACTAAAAGCCCAAGTGATGATTTGTCTTTCTGCACCTAAAGTACCAACATTTTCATCTAATTCTTTTAATCCCATAGCCGGAGAAACTGTTAAACTTTTCTCTTTAGCTAAAGCGTCAATTTTTCCTCCTGCAGAAATAGCTTGAGCAAAAGTTTCTGCATTTTGGTAAATATTATTTTCCGTTTCTTCTGAAGCTTCAATCTTACGAGCATATGTTGCTAATTTGATAGCTTTTTGGAAGTTCTTTTGATCTTGGATTTCAATTACGTGGAAACCAAACATAGTTTTCACAACTCCAACATCTCCTTTTTTGTTATTGAAAGAGTAGTCTCTAAACTCAGGCACCATTCTGTTGTAAGAGAACCAATCTAAATCTCCTCCTTTATCTGCATTAGATTTATCTTGAGAAAATTCTTTAGCTAAATCAGCAAACTTTGAATTGTTCTTCTTTACAATGTCAGCAATACTATCTGCTTTAGCTTTAGCTTGGTCTTCTGTTTCCTTAGTTTCTGGAGTTGCAGAATTTGAACCAATAAAAGGAATTAAGATGTGCCTCGCTTTTACCGAATCAGGAATCTCTAAAACTTCAGTAATCTTAGATAATTTGAAAAACTCTTGATCTTTATAAGGACCAAAAACATCTCCTACATTTCCGTTGAATAAAGTATCAGCAATTACTTGAGGAACTTGTCCTTTAAATTGGATATTATCGTTTAACGGTAAATCTGATTTATTATACTCTAAGAAATCAACGTAGTCTGCTGTGTTCTTAAGACCTTTATCATTTCCGTTATCGTTGATTAATTTTGCTACTTCAGCTTTGATACTATTTTCATCTTCAGGAGTTGCTTTAATTTCGAATTTCACAAAACTAATATCTCTAGAAGCTTCAACTTCAAATTCTGAAGCATGAGCATCAACATATTTCTTTACATCACCTTTAGTAATTTGAACTAAAGAATCTGCTACACTAGTAAATGGTAAATACACTAAATCACCACTCATTTTTGTATTTTCACTAAAATACTCAGCTTTACCTTCTTCTAATGAAGCACCTAAACCAGCAGCTACTAAGTTATCGTAAGTTGTTTTTTGTAAAGCACTCTTTACATTGCTCATGTACTCTCCCCATGCTTTCCATTGCTCACCATCTTCAGCTCTAATTGTCGCTAAAAACTCTTTGAACTTTTCTTTATCAAAAACTCCTGAAGTTTGATATCTAGGATCATTTTTGATGAACTCTTTCTCGTAAAGATCATTTAAAATATCAGCCTCTCCAACAGTAATTCCTGCTTCTTCTAATTGGCTATCGTATATTTTTTGACGTACTAAGTTTTCCCAAACATTCTTTGCAGATTGCATTTCAGAAACTCTATTTCCAGTTTGAGTTCTGTAATTGTCTAAAGCTTGTGCAAACTCTTGACGAGAAATTGATTCTCCGTTAACCTCTCCTACCTCATTAATTTTACTTGAGTTAAAAAAGTCTGATAATGTAGATGGATCTAATACAAAAGCAAATAATGCTAAACCTATTACAAGAATTAAGAACAATGAACGCTCTCTAATTTTCGATAAAACTGCCATTTTATGTTTATTTTATATACAGTGTGCGAAAATACAATTTCACATTTAATAATGCAATGTTTTTAATGGTTTTAGCTGTAGAAATTCAATGATCTTTTTGATCTATTTAACTTTCTTTATTTAACACTTTGAAGTTAATTGTGTCAATTTTTGTAGAACTTACTTTTGAAATTATAATTTGGAAGTTTTCAATTAATAATTCTTCGTCTTGTTCTGGTATTGTTTCTGTGTGGTTAATTATAAAACCACCTAAAGTTTCGTAAGCCTCCTCTTTAGGAATATCTAAATTATATTCTTCATTTAAATAATCTACTTCTAATCGTGCTGAGAAATTAAATTCATGATCATTTATTTTCTCTTCTAAAAGTACTTGATTATCATGTTCATCTTCTATTTCTCCGAATAATTCTTCAACAATATCTTCTACTGTGATAATACCTGAAGTTCCACCATATTCATCGACAACAACTGCTATACTTTTTCGTTTTTTAATTAACACATTAAGTACATCGTTAATAATCATCGATTCTGGCACAAACTCAACAGGTAATAAAATAGATTTTATCGATCTTGGTCTTTTAAACAATTCAAAAGCATTTACATAACCGATAATATCATCTAGCGAATTCTTGTAAACTAAGATTTTAGAATAACCTGTTTCTATAAAAGTATTCTTCAAATTAGTTACAGTTTCATGTAAATCGACGGCCATGATTTCGGTTCTAGGAACCATAATTTCTCTGGCTTTAACTTTATGAAAAACTAATGCATTTTGAAAAATCTGTATTTCAGAATCTAATTCTTCGTGTTCTTTTTTGGTTTCTAATTGCTCAGAGATGTAATTTCCAAGTTCTTCTTTGCTAAACTCTGTTTGAACTTCATCTTTTTCTGCTTTAAAGAAAACTCGAAGAAAGAAATCAGAAATTCTAGAAATTAATCCAGATAGAACATAAAATAAAATGTAAAAACCATAAGCAGGTAAAGCAAACAATTTTAAAGCTTCATTTGCATAAATTCTAAAAAGTGCTTTAGGTAAAAACTCAGCAGTGACTAAGATGATTAGAGTAGAAATTACTGTTTGAGTTAATAATTCTAAATCTTTAAATAATGTATTGACGATAAGAAAATCTGAAGGAAGAAAGTTTTGAAACCACCTCATTAACAACTCTCCCATAAAATAACTGTAAATTACCAATGCTATATTATTACCAACTAGCATTGAAGTAATAAATCTAGAAGAATTTGCAGTTATTTTTGAAAGGATTTTAGATAATAATCCTTCACCTTTTTTTTCTAATTCGATATGTAATTTATTAGCCGAAACAAAGGCTATTTCCATACCCGAAAAAAAGGCTGAAAAGAATATTGATCCAAATATGATTAAAATTTCATAACTCATTTTTGCTGATTATTCCTCTCTTCTATTTTTTTTCTAAAATTACGTTTAAATAAAAAAATGAGAGTTATAAAAATAGCAAAACCAAACATAAAATATGCTTGTTCTCTATTAGAATTCCACTTTAAAATTCCTTCTACTAAAAAAATGATCCCAACAACTAAATAACCGTATTGGGTATATTTCCATATTTTGTTCATTATAATTCCTCTTTTTGAACCTCTACTTGTCCTGTTATATCTTTAAGTAACCATCCTGATAAATCTTGCTTTGATTCAAAACCAAAACCATTGATTGTATCTTTAATACTAGTTACTCTAAAACCATCTTCGGTAAAGAAATACTTCTCTCTTTGATCCCAAAACAATTGATTTGTTTCTAATCTTCTTTGGTTCGTATGATTAAGTACTACAACATTTCCTTTTATTTCAGAAACTCTAGTTGAAGTGTAAGTTAATGCATAATTACCAGTAATTGTAGTAGAATCTTTACCTTCATTTTCATAGGTAACAATTTTAATTCCGTTAGGGAATTCATTGTATGCATGACCTTTATTCGTAAAGTCTTTTAAGATTGGAGTTATTAACTTAGAAGTTACTTTTCCTGAATCTTTATACACATGAAAAACATCTTTTCCGGTAGCAATTGGTAAGTTTTTGTCCGCTAAAAAATCTCTTACTTTTTTAGTATCGTTGGTACACGAAAAAAACATTGCCACCATAAAAATGGCAGCAATGCTTTGAAATATATTTTTATATAAAGTTCTCATTAGTTATTTGGTACGCGAACTGATTCACCAATCCAACACTTAACTCTGAAAGAACTTCCTGGTGCAACACCTTTTTGGAAAATTTCTTTTTTAGAAGGAACATTTTTCTTGTAACTTCTAATATATCTTCCTGCTCCAGAACCTGGATCAACTCTTTGCGCCTTCATTGCTTTGTTTAATGCAGCAACATAAGTCATTTTCTTTTCGAATACATCAGTACCACAAGAGTTTGCACTCTTAGCATATAAACTTGCGATGAATAAATATGCTTTACCCATGTTAGGGTTATACTTTAATGCTTCGTAAGCTAAAGCTCTAGCTCTAGATTTATTACGAGTACCTTGAGCTTCTCTTAACTTTAATCTTCCTTTCTTGATTGGATCTGTTTCTAAATCGAAAGCTTTCTTTCTCATTGCAGCAGCTCCTTTAGCATCTCCATTTTTCTCTAATACACCAGCAGCAAAGTTTAATGCATCTGCAGATTGAGTAACATCAGCATAAGAAGTAACTAATTTTTCAAATAATGGATCTTCTTGACATCCTTTATTGTACATTCTCGATACCGCTCTCTTTAACCAAACACCGTTTGCTTTATTCGCTTCATAATCTCTAGTGTAGATTGGAATTAATCTTTCACATGTAGCTAATTTAGAAATTGCAGCATCTAATCCTCCTTCAACTTGACCTAAAGCCTTCGAGTTTGTTGTATATATCTTTAATTTTTTCTTTTGCTTTGCATCTAAAGTTCCTAAAGAATCACCTTCTAATAATGGCTTTAACTTCTTGTTGTAGTCATCTAATTTCTCTCCAACAGATTCCATTACATCATCATACGTATCAAAAACCTTTTGTGGATTTGCATCTTTGTATTTTTTAACAATACCGTTAAAATATCTAAAGATATTTTTCACCCCCATGTCTTTAGGAGAAATCTTGTATGCCTTTTCTAAGATGTTGAAAATCTCATCATCTGTTCCTAAATTATTTTTAATTAAAAAGGTAGCATAATCATTGTGTGCTTTTGCTACTCCTTTCTTAGGGAAATTAGCTAACCTACCATCGTAAACTTTCTTTGCTAAAGTAGCATCTTTAGTTTTATCTGCAATCTTAGCTCCATACTTATAAATATTTACAGAAAGCGTTGCACAGTTCGTCATTAACCAATCTAAATCTGGCTTAGCTTGCTCATATTTTTTAGTTGTATAGTTTCCTTTAAACAAGTTGTACTTTATAGTACAATCTTGATTTCCTTGTGCTTTTACTCCTATAGTTAATAGGAATAATCCTGTGAATAAATACGTAATTTTTTTCATAATTATCGTTTAATTAATCTATTTGTCTCTTCTTTAACCAATTGTTACTATTCAATGAAAGACTCAATCTTACATTAAAATAACTCTCTTTTATAAGGTTATTTGCTGTTACTCCTTTTTGTCCATACTCAAATCCAAGATTTAAACTGGATAATTGTTTTGGTAATGGTAAACCAAAACCAACATTTATGCCAAAATCGGTTATTGAAGTAAAATTATTTCCTGTTCCTGTTCCATCTACCAATAAACCAGTGTCTTCAAAACGCAAACCAGCCCTATAAGTAATTCTATCCCAATAACTTGAAATCGAATTAATCTTTGGTATATAAAATCCTCCTAATGATAATCTATTTGATGATTCAAATCTGTATGAAGTTCCTTGGATTAAATCTCCTTGGTTTGAAAATGCTCCTTGAGTTTCGTAGTCGATACCAGCAAACCATTTATTTTCTTTACCTACTCCAACACCAATGATTGTTTTTAAAGGCACAGATAATTTACCAGTAATTCCTCTGTCGTATAAAGTATCTCTTGGCACTTCTCTACCACTAGATGCAAAAGAAAAAGAGAAAATACGCTCTCTACCAGATAAAGTGAAGTCATTTTCTAATTGAACTGCTGCTCCAGAAATAACATCTAAATCTTTATATTTAAATTTATATTGAGCACCTAATTTTAACTGACTTCCTCTTACAGTTGCATTTCTTTCGTATTTTGTTGCTAAAGCAACACCTGCTCTTTGGTTGATTGTGTTATTATCGATGTTTCCGAAAATAAAAGCAGCTTCTAATCCTAAAGCCAAACCTTTATAAACATTAACACCAAAACCTCCGAAAAGCCTGTTTGTTCCTCCTGAACCACTAAATCTTGTAGCTTCAGTTATATTATCGTCAGCGTCTAAGATATTTGTAAGTAAAGCATATCCTACATTAGAAACTGGTTGTAGACCAGCCATAAAACCTGCTTTTTTTCCGATTGGAATACCAAGTGCTATATATCGTAAACTTGTAGTATTATTCGTTTCGCTTGCTGTTTCGGTACTTACATTTAAAAGAGAAAGCTCTCCTCCGATACCGTAAGTTGCGAATCTTAAATCAGCAGTTGCTGCTGGATTTATAAAATTTAAGTGATAAATGTCTTTTTGTGCAACACCTATTCCTCCCATTGAAGCTTGCTCAATTGTTCCTCTTCCTACTTCTTCACCTATTCCGAAAAAAGAATAAGGAGATGAACTGTTCCTTTGCCCTGTTATCTTTATTGAAATTAGTACTAATACTACAATAAAAAATCGCTTAATCATTCGCTCTGTTATAAGTCAATATTTGATATAATCCCTCCAAAACCAAATTTGGATTGGCAAATATGTCATTTTTTAATTGTATAGCCAAAAATTTTGTGTCTCCTCCTGTTAAAAGTACTGTTAAATGTTGATATTTATCTATATACTGTGTAATGACACCATCTATTTCTCTACATAGACCGTTTACCACCCCTGAATGTATAGACTCTTGTGTATTCTTTCCAATAAAATCTTGAGGTACTTTGGAATTTAATAGCGGAAGTTTTGAGGTGTAATTATTTAACGATTGATATCTCATTTTTAATCCTGGAGAAATTGCCCCGCCTAAATATTCATTGTTTTCATTTACAAAATCGAATGTAATACATGTCCCTGCATCTATAAGTAAAATATTTTTATTCGGATATTTATTACTTGCATATGCAGCCAAAGCAATTCGATCTACACCTAAGGTTTTTGGTGTACCATATTTATTTAAAAAAGGAACACTTGTTTCATTATCTAACTCAATTAGATTTAAAATTTCGTGTAGTTTTTCTAACTTTTCATCACTCAATTTTGCTACTGCAGATATTATTGCGTCTTGAATTGGATATTTTTTTGAAATTTTTTTGACTTCAGCTAAAATTTCTTCTTTATCAAAAATAAAAAGTTCTATTACGCTATCTTTTTCAAAAACAGCTGCTTTTACTCTAGTATTACCAACATCGATAATTAAATCCATCCTTAAATTTTATAGTGGCAACAAATTTATAATAGAAATTTTACATTTTTATTTGGCTCAATTCAAAAAACTGTTATATATTTGCATCCGCTAACAAGCTGGTACCTTAGCTCAGTTGGTAGAGCAAAGGACTGAAAATCCTTGTGTCCCTGGTTCGATTCCTGGAGGTACCACTCAAAAGCCCTGATTATTTCAGGGCTTTTTTTATTTTAATACACTTCTTCTAAAATAAATTATCATTACCTCTTATTTATACCGATAGTTTTCTAAATAATGAGAAACTTTAATTATTTTCTTTTCTAATTCTGAATTCAAAAAATCTTTAAACTTTTTTCTAATTAAAAAAACTCGAAAGTTTTCAATAATAGCATATTAGGAGAATGTATTTTTATTACAATAAACAAAGAGCAATAAAATTTAAATTTATTGTGTAGTTATTAAGTTAAAAATTATATATTCGCACCCGCTAATAAGCATGGTACCTTAGCTCAGTTGGTAGAGCAAAGGACTGAAAATCCTTGTGTCCCTGGTTCGATTCCTGGAGGTACCACTCAAAAAGCTCTGATTATTTCAGAGCTTTTTTGTTTTAACAATCTTCTAAACCTCAACTTATTCCTACTTTTTATTAAATCAATAGGAATAAGATTTATTTCGTGCTTCCTGAAAGAACACCCATACCTAAATAACTTACAATCAAAGACTTTGTTGATTTTTATTTGGATTATCATTTTAGTTTTATAATGAAGTTAATCACCAAAACTTAATTGAGTAGCTACCTTTTTACACCTTTTTAACTTTAGGCAGTATCCGAAAAGCCTATACAATAGAGTAGGAAACCTTTTATAAATCATTCAAATTATGAGCGCAGTAGCAGAATTACCAACGGTACAAGCTGAAGCTATTATTGCAGAATTACGTTCTCAAGCATCAAAACTATTAGGAACAGCACTAGGAAGCAAAGAATTATCTGAATTTGCAACAGGTGGAGAAGGAAACTTCCCTTATTATTGGCAAAACCCAAATAACTTACAATTCAATTTAAAAACATTAAAATGGATTAACAGCCTTTTAGCTCCAGATCAAGTTCCTTATGAATTTGCTCCAGGAAGCACTTTTACAAATCAATTTATCAAAGCTTTAGCTGCTATTTCTTATAGTCTTTCGAAAGCAGACCAAACTGTTTTAAATGATGCTAATTCTAATGCAGTAGATCAACAAGGTGCTTTATTAAGACAATGGAATGAAATCTACGGACTTCCTTCTGGAAACCATCCTATAGACGAAATTATGTCTACTATTTGTAACGAGTGGGCTTCTGAACCACCAGTAACATTAATGGATATTCAGAGTGCAACTAACTTAAATCAATTATTAGGAAACACTCCCGCTTCTGGAAAACCTATTCTTCCTTTATTAGCTAATTATTTAAATGCGCTTGGAAGTGCAGTTTCTTTACAAAATGCAGTATCACTTAACAATGGATATTTAGCTAAAGCTTTAGACGCTGTACAAAATCCGTCTGCTAAAAATGGAGGATTAACTATTGGAAGTGAAACTTATCCTGCTTGGGAAGTGGCTACTCCAATTAGTGATATTATTAACAGTTTAAAAAGCTCAAATAAAATTGAACTTAATACTGAAGTAAGCAGATATGACGAAGAACAATTTACAGTTAGCGTTAGCGGTGGTACTGGTTTTAGAATTCCAATATTAAGTTTTTTCACTTTAGGTATTGGAGGAAATGCTAGTTATTTCCAAGATGAAATTGCAATTTCTGAAAATTCAATTTCTATTAATATGACTTATTCAGGACCAACATTGGTGCAATATGCTCCTTTGGCTTTTGAAAAGTCTACTAACAAAAACTGGTTCTTTATGGAACCAATCTTAGATGCAATTAAGAATAAAGATAATGATGTTTCTGGATTTAAGTTTTCTCCTAATCCACAAATTGACTTTGATAGAAATGGTGATTTCGGACTTACATCTGGAGTAGCTATAGCTAATTACCCTTCAATTGTAATAAAAGTTACCGGATCTAATTACGAACGTATTGAAAAGGAATTTAGACAAGAAACTAAAGTAAAAATGTCTTTCTTAGGTATTCCTTTAGGAAGTGCTAGTCAAAGTACTTACAAACATTCAGTAAAAGTAGATGCTTCTTCACAATCTGTTACTATAACATTAGATCCTCCTGCTGAATTAGTTGCAGGTACTAATGTAGATTCAATGGGATGGATTTTAGGAGCTATCACTGAATTCCCAGGTGCATAGTAACTCAATTGTTACCAATAAAAACTATTTAAATCAAATAAAAAACACCCTAATATTAAATCAATGTTAGGGTGTTACTTTCTCTATTATGACTAATGCTATCTTATTAAAAATATTTGAAAAAAGCTCTAATCAAATTGCTTTTAAAAAAGGAAGGTTACTATCAGATAAAAACAAGTTGCAACCTTTCAAAACTGGAGGTCTTGGAAACTTTCCATATTTTTGGGAAGATCCTAGCTCACTTGCTTTTAACATAAAAACATTCAACTGGATTAATGCCAATTTAAAACCTAATACGTTTCCGTACGAACAACAATTAGGATCAACTTTTACTAATGTTTTTATTGAATGTTTAGCTAATATTAGTTTTTCATTATCCAGTGATGATCAAAATAGACTCATAAAACTTAGTAATGATATAGAATTACTCCAGTTACAAATTGTTAAAACTTGGAACTCTATTTACTCACAAAACAATCCTAACGAATATTTCACTATTGATCAAATCTTCGATGTGATTCTTAATCAATGGGCATCTCCACCAGTTACTTTTATTCAGTTACAAAACTCAACAAAACCAGAAGATTTATTAACCAATGCTCCTATTGAAGCTAATGCTATTTTTCCTTGCTTAACAGATTATCTTTCTTTACTTAGAACAAGTAGTAAATTTATTAATCTGGTTTCTTTGAATGCCGGCATGCTTGAAGATGCTTTAAATGCAGTACAAGAACCAAGTCTTGTTAATGGAGCTATGAAAACCACAGATGGATTACGACCAATGTATACTTTTTCACCTTCTGTAAAAGAAATAGAGAGTAAACTAAATGACAGCTCAAAAAAAACAACACTAGAACTTGAAGTTATTAAAAATGAAAATGGAATATCTATCAATGTTGATAATAATGAGAATTTTAAAGGCCCTTTAGATGATGTTATTGATATTATTAAAGAAGGAAATAATTTTGAAGACTTATTGAATATAGCTCAAGGAAAACTTAAAGTTACAGCCATATTTAATGGACTCTGTAATGTTTACTTTCAACCTAAAGAGTTTAACAAATCTAAGTTTTGGTACTGGATGGAACCTATTCTTAAAAGCATTGAAAACAAAAGAACGGATCATACTGGATATCATTTTTTTCCTACACCAAACATTAACTTCAATGATGATGGTCCATTCGGACATATCACTGGCGCTATGATTTCTAAACTTCCTAATTTTATAATTGATTTAACTGTAGAGAATCTAAACGACGTAGATGCTTTTTTGCAAACATGGAATATTGTAAAAGTCTATTTTTTAAATCAAATAATTGCAGAAGAATATAAAGTTGAGCAAGATACATTACAGCTTATGGGTAAAAATACAAACGCCATTAGTTTAACACTAACACCATCAGAAAAAACAACTTCAGAAAGAACAGCTTACGTACAAGGTGTTTATGTTAATTACCCCGCTAATCAAAATAATTAAATAAAAAAACCGAGATATAAAATCTCGGTCTTAAGTAGTAATACAGGCAATCCCTGTATGAAACATATACACTCTCAATTTAAAACTGTTGTCCTTTTCCTGAATTCGGATTTAATAAATTATTGATATCTGAGTTTTGAATTTGTCCGTTCATATCTATATCAGCTTTATTATAACCTGAACCTCCTAATAAAGAAATAACTGCATTTATATCTGTATTTTGAACCTGCCCATTTTCATCATAATCACCTGCAACTAGAGCATACAATCCGTTTTTGAGTATAACTACAGCATTTGTTCCTCCATTAATACTATTTGCATCATTACTTAAGTCTAATTTATTAGGTGTAACCGATAATGTAATAGGATTTGCCGTTATTATTCCTAAATGATTTCTATGATTTACTGCTACATAATAATCGCCAGCAGCAACATTAAAAAACAAACTTCGTTCTTTACCATTTACCATTTCTACTATATCTCCATCTCTTTGTAAAACAGCAGATTTTCCTTTTATTACTGTATTAACATCTGAAGCATCTCTTAACTCTACCCAAACCCAATCTACAATTGCATTATCTCCAGCAACATCAAAAACTGAAGCATCATAAATTACTGCGTCTTCATACGGACTTGTATTTGGTAAATGTCCTCCTACTCTTAAATCGTCTCGCATTAAACTTTCTTCTCCTGTATTTGGATTTATTGCTGTTCCTTGTAGAAAAACTTTAGATTCTACTGTTGTTTTATCGCAATACAAACCAGCTAAATAATCTATTTGTGCTAAAATTTGACCTGAAATATCTTCAGTTTCCCAATTGTCATAGATATCTGTCAATCGATCAAAATGATTTGAATTTGTAGTCGCAATTAAAGCATCGTGCCAAGTTTTATATTCTGCTTGTGTACGTGGAATTAAACGTCGATAATATTCTAAACGATCGCAAAACTCTGAACTTGGAGCAAAATCATCAAACTCTTCTCTTAATTCTTCTTCAGGAATATATCCCCAAAAATGCAATAACGGAGTTAAATTGATTCCTGTTGCTTCTGTAGCTGCTCTAATCAATTCCTCTCTTGTTATAGAACCAGGATTAGAAGGATCATTACTATCATTTTTTGCCCATTCATCATAAAATACTTTTTGAATCTCTCCTAAAGTTTCATAATCGTATAATGAAGCAATTTCATGCCATTTCATTGCTCCTCTAATTTGATATGATATTTCATCACACACAGTTGAATCTAACGTTGGATCACATTTCATAGGTTGATTATTCCTAAAATTATAAGCCGTCATCCAATACATCGCTGCTAAATCACGATCATGCTTCTGATTATCTAGAATTAACAATACCTCATCAATATCAAATCCTAAAGCTGAAACTAACATGGGAGCGCCACATAATTGAATTATTGCTTCCGATTCTCCTGGTGGCTCTGGCAATAACATAGTATGACCCATTTCATGAAAAATTGTAGAAGGATAATTTGTGATATAATCTTCATCCATTACTCGCAATGGATTCCATGTTAAATCTCGTGTTGTTCCTTGGTAAGATTCAAACTCAATATCAGAAGGATATCCTGCAGCATTATTTATACCTCCACAATCTACCAACCAATATTCCGGCCTAATTTTATCAACTGGTCTTCCTGCCGCAGTTGAAAAAGCATCCCACATAGAATTCCATGTATTCATTATCTCAGTTGGATCAGCAACATCAACTAAATCTCTGGGAATTAAAAACATCATTCTATCAGATTCCATATCAACCCAATTCACATAAGCATTCGCCATGTCGTTTTGAAACTCTGCTAGATTAGTTGATTGGCCTGTTACCATTCTAAAATAAGGAGACTTTACCGCTCCATTAAATGTAAAATCTACCCAACCAAAATTAACTTCCGCAGGAACTTTGATGTAGATAACTCCTCCTAAAGGATTTCCTACTTTGGTAGTTTCTGAAGTAATCTCAAATTTAGTACTAATTCTATAGTATCTATTAATTTTTGAAACACTATATAAATCTCTAGATGGCGCACCAACTATAACTTCAAATCTTTGTCCAACAATAGAAGATGGTACTGTAACTGTTACTAATTCACCGGGAGCAGCATAATATCCTGTTGGTCGATATACTCCTTTGTCTTGCCCCATTAACTCATAACCTGGATCCAGTTGATAGGTGGAATTTATAGGGATTATACCATCTGTTACTCGAGGAGCTCCATCAGCAACTGGACCAGGATAAATTTCTGAAAACTCAAATTTTGTTCCGATAACATTATCAATATTATCAGGAGTAAAGGCATTATCAATAATATCTTGTTGTAGGAAGAATGCTATTATTTGCTCTGATGATAAATCAAACACGTTTACCTTAGTTCTATCTTGAAATAAAGGATCAAAATTATCTTCAAAAGCAGTTAAATAATTATCCACTTCTGTTCTAGCATTCATATAATTGTAACGAAGGTTTGACAAAATATCAAACTCATAATCTTTAGTTTGCTCGGAAGTAAGTGTAATATTACCTAAAATGTGATCTGTCATTTGTGTCAGAGCACTCTCTAATAGATCTACATCGCTAGGTTTTGCAGGAATATGTATACTAAAATCATCGATAACAACAGTAGATACTAGATTCCCTATTTTACTATAAAAATCACCTAAATACACTGGTGTATCTTGTATTTGATTGATTAGAAAATCTAAATCATAAACATATCTAAAAGCCCCGTAATTAAAGTAATTATTAGCGTACAAATACCATTCTCTCTGAGATCTATCTATTATTAATCTTGTATGAACTTCTTCTCCTATTGCAAACGTTCCTAGATTGATACCTTCTCCTCCACCACCTAAAGAATCCTCGTCATTCCAATACAATCCTAACGTAAATTCTGATGCACTTGTAGCTTCTGCCCACAAAGTAAATCCAGCAGCATTTAGAGCTTCATAACGTTTTAGTGTAAATAAATTTTTCCTTCCATCCTCAGCTCCTAAGTCTGTACATATAAAATTCATCTCAAATTCTACCGAATCATCTGTGAATAAAAACGGAGTTATGTCTGCTGGTAATTGCACTCCTTCATTTGGTTTAGATTGTATACCCATACCAGAAGAAGTTGCCAAATACGATGCATTAGTCTCTAAGGCTACAGCTTGTTCAAAAACATAACTTGCTGTGTAACTACCAGTGGAATCTTCTAAATTACTAGCAAAATTATAGTGTGCGAACGTACAATAAGTATCTGAATATTGTGTTTGCACGTCTTTATTCGTCCAACTTGTTGTTGCAGCTGCATCTTCAACTAATACGCAAGTAAGATTCGAATTATTAGTGATATTTATAGCTGAGATTGCAGCGTTATTCCCATTTTTTAAATTTAGAAAAGATAAATTATTATCATTCGCAAGAATGGTTGTTAACGATACATTTGAAGTTAAATCTAATGCTCTTAATTCGTTATTATTACAAACCAATGTTGTTAATCCTGAATTTTCTCCAACAGACAACATCTTTAAACTTAAACTGTTTACATCCAAACTTATTAAATTATTGTTTGAAACATCTAATTTCTCTAACGATTTAAAATCTTCAATTCCTGTTAAATCAGAAATTCCTTTACCACTTACATCTAATTCTGTTATACCTTTTATCAAGTCTGTAGGAACTTGTCCATCACTTGAAGCATCATCATAACCTAAGCTTTCTAAATAATTTTCAAAAGCAATATTTGGAACGGCCGTGTAATTACAATATGAAGTATTTGTAAAATCAGTTTGACTATCTATAGTTATCCAATTGTTAGAAGAATAAGTTGTATCATCAACTAAAACACAAAAAAGATTATCATTAGAAGTTGTATCAAACTCCAAAATGTTTGTGTTATTTCCATTTCTAATATTTAAACTTTCTAAATTGTTACCGCTAGCGTTGAGTTTAGTAATATTTGTATTTAAAGTTAAATCTAAAGCACTGATTTCATTTCCTGAGACATTCAACTCTTGTAAAGCAGTAAAATCAACAATACCTGTTAGATCAGAAATATCTCGGTTACTAACATCTAAAGAAACTAAAGTATTTATGCTATCTGTTGGAACTTTCCCATCTTCTTTAGCATCATCTAAACCAAGCTCAAATAAAGCAGTTTCAAAATTCGGATCTGGAATCAACGTATAACCACAATTAGTTTCACTAAAAACAGCATGCGCATCAATCCCGTTCCAATTGGCAGTTGAAAAAGCTGCATCATCTACGGTTATACATGTTAAATTATCATTTTTAATCGCGTTGAATTGACCGTGAACACTATTAGCTCCGTTTCTTAAACTTAAACTACGTAATTCATTAGAAGCACAATTTAAAGCAGATAACTTTGTGTTATAATCTAAATTTAATCCGACAATATCGTTACGAACACAATTTAGAGCAATCAACTTAGTATTGTATCGTAGATTTAAAACAGTTAAACTATTGTCTTTACACGATAAATCAACTAATTCAGCAAAATACTCTATTCCTGATAAATCTGAAATCCCTTTATTATTGATATTTAAATGAGTAATATTTTCAACAGAAGATAATAGAACTAATCCGTCTTGAACCGTATCGTAACCTTGAGCTATTAATTCATTTTCAAAATTTACATCTGGAATTTCTACATAACCACAGTCTAAATAATCTGAAACAAATGAAGCTGTACCGTCGATTTGAGTCCAATTTGAAGTAGCATAATCTGGATCATCAACAAAAACACAGGTTAAACTTGAGTTATTTGTGATATCGATTGTTGTAATGTTGGTATTATTGTCGTTTCTGATATCGAAAAATGAAAGCGAATTATTACTTGCATTTACAGCAGTTAAATTTTGCAACTCACTTAAATCTATTGATGAAATTGTATTGTTTGATACATTCAAAGTCGAAAGCAATTGAAAACCTTCAATTCCTGTAACATCAGTAATACTTTGATTAGAAATATTTAAACTCGTAACAACATCGATTAATTCTGTAGGAACTTGTCCATCTCCAGAAATATCATCATAACCTAAAGCTTCTAGTTCTGCTTCAAAATTCGAATCAGGAATAAGTGTGTATTTACAATATGAAGTTTCCGTAAATCCACCATCAGAATCAATGTTTGTCCAATTCGTTGTACTATAATCTTTATCATCTACAAACACACAAACATTAGCATTATTCGTAATATCAAAACCTGTAATATTTGTATTGACTCCGTTTCGAATATTTAGCTGAGTTAATAAATTTGAACTTAGATTTACTGAAGTAAGGTTTGTTAAACCACTTAAATCTAAAATATTTAACAAGTTGTTTGAAGCATTTAAAATTGATAATGCTTCGAAGTTTTCTATTCCACTTAAACTTGAAATATTTTGACCAGAAATATCTAAACTGGTTACACTTGTTATTAAATCTTCTGGAACTTGACCATCTCCAGAAATATCATCATAACCTAAAGCTTCTAATCTAGATTCAAAATTAGCATCGGGAATAGTAACGTAATCACAATATAGAGTTTCACTGAAATTTGTAATTCCGTTTTTGTTCGTCCAATTTGTATCTGAGTACGAAACACTGTCTACAGTAACACAAGACAACGAACTATTTGTAGAAGAATCGAACGTAGTAACATTTGTATTGTTTCCATTTCTAACATTTAAAAATGATAAATTATTAGAATCAACCCTGATAAAAGTTAACACTGAGTTCTGACTTAAATCTAATGATGTAATTGAATTAAACGAGACATTTATTCTATCTAAACTTGTTAGACTTGTACAATCTAAACTAGTTAAATTATTACTGTACGCCAATACATCTTCTAACTCGGAAAGACTACCTAAAGTTAGGCTTGTCATGTTGTTATTATTACACTTCAAGAACTTCAGGTTTGTATTTTGAGAAACATCTAAACTTGAAATACTGTTAGCATTACAGGTTAAATTCTCTAATGCTTTAAAATCTTCGATTCCACTTAAACTTGAAATAGATTGACTATTGACATCTAAATCAGTTACAATTTCAATTAATTCCGTAGGAACTTGTCCGTCTCCAGCAATATCATCATAGCCTAATGTATTTAAAGCACTTTCGAAATTAGCATCTGAAATGGTTGTATATCGACAATAAGAATTAAAACTAGTTGTATTATCAATATTAGTCCAGTTAGTTGTACTCCAAGTAGGATCATCAACTTCGATACAAGAGAGAGATGGATTTCCTGTAGCTATAAAATTACCATTTGTAATTATTGTATTGTTTCCATTCTTTAGATTCAAATAGGTTAGACTATTATTTTCACATTCTAATCTTTCTAAAGCTGGATTATTTGATACATCTAGTTCAGTAAAATTATTATCTCCAATTCTTAATTGCTTTAGTAATGATAAATTAGAAACATCTATTGAAGAAAAATTTACACGTTCTATAATTAACACCTCTAATTTTGTATTAGAAGCAACATCTAATCCATTTAAAGCTGTGTCTTGTAAATACAAAAAAGCTAACTCTGTATTATTTGAAATATCTAAACTTGTTAAACTAGAACAACCACGTAAATTCAGCGTACTTAGTAATATATTATTAGAAACATCAACAGTCGTGAATAAATTATCTCTTAAATTCATAAAAGTCAAATTCGGAATCTGACTTAAATCGATTGTTGTAAGTTGATTGTATCTTCCTTCTATTGAATCTAAGTTTGAATTTGATCCTAAGTTTAACGAAGCAACAGTATTGTTATCAAAATTTAACGTCTTAAGATTTATGTTTGAACTAACGTCTAAACTAGTTAATGAATTACTTTCACAGTTTAAATCTTCTAAAGCAGTAAACGCCGCTATTCCGGTTAAATCTGAAATTGAATTACTTGAAACATCTAAAGTTGTAACTGTATTAATATTCGCAATAGGAACTTGACCATCTCCAGGAATATCATCGTAACCTAAAGCATTTAAAGCTGATTCAAAATTTGCATCGGGAATAGCCACATACGTATTTGCTATTTCCTTTTTTGATGGTTTCTGTAATGTATTAAAGGCAAATAATCCAAATAATGTTATTACAGAAGAAAGAATAAATGTTCTTCTCATCTTAAAAAATTAAATGATTATTAGTTTAAAACTGTTGTCCTTTTCCTGAATTCGGATTCAATAAATTATTGATATCTGAGTTTTGAATTTGTCCGTTCATATCCATATCAGCAGCATTGTAACCTGAAGCTCCTAATTGAGAAATGATTCCATTGATATCAATATTTTGAACTTGACCATTTCCATCATAATCTCCTGAAGTTAATCCGTAAAAACCATTACTTAATAGTGTAACAGCATTAGAGTTCCCTAACAACAAACTTGGATCAGAAGTAAAATCAATTGTAGTTCCAGAAATTAACAACTCAACAGAAGTCGCAGTTAATATTCCTAAATGAGATCTATGATTTACAGAAACATATACATTATTGTCGTCAGACAAGCTAAATGATAGTGGGGAACTTCCGTCTAGAGCAACGACGTCTCCATCTCTTTGTAATAATCCAGATTGAGAAGCCACAACAATAGAATGATCAGTTTTATCTCTTAATTCTATCCAAACCCAATCGACAATAGCATTATCTCCTGTCGTATTTAAAACTGAAGCTTCACAAGAAATTTTATCAGAATACGGACTTGTTACAGGAAGCATACTATTAGAACGAATATCGTCTCTCATGATACTTTCTTCTCCTGTGTTCGGATTAATTGACGCTCCTTGTAAATATATTTTCAATGCAAGATCGTAGTTTATCGGGCAAACGGATTCACTAAAACTCGTGTTTGAATGTCTGTCCGTCCAATTTGTAGTTGAATAAGCTGCATCGTCTACAGAAATACAAGATAAGCTTGAATTAAGTGTTGTATTAAAGTTCGTAATATTTGTATTTGTTCCGTTTCGTAAATCTAAGCTTACAAGATTATTATTATCTAGTCGAACAAAAACTAAGGCTGTATTATTCGATAAATCAAGAGTTGTAATTTCATTATTAAATAAAGAGATCTTTTTTAATGCAGGAACATTTGAAAAATCGAAAGCAGTAAAATCATTTCCATAACCAACTAATTCTTCAAAATATTGTAGCCCTTCAAGATTTAATACATCCATGTTATTGTCATCACATTTAATGTATTCTAACAATGTATTGTTTCTTAAATCTAAATCTTGAATTGCATTATCGTTACATCGTAAACTCGTTAAAGCTATAAAATCTGATATTCCTGTTAAGTCTTTAATATTCTTAGTTCCTACATCTAAACTTGTAACTACTTCGATTAATTCCGTTGGAACTTTTCCATCTGCTGAGATATCATCATAACCTAAAGCTTCTAAAGCTGATTCAAATTTTTCATCTGGAATAGTAGTATATCTACAATCTAACACTGTAAAATATGCAGTTGCATCTATGTTCGTCCAATTTGAAGTTGCATAAGCCGCATCATCTACTGAAACACATCTTAAATCAGTGTTATTATTCGCTACGAAAGAAGTGAAATTTGTATTGTTTCCATTTCTAACATTTAAAGTAGTTAACTCATTATTTGCACAGTTTAATTCTGTGATTAAAGTATGTAAACTAACATCGATACTTGTAATCTCATTATCTTCAACCAATAACGACCTTAACTGTAAATTCTGATTAATATCTAGAGTTGCTATATTATTTTGAAATATATCTAGTTCTCGTAAATCTGTATTTTGTGTAACATCAATACTTGTTAATTGATTTCCGTATAATACTAAAGTTTTTAACGCTGTATTTTTTGAAACATCGATAGTAGTTAATCCGCTTGAATTTAAATTTAAAGTTTCAAGTTTCGTATTCTGAGAAAGATCGTATGTAGTTAATACATTTCCTGCACTGATTAATATTTCAAGATTTTTAAAATCTTGGATTCCTGTTAAATCTGTAATTGATTGATTCGAAATATTCAAACTCGTTACGAGTTCAATCTTTCTTGTTGGTACTTTTCCATCACCTGAAATATCATCATGACCTAAAGCTTCTAATCTTGCTTCGAAGTTAGCATCTGGAATTGTTGTGTATTTACAATATTGATCATTAAAATTAGAAGTACCATCAATGTTTGTCCAGTTTGTAGTACTCCAAGAAGCATCATCAACCAAAATACACGAAAGAGCAGAATTCCCTGTAGCAATAAAATTAGAATTTGTTATTGCTGTATTATTTCCATTCTTTAGGTTTAAGTAAGTTAAATTATTGTTTTCACATTCTAATCGTTCCAAAGCTGGATTGTTAGATAAATCTAACTCGGTAAAATTATTATCTCCAATTCGAAGTTGTTTTAATAGCGGCAATGTAGATACATCTAATGATGAGAAATTTACACGCTCAATAATAACAACTTCTAACTTTGTGTTCGACATTACATCTAAACCGGTTAAAGCTGTATCTTGTAAATATAAGAATGCTAATTCTGAGTTATTCGAAATATCTAACGTAGTTAAGTTTGGACAATCACGTAAATTAATCGTATTTAACAATGTGTTATTTGCAACATTTACTGTTGTAAATAAATTATTTCTAATATTTATAAAAGTTAAATTCGGAACCTGAGTTAAATCTATCGTAGTTAATTGATTATATCTTCCTTCAATTGAACCTAAATTTGAATTTGATCCTAAATTTATGCTTGCAACACTGTTGTTATCAAAGTTTAAATTCTGAAGATTTGAGTTATTACTAACATCTAAACTTGTTAATGAGTTCGTTTCTACATTTAAATCTGTTAATGCTGTAAAATCCTGAATTCCTGTTAAATCAGAAATACTCTTATTACTTACGTTTAAATTAGTAACATTTAAAATTAGTTCAGTTGGCACCAATCCGTCACCTGAAATATCATCATAACCTAGTGTATTTAGTGCTGCTTCAAAATTACTATCAGGAATTGCTGTAAAATCAATGGCATCTACTGTAATCGTTCCTAAGTTTACAGCACAAGAAGAAGCATCAAATCTTACCCAAACATTATAATCTCCCTCAGTTAAATTGTTTAATTCTGCAGTTCCTGAAGCATCATCAAAACTATACGGATACGTTACACCATTATCAACACTAAACTGAATAGAGCTTTTTGTAGCCTCATCAGAAAAATTGACTTTAATAATTCCATCATTAGAAGCTGCACTTTCTCTAACAACTTCTGAAACTGAAGCTGTAGGTTTTAAATCCGATGCTAAAGAAGCGAAATAAATTGCTCCTGAATTTGTAGGAGAATCGTCTTCATTTTGTCCGATAATTATATTCGGAAAAGAAACAGCTACTGATCTATTTGCAAACTCATCCCAACTAGAACCAGAAGTAAGTTTAGAAATTTGAGTCCAGTTATTTGTTCCATCATTTTTGAAGATATAGACAGCATCTGTATTTGTAGAACCATTTCCGAAAGAACTTACATATAAATAATCTCCATCTAAAACCACATTAGAACCAAAACGCTGATCGTTATAACTGTCTTTATCATCATTTTGAATCATTACGCGATTAGACTCTAAATAATCTCCATTAGTATCTGCCTTGTATATAAATACTCTACCTTGATCTGCTTCAGGAGTAGAAGATACTTCAAAATTATAAGCCCCAATAGCTAAATAATCTCCTTCAACATCTAAACCACTACCAAAATATTCAGAAGTTTCTGTTCCTCTTAATCGGTGAGTACGAGACCAAGTTCCATCATTAGCTTGCTCCCAAATTTGAACGGATCCAGCTGATGCTCTTCCTACTGAAGAATAATCTTGAGCACCTGAAACATAAGCTTTTCCATTTTCAATTTTTACATTATAACCGAATCTCGCTCCAGAATAATTAGATTGAACTTGAGGTTCTAATTTTGTTTCAGAATATGTAAATGTTCCTGTACCATCATTCTCATAAACATATGCACATCCTCCAACACTTCCATTTCTAGCTCCAACTAAAATAAGATTTCCTTCAATAGCAATAGACTCTCCAAATCGATCGTCTGAAATACCATCACTTGGATGAAAAATAGCTACCTCTGTCCAAGTTCCAGCTCCGTTATATTCAAATAAATACGCAGCTCCAGTATCAACATCACTAGAGTTTAATTGTGATCTGGCTCCAACAACCAAATAATTTCCTTCAATTGCTACTGATGATCCAAAGTTATCTCCTGAAAAACCATCACTTGCTGTTAATATGGTTTGTTCAGACCAATTTCCTGATCCATCATTTACATAAATGTATACTTTACCTAATCCTGCTCCATTACTTCGAGATGTAACTGCGGCTATATCACCGTCTATTGCAACGCGTTCTCCAAATCTATAATTTGAAGTAGCATCGCTAGCTTTTATTTTTGTTGCGCCTGCTGAAGTAACATTTAAAGTTCCTGAAAATAAACTTTCATCAAAAGGACAATCTTCTGTTTGACTAAAGCTAGATAACACGTAAAAAAATAAGGGGATAAAAAGTATCTTTAGTTTCATAATATACATTTACTTTAGGTTATGTGATGTAACCACCTCTTTATTGTTTTTTTGATCAATAGATATTTATCAAATTCTTGCACAATAGTAATCGATTTGAAAACCAGAAAAAAGAAATTCTAGGGTGCAAAAAAGGGTGCAAAAACCACAACACTTTATTTCAAAAGGAGTTACAATGAACCCACAAAAAACTTCAACGTATTAAAACAAGGAACCTTTTTAGATTTAAGAACACTAATATTTTTTGAATTTGGCATAAAAAAAACCGAGATGTACATCTCGGTTTTCGTAATATTAAAAGTTTTATTTTTTACTATTTATTAATGTTTAATAGGCTCTTGAACTTTTCCTTTAAGATGTTTTGCATAGAATCCCATCATTGATTTATATAACGCTATTCTATTTTCTTCTTTTCCAAAACCATGTCCTTCATCATATCTTACCATGTACGGAACATCTACACCTTTAGCTCTAAGTCCTTCTACAATTTGATCTGACTCATCTATATTTACTCTAGGATCGTTTGCTCCTTGAACTACAAATAAAGGCTTCTTGATTTTATCGATATGGAAAACAGGTGAAACTTCGTTCATAATTGCTTTTTCAGCAGCTACATCTTCGTCGTACCAAATTTCTTTGATAATTTTTAAATAAGGTTTCCAATAAGGAGGAATAGTTTTCATGAATGTAAATAAGTTAGACACACCAACATAATCTACACCACAAGCGTATAAATCTGGAGTTTTAGTTAAACCTCTTAATACAGCATAACCACCATGACTACCTCCGTAAATTGCAGCTTTCTTTGCATCTACCCAACCTTTTTCGGTAACATATTTTAATCCGTCTTCTACATCATCCATTGCTTTTCTACCAATTTCTTTAAATCCTGATTCTAAGAATTTTCTTCCATATCCACCAGAAATTCTAAAGTTAACTTGTAACGTAGCATAACCTCTACTTGCAAATAATTGTGATTCTGGATTGAATCCCCAAGAATCTCTAATTCCTTGTGGTCCTCCATGAGGATTTACAATTACAGGAACTTTTTCTCCATTTAAAGCCGCTTTAGGTAAAGTAATATATCCATGAATTGTTAAACCATCTCTACTTTTAAATGTAATCGGACGCATCTCAGCCATGTCTTCTGGATTTAACTGAGGCATTGTGTTATAAATCTCTTTTAATTCATTTTTCTTTAAATCGTAGATGTAATAAATACCGTATAATTTATCACTAGTGATGTATAACATAAATTTAGTTTCATCATCAGTTTTTCCAGTAATATAATATTGCATTCCAGGAAGTTTCTTCTTTACAGCTTTATCTATTTTTTTGTAGGTTTTACTTACAGGAATTAAAATATTCTTTTCTCCTTCATACGATAAATAATCGATAGCGTAGTTGTTCTTTTTAGATAACCCTAAACCTCCAACATCATACTTTTCGTTTGAGAAAATTTTCTTGATTGTTTTTTTCTTCTTTAAATCATATAATAAAATTTCGGCTTTATCTGTTTCTAAATTACTTAACACATAAGCATCGTGTGGGTAATCTGTAGCATAATTGAATGAAATAATACCGAAATTATCTTTCCAATTTAATTGTTTCCATAACTCATATCCTCCTTTTCCATCTTCATAATACACCTCCATATTTACACCATCTTTCAACTTCGTGTAACCTCTTAAATTTCCGTCTTTATCGAACTGATATCCTGCAATTGGATTACTTGCGTCTTTATTTACAAACAATTGCTTGATTTCACCTGTTATTACGTTCAGTTTATAAGGCTCAAAAATTTGTGGATTGTTTTTGTTTAATTGAACAATGATATGATCTTTATCTTCTCTTAATAAAGATTCGAAATTAGCTCTAACACCTTCGAAAGGAGTTAAATCTTTATTATTACTTCCGTCTAAATTTACAGCATAAATATGGTAGTTTTCATTTCCTCCTTTATCCATAGTATAAAAAAGGCGATTAGAATTTAACCATCCGTATCCTCTAATTAATTCTTCTTTTTGTTCAATTACTCTTTTTGCTTTTCCTGTTTGAGTATTTTTCACATATACATGTTGCTTTCCATTAGCATCACTTTCTTTATATGATAAATATTTTCCATCAGGTGAAAAGCGGAATGAACTTCCTTTTGGATTCGCAAAATAATCTTCAACAGAATATTTGTACGTTCCCTTCTCTAAAGTTGAAAGTTTATTTAAATCTTGTTCTGAAGAAACCAATGTTGGATTTCCTGGAACTGTTTTTTCTGTTTTTTGTAATGATAATGGAATTTCCATACCTCCTTGTTTAAAGGTTCCTTTGAACTCTTTTCCTTCTAATTTTGCTGAATAATTAATTCCTGCTTTTTTAAATACAACTGTTAATGTATTATCAGTAAACGTAGTTATATCCATTGAAATTCCTGTCGCACCTTGAGATGGACTATCCATAGTTGAAGAAAATGCTCCGTCTTTTTCAGAAATATTAAAAATTAAAGGCATTTCCATACCTTGAACTTTTAATGTTCCTTTCCAAGAACCTGTAATTTTTTGAGCACTTCCTACAGCAACACTAACTACAAAAAGTAAAAGTGTTAATAGATGACTGCTTTTTTTCATTTGAATTTGTTTTAGGTTATTAATCTGACTTTATATAAGTTAGTATACTCACCTAACAAATTGTTACAAACAGTTTCTATTTTTAAAAAACTTCTTTGGCTATTTTTTTAATATTATCTGATTTTCCCATTGAATAGTAGTGCAAAACAGGAACGCCCGCTTTAATTAATTCTTTACTTTGCTGAATTGCCCATTGAATACCCACTTCACGTATTTGTTTATTGTCTTTACATGCCTCGATTTGCTCTACCAATTCTTGAGGTAAATCTAATCGGAAAACTTGTGGTAACACATGTAAATGACGTTTTACAGCAATTGGTTTTATTCCGGGAATAATAGGCACATTAATTCCTGCTTCTCTAGCTTTTTCAACGAAATTGAAATATTTCTGATTATCAAAAAACATTTGCGTAACCACATAATCTGCACCCGAATCTACTTTTTCTTTTAATCGTTTTAAATCAGATTCGATACTTGGCGCTTCTAAATGCTTTTCAGGATAACCAGCAACTCCCACACAGAAATCTGACTTGTATGGAGTTTCTATGATTTCGTGTAAATATTTCCCTTTATTTAAATCACTGATTTGTTTTACTAAATCTGATGCGAATTTATTTCCACCGTTAGAAGCCTGAAAATATTGTTGATCTTTTCTAGCATCTCCACGTAACGCCATAATATTATCAATTCCTAAATAATGACAATCGACCAAAACATATTCTGTTTCTTCTTTTGTAAATCCACCACACAATACATGCGGAATTGCATCTACATCATATTTATATTTTAATGAAGCACAAATACCAACCGTACCTGGTCGCATTCTTGTGATTTTCTTTTCTAATAATCCGTTTTCTTTTTCAATGTAAATGTATTCCTCTCTAGATGTTGTAACATCTATAAACGGAGGTTTAAATTCCATTAACGGATCGATATTATTATATAATTGCTGAATATTTTGTCCCTTTTGCGGTGGAACAATTTCAAATGAAAATAACGTTTTCCCCTTTGCCTTTTTTATATGTTCTGTAACCTTCATTTCTAATTTTCTATCTGTTAAAGTAACTGCTGTCGTATTTCATTAATATCACCTTCATATTCCCAGTAAATCCATCTTCCGTGAGCATAATCTGTAAGAATAAATTTTTCACTAACAGATTTTATTCTATCTAAATTGACTAACTTTCTATTAAAGCCATCGACAGTTACTTCTTCAATTATTTCTTTATTTTGAGCATCGAAACCATGAACAATTTGATGGCTTCCTAACTTTAATTCTATAAATCTTTTACTCATTTTATTTTTATTGAATGTCTAAGTTCTGATGTCATTCCGAATTTACTTGTGCTGAATTAATTTCAGTATTTCGGAATCTCATAAGACTATTAAACAATTCGTAATGAGAACCTGAAACAAGTTCAGGTTGACGCGAACTTATCATTATACATTCCTGATTTTTTTAATCTGCAAGTACTGGATTCAACCACTTTTTTGCATGTTCTAAAGAATTACCTCTTCGGTTAACATAATCTTTTAGCTGATCTTCTTTTATTTTCCCTAAACCGAAATATTTAGATTCTGGATTTCCGAAATAATACCCAGAAACACTTGCTGCTGGCCACATGGCTAAACTTTCGGTAAGTTTAACTCCGATAGTCTCTTCCACTTTTAAAACATCCCAAATGATATTCTTTTCTAAATGATCTGGACAAGCTGGATAACCTGGAGCTGGACGAATTCCTTTATAACTCTCTTTAATTAATTCTTCGTTAGATAAGTTCTCTTGATTTACATATCCCCAATGTTTCGTTCTTACTTCTTTATGTAAGTATTCTGCAAAAGCTTCAGCCAAACGATCTGCGATAGCTTTAATCATAATTGAATTATAATCATCGTTATCTTTTTCGAATGCTGCTGCTAATTCTTGAGTTCCGAAACCTGCTGACACACAAAAACAACCTATGTAGTCTTTCTTTCCAGTTGTTTTTGGCGCTATAAAATCTGCTAATGCAATATTTGGCACACCTGATTTTTTCTTCAATTGCTGACGAAGTGTTACGAAAGCAGCTTGAGTTTCTCCGTTTTCGTTATATACTTCGATATCATCTTCATTTACTGTATTCGCTGGAAACAGACCAAAAACTGCTTTTGCTTTTAGCAATTGTTCATCTATTACTTTTTGTAATAAAACTTGCGCATCTTTATATAATTCTGTTGCTTGTTCTCCAACAATTTCATCAGTTAAAATATTTGGAAACTTTCCGTGTAAATCCCACGATCTGAAAAACGGACTCCAATCGATATAATCTAACAGCACTTTTAAATCCAGATTTTCAATAACCTGAGTTCCTAAGAAATTAGGTTCTTTAATCTCTGAAGTTTCCCAATCTATTTGGAATTTATTTTCTCTTGCTTCAGCTAATGAGATATAATTCTTCTGCTTTGTTCTGTTTAAAAATTGATCTCTAAACTTATCGTACTCTGTTCGAATTTGTTCTTTATAAACTTTATTATTCTCTTGTAATAAATCTCCAACAACAGTAACTGCACGAGATGCATCGTTAACATGAACTACAGAATTGGTATACTTCGGTGCAATTTTAACCGCCGTGTGTGCTTTTGATGTTGTAGCTCCACCAATTAATAATGGAATATTCATTTGTTCTTTTTCCATTTCGTTGGCCAAATACACCATTTCATCTAACGACGGTGTAATTAATCCGCTTAAACCAATAACATCTACTTGCTCTTTTTTAGCAGCTTCAATTATTTTTTCTGGCGGAACCATTACTCCTAAATCAACAATTTCATAGTTATTACAACCCAAAACAACACTCACAATATTTTTACCAATATCGTGTACATCTCCTTTTACAGTTGCCATTAAGATTTTTCCAGCAGATGAAGCAGCACTATCTTTAGACTCTTCAATAAAAGGTTGTAAATATGCTACAGCTCTTTTCATTACACGAGCTGATTTTACCACTTGAGGTAAGAACATTTTTCCGCTTCCGAATAAATCACCAACCACATTCATTCCTGCCATTAAATTTCCTTCAATAACTTGAATTGGTCGATCTACTTGCTGCCTTGCTTCCTCAACATCTTCTTCAATAAAAGCATCTAAACCTTTTACTAAACTATATGTAATTCTATCTTGTAATGCTTCTTCTCGCCAAGCTAACTTTTTAGAATTTTCTTCTTTTTTCGTTCCTCGAACAGTTTCAGCAAAATCTAATAAACGTTCAGTAGCATCGTCTCTTCTATCTAATAAAACATCTTCTACATGCTCTAATAAGTCTTTAGGAATTTCATCGTACACTTCTAACATGGTAGGATTTACAATTCCCATATTCATTCCATGCTGAATCGCATGATATAAGAAAGCAGAATGCATTGCTTCACGTACTATATTATTTCCACGGAAAGAAAAAGACACATTACTCACACCTCCAGAAACACTTGCATACTGTAAATTTGTTCGAATCCATTTTGTAGCCTTAAAAAAATCTAAAGCATTTTTTCGATGCTCTTCCATTCCAGTTGCTACCGGAAATATATTTGGATCGAAAATGATGTCTTCTGGAGCAAACTTTACCTTATCAACTAAAATTCTATATGAACGCTCACAAATTTCAATACGCCTTTCATAATTATCTGCTTGTCCAACTTCATCAAAAGCCATAACAATTGTAGCTGCTCCGTATCTTTTAATCAATTTCGCTTGACGGATAAACGTTTCTTCTCCTTCTTTTAAAGAAATTGAATTGACTACACATTTACCTTGTGCTACTTGTAATCCCGCTTCGATAATTTCCCATTTAGAGCTATCGATCATAATTGGAATTCGAGCAATATCTGGTTCTGAAGCAATCAAATTTAAAAATGTTACCATGGCATGAACACCATCTAACATTCCTTCATCCATATTTACATCAAGAATTTGCGCACCACCTTCTACTTGGTCTCTTGCGACTGCTAATGCTTCTTGATATTTTTCTTCTTTAATTAATCGTAAAAATCGTCGAGAACCTGTAACATTTGTTCGTTCGCCAACATTAATAAAGTTACTTTCTGGAGTAACAATTAATGGTTCTAATCCTGATAATTTTAAATATCTACTGCTCATTCCCTGCTACCAAAACTTTTCTTGGTTTATAATTTTTAGCCACATTTGCAATTGCTTTAATGTGTGCTGGAGAAGTTCCACAACAACCTCCAATAATATTAATTAATCCATCTTTTAAAAAACTCTCAATTAAATCTCTCATTTCTTCTGGAGTTTGATCATATTCACCAAAAGCATTTGGCAAACCTGCATTTGGATGTGCAGAAGTAAAAAACTCTGTGTTATGCGATAATCGTTTTAGATAAGGTTCTAATTGTTCTGCTCCTAAAGCACAATTAAATCCGACACTTAATAAAGGAATATGAGATATTGAAATTAAGAAAGCCTCAACTGTTTGTCCAGATAATGTTCTTCCACTAGCATCTGTAATCGTTCCAGAAATCATTACTGGAATTTCGATTCCTCTTTCTTCTTTGACTTCTTCAATAGCAAAAATTGCAGCTTTTGCATTTAATGTATCAAATATTGTTTCAACAAGTAAAACATCTGAACCACCATCCAATAAAGCTTCTACTTGTTGTTTGTAAGCGATACGTAAATCATCGAAAGTTACAGCTCTATATTCTGGCTTATTTACATCTGGAGATAAACTTGCTGTTCTGTTTGTTGGACCAATAGAGCCGGCTACAAAACGTGGTTGCTCTGGATTTTTAGCTGTAAATTCATCTGCTACTTCTTTAGCAATTTTTGCAGACTGAAAATTTAGTTCATAGACTAAATCTTCCATATCATAGTCTGCCATAGCTATTGTTGTTCCAGAAAAAGTATTGGTTTCAATAATATCTGCTCCAGCCTCTAAATATTTTCTATGTACTGATTTTACAGCTTCTGGCTGTGTTATAGATAATAGATCATTGTTTCCTTTTAATGGAATATGATGTGATGTAAATCTTTCTCCACGAAAATCTTCTTCTGTGAATTTAAATTCTTGAAGCATAGTTCCCATTGCACCATCAAGTACAAGGATTCTTTTTTGTATTTCTGTAAAAATGTTGTGTGACATTCCTGATATTTATTAGTTAAAGTTATCAGGAAAAGAAGAAGTATTCTTTGGGTTATCTCTCCACAATATTTTAAATATTGAAGTAGAATTTAGCACCTTCTTTGTTCACACAAAGGGTTGCTAAGGCTTCAAAGGGTCTATTCCCTCCACCTTTCTTGATAACTATAAAATGTTTATGAACTGAATTACAAAGTTATTAGTTTATTTTTTATTACACAATAATAGATTGTTTTATATTTAAATTTATTATTTAAACCTCCAAAATGGATATTGAAAAAGTTAGACAAAAAATTCAATCTTATAAAGATGAAGTTAAAGATTTACATCCTTTTTTAAAAAACTTCTTTACTCATCTACCTTATATTAAACATATAGAATACACTCATGGAAACAGAGAATATGGTTCTGACTTTGTCTTAGTACAAGAAGATCAAACATTACTTAAAGAAAAATATACAGGTGTAGTTGTCAAAAGTCAAAAAATTACACAGTCAGACATTGAAAATATTGAACGTCAAATAAATGAATCTTTTAGGATGCCTAAAACTATTTTTAATGGGCAAAAAAGAATTTTGTTAGATAATGTATGGTTTATAACTAACAATAAAATTACTATTAATGCTCAAGATAAAATCAAAGAATACTTCCGTGGTAAAAACCTAACAATTATAGATATAGATCAACTGACTAATCTAGTTTTAAATCATTATAAAGAATTCCAAAATATTTTAAAAGATAATATTTTCACTATAGAAAATAATCACATAAAAGGTTCTGGTAAATTTCCAAAAATTGATATACAAGGGAAATATTTAGGTTATTATGAAAATAACTATAATGAACAATTTATCTTCATTGGTGATCAAAAAAATCAAACTGCTACAATATACGGCGGAGATTTAGGTTGGGAAACAGAAATTAAATTATCAATGGAAATGGATAAAACAGATTATATTTTCAGCAAAAATGAAATACTATGGATATCAATTTGTTTTTCAAATATGTCTTCAAAAGATATAACAGAAACTAACTCTTTTTTTACAGAAAAACTAAGCTACATTTTATAATCAAAAAGCCTTTTCAAAAATGAAAAGGCTTTTTATTTATATATTTTCGACGACAATCGAACTAAAATTCTCTACACAAAAATATCTGATGATAAATAACGATCTCCTCGATCACATATAATTGCAACTATAATTCCTTCATCTAGTGTTTCTGCTAATTTTAATGCTGAAGCTACTGCTCCACCACTACTCATTCCTGAGAAAATTCCTTCCTCACGAGCTAAACGAATGGTCATTGCTTTTGCTTCTTCTTGATTTACCTCTAAAACTTTATCAATTTTTTCTCTTTTAAAAATTGCAGGTAAATATTCTTCTGGCCATTTACGAATTCCTGGAATACGAGCTCCTTCTTTTGGCTGAACACCAACAATGGTAATATCTTTATTTTGTTCTTTTAAATAATCTGAAACTCCTGTAATTGTTCCTGTAGTTCCCATAGCAGAAACAAAATGAGTCACTTTTCCTTCAGTATCTCTCCAAATTTCTGGTCCGGTTGTACTATAATGTGCTTTCGGATTATCTAAGTTATCAAACTGATTTAATCTAAAATATCCTTTCTTGTATTTTAATTCTAAAGCATGATCAATAGCTCCTTCCATGCCAACTTCAGATGGTGTTAAGATTACTTCTGCTCCGTAAGCTCGCATTGTTTTTACACGTTCTACAGTTGCATGTTCTGGCATTACTAATACCATATTTAATCCTAAAACTTTCGCCATTAATGCAAGTGCAATTCCTGTATTTCCACTTGTTGCTTCTACTAAAGTATCTCCTTTTTTAATGTTATTCTTTTTCAAAGCTTCAGAAATCATGTAATACGCTGCTCTATCTTTTACACTTCCTCCTGGATTATGTCCTTCTAACTTTAAAAACAGACGAACATTTTCTTTATTTATAATATTTGTAGCTTCTACTAAAGGTGTATTTCCTACAAAATCTGTAATATTTTTTGCGTTCATATACTAGTTGTAAATACTATTTTGTGATTTATAAATCACAGTTGAATTTGGCTCTATAGACTTTGTTATGCAAACATTTGCTCCGATAACTGTATTTGATCCAACCACAATATTTCCTAAAATTGTAGCATTTGCATAAATGGTTACATTACTTTCTATCGTTGGGTGCCTTTTAACTTCTGCTAATTCTTTTTTTACTTGAATTCCACCTAAAGTTACTCCTTGATAAATACTAACATTATTTTCAATAATTGTAGTTTCACCTATTACGACACCTGTTGCATGATCGATAAAGAAAGCTTCTCCAATTGTTGCTCCTGGATGAATATCTACACCAGTTAAACTATGTGCATATTCACTCATCATTCGAGGTAAAATTGGAACATTAATTTTATACAATTCATGACTTAAACGATATATCGCAATGGCATGAAAACCTGGATATGCTAAATATACTTCTCCTAAACTTTTACAAGCTGGATCTGTATTTTCAAAAGCTTTAGCATCTAAATCTAATTTCTTTCGGATATCGCAGAATGATGTTTGATAATACATCCAAATTTCTTCGTGCTTTTCTACAGATAACCCTTTTAAGATTTTTACAAACTTACTTTTTAAATGATTGGCTTTTTCCTGACAAACATCTTCAAACAATGCATAAAATAGTTGTTTTGTAAAGTATTCTACATCGTCTTTTAGTGATAAGTTGTAATTTCTGAATTGCATTTTAATTTTTTATATAAATATAATTAACTTTCTGGAGCCAACTCTACTTCTAAACCTTCTAATTCTGGTGTCATTTGTATTTGACAACCCAACCTACTATTATCTTCTACATCGAAAGCTTCTGCTAACATCGCATCTTCATCATCAGACATTTCTGGAAGCTCGTGGTTAGACGTAACATAACATTGACAAGAAGCACACATGGCCATTCCTCCACAAATTCCTATGGTTCCTTCTGGAGCTAATTCGTAAGAACGAACAACTTCCATTAAGTTCATTGCCATATCTGTCGGAGCAAGTACATTATGAATTACACCTTCTCTGTCTTTTATTTTTATATTAATATCCATTTTTTAAGTCTTTAGTAAAAAGTAGTAAATATTAAACACTTCGATAATTACAACTCTTTACTTTTTACTCTTTTATTTAATGCTAATTAATTGCTTTTACTACGGCTTTTGGCGCCTCTTTTTTAGTTCCATCAAAACCTTCTACTCCTCCTACAGTTGTATATTTCATTACATACTTTTTATCTGGAAAGATTCTCTTATATGCACTCTGACACATTAAAGTAGCTTCATGGAAACCGCATAAGATTAATTTTAATTTACCTGGATATGTATTCACATCTCCAATAGCATAAATCCCTGGGATATTTGTTTGATAATCTAAAGAATTGTCAACTTTAATAGCATTCTTTTCAATTTCTAATCCCCAATTTCCAATCGGCCCAAGTTTTGGAGCTAATCCGAATAAAGGAATGAAATGATCTGTATCAATTATAAATGGTTCTTTATCTTTTTGCTCTACAACAACACCTGTAACTTTATCGTCTCCAAGAATTCCTTTTACCTCAGCAGGAGTAATTAAATTAATCTTTCCTAAGTTCTTTAATTCTTGAACTTTTTCTACTGAATCTAAAGCTCCTCTAAATTCATTTCTTCTATGAATTAATGTTACTGATTTTGCAACATCTGTTAAGAAAATTGACCAGTCTAAAGCAGAATCTCCACCACCTGCAATTACAACATCTTTATCACGATATAATTCAGGTTCTTTAATCATGTATTCGACTCCATTATCTTCGAATTGAGCTAGATTATCAATCTTAGGTTTTCTTGGCTCAAAACTACCTAAACCTCCAGCAATTGCAACTACTGGTGCTTTGTGTTTTGTTCCTTTATTCGTTGTAACGATAAATGTTCCATCGTCTTGTTTATCGATTGTTTCTGCACGTTCTCCTAAAGTAAAACCTGGTTGAAACTGCTTTCCTTGTTCTAATAACTTCTCCGTTAAATCACCTGCTAAAATTTCAGGATAAGCTGGTATATCGTAAATTGGTTTTTTCGGATAAATCTCTGAACATTGTCCACCTGGTTGTGCTAATGCATCTATTAAATGACAACGTAATTTTAATAATCCTGCTTCAAAAACTGTAAATAAACCTGTTGGTCCTGCTCCTATTATTAATATATCTGTTTCTATCATTTTTCTATCTTTTCTACTAAACCTTTAGTAAACTCGTTTAATGTTTCTACTTTTTGTTCAAAATTTCCTTTAATTGTTTTTCTATACTCGTTCAAATTCTGCACGAGGTCATCTATTTTATCTGGAATTACTTCCTCAAAAAATTGTCGTAATCTTTTTGCTGTTGTAGGTGATTTTCCATTGGTAGAAATTGCAATCTTTACATTTCCTTTGGTAACTACACCTCCCATATAAAAATCACAATATGGTGGATTATCTGCTACATTTACCAACTTACTTTGCGCTCTACAATCTTTGTAAACCTCAACGTTTATTTCAGGAATATCTGTGGTTGCGATCACAATATGTTTTCCATCTAAATACGAAGTTTTATACATATCGTTAATTAGCGTGACATCACCCTTTTTTGCTAAAGCTTTTGTTCCTTCTCTAAACATTGGAGAAACAATCGTAATTTTTGCATCTGGGCTAGATTTTAACAGAAACGTAAGTTTTTCTTCTGCAACAAAACCTCCTCCTACAACTAACACCTGTAAATTCTTAACCTTAAGAAAGACAGGATATAAATTATTTCTTTCTTCAACCATTTGTAACTGCTTTTATTCCTACTTCATTTTGAATCTTTGCTAAGATTTCTCTATGTCTTACTACTTCTCCAATAACTATAATCGCAGGATTACTTAGTTGTTTTTCTTCAACTACTGCTGCTATAGTATTTACAGTTCCCACTCCAACTTTTTCTTGTGGTGTTGTTCCTTCTTGAATAATTGCTACAGGTACATCACCTTTTCCTTCTTGTTCAAACAAACTTGTGATTTGAGAAAGTTTTCCCATTCCCATTAATATCACAACTGTTGCGTTTGATTTTGCTGCTAATGCAACATCTTTAGAAAGTTTATGCTGTTTTGTAGTTCCTGTAATTACCCAGAAACTTTCTACGCTTCCTCTTTTTGTTAATGGTACATTTTGATATGCTGGAACTGCTATTGATGACGAAATCCCTGGAACCATTGCCACTTCTAACCCGTGTTGTGCTGCGTATTCCATTTCTTCAGAACCTCTTCCGAAGATAAAAGGATCTCCACCTTTTAAACGAACCACGTGTCCGTGCGATTTTCCTCTAGCAACAATTAACTCATTGATTTGTTCTTGTTGATATCGGTAACAACCACGACGTTTTCCTACAAAAATTAACTCAGCATTCGGATTCACGTGATCTAACAATTCTGCATTTACTAAAGCGTCGTATAATACAACATCTGCTCTTTGTAATGCTTTAATTGCTTTTAATGTGATTAATTCAGGATCTCCCGGTCCTGCTCCTACTACAGTTAATTTTGGAATTACGTTCATCGTATTTATTTTACTTCAACTTCTAACTTTCTGTACGCATCTACCTTTTGATAAAAATTCTTTGCTTTATTCGCATATGCTTTTGCGAACTCTTCAGTTGGTTCATGTTTATTGATTTCGTAAACCAATTCTTCAAAAGAACCCTCTAAAACGATTCTATTTGTTTCAACAAATACTTTATCAAAATTCGTTATGATTGCTGCTTGAGTATTTGTTTTCACTTTTGATCCTTCTGCAGTCAATAACGCTTTTGCAGTGTTCACAATTGATGCATATGCATGGTAAATACTATCTGACCATTTTTGCTCTTGAATTGCTGCTTCTGCGTTTACTATTTTTTCTTCGCTTTCGAATAAAAGTGTTGCCACTAAATCTATAACCACACCGGCACATTCTCCTACACCAATGGCTTTTACATATTTTTTATCGTGTCCCCAATCCACAAAGTCATCCTCTGTTAAATCGTCGGTACTTGATAAATGCTTCAGAATATCATAAAAGTAAGTTTTTCCTCTCCTATCATAATAATTCAAAAAGGTTTCTTGATTATTTTTATGATTTTCGAAATCATTTAACAGTATTTTTAAAGATTCCGGACCACGTTTACTTGGAACTTTAATTACTTTATCAGAAAATCGTCCAGCTCCATTTCCTAAAACACCTCCACCTAATAAAATTTGTAATGCAGGTGCAACTAAATTTCCTGACTTAATTGACATTCCTTGAAAACCAATGTGTGCCATATTATGCTGACCACAAGCATTCATACAACCACTAATTTTGATTGTAATGTCCTTATTATTTACATACTGTGGATATTCTTTTCTTAGCACACGTTCTAATTCTACTGAAATACCTGTACTACTCGCTATACCTAAATTACAAGTATCTGTTCCAGGACAAGCAGTGATATCTAATAAACTATCGTATCCAGCTTCTGCAAAACCAAGTTTATTTAATTCTGTGTAGAAGAATGGTAAAAAAGCTGCTCTTACATGACGAATTAAAATATTCTGACGTAATGTAAATCGTAACTCATTTGCTCCGTATTTCTTAATTAAATCAGCTAACTTTCTAGCTTTATCAGTATAAAAATCACCTAAATGTACTTTTATTCCAATAGCAAATAAACCATCTTGTTTCTGCGGAATTACATTTGTAGATTTCCATAAATCATATGCATCTTGATCTTCAATAGTTACAGAAGGAACTTCTGATGTTTCAAAAACAATTTCATTTTCAAACTCAGCTGTATCAATAGGATAAGATTGATATGCTAAAGCTCTTTTTTCTTTATCTACTAAATTTAAAAATCCATCTAAACCTAAATCTTTAACTAAGAATTTCAAACGAGCTTTTGCTCTTTTAGCTCTTTCTCCGTAACGATCGAAAACCCTTAAAACTCCTTCTATAGTTGGAATTAATAGATCTGTAGCTAAGAAATCATACATTACATCTGCATGCCTTGGCTGAGAACCTAGTCCACCTGCTAACACAACTTTAAATCCGCGAATTTCTTGATCTCCGATCTTTTTAGTTTTAGCTATAAAACCTAAATCGTGAATAAAACTTAACGCAGTATCATCATCTGTGGCAGAAAAAGACATTTTAAACTTTCTCCCCATTTCTTGACAAACAGGATTTCTTAAGAAAAATTGAAATGTTGCGTGTGCATATGGCGTTACATCAAAAGGTTCTTTAGGATCTATTCCTGCAGTTTCTGATGCTGTTACATTTCTTACTGCGTTTCCACAAGCTTCTCTTAATGTAATATCATCTTTCTCTAATTGAGACCAAAGCTCAGGCGTTCTATCTAAACTTACATAGTGAATTTGAATATCTTGTCTAGTCGTAATGTGTAATCTTCCTCTAGAATATTCATCAGACACATCAGAAATACGATGCAATTGTTCGCTAGTTACTTTTCCGTACGGTATTTTTATACGTACCATTTGAACTCCTAACTGTCTTTGCCCATATACACCACGAGCTAAACGTAGACTTCTAAAACGCTCTTCATCTACCTTTCCTTCCTTAAAAAGTCTAATTTTTCTTTCTAATTCCAAGATGTCTTTTTCAACAACTGGATTTTCTATTTCGCTTCTAAAACTTTGCATGGTAATAGGGTTTAGTTATGCAAAAATTGCTGCTTGTTTAATAATTCTTCTTCGGTTTCTACATGATTCTCATCAGGAACACAACAATCAACAGGACAAACTGCTGCACATTGTGGCTCTTCGTGAAACCCTTTACATTCTGTACATTTATCTGGTACAATGAAATAATATTCATCAGATATTGCTTCTTGATCATCTTCAGCATTTAGCTTAATTCCATTCAACAATTCAATATCTCCTTCTAGAGAAGTTCCTTGACCGTAATTCCAGTCTTCGGCCCCTTCGTAAATCGCTGTATTCGGGCACTCTGGCTCACAGGCACCACAATTGATACATTCGTCTGTTATAATAATTGCCATTTCCTGTTTTTTTTAATTGATGAAACCTACTCCCGAAGTATTATTTGTTTTCGGATTGATTAAGATAAAAGCTCCATTCGCTTTGTTTTCTTTATAACTATCCACAAATAATGGTTTACTTACTTTCAGGCTAACTTTCCCTATTTCATTCAGGGAAAGTTTTGAAGGGTTTTCATTTTCGCCTGAAAAGTCAGTATTAATAATTGTATCTAAACTTGTAATCTTAGCTTGTACATCGTTTACACCGTGCTTGATATAATATTTTTCTGAAGCCTGTAATGGCGTACTATCCATCCAACAAATTGTAGCTTCTAATTGTTTTACAACTTTTGGTTCTTGACCAGTTTTCACTAACATATCACCTCTACTCACATTCACATTATCTTCTAATGTTATGCTTACAGAACTTCCACTTTTAGCTTGTTCGAATTCTTGATCGAAAAACTGAATACTTTTTACTTTAGATTTTGTTTCGGAAGGCAATACAGTAACTTCGTCTCCAACTGCTAAATCTCCTCCGTATAATTTACCCGCATAACCTCTGTAATCGTGATATTCGTCTGTTTTAGGACGAATTACGGTTTGTACAGGAAAACGTACTTTAAAATCAGAATCTTGTTCCTCTTCTACATGTAAACCTTCTAAATACTCTAATAAGCTTTTACCTGTATACCATGGAATATTATTTGACGCAGTAACTACATTATCTCCATGTAGAGCTGAAACTGGCACAAAAGTTAAATTTTGATCTTGATATCCGCTTTTTTGAGCTAAATACTCAATCTCTCCTTTAATCTGGTTGAATTTCTCTTCAGAATAATCTACTAAGTCCATTTTATTCACCGCAATAACAACTTCTTTCACTCTAAGTAGATTATTGATAAAGAAATGACGATATGTTTGCTCGACTACACCATTTCTAGCATCTACTAAAATTATAGAAGCTTGAGAATTTGATGCTCCAGTTACCATATTTCTGGTGTATTCGATATGTCCAGGACTGTCGGCTACAATAAAACTTGTTTTTGGTGTAGAAAAATAAATATGAGCTACATCTATTGTTATTCCTTGTTCTCTTTCAGCTACTAAACCATCTGTAGCTAATGAAAAGTCTAAATAGTCAAATCCACGTTGCCTACTTTTTTCTTCAATTGCTTGAAGTTTATCTTCGGTCAATGAATTTGTGTCGTATAAAATTCGTCCTATTAACGTGCTCTTTCCGTCATCTACACTTCCTGCTGTTGCTATCTTTAGTACGTTCATTTCTTTGCTATTATTAGAGCTTTAGACTGTAAGGTTCTTTAAAATAATCCCTAAAAACAATAACTTCTTACAGTCCTTAACTCTTCTTTAATTTTGTAATTCTTTAAAAATATCCTTGTTGCTTTCTTTTTTCCATTGCCGCTTCAGAACGCTTATCATCTATTCTAGCGCCACGTTCAGAAATTTTGGATTCTCTAATTTCTGCAACTACAGATGCAATATCTACAGCATCTGACAAAACCGCTGCAGTACAACTCATATCTCCTACAGTTCTAAAACGAACCATTCTTTGCTCAACTTTCTCATCTTCATCTCGATATACAACTCCATCATTTGCAGACCAAATCAATCCGTCTCTTAAGAAAGTTTCACGCTGATGCGCAAAGTATATAGAAGGAATTTCAATAGCTTCTTTTTGGATATATGACCATACATCTAACTCTGTCCAATTTGAGATAGGAAACACACGAACATTCTGACCTAAATCAATTCTTCCATTTAACATATCGAACAATTCTGGTCTTTGATTTTTTTCATCCCACTGACCGAAATCATCACGAACTGAGAAAATTCTTTCTTTTGCTCTTGCTTTCTCTTCATCTCTTCTTGCTCCACCGATACACGCATCGAATCCGAATTCTTCAATTGCATCTAGTAAAGTCTCTGTCTGTAAAATATTTCTACTCGCATACTTTCCAGTTTCTTCTTTTACTTTACCAGCATCAATATTATCTTGAACATTACGAACGATTAACTCAACTCCTAACTCTTCAACTAATCGATCTCGAAACTCAATAGTTTCAGGAAAATTATGTCCTGTATCGATATGCATTAAAGGGAATGGAATTTTTGCTGGGTAAAAAGCTTTTTGAGCTAATCTTACCAGGGTAATACTATCTTTTCCTCCAGAAAATAACAACACAGGCTTTTCAAACTGAGCTGCTACTTCTCTTATGATATAAATTGCTTCACTCTCTAATGCTCCTACTCTAATTACATCCGTATTCATAATCATGTTTTTTAAATATGTAAACCACATTCTCTATTACTCTCTACCTTAGTTGGATCGAAATACTTAAACTCGTTAGGCAAATCGAATTCCGCTAAATATTGATCTAAATCTTCATCTGAAAAATTGTAAAAAGGACTCACTTTTAGCACTCCATCTTTACTAACAGAAACAATATCAATACTATCTCTAAAAGCAGTTTGTCCTTTTCTCAAATTTGTAAACCAAACATCTGGTTGATGTTCGTGCATTGCTCTTTTGAAAGGTTCTAGTTTTACTTGCTCTGTAAAAACAGCATGATTTGGATCATCTACACTTGGTAAACCTAAAACAACATCTCTGTGAGCAACAGTTTGCTTTGGTACATATAACTTTACGTTTAAACTTAATTTTTCTATAAGTTCTTCTGCATGTTTATACGTTTGAGGTGTATTATAACCTGTATCGCACCACACTACTGGAATATCTTTTTGTTCAGTTACCACTAAATGTAAAATTGCACTTTCATATGGTCTAAAATTAGTTGTAACTACTGGTTTTTTAGCTACTGATAAAGCCCAACTTACAATCTCTTGAGGAGATTTTCCTTTTAATTCTTTATTTATTTCTTCTATATTCATTTTCTGCCCCATTTAATGCTATTCCAAACTCTTTCGTGAAAAAAATACAACAACATTTTGGTTACTAATTCGATTCCTCCTATTGATAATGCTGTATTTACTTCTCCTGTAATCAACCAAGAAATTACGATGGTATCTATAGTTCCGACTGCTCTCCAACTAATTGATTTTACTACACTTCGCATTGGTTTTTCGGAGTATCTATCTTCCTTGAAATTCGATTTATCTTCTATTACTTGTTCAATTATCATTTTCAAAACACATTTACCCTATCGGGATAGTAGGTTTATAAAACAAATATACGTATGATTCATTAATATCAAAGTAAAAATCAAAAAATTAACACTATTGTAATATTTGTTTAACTAAACTAGATCGGCAAGCGTAGTATTACGTAAAACATGCAATGTATTATCACGTACTTGAATCATTAATTTGTGTACTGCACATGCTTGTTCGTCTGGACAATCATCGCATTTTTCATAAAAATTCAAACTTACACATGGTACCATTGCAATTGGGCCTTCAAGAGTTCGGATTACTTCTGTCATTTTAACCTCAGAAGGCTCTTTAATCATGTAATAACCTCCACCCTTTCCTTTTTTGGCTCCTAAAACACCTGCTTTTCTTAAGGTAAGTAATATACTTTCTAAAAATTTATGAGATATATTTTCACTTTCAGATATTGTTGCAATCTGAACCTTTTCTCCTTTTTCTTGCTTCGCAATAAAAGTTAAAGCCTTAATCCCATATTTTGTTTTCTTAGAAAGCATACTACAAATATATACTTTCTTATAGATTTTTACACTTCTAACGCCTGTTTTAGATCCTTAATAACATCATCTACAAATTCTAATCCTATCGAGCTACGTACTAATCCATCTGTAATTCCAACTTCTAGTCGATCTTCTTCGCTTAGTTTACTGTGAGTTGTGGAAGCAGGATGCGTTACAATTGTTCTAGAATCTCCTAGATTTGCAGATAAAGAACATAATTTTATTTTATTTAAAAACTTTCTTCCAGCTTCGATTCCTCCTTTAATTTCAAAAGCTACAATATTACCTCCTAATCTCATTTGCTTTTTTGCTACTTCATATTGAGGATGCGATGGTAAAAAAGGATATTTCACAAAATTTACCGCTGCATGCGCTTCTAAAAATTGAGCAACTTTTAATGCATTCTCACAATGTTTATCTACTCGAACAGCTAAAGTTTCTAAACTTTTAGATAATACCCAAGCATTAAATGGTGACATCGCAGGACCAGTATTTCTAGAAAACAAGTAGATTTCTTTAATCAATTCTACTTTTCCTACTGTAACTCCGCCTAAAACTCTTCCTTGTCCGTCAATCAATTTTGTTGCTGAATGAATTACTAAATCTGCTCCGAATTTTATCGGATTTTGTAAATATGGTGTTGCGAAACAATTGTCTATCACCAATAACAAGTTATACTTTTTAGCTATTTGAGATAATGCTTCTAAATCCAAAATATCTACTGCTGGATTTGTAGGTGATTCTGCATATAAAATTTTAGTATTCGGTTGAATTAAACTTTCAACTTTATCTAATTCATTAACTTTAAAATAACTAGTTTCTATATTCCATTTTGGCAAATACTTTGTAAATAAACTGTGTGTAGAACCAAAAACAGAACGTGAAGAAACGATATGATCTCCAGCACTTAATAATGCTGCAAATGTTGAAAACACAGCGCCCATTCCTGTAGCAAATGCATAACCTGCTTCTGCTCCTTCCATTGCAACAATTTTATCTACAAACTCTGTAGTATTTGGATTAGAAAACCTACTGTATAGATTTCGTTGCTTCTCTTCTGCAAAAGAAGCTCGCATATCTTCTGCATCATCAAAAACAAAACTTGATGTTAAAAATAATGGTGTAGAATGTTCTGAAAACTGTGAACGTTCTGTCTGAATTCTTACGGCCTGTGTTTCAAAATTCTTACTCATATCTCTTTGTTATTCAAAATAATTTTATAATTGATTTTAGCTGTTTGCTCTATAATCTTAGCTACAGAACAATATTTTTCTACAGCCAAACTTGTTGCCTTTTTAACTTTTGCACTACTCACCGTTCCATTGAAACTATACGTAATGGTGATATCTTGAAAAATTGCTGGTATTTCATCTTCTTTACGAGTAGCATCTATTGAAACATTATAATCGAAATCGTAAACCTTTTGTTTGTTTAGAATTTTTACTACATCGATGCTACTACAACTTGCTAGACTTACCAACATTAATTCCATCGGACGAATAGCATTTACAGAGGTTTCATCTTGAGTTTGTCCTACTAATAATGAATAGCCCGTTTGATTTTTTGCTTCAAATAATAGGTGTTTGTTATAATTTTTTAGTTGAATGTTCATTTGTTTTATTTTTTTGTTAATCGTAAAATATCTCCGAATACACCTCTTGCTGTAACTTCTGCTCCAGCTCCAGCTCCTTGAATTACTAGCGGTTGATCTCCATAAGATTCTGTGTAAATTTCAAATATGGCATCAGATCCTTTTAAACTTCCAAGTGGTGTATCTTTAGCTACAGAAACTAGTTTTACATCTAACTCTCCTTTATTTTGTTGTAAGTCTCCATGTAAATCTCCAATGTATCTTAGTACATGATTTTCTTTTTGATCTGACTTTTCTGTAGTGTAATATGGATCTAACTTTGTAGTATTTGATAAGAAATCTTCAACACTTCCAGATCTCAATTCTTCTGGAATTAAATTCTGAATTTGAATATCTTCAAACTCATTTTCTAAATCTAATTCTCTGGCAAGGATTAAAAGTTTTCGGGCTACATCATTACCGCATAAATCTTCTCTAGGATCTGGCTCAGTATATCCATTTTTAATAGCTTCGGATAACACTTCTGAAAATGAAGTTTCTTCTTCAGAAAATGTATTGAAAATAAAACTTAATGATCCTGAAAAAACTCCTCTAATTCTCGTAATATTTTCTCCTGAATCGTGTAATAATTTTATTGTATCAATTAATGGTAATCCTGCTCCTACATTGGTTTCGTAGAGATATGTTTTTTTGTTTTCTTCTAAAACATCTCGTAATTCTTTATAGAAAGAATGTGCAACTGTATTTGCTATTTTGTTCGATGAAACTAAATCGAAACCTGCTTTTACTAAAGGAATATAATTGTGTACAAAATCTTTACTAGCTGTATTATCAACAGCGATTAAGTTTTCTAAATGATGTTCTTTTGCAAAACTTATCACTTCTTCTATACTGTTACTTGTATCACTATCATTCAGATTGTCTTTCCAGTCTTTATCTACTCCGTTTTTACTTAACAATACATTTTTAGAATTGGCTACAGCAAAAATATTTAACTGGACTTTTCTTCTTTCCAAAATGTTTTTTGCGCTTGCTAAAATTTGTTCAATTAAAGTTCCACCTACTAAACCTTTTCCGAAAATTGCAATGTTTATTTTCTTAGCTACTCCAAAAACCTGACCGTGAATTACATTAACTGCTTTGTGTAATTCTTCCTTTTTCACTACCAAACTCACATTCTTTCCTGAGATTGTATTATTGAATAATAACGGAACTATTTGATTCTGAATTAGAGCATTGTATGGTAAGTGGAATTCACTAAGATCTTGACCAATAATTGAAATTACAGCAACGTTATTTACAATTGTGATTTGATTGACATCTTTAGTAATTAAGTCTTGTGCAAATTCTTGTTCTAAAGCTTTAACCGCTAATTTTGACTTTTCTTTATCAACCACCAATCCAATTCCTCTTTCTGAAGAGCCTTGAGAAATAATACTAACGCTTATTCCATGATTTCCTAAAGATTTGAAAATACGTGCATCTACTCCAATTTTACCTAATAAACCTCTTCCTTCAAAATTTAGTAAAGCTACATTCTCTAATACTGAAATTGATTTGATCCCTTTAGTTTTACTCTTTGAAGTAATTAAAGTTCCAGCATCCTTAGGATTAAACGTGTTTAAAATTCTAAGATTTATATTCTTTTCTATTAACGGAATAATTGTTTTTGCATGTAGAATATTCGCACCGAAATTTGCTAATTCATTGGCTTCAGAAAATGAAAGTTCTTCAATCTTTTTAGCTTCACTAACCAAATCTGGATTTGCAGTAAAAATTCCATCTACATGTGTATAATTCTGTAACTCTTCTGCATCTAAATAATTTGCCAATAAAGACGCTGTATAGTTGCTTCCGTTTCTACCTAGAGTAGTTGTTTCATTCTTTAAATTTGAAGCGATATAACCAGAAACAATATTAACTGTACTTCCGTTATGTTCTTTAAAATGATTTACAACGTTCTCTTTAGAAAGCGTATCTATAGGTTGTGCATTTCCGAAACTTTCATCTGTTTTTAGTAAAACCCTAGCGTCTGTTGCATGAGCTGGAATTCCTCTTTGTTGTAATAATTCTGTTACTGTTTTTATCGAAATTAACTCACCTTGAGCTAAAACCTCATCTTTTGTTTTATTGCTATAATCACCCAATAAACTTACTCCTTCAAATAACTTTTCTAGTTTTTGAAACTCATTAGAAAAATCTAATAATGGTGTAATTTTAGTTTGCTCGTATTTAAAAGCTTCTAATTGCTCTTGATAAGTTTCACTTTTTGAGGCACGTTCTAAAATTGATTCTAATTCGTTTGTTGCATTTCCTCTTGCTGAAACTACAACTGTAATATGCTCTCCTTTATTTATTTTATTTTCTATAATATTGATGACATTATCAATTCCTTGATTTGATAATGATTTCCCTCCAAACTTTAAAACTTTCATCTTTTTAGCTTTTGGATTTTCTTTAAAAATTGATCCGAATATTTTTTCTAGTTGTTCATATTCAATTAAAAACGCATCGTGTCCGTGTACAGAATTAATTTCATTGTACGTTACATTAGGATGTTTTTGCGCTAATTTTTTATGCGTTTCTCTATTTTCTTCCGCAGTAAAAAACAAATCAGAATCCACTCCAATAATGTGAATATTGGCTTTAATGTTTTCTAGAATATCTTCTGTATTTTCTCCTTGAGTTACATCGATCGTTTTTAGTAACTGATTCATTAATTTATATGAAGCCAATTGGTAACGCTCTTGTAATTTTTTTCCATGATGTAACAACCAACTTTCTACATTGAAAATTTGTAAACTCTCGTTTTTACTTCTTTGGAATCGTTGTTTAAATGATGCTGGAGTTCTGTAACATAACATCGCATGAATTCTAGCATCGTGAACTGGATTTTTAGAATTGGTTAAAAACAATTCTTGAATTTGACAGTTGGCTATTAACCAATCTGTAGATTTCCAGTCTGTTGCTATAGGAATTAAATGCTCGGTTATTTCTGGTTGCAATACTGACATTTCCCAAGCAATTCCACCTCCTAAAGAACCTCCGATTAGAGCAAAAAGTTTTTCAATATTCAACTCTTTTAAACCTTGAATAAAGATTTGAGCGACATCTCTTGCTATAAAACTTTTGTACTCATCAATTAAAAAATCGTCGTAGCCATTACCTGGAATATTGAAACATAAAATAGTGTACTTGTTAGTATCAATGATTTTATGTTCACCAATTATGTCTTTCCACCAACCATCTTCTCCCGCAACATTACTATTCCCTGTTAACGCATGATTTACTAAAATCACTGGTGCTTCATGAAGTGGTTGTCCGAAAAGCTGGTAAGACAAACGAATTGGTATTGCCTTACCACTTTCTGTTATATAACTAGGTAAATTAATATGGCCTAATGTGTGCATTGTACTATGAACTTAGAAACAAATTATTCTTGAATTACTAACTGATTTACAGCTTTAAAAGCTTCTTTTAAATCAGATTTTAAATCTTCTACATTTTCTAATCCTACTGAAAGTCGAATTAAATCTTGCGTTACTCCTGTTGCTTCTTGTTCTTCATCACTCAACTGTTGATGTGTTGTACTTGCTGGATGAATTATTAAAGATTTTGTATCTCCAATATTTGCTAATAATGAGAATAACTTCGTATTGTCTGCTATGGTCTTTGCCGCTTCATATCCTTTTTTAGCTCCGAATGTTACAATTCCACTTTGACCTTTTGGTAAGTATTTATCAGCTAAGTCTTTGTATTTATTTCCTTCTAAACCTGGATAATTTACCCAAGCTACCTCGTCTTGTTCTTGTAACCATTTTGCTAATTCCAATGCATTTTCACTATGCTTTTGAATTCTTACGGGTAAGGTTTCTAAACCTTGAATGATTTGAAATGCATTGGTTGGACTTAATGCTCCTCCAAAATCACGTAATCCTTCTAAAATTAATTTGAATGTAAATGATGCTGCCCCTAAAGTTTCGTAATATTTTAATCCGTGGTAACCAGCAGAAGGTTCAGTAAATTCTGGAAATTTACCATTATCCCAGTCAAAATTACCTGCATCAACAATTACTCCTCCAAGAGAATTTCCTTGCCCGCCAATGTATTTTGTTAATGAATGAATAACAATATTTGCACCGTATTCAATTGGATTCAATAAAGATGGCGTAGCAACTGTATTATCTACGATAAAAGGAACTTTCGCCTTCTTAGCTTCAGAAGCAATATTTTCAAGATCTAGTACATCTAACTTCGGGTTTCCTAACGATTCAGCAAAAAATGCTCTTGTGTTTTCCTGTACTGCTTTTCCGAAATTTTCAGGATCTGATGGATCAACAAAAGTTGTTGTAATTCCTAATCTTGGTAAAGTCACTTTTAGTAAATTATAAGTCCCTCCGTATAAACTACTAGAAGCTACAATATGATCTCCAGCTCTTAATAACGTTAATAAACCTGTTGAAATTGCTGCTGTTCCCGAAGCAAAAACTACTGCTCCTACTCCACCTTCTAAAGCCGCTAAACGTTCTTGTAAAATTTGATTTGTTGGATTATTTAAACGTGTGTAAATAAATCCTAATTCTTTTAAAGAAAATAAATTAGCTGCATGATCTGCATTATTAAACACATATGAAGTTGTTTGATAGATTGGAACAGCTCTTGTTCCTCCTGTTTGTGTTACATCATGCCCAGCATGTAATGCATTTGTTTCGAATTGTAATGTACTCATTTTTCCTACTTTTTTGAGTTAATAAAAAATTAATCTAAAAAGTCAAACCACACCGTTTTACGATGCCGCATATAGAAAAATGTTATTAAGAAAAAATAAGACGTTTCGTTAAGTTAATAGAAAGTCTATTTTGTTATCTATCCCGATATTTTTTGGGTAGAATTTAGCACCTTCTTTGACTGAGCAAAGGGTTGCTAAGGTTTCACAGGGTCTATTCCCTCCACCTTTCTTGATAACATTATCGATAAGTGTTTGAACTTTACGTCTGCAAATATTCAATCATAAAAACTTAAAATCCAAATTTTTCGATACTTTTTTACAAAAAAATTATTTTAGTTTAAATTTCATAAGCAATGGAAGATGATCTGAAACTTGTCCGAATTCCTTTAAAACTCTAGCCTCAACAGGAATTATATTTTCAGAAGTATAAAAGATATAATCTAATCTTTTATGAGGTTTATCGCTATCATAAGTAAAATCATATTTTTCTTTTGAAAAAGCAGCGTTTCCAACATTTGGAATATTAAAAACCTCTAAGATTGCTGCGTCTTTAAAGACAGGATCGCTATTAAAATCTCCTACTAAAATGGTTGGATAATCTTTAGCATACTGATTAAATAGTTCTACAACTTTTTTAACATGTTTTATCCGTGTTTTTTTATCAAAAGCTTCTAAATGTACATTCAAAAGGATTAGTTCTTTTCCATTTATATTCGTTTTTACAACTTGTACTAATCTATCTAAATAAAAGGCATCTCTGTAAAAAGGATTGTCCTCAACTCTTTCTAATACAATTCTAGAATAATCACTCAAACTGTACTTACTTAAAATCGATTGACCTGAAACTACTTTACCGAAATTCACGCTTGGCAAACCGTAAGGAAAAGGCACATATTTTTTATCCCAGTTTATAGCTCTAGCAATATAAATATAACCTAGTTTTCCTATTTCTTCTTCTTGATTTACATTGAAAGAACGTCCTGAATTATAATCAACTTCCTGTAATGCAATAAAATCGGAGTTCAATTTTTTGAATTCCGTTAACGCCTGATCTAAATTTTTATTGAATAAATCTTTTGTCTTTGCTATTGGTTTATTGTTCGTCATACCACTTAGGTAACCAATATTGTATGTGATCACACTAAATATTGAATCGTTTGTATGACTAACTTGATAATCATTTTCTATAAGTTTTGCATAGTCATTTTTGTTTAAAGCAGCACTCGATCCCCAAAAATAAAAAGCCACAAACAAAACGATAAAAACAAATATCATTTTTATCAGAACAGAAAATATTCGCCTCATAATCAACTCCCTTTTCTTTATTTATAAAGGGAGCCTAATATACGATAAAGTTTTTTTTCTGAATTAATTAAACCTTTTAAGTAATGAAAAGTCTTAGAAGTATAATATTTAAATAAAAAGAGAATGAAGAAAATGGTTTCTGTAATGCTGGTTTTAGGTTTTTTAATGACTGGCTTCGCACAAAAGAAAAAAAGAAGAGGAGATGATGGTTTTTCTGTAGATCAGAAAACTGAATTAGCCTTAAAAAAAATGACGCTTCGGTTAGATTTATCTGAACGTCAGCAAAATAAAATCCGTCCCCTATTAGCTGAACAAATTACAAAACGTGAAGAGTTTAGAAAGAATCGTAAAGCTAAAAAGTTAAGTGCTGATGAAAGATATGAAAGACAAATGGCGCATTTAGATAAAAAAATTGCTTTTAAATCTTCTATGAAAGAAATCTTAAACAGCAAGCAATATGAGCGATTTGAAAAGATGAATGGTAGACGAGCTCATAAAATGAAGAGAAAGATGAAAATGAAAAAAAGAAAAAGACATGAAGAGCAAATGAATGCTCCTGAAAGAGCATAGTAGTTTGATAATTGGTTTTTAGTTAACCCCAATTCCTAAGTGAATTGGGGTTTGTTTTTTAGCTTTCTCCGTTTAATACTTTCCATTCACCATTTTCTCTGTATGTATTTACTTTATCTAAAGTTCTTCTACCATCTGGAAAAGTGCAATATTCTGTTACCAAACAATGATCTTCTGAAATAAACTCGCGTTTAAATGCGCTCTTTACACCTGAAAAATCTGGCATTCCGTTTTCTTGCATATGCTGTACAAAAGATAACTCAATAACTTCTGCTGTTTTAGCAATAATTTCATCATCGATTGGAATATTAGCCATATTGCCTAACATGAGTTCGGCTTCTTTTCTAAAGTTTTTACAACTTATCGCTTTGGCTAAATCGTTATTATTATAAGCTTCTTCTATGGATAAAATTGCGCCTTCTGGTGTAGTAAAATCTAATGGAAAATAATCTTCACCCTCATCGATAATCATACCTAAACTTTGATCAAATTCGGGTAATGCTTCTTGAGGCATTCCTTCTCTTATGGCTCTGATAGTATATCCGCCAATTAATCGAGCATTCTCAATAATCATCCAATCTGAAACTTCATTTTCTGTAATTCCTATTTTCTGACCTAAAGCAACATTTGAAATATCTGCAGGTTCATTTCCTACTACTCCATAAATATTGCCATCGCTATCGTAACTTGGTTCACCTAACCAAATATGCTCGATAATTCCGTTTTCTTCAATTTTAGCTTTTACGGAAAAGTATAATTGTCCTTCCTTTGGAGTTTCAATACAAGATTTAAAATAATGAAGTGTTAATCTTGCTTTTTTCATAGCCCAATTCATTCTATCATCCTCATCTGCTATGTAATGAACATCTGGTTGTTCTTCTCTTTCAAGAATTACTTTTTCTTTTTCACCTTTCTTTCCGAACAGCTTTTTAAAAATCCCCATAGTTTTAGTTTTTATTTACCATCTAAGATAATAAAAGTATTGGGTTATTTTACAAAGATGAAATGTCGTTTATTCTTTAAACCAACTTGCGTACTTAACATAGTTATTTGCAATTCTGTCAACCTCACCAGATGTTAATTCAGGAGAAATATCTTTAACTTTTTTTGCTGGTACTCCTGCATAAATACTTCCACTTTTAACATGAGTATTTTTTGTTACTACTGCTCCAGCTGCAATAATTGTATTGCTTTCAATAATACAATCGTCCATGATAATACTTCCCATTCCTACTAAAACATTATCATGAATTGTACAACCGTGTACAATGGCATTATGACCAATAGAAACATTATTTCCAATAGTCGTAGGAGATTTTTGGTACGTAGCATGAATTACCGCTCCATCTTGAACATTTACTTTATTTCCCATTTTTATAAAGTGTACATCTCCACGAATTACAGCATTAAACCAAACGCTACATTCTGTTCCCATAGTAACTTCTCCTACAATAGTTGCATTTTCTGCAACGAAACAATCTTCTGGAATTTGAGGCTCTTTTCCTCTTACAGGTTTTATTATTGGCATTTAACTTCTTTTATACTTATAAACTATCAAAAAATTAACATCCCACTGGAATGATAAATTCTATAATTTTTTCTGTGACTTTATTATTCTCATCTGTTAATACAAATTTCAGAAAAACTTTACTACTTGTTACTCCGATAGGATATTTATTTACATCATCTACATTCTTCATTAATTTTGACCATCTTTCTCCGCAATGTTTAGCAACAGCTTTTTTAAGGTCATTTATCTTAATTGGTATAAATTTTTCAGCATCTTCTTGAGAATAACTCAAGATTTTGTATGAATTCTTTTGTTTTAAATACGATAATTTCTCCCATTTTGAATAATAATGTTTCCAATTTAAAAGATCACAATGTGGTCCTTCATCCATAATTGTAACACTATTTTCATATCGCTGAAAAACTTTCACTCGTTTATATTTATTATGATATACTTTTAAATATTTTCCTTCAGGACTGCCACTTAAATCTACTTCAATTCTTCCAACACCATCTTTAACTGTAATTTCTTTAGAGAAGTTATAATTAATTTCGATATGATCTATCTCAATAATAAGATCTTCAAACTTAATTTCTATTCTTTTATTTATTTTTTTTTCAGTTAAAAATCCACTAAACACAAAACCTTCTTCTTTCTTTCCTTCAATATTCGCAGAAACTTTTAACCACTTACCTTTAATTTCTTTGCCATTATCTAAAAATGAATAATTAATTCCAGTTTTTCTATCTACTGTTACTTTTTGTCCATATTTAAACTTGCTTAATCTTTCAGAAGAAACACTAGGTTTTTCTCTTACAATCAAACCATTATCAGCTGAAACATATAAGAATTCTTGACAAAATAACCAGTTGGAAATTATTGAAAAGAATAAAATTAAACCAAATTTAATCTTCATTATAAACTATTTAAAATAAGCTAATAAATTTCCTTTTTTTGATGCGGAAACTAATACTTCTTTTCCATTGATTAATTCAACACTACCTCCTTTACCTTTTTTATATTTCGTGATATGGTTAATATTCACCAAATACGATTTATGAATTCTTGCAAAAGGATATTCTCTCAATACTTCTTCGAAATGTTTTAATGTTTTACTCACAACCTTCTTTGAGTTCTCGAAATGAATTTCTGTATAATTATCGTCTGCTTTACAGAAAATAATTTCCTCTACATTAACAACTTCAAAACCGTCTTGAAGCGGAATAGTTATCTTTCCTTTTACTGTACTATGAGGTGTTAATACTTTATTCTGTAGTTGTTCTTCTTTCTCTTTTATCTCTAAAACTAAATTCACTGATTTGATAAGTTCATCAATAGAAATTGGTTTTAGTAAATAGTAAGTTGCTTGATTATTTAGTGCTTCTATAGCATAATGATCGTATGCAGTTACAAAAATCGTTTCAAATGTTTTGTTTTCTACCTTTTCCAATAAATCGAAACCGTTTCCGAAAGGCATTTCTACATCTAGAAAAACTAAATCTAATTCATGTTTTTGAATTAATTCGTAAGCTTCTTCAATATTACTTGCTTCTCCCATTAATTCTATACTCGGACAATATTTACCTACGTAATTCTTTAGTATTTCTCTACTGATTTGCTCGTCTTCAACAATAATAGTTTTCAGTTTCATTATTTATTTTTTTAAGGTTAGTTCGACTTTGGTTCCGCTGCCATCTTCAAAAAGATCAGAAATTGTAACACTTACTTTATCTTGATACATATCGTTTAAAATAGCAATTCTATTTTTGATAGTACTCATTCCTTTAGATTTTTGTTTCAATTGATTTTTTGTTTTCATCTCTAAAGATTTCTTTCTTCCAATTCCGTTATCTTCAATAACTATAGTAATTGAATCTTTATCTCTTTTCTGAACAGCTATACTCAATTCTCCTTTATCTTTTCGATAACGTAATCCGTGCCATATTGCGTTTTCAATATAAGGCTGAAGTAACATTGGAGGGATTTGAAATTCTTCTAAATTGATAGATTTATCAACATCTATAGTATAATCAAATTTATCTCTGAAACGATTGTGTTCTAATTTCACATACAATTCTAACAATTCTATTTCTTTTTGAAATGGAATAAAATCTTCATCTGAATTTTCTAACACAGAACGCATTAAAGCAGAAAATTCTGAAAGATATCTATTTGCATTGCGTTCATCATTGACTGCAATAAAACTGTTTACTGAATTTAATGCGTTAAAAATAAAATGCGGATTCATTTGTGAACGCATCGATTTTAATGCCAATAAATTGTTTGCTAATTGTTGTTTTTGATTTGCTCTGTGCTTATAAAAAGTAAGTAAACTCATTAATATTAAACCTCCTACAAGTGAGTAAATTACGATTAATTGTGTTTTACTTTTTGCATTCATTAATTCACTATCCTTAATCGCTAAACTCACTTTACTATCTGTAAGTTCGTTGTTTCTTTCTAACACTGTAATACGACTTTGATAATCTGAAATTTTCTTTGTCAATCGCTTTGCTTGATAGATTTCTTGTTCTTTTCTGATGTATAATGAATCTACAATATCAACATAATTCCTATACGTCTGAATTGCTTTTACGTGTTGACCAACAGTCGCATACACTTCAGATAATTTTCTAGTAGCATGTTTTTGAACTTCTAAATCTTCTTTTTGTCCGGCTTCTTCAACACTCTTTTCTAAATATTCGATAGCTTCAGCATAATTTGCTTTTTGTACGTAAGCATTTCCGATCTTATAATTTAGTTTTTGAGATGTTAAAGAATCTTTTACTTCTTCATTTTCTTCAGCTATGAATCTAGAAATTGGATTATCATCTCCATTAATGCTGTCAGTTTTAAGTTTATTTAAATAATCTATTTTATTTGCTGGATCATCAACACTTTTTAAAAGCTCTTTTCTCAGTTTTATCTCATTATCATATTGCCTTGTTTCGTTGTAAAAATCAGCTACTTCTTGCTGTACTTTTAAAGCTGGTTTTTTCGGTAATTCAGAAGCTTCTTTTAGTGTTATACTAATTGTTGTATTCGCTGTACTTAAATCACCCTCTCTAGCATATATATTTGCCAGTTTTGTATTGATATCTAATGTTACATCACTAATAGCTTTATCTTTAGCTAACTTTAATCCTCTTTCGTAATATTCTTTAGCTTCTTTGTCTTTACTCTCTTGAGAAAGCGCATCACCTAAACCTTCAAATACTTGGACTTTTTCATAGTTACTCAACTTATCTTTCATTAATAACTTATAAGTATTTTCACTGTCTTCATATTTCTTGGCTAGAAATTGAGTTTTTGCCAACTGTAATCTAGTTTCTGTCTTTTCATTAATCTGTAATGAAATCTTATAATTACTTATCGCAATATCATATTGTTTCCAATGAAAGTAAATGTCTCCTAAAACCTTGTAAGTATTAGCGTTTCTCTTTTTAGATTCATTTGCTTCTAAAGCTTCTTCAATAAAATGGATACTTTTATCTAGATTTTTTTCCTTGTAAAACAAGGCAGAATCCATGATTTGTGTGTAGTTTGGAGATATTATCTTTTGTTGTTTCCCTCTTAATTTATTTATGCTTTTTTTAAAATAACTCGGATTGTCTGTTATCTGAATTAAGATATCATCTTTAACTCTTATGACTTCTCTTACTGTTTCAAAGTCAGGATGTCGAACAATTAATTCATCATCAATTCTTGCTTTTACTCTGTAATACCCATTTGCATCACATTTTGATGTAGTAAAAGAGTTTATACTTATTTCAGCATTTCTTATATAAACGTTATTCTCTGTATCAAAAATTCGAACTTTTAACTCAAAACCTCCACCTTTGTTTAAAATTGAATTTTGCGAATTGATTTTCAAAAAACTAAGTAAAAAAAGAAAAAATGCTATGTAATATTTTAATTTCACCTTCAATTTCTTAATAAATAATATGTAAACTTATCACCAAAAAACCAATAAAAAAAATGCGGTTCTTTAGATTTTATCCTTAAAACCATTGAAAAAGTAAGCTTTACTCAGCTTAAAAAACCATTCACTAACCAAAAACTACATTTTACTCATATCCGTTTTTTTTAGAAAAAGGTTGCTTCTAATTTTGACTTCAGAATAAAACGAGTTATGAAAAGAATAGCAATAATAATCTTCACATTAATTTCCTTTGTGAGTTTTTCACAAAACAATACGAATGAAAAACCATATATTGAAGTAACTGGAACCGCTGAAAAGGAAGTAATTCCTAACGAAATATACCTAGATGTTCCTGTTGAAGAACGCATTGAAAAAGGGAAGAAAATTACCATTCAAGAAATTGAAACAGAATTAAAAAAAGAACTGCAATCTTGTGGTGTTTCTGAGCAAAGTTTATCAATCTCAAATTTAAATTCGAAACTTGTAAAAACTGGATGGTGGAATAAAGAGATTCTCGCTACTGCAGATTATGAGTTGAAAATTAACGATGCTGGGATTCTTAAAGATGTTTTTGAAATCTTTGATCGCTTAAAAATTAAAAATGCTAGGATAACAAAAGCATCACATAATAAAATTGAAGAAATACGAAAAGAAGTTCGCATTTCTGCTATAAAAGCTGCTAAAGACAAAGCTAATTATTTCCTAAATGCCATTGGAGAACAAACTGGTAAATCTTTAATTGTGAGAGATGTCGGTAATCAACAAATTAATAATTTCTCTTTTGCTAATGTTGCCTACAAGCAAAACAAGTTGATGTCTAGAGATGTAAAATTAAAACAAGGAAATATTCAATTTCAAAATATAACGGTTTCATCAAGCATATATGTGAAATTTGAAATCAAATAAATGAGGAGAAAAAGTGATAAAAAAAGAGCAACAAAATTGTTGCTCTTTTATCTTTTTAAAACTAATTGCTGACCAATACTTATTGTATTTCCTTTTAATCCGTTCAATTGTTTTAAATCTTTAACCGAAGTTTTAAATTTTCTAGCTATAGAATATAGCGTATCTCCTTTAATTACCTTGTAATAAAACCTAGTATTGGTATCGTCACTAGTTACTACAGTTGTATTCTCAGTTTCTTTAGAAGTTTCTTTTTTATACTTTTCTCTATCGTATTTTGTTAAATCGTATTTCTTAATTAATGCGATAAGTTTTTGGGGATATTTTTTATCTGTAGCATAACCTGCTCTTTTTAAACCATAAGCCCAACCTTTGTAATCAGTTGTTCGTAATTTAAATAGTTTTGAATATCTTTTTCTTGAAGTCAAAAATTTTGAATGATCTTCATAAGAACGTTCTGGGTGTACATATTTTCTGAAACATTCCGCAATTCTATCATCATCATGAGTAACACTTTTACCTTTCCATCCTCTGTGACATTTAATTCCAAAGTGATTATTAGAACGAATTGCTAAATTACTTCTTCCACTTCCTGATTCTAAAATTCCTTGAGCTAGTGTAATACTTGCTGGAATTTTATATTTATGCATTTCTCTTACGGCTATAGGCGCAAATTTTTCAACATAGTCTTGAGTCGTTTTTACGATACTAGCTGTTGTTCTTTTTTTCTTTTTTGTTGGAGTTACTTTTGGAATTTCTGTAGATCCGTCTACTTCATGATCATCTACAACAACTGGTTTTTGAGGTGTTCTGTTTATTACTTGTTTTTTTGAACCACAACTAGACAACAATACTATTGCTGTAACACTCCATAAAATAAATCTCAGCTTCATTTACACCTTTATTAAATCAATATTTTTCTTCAGTAACTTCTTATTAATTCCATCTATTCCTTGGATTCCTCCTGTATGAATGGCTAAGATTTTACTTCCTTTTTTAAACTTTCCTTTGTTAATCAAATCTACAATTCCAAAAAGCATTTTTCCTGTATAAATCGGATCAAGTAAAATTGATGTTTCAGATTTAAATCTATTTATAAAGTGAATTAAATCTTCATTAAACTTACCATAACCTCCGAAGTTATAATCTAAATTTAATGTCCAGTTTTCTTTTGTTGTAAACTTTCGTATTTCATCATACAAAAAGTTTCCTTTTAAAGCTGGAAAACCAATTACTTCTTGATTTGTATGTACCGAGTTTATTAATCCAGAAATTGTACCTCCTGTTCCAACAGCCGTACAAATATAGTCGAATTTTTGATCTTCATTTGACAATATTTCTTCACAACCTTTTATGGCTAAGGGATTTGTTCCTCCTTCGGGAATTAAATAAAAATCACCAAAAGTATCTCTTAAAGAATTGATAAAATTTGTTTCCGTTTTCTCTCTATACGCTGTTCTTGAAACAAACTTAAACTCCATTCCGTGTTCATGAGCTACTTTTAGTGTTTGATTGGTTTTTAAAACTTCTTCAAAATTTTCAGCTAATTCTTCACCTCTAACTACACCAATAGTTTTTAATCCGCTTAAATTGCCAGCAACTGCAGTTGCAACAATATGGTTAGAATAAGCTCCTCCAAAAGTTAACAAACTTTGATGTTTATAACGTTTCGCTTCTGAAATATTATGTTTTAGCTTTCTGAATTTATTACCTGAAACGAATTCATGAATTTTATCTTCTCTTTTTATCCACAGCTCTACATCACTTCCTGCAATCTCTTTAAGAAGAACTTGTTGATTTTCTGAAATGAACTCGTTATCAAATAGCATAATTATTTAAACTCTTTTTCTAACCAATCGATAAAAAGACGCATTTTGTCTTCATTATTTTCAATCCATATTTTAGATTTAATATCTAATTGACTAATGAATTTACAATAAGTTTCTATATGATCACTATTTCCTACTTTACTGAAAAAAGGCACATAAAAATTCCACCAAATACTTTTCTCATCTTTCTTATCTGAAAAATCTCCTAACAGCGTAAAAATTTGCTTTGTTTTTTCTACGAATACTTCACTTTCAGATTTTTCTTTACCGTCCTTTTCTTTTTCTTTTTTAGAAATTTCCATTACAGACATCATCATTTCTATACCAGTAAACTCAGAGTTTAAATCTGAAGGACTTAAATTTATAGTGATATTCTTTCCATCTTTATCTTTATTTACACTTGTGTTTAAGTTCTTTTTTAAGATGTTGTAAATTTCTTCTGCTCTTAATGATTCTGGCTCAACAAATAAAAAATAGTAACTAGCTAATAACGCTGGAACTCTCTCTTTTTTAGCGTCATTAATTTTTGCTAAATAAAAATGACTTGATCCATGAAGTGGATTGTCTAAAATTGCTTTTTTAAAGTGTTTTTCAGCATTATCATATTCATTAATTTTTAAATAATTAATCGCTAAATTAAAATGTAACAAATAGTTATCTCCTACTTTTTCTATTCCTTCTTCAAATACTTTTATTGATTTCTTAGTTTTACCCAACATATCTAAAGCATTTCCTTTGTTTATATACGCTGGTAATAAATGTTCTTTTCCTTTTTTCAAGATTTTATCACAATACTTCACTGTCTTTTTGAAATCTTTTAGACTGAAATACGAAAGTGAAATCTCATAATTAGCAAGCTCTGAGCCTGGTTTTAATTTTAGCGCTTTTTTGTAATAATCAATAGCTTCTTCGTAATTCCCTTTATCGTGATGAGATATTCCTATCTCTATCAACTTTGTGAAATTATCTTGTCCTTGAACAAGAATAGTAACCATTAATAAAAATGTAGTAATAATCTTTTTCATAGTTTATATAGTTTAGTTAAAAATTCGAAATTTTCTCTTCTACTTCTTCCCATTCTAGCATTAAATCATCAAGCTTTTTCTTCTTCCCTTTATATTCTTCAAAGAAATTTGGTCGTGAAGAAACTTCTTCATAATTCTGGGCTAATTCTAAATCTATGGCTTCAATTTCAGCTTCTAAATCAGAAATTAAATTTTCAACTTTAGACGATCTATTCTTTAATTTTCTTAGCTCTTTCTCTTCCTCTTTAGATAATTTATAAGCCTCTTTTTTACTTGTTGATTTTTCTTCTTTTACAACTGTTTTCTTTTCAGCTTCACGTAAGCTTTCCATTTTATGTTGCTCTAAGAAATAATCTATTCCTCCTAAATATTTTTTTATTTCCTTATCCTTAAAACCATAAACATTGGTTGCTAAACCTTGAAGGAAATCCCGATCGTGAGAAACTAAAATTAAGGTTCCTTTAAAATTTTGCAATGCTTTTTTAAGCACATTTTTAGACGCAATATCTAAGTGGTTTGTAGGCTCATCCATTATTAACACATTAAATGGCGTCATTAATAACCTACATAATGCTAATCGATTTCTTTCACCTCCAGATAATACTTTCGCCTTTTTATCTACAGCTTCTCCTCCAAACAAAAAGGCTCCTAACATATCTCTAACTTTTACTCTATTAGTATCGTTAGCAGCTTCTTCTACAATTTCTAAAACTGTTTTTTCAGGTGGTAAATACTCGGATTGATTCTGAGCAAAATATCCAACTTCTACATTATGACCTAACTTTAAATTTCCTTCAAAAGGAATTTCTCCAACAATCATTTTTGCTAAAGTTGATTTTCCTTGTCCGTTTTGACCAACAAAAGCAACTTTCGCATTTCTTTCTATCATTAAATTCACATCAGAAAGTACATGCTTATTCCCGTAACTTTTGCTTACATCTTCAGCTTCTACAACTATTTTCCCTGGTTCTTTGGAAATTTCAAAGCGAACATTCATTACTGCATTTTCATCTTGATCTACTTCTATTCGCTCAACCTTATCTAACTTTTTTATCAAAGATTGCGCCATAGATGCTTTGCTAGCCTTGGCTCTAAATTTTTCAATTAATTGCTCGGTTCTTTTTATTTCTTTTTCCTGATTCTTCTGAGCTTGTAATTGTTTTTCTTTAATATCTGCGCGTTGCTCTAGATATTTAGAATATGCTTTTTTGTAATCGTAGATTTGTCCTAATGAAATTTCGATAGTTCTATTCGTAACATTATCCAAGAACATTTTATCATGCGATACTGTTACTATAGCTCCGGCATAACTCTTTAAAAAGTCTTCTAACCAAATGATTGACTCAATATCTAAGTGGTTGGTAGGCTCATCTAACAATAAAACATCGTTATTCTGTAATAATAACTTTGCTAGCTCAATACGCATTCTCCAACCTCCAGAAAATGTATCTGTGAGTTTATCAAAATCTTCTCTTTGGAAACCTAAACCCTGAAGAATTTTTTCTGTATCTCCTTGGTAATTATAACCACCAATAAGTTCGTAACGCTCAGTAAGTTCATTTAAATCAACAATCAATTGATTATAACTTTCGCTTTCGTAATCTGTACGTTCTGCTAATTGCTTATTGATCCCTTCTAGTTTTCCTTCAATTTCTTTGATTTCTTCAAAAGCTTGATATGCTTCTTCAAGAATAGTTCTTCCTTGAACAAAATCAATATCCTGGCGCAAGAAACCTATACTAATATCTTTATCGAAAGCTAAAGTACCGCCACTACTTTCAATGTCTTTTGCAAGTACTTTTAATAATGTTGATTTTCCTGCTCCATTTTTACCAATGAGTCCTACTCGATCTCCTTTTATCAATTTAAAAGTAATACCTGAGAACAAGTCTGTTCCCATAAAAGAAACGGTTAAATTATGTACGTTTAGCATTTAATATTAGTAATTATAATTTCTTAATAGGTATATTTTATATGGATAACTATTAAGTCCTATTTATTTTTCGGAAATTTGTACAAACTTACAAAACTGTATTCGTACAGCATCCCAAAAATACCACAATATGCTAGGCAAAGGATCTAAATTAAATAGCATTTTAAATAATAAATGCCCTAGATGTCAAAAAGGTGATTTTTTTAAGCATAAAGCTTCATTTAACATTAATAAAGTGACTACAATTCACGATAATTGTTCGCATTGTAATTTAAAATACATGATGGAGCCTTCTTTCTTTTTTGGAGCTATGTATGTAAATTATGCTTTAGCTGTTGCACTTTTTGTAGTTATTTTTATTATTTCGAAAGTGTTTTTGCAACAAACTATTATAACAAGTTTTGTTGCGGTTGTTGTAGTTTCATTATTATTAACTCCCTTTACAATTCGTTTATCTCGAATTATTTGGATTAATTTATTCGTGCATTACGATAAAAAATATGCTGATAAAAAGGTGGAAGAAATTAATTAAACCTTTTGATATCAACATCACTGTCTAAAGTTTCTCCTTTTTCTAAATGATTAAAAAGATTTTTGGCAACTGTTGGAGCAATCATTACTCCTCGAGTTCCTAAACCGTTTAAAACAGCCAAGTTTGAATGTTTTTCATGAACTCCAACTAAAGGTCTACGATCTTTTACAGTAGGGCGAATTCCTGCGGTTTGATTAATAATTCTATACGGAACTGTAATTGTTTTAGAAAGTTTATCAACCAACTCTTGTTTACCTTCTTCTGTAGGATCTAAAGTTTTATCGGTCCAGTTAAATGTGGCTCCAACTTTATAAATATCTTCTCCTAATGGTAATACAAACACAGATGATTTCAACAAGAAATCTATATTCAATTCTGGAGCGTGAATAGTTATAATTTCTCCTTTAGTTCCATTTAAAGGTAAATGATTAAAAAATGGATTCTTTTTTAAACCAAAACCTTCACAAAAAACAACTTTAGAACTTTCTATCGTTTTATACTGAACTTTATTTTCTGTCTCAGTTAATGCATCATATTCAAAAGATTCAGTATATAACTTACCTTCTGATTTAAGATAAGCTCTGTATTTTTCAATTAAATCTTTCGTTGCTATTCTACCGGTTCCTAATAACTCGCCAAAACCAAAATCTCCAATTACTCCATCAATTTTTCCTCTAGAAATTTCAGGTTTCATATAGATAGAAAGCATTGGTTTATCTGAAGCTATAAACCAATTATTTTCATCTCCTACAGAATTAAAAACCTTTTTAGTAGCGAATTTAGTATCAAATTCTTCTCCTAATTTCTCTGAAATCCTTTGATAAAAAGGCATTGCCAATTCTAACTGTTGATGTCCGTTCCAAACAGGAGTAAATCGTTTTAAAATTACAGGATTGTATGTACCGCTCGCTACACTCGATGAATTTTGCGAATTATTTTCGAATACAACAAAAGTTTTATTGTGTTCTATTAACTCTTCACAAAAAGCTAAACCCGCTAAACCTAAACCAACAACTATATAATCGACTTTCATATTTCAAAAGTATAAAGATTGATTTTTACTTGAGTATAAAAATTAAAATTCTTTATTTTGAGAGTAAATAAAAAAAGTTGCCCGTGTTCTATGTATATTTCCCCAGTTGACATATTAGATATTTCTCCAGAAGATCTTGAAAATATAGATCAGAAGACTATTATTCGTTTGGAGAAGCGTTTGAAAATACAACGACTACAAAATCAAGATGAGTTTTATAATCTTGAGGAAATGCATATGCTTTTAGAACAATTAAAGGATCCAGAAAAGAGAAAAGTTATTCTGTTTATTGAAAAACATCCTAATTTTAAAGAGTTTATTCGTACGGGAAATGACAGCGGACCAAGTACCTTTTCTTTTGAAAATGAGTTTTTAGAAAACTTATATCAATACGCAGATTTTTTAGCTCCATATTTAGACACTTATTTTTTTCCTCTTTTAAAAGAAGATTATCAGAAGCGTAAATACGATACTATAATTCAAGCTTTAAAAAATGAAGCTGTTTTTACTAGTGATCTATTACTTCGCTGTTTTAAATATCTAGAGCAACAAACTATTATTCTAATAGAAACGATAAAAGTAACTAAGTCGCAAACACTATATTTTAGATGTCCACAAGTTACTTACGATACGCATGTTGAACTTTTAAATTTAATTCCGAATGGAATTTCTAGTGATTTAAAACTTGATTACGTAAATGCTCTTGTTGATTATTACAATAGAACAAAAATCAACAATAGTGAATACAACAAAATTAAAAAGGCTTATCGTTTATTTAAAAAGATAAAAACTGGAGATTCTTTTGTAGAAGATCAATTTATAGATTTAGCTTCGCTTGGTTATCAAGGAAACAATTATGATACTGACTCAGGTAGTAATCTTGTAGATGTTATTCGTGTTTTAGCTTTTATTGCTGCTGTAGTTCTTGCTATTGCAAGATTTGCCAATAGTAGTAGTTCTAATAGTTATAATACTTTCGATAGTAATTCTATTTACAGTATTGAGAACATAAATGAAAATGTTGCCAAAATCTATAAATCGAGTCAGCGAGAATTCATTTGGGATTTGTATCAAAAAGCTAAAGATTCTTCTTATAGAACTTCCAAGAAAATTGATTCTTTAGATCTTAAAACTGGAGACAGAGCTTTTGATAAAACATTTGATCATTACTACGATCTTACAAATAGATTCTCTTCAAAATATACAACTCAAATTACAGACTCAGTTACAATTAAAAATACGAGTGATAAGTCTTTAATCTTATTTACAAAGTATCAAAATCATACGTTAATGAAATCTGTTTTTATTAATAGTAAAGATTCTCTAAGAATTGCTTATGAAACTTATTGCCGTTTGATTTTTTACTTAGGAAAAGATTTTAAGAAGTTTAAAACAATCACTAATAACACCAAAAAGTATTTTACTGATGTTTCTTTAGAAGATACCGAAACCTTATTAAAAACACATGAAATTTATGGAAAAAGAGATAGTACTAGTCATGTTTTAATTACTAATGATAGTATAAAGTTTCAAAAACTGAGTGTAAAAATTATATCTAATTCAGATTATACTTACAAGAGAAAATACAATACAAGTACGTCTACTCCATATTTTAGTAAAGAAGTTTCTTATGATGATTATAAAAGATCTTCTAATTGGAATACTTCTAAAACAGATTTCTTTAAGAAATTAAACACTGAAGTTAATACGAGTACCATGAAAAAGATAACTGATGATTTTTCCACAGGTGATAATCTGTATCCAGAACATTTTAAAAATCATTCACACGTAGATATTAGTGGATATCCTGTGTTGATTAAAAATCAATCGAATAAACATTTAGTAGTTTTCAACCGTAATTTATCTTCTCGTAGAGATTTTACTTTTTACATTAAACCTCATGACGAGTTAAAGGTGTTTCTTTTTGATATTGGAGATTCTTTGTATTTCTATCGAGGTAAACATTTTTACAACTATCAAGATAAACCTGTTTTAAAACAAGATTTAAATGATGTTAGATTATTTAGTAAACCTGTTATTGTTAAAGCGATAAGAGAAGAAGATCCTTATATAAAAGTTAAAGAAATAATTACCGAAATATCTGGTTTACGTTACTAATTATTGTAATCCAGTTTTATTTTTATTATTCATTTCTTTCTTCGTTTCTTTCATCTCATCAGGCAATAAGTTATACAGATTGATAACAATGAACTTTAAAGCTTTATAATCTTTATTTTCCATTGCTTTGTCTCCTTCATCAAAAAGTTTTTTCGCCTTTTTACCATTTGTGAAAATTTCAGAATTAAATTTATAATTCATGAAAGTATATACATAATTTTCATCTTTAGCATTGAAAATTACGTTTTGTAAAGACTCTAGCTCTTTTATCTTTGACTTTAAAAGGTATTTATTTCCCGAATTAAGATACTTTCTCTCATCTTTAATGATATTCTCCAACCTTTCTTTAAACTGTGGTAATTCGTCTGTTTCTATATCATATTCGATATCTTTAACAATACGTCTGTAGTTACTTATTTCTTCGTCAAGAATTACATGTCTTGTTAATAAATCATACTGATTGATTAACTCACGCTTTTTATTATCAATACTAAACTTCTTATCCGTGGTATCGTTATCAGATAATAAAGTTAGTTCGATTTGTAATTCGATTAAATTGTCTCTAATCTTTTTAAACTTTGATAACAACTCATAATTATCTCCATGGTTCTGTAACTCTTTATCTAAGTTTTCAATAACCACATACAAATCTTTATCGATTTTCGATCGGCTTATGTAACGTTCAGTTGGAGTAAATGTATTTTTAAATTCCTGATCTGTTAACGACAAGAAAACATTCACATGAATATCTCTAGATTCAGACATTTTGATTTCTATTTCAATGTCTGTTCCTTTAATCAAATCTTCAGTTAAATCTTTACCAGAAATTTCTATAAAACCTATGGTTAAACCAGAACTTGGCAAACCATTATCGTCACCTTCTACAATATTGATTTGTAATAAATCATCGCTTCCTTTCACTATTGTTTTAGAAGCAGTTTTATAAATTACTTTTTTAAGTGGTAAAATACTGTTCTTAGTAAAAATAGCTTCTAATCTAGTTTCACCGTATTCTATATCGTCTATTTCTAAACAAATTGCTTGAGGAAGTAATTGTCCTTTCACATTATATTTTCCTTGTGAAATTTTGATATCTCGTGAACTATATAATTCTGATTGATTTTTATCGAAAATCTTAAGCTCAAAACTATTAACAGTTCCTTCTAATAAATCGACATAAGCAAAAACATCTTTATCGAATGCAATCATTCCTGTATCAAAACCACCGTCTAATCTTGTAATACGATAATAACCAGAAACCTTATTCGTATTTTTTACATTGATTAATTCCTCTTCATCATTCGAACTCTTTTCATAGAAAACTTGAAAATTGTTTCCAGTGTTTTCTTTCTGATCTGTTTCAGCAATTATCGTTTCTGATTTCTTTATCGTTTTAGGTTTAGACCCTGCATAAAAAGCAGCTCCTATTCCTACTGCTGCGGTTGGATCTACACTCGTATCAACTATAATTTCTGTTTGTGCTTTTACGTTCTCTCGAACATAAGGTATTAATGTTGTTCCACCAACCATAACAATTCGTTCAATATCTGAACTATTCAAATTATTATTGGTAAGTACTTGTTTTGAAAAAGATATGGTACGTTCTACCAAAGGTGCTATCAAATTATTGAATTGATTTCTCGTTATTTCAACAGTTTCATAAATATCTTCTTCAGGATAATCAATTTCAATTTCTACATTTTCAAAAATCGTTAATTCCTTTTTCGCTTCTTCTGCTTTAAACAAAAGTTCGTAATATAATTTCTGATACTTATTATCGGTTTCTTTAAATTGTTGCCATAAGTTCTTCTCGTTCAATTCTTGTTCTAAAAACGGAACTAAGATTTTTTCTACAATTAAATTATCTATGTCTAAACCTCCTAAGAAATTATCTCCCTCATTATCCAAAACATTAATTTCTCTGTCGTCAATCTCGATCAAAGCAACATCGAAAGTTCCACCACCAAAATCATAAATCAACCATTTCTTTTTCTCTTGAATATCTAATTCTCCTTGATTTGCAAAAGCCAAACTAGCTGCAATTGGCTCTTGTAAAAGATATACTTTTTTAAAACCTGCATTTTCTCCTGCTATTTTAGTTGCATTAGATTGTATTGTATCAAATGAAGAAGGAATCGTAATTACAATTTCTTCTACTTGCTCACCTGAATGAATAAAGTTTTTTAATTCTTGTAGAACAAGTGAAGACAAACTAACAGGAGTTACATTATCGTTTAAGTTTGGAACAAAATAAGATTCTGAAGTTCCCATTTTACGCTTAAAGCACGTAAAAACATTCAACGCATCTCTTTCTAATAACTCTCTTGCTTTATCTCCAACTATAATTTTATTCTTTCGATAAGCAACAGCAGACGATAAAGTTTGTTTTAAACCTAGAGGATTTTTAAAAACTTCTAACTTTCCATTATCATATTTAGAAATTAAACTATTTGTAGTTCCTAAATCTATTCCAAAATTTACTGTTTCCATAACCTTATTATTCTGCTATTACAACTCCTTTTTGCACTAAAACCATTTGTCCATTTTCTGTACTATAAACTATAGGTTTTAAAACTTTCGTTATTTTCATTTTACTATGAAAATCATTCATTAAAGTTGCTTCTATATCTGTTCTCTCAAGAGAGTATTTTTCTCCTATTGGATTCTTTAACACATAGCCTAACGCTTCAATCTCATGATATAACCTACGGATATTTCTATCAAAAATATCTATATCTTTTTTTTCTGATTTCTGAGCGATATCGAAGATCTGATTTAGGATTTCTTTCATAATAAAATGTGTTAGTATTGCTAGCTTTTTTTTGTAATAATACGAAAAAAAGCGCCCTGATGATTCAGAGCGCTTTCTTTTTTATAAATCTTTTAAGGAATTAGTAGTTCCACATATCCATTTCGCGGTTACGTATTCCTTCTTTAATTCTATCTGCTTCTAACAATTGGAATAAAGAATTTCCACGGATGTAGTCACTAATTTGACGGTCACCATATAAGTTTTCTTCTTTAATTACAATTGAATTAAAACGACGTGCATTTAAAAGGTTATCATAAGATATAGGATGCGCAGAATTCTTTGGGTTGAATACTTTAGAAGCATGTAAAACCTCACGAGCATCAGGGAAGAATACCCAGAATAATTCATAGATTTCATCATCTTCTATGTCATCTACTCCCATTACCTGAACATCAGGTCCCATTGGAGCGATTGCTAGCATTCTATATTTTAATTCACCTTGTCGCTTATCAAAATACCAGATACCTTTAATTCTATATCCTTTAATATCTTGAGATTGTACATAATATGGATCAGAATAACCTCCATTTTCTTCACCACCATCAACTTCTCTTAAATTGAAAGTTTTTTCTTCAATTTCCTTCATTCCTATTTTTGATGTAAAATAAGAATCGTTGTACACCTCTTTAATTTTACCTTCTTTAATACCTTTCATTAAGGTATCGAACAACGAACGTCTATTATTAGAAGTACTAGCTGTATCAATTGGGTAATAGTAAGGTAAGTTGATTTTTTGGTTTAAGTCTATAAACTCCCACACTACTTTAGACCATAGTACATCTCTGTCACTTATGTAACCATAAGGTAGTGGTTTGTCATTATCAGAGTCAATTTGCTCCTGACTCTTTACTCCAATCTCCTCTACTGATTTAGCATTTAATAGATTGGCCTGTGCAAATGTTGCACTGGTTATAGACAATGCTATAATCACCAAATTAAAACGCTTCCAATTCATACTTTCTTTGTTTAAATTATTAATTTGAAACTTTGATGTTAACTCCACCAACTCTCTTTACTGGAACTCCTGATCCAGCAACAGTGGCTTTAATATCAAAAATAGCTATGATTTCACCTCTTCTAGCTTTAGCTATAGCTTGTTTAGCTCTTCCGCTCATTTTAGTACCTGTTACAGGAACAGCTGGCTGACCTGGAACTTTTACTTTAAAGCTGCTTACTTTAAGAGTTAAATCAAATAAGAAATCTGGTAAACCTGCACCAATAGTAGTTCTTCCGATACTTCCTTTTGGCATAGAAATAGTTCCATACTGACCTCTTACCATACCTAACGCTGGAGGTATGTCTTTTATTCTAAATTTCTTGTTAGAACTTACTTTTTTTCCATCTGGTAATGTTCCAGTAACACGAATTGTTACTTCATTTCCTTTACCAGGTCTCATTACGTAGCTATCTCCTTTAGATCTTTTTAATCCTGGAGCAGATGCTACAACTTTATTAGAAGGTACACCTGGCATAGAAATCGTCATTGGATTTACTAAACCACGATATACAGCATTCATTTTATCTGCAGAAATTACAGCTTCGTTTGGTCTTGGAATTACAGAATATCCTCCACTAATTGGAATTTCTACTAAAGAGTCATTTTCTTTGAATGTGAAAGTACCTTTAATATCTCTATCTCCAACAGCACCTGCAGGTCCGTCTAATATAACCTGACCGGCTTTAATCTTATCTTCTGGCCAATCTCTACCGTTAATTGTAACCTTTTCAGCAGTTAAATTTGGATCGTTTTTACCTAATACAATTTTACCTGATAATTTTTCACCTGGGTAATATGCATTCTTTTCAAAAACAACCATTGCTTCGTAATTCTTTAAAGAAACTGCACTTTCTAATTCACCTTGTAATAAAGTAGATAAGGCATCAGATTCAGTTGTTTTAATATCAGCCTGAATTTGAGTGAACTTAGTTAAAGAAGCTACTAAAGGAAAACCTTCATAGTGGTAGTTTAACCAGTTTAACTGCTTGTTATCTTTATTTCTTACAGGATCTGTACTAAAACGACTAGAAACAACATTTCCCATTTCAGAATCTCCTAAAACTTCTAAAGCTGCTTTTTTGAATTCATCCATTTTAGACACAAATTCCTTACCTTCAGGAGTAATTGTTCCACTTACGAAAAATAACTCATCTAAAAATTTAGATTTATCCATTGTTTCGTAATCTTTTTTATCCTTAAGATCTGCAGTCATTCTTGTCTTTAGATCTTCTAAATAATTGTAAAACGCATCAGCCTTAGACCTTAATACATCAGTCTTTTCTTTAGCTTCACCATATTGTTTTGCTTGCTCTGATGCTTTTAAAGCTAAACTTTCGTAAGCTCTACTATTTGACTCAGTTGCTCTTACGTTAGCATCTGATAATTTTTCGTTCATCAATCCAAAAGCTGATAATACCTCTTTACTCATGTTCATTGCTAACATCGCAATGAAAATAAGATACATAAGGTTAATCATCTTCTGTCTTGGAGATTGTTTTCCGCCTGCCATAATTTAAAATTAGTTTGTTTAGTTAATTATTAAATTATTTAGTGCTCATAGCAGTTAACATACCACCGTATACTCCGTTTAAAGAAGATAAGTTAGTAGCTAAAGATTGCATTTGCTCTTGTAAACGTTGGCTATTTTCAACCATTGCTGAATTTAATTCAGTTTGTCTAGAAGCATTCTCTACTTGAGTTTGGTATAAGCTATTTAAAGAAGCCATTTGTGAAGCTGCTTTAGATACTTGCTCGTTATAGTTATTTGTAGCAGAAATAGACTGAGAAGCAGCTGCTAAAGGCTCAACTGCACCTTGGAATCCTTTAATACTATCTCCTAATCTAGATACTAATTGTGCATCTAACTTAGCTTCTTGTAAAATGTTATCTAATTTTTGAGATAATAAAGATTGAGCTTCTTCTGGAGTAGCTTCTTTTTCTTTCTTTTTCTTACCAGTAGAACTTCCGTCTGCTAATTCAGGGTAAACTTTAGTCCAATCTAATTCATCTTCAACAGGTTCGAATGCAGATAATGCGAATACCACAGCCTCTACAATCATACCGATGGTAAGCATTAAACCTCCTGTTAAAGGACCAAGCTTAATGTGCTGAATCTTGAATAACGCTCCAAGAATCACAATTGCAGCTCCTAGACCATAAGCCATGTTGAATAATTTCTTAGTTGAGTTTGATTGTGCCATAATTCTGAAAATTTTTATTAATTAGGGATATTTATTATGTTTATTTATTTACTGTTTTTTAGTACCTAAGTAATCTTGTACTGTTCTAAAACCAATGTAACTTCTTGCTGTATCTGCATATTCCCAGTCACGAGAACCTACTTCTAAGAAATAAGCTACATCTTTCCAAGAACCACCACGTACAATTTTACGACGGTTTTCTCTGTTTTCTACGTTAGGATTCATTGTTGATCCCATATAGTAAGACATTTGATTGTATGCTGTGTTAGTCCACTCAGAAACATTTCCTGCCATATTATATAATCCAAAACCATTCGGGTTATATGAAATTGCTTCTACTGTGTATAGAGCACCATCTGCTGCATAATCTCCACGTACTGGTTTAAAGTTTGCTAAGAAACAACCTCTATCACTTGTTGTACTTGGTCCTCCCCATGGGTATTTAGCATAATCTAAACCTCCACGAGCAGCATATTCCCATTCAGCTTCTGTTGGTAACCTGAATGCTGGTACTAATCCTAAATTCTTTTTTGATCTTTGGTAAGAGTTTTTGTTTTTAGTTCTCCAGTGACAAAAAGCTCTTGCTTGTTTCCAACTAACACCAACTACTGGATAATCTTCGAATGCTTTGTGTGCAAAATATTCTTGGTGCATTGGATCGTTGTATGAATAGTTGAAATCTTTAATCCATACTGTAGTATCTGGATAAACATTTAATGTTTCATCCACTAAAAAGTCTTTTCTGTTTTTTCCTGTTCTTGCAGCTTCCTCGTTATCAAACCAGAAATATCTATAGTTTAATAATTTAGTATTAAAAGAACGTATACCATTTAAAGCTTCTTCTTTCTTTATATATAAAGAGTCCATTACTTCAACGTAATCGGTATCTGGATAATCTTCTTTATTCCAAACTAATTCTTCTTCCCAGTTTAATGGTTTGATTGAATCAATTCCTTCTCCTACTTCGTAGTAGTTTTCTCTCATATACTTTTGATATGGAGATTCATTGGTTGTATCTTTTGAAGCAAACGCATAAAGTTGAATTCCTTCAGCTCTTTTTGCATCTCCTGTTAAATCTTCGTCACCAATAGCAAACTCTGCTTGGTAAGCTAATTTAGTTCTTACTACAGAGTCTCTAACCCAGTGTACGAATTGTTTATATTCACTATTTGTGATTTCACTTTCATCCATATAAAATGGTTGAACCGTAACTGTTCTAGTTGGGGCATTCATTGCTCCTAACGGGTCTTCATCTTGCTTACCCATTGTAAACGAACCACCTTTAATAAAAACCATTCCATATGGCTTTTCCGCGAACCATTTCCTTTTAGATTTAACACCAGTCAGCTCTCCTCTATCGTTGTTAGATCCACAACTGTAAACAAGTGCTATTATCAGGGTAAACAGTGCTACTTTCTTCATATTTTTTCTATTAAAGAGTTTGTAACTTTTTTATAATTTTATTCAACATTTTCTACCAAGGAACGCAAATATAACTTTTTTATGTAAGTTTTTGCTGTGCTTTGTACCATCTTTCAGGAATTTTTTGTTCAATGGCCTTCAAATAATCTTGGTATGCACATGGTATTAACGCATGTCTTCGATATTTATTATCTGTAATTAGATTAATCTCCATCCACCAACGACCACTTTTGTCACTCTTATAGAAATTAATAGGATCATCATCTTCCAAAATTACACTGAACTTTTCATAATTCGTTTTGCAACAATACGGATAATCCTTTGCTCTATAATTTACGCCTTCGACGAAATACCAAATTGCTTGGGCGATTAGACTAGATGTTTGGTTGTATCTATCATATTTATCGTTATACTCATAGATACCGAAAGAAGAAACTTTGTCACTTATACCAGCATATCTTGCTATCGCACATAACTTATCTCCAAAAAAACCATTTGGATTTGCATTTGCATTTGCTGGTGCATCACTTTGTTTAATACTTCCTATATCTATACTCACAATATCTGCATCTCTTAAGATTGGCTCTACTAGTTCTATATTATTAACTACTTCACCTAATCTAAAGGCATCAAAATATAAATTTTGCAACAATCTAATTTCTTCTTGAGAATTATAGTACGTCTGATACCCAATATTACTAAAGTTGAATAAATTATTAGGTTCTTCCATAATAATTTTACTCAAATAAGATTGAGAATTCAGGTCGTCTTCTAATGTCCCAAGATTAAAATGACTATCAACTGATACTAAATTTATTGTTTGTTCCAATGTATCATACGCTCTATAATTTGCATATGTTACATCTTGCCCGCCTCCTATTATAACAACAGTTATATTTTGTTTTACTAATGTAGCAACTACGTTCGAGACAGCAAAATATGTATCTCTAACGGTGCTACCACGTTCTATATTGCCTAAATCAGCAATAGTGATATTCCATTCACCTGGAAATAAACTGTAAAAACCTTGTCTTATTTTCGATAAATCTTCTCCACACTCAAGGTTGTTTATTGACTCTCTCCCTTCTTTAACTCCTACAAGAGCCACACTGACATCTTCTAAGTCAGGAAAACCATCTTCTACAGAGTGGATCATTATCTTTCTCCCTAAGGATTCAGCTGGTAAATCAACTAGATTTGCAATTACTTTTTCACTGACAGGAGATAAAAAATCTGTATTCATTAATGTGGGGATTAGTGAATGCTGAGCAATATATAACTTTATTTCTTTTTAGATGTCTTTCTTGTAGTTTTTTTAGTTGTTTTTTTAGAATCAACTAGCTTAACTGCATCTTCTTTTGTGAATTTTTCTATTTCGGTTGTTTTAGGCAACTCTATCTTGGTTTTACCCTTGATAACATTGAACCTTCCCCATCTAGCTTTCTCCACTCGAATACCTACATCTTCCCAATTATGAATTAATTTCTCTCTTTCTTTCTTCTTCTTATCTTCAATTAATTCCTCCAAGTCTGATTGCGTTAAATTATCGAAATCATACTTTTTATTTACATTGATAAAAATTGAATTCCATTTGATAAATGGTCCAAATCTACCAACACCTTTTTGAATAGGAAAACCTTCGTATTCACCAATTGGTGCATCAGCTTTTCGTTTTGCTTCTATTAGTTCGATTGCTCTATCCATATCTACTGACATTGGATTCTCATCTTTATCTAAAGAAACATACTTACCATCAAACTTAATATATGGACCAAACCTTCCATTAGCTACTACAACTTCTTTCTCTTCATAATCACCAAGCGTTTTTGGCAACTTGAATAAATCCATTGCTTCTTCATAAGTAATAGAGCTCATCGTTTGATCACCTTGCAAACTTGCAAACTTAGGTTTTTCTTCATCTGTAGCTTCACCTATTTGTACCATTGCTCCAAAACGTCCTAATCTTACATATACGTTTTTACCAGAATCTGGATCTATACCTAATAATCTTTGACCACTTGCTCTTTCTGCATTTTCTGCTACATCTTTAACTGTTGGATGAAAATCTTTATAGAAATCTTTAATTACCGAAGTCCAATCTTCTTTACCTCCAGCGATATTATCAAAATCACTTTCTACTTTAGCTGTAAATCCGTAATCTAAAATACTTGAGAAGTTCTCAACTAAGAAATCATTTACAATGTTACCTATATCTGTAGGCATCATTTTTCCTTTATCTGCTCCTACCTTCTCAGTTAATGTTTGTTCTTTTACTTCATCAGATTTTAATACCAACTGTATATATTGTCTTTCAACTCCTTCCGCAGTTCCTTTTTCCACATATCCTCTACGCTGCACTGTAGATATTGTTGGCGCATAAGTAGATGGTCTACCAATACCTAACTCTTCAAGATGTTTTACTAAAGATGCTTCAGTATATCTAGCTGGCGGACGCGTGTATCGCTGCGTTGTTGAGATATATTCATTATTTAATTCTTCACCAACTTTCATTTTAGGTAACATTCCTGCTTGCTCTTCTTCCTCATTATCTGTTCCTTCTAAGTATACTTTTAAGAAACCTTCAAAAGTTATTACCTCTCCGTTAGCTGAGAATTCTTTATCATTCTTATTATTAGAAATCTTTACATTCGTTCTTTCTAACTGCGCATCGCTCATCTGAGAAGCAATAGTTCTTTTCCAAATTAAACTATACAACCTATCCTGATCGTAATCAACAGAAACAGTATGCGTTGCCATATTTGTTGGACGAATTGCCTCGTGAGCTTCTTGTGCTCCTTTAGATTTTGTAGAAAAACTTCTAGGCTTACTGTATTCAGCACCGTAAGATGATTCTATTTCTGCCGCTGCTGCGTTAACTGCTTCAGAAGATAAATTCACACTATCAGTTCTCATATAAGTAATCAAACCGGCTTCATATAAACGTTGCGCCATCAACATTGTTTTTGCTACCGGAAATCCTAATTTCCTAGAAGCCTCCTGTTGCAATGTAGATGTTGTAAATGGAGCTGCTGGTGATTTCTTTGCTGGTTTAGTTTGTAAATTCGATACAGAAAAACTTGCAGCAATACATGAATTTAAAAATGCTTCAGCTTCTTCTTTAGTTGAAAAATTCTTTGGCAATTTTGCCTTAAACTTTTTTCCATCTTCATTAGTAAATTCTGCATCTACTCTGTATGAAGCAACTGGCTCAAAACTCTCAATATCTCTTTCGCGTTCTACTATTAAACGTACAGCTACAGATTGAACTCTACCTGCAGATAAACCTGCTTTTACTTTTCTCCATAATACTGGAGATAATTCATAACCTACTATTCTATCTAACACTCTCCTTGCTTGTTGAGCGTCAACTAAATCGTAATTTATGGTTCTTGGGTTTTCTATAGCTTTTAAAATCGCATTCTTAGTAATTGAGTTAAATACAATACGTTTTGTATTATCTTTATTCAACTTTAATTGTTCTGCTAAATGCCATGCAATTGCTTCTCCTTCGCGATCTTCATCGGATGCTAACCAAACCACTTCTGCTTTCTTAGCTAAATCTTTTAGTTTTTTAACTACCGTCTTTTTATCTGAAGAGACAATATACTTTGGTTTAAAATCTCCATCTACATTTACTCCTAATTCTTTAGAAGGTAAATCCGCAATATGACCGTAACTAGATTCTACTTGAAAATCTTTTCCAAGAAACTTCTCTATAGTTTTCGCCTTAGCAGGAGACTCCACAATTACTAAATTCTTTGCCATGTATCTTTTCTTATCGATTTTTTTACACCATTATATATATGGTGTATTTAAGTTGCAAAAGTATACAGTTTTTTTTTATTAAGTATCGTTTTGCAAGAATTAACGCTAATTTAAAACTACAATAGCATTATTATTTAATGACAATTTGTCACTTAATCATAAAATTGGTTGTATCTTTGCGCTCTACTTAGAAGAGATTTAGATTATGGATCAGGTTGAAAAAGTTATAGACGAAAAAATACAAGGAAAGCCTTTATTAACAGAACAAAAGGACGGAAACAGCAAAAAGCTTTTTATTGAAAGCTATGGCTGTCAAATGAACATGAATGATAGTGAAATTGTTGCTGCTATTCTTGCTGAAGAAGGTTTTAATACTACAGGAAATATAGAAGAAGCCGATTTAGTTTTAGTAAACACTTGCTCTATTAGAGAAAAAGCAGAGCAAACTGTTCGAAACAGACTTCAAAAATATAATCACGCTAAAAAACGCAACCCTAAAATGAAGGTTGGAGTTTTAGGATGCATGGCAGAACGTTTAAAAGCTAAGTTTTTAGAAGAAGAAAAAATAGTTGACTTAGTTGTTGGACCAGATGCATATAGAGATTTACCAAACTTAGTTGAAGAAGTTGAAGCCGGTAGAGATGCGGTAAATGTGATTTTATCTAAAGAAGAAACTTACGCTGATGTTTCTCCTGTACGTTTAAACTCTAACGGAGTTTCTGCATTTGTATCTATTACAAGAGGATGTGATAATATGTGTACATTCTGTGTAGTTCCTTTTACAAGAGGTAGAGAACGAAGTAGAGACCCACAAAGTATTATAGAGGAAATTCGTTCAATGCACGATAAAAACTTTAAAGAAATCACTTTATTAGGTCAGAATGTAGATTCTTACTTATGGTATGGTGGTGGACTTAAAAAAGATTTCCACAAAGCATCTGAAATGGCTCAAGCTACTGCGGTAAATTTCGCACAACTTTTAGATATGTGTGCTACTGAGTTTCCTAAAATGCGTTTTCGTTTTTCTACATCGAATCCTCAGGATATGACTCTAGATGTGATTCATGTTATGGCAAAACATCAAAATATATGTAAATACATTCACTTACCTATTCAAAGTGGAAGTAACAGCATGTTAAAAGCTATGAATCGTTTACACACTAGAGAAGAATATTTAGAACTAGTTGAAAATATTTATAAGATTATTCCAGAAATGAATTTAAGTCAAGATATGATTGCTGGTTTCTGCGGAGAAACCGAAGAAGATCATAAAGATACTTTAGACTTAATGGAGAAAGTAAAATATAGCTTCGGATTTATGTTTGCTTATTCTGAAAGACCTGGAACGCTTGCAGCTAAGAAAATGGAAGATGATATTCCTTTAGCGGTAAAGAAAAGAAGATTACAAGAAATTATCAATTTACAACAAGAGCATAGTTTATTTAGAGCAAAAGAACATGTTGGAAAAGTTCAAGAAGTTTTAATTGAAGGAACTTCTAAAAAGAGCGAGAATGAGTGGAAAGGTAGAAATACTCAAAACACAGTTGTTGTATTCCCTAAAGAAAACTACAAAATAGGTGATTTTGTTAATGTAAAAATAGAAGACTGTACCTCTACTACATTAAAAGGAACTGCTGTTGGGTATTCTGAAAACAATTAAATTAAGTGCTTAAAGAAATTAAAATAAAACCAACATTCTTAGTAAAGGATGTATTTAAAGTGAATGTCTACCTCGTATTTAAAACTTGGAAAGCATGGGCTATTTTATTCTTTTTAATTTATTTTTTTATAATTAAAAACGATAGTGATTCTCTAAATATAGCTACCCTTAAAAGTTTAGGTTTAGTAATTGGTATTTTGGCTTTTTTCTTTTCACTTTATAAAAAGTCTAAAAAACTAATAAGCGAAAACCCAAGATTAAAAGAAAACATCCATTTTATTTTTAATCAAGAATATTTTGAAGAAAAGGGAGAAACCTTTTCAGTAAAACATTATTGGAAGAATATTTTTAAGGTTGAAGAAAAAAGAGAATGGTTTTTAATTTACATAAAAAAAAGTAATGCTATGATTGTTAGAAAAGATGATTTAAAAGAACAAATAACTGATTTTAATAAGCTAATAAAAGACATCAATTTAAAAGCCTAGTAGTTGAAAAAATAAATTTGAGAATGGAAAATTTACAAGCAGTAAAACAACGATTTGGAATTATCGGTAACGATATACAACTCAATAGAGCCATTGAAAAAGCGGTTCGGGTTGCTCCTACAGATATTTCTGCTTTAGTAATTGGTGAAAGTGGAGTTGGAAAAGAAAGTATTCCTAAAATTATACATCAGTTATCTCACAGAAAACACGCAAAATACATTGCCGTGAACTGTGGAGCTATTCCGGAAGGAACTATTGACAGTGAACTTTTTGGTCATGAAAAAGGAGCTTTTACAGGAGCCACTCAAACAAGAAAAGGATATTTTGAAGTTGCAGATGGTGGAACAATTTTCTTAGATGAAGTTGGAGAATTACCATTAACTACTCAAGTTCGTTTGCTTCGTGTTTTAGAAAACGGAGAGTTTATTAAAGTTGGTTCTTCTCAAGTGCAAAAAACCAACGTTCGTATTGTTGCTGCAACTAATGTAAATATGCATCAGGCAATAAAAAAAGGAAAGTTTAGAGAAGATTTATATTATCGTTTGAGTACTATTGAGATTGGACTTCCTCCTCTTCGTGATAGAGGAATGGATATTCAATTATTATTCAGAAAATTTGCTTCTGATTTCGCTCAAAAGAATAGAATTCCTGTGATTCGTTTAGATGAAAACGCGAGTAATTTATTATTAAATTATCATTTCCCAGGAAACATCAGACAACTGAAAAATATTGCTGAGCAAATATCTATTATGGAGGAAAACAGAGTTATTACTTCTGATATTATCGCTCAGTATTTGCCTAACATTTCTGGTAATTTACCAGCATTAGTTGAAAATAATTCTTCAAGTAATGATTTCTCAACAGAGAGAGATATTATGTATAAGATTTTGTTTGACATGCGTAACGACATTAATGACCTAAAGAAACTTACTTTAGATTTAATGCAAAATGGAAATAACTCTGAAGTTCAAGAAGAAAACAGAAACCTCATACAACGTATTTATAACGAACAACCTTCGACTCATCAAGTAGAAGTGGTAGAAATACCTGAAACTACTTCTCAAAACAATTATGATTTTATTGAGACTATAGAAGAGCATGAAAACCTATCTTTACAAGAAAAAGAGGTTGAAATGATTAAAAAATCTTTAGAACGTAACAAAGGAAAACGAAAACTTGCTGCTAAGGAATTAGGTATTTCTGAACGTACTCTTTACAGAAAAATAAAACAATACGATCTTTAAAACATTAGTGAAGCCAAATAAACAATGAAAAAAAGTATTATTACATTATTTTACAGCTTAAGTATTATTCTATTAGTTGGTTGCGGAGCTTATTCTTTTACAGGAAAAGGTGACATTGGTGATGCAGAAACTATTCAAATTGATTTTTTTCCAAATCAAGCACCTTTAGTAGAACCGAGTTTAAGTCAGCGTTTCACTCAAGATTTACAAGATTTATTTACCCGTCAAACAAATCTAACCCTAGTAAGAGCCGGTGGAGATTTACGTTTTGAAGGAGAAATTATAGATTACAGAATTACTCCTATGAGTGCAACTTCTAGTCAAGGAAGTCAAACTGCTGCGCAAAACAGATTAACAATAGTTGTTAATGTTCGCTACACCAACAAGAAAAAAGAGGAAGACGATTTTGAAAAACAATTTTCTTTTTATTCAGATTACGGAGCTAGTCAACAATTATCAGGCTCAGTTTTAGAAGGTGCACTAGATGAAATTTTAACAAGAATACATCAAGATATTTTTAATGCTTCTGTTGCTAAATGGTAAAAGAAAACTACATAAAAATACTTGAAAACCCTTCAGAAATTAAGGATTTAGACTACAACAATTTAAAAAACATTGTAGATAAATACCCTTATTTTCAATCCGCAAGAAGTTTATATCTAAAATCTTTAAAAGATCAGAAAAACTTTCGATATAATAATGAGTTAAAGGTTACAGCCGCTCATACAGTAGATCGTGCAATATTATTTAACTTCATTACTTCTGATTTATTTAAAGAAACAGAGAAAAAAGATGTTATTCTTGAACAAAAAGACACGAAAACATCTGCCATTGAAAAACCTGAAAAAGAGCAACTAGAAGAAGAGTTAAACATTGGAACACCACTTTCTTTTACAAAAAATGAAGCTTTTTCATTTAATCAATGGTTGCAATTATCTTCTGAAGTTCCTAAAGTAAATACTGAACTTCCTAAAAAGAAAGAAAAGAATTTACAAGATGATATTATAGATCGCTTTATAGCCAATAATCCTAAAATATCTAAGGTAAATAAAAATGCTTCTGTTCCTAATAAACAAAATGTAGTAAATCAAGAACCTACATTAATGACAGAAACTTTAGCTAAAATTTATCTAGAACAAAAGAAATATGACAACGCGATAAAGGCTTATGAAATATTAAGTTTGAAATATCCAGAAAAAAGTGGTTTCTTTGCAGACCAGATTAAAAAAATAAGAATTCTACAAAATATAAAATAATGACAACGTATAATTTACTTTTAATATTAATCTTAATCGTTGCAGTAGCATTAATTCTAATCGTAATGGTACAAAACCCTAAAGGAGGAGGATTATCTTCGTCTTTCGGTGGAGGCGGTGGAGTGAACATTGGTGGTGTGCAAAACACTAACAATTTCTTAGACCGTACTACTTGGACTTTAGCTATCGCAATGTTCGCTTTAATCTTATTATCGAACTTTGCAATTCCTAGAGCAAACAGCGCAAATACACCTGACCTTAAAGAATCTCTAGATGGTATTGAAACTACAGCTCCGGCTGAAACTACAGCACCAGCAACAAAAGATTCTGTTCAATAAGATCAAAAAACATATATTTTAAAATGCCAACGATGACACGTTGGCATTTTTTTATTTGGTTTTTTATTAAAACTATTAGCCTCAGAAAAAATGTCAGTTTTATCTCAATGGCATAATTTCTGACTAATTGAAAAGTGAATAAAATTAAGATTAATCAAAATTTTTAAAATAAAATGGGATTAAACATCAAACCTTTAGCAGATAGAGTTCTTGTAGAACCAGCTGCAGCTGAAACTACTACCGCTTCAGGAATTATCATACCTGATAATGCAAAAGAAAAGCCTCAAAAAGGAACTGTTGTAGCAGTAGGAAATGGTAAAAAAGATGAGCCTTTAACTGTAAAAGTTGGAGACACAGTTTTATATGGTAAATTCTCTGGAACTGAACTTAAATTCGAGGGAAAAGATTACTTAATGATGAGAGAGTCGGATATTTTAGCGATCATCTAACAATCAACTAACCTAATTAAACAAAAACAAAATGGCAAAAGACATAAAATTTGATATTGAAGCTCGCGACGGATTAAAACGTGGTGTAGATGCATTAGCAAATGCTGTAAAAGTAACTTTAGGACCAAAAGGTCGTAACGTAATTATTTCTAAATCTTTTGGAGCTCCTCACGTAACTAAAGATGGAGTTTCTGTAGCAAAAGAAGTAGAATTAGAAGACGCTCTTGAAAATATGGGAGCGCAAATGGTAAAAGAAGTTGCTTCTAAAACTAACGATTTAGCTGGAGACGGTACTACTACTGCTACTGTTTTAGCTCAAGCTATCGTAAAAGAAGGATTAAAGAATGTTGCTGCTGGTGCTAATCCAATGGATTTAAAAAGAGGTATCGATAAAGCTGTAACTGCATTAACTGAAGATTTAGCTAAACAAGCTAAAGAAGTTGGTGATTCTTCAGAAAAAATTCAACAAGTTGCTTCAATTTCAGCTAATAACGATAAAGTAATCGGTGATTTAATCGCTACTGCTTTCGGTAAAGTTGGTAAAGAAGGTGTTATTACTGTTGAAGAAGCTAAAGGAACTGATACTTACGTAGATGTCGTAGAAGGAATGCAGTTTGATAGAGGATATTTATCTCCTTATTTCGTAACAAATGCTGATAAAATGATCGCTGAGTTAGAAAATCCTTACATCTTATTATTCGATAAGAAGATTTCTAATTTACAAGAAATTTTACCAATTTTAGAGCCAGTTGCTCAATCTGGTCGTCCGTTATTAATTATTGCTGAAGATGTAGACGGACAAGCGTTAGCTACTTTAGTAGTAAACAAATTAAGAGGAGGATTAAAAATCGCTGCTGTTAAAGCTCCAGGATTTGGTGATAGAAGAAAAGCAATGTTAGAAGACATCGCAATCTTAACTGGTGGTACTGTAATTTCTGAAGAAAGAGGTTTCTCTTTAGAAAACGCAACTTTAGATTTATTAGGAACTGCTGAAACAGTAACTATCGATAAAGACAATACAACTGTTGTAAACGGTGCTGGTGACGAAGAGCAAATTAAAGCTCGTGTTAACCAAATTAAAGCGCAAATCGAAACTACTACTTCTGATTACGATCGTGAGAAGTTACAGGAGCGTTTAGCTAAATTAGCTGGTGGTGTTGCTGTATTATACGTTGGTGCTGCTTCTGAAGTAGAAATGAAAGAAAAGAAAGATCGTGTAGATGATGCTTTACATGCAACTCGTGCTGCTGTTGAAGAAGGAATCGTTGCTGGTGGTGGTGTTGCTTTAGTACGTGCTAAAAAAGTATTAGAAACTATAACTACTGATAACTTAGACGAAACTACAGGAATTCAAATCGTAAACCGTGCAATTGAAGCTCCTTTACGTACTATTGTTGAAAATGCTGGTGGTGAAGGTTCTGTAGTAATCAACAAAGTATTAGAAGGTGAAAGTAACTTCGGATATGATGCTAAAACTGAACAATATGTAGATATGTTAGAAGCTGGTATTATCGATCCTAAGAAAGTAACTCGTGTTGCTCTAGAAAATGCTGCTTCTGTTTCTGGCATGATCTTAACTACTGAATGTGCTTTAGTAGATATTAAAGAAGAAGGACCTGCTGGTGGTGGAATGCCTCCAATGGGTGGTGGAATGCCTGGAATGATGTAATCGACAATTCGATCATGAAATATTAAAAAGCAATCTCAAATGAGGTTGCTTTTTTTTATATTTATACTGTAAAAAAAATTGTTATTCTATAAAAGTTTACAACGTAAAAAATTAACATGGGCTGGGATATAAGTTATCATCCAATTTCTGAAGAGCAAATTATTGAACGTTACTTCAATGTTCTTGATGATAAAACATTAATTACTGAATTATCTGCTAAATACAATATAAAAGACTTCTACGCTAAAAAATATGAAGAGCTTATTGATATTGCCTTAGTAACAACTCAAGATGATGTTTTTGACAAAACTCATGGTTATTATATTGCTGCCACACAAGGCTTCTTTGAAAAGTATTTTTATGTTCGTGGTAGCGCTTTATCATTTCTTGAAGGAAATATATTATCTAAATACACAAAAAGCTGGCAAGAAATTCTTCCTCAAGAAAAGCTTACTGATGCAGTTCATAATCAAATTATAGAGAATTATTGTTCTGGAAAATTTATTCCTCCTGAAAACATTGAATTGTTACTAGAAAATTATGACAATGATTTAAAACTACAAGAAGAGATTAACACATTATTTTCTCACGAACGTATTGGTATCTTTTTTAAAGCGATGTATTATGCATTAGATAAAGGACTCGGACTTTTGGAAGCTACAGAAATAATTGAACCTAATCCAATGGACCTTAATAGTTCTGTTTCTTATTCTAATCTTTTTAATTGCGATCCACAAGGAGCTTTATTGTATAGAGATGCGGCTATGGAACAACTTTCTAAAATTGAAGAAGAAAAAGATTTAACACCTGGAACGATTACTTCTAATACAAACTATGAAGTTAGCAATCATAAAATCGAAGAAAAAGAACCTAAAAAAAGTTTTTGGAAACGGTTATTCAAAAAATAATTAATTCAATACAACTCCCTCTTTTTTAAAATATTTCTCTTCTATATCTTTTAACATCTCCTTTGTTAGAGGTTTGTTTCTAAACTCAGATATTAATTCATTTGAAAGTGCTCTTTCTTTATCATTTGCATTTAAAGAAGTTGTTAGCATCACAACTATAATTTGTGCTCTTTTATCTTTTGGTAGCTCTTTGTACTTCTCTAAGAATTCCCAACCATCTACTTTTGGCATATTAATATCTAAGAAAACAATATCTGGTATTTCATTTTCTCCGGCAGATTCTAAAAACTCTATCGCTTGTTCACCATCGTATTTGGTTACTATTTTATCGCAATAATTATTGTCTTTAATAATTAATTCATGTATAAAATTTGTAGCCTTATCATCGTCAACAAGTAAAACTGTATTGATTTTTGCACTCATTTTATTGCTATTTATTATAAATTAAACTTAACGATTTCCTTTCTTATGGTGAAGTAAAAGTCACTCCCCTCACCCTCTTCAGATTCAACCCATAGTTTTCCGTCATGCATATCAACTATCTTTTTACAATGTGATAATCCTATTCCGGTTCCTTCATACTCTTCTTTACTATGTATTCTTTTAAAGATTGAAAATATTTTTTCTTTATACTTCTCTTTTATTCCTATACCGTTATCACTGACTTTAAACTTCCAATATTCACCTGAACTTTCTGATGTTATTTCAATTTTAGGTTGATTCCCTGGATGCTGAAACTTTATGGCATTTGAGATTAAATTTTGAAAAAGTAATCTTAATTCAGATTTATAAGCAGTTAATACTGGCAAATTTCCCCAAGTAATAATGGTATTATTTTGAGAAATTGTATGATCAAGATCTTGCTTTACATCATTTAAAATTTCATTACAATCTACTTCAGATAATTCTCTATTTTGACCAAGTACAGAATATTCCAATAAATCTTTCACAAGGTTTCTCATCCTACTTGTAGCAGACTCTATAAAACCTAACATCATTTTTCCTTGCTCATCGAAACTTTCTTTATATCGAGTACTAAGCATATCAACCATACTTGATACTGTTCTTAAAGGCTCCTGTAAATCGTGAGAAGCGATATAAGTGATTTCATTTAGTTCTTTATTCTTAACCTTTATTTTTTCGAACGCATGATTTAGTTTCTCATTCTTTTCTTCGAGAATTAAACTAGAAGCTTTCATTTCTTTTTCAATGGGACGATAGATAAAGTATACCTCAAGAATTAAAATTAATAGTGCTAAAAAGAAGAGTAAATATTCAATCTGAACTATAAAACGTAATTTTTTATCTGAATTTTTCTCAAGAATCTTAACAATAGCATCCATTTCTGAAAGAAAACTATTTTGATTCTGTGTAATTGTTTCAAGGTTAAGTTTTGATTCCCCTAGAAGTTTTGTCTCTTCTTCGATAAACCTAATATACTTATCTAGCTTTTTCAACTCGCTTGTAACCTTAATATCTCCACTAACAACAGTACTTTTAGTTGAACGAGATATTAAAAGTTGATGTGCGTTTTTCCATTGATCTAACAGTTCAATTAAAAATTCGTCAGATTTGGCTCCTCTATCAATAGCACAAAACTCATTAGTGATTCTTTGACTAAGCATTCGTTGTTTCCCTGCAACGTTAATTGTATTTGCATCTGTTTTTTTCTGTTTTAACCAATACTGTATAAAAATTTGATTGATTCCTAGTACTAATACAGTGATACAAATACCAATTACATATCTTTTATTCATAGCCAATTAAGTTACGAAAATAGCTTGAAAAAAGCATTAGCTTAAATTTAATAAATAACTGATTATCATCAATAAAAAAAAACTCAGGAAAAATCCTGAGTTTTTATATTGTTAACCTTTTTTATGGTTTTTGACAACTTCTTCGTCTCGATACTTACAACAAGCATCTAATTTATCGTAAGCTTCTTTAGGTGCTTTAAAGTCTTTCGTATCATGTCCTACACCTGCAACTTTCTGACAAACCGTTTTTTTATCTGTTTTTCTTTCATCTATAATCACCATTAATTGATGCGTATTTAAATCCCAGTTTGCATACTTTACTCCTTTAGTGTTTAATGCAGCTTTTTCAATACGAACTTTACATTCCATACAAACACCATCTACTTTTAAAGATAATTTTGCATTTCTTTTCTTTTTTTGTGCTTGACCAGCAAATGCTACAAATACTAGACAAATGATTGTGATAATTTTTTTCATAATTATAATTATGTATTTATTAATTTATTTTAAATCGAAATCCTGTATAAAAAGTGCTTCCAAATATTGGTGCATAGACAATAGTACTGTCAAAATTCGCTCCAAAAGGATCATCACTTCCTAAAATCGGGTTTACTTGTTTTAGATTCGTTATATTTTCTCCACCAACATAAACTTCAAACTTATCAGAGAATACTTTTGTAATCTGTGCATTTAACAAACTATAACCGTTAGAATATTCTGGTAATTGTAAGTTTACTGGATTTGTAGAAGTGTTAGGTAATCGTTGTTTTCCTATAAAATTATATGTTGTATCGAACCTCCATAATCCTCCTCGGTTACTTTTAGCCGTTTCATAAGAAACATTCATAAAAAAGCGATGCTGTGGTTGAATTGGTTTTGATAAGTTTCCTGAAATATAATCTGTAGACACATCAAAATATTTATAAGCAGTTCTAAAATTGAATTTCTTTAAAGGCGAATAATTTACCTCTACTTGAAAACTATTAGCTATACTTTTTCCATCTAAATTATAGAAAGAGATTTGTTGTGGATTTTCCCAATCTACAACTACTTGATTCTCAAAATTTGTTTGATAAAAATCGAATGTAATGTCTCCTTTTCTTTCAAATAATCTAAATCCTTGTAAGAAAGACACTCCATAATTCCATGCTTTTTCAGGATCTAATCCGTAGATATTTCCTCCTCCATTAATAATATTTATTTGTCGAGAAGAAGCAAATAATTGCTGATTTTCAGCAAAAATATTAGCGCTACGTTTTCCACTTCCAATAGAAGCTCTTAAAACACCTCTATTCCATGGCACATACCTTAAATGTAATCTTGGAGTTAAAAATGTTCCTAACAAATTATGAGTATCTAAACGTACTCCTGCTGTTAAACTAAAATCCTCACTATTGTCGTAAGCATACTCAAAGAAAACTCCTAATGAATTTTCATCTCTTGAAAAATCTGTGGTTTCAACCAACTCTTCATAATCATCATAAGTAAAACTAATACCTGTTTTAAATTTATTTCTTGTATCTCCAATTATAGAGTTGAAAATAAAGTTGGAATATACACTTTGATGTTTAATATTATAGTCTCTTAATCCGAAATAAGAATCTTGATCGTGATTACTATACGCTAGCTGAAGTCCCATGCTTTGGAAAGGTAATTCTGGAAAAACATATCCTAATTTTCCTGAAAAGTCAAATCTTTTTGTTTTGATTTCACTTCCCCAAATAGTATTAGAACCTTTATTTACATCTGGATCAAAACCTGTTTGTCCAGTTTGTTTTCTGTCATTTAAATATCTAAAATTCAAGAAACTCACCCATCCTTTTTCGCTATCTGTAAATTGCCAACGATTCATTACATTGATTTGTTCTGCTAAAGGAACATCAATAAAACCATCGTTATTTTTATCAAATTTCTGACTTCTAAGATTTCCATGAACATATAAACCCGTTTGCCATTTCTCACTTAATTTCTGATTGAAATGAGTATTTAATTCTAGTCTTCCATTTCGATTTCCATAACCGTTAACAAAAAACTTATCATCTGAATATGGCTTTACAAGTTCTGCATTTATCTGACCTGAAATACTTTCAAAACCGTTAATAACACTTCCTGCTCCTTTTGTAATCTGAATACTTTCTACCCAAGTTCCAGGAGTAAATGTAAGTCCGTATACTTGAGAAGCTCCTCTTACCATTGGAATATTCTCCTGCGCTATTAGTAGATAAGGACTATTTAAACCTAACATTTGAATTTGTCGAGTTCCTGTTAAAGCATCAGAAAAATTAACATCGATAGACGGATTTGTTTCAAAACTCTCTGCTAAATTACAGCAAGCTGCTTTTAGTAATTCTTCACTATTTACTGTAAAAACATTTTCTGTAGTAAAGAACGATTTTGATGTTGCTTGTTTTCTTGCAGATACTGATACTTCATCTAAAGTTGCTTGTTCTGTTAAAAAGTGATGTATCGGTTTTAAAGTTTTAATTTCTATTGTATCTGTTTTATAGCCTACAAAACTCACAACTAGTTTTTTATATTCTTTTTTATAAGGTATTTCGAACCAACCTTTTTCGTTTGTGGTGGTTCCTACTTTTGTATTTAACCAATGTACATTGGCTCCAAACACTCCCAGGTTATCTTTTGGATTTGCTTTATCCATAATCATACCTTTGAATGTTTGCTGTGCTACTATTTGTGAACTCATGAATATAAGCGCACAAATGAACATTTTAAATTTCATGTTTATTTGTATATAATTTATATTTTACTTCTTTTTTGTTGACATTAAGTCACTGAAAAAAGTATTATAAATCATATGAGATATACTTCGTAAAGTACTTGTAAATCTAGATTTAGATTTGGAGGTGAATAATATTCGTTTAGATTAACCTGTTCGGCTTCTTCTAAAAACAGGTCATTATATGAAGTAATGAAAGCTACTAGAAACTGCTGTTTTTCTAAATCGAATTTCTCAGCAGAGTTTTTTAATTCCTCTTGGCCTTCAACTTGTGTTATTTCGTCTTTACAACAATTTTTCTTTTTGATGATTTGTGGATCATCACAATCTTCTTCTCCTGCTTCATCGCCACAACCTTGATCTCCGCCAAAATAAGAAACACCAACTAAAAACTCACCACAGTAATGCTTTTTCACTGTAAATGAAAAAGTTGAAAGAAGCACTAAAAGCGCTAATAATATTGATGATATTTTCGTTATTGAAGATTTCATTGTTGCTTAACCTATACAAAAATAAAAAAGTTCTTCTAAATCTGGTAGAACATTAACATTTCAGTAACAATATGAAGGTGAATTACTTTTTTAAATAGACGAATGGTATTTTAAGAATGTTGAATTAAATTTTACGTTCAACTACATAATCAATCATCATAAGCAATGATTGTTTGTATTCAGAATCTGGATAACTTTCTAAAATCTTCAATGCTCTATTCTTGTAATTATGCATCTTATTGATTGTATAATCTATTCCTCCATTTTCTTTTACAAAAGCAATAACTTCTTTAACTCTTTTCTTGTTCTTATTATGATTTTTAACGGAATTGATTAACCATTTACGGTCTTTTTCACTACAATTATTTAGCGTATAAATTAAAGGCAAAGTCATTTTTTGCTCTTTGATATCTATACCTGTAGGTTTTCCTATTTTTTCGTCACTGTAATCAAAAAGGTCGTCCTTAATTTGAAAAGCAATTCCGATGTATTCTCCAAATTTTCTCATCTGTTGAACTACATCATTGCTACAACCCACAGACGCAGCTCCGATTCCACAACAAGCAGCAATTAAAGTCGCTGTTTTTTGACGAATAATTTCAAAATATACATCTTCTGTAATATCTAACTTTCTTGCTTTTTCAATCTGCAGTAACTCTCCTTCACTCATTTCTCTTACTGCAATAGAGATTAACTTTAGCAAATCAAAATCTTCATTATCGATTGAAAGTAATAATCCTTTAGACAGTAAAAAATCACCTACTAAAACTGCTATTTTATTTTTCCAAAGCGCATTAATAGAAAAGAAACCTCTTCTAATATTACTATCGTCTACAACATCGTCGTGTACTAAAGTAGCTGTATGAATAAGCTCAACAATAGAAGCTCCTCTGTAAGTTCTTTCATCAAAACCTCCATTAGACACCATTTTTGCGACTAGAAAAACAAACATTGGACGCATTTGTTTTCCTTTTCTTCTTACGATGTAATAGGTGATTCTGTTTAATAACGGAACCTTAGAAAGCATTGAATCTTTGAATTTAGATTCAAACAGTTCCATCTCTTTTGTAATCGGAATTTTTATTTGTTCAACAGGTTTCATTAAGCCTCCCCTTTGTGGGATCAAAAATAAAGAAATAAATTAAGATGCTTATCTTTGGTTTTAAACTTAATTTATGAAAAATCTATTTTATTTTCTGTTTGTGTTTTCTTTTTTGACCTTAAATGCACAAGAGCAAAAAACTAGTTTTCCTGATCTTTTTTTAGGAAAATATAAAGGCGATTTGAAAATTTCATCTCAAAGAGGAGTTCAAAAAATTCCGATGGAATTTCATCTAACAAAAACAGAAAAAGATTCTACATACAATTATGTAATTATATACAATAAAGCCCCTAGAAATTATCTTTTAAAAGTAGTTGATAAAGAAAAGGGACTTTATAATATTGATGAAAATAATGGTATTATTTTACCTGCTTCTTTCAATAAAACTACATTACATAGTTTTTTTGAAGTACAAGGAAACTTTCTAAGCACTCGTTTAGATTTTTCTGAAAACCAATTAGACTTCGAGATTTTATTTACTAAGCTTGATAATAAAATAAAAACCGGTGGCGAAGCTAGCGGTGTTCCTGAAGTTTCTGGCTACCCTATAAGTGTTTTTCAAAAAGCAGTTTTAAAGAAATTTGAATAATTTAGTTATTAATTTTCTTTAAATCTGTAAATGTTTTTTTGACACTAATAAGTTTTCCGTCTTTAGAGATTCCTTCTAAGAAAAGTGTAATATCGTTTTGATCTAGTTTTGGAATTTTAAACTGATACGATTCTTTTCCTACTTTTATATTTGGTTTCCAATAAACAACTCCATAATCTTTAAAAGCCTTACTTCCTGTAGATAAATACTTTGGTTGATAATATTCTTTTTCTACACTGAATCCAAACGGCATTTTGTAAGTAAAAAATGGCTCATCAACATTTCGCTCTACCACTCTTGGTTTTGTATAAATATGAATTTCTCCTCTACCTGCATAAGAAGTAAATACCTCATCCACTTCATCTAATCTCATTTGACGTAAAGCTAACATATCAGATCTATTAAAAGTAATTTCTATTCCATTCACATATACCCTAGCTGGATTTAATTTCAGACCTGGTTTCGAAACTTTAATTTCTACATTTAACTCATTTTCATCAACTCTAAACCTATTATATCTTATGAATTCTAAAATTCGCTGGTTTGGCGCATATGTTTCGTCTATTTTATAAGCTCTTTTATCCATACCAAACATTACTGGCGTATTTTCTATTTTCAATTTTCCTTTTACTTCAACCTCATTTAGCACCTCTTGCTTTTCATAAACAAAAGACTTTAAATCTTGCACCTCATCTTCAAAATATATCCCTTGATCATCGGTTATTGAAACATCTATATTCCCTATTTTTCGCCCCGGAAATGTTTGAACATATAAATACGGTTTCTTTAGAATCTCTTTATTTGAAAAAGAAAAATTAACTGTAGCTGTATCCTTTACATATAAATTTTTAAACTCTACTTTGTTTTTATTTAGTTTCTGTGCGATAAACAATTCGTTTGAATTCGTTAAAAGATGAATCTTAGTAGAATCTGTTATAGCACTTACATCGTTTATAGTACCTTTTATCGTTATTCCTTTTTCAAATTTGAATTGTTGTTTTGGTGTATTATAAAAAATCGTATTCCAATTGTATTTAGACCAACCTTGTGTTAATAACAACACATCTAATTCTCTTAACTTTTTTCTATTCGGATTTTCAAAAAGATCTTTTACATCTTTCAATTCTCCTTTTATATATGGTTTGATGAAGAAATTCGTGTAAATATTTTCATCTGGATTGTACGATTTTGTCTCTTTAGGTAAAAATGAAGCACTCAGAAATATATCATCTACATCTGTGTCTTTTTTAGAAAAACTGATAGTCAATGAATCGTTCGTAATTTCAGTAGCTTCCATACTTAATTTACTAAACAACGATTTACTGTGGCTGAAGAAAACGCGCTCTGCAACAGGTTTATTTGCACTAGAAAATAAAGTAACGATGTTTGTTCCTGGTTTAAATAACTTCTTATTGATAAACAACGAATACGTATATGTGTTAGGTTTAAATTTTATGTAGCGTTTTAAATAAGAGTTTGTGTTATGAATAAGAATGTAATATTTATCTCCAGCTAAATCATCTATCGTTTCTGGATTGGTATTAATAATAAACTTACTCATGTTACTACTAATATCTTCGAAAGCTAATGTTACTCCTTTCAATTCTTTTGAAGGTAATTTCTGACGCAATTCTTGGCCATTATCTAGAGTAGTTTTAATCTCATACTCTTTTCCAACTTCTATTTGCATACCAATTTTTGCTTGTCCGAATCTATTAAACTTAAATTCTAACAATGATTTATCACCAGATACTAATTCAGCTTTTGTTACTGAAGGCACTCTACCACTTTTACTATTTAGAATTACACCCAAGGTATTATACGAATTCGCTAATAAATGTCCGCCTTCTGGTAATACTTGTAAATCGTACTCATCTTTAAGTACTGTTTTCTTTTTCTCCTGTTTTTTATTATCAACAATTGTTAGTTCCTGAAGAAAAGATTCGTCTTCTTCAAAATTCCTCATGAAATTTGTTGATGCTTTTATATAGTATTTTTCTGATGTGTATGTAGAATCGATTTTGAAATTACCACTTGCAACTCCATCTTTTACATACAATAACTTTTGATCTTTATACACTCCATTTTCATCGTACAACGTACAATAAAGATTCGATGTGTTTTGATGCAATTTTTGAGTATTTAGATTTAAAACATAAGCTTTAAACCATACTTCTTCTCCTTTAAAAAAACTTGTTTTGTTTAAATGCACATAAGGTACTTCTCGTTGATTTTCGAAATACTTTACATAAAGACTGTCTACATTTTTAACCTGAGCAGTTAGCATAGACACAAACAAAATAAATGAAATGAATAGTAATTTTCTTGCCCCCATAGAAATATAATTTGATTCTTATAAAGATACGAAATAAAAGACTGTAGTTCAATAGAATTAAACTATACAGTTATACATTTACTCTATCAACTCTTTAATATTTGTAAATGTTTTCACCTGATGAATTAACTCACCGTTTGCTCCAATACCTTCAATAAATATTTTAATATCTTTCTGATTAAGATGTGGTATTTTGAAATCTAATGTGTTTACATTAGGCTCTAATGTTATATTCGGATTCCAATACAATGTTCCGTAGTTTTTAAATATTTTACTTTGAGTTGACGCATATTTAGGCTGATAAAACTCTTTTTCTACACTAAAACCTAATGGAACTGGATATTTTAAAAATGGTGGATCTGTAGTATCTCTAACATTCTTTTTGGTGAAAATATGAATCTCGCCTCCGAAAGAATTGGATATAAAAATTTCTTCAACATCAATATTTCTAAGTTGTCTCAAATACAACATATCATTTGGAATATCCGTAATTTGGAATGAATTCAGGTAAATATTGAATGGTGAACCAAGTCCAGAACCTTCTCTGTTTACTATTGTCACACTTCTAAGATCTTCATTAACTATAAAACCTTTAGATCTAATAAAATCTAAAATTCTACCATATTTCGGATATGTTTCATCAATTTTATATCCAGTTTCATTTCCTATAACATCTGGATTATTTTTAAAAACATACTTAGCTTTTACTTCTACTTCATTTAAAAATTCAAATTCATCTAATACAAAAGCATCCGCTAAAACCACTTCTTTTTTTACTGCTTTCTTCTTTTTTATGTAACGTTTCGACGTATCAGAAAACTTAATATTATCTTTTTTTAATGCAGGATAACTTCGAATATATGCCTTAATACTTTTTAATGTATTCTTTCTATCTAGAAATGAAAAGTTAATCGTATCTGCCTCTTTTATGTACAAATTTTTAAACTCAACATTATTATTTTTAAGAAAACTAGACATAACTAAATTATTGGCATTTGACACCAAATAAACCTGAGTAGAATCGTTAACATCTTTCATGTTTATGGTTCCTTTTAAACTAATCCCTTTTTCGAATTGATAATACTTTGTTGGTGGTGTATTAAAAATATTGAACCATTTGTATTTAGACCAACCTTGAGTTAACAAAACTAAATCTAGTTCCTGTAATTTTTTTCGATTAACATTTTTGAAAAAATAATCACTGTTTTTTACTGGTCCCTTTATATAAGGTTGAAGTAAAAATTTTGAATAAATAGTTTGATCTGGCTTATAAGCTTTAGTTCTATATGGTAAAATAGAAGCACTTAAAAAATAATACTGTGTACTGTCTACTTTTTTATGAAAACTCACTGTAAGAGAATCTTCATCAACATCTTTTAGATCAACATTTATATCTTCTATTAAAGACGGTTTGAAATTAAAGAAAACTCTTTCTGCCAATGGTTTATTTTCTTCATTAAATAGCGTTGCAATATTTGCTCCTGGTTTAAATAGTTTCTTACTTAAAAAGAGCGAGTATGATAATGAGTTTGCTTTAAACTTTATCTTGCGTTTTAAGTAAGAGTTTGTATTGTGAATTAATAAATGATATGATTTACCTTGAAGACTTTCGATTGTTTCTTGATTCGTGTTTACTATAAACTTCATCATATTATCACTAATATCTTCCACTGCTAATGTTACACCTCTCAGTGCTTTTCCAGGTAAAACTTTAGTAACGATTTCATCGTTTGGCAATGTTACTCTAGCTGTGTATTCTTCACCTTTTTCAACATAGAACAACACTTTTGCTTGTCCGAAACGATTCAATGTAAAACGTTCTATAACATTTCCATTTTGGTTTATAAGTTCTCCTACAGTATTCTTTGGAGCATCTCCTTTTTTATCTCTTAAAATAATTCCGACAGCGTTTAATGAATTCGATAGCAAATGACCACCTTCAGGTAAAACCTGTAAATCGTAATTATTTTCTTCTACTATTGCATTAGTAGTATTCTCTCTATTGTTAACTATTGTAATTTTTTGAAGAAAAGATTCATCTTCTTTGAAGTTTTTCATATAGTTCGTCTCAACCTTTAAATAATAATCACGATTAGTAAAAGTTGAATCTAACTTGAAATTACCACTTGCTATTCCGTTTTTAATGAAAAGTAACTTACGGTCTTTATACACTCCTTTATCGTCGTAAATAGTACAATACAAATTGGTTGTACTCTTGTGAAGTTTCTGCGTATTTAAATTAAGTACATAAGCTTTAAACCAAACTTCTTCCCCTTTTAAATAACTGGTTTTATTAAGATGTAAATAAGGAATTTCTCTTTCGTTATTAAAATAGTTTGCATAGACGGTATCTAAAGACTTTGTTTGAGAAATTACTGTAATTGTAGTGAGTAGTGTAAGTATACACCATAGGTTTTTAATCTTCATAGTAACTTAATTAAGTGACACATAAAGATAAGAAAAAAACGCAACATCATCTCTTATCTTTATGTATCACAAATAGTTACTCTAAATTACTGTTTAAATTTGTGTAGGTTTTAGTTTTATAAATTAAACTTCCATCAGTTCCAATACCTTCAATAAATATCTTTATACTGTTTTGATTTAACCTCGGAATTTTAAACTGAATTTTACTAGAAGCAGGAGATAATTCTATATTTGGATTCCAGAACATTGCTCCATATTTCTCAAAAATTTCATGGCTCGTAGTTACATACTTTGGCTGGTAATATTCTTTACTTACTGCATAAGCTGTTTCTATTTTAACTCTATTGAAAGGATCATCTGCTTTCCCAATAGATATCGCAGGAAATAAATAAATTTCTCCATTTCTTCTTTTTGAGATATAAATCTCATCAAAATCAATAATTCTACCTGTAGTTACTAAAGCATTTAGTTGATTAACATCATTCGTTATATCTACATTGTTTAAATAAACTCTAGTTCTATCCAACGCAAAAGGAGATCTGAAATTACCTCTACAACCATTAGATCCTTGACATCTAAAGAAAGCCATATCTCTTGCAATATCACCTGTTCCAGGATATAATCTCGTTGGTCTAGAAATTCTAAAACCTTGTGCTCTTATAAAACCTTCAAATGTTTGTAACCCTTCTAAATTAAGTCCTTTCTTATATTTTAACAATCTTGCTCCGCCGATATTAAATGGTTTGTTTTTAAAGATTAATCTTCCTTTTACTTCAACTTCATTTAATTCTTCAAATTCTTCTAACACAAAAGTATCTACAATATCTACGTTCTCTTCTTTGGTAAACAATCTACTTTCAGAAACTTTTAGCGGACTTGTATCTAACATGGATTTCGCTCTAAAGTATCCTTTCGGACTTCTTAACTTTCCTTTTTTGGTATTGTATGATAAATTAACAGTAGTTGTATCTGTTATATATAGATTTTTAAACTCTACTTGGTTATTCTTTACTTTTTTTGAAACGAATAGTTTGTTTGCATTCGATAACAAATAGATATCTGTATCATTGTTAACATTATTCATGTTCAACGATCCTTTTATTGTGATTCCTTTTTCAAACTCATAATGTTTCCTTGGAGATAAATTAAATATGTTATACCATTTGTATTTTGACCAACCTTGCGTTAACAATACTAAATCTAACTCTTGTAGTTTCTTTCGATTCACATCTTTGAAAAAATAATCACTTTTCTTTACTTCTCCATTTATGTAAGGCTGTAATAAAAACTTTGAATATATGTTTTGTGTCGTATTTTCTGAAGCAGTGCTACTTGGTAAAACTGAAGCACTTAAATAATATTGATTATAATCGTTTTTCGAATTATTAAGCGTTACTGTAATTGAATCTGTACTTACATCATCTATATTAACATCTACTGAACCTAATAACGATTTTTTGTGATTGAAGAAAACTCGCTCTGCAATTGGTTTATCTTCTTCATTGAATAATGTCGCGATGTTTGTACCAGGTTTAAACATATCTTGACTTAAATATAATGAGTAAGAAACCTTGTTTGGTTTAAAAACAAACTCTCTTTTTAAGTATGAATTTGTATTATGAATTAACAGATAATATTTCTTTCCTGTAAGATCATTAATTGTTTCTGCATTAGTATTCACCATAAACTTCGTCATGTTCGTACTAATGTTATCTACATTTAACGTTACACCTTTCAGTTCTTTAGACGGTAATTTACTTGTTATAGTTTCTCCATCTTCTAAAGTAACTTTAGCAACATATTCTTTTCCTTTTTCAACTTCAACAATAGTTTTAGCTAAACCAAACTCATTTAATTTAAATTCTTCTATTAAAATTCCTGAACTATCTAATATTTCTCCTTTAATTGTTTTAGGTATATCTCCATTTTTATCCTTAAAAATTATTCCCACAGCGTTTAAAGAATTCGCTAATAAATGTCCGCCTTCTGGTAACACTTGTAAATCGTAGGCCATTTTACTTGATACTTTTTCTGAAGTGATTTCAGCATTATCAACCAAAGTAATTTTTTGAAGAAAAGATTGATCCTCTTCAAAGTTCCTCATGTAGTTTGTTGAAGCTTTTACGTAGTAATTCTTACCAGTAAAAGTAGAATCTAATTTAAAGTTTCCGCTAGCAATTCCGTTTTTAACATATAGTAACTTTTGCTCTTTAAACTCACCTTTATCATCATAAATTGCACAATACAGATTACTAGTTTTATCGTGTAATTTTTGTGTATTTAAATTTAAAACATAGGCTTTAAACTATACTGATTCTCCTTTTAAAAAACGTGTTTTGTTTAAATGTAAATACGGAACTTCCCGTTCGTTATCGAAATAATCTGTATAATTTTTCTCAACATTACCTATTTGGGAAAAGAGCATAGCAAATTGAAAAACTGCTAATAGCAGTAGTAGTTTTTGGTATTTCATAGTAATTAATTTTTAAGAATAATTAACGAAATTTTACCAAAAATTATGCCAAATTATTTAGGATCTCTTATTGATTCTCTTGAATCTTTGCCAAACTTCTTTATTCTTTCTTTTATAAATTGAAAGCGTTCCTCTATCTAATCCATAATAGAAAAAACATATTCCTGAAGGAGGATTTGCACTTGGTAGAAATTCAAATTTCCCATAAGCTATACTTGGCCAGATCCAACAGTCTAGTGATGTTCCTACGATCTCTACTACAGCAACGATAAAATACATACTCAAATAAAACAATCGTTCTTTTGGATATTTACGTAAAGAATAAAAAACTAAAATTGTAAGTATAAATCCAAAAATATCTTTTCGAAAAATTAAAAATAGCACAGCATAAATCACGATACAAATTGAGATAAATATCTCTATTTGTTTTCGATATGATTTTACTTTCGGTTTTCTTGAAAAGAAATAAATACCTAGAAAAATTACTGCGTGACCAAAAGGTACATAATGAGGAATATTATGTAATCTATAAGCATACATTCCTAAAACTAGGGAAAAAAGATATTCCCCTATTATTCCTATAATTAGAGCGTAAATTAATTGTTCTCTAACTCTTGATGTTCCTTTAATGAAAAAATAAACGTAGACAAAAATGACTAATATATTATTCAACCATTGCCCGTGTTCGAAATAGTTTTCAGCAAAAAACTTACTATCTAAAAATAATCCTAGAAAAATGATAAAAATTAACCAACCAATAGATTGAAGAGTTTGCCCGAATAATGTTTTAGAAAGATTCATTAAGATTTGTTAGCTAATTGTCCACATGCAGCATCAATATCTTTACCTCTAGACCTTCGAACATTTACTACAATATCGTGCATTTCTAAGTTAGAAATATAATTGTTTAATGCATTTTGAGAAGCCTGTTGAAATTCACCATCATCAATTGGGTTATATTCAATCAGATTCACTTTTGCAGGTACGTATTTACAAAACTTCACTAAAGCGTCAATATCTTCTTTTCTATCATTAATTCCTTGCCAAACCACATATTCATATGTTATTTTTCTATTGGTTTTCTCATACCAATATTCTAACGCTTCTCTCAAATCTTTTAATGGAAACGTAGAATTAAATGGCATTATTGACGTTCGAACTTCATCAATAGCCGAATGTAAAGAAACTGCTAGATTAAATTTCACTTCATCATCAGCCATTTTCTTAATCATTTTTGGCACTCCAGAAGTAGATAACGTAATACGTTTTGCAGACATTCCTAAACCTTCAGGAGAAGTGATTTTATCTATCGCTTTAATCACATTATTGTAATTCATAAGCGGCTCTCCCATTCCCATAAAAACAATATTTGTTAATTTATGATTGTGGTATAATCTACTTTGTTGATCGATGGCCACTACCTGATCGTAAATTTCATCTGCATTTAAATTACGCATACGTTTTAAACGTGCAGTGGCGCAGAATTTACAATCTAAACTACAACCAACTTGACTCGAGACACAAGCTGTAGTTCTTTTTTCAGTTGGAATTAAAACCGATTCTACAATTAAGCCATCGTGAAGTTTAATTGCATTTTTAATGGTACCATCGTTACTACGTTGCATGGTATCAACTTCGATATGATTAATCACGAAATTTGCATCTAACATTTCTCGTGTTGCTTTAGAAATATTCGTCATATCATCGAAAGTATGTGCTGCTTTGCTCCACAACCATTCATATACTTGATTACCTCTAAAAGCTTTATCTCCATTTTCAACAAAGAAATCTCTAAGTTGTTCTTTCGTAAGCGCCCTAATGTCTTTTTTCTGTGATTTCATCACTGCAAAAATACAGTATTGATTCTAAAGCGAAAATCTTTAGAAAAACAAAGATTAAAAATACTTTATTTTTGTAGCCTTCTGAGAAAACATCTAAATAAGCACTATGAAAAATGAAATGAAATCTTTTAAAACTAAAGCAGAAATTCTATTTATTCTTTATGGAATTTATATTCTTTTGTTAGTAGGTTTATTATATGCTACAGGTCATAAAGTAGATTTTTTTAGCTATGCCAACATTGAGATTTTAAGCACAACAATACTATTTTTATCTACATCTGTGTTTTTAATTGTTTACACAGTAACTCCAGTTAAATCAATTCGTTTTCTTCTGATATTATTATTAATAGCTTGCGCTTCGATAATTATCTATAATCTTTATTTGATAGTTTCTATTAATCCTGATTATTTTGAAATACTCTTTCCGCTGTCCTTTTGTTTGTTTATTTTGATTCAAACTATAAACACGATATATTTTTTATTCAAAAAAAACTAATACTTAGAATATTTCAAAATAGTTGAAATAACTACTCAAAATATATTCATAACATAAAAAACAATTAATTTTACGTTTCGAAAGCATTAGCTATAACTTTAAAACATCTGAATATGAAAATCTTAAATAAGGCTAAATTATTTTCATCTGCTTCCGAAGTAGAAAAACAATCTATTTATGACATTAAGATTAATGATATTCGAAATCAGCCAATTTCACTTTCAGATTTTAAAGGCAAAAAAATACTATTCGTTAATGTGGCTTCTAAATGCGGATTCACAAAACAATACAAAGAGCTACAAGAGTTAAGTGAAACTTACAAAGACCAACTAACTGTTGTTGGTTTACCTTGTAACCAATTTGGAAGTCAGGAACCAGGAAACGAAACACAAATTCAAGAATTTTGTGATATCAATTTTGGTGTTACTTTTCCTTTAACAGAGAAAATAAAAGTAAAAGGTAGTAAACAACATCCTTTATACAATTGGTTAACATCAAAAAGTTTAAACGGAGAAAAGAATTCTAAAGTTCGATGGAATTTTCAAAAGTATTTAGTTGATGAGCAAGGAAATCTAATTGATTATTTTTATTCGACAACAAAACCTACAAATACTAAAATAACATCTAAATTGTAACATAATTACTTTAAGCTTTTACCAAGATTAAAAACTTTCTCTAACCATTTTTTACGAAAATTTTGAGTTGAATTTTTAATTGGAGCAATGTATGTGAGTTTTGTTGGTTTTACTCCACAAAACGCTAGAATTCCTTTTTTTAGTTGATTAATTACTGAGTTTTTTAAATACAAAGAATAATACCATTTTGGAGAATCTGATGTTATAATTAATCGAGCAGTTTTACCTTTTAATAACTTTTTAGGTAATAACTTTCCTTCTTCTATATCAAACATAATTCCTGGTAAAAAAATTCTATCGATAAAACCTTTTAATATTGCTGGCATTCCTGCCCACCAAATAGGAAAAATCCAAACTAAATGATCTGCTGCTTTTATCTTTTCAATCGCAAATTGTAAATCTGGTTCAAGTTCAGTTCGTTTTCGATATCCGAATTGTAAATTAGGATTAAAATCAAGTTCTCTTACATTTATAATTTCTACTGAATCCTGTATACATTTTGCTCCTTGATAATACGCATCAGCCAAAGCGTTATTGAAACTTTCTTTATCAGGATGCCCATTTATAATTAAAATATTCATTGTTTAATTTTTTAGCTAAATAACAATGAACCTAAACTTTAAAAAAGGACAAATGTCTAATAAACGGTTTTTCGAATCCTACTTAAATGTCGTTGTGTAATTCCTAAATAAGAGGCTAAATAATTTAGTGGGATTTCTTTGATTAGTTGGGGCTGATTTTGCATTAAGTCTAAATATTTATGTTCAGCAGTTTCTTTCTGAAGCATAAATATTCTTCGCTCCAATTCTATGTATTCATATTCGGTTAAAATTTTCAGCAACATCGTCCAATTTGCACTTTCTTTTTCTAGTTCAATTAATTGACTTTTAGTCCACATCAAAATTTCTACATCGGTAATTGCTTGTAGATTTTCTACTGATGGTTTCCCTGTTAAATAAGAAGAGTAAGCCGATGCAAAAGAACCAGCAAATCTGAAACAATACGTAATATCTTCTTCATTTGAAGACGAATAAAACGATCTTAAAATTCCTTCTTTTATAAATCCAATTTTGGTATTTACTTTACCACTTTCCGCTAAAAAATCTCCTTTCTTAATCCTCTTTATTTCTGCTTGATTCATAAAATTTTGAATCTCTTCTTCTGATAAAACCTGAAAACTTCTTAAATATTCTTTTAGCATAATTGACTGATAAATCTTCTCTTAAATGAAAAAACCGGATAACGTAAAGTTACCCGGTTTTCTTTATAATTTTTTGAAAATATTAAATAATTAACATCGCATCTCCGTACGAGTAAAATTTATATTTTTCTTTAATTGCTTCTTGATAAGCTTCCATTACAAAATCGTGACCAGCAAATGCTGAAATCATCATTAATAATGTAGACTTAGGTGTATGGAAATTTGTTACCATACAGTTTGCGATACTAAAATCATAAGGAGGGAAAATAAATTTGTTTGTCCATCCTTCATAATTATTTAATCTTTTGCTTGCTGAAACTGAAGACTCTACAGTTCTCATTACCGTTGTTCCTACTGCACAAATTCTTCTTTTCTTTTCAATAGCATTGTTAACTACATCACAAGCTTCTTGAGGAATGATAATTTTCTCAGAATCCATTTTATGCTTAGATAAATCTTCAACTTCAACTGGATTAAAAGTACCTAATCCAACGTGAAGTGTCATTTCAGCAAAATCAACTCCTTTAATTTCTAAACGCTTCATTAAGTGCTTAGAAAAGTGTAACCCTGCAGTTGGTGCAGCTACTGCTCCTTCGTGCTTAGCAAAAATTGTTTGGTAACGCTCTTCATCTTCTGGCTCAACATCTCTCTTGATATATTTAGGTAATGGTGTTTGCCCTAATTCAATAAGTTTTCTTCTAAACTCATCGTAAGAACCATCAAATAAGAAACGTAAAGTTCTTCCTCTAGATGTAGTGTTATCAATTACCTCAGCTACTAAACTCTCATCTTCACCAAAGAATAATTTGTTTCCGATACGAATTTTACGTGCTGGATCTACTAAAACATCCCATAATCTGTGCTCTGCATTTAACTCTCTTAATAAGAAAACTTCAATTCTTGCTCCAGTTTTTTCTTTATTACCAAACATACGAGCAGGAAAAACCTTCGTATTATTCAACATCATTACATCACCTTCATCAAAATAATTGATTAAATCTTTAAACAACTTATGTTCAATAGTTTGTTCTTTACGATTTAATACCATTAAACGAGCTTCATCTCTGTGCTCAGAAGGATATTCAGCTAATAATTCACTAGGTAATTCAAAATTAAATTGAGATAATTTCATTGTAGTTCTATATTATATGGCGGCAAATATACGATTTCAACATAGGGCTTGTCAAGCGTTTCATCTTTTATTTTAAGACTTCTTGCTCTATTCCAATCTTTTCAAAATCAGACCAAAAGTTCTGATACGATTTTGTTACAACTTTAGCATCCGCTATTTTTATCGGAACTTTAAGTGCTAAAGGCGCAAAAGCCATAGCCATTCTATGATCGTGATATGTTTCTATCGTTACGTTTTCTTTTATCGCATCAGATTTTTTCAAGAACAACTCTTCGTTGGTTACACTAATATCTCCACCTAACTTTGTTATTTCTTCTTTTAAAGCCTCTAAACGATCCGTTTCCTTAATTTTCAAGGTATGTAAGCCTTCTAAATCACAAGGAACTTCTAGAGCAAAACAAGTAACAGCAATAGTTTGTGCTATATCTGGAGCCTTAACTAAATCTAAATTTAGTTTTTCTTTATTAGCTTCTCTTACTTTTTTCAATGTAATGGTATGCTCATTAAAATCGGTAGTTACACCAAAATGCTCATAGATTATTGATAAACAACTATCACCTTGTAAACTTTCTTTTTTGTACGACGATAATGTTATTTCTGTTCCAACTTCGCTTAAAGCTACTAATGAATAATAATATGATGCAGAACTCCAATCTGCTTCAACAATAATATTTTTTGCTGTAATATTTTCTTTTTTGAAAACTTCGATAGTATTTCCTTCAAATTTTGTTTCAATTCCTAATTGATTCAACAAACTCAAAGTCATGTTGATATATGGAATAGAAGTAATCTCTCCTGTAAGCTCTAATTTTAATCCGTTAGGCAGACTCGGAGCAATTAACAATAAAGCCGATATATACTGACTACTAACATTTCCTGCTATTGAAACATTGTCTTTCGTTAACTTCTTACCAACTATTTTTAATGGTGGATATCCATCTTTCTCCAAATAGGTAATATCTGCACCAAGATCTCTTAATGCATCTACCAAAATTTTAATTGGTCTGTTATGCATACGCTCAGATCCTTGTAAAACTTTTGTAGTTCCTTCTTGTGATGAAAAAAGTGCTGTTAAAAATCGCATTGTAGTACCTGCGTGCCCAATATCCGCAATTTCTGAATCTCCACTTAATGCATTTTGCATGTGTACAGAATCATCAGAACTAGAAAGGTTTTCTATAACTAATTCTGGAAATAATTGTTGTAGAATTAATAATCTATTCGATTCACTTTTGGAACCTGATATTACAACACTATTTTTAAATAATTGATTTTTAGGAATCTTTAACAATAAGTCCATTAACAAAATTTTATATTTAGCTTTTTAATCAACTAAATCAAATGAAAAAACTACTTTTTATAGGGGCAATCCTGCTCCTATTCTTCGAAATCAAAGTTAATGCTCAAAATGACAATAGCCAATTTTCTGAAGAATATTTTAACGCAATCGATTGGAGAAACATCGGCCCGCATCGAGGAGGACGAAGTTGTGCTGTTACTGGTGTAGCAAAAAAGCCCAATCTTTTCTATATGGGAACTACAGGTGGTGGTATTTGGAAAACTATAGATGCTGGTAATACTTGGCAAAATATTTCTGATGGTTTCTTTGGAGGATCAGTTGGATCTATCGCAGTAAGTGAATGGGACAACAACGTTATCTACGTTGGAATGGGAGAAAAAACTGTTCGTGGAAATGTATCTTCTGGAGACGGTGTTTGGAAATCTGAAGATGCTGGTAAAACCTGGAAACATGTTGGTTTACCTAACTCTAGACACATCCCAAGAATACGAATTCATCCTAAAAATCCTGATATTGTTTTCGCTGCTGTTTTGGGTGATTTATACAAGTCTACTGAAGAAAGAGGTGTATACAAATCTATAAATGGAGGTAAAACTTGGAAAAAAGTTTTATTTAGCAATACAGATGCAGGAGCTATCGATTTAATTATCGATCCTAGTAACCCAAGAACTTTATATGCTTCTACTTGGAACGTTAGAAGAACTCCTTACAGTTTATCTAGTGGTGGTGAAGGTTCTGGAATTTGGAAAAGTACTGACGAAGGTGAAACATGGACTAACATTTCTAAAAACTCTGGATTACCTAAAGGTGTTTGGGGAATTTCTGGTTTAGCTGTATCTCCTTTAAATTCTGACATTGTTTGGGCGATTATTGAAAATAAAAAAGGTGGTGTTTATAAATCTTTAGACGGAGGTAAAACTTGGAGATTAATAAACAAGGAACGTAAACTTCGCCAAAGAGCTTGGTACTACACTAGAATTTATGCCGACACTGAAGATGAAAACACAGTATATGTTTTAAATGTTCGTTATCATAAATCTACAGACGGTGGTAGAACTTACAAAACATACAATGCTCCGCATGGAGATCATCATGATTTATGGATTGCTCCTGAAGACAATCAACGTATGATTATTGCTGATGATGGTGGTGGACAAATTTCTTTTGATGCTGGTGAGAACTGGTCTACATATTTAAATCAGCCAACTTCTCAATTTTATCGTGTAACTACAGACAATCATTTTCCGTATAGAATTTATGTTGCTCAACAAGATAATTCTACGATTAGAATAGCTCATAGAACAGATGGAAGGTTTATTACTGAACAAGATTGGGAATCAACAGCAGGTGGAGAAAGTGCTCATATCGCTGTAGATCCTTTAAATAATGACATTGCTTATGGTGGAAGTTACGGTGGATTATTAACTCGTGTGAACCATAAAACTGGAGAATTTAGAGCGGTTAATGTTTGGCCAGATGATCCTATGGGACATGGTGCTGAAGATTTTAAATATCGTTTTCAATGGAATTTCCCTGTATTATTTTCTCCAAATAACAAGAAAAAATTATACGCGGCATCTAATCATTTACACGCAACAACTAATGAAGGTCAATCTTGGGAAGTTATTAGTCCAGATTTAACTAGAAATGATCCTAAAACATTAGGCCCATCAGGTGGTCCAATTACAAAAGATAACACTGGAGTTGAGTACTACGGAACTATTTTCGCTGTCGCTGAAGTTCCTGGTGAAAATGGAGTAATTTATACAGGTTCTGACGATGGTTTAGTTCATATCACAAAAGATGGTGGAAAAAACTGGACGAACATAACTCCGAAAAAAATGCCGGAATGGATGATGATTAATTGTATTGAAATTGATCCTCACACTAAAGGTGGAGCTTACATCGTTGGAACAAAATATAAAACTGGAGACTACCAACCTTATATCTACAAAACAGAAGATTATGGAAAGTCTTGGAAAAAAATTACCTCAGGAATAGGAAACGAAGATTTCACTAGAGCTTTACGTGCAGATCCTAAAAGAAAAGGATTACTATATGCTGGTACAGAAAGAGGAATGTATATTTCTTTCAACGATGGTAAAAACTGGCAGAAATTCCAATTGAATTTACCTTTAGTTCCGATTACTGATTTAGCTGTTAAGGAAAATAATTTAATTGCAGCTACACAAGGTCGTTCATTATGGATTATTGATGATTTAACTCCATTACACCAATTAAACAATACACTTCAAAAAGAAGATTTCTTTGTTTATAAACCTAAAGAAAGTTATAGAATGGGTGGAGGAAATGGAGCTAAATCTAGAAGAAATGGAACAAACTATTATGGTGGAGTTCCTGTAAATTATTATTTAAAAAAGTATACTAAAAAAGATACTGTAGCTCTTAAATTTTACGATAGTTCTAAAAATTTAATCCGTGCTTTTAGTACTCATCCTGATACAAAACAAAAAGAAGGAAAATTAAAAGTAAAAGAAGGCGACAATGTTTTTTATTGGAATATGATGTATACTGGAGCTGAACGTGTAAAAGGTATGATTTTATGGTGGGCTTCTTTAAGCGGACCAATGGCTTTACCTGGAGAATATAAAGTAGATTTAGTTGTAAACGGAAAATCTAAATCTCAAAACTTCACAATTAAAAACAAGCCAAATTCAGAATCTACACCCCAAGATTTAAAAGCTCAATTTGACTTTATCAATAGCATTAATGCAAAAATGACTGAGATTCATAAAGCATTAAAAAATGTAAAGAAAGTTAGAAATCAAGTTACTACTTTAAAGAAGTCTATTAAAGATAAAAAGAAACATAAAGAGCTATTAGACTTTGCTGATAAATTAGTTAAGGAAATGACTGTTGTTGAAAACAACTTATATCAAACTAAGAGTAAGAGTAATCAAGATCCTTTAAATTTCCCTATTAAATTAAATAACAAATTAGGACATTTAAACTCATTGACTAGAATTGGTGATTATAAACCTACTGATCAAGCGATTGCTTTTAAAAATGAAATCACAAAAGATATCGACATTGAATTGAATAAATTATACAATATCTTTAACTCTAAAGTAAAAGAGTTAAATCAGAAAGTAAAAGCTAGTCAAATTGATTTTATTCAACTAGATTAACGGAAAGAAAGTTATTCAATAAAATTATAGCATAAAAAAAGACTGTTTAAATAAATTTAAACAGTCTTTTTATTTAAGGAATTATATAAATTACTTCACGATTACACGCATTGTAGTTTCTGTATATTTATTACTTAAGTTTAATAAGTAAATTCCTGTAGCTAAATTATCAGTAGCTATAGTTCCATTCTCTAATCTTCCAGTTTTTAATGCCTGTCCGAATGTATTAAAGATTGTATAAGAAGTGTTTGTTAATTCTTTAGAAGAAATTATTCTTAAAACATTTCCTTTTACAACAGGATTTGGTCCTATTTTAACTGAAGCTAATATATCTTCATCTTCATCTCCTAAAAGGTCATTTCTTACATCAAAATCTTGAGCTGATACAACAGCTGTAGAAGAAGAACAAGATCCTTCGTAGATTCTTACGTTAGTAAACGTAGATGTATTTCCTGAACCTCCATCATTATCGTTAATGAAAACTAATCTATTCATAGTTCCTGTATAAGAAGCTCCAACAGTAATTGCATACGTACGAGTTCCACCAGCATAATTATCAAAATTAGTGATACCATAATTTTGAGTTCCATGAAGTTTGAAATAGTTATTAGCCGATAAGTTATTATCAGTTTCAAAACCAATACCATGAATTTCACCTTCAGAAGCACTACTAAATTCGAATTCTATTACTGTATTCGGTGTTACCGTGTAATCTAAAGGAATAGATTTCCATGTATTGTTTGTTAATGTTATAGATGATCCATCTGTACTTACAGAGAAATTTCCAGCATTATCTTGGTTTGAGAAACTAGATACTGTAAAGTTGTTGAAATCTAAAGCTTCACAAGCAGGGCTTGTTGGGTTTCCTGAATTTCCTCCAGCAGTTAAAGCAAGGTTATCAATTGCAATATCACTAGACCAACTTGTTCCTGTAACTCCTACGAAACGTAAGCTAACTGTTCCTCCTAAATAAGCAGCTAAATCTACAGATACATCATTCCATTGGTTTCCTTGGTTACTAGAATCTGTCCATAAATTTACCCAAGTAGTTCCATCTGTAGACGCTTGTAAAGTTAAAGAACCTACACTTGTTCCAAACATATGGTTACTGAAAGAAAAACTTGCAGAAGACTCTCCAGAAAGATCAAAACAAGGACTTTGTAAAATTGCCGTAGCATTATTCCCTATTTGTCCAGCACTATTATTTGTTGATGCTTCTAAGAATAAATAAAAACTTCCATCAGCACCATTACTTGGTCCAGTTCCACTTGAAGGTGTTCCTCCACTATCTCTTAACCAGTTTCCATCATCACCAGTAACTTGAGTCCATCCATCATTCGTTTCAAAACTTTCACTATATGGGAAAGAAGCTACTGTTGAGGTACATGATGAACTTGCACCACCAGTTGTAGTTACATTTACCGCTGCACTTGCATTAGATTCGTTGTTAGCAGCATCTTTCGCTCTTACTGTAAATGAGTAAGCTGTATTTGCAGTTAAACCTGTAATATTTGTAGAAGTTGATGCTGTAGTTCCTACTAAGGCTGATCCTTGATACACATCGTATCCAGTTACTCCTACATTATCAGTTGAAGCACTCCAACTTAATGTTAATGAGGTAGCTGTAACATTAGAAGCTGTAACATTATTTGGTCTACTTGGCGCTTGTGTATCTGCAGCTGTATTCGCTGTAAACTCTCCTGTAAACACTCCTCTACCATAAGTAGAAGCTATAATTCTATTTTCTGTATTATTTCCGTTAACGTTCCAGTAATCGAAAGCAGTTACACTTACATCACTCATTCCGTTATAAGCTTGTGTCCAATTTGGAGCAGCATCGTTAAAGTTTGAAGTTGACCAAACTCCTAATTGAGTTGCCAAAATTGCTTCATTTCTATCTAATGGATTTTGTAAGATATCTCTAACAGGGATATTCGGTAAATTACCTTCTCTGTTTACCCAGTTAGCTCCACCATCTGTAGTAGCCCAAACACTTACAACTCCATAGTTGTGCATTGTTACAAAAATATCGTTCTCAGTAGCACCAAATCTTACAGAAGAAATAGAACCTACGAATGGTGTATTTATTTGAGTAAAAGTTGCATTACTATTATTCACTCCAGACAATCTTAGTAATCTACCATTTGCTAAACCAACAAACCATCTGTTGTTTGTGAAAGGAGAAGCTCTGAAAGCCGTAGGAGATGCGTTTAATAAAGTGTTAGTTAATGTACCTCTTGAGTTTGCAGCAACATTAATACTTAAGATAGAAAAAGCAGCTGGTGTAGTACTTGTAGCTCTTGTTGAGTTATTTGATAATAAACGATTCGCGTCACTATCATAATCCATTGGATTTACGAAGTCACCAGTAGTTTGACTACTCGATAAAGTTGTAGCACCACCTTGAATTCTACTTCTTCCATTCCATGGTAAATTAAAACGATAAATTACATTGTTTGTGAATGTAGAAATCATAAACTGACCATCTTTATCAACAAACGTATAGAATCCATCACCATCACTTAATTCAGTAGAACTATTGATTCCTGCAGTAGCATTTCTAAAGGCTTGTGTACCGTTATCTTGTGCTCCAGCAGTAAAAATTCCATCTCTATCACCTGGACCATCTGGTCCTATTCCAGCTTTTACAAACTGAGTTACATTATATCCTCTATTTCTTGAAGCTATTGTTCCTCCACCATTATTTGAATAGTATACACCACCATCGTTACCAAATAACATTCTAGTTGAAGAATTACCTGCAAAAGCTATTGCATGGTGATCTGCATGAACTAAACTAGCATTTCTAAGACCTAAGTTTCTCCATTGAGATATTTGAGTCCAAGATCCACCACCATTAGTACTTCTAAATAAATCGATACCTCCAACAAAAACTACGTCATCATCATTTGGATCAGTTTCTATTACTAAATCATAAAATGCTTGTCCTCTTGTAAAGTCATTCGCTGGAATTCCGTTATCTGCATCATTAGGTAAACTTAAAGTTCTTACTGTACCAAATGCGTTTGTAGTTTCGAAAATACGAACTGGAGAAGCACTTGTTGTTCCTTGTGCTAATGCATATAATCTATTTGGATTTGTAATTGAAGGCTCTAATTCTACTCTGTTAGATTCTACTAAAGGAGAAGCAGCTGCTTCCGTCCAAGTAGCTCCGTTTGTAGAACTAAATACTCTTCCTCCTCCTTGACCCAAACCAGGAGTTGTAATTGTACCCATCCATAATCTATTATCCGATCCAACTTCTAAATCATTTGGAATGAAATAATAGTTTGCTCCACTAAATTCGAATCCCATACCTGCAGCTTCAACTCTGTTCCAAGTATTTCCGTTATCAGTAGAACGATATAATCCTGCAGATTGTAATCCTAACCAGTTTGTTGGCGAACTTGCATCTGAATAAACGTTAGCTCCAACTCCAACAAATAATTCTGTAGAAGTTCCATTATCCCAAGCTAAAATATCGTTTACATAATTGATTCCTGATAAGAAAAGGTTTCCTGCATTAAAATCAAATGTAGCAGCACCAGCAGCAGGAATATTTACGGCTGTCCAAGTTGTACCACCATCTGTACTTCTATACACACCGTTACCTACAACATCTCCAGCAGTATATTGCTCACCAGTTCCTAAATACCAGTTGTTTGAATTTCTTGGATCAACAGTAATTGATGTTACAGATAAGTTACCTGGAACATTTTGTACTCTTTGCCATTGAGAATTTGCATTAGTAATATCGTTATTCACCCATAAACCACCACTAACTCCACCAGCGTAAACTCGTCTATTATTAGCATCGTTTGGATCGAATAATATTGCTCTAGTTCTACCTCCAACATTATTTGGTCCTCTTTCTACCCATGGAGAATTATTATCACCAGGAACTCTTCGAGCAATTCTTTCTGACCTTAGTTGTTCACGAAGTTTTGTTACATTTTCATCTTCTAATCTTCCCGTGTTTGGGTTGATTGTTAACTCCCACATTTGTTCGAAATACTTGTTCGGAGGAAGTCCGTTTAACTTTCTAGTTTTTTTATCCCATTGAAGTCTTTCCTTAAAGGGACTATTTTTTAAGAAGTTTGCGTGAGTTTCTCTTTGTGTTTCGATTTCTTTTTTAAGCTTATAAGATTGATATTCTTTATAACCTAAAGAAGTAACTAAAACCATCGACAAACCACCAAGTAAAAGTTTGAGATTACTTTTCATTTTAAGAAGGGTTTTTAAGTTGGTTAATTTTAAAAGAAAAATTAATATTTTCTTAATTTATTTAAAATCCGGAAACCAAAAATACAAAAACATTAAAGTATTCTCAGTAAAAATGCTTTTTTAATAAATATTTAATAAATAAACATAAAAACAACTTAAAACAAAAACATAATAAAAGTTTTTAACTCTCAATTTAGATTATTGATAAAAAATTAAGTTAAAACAAATAAATAACAAAATAATAACCTTAATTTAATTGTATGAAATTTCACAAAACTCAATAATTTGTGTAAAAAATATAAGATCTTAAAACTTATTTTAAAAATGTTGAAATAATTATAGGGCTTATAATGTCATTTTAATATTTCTTAAGCATACAATAAAAAAACCACCTTATTTAAAAGATGGCTTTTAATATTTTATTGATGATTTTTCTATTTCATTTTTTTCATGACTGTATACATCCCATAACCAAAACTTATAATTAATCTAGGCACAAGAAAGTTAATCCATTTACCATTTTTGAACTCTTTATCAAATACTGCCTGAAAATCACCAGAAAAAATTAGTCTTCCGTTATAAAAAAGCAGAGAAAAAATAATTACAAAAATGAAGAAAGGTATGCTTACTTTGAGTACATTTTTCCAAAACAATGGACTCTTTAATTTTTCAATTACAGTCATTTATTTTAACTTTTCGTTGTTATGATGACGATCGTGATCACGTTTTGTTTTGATATCTAACTTTTTATCAAAAGCCTCTTGTAGATTAACTCCTGTTTGATTTGCTAAACACAACACTACAAAAACCACATCTGCTAATTCTTCACCTAAATCTTTTTGTTTATCGCTTTCTTTTTCACTTTGCTCTCCATATCTACGAGCAATAATTCGAGCAACTTCTCCTACTTCTTCAGTAAGTTGAGCCATATTTGTTAATTCGTTAAAATAACGAACTCCATGATTCTTAATCCAATCGTCTACTTGTTTTTGTGCGTCTTGTATATTCATATTTGTATTGAAATTTCACATTCAAAAATACTACACTTATCATAAAAAACATAGCGAGAAAGAATCAAATCCTTTCTCGCTAAATATCCTTAACTATAATAAATTAGGTTTTTGCGTACAAAAAAACCACTATAGAAGTTGGACTTCTATTTCTTTATAAATTTAATTTTCACTTTACCACTATTGATAAAGTAAATCCCAGTCGGAAGCTCTGAAACATCAACTAATTCCATATTAGAATTTTTCACATCGGTAGTCATAATTTCTTTACCTAATGTATTGTATATTTTCACCTTTTTACCTAATTCAAAATTTACCAAACGTAATTCGTTCGTTGTTGGATTAGGATAAATAATAATATCTTTTTGTTGTTGTACCACTTCTTCGTTACTCAATACTTCTGAAACAGGGTTGTAAAAATTCCCTGATAAAGTAAACATGTAAATAACACGTAATGTTGTTGCAAAATAAGCTGTAGATGTTAAATTTTTAGTAGTGCTATATGCATTATCTACTACAGTTTGGTTTGAATTCATTAAAGAAGCTGCAAAAGAACCTGTATACGTAGGATCTTTAAATGTGTGAATTTGTGTTCCGTCTTGATTATAACCTGCCGTAATATTATCTAAACCTCCTACTCTGCTAACAAAGTTTTCGCACTTTGCTAAATATGACGACGCATCAGTTTTTCCAAACCAGATGTAATCAGTAGCAATTCTCCAAGGTGTTCTTGCTGCATCATAATAAAACGATTTCCCTGAATTAAATGCCCAAGGAACAATATCTGAATATGAACCATCTGCCTTACACCAATCTGAGACTAAACAATCAACTGCATTATTAACAGATAAATTCGCATTTAAAATTTCATATGTTTTAGCAGTTACATTATCCCAAAACTGCACATCGTTTGTAAACTTTCCATAAACTCTAAAGTAAGCTGGTGCAAAATAAGAAGGATTTGTATTGTTTGATCCTCCCCAAGCATCTCCTGGTTTTAACACATAACTTGTTGCTTCGATTTCATGTTGCTTCATTATCGCAATTAAATCTTTAGCTTCTTGGTGATAATTTAAAATACCAGTATTACCAAAACGATTTCCTGCTATAATTAAAGCTATAGCAGCATCTAATTCAGCATCTGTTGCTCCATTTTGACCATTTACTGTATCACAACCTTCAATTTTCCAGTTCATTACTCCGTTTGCATTTGTATGGCTTTTATAGTATTTCCATAAACCATCAAAAAGCTCTTTATCATTTGCATAAGCAGACAATAACATTCCGTAAGCAATTCCTTCAGAAACCGTAAAATTTGGATCATCGAATTTAATTCTAGCACGACCACCTGTACAAGTGGTTGCAAAATTTGCTTTCCATTGTACATAAGCATCTTTTAAATCTGCTTCTTGAACATTACTTGGCATTGAACCAAAAGGATAAGTCGTGTTTGAAAATTGAATATTTGAGTTTTGTGCGACAATACTTACTACACAAAACAGCAAAAGAAGTGTAATTTTTCTCATTACTATTTGGGGATTTGGTTAATTATATACAATAACTCAAGTTTTGTATAAAAATTATAATCCCCAAATAATATTATTTAAAAGATTTTATCATTTTCCTATACTATTTTCTAGTCGTTTAGTTTTGAATAATAGTAGCAACAGAAAAAGTCCGCTTAACAAAGAAAGACCAAATACAATATACCAAGTATTATCAAAACCAATTTTATCAACTAAATGCATTCCAGAGAAATGACCAAAAACATGAGCTATTGAAAATGAGATACTATACCAAGACATATATTCCCCCTGACTTCCTCTTTTTGCTCTTTCTAATGCATATGCATTTGAAAACGGAAACATCACCATTTCACCAATAGTCATTAAAAACATTCCAACGAGTAAAATTCCAACCCAGCCAGTCATATTCAACACAATAAAACTTAAGGTTACTAAAATTCCTCCTCCGAACATTAAAGCTATTTTTGTGTGTTTCGAATCTTCTAAAGCTTTTACTAATGGCATTTCTAACAAGAAAATAATAAGTCCGTTTGCTCCTAATAATAATCCTATTTCAAATTCTGACAAATGATGAACATCTCTGTAGTACAATGGAATTGTTGAGAAATATTGTAAGAAAACCACTCCGAATAACGCCATTGCTACAAAGAAAATCCAGAATAATTTATCAGAATATATAGATAACGGATTCTCGTTTTTCACTTCATCAATTACTCTAGCTTTCTTAGGATTTAATACATTTATCAATAAGATGGTTGCCAATACACAAGTAACTCCATCTACCCAAAATAAACCTTGATAACCTAAAGTTGTAATAATTAAACCTCCCATAGCCGGACCAGCCGAAAAACCAAGATTAATTGCCAAACGGATTAATGTTACAGACCTTGTTTTATTTTCTGGTTTACTATATAAACTTAACGCAACGAACATTGCTGGACGAAACGTATCTGCAACTGTCATCAACACAAAAATTGAAGCACAAAATCCAATTAAAGTTGTCACGTACTGTAATAACACAAATAGAATACCTGTAAGAAACAAACTTACTTGCATCACTTTGTAATATCCGATTTTATCGGTTAAATATCCTCCTAATTTTGATCCAACTACAGATCCTAAACCAAAGAAGACCATAATAAGCCCAACATCTGAAAATGAGAAGTTGAGTCCTTCTTTTAAATACAATGATAAAAATGGAATTACCATTGTTCCTGCTCTGTTGATGAGCGTAATTAAAGACAACCACCATACCTCTTTTGAGAGGCCTTTAAAAGTTGCTAAGTAATTCGTAAATAACTTTTTCATAATTGTTTGTTTTAAGTTGACGTAATAAAAAATAAAAAGTCCGGCTAAAAGCCGGACTTAATGCAATTGTATATTTTTATATAGATATAACATTTATACATAACAAGCCCGACTGAGCGATAGTTTAACTACCGATCTCCACTGCTTATATGTACATGTGTTTTTCATGATTATTTTCTAATTACTATACAAACATATACAAAATATGAATAGGTTGTATATGAAATACTTATTTTGTTTTTAATCGCATTTCAACTAACTTCGTAATCACTTATTAATCGTTTAACTATTCTTTAGAGAAATCTGGCTATGGACAATAATATACTGTATGAAATTTTAGCAAAAAATGCTGATCAAATTGAAGGTTCTGAAGGATATTGGAAATTTGAAATTAATGAGATTGCTTTTATGTGTTTAACAGATCAACTTCATAATAGAATGCGAATTATTGCACCAATCACTGAAGCAAATGATCTTACCGACACGCAGCTTAAAAAATGTATGGAGGCCAATTTTCATTCTACTTTGGATGTACGTTATGCTGTTTCTGATGGAATTTTATGGACTGCTTTTATACATCCATTACAAGAGTTATCAGAAAATCAAGTAATCGATGCTTTATCTCAGATATATTCTAGTGTAAGAACATTTGGATCAACATATAGCAGCGGATCTTTAAGTTTTTTAACTGAAGAAGAACGAAAGTTTCGATTAAACTAAATCACTTATTTATTTTAGAACTTATTTATGAAGAAAGTTATAGTATTTCTTTTCTTATCTCTATTATTATCATGTAATTCAGGAAAGAGAAAACCTCAAGGAGAATCTGAATTTCAACGTAAAATGAATGCTAAATTTAAAGATGCTTCAACTTCTCCGTTAACCAAAAGTGGTTTACGAAAATTTAAAGGATTAGCTTTTTTCCCGGTTAATGAGAAATTTAAAGTTTCAGCAAGATTAACAAAAACTCCAAACGGAAAAGTCTTTAACTTTCCTACAACAACTTCTGAAACTGTTAAGTATAAAAAATACGGTGTTATTCAATTTTCAATAGATGGAAAAGATTTTGAATTAGATATTTACAAAGATCCAAACCCAAGAATTGATTATAAGAATCACTTATTTCTTCCTTTTTTAGACGAAACTAATGGTAAAGGTTCTTATGGTGGAGGACGTTTTATTGACGTTTTAACTACAGATATTAAAGAAGACGGAACAGTCACTATAGATTTCAATACTGCTTACAATCCTTATTGCGCATATAACAAATTGTATTCTTGCCCAATTACTCCAAGAAATAATTCTTTAGCTATTGCTATCGAAGCTGGTGTAATGGATTATAAAAAATAGTGTATGAAAATCTATCAACTTACACTTTTAATTATTTGTCTGTATTTCTTAACATCTTGTAAAAAAGATGGATATATACAACTAAAACTTCCAAAAGAGAATTTAGAATTCTATTCTTTCAGTTTAGAACAGAGAGGTATAAAAAATAATATGATAATTCTGAAAAAATCTAAATCCTATAAAGAGTTAGAAAAATATATCTCACAATTAGATAGTTTGAAAATTACTGACAACATTAACTTTCAACCAGAATATACGATTATAAGTGATAGTTTTAAACTTAGTCTTAATTATGAAAAATTAGGAATTGAATATTTAACTAAGGAAAAGAAACACATAAAACTTATTAAAGACATTCATTACAAAGAAGTTTTTTCTTTAAATTTTCCTGGTAGTGAAGCTTATGAATATAAAAAGTATGGAGATTTTTATGGTATTGGACAATTTAAAAAAGACACTTATCTTTTTTGTGGACTTGAAGCTGATTCTGTAAAATACTGGTATAAAAAAGGCTTTTGGAAATTCCTAAACAAAGAAAAGCAATTGATTGCTGAAGGAACATTTGATGTTTTCACAGATACAATTAAAGGTCATGGAGGTTGTTTTTATCCTTATAAATATTCTAAAATTGACACAAAAAAGTGGAAGTTTTATAATAGTGAACAAGAGCTAACTACCCCTTCTTTATCATTAATCTACCAACTTGAAAAGCTTAAAATAACAGATTAAATAAATCGTTATTTTTCTTTAAACAATATCTCATCTTATTGTTAAGTATTCTTCTCTTCAATATACCTCCCAAACTATTGATTCACATAAAAATATATTAAAAAAACTAACAAACACAACTGTTTTTATCTTAATACATATTTAATAATCAGCATGTTTTTTCATCACATTGTGAAAGTAGTTTTGATCCTATTAACCTCAAAATTTAAACTCATGAAAAAACATTTCAAACTTTTAGCTTTTACAATCTTATCAACACTTTTTATGATAAGCTGTAATAATGAAAACAACACTCCAGAAGCAGAAGCAATTGGACTAGAGCAACAAGAAGAACAAATTTTCTCTGGTGAAAAAACAATCAATGAGCATTTAGTAAACTATAAAGTTGTTGCTACAAATGAATTTGTTTTTACTGGAACTGTATTAATCGATCATCTTTCTTTAGAAGCAGCCGTAAATTATCAAAATCAATCTATAGATTTTGATGGAAAAGATGCCGTATTAACTTTAGATCAAAAAGAAACATTATTAGATTTAGGAAAAGAAATTTCTAAATACTTATTTAAAGGAGAAACCACTGATCAGTTTTCTATGGCTGAATTTACATTATTACGATTATTAGAATATTGGGCAAAATCTCCAACAGGATACCCACACAAAAAGACTCGCATTGCTTCTGACATTAATGAAAATGAATCATTACAAAATAGAAACGAAGGAATTACGTGTATCAGAAAAAATACTTTTGTAACTGCTGAATACGATGATGATCGTGGAAATATTCGTGAATCTATTTTAGTAAATGGAGAACGTTGTATTGGCCGTTGTGGATCTGGTTGTGGTTCTTTTTTCACTGTTGCTAGTGCGTGGACAAAAGACTGTTTAGATCATGATAGATGCGGTCGCGTTAACGGAAGTAGTACTGACCCTTTTGATAGTGAATGTGGTGATGAATACAGAGAAGCTGCTGACGATTACTTATTTGGAGTAATTCGAGGATGTAGAGGATAAACTAACAAATAAAAACCCCACTTATTAAAAAGTGGGGTTTGTTTTTTTTAAGCATCAAAAGATAATTCTTGAGCAATATCTTCTTCAATTGCTTTTTCTAATCTCTCTAAAGTTTCTTTACGTACTTTTAGTTTCGTATCTCTGTGTGCCTTTTTATTTAATTTCCCGAACATCTGTGCAACTTTAGTTGCAGTTGGCAATAAATGTTCTTGTGGTACAATTTTATCTAAAAATCCAGCCGATACAGCATCTTCCGGATTATACATTTCTGCATTAGCTACACTTCTTTGGAAATACACTGGAGTTAATTTCCCTCTAGCAATTTCAACACCAGCATTATGCATAGTCATTCCAATCATTACTTCATTTAACCCGATTTTAAAATCCCCAGCAACTCCTAATCTATAATCAGCAGATAATAATAAGAATGCTCCTTTTGCAACTGCATGACCTCCACAAGCTACAATAACAGGATAAGGAAAAGATAATAAACGAAGTGAAAGTTTAGATCCCTTAGTTACCAATTCTTTTGCAGCATCAGGAGACTTAGTCATTACTTTTAAATCAAAACCACCAGATAAAATACCATCTTGTCCCGCAATAATAACTACTCTTTCTTCTTGTTCTGCTTTATCTAAATAAGTATTTAACTCATCGATAACTTCATGAGAAATCGCATTTACTTTTCCATTTGCAATCTTTAAAATTGCATAATTCTCCTCTGTACTATAGTGTACTACATTACTCATATGATATATTTTATTAAATAAATTCCTAAAAAGACAGCTAAAAAGCCTAACACAAAACTAGTTATTGTATACAGTGCAAAAGACATAAAATCTCCTGATTTTAAAAACACGTGATTTTCATAAGCAAAAGTTGAAAATGTTGTGAATCCTCCGCAAAAACCAGTCGCCAATAACAATGAGTGATTTTGAGTTAACACTTCATTTTTTGCAGCTAAACCTAAAATAAAACCTATTAATAAGCTTCCTAAAATATTGGCTAAAAAAGTACCTAAAGGAATACCTGTTTCAGAATTATTTAAAGCTTTACCTAACAAAAAACGCAAAACGCTTCCAAAACCTCCACCAATAAATACTAAAAATAACTGTTTCATGAATTACGAAAATAAGAAAACCTCACAGTTTTGTGAGGTTCTTCTTCTATTAATTTTATGTTGTTTACTCTACCAAATAATAAATATCTGTTTGTATATCATGTTCTTTTACTTTGGAAGGATCGTTAACATACAATTCGTATAATGGATATTTAGGTGTTAACTTGTTTTCTTTAATATATGCTCCTATTTTACTGTGCGCTTCTACATCTCCAATTCCGTAAGCTCCACATTTAGTTAAAGTAATATATTTTCCTCCTGAAACAGTTAACTTATCCATACCTTCAGCAGCAGGAACATCTTTATTTAATAATAAACCAATATGAAAATCTGCTTCTCCTGTTTTTTCATCCCATTTATGGTACAAACCTCCAGGAACATAGTCACCTTCTTTTAAACCTAAACCAGCAGCATACATTCCTGCTTTTGGTAACGCTTCCATAAACGCTTTCTCCATAGCATCTTCATCGATCTTAAGTTTGTAATGATAACCAATAAATGACTTATCTTCATGTTCTATAGTTCTAATTTCCCCTAATCGGAAAGCATCAGGAATTAAAGCAACTACTTCATCTAAATTATTCAATCCGTTATCTAACATCGGACCTAACATATTATCCCAACCTCCACTAATGGCAGAAATCATCTTGAAAAAGAAAGGAGCTTTATCATCTTTCATAGTCCAAGTTACTTTTGTTCCTCCTTTTACCTCTTCGAAATCCCAAAGAATCTCTCCAGGATCGTTATCTCCAAATTTGATTTCTTGTGTAATTGACTTATTCGTTTCTAAAGCAATAGTTTTCATACTACCTGGACCATCTTTACTTGTCCAGCTATCACTAGCTCCAATTCCGACGGTTTTATCACCATAAGTAACAACTATAGTAGAATCTTCATCGTGCCACGGTCCCCACTTTTCCCAAGTTTTAAGATCGTTAACTGTATTGAAAATTTTATTAACAGGTTGATTGATAACTTTAGAACGATTTACATCGTAATCTGAAGGTTGTAAAGTAACATACAATAAACCTATTAGTACTAAGACTAGTACTAATAGTAAGATGTATTTTAAGACTTTCATAGTATTAAAGTTTTGATTAACAGTATTTAAATATATAAAATATACTGATAATTAGAACTTTATTTCATCTACGTCTCTCCACTTCTTTTTATTCGTGATTACACCTTTCTCTACAATAATTACTCCTGGATTTGCTCTAACTGCAGTTTTTATAGCTTTTTCGTCACAGCTTCCGAAAGTATATGGTAAGTTATATTCTTTAATAAAAGCATCTAGCTTTTCTGTATTATCTTCATAAATAACATCTGCCATCATAATATCAGATGTTAATACGTAAATTTCGTATCCGTTTTGCTTTGCTTTAGCTGCAACTTCAGAAATAGACTTTAATCCATCTTTATTAACTTTCTCTAAAGTTGTTAATAAAATAAGCATTGCTTTATCTTTCCCTAGCATTTCTTCTAACACATCGCCATCAACTGTACTGATTTCAAAATCATGTATTTTAGGATCTTCTCCATTCGGACCAAAAGCCATTCCTTCAGCAATATTAGTTCCAATAGCGTAGGCTCTAAAATCTATTATTGGTAAATGTTGTAACACATAGTATGCAATAAATGAAGAAATTACTACTGCTCCTATTGTAGCGTAAGAAGCTATTTTATTCGAGATTAATGGTTTTATAAATCGTACTCCTAAAATTAGAATTACGATAAATACCATGAACACGATATTTTTATAAAATGTTTCTTTTGGTGTTAATTTAATTGCATCACCAAAACAACCACAATCTGTAACTTTGTTATACGCGTATGAATACCATGTTAAAAATAGGAATATTAGGTTTATTCCAAACAAACTCCACACTGTAAACTTAGGTTTATAACCAACCAAAAGCATTACACCCAATACTAATTCTGTGATAATTAATAATATTGAGAACGCTAAAGCGACAGGTATTAAAAACTCAAGGTTTAATACATCTGCACTAAAGTATTCTTCGAATTTGTATTTTGAACCTACAGGGTCAACCAATTTTACAAATCCAGAATAAATAAATAATAATCCAACAAGAACTCTTGAAATGTGTGTAAGTATTTTTAACATAGTTATAGGGATTTTATGATGTTTCTTCGTTGAAGTGAATCATTGCAAAAACAGCATAATTAATCATATCCTGATAATTTGCATCAATTCCTTCAGAAACTAATGTTTTACCTTTATTATCTTCTATTTGTTTTACTCGTAATAACTTTTGTAAAATTAAATCTGTTAAAGAAGAAACTCTCATATCTCGCCATGCTTCACCATAATCGTGGTTTTTCTTCTCCATTAATTCCTTCGTTATTTTAACATACTTATCGTATAACACAGTGGCTTCTTCTGTAGATAAATCAGGCTGTTCTACAACACCTAAATCTAACTGAACTAAAGCCATAACAGAATAATTTATTATCCCAATAAACTCAGATCTTTCACCTTCATCTACTTTTCTAACTTCATTCTCTTGCAACTGACGAATGCGTTGCGCTTTAATAAAAATTTGATCTGTTAACGATGGTAAGCGTAAAATTCTCCATGCGCTACCATAATCTTTCATCTTATTTACAAATAAGTTTCGGCATTCATTTACAACCGAATCGTACTGCTCTGAGGTATTATGCATTTTATATATTCAGAAAAAACTATGTAAAAATAGCAAATCAATTAGGTTTTGAGTTATTTTTACATAGAAATTTGTACCAATAACCCACAAAAAGGTATCAATGACAATTAATTGCAAAGGCACACTAGTTGATTTATCTTCCCCAAAAGTAATGGGAATACTTAATATTACACCAGATTCTTTTTATGATGGCGGTAAGTATAAAAATGATGTAACTATTCTAAATCAAATTGATAAAATGATAGCTGAAGGTGCTACATTTATTGATGTTGGAGCATATTCTTCTAGACCTGGTGCTAAAGATGTTTCTGAAGATGAAGAACTTCGTCGTATCGTACCTATTATTGAATTACTGATTAGAAATTATCCTGATTTAATTATTTCTGTTGATACTTTTAGGAGTAAAGTCGCTCAAGAAACTATTGAAGCTGGTGCGAGTTTGATAAATGATATTTCTGGTGGAAACATGGATAAAAACATGTACAATACTGTGGCACAGTTACAGGTTCCTTATATCTTAATGCACATGCAAGGAACGCCACAAAACATGCAAAAAAATCCTACTTACAATAATATTATAACTGATTTGATTTCTTTTTTTGCTGAGAAAATATTTGAACTTCGTCAGCTCAAACTCAATGATATTATTATTGACGTTGGTTTGGGTTTCGGAAAAACTATAGATCATAATTATCTGTTATTAAAAGATCTTTCATTATTTAAAAATCTAGATGTTCCTATTTTAACTGGGGTTTCTAGAAAATCTATGTTGTATAAACTTTTAGAAACAACTCCTCAAGAAGCATTAAACGCTACAACTGTTGCTAATACAATTGCTTTATTAAACGGAACTCATATTTTAAGAGTACATGATGTTAAAGAAGCTTCTGAGGCTATTAAAATAACTGCACAAGTTTTATAACATCTATTTCGGCTTAGTTTATCAATCTCAAAAGCGGCATCGTTTTTGTTGCTGATTCTTCATACCAAAAATTGCCTAGTAGCCAAACTTTTAAACTATTTATTAATTTTTAAAAACTACTAATTATGAAGAGAAGAACTATTCCTGAAATTAATGCCGGATCTATGGCAGACATTGCTTTTTTACTACTCATTTTCTTTCTGGTGACCACAACTATGGATACAGATAAAGGTATCTTTAGAAAAATGGCTGAGAAAAATGAAAATCCACCTCAGATTGATATGTATGAAAGAAATCTTTTTGACATTAATATCAACTTAAACAATGAAGTATTGATTGGAAATGATATTGTTGATGTAAAAAATATCACCAAACTTGCTGTTGATTTTATTGATAATGGAGGAGGAAAAGATCTTAGTGGAAAAGCTTGTGATTGGTGTAAAGGTGAAAAAAGAGCAGACTTATCTGATCATCCTTCAAAAGCATTTATTTCTATAACTGCAGATAGAAATTCTACTTATGAAACCTACATTAATGTTTTAGATAACGTGAATCGTGCTTATGCTTCGTTACGAAATAAGCTTGCTTTAAATTTATACAACAAAAGTCATACAGCTTTAGAAGAAGAATATAGCCGCACAAAAAATCAAGAAGTTCTTGAAAAAATTAAATTTATACGTAGTAAATATCCTTTGCTTATAGGAGATATTGAAACTACAATGGCGAGTAAATAACATCGTATACAATTAAAAAACAAACCCAGTTACAAAAAATGTAACTGGGTTTTCTATTATTCTCTTTACTAGATAGCTTAAAATGCGCAAACACCTGAGATGAAAAATGGTTCTCCATTAAGATCTATAGTAATTCCACATCCGCTACTACAAGGAGGACAATCACGATTTGAATCACACTGAAGTAATTGTGGCTGACATCCAAATCCTCCTTGGATATTTTTTTGCTCTTTTTTAGAAATCACTGTTCCTAGATTCAAAATTTGATTTTTCATAATAGTAAGGTTTTAGATTAAATAATTTATTTTTTTCAATCGATTGATTGATTTCGTTGATGAAAATACAAAATTATCCCCCAGAGTATGAATTAATAAAATTTTAAAATTTTGTTAATACTCATAAAACTATACGAATCACCACAACTAAATAATTAGTACATTTACGCAAATGCAAATTACCAAATGCTAGATTTTTTAGATTTTTCTTTTTTAGATGTATTAGATATTATTCTAGTTGCTGTACTATTATTTTACACATATAAACTACTTAAAGGAACTGTTGCTATTAATATTGTAATTGGTATTGCTCTTATTTTCTTAATATGGAAAGCCACACAAGCACTACATATGGAAATGTTAAGTGGTATTCTTGGTTACTTATTATCTGGTGGTGTTATTGCTTTAATTATCGTTTTTCAACAAGAAATTAGGAAGTTCTTATTAATGATTGGTACAAATAATTTTACCAATAAACGTGGATTCCTTAATCAGTTAAAATTTTTACAATCTGAAATTAATACAGACACAGACATTGATACTTTGCTTTCCTCTTGTAACAGTTTGTCGAAAACAAAAACAGGAGCTTTAATTGTTATTGAAAGAACGAATAAGTTAGATTTTCTAGTGAATACTGGTGACCAAATGAATGCTCTAATTAACGACGCAATTATTCAAAGTATTTTTTATAAAAACAGTCCATTACACGATGGTGCTACAATTGTACGTGATAATTATATTATTGCTACAAGAGTAATTTTACCTGTATCTGAAAGCACCAGAATTCCTTCAAGATTCGGACTTAGACATAGAGCTGCTATTGGAGTTACCGAAAAAACAGATGCTGTGTGTATTATTGTTTCTGAAGAAACAGGAGAAATCTCTTATGTAAAAGATGGCAATTTTGTTTTTTACAAGACTAAAGAAGAGTTATCAGAAATTATTCAGAAAGATTTATCTAATTAAAACTAAAAATATCTCTCCACAGGAAGTTTTGTGTTGGAATAGTAACAAAACTCTTTTCTTTACTATCATAAATTTTTGCTTCAATCGTTATTTCTTGATCAAAAGCTTTATTTAATTCTGAAGCTAATTGTAATGTTTTATCCTTTAAAAATGCTTGTATTATTTGTGATGCTATTGCTTGCTTATCTGTTACTTTATATAGATAATCTTTTGAAATCGTATCATAAAAATTACGCAAACCAGTTAAGCTATGATATGCTTGTTGATAAATAGCATCTGAAATTATGGTATTCTTATCAGAAAGGACAAAGCTTATTTTTGTGATGTTTTCTTTTTCTATAAATTGAAATATATAATCTAATGTATCTGTATTAAATACTACGGAATTCCGTAAAGAGGTATAATAATAATTCACATCTAATAAGGAATGATTATCAATTACAGATTCAAGGAAATCCGTAGGACATACAAAATACATACTCTTGTTCATTAAGCTACTACTTCAATAGTATATGGAAAAGAAGAATGATGTAAATCGATCTTTAAATCTCCGTCTACAAGCTTGTATCCAAAAGTATATTCAACTTTTGCCTCATTTCCTTCTAAATCTGTAAAGAAATAGTTTCCCATAGCAATAGCTCTTTTCTCTTCAAGAATTATCCCAGCGTTTTCAAATCTTACCTTAGTCCAAGGTTGTAAGGCAAATCCTTTATCTTCTTCACATTTACGATCTTCACCTGCAATAAAATACGATACTGCTTCTTCTTTAGTTGGTCTAAATTGTTCAATAGCACACTTTGTTGGTTTGAATACTACTGTTCCATTTTGATACGCATAACGCTCATCAATAAAACCATTTGTGAACGATTCACATTCAGCTCTATCTGTCTGTAAACTTCCTATTTTAACTACTCCGTCTCCCCATTTTTCTTGTACCTCAAGTACTTGTTCTTTTGTAACCATTAAATTATAAGTTTTAAATTATTTTTTGATCAAAACCACTAACGTGGCTCTATTGCAATATAAATATTTTATCGCAACTTTGTTGCGTTTAAAATTTATTATAACATAGTCTTAAGATTTAAAACAAAAAAACCGACATCAATTACTTGATATCGGTTTTAAAATTATCCCATATGAATCTATTTTATAGCGATCTTTTTGGTTACTAAATTTCCTTTTTCACTGTCTTTTATTTGTAAAACATATATACCTTTTGGTAAATCATTTATTTCTAACTGAATACTATTTTCAATAAACTGTTTTGAAATTACTCGTTGACCAGCTACATTGAACAATGCTACGCTTTTCTGTGTAACTTGATTTTGAGTTGAAGGAATAGAAATTGAAATAAAATTTGAAGCTGGATTTGGTCCAATTGCAAATATTTCAGTTTCTAAACTTTGTTCATTTTGAATTCTAGATGCAACAGTACTTCCACAGTTAGGCGCTGTATTAGTTGTACTGAAATACAGGGTAAATCCTTCTGTTTTTGAGACCATCACAAAGTTGTCAGCATCTAAGGTTACCCAATATTCACCATCTAAACCTGTAAAACCAGAACCTGTTATTGTTATTTCTGGTTGTGCTTGATTGAAATTATGCGTAATACTTGGTATTAAGTTATTCCACCAAGACGGAGCACCATTTGTTGTATTGATTGAAAACTGCCATAAACCGTTCGCATTAGCATCCCAATTTATAGTGAATTTTGCAATGTTACTTAAGTCAGGGCCATTTCCTAAAACAAATACATAATCATAAGCTTTATTTACAGATGTTAAACTTGTGGCTATTGGCGTACCAAAACTACAACCTGAAGGATTCGGATTTGAATCATCGATTACATTAATTGCAATACTTTTAGAATCCTGTAAAACACCATCACTTACCGTTAATACTACATCATAAGTATTAGGTTGTAAGAATTCATATGAAATTATTTCTCCTGTCGCAGTATTTCCGTCACCAAAATCCCAAGTATATGTTAATATATCTCCATCTGGATCTGTTGAACTAGAAGCATCAAACTGAACTAATAAAGGCGCATTTCCCGAAACTACATCAGCAGTAAAATTAGCTATTGGAGCATTATTTATCGGTTGATCTGTTACTGTAATTACCGAAGATTTTGTACGTTGTTTTTCTCCATCACTAACTGTAAGTTCAACCGTATAGTTATTGGGTTGTGTAAATTCATGTGAAACTATTTCTCCCACGGCTGTATTTCCATCGCCAAAATCCCAAGTATAGGTTAATACATCTCCGTCTGGATCGTAAGAACCTGATGCATCAAACTGAACACTTAACGGACTTTGTCCTGAACTTACATTAGAGGTAAAATCTGCAATCGGAGCTCTATTTTCAGCAACCGAGCCATCGGGTTCTAACCCCCAAACTAACTGTCCTTTGTAATATAACGTTACTAAAACATGTGGACTTAAATTATTCTTAGCAGCATCATAAGAAAAATCATTCAGCTGATTGTGTGATTGAAATCCTGAATGATGTAATCTTGTTACGATTTGTCCTGATTTTGAGTTCGCATTGATATTTCCTGAAGTATTTGTAAATCCTAATTCTAAGTAATTTTCTGCACCTAATGCCTCATATTTTCCTGTTACTCCTTTTGGTTGAGAATAATCTATATTAAACACCATAGGAACATTATGATCTGGTGTAAACCAGTAACGAATTGTAAAATCTTTCAACGTTAAATTCTCATTAGAACCATTTACAATTTGAAACACAGGTTTTAATTCTGATGAATTTGCTCCCGAACTATTTTCTCTATACTCGACACTAAAATCAGTATCTGGTAAATTTGCTAGTCTTTCATCTACTGTAAATGTCACTTCTTTAAATTCTCCAGTAAGTGTACCATTGGCTTCTACTAATTCTAACTTAATAGTGTGAGTGCCTTCTGTTAAATTTGATACAGGAATAGGAGTAACTGAATACACATCTTGCTGTTCAATTCCATCTAAAGAATACTTCACATGCCTTCCATTAGGTGTAAAATCCCATAAAATTGTAGAAAATTCAATAGAAAAATTAGGTCCGACTAAACTTCCATTTGTTGGCGATTCAATTAATACTGTTGGATCTTTTGGAATTGGATCTTTGGTTACCATAACAGTTATTGTTTCTCCAAGTTCCGTTAACGAATTGTCACTTCTTTCCATTTGAAGTGTTAATTCATGTGGCCCTTCAGATAAATTTGTTAGATCTTCATGCACACCTTCCGAAGTTATTAAACCTCTATCTTGTCCGTCTATTCTATATCTTAACTGAAATTGTTGTGAAGGCAAATCCCAACCTTCAGTTTCAAATTCAATACTAATTGGAGCATTTACTAATTGTTCGTTAGTTGGTGAAGTAAAATACACATCAGGTAACGGTCCGATTGGCGTATCTGCATCACCACCATGAAGTGTCCATAAAATAGCTGCATCAAACATTTTTAAACCTTGTGGTGTTAATAAATGCATGAATTGATCTCGCAACGGAAACGCAGTTCTTCTCGATGGAATTGTTGCACTTGCTTCATAACCAAATAAAATAGGTTGTGTACCTGCTTTAGCAATTATAATAGCTTCTGTTGATGGACTTCCAAAAGGTAAACTTTGTGTAATATCATATAAAGCAGTTGTTATTCCTGCATTTGCTGCCATTGGATGATTTGGAGCTGAAATTGTTACTTGATCGAAACCTTCGTTTGTAATTCCGAAACCTGTATTTAAAGATCCTGAAGTCATTCTTAAACGATTATACATAAAAGGATTCCAAGTTAATAACGGCACTCTGGCTCCTTCTAAATCATTTCCTAGTTCTCTTGGATCTACAGTAGAAGAAATTAAAACTAAATCATACGGATTTGCAGATTGCGGGCTCGTAGCTTCTTCATCTGAAAACAAAGTAATAGAAAAGCCAAATTGTTGTGCTAATCTTGATTTTATACGCTGATCTTCGTTGGAAAGATTTGTCTTATCTCCAACAACAAACATTACGTTGATTGTATTCTTAAATGTAACTTTTGATTCTGGAGTTATAGAAGCCGTTTTTCCGTTGTTATAAAATACTTTAGCGGCTACTGTATATGTTTTCCATAAAATAGGTTGCCAAGAACTTTCAAAAGGCGCTGTAGTAACTTCTTCAACCAAATCGTTATCTACATAATATTCAACTTTAGTTACGCCTTCAATATTAGTATTTACAGCTAATTTTACTTTTTCTGATGTATTTAATTTCGATCCATCTGCAGGTGATGCCATTTCTAGAACTTGAATTTCATCAGTATTGATCTCGTCTCCATCAATTTGATTAATATATGCTACTAATTGATCAATCTGATTTTGACTTAAAGTAGAAACTGCTCCGTGTGCATCTCCAATATTCTTTGTTGTTAAAACTTCTTTAATTGTTTTTGCTGAACCATCATGTAAATATGGAGCCGTTGCCCAAACATCTTTTAATGTAGGAACATCTAAACCTAACAATGTTTTTTGAAGACGTTGACCACTTTGAGTTCCTAAAGTGCCCACATCGTGTAATTTTCCTGAAGGGCTATCTGTAAATGCCGCTCCACTATGACAAGAAGCACATTTTAAGTCTGAGAAAATAGCTTTTCCTGCAATTCCATCTGCAGTTAACGATCCATTTGCATTTTTATACGGACTTGGTTCAAAAGTATCTAACGATTCTATATACGCTGTTAAAGCATCTAAATCTGCCGATTTTCCTGTTTTTGCATCACCAAGTGTTAAGGCTGTTGTTCCATCGTTAAAATCATCTGTAGTCATAAAACCTTGACCTTTAAAATGCGCACGAATATCATTCTCAAAATCTTGAATCTCATCAAAATTTGCACTCCAATGTACTCTTCCGTGAGCAGTTCCGGCACGACCAACGAGTGAAATTGTATTTCTTAATCCTTCTCCACGATCTGTAAAATCCCAAGTTCTTCCATCTTGAGTTCCATCAACATGACAACTCGCACAACTGATGTAACCATCGGTTCCCATTTTTAAATTAGAAGCATCGTAAAAAATTTGTTTCCCTTTTAATACTTCCGCACTCAATAATTCTGTTCTTACAGTATTTACAGTTGCCAAATTTTCGAGCACTGGATCTCCGTTCCTCACCATAGCATCAGCATTTAAAACAGTAACCGAACGATCCATAAAGTTTTTTACAAAAAGTCTATTAGTACTTTTATCAAAAGCTAAACCTTGTGGAGATTTTCCCACATCAGTTTTTAAAATTTCGATACCTGTTTTCGGATCAATTACAATAATTCTATTGTTTCCTTGCATGGTAACGAACAAATAATTTCCTGTTGGAGAATACAAAGCTGATGAAGGCTGACCATGATTATCAAAATCTAATCTATTTCCTAAATCTTCTTTTCCTATTGTTAAATTGATCGGAGAAATAGCTGTTCGAACAGCATTATCGAAAGTTAACGTTTTTCCATCTCTCGCAAATCCTCTTAAAATATTATCCTTTTTTGCTACAGACCAAGCTGATTTATTATTGGGATGAATACTAACTCCTGAAATGTAATTTGGTAACCCGCGAGCTGCATTTCCGTTATCTACAGTGAAATCATCTAATGCTAAGTCAATCGTTTTTTTAGTTAACGTATTTAGATTTACTTCCCAAATTTGACCTTCTTCATCTGGTGAAATAAAACGTGTGACTAACATTTTGTTTCCATCTCCAGTAATTGCTAAAGCTCTTGGTGTATTTCCTATTGAAATTGTATTTACAATTACTTTTGTTGACGGATTAATTTCGATAATCTTTCCTGAACCAAAAGTAGAAACAAAAGCACGTGTTTGATCTGGAGTAAATACCAATCCGTAAGGTCGATCACCTCGATTTAATTGAATTTGATCCTGAACGATTCCTTGAGTATTTAAAACATAAACCTCATCTGAATCTCTACAAGTAACCCAAGCATTTTGTCGTGCATCTAACGCTACACTAATAGGATCTTTTCCTACAGAAACTTCTTTTATTACAGCAAAATTATCGGCATCGATTAATGTAACTGAATTATTATCTGGATTTACAGACCATACAATTCTATTTGTTTCATCAACTGTAATTGGTCCAGATTGTGTTGGAGAAGTGTTTGGTAAGTTTTCTGAAACAACTATAGCTTTTGAAGCGACAACAAAACCTCCGTTATTATCAGAAATTTGAACTTGTACATTATAATTTCCTGCTTCAGCGAAAGTATGATTTACGGTTTTTGTCGTCCATTCTGTTTTTGGAGTTCCATCGCCAAAATCCCAACGATAACTTAATGTATTTCCATCAGCATCTGTCGCATTTGTCGTAAATTCGATCTGAGTATTCTCTATTACTGGAGAAGGTTTGTTAGCTGTAATTCCTGTTACTTCTGGAGATTGATTTGAAGAATCACCACCTGTGGTAAAAAAGAAACTATACTCTTCCATTCCATTACCAACTGCATCTTTAATTCCGTCTTCAACAAACTTTACTTCGTAAGTTGTATTCGGCAATAATGGATTTTTAGGCGCGTAATTAATTACTTGATATGAAGTTGTAGTGACATCTCCTTCAATTGGATTTCCTCCAAGTGGACTTACTTGAATTGTTTGATCATTTAAGGTTAAATCATTCAAGGTTTCATTTATTACAAAACCAATTGTAGTTGTTACTGGCTGATTAATTGCTCCTGAAACTGGAAAATGATGTCCAACAGAAGGTCCTTTTGTATCTAACCCATCTTGATGTGCAAAAATTGAAGTTTTATCATCTCCACTGGCCACTAAAATATGTCCGATTGGCATCCATTGATTATCGATAAATTGAAGCGTTTCATCACTTGAAGGAGGAAAAAATTCATGATCGATTTCCATAGTTTCAAAATTGAATTTCACACCTCTGTCAAACCTTCCAGAGAAACCAAATTCATCTTGAAAAATCATATATCTACCTAATGTAATTTGATCGGAGTGCAAACTAAATCCTCTTGTTACATTTGTTGGGTCACTAATATCAAAACCAACTAAAGCATCTGGACCTTGATTTCCACTCATAAAAATCAGGTAATTTCTCCACAATTGAATTCCTGTACTATATTGTTCGTGAGGGATATCTCCTCCAAAAGATCCTAAAAATTTAATACTACTTGGGTCTCCAAAATCAAATACACTAATTGCTCCTGTTTGCGGTGCATAAAACACATAGTTTCCTACTCTTACGACAACATCTGGAACTGAAACACTTACTGGAATATTATCGACTTGTTGACCAGAACGCATGTCGAAAACTCGATTTCCGACAATGGTGTGCGGAAACGTTTCTAAGTTATCATAATTCGCTTGTCCATCTTGTACGGTATATAAAATATCTGAAGATGTTACTGGTTTCCTGTCCAGCATATTAGATAAATCGAGATATTTATACCCTGTTCCTTCAACTTCTGGCACAGAATATTCTCGATAAAATAAATCTCCTTCTAATTTCCACCAACGATGACCATTATTTGCAGCATCACTAAACTGAACTCGCTTTGGAGCAGTTGGATTTGACACATCCCAAACACCTGTTCCTGCTTGTCCGTTAATCATTAAGTAATTACGGTGATATGTATTAATTCTGTCTCCTTCTGGAAAGTTTGAAAGAAAGGTTCCTTTAGGCCAAGTTTGCTTTGTCATTTCCGGACCTTTGGTTCCGTCATAAATTGGTAAAATTGATTTTACGGCAACACCTAAAGAGATAAAAACAATGGCAAAATACCAGATAGGTCGTTTTATTTTCTCCTGGATATTCGAATATATCCAACGTTTAAATTTTTGTTTAAGTTTCATGATTTTTATTGATTGATTTGTTATTTAATTTCTAATCAAATGAATTTTGTCCCCACTTAAACCTTTATATGTAAGGCCAACCGAGACGATGCTCGGTTCACCTTCACATAAATTCAATCCCTAATAATTGAAAATTTCGTATGCTATTTTTTAATAATTTTCTTTACTGTTATACTACCTGTATCATTATTTCTTATTTCCATTAAATACACTCCTTTAACTAAATCTGAAGTTTGAATCTTGATACTCTGTTGCTTATTAAACTTCTTCTTTTTAATGATTTGTCCGTTTAAATTAAACAAGAACATTTCTCTATTCGATTTCACATTTTGAGGTATTGGAATTGCTATTGAAATAATATCTTCTACAGGATTAGGCCAAACAATAAACTCTTCTGTTTTGATAGTATCATTCTGTTGAAATCTACTAGCTGTAGTAATTTCACAACTTGGCTTCACATTAGTAGTACTGAAATAAATTGTAAACTGACCTGTTTTAGATACTAACACAAAATTTCCGCTATCTAAAGTCACCCAATATTCACCATCTAAACCTGTAAAACCAGATCCTGTAATTGTTATTTCTGGCTGAGGCTGATTAAAGTTTTGCATGACTTTTGGTAAAAAATTCACCCACCAAGACGGACTTCCGTTATTTGTGCTCATTGAAAGTTGCCATAATCCATTATTTGCAAGCCCCCAATTAATTCCGAAATTGGTTACGTTACTTAAATCAGGACCGTTTCCTAAAACAAAAATGTAGTCGTATGTCTTACTAATCGACGGTAATGCAGTATTCATTGGTGTATTGAATGTGCAATTTACAGGTGTATTATCATCTCTAACACTAATGATTTTTGTTTGTGAACTCTGTAAAGTTCCATCACTCACTGTTAGAGTTACATTATAATCTCTAGCTTGTAAAAACGTATGCGACGCTGTTACACCAGTTGCTAATGTTCCGTCATCAAAATTCCAAGTATATATTATTGCATCTCCATCAGGATCAGAAGAACTAGACGCATCAAAATTCACAGTCAATGGAGCCAAACCAGATACTATAGAAGATGTGAATGATGCTATTGGTGGATTATTTGTTGAACCACCTTCTTTTGTAAACGTTATTGTAGAAAAATTAAAAGAACCTTTATCTATAAACATTCTCATAACTTGTTCTCCTGCAACTAACATTACGTTTGAGATTTTTTGAGAACTATAATTCGTCCACCCACCAGTTGTAGAAACGTTTTGTAACCCTGTAACATCTTTACCATCAAATTCGATATGGTAAGCTCCATTAGAAACTGCTGAAGCCACTAAAACATCTATTGTATATATTCCAGATTCAAGAACATTAACTGTGTATTCAACCCACTCGCCATCTGCAGTATATCCAATATTTTCTCCATCTCCTCCAAACTCGGTATCTACATCTTCTTCTTGTCTTATTCCGTCACCATCATTACCAGAAGTTGTATCGTGATATGCAACTGTTTCTCCACCTAAATCAAAAGATGTTGCTTTTATTTTTCCTGGAATAGCTTGAGGTTTTCCATCTACATACGGAAGTTGCGGAGGAAGTGGAACATCCTCATAAATCACCTTTATCGTATGATTTGCAGAAACATTTGAAAAAGTATACGTTGTAACAGCTCCTACTGAAGTTCCATCAACTAATACATCTCCTATTTTAAATCCAATATTAGACGTAATATCAAATATTTGATTGTCTCCTTCAGAAACAATTACATTTCCCGAAGGAGAAATTGTTCCGCCTGCAACATTAGTTGATGCATTAATCGTATAGGTAGTTCCGCAAGAAGCAACACTCGGATCTAATATTGATGGTGGAATTATCGATGTGTTTTGAATTGAATTAACATCTGTTACACACATTTCTTCAGCAAACTGAGTTGCCCAATTACCGTATTTTCCATCTGTTGTAATATCTAATTCACTATTTGGAGAACCGCAATCGTTGTTATCAACCGCTCCCCAAGACCAGCTTAGCCACCCGATACTTTCTTCTTGTAACCTCTTCATCATTTCCACATATGGGAAACTTTGTCCGCATGCCACTGGAGAAGCTACTTTTTGTGGACCTTCACCTATGATGTATGGTAACTTTTTTGATTTTGCTTCAGTAATCATCGCATTCAAACGATCAACTTTAGCTTGATCATCACCATTAGTCCAATAAGTATGAACAGCAAAAATGATATTCTTTAGTGGATCAAATTCTAACAACTCGTTTCCTCCTTCAAGAAAATAACTTTCTCTATTTCCATAACCTCCACAATCTATCATTAAAGGAGTGTCAATACCTGCGTCACGCAATTGCGTAATTGCATCTTTATAGTAATTTACCCACTGTGCTGTTGATTCTGAACCATTACCAACTTCGTTTCCAATATTTACAATTAACCACTTTTTATACTTCTGAATTGTAGCTAATACTGCTGGTTTTTTCCAATAATCTAATAACTGTTGTAGTTTGCTAAAATCTCCAGTTGCATCATGCAATTCTGCAACTGGGATCATTTTATTTTTAATACTATTATTAATAAGTGCATCAAACTCGTTTTCTGCACCTTCTGTAGTCCAAACTAATCGAACAGCATTCGATTTTGTTTTAGCTATTTCTGGTAAAATACGTTCGCCTGTTCTGTCTTGAGACCATATAAACATTTCGTTTACACCTCTCATAACAATTTCCTCATTACAAGAAGTAAATATTTTTCCGTCTTGTACACGAATGGTATTCTGAGAAAAAATTTTTGTAACCGAAGTAAAACAACATATGATTACAAGAAGTGTAATATAGTTTTTTACAGTTTTCATAACTTACTTTTAAAACCCTTTAATTACTTTCTTAACTGTAATAGACTTACCCTTTTCTAATTGAATAAAGTAAACACCTTGTTTTAACTGACTAGATTCAAATATTTTACTTTTTGTATTTGTCTCTATCTTTTCTTCTGAAATAACAACTCCTGAATAATCTAATATTCTAACTGTTGTATTTTTTAGATTTTCTGTAGAAGTAATTATAAACTCATTAAATACTGGGTTTGGTGCAACTTGTACATTTATTGTAGCCGTACTACTACAATTTGGCGCACTATTCGTTGTACTACAATAAATTGTAAAACCGCCTAACTTAGACACTAATACTAAATTTCCGTTATCTAAGGTTACCCAATAGCTTCCATCTAAACCTGAGATTCCAGAATTAGTTATTGTTATTTCTGGTTGTGATTGATTGAAGTTTTGAGTGATTTTCGGTAAGAAATCTACCCACCAAGATGGTGATCCGTTATTTGTATTCATTGAAAATTGCCATAAACCATTATTGGTTAAATCCCAATTAATTGTAACATCATTTACATTCGTTAAATCTGGACCATTTCCTAATACAAACAAGTAATTATATGTTGTATTTACAGAAGGTAATGCTGTGTTTAATGGTGTATTAAACTCACATCCTGTTGGTGGTGTATCTACAGAAACTGTAATTGTTACCGTAGCTGTATCTTGTAAACTTCCATCGCTTACAGTAAGTACTACGTTATATTCTCCTGACTGAGTAAATTCGTGACTAGTAATTGCACCTGTTGCTGAATTCCCGTCATCAAAATTCCAAGAATATGTTAATGTATCTCCATCGAGATCAGAAGAATTTGAACCATCAAACTGAACTGTAATAGGAGCAATTCCAGTATTTATATTTGCTGTTGCATTTGCTACAGGAGCTCTATTTCCTGTTCCGCCTCCATTTCCTCCAATTTCATTTGGAATAAATGGTGCTAAATGTGGCGTTAATACATCTAACTTCCACTGGTTCACAGAAGACCAATCATCTTGTAAAATCCCTCCCGTATCTCCTGAATTCGGATTCATACTCCAAAATGTCCAAGAGTAACGAGACCCCATAAATTTCACAAATTCTGTAAACCAAGTGAAAGCTATGCCCCCAAAAGCATCTTGTTCCTTTATTCCAAATTCACCAATGAATAGGGGTGAAGTTTCATTGTCATACAGATACCCATAATTTTCTTCCCAAATTCCAGGCATATTTTGCGGAAAACTTGCAGCTTCAAACCAATCTTGTTGTGAAACTTCTGGTCCATATTCATGAGCAGAATACATTAATTTAGTCTGATCTGATAATTGAATAGGATATTGTCTTGCACCCATTAATTGTCCGCCCCACCAATATGAGTTTCCTTCAAATTCACCAACTCCTTCTACAATAATTAACACATTCGGATTTACATCTAGAATTGCATTTCCACATCGTTCTGCAGCTTTATTCCAATCTGTTAATGGATTACTATTTCCCCAACTTGAACCATGAGGTTCGTTATTTAAATCCATTCCTACTACAGCAGAAAAATTCTTGTAACGTTCTGCCATAAAAACCCAATCGTTAATCCATCTTTCTTCTGAATATTCTGTTGTGTACCAAAAAGCTTCATTTAAGAAACCATCTGCTGCTCGAGAGTGATTATCTAACACTATTTTCATGTCATTATCTTGACACCACTGAACAAATACATCTAATAATTCTATTGGACTTGTAATTGTAGTTTCTAATTCATTCATTGGTGAAATACCAGTATATGCATCTGATCCATATGAAGGAATATCGATTGTAGCACCTGGATCTAACATTTCGTTACACCAAGGCACACGAATTGTATTAAAACCTAAATCTTTTATTTGTTGTAGAACACTTTTCATATCACGTGTCCAGATTCCATGAGGGAAATAGTTTTGAGTTTCAAAACCAAACCAGTTTACTCCAGTTAAGCGTACTTCTTGTCCTCTTGAATCGAATAATTTATTTCCTGAAACAGACAACCAATTTTGTTGTTGCCCTGTTACTATTACACCTAAACACAGGCACAATAGCACTATTAGTTTTTGTATAATTTTTTTCATTTTTGAAAGTTTTTATGATTTTATTGGTGATAAAAAAATCACTTTTGCTTACTATAGAACAAAAGTGATTTAAACAACATTATCGTTTGATAACTAACCTTTTTCTAACTGTTTTTTGAGTTTTTGGATTTGTAATTTCTACGATATATAATCCTATTGAAAGTGCTTCAATATTTAATTCTTTAGCAGAATTTTTAATAACTACTGTTCCGTTAAGATTTAATATTTTAACATCTAAATTTTCCAATTCTCCATCCATTTCTACAGAAACCTGATAATTCGCTGGATTTGGAAATAATTTCGCTGTAGATAAAATAAGATCTTCATTAGATTGAGTTGTACTTGCCGAAGTTGGTTCTGTTCCCCAAACTAAAGTTCCATTATTGTATAATGTGATTTTATCATTAGCACTGTAGCTTGTCGCAGTAGCATCATATGAATAGTCATTAAGCTCATTAAAAGGAGACCAATTCGTTTTAGAAAATCTTGCTTGAATTGGACCTGTATTTTCCGAAGAAGCAATACTTCCTGAAGATGTATCAAATGATAACTCTAGATAATCTAAACCGTTTGCCACTCCAAAAGTTCCATTCACAAATGAACTTCCTAATTGTGCCCAATCACACCAGAAATTTAAATCGTTATTATCTTCAGAAGTAAACCAATAACGAACAGTAAGTGTACTTAAAGCGACAGCCTGATCTCCATTATTCACAATTCGTACATGTGGATTTACCATATTATCTGAAGCATTCGCTCTACCTCCATCTGTATATTCTACTACTAACGAAGCATTTGTAACTTCTTCGGTAACTTTAATAGTTTTACTTGTAGTTACAGGTGCAACTATACCATTATCTACTGTTAATGTTACCACATAATCACCTGGTGTATCATAAGTTTTAACAGCTGTAATTCCTGTTGCTGTTGTAGCATCTCCAAAATCCCAAGTATATGTGAGAGTATTTCCTGTTGGATCTGATGAAGCCGAAGCATCAAAATTCACAGTTAAAGGAGCTACTCCTTGTAATTGATCTGCTGTGAAACTTGCTACCACTTCTGTAGAATTAACAGTAATTGTTTCTTTAGCTACACTTGTTGAAGTTCCATCACTAACTCTTAGCGTAACTTCGTATTCTCCACTTTGAGTAAACTCGTACGTGAAAATTGCATCTGTAGCTGTGATTCCATTTCCTAAATCCCACTCGTAGGTTAAAACATCTCCTTCTGGATCTGAAGAACCTGTGGCATCCAAAGTAACCGTTAATGGTTCGTTTCCTGATATAGGTGTTGCTGAAATTACTGCAATTGGCGCTTGATTTATATCTCCTGAAGGCTCAATTCCGCTTATTAATTGTCCGTTTAAATATAATGTCACTCTATTCCAAGTCGCAAAATCATTTTGTGTAGCATTGTAAGAATAATCATTAGCTTGATTCATATCTGACCAAGTTTGATTTGCAAATTTTGCTTCAATTCTTCCAGAGTTTTCATCGCTTCCTAAACTTCCTGCAGCAGCATCGAATGTAATTTCTAAATACTTTGAATCTCCGGAAACCGTAACAAACTTTCCATTTACATTACTTGAACCAATTTTAGCATAATCGGTAAAGAAACTTAAAGCTTGATCATCATCTGAATTAAACCAATAACGAATACTTAAATCTTCGTAATTTACTGGAGTTGATGCATTATTTTTAATTCTAAAATGTGGTTTAACAATATTTGTTACTGTAGCAATCGAAGCGTTTTTATATTCTAATTCTACAACACCTTCTCCTCCTACTTGAATAGTTCTTCCTGATGAAGTTTTTGTATTACCATTTACACCTGTAGCTATAGAAGTAATAACATGACTTCCGTCTGGTAAATTAGCCTCAAACTCGAAAGGTGCAGTTGTATCTTCTCCTAACAAAACACCGTCTGCATAAAAAGTTACTTTAGCTACAGAGTTTGATGCATTGATAAGATTTGTTGCTATTTTCACTGAACTTCCAGACACATAAACATCTCCTGATTTAGGTGACATTAGCGATAAATAAATCACTTCTCCACCAGACATTTCTTCCATCTTTTGTGCGTGACGTTTGTAAATATCTAACTCAACATCACCTTCAAAAACAGCAAATTTATCTCTTGGAGTACGATCATCTGGAAACCACCAAAATGCACTTCCTCCTATTTTCTTTTTTTCTATAAATCCATAGATTTCTTCCCACCATTCGCTTCTTTCTATTCGTTCTACATTAAACTCTCCAACATACAACGGTTTTTTAATAATATCATGAGATTCGTCTGCCCATTGACAAACTAAAGCCATGGTTTCATCTAAAGTAAAGTTTGACCAACTTTCTCTAATGTATGGATGCGCTGAAGTAAAATCGATATATGGAGATTCATGAATTTTAATAAAATCGTTTCCTTCATCACCTCCAAAACCATATTTTAATCCGTGAGCTTCTAAACCTGTTCCTAATAAATGATTTGAATCTATATTTTTTATAAAAGCTCCCATATCATCTACCCAAGCTCTTAAAACATCCGAAGTTAAATCATCACCAAAACCTTGATATCTTGGTTCATTCATTAATTCCCAAGCTAAAATTGTTGGGTCGTCTTTGTAAGCAACTCCATCGTAATGATTTACTCTTGTGATAAAATATTCTACGTAGTCTTTATAACCTTGAATTGCTGAAGTATTGGTAAAAAATTGTCCTTGATCGTGAGTTCCTGCTCCTTCCACTTCAATACCTTCCCACTTCAGTCTATCTTTAATTCCTCCGTAATCGTTCCAATAATTTTCTAACGCAATAATGAGTTTAATTCCGTTAGCTTCTGCAGATTTTACAATGTAATCGAATAACGAAAATTGCGCTTCGCTGTATACTCCTTTTTCTGGTTCAAATCCGTGCCATTCTTCATGACTAAATCCCCAGATTCGTATTACTCGAATTCCGTTTACATATAATCTTCTCATATGAGCATCGATACGCTCCTTATCCATAAACTGAGTTTCAATATCTCCACTTGAAGATCCGTAGGTAAAGAAATCGTAAACGTTGGCACCAGAAATATAAAATGGTTGCCCATCTAACATAAATTTGTCTCCTTCTGCATACACAAAACCTGAAGTATTTTTATTAGTTTGTGCGTTACTATATAATGAACTTATAAGTAGCACCATAGCAGATGCTAAAGCTTTTAAGAATAAGCTTTTCATAATCAGGGGTATTATTTTTTTGGTTGATTTTTGTAAGAAAAAGAGGAGTGCAAAAAACACTCCTCTCATGACCATAAATTACTTAACAATAATTTTCTTTCTAGAAACTGTGTTTGTAGACACATCATTAGTTTCTAAAATATAAACTCCTGTTGGTAATCCACTAACTGACATTCTTGTCGTTTGTTGTTGGTTTTCTAATACTTTGGTAGTGATTACTCTTCCAGATAAATCTATTAATCGTAACTGTACATTATCTTTATTATTGAATACAGAAATATTAATAAAATCTGAAGCTGGATTAGGTCCAATACCTACAGAAATTTGTTTAGGCTTAGCTTTAGAACTTGTAGTTGCTCCTCCGAAGAAATATCCATACTCTGCGTTCGCTAAAGCAACTTCGATTTGCGCCCAACTTCTGTGGTAACGTTGCGTATATTCTTGCCCGCTATTATAAGCTTGCTCTAATCTTGCAAAATCAGGATCATTTCTATAGTTTGATCTAATATCTAAGAACGTAACTCCTGGTTCAATCACATCTCCGTTAGGCATAGTTCCTGAGAAACCATTTGGCACATAAACTTCTTGCTCGAAAATACGTGTAAAATCACCTCTACTTTCTGGTGCAGAAACTCCTTTATCATCTCTGTATGTTCTCCACATTCTGTCTAGTACTTCTTTTGCTAAATCACGAGAAGCAGTATCTAATGTTGCATACTTTTCTGTTGCAGCAGCGTAGTAAATAAGTGCTTTTGCCATAGAAGCAGCTACACCTAAATCTTTACCGTAATCTGTAACTGTTACACTTAAACCTTCGTTAGTTCCAGGATTTTCTGGATTCCAGTTATCAGGCTCACCTGTCCATTCTAATGTTGCAGGAATATCGAAATCATCTTCTCCGATAAGAACCACTACATTTTTCACCCAATTCGCCCATTTATCCATTAGATTTTTAGCCATTGGATCGTTTGTGATATAATAGTATTCTGCAATTCTTTCCATAGACCAAGCTTGCCATCCAAACCAAGTACCACTTCCTGGATCTTCATATACAGGATTATCATCATAAGCCATATCATAGAATGTAGATTTACCAGCTGGATATGTACTATAATCTCCATTCCAACTATTCGTTGCTCCACCAGCAATACCACCTTCTTTAGATTGTAACCAAGTATAAAATTCTAACTGACGTTGTAAACTTACACCCCAGTCTCTAGCTCCGTTTGGAGTTCCAGGCTTCATTTCATTTACTTGAGACATTGCATAAGCCGCTACTGGATTTTGGTATCCGAAATGACAGTGACTAGAACTAATTCTGAATGCCCATGGCGCAGAAGTATCTACTGCTCCACCCCAAGAAATATACCAAGACATTAGGTAATGTGCGCTATCATATCCTGTTCCTGCTCCAGAAGTATCACTTTGTACTCCTAAAGGTTTAAAGTACTTATCGAACATTCCTAACCTTAAGTAATCTCCCATTTTAGTTGCTTTATCTAAATCTAAAAGATTTAAACTTACATTTTGCTCTTTCGCATAAACTTGTGCCCAATACATTGCTTGTACTGCTCTTGCATCTGCATCTGTAGCACTTGTATATCTCCATTGTCTAGAATAGTTTTGATCGATAGTGAATAACGGTAAATATCCGCTAGTTCCTCCCCAATCAAATCCTTCCCAAGATGGATGTGGAATTGTTTCATAAACAGATTCTTGCTCTCCTCTTTGGAATGTATTAATATATGAAGGTGTACTTACTCCATCTCCTCTATTTCCATAACCATAGAAATTATCGTTATCTAATAACCAGTGCATTTGATATACTTCTGGTCCGTAAGCAGATGATAATTCTGCTGAAACTGGATCTACTCCAACTGGTGCAGAAAACTCTAACGGTGCTGGATAACCACTAGGTAAAGCAAATTCTGGTGCATAAGCAGCAGGACTTGAAGGATTATAAGCTGCATTTGTTGGTTGATCTGCTTGAGTAGGAATAATAAATTGTTCTATTTTTTCCCAAACATTACTAATAGAAGCCCAATCTCCATTCACTCTTGCATTCATAACTTCTAACCATAACCAGTATGAATATAATTCACTAGTAGATTCGTGTCCGTGATCTGGAGCTTCAACTATAAGTGATTCTATAGAGTGATGCGGTGAACCATCTGCACTGAAATATCCATTTTCTGGCGCATAAAATTCTGCTCTTAACTCATTAAAACGATCTAAATATTCGTTTCCTGTTGGATCTGGATCAACAATTACAATTGGATCAGAAACTCTGATCATTACTGTTTTTGTTGCAGTTCCACCATTTCCATCATCTACAGTTAATACAACACTATAATTTCCTTTTGTTGTAAATGTATTCTGAATAGTTACACCAGTTCCGTTGTTTCCATCATTGAAATCCCAGCTGTAAGCTAATACGTCTCCATCTGCGTCTGAAGAAGCTGAAGCGTCAAAAGTTACAGTTAAAGGAGCTTCTCCTGAAATCGGACTAGCTGAAAAATCTGCGATTGGATCTGTATTTCCTGGACCTCCACCACAATTAGGTTCAGTTGCTGTAGTACTAAAATAAATTGTAAAACTTCCTGCTTTAGATACTAAAACAAAATTATCGCTATCCATAGTTGTCCAATATGAACCATCTAATCCTGCGAAACCTGAATTTGTAATTGTAACTTCTGGTTGTGCTGAATTAAAATTCTGTGTCACTTTTGGTTTTAAGTCATTCCACCAAGAAGGGATTCCGTTATTCGTTAACATTGAAAATTGATATAATCCATTGTTAGCTAAATCCCAATTGATTGTAAAATTAGAAACGTTGTCTAAATTTGGTCCTCCTGAACCTAATACAAAAATATTATTGTATTGTCTTTGTACAGATGGTAATGCATTTGCAACTGGAGTATTAAATGTACAAGTATTTGCCACACTCACATTTCTACTTGCTACAGCTGCTGTATTACAATTTGGTTCTTGAGCTGTTTCACTAAAGTAAATTGTAAAACCTCCTGTTTTAGATGCTAAAACAAAGTTTCCATTATCAACAGTTGCCCAATACGCACCATCTAAACCTGCAAATCCTGTATTACTAATCGTTACTTCTGGATTTGCTTGACTAAAGTTTTGAGTCACTTTAGGTTTAAAATCATTCCACCATGAAGGAACTCCATTGTTTGTTAACATTGAGAATTGATATAACCCATTATTAGCTAAATCCCAATTGATTGTAAAATTAGAAACGTTATCTAAATTTGGTCCTCCAGAACCTAAAACAAAAATGTTATTGAATTGCTTATGAATTGTTGGTAAAGCAGTAGCTGTTGGCGTACCAAAACCACAAGAAGTATTTCCGTCTGTAGCTACTATAGTTTTTGTTACACTATCAGTTTCTCCGTCTGCATTCGCAACAGTTAAAGTAACTGTATATTGACTTGGAGTATCGTATGTTGTAGCTGTTGTTACTCCAGAACCAGATAATCCATTTCCAAAAGTCCAACTATATGTTAATGCACCACCTTTAGGATTTATTGATGAAGATGCATCAAAAGTAACATCAAAAGGTACTACTCCTGTATCTACATTAGACGTAAAAGCAGCAACTGGACTTCCATCAGTTACATTAATTGTAGATGATTTTGTTCCTGTTTTACTTCCGTCACTTACTGTTAATTTTACAGTATATTCACCTACTGTTGCATATTCATGACTAGCAATTACACCTGTACCAGTTGTACCGTCTCCAAAATCCCAACTATAACTTAATGTATCTCCATTTTCATCTGAAGAAGCTGAAGCATCGAAACTTACTGTAACTGGAGCTATTCCTGTTTCTGGCGTTGCTGTAAAATCAGCAACTGGTGCAATATTTCCATCAGATACAACTATAGTTTTTGTTGTAGGTGAAGATGTATTAGTTCCATCACTAACTGTAAGAGAAACTACATAACTATCTACTCCTGTAAATGTAACTTTTGGATTTACTAATGTTGAAGTTGTTCCATTACCAAAATCCCAACTATATGTAATTGCATCTCCATTTGGATCTGAAGAAGCCGCTGCATTAAATTGAACTTCTAACGGAGCCACACCTGTTTCTGGTGTTGCTGTAAAAGAAGCTGTAGGTGTATCTCCTCCATTTGGTTCTTGACCACCAACTAATTGTCCGTCTACATAAATAGGTACATTTTGAACTATCTTAAGTGTATTATTTAATCCAGCATATGAAAAATCGTTTGTTGGATCCCAAGCTGCTGCACTTGCGCTATTAGGTAAAGCAACACGAACTTGAATTTCACTTCTGTATTCTCCTTGTCCACCTGGAAAAGGCATACGATCTTGGCTAACTTCTACTTCTGCATAATAAATATTATTTGCAGCATCCCAAGCTTGTAAACCTGGCACAATTGTACCAGCACCTCTACCACTAACAACATAGTCACTAGCGGATAAACCGGCTGCTACACCTTCAGAAATATCTACAAAATAACGTGCTTTTAAAGAGTTTGGAACTCTAGCAGGCCAAGCTGAACGGTTATTTAACCAAATAGCCACTTCTGTAGATTTATTTTGATCGTTATTAATTCTAACTTCATTAATAAACTCTAAACCTGGTGTTTCTGGCTGTGGAAAATTTGCTAGAGGAGTTCCTCCAAAATCCATGATCATTTTTGCTAAAACTCCCTGGTAACAAGCATTATAATCTGTTGCAACTTCGTTTGCTTGAAAATCATCTCTATCTTCCACAAAAACATCGTTAGCAGCCATTGGTCCACCCATTAAAGCTCCCCAAAGTGTGTGTCTAGATTCTACAGGTACAGCAGAACTTCTAGTCCAACTTGCATGTTGACCTCTATGGTGTGGTTTTGTTGGAGGATTTACTCCAAAACCTGTTACTAAACTTCTATTATTAGGATTGTCTCCTAAAGCATAATTTACTTGATCTACAGCGAATTGATAATATTGATTCTTTTTAGTTGTAGCAACATTATCACTATAAATTAATGCTGTTAATGACGCATTCATAGCATGACGTAAAGAACCCCATTGTGTTAAATGCGCTTGCCCTCCTGGAGAATAATCTATTCCTCCTCCTCTTTGCCAGAAATCTAAATGTCTTTCAGCATCTGCTATATAATTACTTTTTCCAGTAATTATAGATAATAAAACCATATTCCCATATGATTTATCATCCCAAACTAAACTCCAAAGAAAATCTGGCTGTGTATATTCAGCTTCTGCTTTTTGAAGATAAGCTACATCTCCTGTTGCTTTATATAACCATAAAGCTCCCCAAGTAAGTTCATCTTGATAACCACCAGAAGAATATGTTCCTGTTGCAGGAATTCCTCCATCTTCGTTATATAAACCTCTATAAGTATCTCCAAATTCATATAACTCTTTAGCGTGTTGTAATAACGTTGCACTATAAGCAGGATCGCTATCTTTAAAGATAATACTTGCTGAAGCTAAAGCTGCTGCTGTTTCACAGGCAACTTCTGTACCTGGTGCAGTTGGTGATAATTTATATGATTTACGTTGTCCATATTGTGGATGTACATCAACCATTTCTGGCGCCATCCAAAAGTTATGATCTTGAGATTTACTATCTGCTACTTGCGCGTAAAACTCATTTGGACTAGGATGACATTTAATAAAATAGTCGGTTACCCACTTTATGTTTCGTTTAAAAATTTCTGTTTGATTCACAGCATCGTAACCTGCTTTGTACTCTAAAAAACCCCAATTTAAAGCGGTTACTGAAAATGCCATAGGAAATCCAAATTTCACATGATCTCCGGCATCATGCCATCCACCTGTTAAATCTAGTCCTACATCTTGACCGTCGTTGACTCCTGCATTAGATCTCCAACTAATTCTATTCCAATCTGGTAAAACACCAGACTGTTGTGTTTCGTAAAATAATAATGACTTCTGTAAAGCCTCTCCATAATTGTATTGCGCTATGGCTGCAAAGGGTAACATACACAATACCAGTATCACATAAAACAATCGTAGTTTCATATTAGATAATTTAGTTTGATTATTTAAAATACTTTCCCATTCCAGTAGATGTAACACATCTGCCAGTTAAGATTTCATACTACTCTCTACTATGAATATGTACTTTAGATTACTAGAAGTTAGGATAATGCAATAGTCACCTAGGCTCACCTATTTTATGATATAGATCAGTTATTTTTTTTGACTAGTATCCCATTCTAGGTAATGCTAATGCACCATCCAGTTTGAGGTTTTAATAAATAAACTAGAATTACAAACGTTTGAAGAATTCATTCGGGGATTCTTTATTTGTAGTGTTAATTCTAGAAGGTTAATTTTAATAACTTATCCTAAAGTTCATGACCTTCGAATCGAGTTATTTGGTTGTCTGGGGATATCGATATCCACTATTAAATTTAATTAAAAAAACGCGATATTCAATAGTTTATTGGAACATTGAAGTTTTTTTTTCACAAAATGAAGTAATCGTATAACAGCTCTAAAAACAGGTGATAAAAAAATACAAAAAACTAAACATAAAGTACTGAACGTTAGTTTTTAAAACAAAAAAAGCCTTAACATAAGTTAAGGCTTTTACAGTATTTTGTACTGAATTATTCTTATTTAGCAGGTGCCATTTTAGAAGCGATAGCAGTTAAAGTTTCAGAAAACTTCTTAGCTGCTTCTGGATCTTTGATCGCTCCAGCTAATTCTTGACCTTTTTTAGCTAATTCTTGACCTTTAGCAGCTAACTTAGTGATTTTTGTTACATCACCATTAGCATCGATGTATTCTTTAGCATACTCTGTGTATGTTTTTAAATACTCACCTACTTTAGGATCTTTGAATTCAGGAATAGTTACTCCTTCTAAAGCAGATTCTACTGCTTTAACAGCATCAGTTGCAGCTTCTTTAGCTTCGTTTGCAACCTCTTTTGCTTCTTCTTTTACTTCCTTTGCTGTCTCTTTAGCGTCATTTACAACTGCTTCAGTAGTGTCTTTTACTTCTTCTTTAGCTTCTTTTGCTTGCTTACAAGAAGTAGCTAATAAAGATCCTACTACAAAGACTGATAAAATTACTTTTTTCATCGTTTTAAGATTTTTAGTTTAAGATTGAGTAGCAAATGTAAGATTTTGATCTAACTGTGCAAATTTAATGCAGATAATTACACGACTTCTTCACCAAACTGTTTCTCGTATAAATTTCTATAATAACCTTCTTTCTCTAAAAGTTCTTGATGATTTCCTAATTCGACAATTTTTCCTTTATCCATTACGATAATTTTGTCTGCTTTTTTAATTGTTGCCAATCGATGCGCAATAACTATCGAAGTTCTGTTTTTAGTGATTTTATCGGTAGCATACTGAATCATTTGTTCAGATTCTGTATCGACAGATGATGTTGCTTCGTCTAAGATTAAAATACTCGGATTACTTACGTAAGCTCTTAAAAATGCAATTAATTGACGCTGACCAGAAGATAACATCGCTCCGCGTTCTTTTACATTATAATGATACCCGTTTGGTAGGCTTTCAATAAAATCGTGAATTCCTATTTGTTTTGCGGCTTCTTTTACTTCATCTAAAGAAATTGCATCATTTTTTAAAGTAATGTTATTTACAATAGAATCTGAAAATAAAAATACATCTTGTAATACCACAGCTACTTGTTCTCGTAAACTATCTAAATTATATTGCTGTACAGGTGTATTATCTACTAAAATAGTACCGCTATCAATTTCATAAAAACGACTTATTAAATTAATAATTGTAGATTTCCCTGCTCCTGTAGAACCCACAATAGCTATTGTTTCACCTTTTGTAGCGTTAAAAGAAATTCCTTTTAATACTTCTTCTCCTTCAACATAACTAAATCTAACATCAGAAAACTGAATATTTCCTTCTAAATTAGTTGCTGGAGTAGTTCCTGATTTATCAATATAACTTTCTGTGTCAATTACCTTAAAAACACGTTCACCAGAAACAATTCCCATTTGTAATTGGTTGAATTTATCTGCGATCTGTCGTAATGGTCTAAATAACATCTGTGCCATTTGCACAAAACTAATTACAGCACCTACAGTAATGGTATCTTTTGCAATTACTTGTAATCCTCCATACCATACGATTAGTCCGATGGCTACCGATGATAAAATTTCAGCAATTGGAAAGAAAATAGAATAATACCAAACCGTTTTAACGTGTGCTTTTTTATGCTTGTCGTTAATCGCTTTAAAATTTTCGTATTCTATTTTTTCTCTATTAAATAATTGTACGATTTTCATTCCAGTAACGCGCTCTTGAACAAATCCGTTTAAATTTGCTACTTGATTACGTACTTCTTGAAACGTTTTTTTAATCGCTATTTGAAATAGTTTTGTTGCGTAAATTAAGATCGGTAATACCGCTAAAGCAATTAAAGCTAATTGCCAGTTGATTACAAACATTACGATTACAACAACCAACATTTTAAGCACATCACTTACAATCATAAATACTCCTTGAGAGAAAAAGTTTGCAATAGTTTCGATATCAGAAACTACTCTCGTTACTAACTTTCCTACTGAAGTATTATCGAAATACGCCATTTTAAATCGTAAGATATTTTTAAAAATAATGGTACGTAAATCTTTTATAATATGTTGTCCAACCCAGTTGGCATAATAGATAAATGAAAATTGTAATAATACTTGTATTAATAATACGCCTAACATTACCATGGTAAAGAATAGCAATCGAGCTAAGTCTTTATTTACGGTAAAATCGTCTATGGCCCTATACAAAATCACTGGACTTGCAGCGGCGAATATTGCTAACGATATTGTTGATATCGTAGCGACCCAAAATTGAAAACGATATTGTTTTGCAAAACTCATTAGTCGTGCAAAAATCTTAATATCAAATGCTTTTCCTGTACTACTTTTACTCACAGTTTAAATATAATCGTATGTTACTTCTGTTAAAAATAATCCTTTTGCAGGTACCGAAACACCTGCTTTACTTCTGTTTTTACTTTCTATTACAGCTTTAAAATCGTCGATACTAATTTTTCCTAAACCTACGTCTAGTAATGTACCTACAATTGCTCTTACCATATTTCTTAAAAAACGATTTGCCGAAATAAAAAATGTCAACTCATTTCCTTTTAGTACCCACTTTGCATGTGTTACATCGCAGTCGAATGTTCTTACATCTGTTTTTACTTTCGAAAAACACTCAAAATCCTCGTACTCATATAATAATGCAGCCGCAGTATTCATGGCTTCTATATCAATATTTTTGTAATTAAGTTGCCAAGTGGTATCTAATACAAACGGATTTCTACCTAACCATATTTTGTATTCGTAACTTCTACTCGAAGCATCAAAACGCGCATGTGCATTTTCTGCCACTGCTATAGTTCGGTATATTACAATGTCGTTGGGTAAAATTGCATTGAGTTTGTATGTAAAATTATCGTCTAGCGTTAAGTCTACATCAAAATGTGCATACATTTGCGAGGCATGCACACCTGTGTCGGTTCTACCTGCTCCAACAATAGTTACCTCTTGTCGTAAAATTGTACTTATACTTTTGGTTAACTTCTCTTGAACCGAAATTACATCGGGTTGCACTTGCCAACCATAATAGTTTTTTCCGTGGTATGCTAACTCTAAAAAATATCGCAAAGAAATCCTTTTTTTAAAGAGCTAAACTACGCATTTTATTTGGTTGAATTATTTAGGATTTTCTTAAAAAAATAACTTTTAGTATATCTTTTTTCTGCTAATACACTGAAATAAACTAATGTTAATACTAATTTAAAGTATATGTCTTTTGTTCTTCGACTTCGATAATTCATAAACTAAAGATTCTTTGTAATTTCGTATTGTGAAAAAAATCTTACTATTATCGGACACGCATAGTTATATCGACGATCAAATTTTAAAGTTTGTTAAGCAAGCTGATGAAGTTTGGCACGCCGGTGATATTGGTAATTTACATGTTACCGATACCATTAAAGAACACAAACCTTTACGTGCTGTGTATGGTAATATTGATGATGCCGAAGCTCGTGCTGAATTCCCTTTAAATAATGCTTTTGAAGTTGAAGGTGTTACAGTTTGGATGACGCATATTGGTGGCTATCCTGGACGATACAAACCTCGTGTGTATAAAGAATTACAAGAAAACAGACCTAAACTTTATATCTGTGGACATTCACATATTTTGAAAGTACAGTTTGACAAGCAATTTAATTTGTTACACATAAATCCTGGAGCTGCTGGAAAACATGGTTTTCATAAAGTACGCACTATGATTCGTTTTGAACTTAATTCTGGTGAAATTCAGAATATGGAAGTAATTGAATTGGCTAAAAACTAAAAATCGTTTACGCTAAAGCCATTTCTTGATTTCTAATTACAGGAATACTAACTATAACTTTTGTTCCGTTTCCTTTAGACGATTCTATAAGGAAATTACCATTCATCATTTTTATTCTTGCTTTAATTTGGTTTAAACCAATACCAGCTTCTTCATCTGACTTTTGATCGAAACCATCTCCATCATCTTTCACAATAAGGTTTATTGCATCTAATTCTTCTTCTAACATAATGTATGCGTTTTTAGCGTTACTATGTTTTAAAATATTATTCACTAATTCTTGTATAATATTAAATACTTTAATTTCAAAATCTTGTGAATAACGATATACATTACTTATTGCTGTACTTATTTTGATTTCTGAGTTTGAGAATTTTTTAGCTACATCTTTTATTGCGTATTCAAGACCAAACTTTAACAGAATAGAAGAAACTAAATTATGTGATAAATCACGTATTTTTTCTGAAGCTTCGGTAATAATTTGTTGTGTTTTTTGAAGCTCTTCGGGTATGTTATCTCCGTATTGTTTTTGTGTAGCTTCTAAATGCATGTTTGCAGAAGATAATAATGCACTTACATTATCGTGTAAAATTTCCGCTATTTGTTTACGCTCTGTTTCTTTACCATCGAGAGTAGCATTTAGAATTTTTACTTGAGCCTGAGAATTTAAACGTTCTAATCTACGTTGTTGGCGTAATTCGTTTTGCGAAAGTTTTAAACTTAAATTACGTTGGCGTAATTTATATAAGTTGGCTAGATATAATAGTAAAATAGAAATTAGAACTCCAGTAGTACCAACAATCCAAGTTTTTTGTTCTTGTTTCGATTGTTGTTCGTCAGCTTTTTCTTGTACTATATTTACATCGTTCTTTGCTAAAATTCTATTTAATTCTTTCTTTAATTCATTATCTTTCAAACTATCTCTGATTGCATATGATTTTGTAACAAAATCATATGCAGTATAATCTTTTAAATTATACAAAGCCCAAGCAATGTTGTCATATAATATCTCTTTATATCGAACTGCTTTTAGTGATTTTTCATTTTCTAAAAAAGTAAGAGCCTCTCCATACAACTCTCTACCTTTTTTGTATTCTTTTCTTTGTATATAAACTGTCGCTAAATTAGTATATCCCAAAGCAACAGACATATTTTCTTCAAGATCAGTATTAATTTGTATCGATTTTCTCATATACCTTTCAGCAATAGATAAACTATCCTCTAAAACAGCTATATTACCTAAATGAGAATATGTTTTTGCTTTGAAACCTAAAATCTCAAATGAAACATTATTAATATCAGAAATCTTTTTCAAATAATATTTTGCGCTATCTAACTTCTTTTTTCTTGAATAATATGTTGACATTAAAAAGTAAATGTCTGCTTTCAAAACATCCTGATCTTCATTAGTCTCACTAATAAAATTATTACTATCTAATGTCTTCAGTGATTTTTTTAGATATTTAAAAGCTATTGGAACTGTTTTACCTATACTATCCTTAACTAATTCTTCTTCAATTCTATTTAAAAGTGAATCACCTATGGTATTAAAGGATGATTTATTTGCTAAATCTTCAAGTAGAAGTTTACCAATAAGTAAACTGACTTTAGCTTCAAGAATCTTATTTCCCAGATCCTTATTAGCTAATGGCAATATTTTTTCAAGAGATTTTGTGTAATTTTCCTGTTCATAAAGAATATTTGCATATTCATATACTCTAATAGAGGTACTATCTTGTACCTTTTGGATATAACTATAAGAGGTTAAAGCTGAGTGGGCAGACTCAGCTTTAACTTTCAAACATAAAAATATAAAAACAAGGGGGACAATGTTTTTCACATTTACCATAATATGGCTAATTATATTAATTTAATAAGCAGTCTCCCAAATAAGTCTTGGTACTCTTTGAGTTCTTACTTCCGCAACTCTTGATAATACTTGAGCGTCATTTTTTAAGTAATTTACAAAATCTATTTGTAATGGTAAATACTCAGTTTTGTTATATAACTTAGTAAAAGAAGTAGTTTTTGACACTCCTTCTTTTAAGTGTACTTCATAAATATTTTCGTCTGCGTTATATTTAAATTCTACTTGAACTCCATCACGTACTGTAAAATCTAATACATATTGACCGTCTCCAAAACTTTCAACACTATATGTTTGTAAAAAGTTAGTACTAATTTCACCTTTTGCTAGAATTACATTCTCATCTTCAACAGTAATTGATCTTCTTTCTTCTCCATTTTCAACTACTTGTAATTCTAATTTATCGTTTTTCAGATCTAATTCAGCTGAATTATTTGTATTTCTATTTACAACGTCATTTTTTGTTTCGAATACATTTAACGTTGTAACATCTATATTTGAATCTTTATCTAAATTTGCTTGTGCATTTTTAGCTAATGTATAATCTACGGTATACTTACCGTTAGCATCTCTACTTATTTTTTGTGACTGGATTAGAGATTTATTAACACCCTCTACTTCAGTATTTAAAACATCATTATCTTCTGTACTACAAGATGAAATTAATGTAGCAACTATCATTAAAAAAGGTATGTATCTTTTTGTCATGGGACTTAAATTTTAAAAAATGGATTATAAACTTTTAAAAAAGGTAGAATTCGGGGGGACTACATTTTTAAAAAATGTGAAAAAGTAGTAGGCCCGACAATATATAGATAATACAGTCTCTGAGGGGGGGGGAACATATATAAGGACGGGGAACCTCTATATAAAATTGAAGGGAGGTCGATTAAACTATATTATTTTTAACAGCATATATTGCCAAACCTACTACATTTTTCACTTTTAACTTTTTATACAAGTTTCTTCTATGAGTTTCTATTGTTTTGACCGTTAGGTCTAATTTCTTTGCTATTTCTGAAGTACTTAATTCTTGAGTGATCAATTTTAAGACTTCAATTTCTCTTTCGGTAAGTGGTTCTACAACAGAACTACTCTTAATTGCATCGTCGGTTTTGGTATCATTAATATATAAATCGAATAAACTTTCTTTTATATTATCGCTATAATACTTTTCGCCACGATGTACCGCCTTGATAGCTTTAATTATGTGGTCGCTTGCCGAGCTTTTTTCTATGAAACCTTTTGCACCAAGTGCAATCATTTCTTGAACAAGCTTCGGGTCGCTTAAACCAGATAGTATAATGGTCTTTTGATCTACGCTTCTATTTTTAAACGCTTTTAAAACACCTATACCATCTAATTTTGGCATGTTAATATCAAGTACAAGAACGTCGGCTTTTTTGGTTCGGGCCCATTCTACAACATCTTTTCCCGTGAGTGAGTAGCCTTCTAACTCAATGTCATCTTCTGTTTTAATTAACGCTGAAATTCCGTCAATAATAATTTGATGATCGTCAGCGATATGAACTTTGATTTTCTTTATCATTGTTACATGTACAAATTTATAAGGTTAATGCGTTGTAGCCAAATTACAAACACCCTGAAAACCTTCTCAGGGTTTACCCTGAGCGTCTAAGGGTAAACCCTTAGAAGGATATCGTGGAGGCCTTTATTTATCTACAATTGTGATTTCAAATGTAGCGATTAAAATTTTAGCTTTTCATTCAAAAAATTCTAAAAAAGGGTAATGAAACGCCATTTTTTAACATAATATCTTTATAACAGAAAAAAACCGAGAATAGTATTATTCTCGGTTTATTCGCACTAAATATATTAAGATGTTAGGTTTATCGTAATCTGTCTACAGATTTTACAAGATCTTCATCCTTTTTAATGGCTATGTTCGCTAATGTTAGCAGAACAATTGAAACAATAGGTATGAACATCCCAATACCTTTCTCAGAAACCGCAGCTTCTCCAGATAATGTTAGAGACAAATATACCAACACCCCTAATAAAAAAAAGTTTGTCAAAATATTAAGTCGCCCTAATACAAATTGCAATTGTCTATTCTTAAATAAGAATATGGTTATTACAGATAATAGAGCCGATACAAAAAATGCTACAGGAATACTTTTTTCTAAAAAAGATGTAGCATGAAGAAAGTCTAATGAAAAGGTAGCACCTTTAGCAGTACTCCAAACATTAAAAACAAAGGTTAAACCTCCAGAAATAATTCCGGCGATTAGTAGGTATAACGATTGTATTCTTTGTATCATATTAAAAAATTGGAATGCAAATTTACACTTTCTTTTTTTAAAAAGAAACTTTGCAAATCAAAATATTTATCTATATTTGTCGAGTAAGGATACCTCACACCACTTACTTATTTACAAGTAAGCATTTCAAGAAAAATACCAAAAGATCTAATTTTCATCCCCTTATTTTCAAAAAAGATACTTATAATTTAAAAATATACTAATGTTCGAAATCTCGGATTTAAAAGCTAAAAAATTAGTTGAACTACAGGAAATTGCAAAAACAATTGGTTTAAAAAAGACAAGCCAATTGAAAAAGCTTGACCTTATCTACAAGATTTTAGACGCTCAAGCTGAAGCTTCTAAAGAACAGAAAAAGGAAACAAAACCTGCGGCTACAAAAGCTAAAACTGCTGAGCCTGCTGAGCCTGCTGAGAAAAAAGAAACAGAAAAACCTGTTAAAGCAGAACCAAAAGCAGATAAACCTAAGAGAAAACGTATTACTAAATCTGTTGAACAATCTTCAGGTTCTTCTAAACCTAGTGCTGCACCTAGTACTACTACTGCTACTACTGTAAAGCAAGAGCCTAAAAAACCTCAACATTCTCATTCTAATAGTAATAACCAGAATTCTAATAGAGGTCATAAAAATTCAAACGCTGATAATAATAAGTCTCAAAACGATAATAATCAGCAACAAAGAAATAATAACCAGAACAGGAATAATAATCAGAACAGGAATAATAACCAGAATAGGAACAATAATAACAAACATCAAAACCAAAATAAAAATCAAGGACCTAAACACAAGAGCGGTAACCGTTATCGCGATCCTGATTTTGAATTTGATGGAATTATTGAAAGCGAAGGTGTATTAGAAATGATGCCAGATGGTTATGGATTCTTACGTTCTTCTGACTATAATTATTTATCGTCTCCAGATGATATCTATGTATCTCAATCTCAAATTAAATTATTTGGTTTAAAGACAGGAGATACTGTAAAAGGAAATGTTCGTCCACCAAAAGAAGGAGAAAAGTATTTCCCTTTAATTCGTGTATCTAAGATTAATGGATTAAATCCTAACATCGTTAGAGATCGTGTTTCTTTCGAACATTTAACTCCGCTTTTCGCTAATGAAAAATTCAATTTAGCTGAAAAAGGAAGTTCTTTATCAACTAGAATAATGGATTTATTCTCTCCAATTGGTAAAGGGCAACGTGGTATGTTAGTAGCACAACCTAAAACTGGTAAAACCATGTTATTAAAGGATGTTGCAAACGCAATTGCTGCGAATCACCCAGAAGTTTATCAAATTGTATTATTAATTGATGAGCGTCCTGAGGAAGTTACAGACATGAAACGTAGTGTTCGTGGTGAAGTAGTGGCTTCTACTTTCGATGAGCCTGCTGATAAGCATGTACGTGTAGCTAACATCGTACTAGAAAAAGCAAAACGTTTAGTTGAATGTGGTCACGATGTAGTAATCTTATTAGATTCTATTACTCGTTTAGCCAGAGCATATAACACTGTAGCACCAGCTTCTGGTAAGATTTTATCTGGAGGTATTGATGCTAATGCTTTACACAAACCAAAACGTTTCTTTGGTGCGGCTCGTAACATTGAAAACGGAGGTTCTTTAACTATTATAGCTACCGCTTTAACTGAAACAGGTTCTAAAATGGATGAAGTAATCTTTGAAGAATTCAAAGGAACTGGTAACATGGAACTTCAATTAGAGCGTAACATTGCTAACCGTAGAATTTACCCAGCTATTGACTTAATTAAGTCTAGTACTCGTAGAGATGATTTATTATTAGATCCGAAAACAGTACAACGTATGTGGGTATTACGTAAATATTTAGCTGATATGAATCCTATTGAAGCTATGGAATTTATACAACAACGAATTAAAACATCTATCAATAACGACGAGTTCTTAATCTCAATGAACGGATAGTATTAGTTTTTGATAAAAAAATACCATAAAAAAATACCCAATAATGGGTATTTTTTTTACACCTAATTAACATATGTTAATTTACAGATCGAAAGATAAATGCCTTTCATCGAAACTTAAACGTCATTCATCTAAACTTTTAGCACACAAGAAGATAAACATTATATCTTTATTTACAGAAGTATGGGGCATATATTTTGGTCACAAGCATTTTAATAATTTGGGAGCGATTTTAACATATTTATATTAAATAGACAGGCTCAAATATATTGTCACTTCCCCCGATTGACATTATGGATTTGGATAATTCACTATTATCCAAATCTTTATTTTTTACACCTATTCTACTTCTGGATAAATCACCTTATCTAAAGGCACGTCAAATTCATTTAAATTATTGATTGAAGTTATAGGAGCAAAGAAGTTTAATCCTATAGTTTGTACAGTAGTTTTACAATCGCTTAAAAAACGATCATAAAAACCTTTCCCATAACCAACTCTATATTTTTTTTCATCTGAAATAAGTAGTGGTACAAAAACCAAATCAATTTCTTTTACATTAATCTCTAGCGCATTTTCTGGCTCAGGAATACCGTACTGATTAATAACTAAGGTTGTATCTTCTTCGAAAAAATAGTGTGTTAAAGTAGCATTAGAAAAATCACTTTTACTAATAATTATATTTTTATTAATGCTTCTTAAATAAGAGACTATAGGATATGTATTAATCTCTTTTTGCTTTTCGATTGGTAAGAAAATGTGAATATTTTGAACCTTGCTAAAATCAAAATTATAAATTTGATTATAAATGCTCTTTTGAAGGTTTTCTATAGATTCAAAGGATAAATCTTTTCGTTTCTGCTTATAGATTTTTCTCAGTTCATTTTTATTCATGAAACAAAGATATTAAGAAAATCGCTCTACTTGAAAAGGCGAAATATCCATACTTGTTGGTTTATTAAAAATAATTTCTGAAATTAATTTTCCTGTAGCCGGACCTAAACTCCATCCCATCATAGCATGACCTGTAGCTACAGTAACATTAGTAAGTTTAGAAACTCTACCGATATACGGCAAACCATCGGGGGAACATGGTCTTAAACCGCAACTTGAATTAGTTTTTTCTTCTGTAGTTATTTTTACTTGATCGTAATAACTTTCTGCTGCGTTTGCTATAGCGTTAACTCTTTTTGGATTGATATTATGATTAATACCTCCCAACTCCATCGTACCCGCAAAACGAGTAACTCCTTCCATTGGTGTTACCGCAACTTTTGCTTCTAACAAAATTGACGGTAAATTAATATTTGTTGGTGTTGCTGTTTCTATTCGATATCCTTTTCCTGCTTGTACAGGAACTTGTAATTGTATTTTCTTTAATAAGTTTTGTGACCAAGAACCAGTTGCTACAACTAATTCATCAAATTGCAATTCTCCATTTGTAGTTGTTACTGTTGTCGCGTAATTCGATTTAATTTGAATATCGATAACCTCAGTTTCTGTTTTAAATACAACTCCTTTTTGAATTAAATAATCTTTCATTTGTTGCATAAAATCAACCGGAGTCATATGTGCATCTGACAAATAATGCACTGCCCCTTTTACAGTTGAATTTACACTAGGCTCTATATTTTGTAACGTTTCTTTTGATAAAAGATTTACTTCAAGTCCTAATTCTATAGCCTTTTTACCTACATTCCATTCTGCTTCACCTTCTTTATCTGTTTTGTAAAGCATTAACAGCCCTTTATTCTCATAAAAGAAATCAAAAACATTTTCGCTTTTCATTTCTTCATACAATTGCTTACTCAGCAAATTAATATCTCGAATAACCGGAATTGAGCTTTTAACTTTTGCTGAAGTTGCTGACTGTTTAAACAACCAAGACCATTTTAAAAAATCAAAATCTAGTCTTGTTTTCACATAAAACGGACTAGAAGAATTAAACATCCATTTTATTCCTTTTGTGATTATCCCAGGACTTGCTAAAGAAATAATATGACTAGGTGTAATTAAACCAGCATTTACATAAGAAGCTCCCGAAGAAAAATTAGATTTATCAACCACAATAACTTCGGTTGCTTCTTTTTGCAAATAATAGGCTGTACTTAGCCCAATTATACCCCCTCCAATTATTACTATTCTCTTTTTCATTTTTATATCACTTGAAATCCGTGAGCATAAGGATCATCTTCATCATCAATAATAATGGTATTGTAACCATATATTTTTGCCCAACCTTGTACGCTAGGAATAATTGCGTTTTTAACTCCTAATTTAGTTACCTCTTCTACTCTACCAATAAAAGTACTTCCGATAAAACTTTCGTGAACAAACCCTTCTCCTACTTTTAGTTTTCCTTTAGCAAACAACTGAGCCATTCTTGCTGAAGTTCCAGTACCACAAGGACTTCTATCAATGGCTTTGTCTCCATAAAAAACTGCATTTCTACCCGAAGATTTTTGATCTAACGGTTCGCCTGTCCATAACATATGACTTACATCTCGTATGGTTTCATTCTCTGGATGCACAAATTGATTCGGATATTTTTTATTTATCGCTTCTCGAACATGCTGAGAATACTGAACAATTTTAGATGCAGTAAAATCTTGTATTCCTGAAAAGTTTTTTTGTGGATCAACAATGGCATAAAAGTTACCTCCATAAGCTACATCAAACACTAATTCACCTAACTCTGGACAATCAATAGTTAATTCTTCCGCAGCCAAATAACTCTTTACATTTTTCAGTTTTACCCAAACTACTTTTCCTTCAACTTCTTTATATTCAATTTCCACAAGACCCGCAGGTGCCTCCATTTTAATAACACCAGGAATCTTTGGAGTAACTAAACCTTCTTCTATTGCTATTGTAATTGTACCAATAGTTCCGTGTCCGCACATAGGTAAACAACCAGAAGTCTCGATGAATAAGATTCCAAAATCATTATTTGGATCTTGTGGCGGATATAAAATACTTCCGCTCATCATATCATGACCTCGAGGTTCAAACATTAAACCTTTGCGAATCCAATCAAATTCTTTTAAAAAATACTGACGTTTCTCACTCATAGAGTTTCCTATAAGCTTAGGACCTCCTTCTTTTACTACACGAACTGGATTTCCGCATGTATGACCATCTATGCAAGTAAAAACACTTCTCATTTTCTTAAGCGTTTGTCAATTTTCCGTTTACAACTCGGTTAATTCCTAAAGGATTTCCATCTTGCAATTCTACTGGTAATAATTGTTGTGGCCAATTTTGATAACTAAATGGACGCACCCAACGCTTTATTGAATTTACACCAACTGCAGTAAAACGACTATCGGTAGAAGCAGGATAAGGTCCACCATGCACCATAGACGGACAAACCTCAACACCAGTTGGTACTCCATTAAAAATTAAACGGCCTACTCTATTTTGCATTTTAGCAATTAATTCACCATAATTATTAAGCTCATTATCATCCGCTATAATAGTTCCTGTAAGTTGTCCTTCTAATTTTGCGATAATTTGCTCTAATTCTTGAACATTTTCACAAGAAACAACAATAGAAAAAGGTCCGAAAACTTCATGATGTAATTTTGTATTCTCTAAAAAGGTTTTACCAGAAACAGTGGCAATTAATTGTGATGCATAATTCGTTTTTACTTTCTGATCTAAATTCGCTACTACAGTAACATTTTCTTCAGCAATCGCTTTAGTTTTACCTTTTTCGTAAGCGCTATGAATATTTGGATGCAACATACACATCGGACTAATTTCTTTAATCTTAGTTCCTAATGTATTTGTAAAATCATCTAACTGTTTTCCAGCAATCCCTAAAATTAAACCTGGATTTGTACAGAACTGACCTGTTCCTAATGTTATTGAACCAGCATAAGTATTTGCAATTTCTGCGCCTCTATTTTCTAATGCTTTTGGTAATACAACCACTGGATTTATACTTCCCATTTCAGCAAAAACTGGTATTGGCTCTTCTCTTTTAGCAGCAATATCTAATAAAGCTCTACCTCCTTTAATACTTCCCGTAAAACCAACAGCTTTAACTTTTGCATCGCTAACTAATTGTTCTCCTGCATTATAATCTATTGCATTGATATTTGAGAAAATTCCATTTGGCATGTTAGTTTTCTCAGCTGCTTTTAAAATTGCACTGGCTATCAACTCTCCTGTACCCGCATGCATTGGATGAGATTTTACAATTACTGGACAACCAGCTGCAAATGCTGCTGCAGTATCTCCGCCTGCTGTTGAATATGCCAACGGAAAATTACTTGCTCCAAATACCACAATTGGTCCTAATGGAATATTCATTTTTCGTAAATCTGGTTTAGGCGCTGGGGTTCTGTCTGAAATTCCTGTATCAATTGAAGCTTCTACCCAAGATCCTTCTTCTACTAAATCAGCAAAAGATCGTAATTGAAAAACTGTTCTTCCTCGTTCACCTGCTGCTCTACCTGATGGTAATCCTGTTTCTGAACAATATACTTGAATCAATTGCTCTCCTAACGCTTCAATTTCATCTGCAATAGCTCTTAAGAATAAAGTTTTCTGTTTTCCTGAAAAACTTCTATATTCTTCAAATGCCTTTTCAGCTAAGTGAACTGCTTCATTTATTTCTTCCGTAGTCGCTTGATAAAATATATGTTCATTTTCAACATTTAACTCAGGATTGAATGTTTTGAATGTTTTATCTCCTTTAGCAGACAATTGATTTCCTATATAATTTTTTCCAGTAATCATGTATTGTTAACTTTTATAATTTGGTAGTTGTGGCCTGTTTTTAAGTCCGTCTTCTATAATCTTTAGTACATTTTCACGCTCTTCTCCAATTAAAGGTAATCTCGGCGCTCTTACATTCTCAGTTCCTATTCCTGTAGCAACTTCAGCAAGTTTAATATTTTGAACTAATTTAGAATTTATATCTAATTCTAACAACGGTAAAAACCATCTATAAATCGCTAAAGCTTCTTGTATTCTACCTGCTTTTTGTAACTCATAAATCGCAACAGTTTCTTTAGGAAAAGCACAAACCAAACCTGCAATCCAACCATCAGCTCCCATTAATAAACTTTCCAAAGCAAGTGTATCTACACCTGTCATTATTTTTAATCGATCTCCAAATGTATTTTTGATTCTAGTAATATTAGAAATGTCTCTGGTAGATTCTTTTACTGCCTGAATATTGTCGCACGTTAATAATTCTTCGAACATTTTTAACGTCACTTCGATACCATAATCAACAGGATTATTGTACACCATAATAGGTAAAGAAGTATTGTTTGCAACAGCTTTAAAATATGCTACCGTTTCTCTACCATCTGCTTTATAGCGCATTGGCGGTAACATCATTAATCCTTTTGCTCCATCTTCTTCTGCTTTTTGAGCTGCTAAAATTGCATTTTTGGTAGTTTGCTCTGCAACATTAATTAGCACAGGAACTTTATTTTCTACAATATCAACTGTAGTTGTAGTTAGTGTTCTCTTTTCTTCATCAGATAATGTACTCGCTTCTCCTAGAGTTCCTCCTAATACTATTCCGTGAACACCAGCATCTAATTGTGCTTTAATATTAACTTCAAAAGCAGCTAAATCTAACTGATCATCTGCTGTAAATTTTGTTGTTACAGCCGGCATAACGCCTTTCCACTCTATTGCCATTTTAGTTTAATTTTTAAGGCAAAAGTATAAGAGTAACATGAATTTAAAAGTGCTGATATTAAGCTAAACTAATACTATATTACTCAAATTATTAATTTTCACATTAAAATACATTAATTTCATATTTAAAATATAATCTTTAGACAATGAAAGTATTACCATTTAAAATTCCTAAACCGAAAAACTTGGGTGTAATTTACCAAGAAGATCGTGGTGTTTTTTATGACAAACTTCATCAACATGAAGAAATTCAAATTTCTTGTATTGTAAAAGGTAAAGGAACTTTAGTCGTTGGAGACACCATACATAATTATGCTATAAATGATGTATTTATTATTGGAGGAAACTTACCGCATTTATTTAAAAGTGATGCTCATAATTCTGAAGATTCTTTTATGATTTCTTTATTCTTTACAGAGCAATCTTTTGGAAAAGACTTTTTTAAACTAGATGATTTTTTACTCTTAAAAAACTTCTTTGATAAAACTAGAAATGGATTTAAAATCATAGAAAATAAGGACGCGATACTGCAATATTTTTTAACGCTAGAACATCATAACGATTTAGAACGTTTTATTACTTTTTTTACGCTTTTAAAAGAATTAAATCATCTAAAATCGGAATCACTTTCTACATTTATTTATCCGAAAAAATACACAGAGAATCAAGGAAAAAGAATGCAAACAGTAATGAATTATACTATTAATAATTTTCATTCAGAGATTGATTTGCACACCGTAGCTGAAAAAGCAAACATGACTAAAAACGCATTTTGTAATTATTTTAAACAACACACAAACAAAACTTATTTTACATTCTTAAATGAACTACGAGTAGAAAATGCATGTAATTTATTATTGGAAAACAGATCTTTATCTATAAACGAAATTGCATATCGATCTGGCTACAGTAGTTTATCTAATTTCAACAGAAAGTTTTTGGCTATTAAAAAAGTAACACCTTCACAGTATCGTAAAGTAAATTAAAGCGCCTTTAATTCTTCTTTCATTTTTCTGGTAAGCCCTTTTACTACCAAATCGTAAGAATGATCGATTAATTCGAAAACTAAATCGTCTGGAACACCTTGATTAATCGTGATCGTATTCCAATGTTTTTTATTCATATGAAATCCTGGATTTATTCCTTCATATTCTCCTCTTAATTCTTCAGATTTATCTGGATCACATTTTAGATTTATTTTCTCTTCACCTTTTTCCCAATGGTTTAATCCTACCAAAGCAAACATCTTCCCCATTACTTTAAACACCAAAGTAACATCATCAAAAGGAAATTCTTCAGTAATTCCTTTTCTACAAATACAATATTCTCGAAGTTGTTCAATATGCAAAGTTTTCTTTTTTTCTTACAAAAGTGATTTGTTTACTCAATCAATTTAATATTACTACTTGGTAATTCTAATGCAGAATAATCTAACTTCCATCCAATAGCTTCTATTAAATTTTCCATTAAAACAATGGCTTCTATAGCTTCATTATTTGCTGCTTGCATCAAATTACTTTCAGGAATTTTCTGCATTACGTGATCTTTTGCAGCCTGATTTACCTTTGTTAAATCTTCTGAATTAAACTTATTTAAAAAACCATCTTGAATGTCGTAAAAACGAATATTTGGCTCAATTGAAAGTATTTCAGGCTCAGGAAAATTTGATAATTTTATTGTTTTATTCTTAGTATCGGCTTCCATTTTAATTTTTCTAAAATCGAAACCAATATGTGTTTTTGCATTAATTAAAATAATTGCTTTTTTCTTACTTGATATTAATCCGAGTAACTTTCCTTGTGTATCTTCATGATGATAAATTTCAGAGAAATCACCTTCAACAGTAATCAACTTGGTTACTTTTTTAATTTTATCAAGTAAAATCACCGATTGATTTTGAGTAACACTTCTGTTCTTCACCGTTGCAAACTTCTGAAAAACAAAATAAGAACCTACAGCACCTAACGCTAGTCCGAAAAACAATAATTCCATAGGATAAAGATAGTTTTTATATCATAAATTAAGACTGTTTTTTACAATAGAAAGTCACAACTAAGTTTTACTCTTAAGAATACTTTAATAGTTTCTCTATTTATAAAACCTTAATTTTATTTTTGATTTTCACTCACCAAACATGCTTAGTACATTAGAAACGCTTCGTAAAGAATTACATCAAAATCCTGAAATTTCTGGTAAAGAATATAAAACAGCAGAAAGACTTCAAAAATTTATCTCAGAACATTATCCTGGAACAATAGTTACGAATATTGGCGGACCTAGCTTTGCTGTTATTTACGATTTTGGTTCTGGCGGATCTACAGTTGCTATTCGTTGTGAATTAGATGCACTACCTATTTTAGAAGAAAATGATTTTGAATATACATCAAAAGTTGAAGGCGTTTCACATAAATGCGGACATGATGGTCATATGACTATGGTAACCGGACTCATATTTTGGCTACAACAACAAGAGAAAATATTTACTAAAGGAAAGGTTATTTTATTATTTCAAACTGCTGAGGAAACTGGTAAAGGAGCTTACGAAATGCTTGAAGATCCTAAATTTAAACCTTTAGAAATCGATTACATTTTTGCACTGCATAATATTCCTGGAGAAGATTTGCATACGATTATCACAATGCAAGAAGGTTTTTCTGCGGAAGTAGAAAGTTTTGTTTTAAAACTTAAAGGTTTAGGCTCACATGCTGCAGAACCTCAGAACGGAATTAACCCCGCAGTTGGAATTGCTGATTTAGTTTCTGGTTTCAATAAATTAAATAACTACGATCCAAATCAAAAAGATTTTAAAGTACTTACTCCTGTTCATATTCGTATGGGAGAAGCAAACTATGGAATTTCACCTGGATCTGCAGAATTACATTACACCATTAGATCTTGGACTTTAGAAAGCATGAATGTATTAAAATCGGAAATTCTTAAGACTATTGAAATTCTCTCTAAAAAGCATAAATTAGAATACGAATTAGAATGGTTAGAACATTTCCCTGCTAGTGAGAACGATCCTACTTGTAATAAAATCATCAATAAAGTCGCTCATGAATTAAATTTTAATGTAGTAGAAAGAGCGTATCCTTTTAAATTTGGAGAAGATTTTGGTTGGTTTTCTAGACATTATAAAACAGGAATGTTTGGTTTAGGTTCAGGAATTAACACACCGCCATTACATAATCCGTCTTACGATTTCCCTAATGAAATTATCCCCACAGGAATACAAATGTTTAGCGAAATTATAGCAACTATTTTACTAGAAAAATAACATTACAGTTTATGAAAAACTTTATACTAATTCTCACATTTACTCTCTTTTCAAGTATTGTTTCTGCACAAAAAATCACTTCTTGTGAAAATTGTAATACAACTAAATACAATTTACAATCCATTAAAGAGAATCATCTACACGAATTAGAATTATTAAGAAATGAAATTTTCGCAAGACATGGTTATCAATTCAATAATGATAGATTGGATGAATACTTTTCAAACTTCTATTGGTATAAAGGAACTACAAAGAATGTTAGCTTAAATTTTATTGAACAACATAACGTTACACTCTTTAAAACTCAAGAAAATAAAATTAAGCAGCATCGCAAAAAATTAATCAGTGAATTACAAAAACTGAAAAAAGCGGTCTTAAATAATGATACTGATTTTATTAAAAACGTATTTGATAATTATACTTCTGAAAATGGTAATGATTATCCATACGAAGCTTTAGTAAATGCTTTAGAAAGTGTTTTAAAATCTACTGATATTGATGCAATGTATTGGCATAAAAATCAAGCAAAATATAGTATTGAAATTGATAATGGATTTTCCGTTTCAAGTAAAGGAATTTACATTAAAAACGATACTATTTCCATCATCGTTACCGATCCGCAGAAACATTCTAGTTTAATGAAAGATGATGCATTTGAATATCCTAGCAGCTACTATTCTGAATCTGAAAATTCTGCTGGTGGTGTTTTTGAATTCAGCAATGGAAAATTAAAATTAGTAAACTTGTATTTCGCAGGATAAACGTTGAGTTCATTTTTTAATTATCATTTATAACACTCATGGATATTATTACTTTACCAGAAGATTTATCGATACAAAACGAAAACGCTCTTTGTATTTACGATTATCAAACTTCAAAAGAGTGTTTAAAACAAATGGTAACGCTGCAGAAAAACACATTTAGCTTTCTTATTCAAGGAAATAAAGAAGTGTTTTCTAACAAAACTAACACAAACATTAATCACAACAGTTTTCTTTTAATGAAAAAAGGTCGTTGTTTAATGACTGAAAAAATTACGCTTACAGAACAAAAAAATTATAGAAGTATTCTTTTCTTTTTCGACAACGAAACCTTAATTAATTTCATTCATAAGAATAATATTAACTATGTAAAATCTCCTGTAAAAAAACCATCTATTTTCACTTTCGATTACGATGATTTTTTAGAAGTATTTGTTCAAAGTTTAATTTCAATTAGCAAATTAAATTATAAGGTACAATCGAAACTACTAGAAGCCAAATTTGAAGAACTAATTGTGTATTTAATAAATACTCAAGGAACAGATTTTATTGAATCTTTACTTTTTGAAATTCAAAATGAAAATCAACATTTCATAGAAGTTATAGAACACAACAAACTAAATAAACTTAGTTTACAGGAATTGTCCTTTTTAGCCAACATGAGTCTTTCTACATTTAAAAGAGAATTCACAAAACACTTTAATACTTCACCTAGTAAATGGTTTTTAGATCAACGACTCGAACATGCAGCGCTTTTACTTCAAGATAAATCTGTACGCCCTACAGATATTTTTGAAGAAATTGGTTATGAAAGTCTATCTAACTTTGTACAAGCTTTTAAAATTAAGTTCGGAATTACCCCAAAACAATATCAATTAAATTGAGCTTTTAGCAATACTTTTTGATCTGTATCGCACAATAAATAGTGTAAAACCAATCTAACTTTGCCTCATAATTAATTCTTATTATTATGAAAAAATTACTTTTAGCTGTTGGTATTTACATGATCGCAGCAATAAATTTACAAGCGCAAAAAACATTTACGTTAACAAGTAACTCTTTAAAAGGACAAGCAACTTTACGTGAAGAATTTAATGGATTTGGATGTGTTGGTGAAAATGAATCACCTCAACTTTCTTGGGAAAACGCCCCAAAAGGAACTAAGAGTTTCGCCATAACAATGTACGATCCAGATGCTCCTACTGGAAGCGGATGGTGGCATTGGGTTGTTTTTGATATTCCAAGTACTACGAAAGAATTAAAAGCTGGAGCTGGAGACATTAGTAAAAACTTGCTTCCAAAATCAGTAATTCAAAGTGTTACAGATTATGGCACTAAAGGATTTGGCGGACCTTGTCCTCCAAAAGGTCACGGATTACATCAATATATTATAACTGTTCATGCTTTAAAAACAGATTCTTTAGGATTAACAGCAGACACTAATCCAGCTGTTGTTGGTTATTATTTAGGAAATAACACTCTTGCTAAAGCCAGCATTGTTGCATATTACCAAAGAAAATAAAACAATTCAAAAGGTTTAAGTGATCGTATCATTTAAACCTTTTTCTTTTTAAATTACTATCATTACATTCGTGTAAATTATTTTCCTTGAAAGAGAATTTCCTTTTTAATCCATTTTCTGGTGTTTTACATGAAGATATTCCTCAAGTAATTCTACCTAATATTGATATTGAAGATATTACAAATAAGATAAGAAACTCAAATGGCTTAGCTATTGAATTTATTGGCAAACAAGGAAGAGGAAAAACTAGCCATTTAAAATACCTACAACACATTTTAAACGAATATCCTATATTCCTTTTAAATTCGAATTCTTCAGCCTCGGAAATTATTAAAAACACTTCTAAAACTGTCTTTATAGATAGTATCCATCACTTAAGTTTTCGACATCGCATACAAATATTCAAACAAAAAAAAGTTGTTGTGTATACAACACATTGGAGTAGAAAAATTGATTGTTTATTAGCGAAAAAAGATCATTATTCAATACGATTTAAGGGAATTCAACCAGAAAAATTAAAAGATATCTTGAACAAAAGATTGAAATTAGCTTCAAATACTAATCAACCTGATACATTATTCAGTACAAATGATGCTGACATACTAATTAAAAAGTTTGGAGATAATTACAGAGGAATTATTAATCATTTATACGAGAAATACCAATGAGCAATTCTATTTTAAATGCTAAAGTAAAAGTCTTAGGACTAGACAGTCACCATACATATAATGCTATATTAACTATTCAACCTGAAGAAGAATTAGTTATTGACCATATTGACGGAATTGTTTATTTAGAAGCTCGAGGAAGAATGTCGAGTGTAAAAAAACCTCTCGTCAACTTTAAAATTGAGAACAGGAAAGTTTTAGCTAAAAATGAAATTTTCGAGATTCCTTTTTCTTTCACTTTAAGTGAAGATTATATCGAATCTTACGACGGTAAAAATGTTAGTATTTCTTATAACTGTGAGGCTAAAATATTTGTAAATAAAGAAGATTTAGAAAAGTTAGATCGAGGTGTATTTACTCGTATGAAATCTTTTTTTACTTCAGACTATTCTACCAAGATCTCTGGTTATTTCACAAAAATTGACGAAGGAAAATATAAAATAAGCGAACATCACAGTGAACTTAAATTAGCCTTCAATTTTAAAAGTTTATTATTTACTGCATTAGTAATTGGTAGTATATATATAGCGGCAATGTTAGGTTTGAAATTTGATTTTCATGGAGGACACATTTTCTTACTTATTATTACTACAGTTATTACAAATTATTTTCTATTTCAAATTAAAAAGAAGCAAATTGGTGATATTTCATTAACCACTTCAAATCGTGAAAATGAATTTGTTTGTTATGTAAAACCAGCTCGTAATTTTAGTTTACATAAAGCTAAAATGTATTATCAAATCGTAGAAAAAGTTGTGGATAATAGAGGTACTTCCTCAACAACATATAGAGAAACAATATATAAATCTTCTATAAAACCTGTAAAAGGCAAAGGAAGTTCTGAAATTGAATTTGAATACCCTTTCCTTAAAAATTTAGCTACAATGGAGTTCGACGATTCTTCTATTTACTGGGAAATTGTTATCAACGGAATGCACAATGGAATTTCTGAGAAACTTACCTGTACTATTGAAGCATATAAAGTTTAATTTAAAACTTTATATAAAATAGGTTTACTCGGACTTGCATCATTTTCAAATGGTGCTATCATTAAATTTAAAAAATACGTTCCATCCTCAATTTTATTCGACACAAAAATAAATTCTGTTATAGTTGCCTCTAATCGAATTTCTCCTTGAGTATTCCAAAAAGCGTTATGAGCCAATAACAATCCATCATCTTTTTCTTTATCAACCGAAGGTAAATCGATAAGTAAATGCTGAATTCCTTTCTCTCTTAAATAAATAGCCGCTTCTTCTAATAAATAAGGCGGATTACTATTAGAATATCGTTTAGATCTTTTCTCACTTCCTACATTGGGTAAAGTTCTAATTACAATAGCTTCTCTTTTTTTATTTCCTAGCACACTTTGTAATTGTTTTTTTGAAATCACCTCATCTTCACCGAGTCTTTCAGGAGCTACAGTAACTACTTCTGCCAGAAAAAAGAAACGTTTCAAGTTTTGATTTACAGAATGTATTTTCTCTGTAATATGTCCGACACATTCTGTATGTGTAATATGAGAATGCGGATTAAATTGAATGGAATTAAAGTTTACAGGAGCTCCTTCGGAAACCTTGATTACCTCATCACCAAATTGTTCTGCGTAGATCTTAGGATCATCTATATACCAAGCATTTACATTTTCTTTGGTTGTATCTATAGGAATAGAAATATCGATAGGCATTGATAAATCTATTTGATATTTCTTTGAGTTGTACTGAATTGTTGTAATCAAGATAAATTTAGTTTAAACAAATCGGAAGCAATACCATCGGTTAAGAACTTCCCTTTTCGTGTTGTTTTTAGCGTTTCATTTTCAATATACAACAAATCTTCAAGAATGAATTTTTCTGCTTGCATTTTTAAATACGCTAAATATTTGACACCAAAATCTTCTTTTATCTTTTGAAAAGATACGCCCCAAATCGTTCGTAAACCTGTCATAACATATTCATTATAAAGATCTGTAACCGATAAATTTTCAATCTCTAAAGGTAATTCACCTGCATTTATTTTCTTAATATATAATGCATTGTTAGCGACATTCCAACCTCGTTGTTTTCCGTTGAAAGAATGTGCAGACGGACCAATACCTAGATACTTTTTCCCTTGCCAGTATGCTGAATTATTCTGACTGAAAAAATCTTCTTTTCCGAAGTTTGACAGTTCATAATGCTGAAATCCTGCTTTATTTAATTCATCTACTAAAATTAAAAACTGCTCTTGTGCTAATTCATCATCAACATTATCTATAATTCCTTTTTCAATAAAACTTTCTAAAGCTGTTTTGGGTTCAACCGTTAATGCGTAACTCGAAATATGTGGCACTCCGAAAGACAATGCTGTTTGAATATTCTCACGCCATTCTTCATTTGTTGTATTAGGAATACCATAAATTAAATCAATTGAAATATTGTCAAAATGACGAATCGCTAAAGACAAACTCTCTTTTGCTTCTTCTGCATTATGTGCACGATTCATTAGTTTTAAATCCTTCTCAAAAAAAGATTGAATTCCTATACTTAATCTATTTACAGTAGAACTTGCTAAATTTTCGATACGTTCAGCGCTTAAATCATCTGGATTCGCTTCTAAAGTAATTTCAGGATTCTCAACAACTTTATAATTCTCATAAACCGCAGTAATAATTCGATCAATTTCTTTTTGACTTAACACACTTGGTGTTCCTCCTCCAAAATAAATCGTTTTTACCTCTTCATTATTAAACTCACTTTTACGCATTGTTAATTCAGAAATAATTGCATCAATCATTTCTTCCTTTCTTTTTAAAGAAGTAGAGAAATGAAAATCGCAATAATAACATGCTTGTTTACAAAACGGAATATGTAAATAAATACCAGCCAAATCAATTAAATATTTCTTCTATCTTTCCAATTCTTTTCTTTTCGATACCAGAATAAGAATTGTCCTAATGTTTCATTCTCTAAATATCCTTTTTCTTTATTTTCCATTGTAAAAACATCGTTTTGTGTATCATTTATTTCCCCTCCATTAAATTCAGTTAGTTTTTCATATAAGAAATCTGTATCAACAACCTTTGACATAAGTAGTAAATCACTTTTATTAAACTGATCATATCTATCATTATCAAAAAGAGGAGTATATAATCTTATAATTTGTATAATATCAGATACATTATTAATAATTTCAGAAATAAAACTATCATAAGCATCTGGAGAATGTTTTTTGTATAGAAAAAGAAACATTTGTTTCATATCCTTTCGAAGATTATAATCTATGAATGATATATCTTTAAGATCTAACTCATCTTTTAGTCTTTCGATTAAAATCAATTCCGCTTTTGCTTTTATTTCTCTGGAATCTTGTATTTTACTTGTAAAAATAAATAGTTCATCAATACTCAACTTTTTTGTTAATGAAGTAACCTCATTTTCTTCTTTTGTTTTGTTCCCCATTAACTCAATAAAATAAGTTCTATGAGCTACCCCGTAGGCATTTTTATCTAATGTAATTAAATCTCTTTCTTCTAATAAAAATGAAAAGAAATACTCTCTATTTGCTTCATTAACATTTTTTATAAAAAAATCCATCATATTATAAAACCTATATTCATAATTTTTAAAGGATTCTTTTAAATGGATTAACTCACTTTTAATTTTTCCTGTTTCTTGAGAATTTATAAGATTTATTATTTCTTTCTTTTTTGTTTCTGAAACTTTTCTTTCGATATGAAATGAAAAATATTTTTCATAATGTTCTACAGAAGATATTTTTAAGCTTTTAGACATTAAATCTATATGATTTGAATCTTTATTCAATTGGTTATGATTAAATGAATCTTTATAAGGAAAAAGCTTATCTAAAACATTTTTCATTATATGATCATCTGGTAAACTTTTTGATATTCCTCTTGTATTAATAGTTGATTTATCTACTATAAAAAAATCTTCTATAGTATATATACCACTACCGTAAGATGAAACTTTCAATCCTTTCAAATAGTTATACAATTCACTATCGCAAATCTTCAAATACTCTATCCAAAATAAATCTCGTAAATTAACTTCTTCTCCAATAGCAAAAGCACTTGTAAAAAAACTATTTAATACTCTCACTACTTCCCTACCATTATTAAAATAAGAAGCTTCAAATTCTTCACTTAATTCTAAAATTTCTTTCTTTTTTTCCTCTTGATACCCTAACATCTGAACTATCTTATTTAGCTTTCTATCAAATGCTTCTTTTAAATCCTCTTCTTCTATTCGAGGTAAATGAATTGGCAGATTAATTATTTTTTCTAAAAACAATTTTCCATCTTCAATACTTTCTCCATATCGTTTACTTATTGCTTTTGCTACATGATCTTCATCTAAAGCAATAATGTATATAAAATTATTAAAGTTCGCATTAAGTTTTATTAGCTTTAAAATGGTATATATTTCGTTTTTGTCAAGACGATCTATATCATCAATAAATATTGCTATTTTATAGCTTGACTTTTCCAGTTTATTATTAATAGCTTCAATTAATTTACCTAAAGTTAAACTCTTTTTCTTAAAACACTTCGCAATTGAATAAAGTATCCTTGCAACTAATCCTACTCTCCCTTTTAACTTTATCGCTTCTATATACTTATAGTATTCTGTTATTTTTTTTGCTATCTTCTGAATATCACTATCTTGATCTACGTACATCATTTTTGAAAGTCCATCAAAAAAATCAAAAAGCATTTCTTCTTCAGTACTATATCTCCAAGGATTAAAATGATATTTTAGAATACCTTTTTGTTTACTTTCTTTTTTCCCTAAATCAATTTGTTTTTCTACTAGATTTAGAAATGATGTTTTACCTTCTCCCCATTTACCATAAATTCCAATAGTTAAAGGCTCTGAGTTATTTGAATTGTTTTGAATTAACTTTTGAATTTTTTTAGCATAATGCTTAAAATTAAAAAGATCATCTTCATTCTTTTCAATTGGTAAATCATTTAAATTCATCTTTTATTTATTTCTTAACTCTTTTTTCATTCTGCTTTACAAACGCAGCCCAACCAGTGTAGTTCTTTCCTCCTACTTTAGCTCCTGAATTATAAAAATGACAAACTGCTGCTGCTAAACCATCGGTTGCATCTAAATTTTTTGGCAACTCTTTTAAATTTAATAACGACTTTAACATCATTGCCACTTGTTCTTTACTTGCTTTTCCGTTACCTGTAATTGCCATTTTAATTTTTAATGGCGCATATTCTGTTACAGGAATTTCTCGAGATAAACCTGCCGCCATAGCAACTCCTTGTGCGCGACCTAACTTCAACATAGATTGTACATTTTTACCAAAGAAAGGTGCTTCTAGCGCTATTTCATCAGGCTTGTACGTATCGATAAGTTCTATCGTGCGTTCAAAAATTAGTTTTAATTTCAAATAGTGATCGGTATATTTTTTTAAGATTAATTCATTCATCTGAACAAACTCCATCTTCTTTCCTACAACCTTAATAATTCCAAAACCCATGATAGAAGTTCCTGGATCTATACCTAATATGATTTTTTCTGTCTTCAAATTCACTGTACTTTGTACCAATACAAAGCTACTATAATTTTAAGTTAGTTGTAACATTCTGATCTAAGTTTCATTCCTAAAAAAGCAACGCTTGTACCAATAAACAAATACACTTATTCCTTTTTAACTTTCAAAGTCTTTAAATAATTTGTTGATTTGTTACACAATCTAAAATGTTTAACCAAACACCAAATTTATTATGGCATGTAAAATAGAAATTCCACAAGGAATACAAATTCCTTTGAATCAAAACAGTCCAGAGAAATTAGCTGATAATATTAATTTTTCTTATCTAAGAAGTACTAGACCTTTACAACCACTTGTTTCCGTTAATACTTCTGATGAAGGAATTTTACAGAGTGCTAGTGCAGTTGTTTTGATTGATGCTAGTATTCCTATTAGCGAAGTTAATCCAAGAATAATTCAACAATTTAGTTACACAAACGAAGGAGTTCCTTTTTTAAACTTTTACATTTGTTACGATTTTAAACCTGTGGGTTCTAAAACCTTCAATGCATACAGATTTGATTTTAGCGTTAATTGGAACGATTTCTCCCCAAACCCAGTCTTTGATCCAAAAGCACCTATACCTGCACCTTCTTCTATAAAATTCATTACCTCTTTCTTATGGGACGAAGATCCTGAAACTTCTAGAGGTACAGTTACTACTGTTAAGAAGGGACTTTAACTTTTACATTTACTTTCATATAAAAAATAGTAAGATTTTTTAAATAGATTTGTTAGTGAATTCCTTTTTTAAAAAACTAATGAATATTTACCTAAAAATAATCTTACTATTTTTTCTATCCTATCTTTCTGCTAACGCTCAAAAAAACAAAACAGAATTATTCAATAAAGAGATAATAAAGATTTCTAAAAAATTTAAAACTGAACTTTTTTTTAACAAGAGTGTTTATTTTTTTTCTAAAAAGGAATGGGACTCTACTTTAATTTATTCTCAAAAACACCTTGTAACTACTGACAACATTCATTTAAAAAACTTTTCACATTATTTCAGAGGATATAGTTTTAAAGAAAAAAAATTGTATAAACAGGCAGAAAAAGAATTTAATCTCATAAATAAAAACTATAGATTTTATTACACAGTTAGAATGTTTTTAGGTGAATTAGCATTAGAACAAAGTCAATTCAGAAATGCTATTAATTACTTTGAAGAACTCATAAACATAGAGGAAAAAGATTATTATTATTTTAAAAAAAATGCAGTAATACACAATTTAGGTTTATGCTACCTACACCTAAAACAATATAACAAATCAGAAAAATATTTAACTAAAAGTGTAAAATTACAACAACAGCAACAAGATACTTTAGAATTAATAGGTGCATATGGTGACATTGCTAACCTCTATTATGTTCAATACAAAGATGGATTAGCTATTCCTTATTTTGAAAAAGCCTACCAAATGGCTAAGTATACAAAAGATTTTACATCAAAATTAAACACCTCTATAAACATGTCAGTTGTAGAGGAAAATAGAAAAAAATTTCAAAAAGCTTTAGTCTACAGAAAAGAAGTTCAACAATGGAAAGATTCCTTAAACGATCAAAATAGAATTTACGAAGTTGCTCAAAAAGAAAAAGAATTTGCTGTTGCGGCCAAACAACAAGAAGTAGATCTTTTACAAGTAGAAAACAAATTAAAAGAAACAGAACGAAATATTTTTTTAATCTCAGCTATAAGCTTACTTGCATTTTTAGGTATTGGAGCTTATTTGTTTCGAGAAAAAGTAAAAGCCAATAGAATTATTGCGCAACAAAAAGAAACTTTAGATGAACTAAACGCTACTAAAGATAAATTATTCTCTATTGTGAGTCATGATTTACGTTCTTCTGTAAATGCTTTAAAATCGAGTAATGCTGTTCTATTAGACAATTTACAATCTAAAAATTTAGATGCTTTAGAGCACTTACTTCAAAAAAACAGTGGTATTGTAAACGGTGCCTATGGCTTATTAGATAACTTATTAAACTGGGCTTTACTACAAACCGATGGTGGTTATTTTTATATCGAAAAACATCGTTTATTTGTTATTGTAGAGCACGTTACTTACAACTACAAAGCTTTGCTTTTGGAAAAAGCAATTCATTTTGAAAATACAGTTTCTAAAAAGGCCGTTGTAGCAATTGATCAAGAATCAATTAAAATTGTACTACGAAATTTAATTGATAATGCTATAAAGTTTTCAAAGCCTGAAGGTTCAATTAAAGTTTACGCTGAAGAGTCTAATAATTTTTGGAATTTAATTGTTGAAGACACAGGTTTAGGAATGAGTGAGACTACTCGATTAGAGTTACTAAAAGATTCTGCTTTACTTAATAAAAAAGAACATGAAGATGTACTTGGAACCGGATTAGGTTTAAGTTTAGTAAAATCTATGATTCGAAAAAATAATGGAAAATTCAATATTGAGAGTATATTAGGAAAAGGTACGAAAATGATTGTATCTTTACCTAAAACTACCACTAATGGATAACATTAACGTACTAATTATTGAAGATACAGTTGAAGAAAGTAATAAACTGGTTAAACTCTTAGAAGAAAATAATTATACTGTTAGTGGAATTGCACGAACCTTTCAAGAAGCTTTAGCTTTATTCTATAAAGTAAAGGTTGATATTCTTATCGTAGATATTTTTTTAAACGGTGTTCCTGAAGGAATTACTTTTGCTGAAACGATTACAACTGTTCCTGAAGCTGCAAAACCGTTTGTGTTTCTAACAAGCTCAAAAGATCGACAAATTTTTGAACGTGCAAAACTTACTAAGCCTTATAGTTTTTTATTAAAACCATTTAATGAATTAGAGGTTTTGTATGCTATTGAAATGGCTATTGAAAAGTTTTACGATCAGTCTGATGTGTTTTTCACTGAAGAAGAAGATACTGTAATTAGTGGAGATAGTTTATTTATTAAAAAAGGAAAATCTTTAAAAAAAGTATTACTTACAGACATTATTTACATTGAAGTTGAAGAGAAATACTGCAACATAATTACTGAAAAAGAAAAATTCGTAATTCTTATTTCACTTACTAAGATTTTAAAACTTTTAGACCCGAATTCTTTTTGTAGAACTCACAGAAATTATATCGTAAATATTAATAAGATCGTTGAAATTGTTCCTTCGGATAATCTTATTGTCTTACAAGGAAAACATCATGTTACGCTAAGCGAACGCTATAAAGACTTAATTAAAAAAGTCCGTACTCTTAAATAACACTTTTCTTTCTTTTTTCTACTGAAGTGATTTAGCTATCTATGAAAATAGATTGCTTCATTCCTCTTATTACTTATTATTTTTTATTCCATTTTTTTCCTTTTTCATGGAAAAGAAAACGTCTTTCATTCCATTTAAAGTCTGTAAGCTATTTGTTGACAGTAATTTTACATCAGAAATAACACGCTAGCATATTTGTTTCACGTAATATTTACTAACCACAAAAAACTTATTATGGCTTCAAAAAACACATTTCAATTATCAGTTTTAAGTCAAAATGACCCAGGAGCTGCGGACGGATCAAAATTATACTGTGAAGTAACTTCAATTAGTAATGGAACATTAAGAGCAGGGTCATTCCCAATTAATGAAGAAGTAAAATTACCAATTCCTCCAGGAGAAGCAAAAGATGCTCCAGCTACACCAACTTGGTTTTTAGAAACTGAAGAAGGTAAAGATGCTAGTCTTGAAATCACAATCTTTTGTCCTACTGATGACAATTATCCAAAAACAACTATTGTAATAAAAGAATCTGATGTAATTAAATGGGACACAGAACCTTTTGAAGAAAGAGTTAATCAAATCTATCAAAAAGGTGAATACGGAATTATTGGGTTTGCTCAAAAAGGACGTGAAGGATATATCTATACAATAACAGCGGGAATATTAAATCCAAGATTACACGGAAATTTAGCCGCTATTTAATACTCATAAAAACTTAATACTAACCAAACTTAAAATTTAAATTTATGGTAACTACAGCTTTAGCAACAGAAACAGTTTATTTCAAAGGATCAATGGGATTTATTGCAAATCCATTAGGAACAATGGTAGAATTCTCTTTATTAGTAGATTCTGACAAACATACGGTAACTGGTAACGTAACAATTACTAACGGAGCAACAAAAGAAAGTTATTCTGGAAGAGTATCTGGAACTACGTATCCAGCAGGTTACGGTGATATTGTTCGTTTAATTAACATTACTGGAAGTATTCCTGGTAGTAATCCTTTAACGCCAATTCAATTTCCTTTTGAAGCAAACATGGCATTAAAAACTGACTGGGATGGAAAAGGTGGATTTACATTCTTAGGAAAACATCATGACGATGTAGATGTACAAGGATCTATTTTCAAATTAGATTCAGCTAAATAATTAAAAAATCCTGTATGAAAATGCAGGATTTTATGCTTCAATACAATTCAAATCAATTCAAAATATAATATTATGTCACAACAAGTAGCAGTACAAGATAAAGATATAGCACAAATTGCTAATCAACATAGCGGATCAAGAAGATTCGGACCTGTAGAAATCACTTACAATATGAATATCGCAGAAGAAGAAGCTACAGTTTCTGCAAGTATAATGGGAGTTTCGTTAGGAACAACAAAACTTAACATGGAACATCAACAAAGCAGTCTTGGAGGAAATGTAAGTTTATACCATGCTCTAATTGAACTTGATATTAATTTTTCTGAAAAAGAAGTAGGGGGAGGTGTAGAAGTAACTATGATGGGAAAAGTAATTTTTAAATCAAAGATTACTTTATTAGATTGGTAAATACTAATTAAGTAATAAAAATATACTGCAAAAAAAGCACAACATGATGTTGTGCTTTTTAATTTTATAATAAAATTGAAATTTACTTAATTTCTAATGAGGTAAACTTAAATGTATTTCCGTCGAACAAACCTTTATCTGATAATTTTAAAGCAGGAATTACCAATAATGCCATAAAAGACAAAGTCATGTAAGGCGATCTTAGTTTACTTCCTAAATCTTTAGCCATTTGATCCAATTCAGCATAAGATTTACCGATTTCCTCAGCAGATAAATCACTCATGATTCCTGCTACAGGAAGCGATACTATTTTTTCTTCAGTATTTGAAACCGCACAAACTCCTCCTCTATTTTCTATGATTAAATTCACTGCTTTACAAATCGCTTCGTCAGATACTCCAACAGCAATAATATTGTGAGAATCATGTCCTACTGAACTTGCAATCGCACCTTCTTTTAATCCGAAGTTTTTGATAAATGCTACAGCTGGTTCAGAGTTTTGATAACGATTTACAACTGTCATTTTCAATACATCATTTTCTACATCTGAAACTAGATTTCCATTCTTGATTAATGAATTCGCTTCAATTTCATTTGTTACCAATTCTCCATCTAAAGCTTCAATAACTCTTATTTTTTCTGAAGCTGAATGAAATTCAAAGTCAATGACTTGTTTTTTATCTGTATCGAAATTATTTAAGACTTCAAATTCAACAGATGTAATATTTGATTTTCCGTTTTCAGCAATTAATTCTCCGTCAATATAAGTTTGTAGCACTTTAAATTTCTCTAAATCTTCAACGACAATAAAATCAGCTTCATCTCCTTCTTTTAACAAACCTACATCTAAATTATAATGTGATACCGGATTTACACAAGCAGCTTGTAAAACTTTAAACACATCGATTCCTTTCGCAACTGCTCTTTCACACAATTGATTGATATGACCTAATAATAAATCATCTGGGTGCTTATCATCTGAACAAAACATCATGTTTTCATAATGCTCTGGTAAAAGAGCAATTAAAGCTTCAAAGTTTTTAGCCGCACTACCTTCACGAACAATTACTTTCATTCCTTTTTGCAGCTTTTCTAAAGCTTCATCATATGTAAAACATTCGTGATCTGTATAAATTCCTGCTGAGATATATTTCGTTAAATCTTCACCTCTCAACCCTGGTGCATGACCATCAACTGGTTTATTATAATGTTTAGCCCATTCTATTTTTTTTAATACTTCAGCATCTTCATAAATCACACCTGGGTAATTCATCATTTCAGCTAAATATTTAATATCAGGATTCTCTAAAAGCTTTTTAATATCATCAGAATCTATAACTGCTCCTGCACTTTCAAAAGAAGTAGCTGGCACACATGATGGCGCTCCGAAATTAAATTTTAAAGGAACTTTTTTTCCGTTTTCAATCATAAAATCGACTCCAGCAACACCTAAAACATTAGCAATTTCATGTGGATCGGAAACTGTTGCCACTGTTCCATGAGTTACTGCAATTTTTGCAAATTCTGAAGGCACTAACATGGAACTTTCAATATGAATATGCGCATCTACAAAACCAGGTAAAATATAATTCTCTACATTATGATTACTTTCTGTTATCGATTTTATCTTTCCTTCTTCAACTACAATTTCTCCTTTAAAAATCTTTTTATTTAAAATATCTACAATATTTCCTTGAATAACCATTTGATCGAATTTTAATATAAAAGTAAGTAATAATTATACGTTAATCATTACAATAATAGATGAGTTTTTTCTACATAAAGTTGTAAAAAACAAAAGCGATTGTATTACTACAACCGCTTTTATATTTAACAACTACTAAATATGTTAGTAACCATAACGTTGAGGTCCTCCACGTCTGATTTCTTCATTAGCATATTCTTCGAACTTTTTAAAGTTTTCTCTGAATGCATTTGATAATTTAAATGCAGTGTCATAGTATAATTTATCGTTATTCCAAGTTGCTCTCGGGCTTAAAATCTTATCTGGTACACCAGGACAAGTTCTAGGTTGAGCCACTCCAAATACTGAATGGATGTGATAATCTTCGTAAGTATAGTTTCCTAAATCACCGTTTAATACAGCGCTAATCATAGCTCTTGTGTATTTTAAAGCGATTCTTGAACCAACTCCGTATTGTCCTCCAGACCATCCTGTGTTTACTAACCAAACGTTTACGTTTGCTTCAGTCATTTTCTTACTTAACATTTCAGCGTAACGTGTTGGGTGTAATGGCATAAAAGGCGCTCCGAAACAAGCAGAGAAACTAGGTACAGGTTCTGTAACACCTGCTTCTGTTCCTGCTACTTTAGCTGTATAACCAGAAATAAAGTGGTAAGCAGCTTGAGCTGGAGTTAATTTAGATATCGGAGGTAACACTCCAAATGCATCTGCAGTTAAGAAAAAGATATTCTTTGGATTCTTTCCTGTAGACGGTACTCTAATATTTTCAATATGGTGAATAGGATAACTTACACGTGTATTTTGTGTAATAGAAGTATCTGCAAAATCTACTTCTCCATTATCATTCATGATGATATTTTCAAGGATTGCTCCTTTCTTAATAGCACCGTAAATCTCTGGCTCTTTTTCTTGAGAAAGATCAATTACTTTAGCGTAACAACCACCTTCAAAATTAAATACTGTGTTTTCAGCAGTCCATCCATGCTCATCATCTCCTATTAAACTTCTGTTCGGATCTGTAGATAAAGTCGTTTTACCTGTTCCTGATAATCCGAAGAAAATCGCAGTATCTCCAGCTGCACCAACGTTTGCAGAACAGTGCATTGGTAATGTATTCTTGTATACAGGTAAAATAAAGTTTAATGCAGAGAAAATTCCTTTCTTGATTTCTCCTGTATAACCAGTTCCACCAATTAAAGCTACTTTTCTAGAAAAATTTAAGATCGCAAAGTTATGTTGACGAGTACCATCAATAGCAGCGTCAGCCATAAAACCTGGTGCATTAATTACTGTCCACTCTGGAGAAAAATCTTTTAATTCTTCTTCTGTCGGACGTAAAAACATATTGTAAGCAAACATGTTACTCCAAGGGTATTCGTTTACTACTCTAATGTTTAATTTATAGTTATCGTCTGCACAAGCATAACTATCTCTTACAAAGATTTCCTTATCTGAAAGATATGCAGTTACCTTGTCATATAATTGGTCGAATTTACCTGACTCAAAAGGAATGTTGATATCTCCCCACCAAATTTCATCTTTTGTGATATCATCTTTTACTATAAATCTGTCCATCGGAGATCTACCTGTAAATTCTCCTGTATTGACAGCAATAGCTCCAAACACAGTTTCTTTTCCTTGTCCTTTCTCTATAGTTAAACTATGTAACTCGTCAGAAGTTAATTGATAACGAACCGTGTCGCTCTTGATTCCAAGATGCTCTAACGAAATCGTTTTCGTATCAAGATTATTCATCTCTATAATTTTAAGTTGTGTTTAATTTGTGACAAAAATAAACCTTTTTGTTTAAACAGATTACTGTATTTATTTTTTTATTGATTTTTTCTATTTCTTCGATTTTTTGAAGAAAGTTATCCCCAAATAAAACCAGCCTAAAATCAATAATAATCCGCCTAAAGGAGTTATAAACCAAATACTTTTTGCCGGAATTTTAGCCAAGTACATTGCGTAGATTGAACCTGAAAAAAATAAAATTCCTATCCAAAAAAGATACGACATTATCCTTTTTTCCTTTAAGGAAAAAGCCTGATTTAGGTTAATTATTAATAAAATAATCACATGATATAGCTGATATCTTACCGCAGTTTCAAAGCTATTTAATTCTGCTGCACTTAATGTTTCCTTTAATGCATGCGCTCCAAAAGCTCCTAAGATGACAGCCAATGCTCCAAGCACCGAAGTAATTGTTAAATTTTTATACATATTTAGTATATTTGTTAAATTTTAAACTTGAACAACTAAAAAACTTAGTCCTTTTTTACAAAAGTACTGCATAATTTTATGAGAAAAATATTAATTATCGGAGCTGGAAGATCAAGCTCTTCTTTAATAAAATATTTATTAGATAAATCTACTTCTGAAAACCTACATATTACCATTGGAGATATTTCTTTAGAAAGCGCGGAAAGCAAAATCAATAATCATCCTAACGGAACGGCTATTTCATTAGACGTTTTTGATGATAAACAACGTATTGAAGCTGTAAAAAATGCTGACATCGTAATTTCCATGTTGCCTGCTCATTTACATATAGAAGTCGCTAAGAACTGTCTTGAATTTGAAAAACACATGGTTACTGCTTCATATATTTCTAATGAAATGAAAGCTTTAGACGAGGAAGTGAAAAAGAAAGGATTAATTTTCATGAATGAAATTGGTCTAGACCCTGGAATTGATCATATGAGTGCGATGCAAGTGATTCATAAAATACGAGAGAAAGATGCTAAAATGTTACTTTTCGAATCGTTTTGTGGTGGTTTAGTTGCTCCTGAAAGTGATAACAATTTATGGAATTACAAATTTACTTGGAATCCAAGAAATGTTGTTTTAGCTGGGCAAGGTGGTGCTTCAATGTTTATTCAAGAAGGAACTTACAAATACATTCCGTATCATAAATTATTTAGAAGAACAGAATTTCTAACAATTAACGGAAGCGGTAAATTTGAAGCTTACGCCAATAGAGATTCTTTAAAATACAGAAGTATTTATGGCTTAGAAGATATTCCTACCATGTATAGAGGAACAATAAGAAAAGTTGGTTTTTCTAGAGCTTGGAATAGTTTTGTTCAGTTAGGAATGACAGACGATACGTATACTATAGAGAATTCTGAACATATGAGTTATCGTGACTTTACAAACTTATTCTTAGCTTATTCTCCTTCTGATTCGGTAGAATTAAAATTCCGTTCTTATTTGAAAATTGATCAAGACGATCTTATGTGGGATAAATTTGAGGAATTAGATCTTTTCAATCCGAATAAAAAAATCGGTTTAGTAAATGCTACTCCAGCTCAAATTCTTCAGAAAATCTTAATGGATTCATGGACTTTACAACCTGAAGATAAAGATATGATCGTAATGCATCATAAATTTGGTTACGAAGATAAAGATGGAAAACATCAAATAGAAAGTAGTATGATTATTAAAGGAGATGATCAAACGTATACTGCTATGGCAAAAACTGTTGGATTACCAGTAGCTATTGCTACTCTTCAAATTTTAAATAAGAAAATCACAACCACAGGCGTTCAATTACCAATTACTAAAGAAGTGTATGAGCCTATCTTGACGGAACTTGAAGACTATGGCGTGATTTTCGTTGAAAAAGATGTGCCTTATTTAGGCTACAATCCCGAAAGCGTGAGAGGGTAAGATCTCGCTTTCTTTGGTTTAAAAAAGTTTATCTTTAAGTAGTTACTAGATTTTGAAATATGAATCTAGTAACTTTTTTACTTTCATTTTTAAATACTACATTCTTGTTCGAAGTTAATTTTTACTCCATCTTTTTGAAGTTCAAAAAACATTTCTCTGTCTTCTATAATTTCCCAATTACCATTATAGTTAGCCATTACTCCCGATAAGTTCGATAAGATAAAATTACCGTTTACAAAAGACCAACTTCCTTCATCAACAATTTCTCTTTCGCTATCATATACAATAACGTCGTTATTAGAAAAATCAATAGTTAATATAAAATTAGCTCCTTGACTAAATGGAGCCCAAATACATTCAGATAAATTTGCTCTTAAAGTTTGCGCTCCTATAGTTTGACTTGAATCTAAATTATCTTGACAAGACATAAAACATAAAGTAACGGAGAACAAAAGCACTAGTAGATAACTAGATTTAATTTTCTTCATGAGGTTATAAGTTTATTTAGGGGTTTACGGTTATTAAACAATCAAATAAAAAAAATTCCTACCAAGGCTTAAAAAAAAGTAACATTCCAAAATTTAGTTTGTCTTTTAGGAAAACAAAATCAAAATGAAAAAACTACTCCTATTTACAACTACAGTATTATTAAGTTTAAACTTAAATTCCCAGCACAAAAAGTACTTCAAAACAATTTATAAAATAGAAAGCTCTCCGCTTAAAGATCAGCAATCTTCTGGTACATGTTGGAGTTTTGCCACAACATCTTTTATAGAGACAGAAGCCATCCGATTAGGTAAACCTAGCATTTCTTTATCTCCAATGTTTTATGTACATCCAACTTATATTGATAAATCAGAGAAGTTTGTAAAAACAAAAGGAAAAAGCTGGCTAGATGCTGGTGATCTTACTTTTAGTGTATTTAGAGCTTATGAAAAATATGGTGCAATTCCAGAATCTGTTTACAATGGAATTATTAAAGAAGATTGGCAACACGATCATGTAGAAATGGACAATTTAATCTCCACAATGTTAACTTCAGTAGCAAAAAGTGGTTATGGAAGAATAAAGCCTAACAGCTGGAAACAATCTTTAAAGGGAGTTTTAAATGCTTACTTAGGTAAAATACCAGAAAAATTTATTTTTGAAGGAAAAGAATATACTCCGAAATCATTTGCTGCAACTTATATTGGTATACAACCTGAAAATTATCTTGAAGTAACAAGTTATAGTCATATCCCATTTTATAAAAAATCGACATTAAAGATTCCTGCAAATTGGGGAAATAACACATATCTAAACTTACCTATTAATGATTTTGAGTCTGTTATTGAAAATGCTTTAGCGAATGGATATTCTCTAGCATGGGATGGAGATGCATCTGAACCTAACTTTAATTTTGACAAAGGAATTGCTACACTAACTAAAAAGGAAGAAGACTTAAAAATCACCCAAAAACTTAGGCAACAAACTTTCGAAGATAAATCTACTACCGACGATCATAACATGCATATTGTAGGAAAAGCTGAAGATGCTTCAGGTAAAACATACTACATCATGAAAAACTCTGAAGGAAAAAACGAAATGGATGGTTTTATGTATATGTCTAAAAATGCATTATTATTAAAAACAATTTCTGTTTTAGTTCATAAAGAAGCTATTCCTAAAACTATTCAAGCAAAAATTAAGTAAACTAAGTATTAAAACAGTCTAAAATAAAAGGTTTTAGGCTGTTTCTTCTTTTTCTGCATAATTATCAACTACAAAAACTCCCCAATCTGCAATAGATTTTAAAATCGGAATTAGTGTTTCTCCGAATTCAGTCAAAGAATACTCTACTTTTAGTGGTGGTTTTGTAGAAAACACTTCCCGTTTAATCACTCCGTCTTCTTGCAATTGTTGTAACTGTAAACTTAAAGTTCTTTCAGTAACTGTACCCATTTTCTTTCTTAACTCGTTATATCTTAACTTACCTTCTATCAGATAAAAAAGTATAACAGTTTTCCATTTTCCACCTATAATTCCCATGGTTACACTTGTACAACATGGATATTTCTTGCCGTTTACTGAATACATAATATAAAATTTAAACTATCCTTTTTGACCGTTATTGCGTGAATACAAAACTATAAATAATTTTGTAACTATAATTTTTATAGTAAAAAAATATTTTTATGAGTTCTACAAAAATCACTAAGGAAGATATTATAAACGCATTTCAGTTTAGACATGCAACGAAGGAATTCAATCCTGACAAAAAATTATCTGAAGATGAAATTAATTTCATTTTGCAAACTGCAAACTTGTCTCCAAGTTCATTTGGATTTGAACCTTGGCATTTTATTGTAGTTCAAGATAAAGAGTTACGTGAATTACTTAAACCTGTAGCTTGGGGCGCTCCTCTTAAATTAGACACAGCAAGTCATTTTGTTTTAGGTTTAAGCATGAAAGCACCAATGACAAAATGGGATAGTGATTACATTATGAGAATGATGAAAGATGTAAAACAGCTTCCTGAAGATGTTATTGAAATGTATTCTAAGTTCTACAGAGAATTTCAAGAAAGAGATTTTAATCTAGATACTGATAAAAAATTATTCGATTGGGCTTCAAAACAAACTTATATTGCTTTAGGAAATATGATGACCTCAGCTGCATTGGTTGGAATAGACAGTTGCCCTATTGAAGGATTTCACCAAGAAAAAGTAGAACAATTACTACAAGAGAAATTTGATGTTGATACCGATAAATATGGCTTATCATACATGGTTGCATTCGGACATAGAAAACAAGCGCCAGCACATGCAAAATCGAGAAGAGATTTTAATGAAATCGTTACTTGGAAGTAAGCATTCAATTTTAAAAATAGAAAAATGAGTAAAACAATATTAATAACTGGTAGTACCGATGGCATCGGTAAACTTACTGCTTTAAAGTTAGCTGAAAACGGACATCAAGTTTATATTCATGGACGAAACGAAAACAAAGTTTCTAATGTTATTGAAGAGATAAAATCTGCAACAAAAAATCAGAAAGTTTTCGGTTTTATTGCTGATTTTTCTGACCTTAAGCAAATACTTAATCTTAGCTTTAAGATTAAAAATGAAATAGATCAACTTGATGTATTAATTAATAATGCGGGAGTTTTTAAAAGCGCTACTCAAAAAAACGATGACGGTTTAGATCTTAGATTTGTAGTAAATTATTTTGCTCCGTACATTTTAACTCAAGAACTAACTCCAACATTAAATAAAAGCGATTCTCCAAGAATTATTAGTTTGAGTTCTGCCGCACAGTCTGAAGTTTCACTAAAAGCTTTAGAAGGCAATACTGATTTAACAACTCAAGAAGCGTATGCGCAAAGTAAATTAGCTTTAACCATGTGGAGTTTCAATTATGCTAAAAATCATAAAAATATAAATACTATTGCTGTAAATCCTGGTTCGTTACTTAACACTAAAATGGTAAAAGAAGCTTACGGAAATCATTGGTCTTCTGCAGATAAAGGAGCTAACATCCTTTATGATTTAGCTACTTTTGAAAAATTCAATGATAAATCAGGTTCTTATTTTGATAATGATCGAGGTGATTTTAACAATGCTCATCCTGATGCATACAATGAAGAAAAAATTAATTCACTATTATCAACAACAGAAACGATATTAGGAAAGCTTGTTTAATTAAAATTACAAGTTTTCAAAAAACTACATTTTCAAATAAAAATCTTTAGTAAGATTTACATAGGCATCAGTATACTGGTGCCTTTCTTTTTCTATTACAAGTTCTTCCTCAACTAATTCTTTAACTTCAAACGAAAACGCTAACAAACTTCTTTTCAATTCAGAATTAGCATTACCCCTAACCCTACAAATTCTATTTACCAACAGTTTGTGTTCTTTTGCCAATTCAACAAAACTATTTTCTTCTTCAAATGGAACAATCACATTAAACTCACCTGTTTCACTTAATAGTTTTGAAACTCCTTTAATTAATTCCTCAAAAGATAATGATGTATTTGTGAACCTAGCTTTATTTCTTGATTCATCTTCAGAAAGAAACTCAGCGTTATAAAATGGTGGATTAGAAACAATAAGATCATAAACCTCTTCTTCTTCATGCATTTCTTCAGCAAATTCCTGAAAAGAAGCATGGTAACAGAATAAACGATCTCCCCAATCTGAGCGTTCAAAATTTTCTACAGATTGTTCGTATGCACCTTCGTCTAACTCGATCGCATCGATAGTCATCGCATCTGATCTTTGCGCTAACATTAATGCAATTACTCCTGTACCTGAACCTATATCTAAAATTGAATCTAGATAAAAATCTGTTTTACACCAAGCACCTAATAAAACGGCATCTGTACCAATTTTCATTGCTGCTTTATCTTGATGAATTACAAATTCTTTGAACTTAAATGGCTTCATGAAAGAAAACGTGCTAAAATTGTATCTGCATTAAAAAACAAGTACAATACTAAGGCTAATAATATTACAAAAAATAGTCCTCGTTTTGAATTTGCTTTCTTCCTATTGTCATATCGTTTTTTAAACTCCATTCGTTATTTAATTTTTAACGGTCTATTATTTTTTTGTTGCTCTTAACATTTCTCTTTTACCTGGAGGGCCTGGTAATCTTTCTACCGTAAAACCAACAGCTTCCATAGCTCTTCTAACACTTCCTTTTGCTGCATATGTTACTAAAACACCGTCTTTTTTAGCAGCTATATACATTTTTTTAAAAATTGCTTCTGACCATAATTCTGGTTGTACTCTCGCTCCAAAAGCGTCGAAATATATAAGATCAAATGTGTCTTCATCTTCAATCTCTTCAAAGAACTGCTTTCTTTTTGTAAGAGAAAAGTCATTATCAATTTTTACTTTTTCTTCCCAAGGAGAATTATGAATTACTTCAAATTTATCTCTTGAACTTTCTGCTTTTAATTCAGCAACATAGTTCAATTTACCAACTTCATCTTCAGCTATAGGATACGCTTCTACTCCAACATAATCAATTATAGAATTGTTTTCTAAATACGTAATAAAGCAGTTTAAACCTGTACCAAAACCAATTTCTAAAATAGAAATTGGTTTTGCGTTGAATAAATTTAATCCACTCTTTATAAATACATGATACGCTTCTTGAATCGCACCATGCTTTGAATGGTATTGTTCATTCCAATCAGGTAAATGGATAGTTGTAGAACCATCCGAAGTAATGATAATTTCTCTTTTCAATTTACTTTAATAAAACTCCGTGAGCTAAAAATGCCATTTCTTTTTTAGGCTCAGTAATTTTTTCAATCTCTTCTTTAGATTTCCCTGCATCTTCTGCATAGTGACGTAATTCATCAACTGGAGTAACCTTTACAAAAGCTTTTCCTTCAACAATTACATCTTTACCTTGGCTATCTAATGGCATAAAGAATCCGTAATCTTTAAAACGTACCATAATCTCTTCTTCTTGAGACAATGGTAATTTCATCCAACATCCTTTTTTAGAACAAACCTCATTAATTTTTGAAGCAAACTTTACAGTAACGGTATCTCCAATTTTTAAATCTTTGTAGTTCTTTAGTACGTCTTCTGTTGTTAATGCTGCTGCATCTGAAAGTTTTTCACCAAATAATTTTGGCTCTTCATTTTTAACTTCTGCTGTAACTTCTTTTTTAACTTCAGTAGATTCTGTTGAAGTTTCTTTTTTTTCAGTTTTACAAGAAGTTAGTAATAAACCTGCGCTAAAAAAAGCAATAATTAAGTTTCTCATTTACAATATTTTGAACATAGTTTGCAACAAAGATACAATTTTGAGGTTTTTTTCCTCCATGGAATTAGAATTTAAGTGCAGTGTATTTCGTATTTTAGCGTAACCAAAAATTTTATTTTATGAACTCATCTTCAAACATTAAAGTAACCCCAATACAAAATTCTAAAATTGACACTGTAGATTTTAATAATTTATCGTTTGGTACTGTCTTTACTGATTATATGTTTGAATGTGATTATAAAAATGGTGAATGGCAAACTCCAGTTATTAAACCTTATGGAGAAATTTCTGTTGCGCCTTCTGCAAGAGTTTTTCATTACGGACAAGCAGTTTTTGAAGGAATGAAAGCCTACAAAGACGAAAATGATGATATTTTCCTTTTTAGACCTGAAGAAAATTTTAATAGAATTAATAAATCTTCTAGTCGTTTAGCAATTCCAGAATTTCCAAAAGAATTCTTTTTTGATGGTTTAACTCAATTATTAAATCTAGAAAAAGATTGGATTAAAAAAGGAAAAGGAAACTCAATGTATATTCGTCCGTTTGTTATTGCTACACAACCTGCAATATCTGCATCGCCAGCTAGTGAATACAAATTCATGATTATTTTATCTCCTGCACAAGCTTATTATGCTGGAGAAGTTCGTGTATTAATTGCACAAGAATATAGTAGAGCTGCTGACGGTGGAGTTGGTTTTGCTAAAGCTGCTGGTAATTATGCGGCACAGTTTTACCCAACGAAATTAGCTCACGAAAAAGGATATCAACAAATTATTTGGACAGATGCAAACACTCATGAATACTTAGAAGAAGCAGGAACAATGAATGTTTTCTTCCGTATTAATGACACTCTTATTACTGCCCCTAATAATGATAGAATTTTAGATGGAATTACTCGTAAATCGGTAATCCAATTAGCAAAGGATAATGGTATTAAAGTTGAAATTAGACGCGTTTCTGTTTCAGAAATAAAAGAAGCTGCTAAAAACAATATTTTATTAGAAATTTTCGGTACAGGTACTGCCACAGTTATCAATCCGATTATTGGCTTTAGCCATAATGGAGAAGATTTTGATCTTCCTAAAGTTGAAGATTCTTTTGCTTCTAGTTTTAAAGAAGCTTTAACCAATATACAATACAATCTTGCTAAAGATCCGCACAATTGGCGATTAAAAATAAGCTAAAACCCAAGAATTAGTAACAATATAATAACACTTGTAGCTGATTTTTATATATTTGTTACAATGCAAAAGAAGCTATTAAGATGAAGAACATAATTATTACACTTGTTACTATAGCAGCGGGATTCGGAATTACATACTATGTATTGGATAATGTTTTTGTTACAAAAAATATTACTCCAAGTACTGTTGCGACTTCAAATAACATTTCATCAAATACTTCTGATGAAGATAACGACGGAGATTATAACGATGACGAGAGTCAAAATCAAGTTGACAATGAAATGTTCCCAGAAAATTTAAGCACACATCTTTCTTCTGTAGACAATTGGAATAGTTATTTTGAAGATAATGTTGACTTATCTAGTAGTTTTATTGCTTTAGATACTAGTGGAGAAGAGATTGATAAAGGAGATTTTTTATCTGAATTAACTTCTGGTCAGTATGCACCTATTAAATTATTAACTGGTGAGGAAATGTATCAATTATATAAATTGAGTGATTCACAAAACTTAATTGGTAATACAATTCAAGAAACTGCAAAGATTACGCATTCATACTACTTAAAAGAAGGAACAAAATTAGCTGAATTTGATTTTGTTGATTTAAATGGAACTAAATTTTCTAGTGAGAATACACAAGGAAAGATCATAATCATGAAGTGTTGGTATATTGATAATGAAGCTAGCATTGAAGAATTTAAAGAGCTTAACAAACTTTATGATGAGTATGAAGCTTATGAAGATGTTATGTTTTTAAGCTTAGCTTTTGATCAACCTAGTAGACTTAAAACCTTTTTGACTGAAAATGAATTCAGGTACCCTGTAATCGCGAATCAAAAGAATTTCATAGAAAATAAAATAGAAACCTCTCACTTTCCTACACATCTTATTATTGATGAAGAAGGATACATCGAAAAAATGGCAAGTAGTGTAGATGAGCTTAAAGATGCATTAGAAAAAATGTCTGCCCCAGACATTAGCGACGAAATGGATCAATAAGCTATAGTGATTCTACTTTTTTTATTTCTCTAACACTTCTTTAATCTTTGGCTTAAAGTAATTAGGTCCTTTCATTACTTTTCCGTCTTCTCTGTAAATAGGTTTTCCATCTTCTCCTAATTTACTCATGTTGCTTCGTTGAATTTCTTCAAAAACTTCGTCTATTTTATATTGCATGCCATGCTCTATAATCGTACCACACAATATATACAACATATCACCTAAAGCATCTGCAGTTTCAACTAAATCATTATTATTTACTGCTTCTAAATACTCTTCATTTTCTTCTTTCATTAAATTAAAACGAAGTAATTTTCTATCTTCTCCTATATCTACTTTCGGAGCTTCATTCATTCCTAAACCAAAAGCTGTATGAAAAGCTTTTACTGCTTGTATTTTTTCTTTCATTACTTTGTGAATTGTACTTTAGTTAATATTAAATATTTTCTCTGCTTTTTCAATATCAAAATCTTCCCAATCAGAAATACAATATTGAACATTTTGCTTTTTAAAATCTGCTAAATTTTTCTCATTTACGCCTACAAAATGTAAGTCTAAATTTTTAGCTGTGGTGACATCCCATAATCCATCACCAAAAGATATTACGTGTTCAAAATCATCTACCTCATAATACTTTTTAGCTTTTTCTATTGCTGAAGCTACAATCTCTTCTCTTGTATAAATAGTATTTGAAGTTTCTAATAATTTTTCTGAAAACGTTATTTCGGCTTGCTCTAATTTTAAAAGCGCTGGTTTTAATAATGAACCTGTCGCAAAACAAACTCCGTAAGTAGTTTCATGAATTAAAAAATCAACTACTTTTCTAGCTCCAGTAATTTCTTTAGAATCAGGATGAATTAAAAAACGATTGGTCATTACTTCTTCAAAATCATTCAAAAGATCTAAAGAGAAATGTTTATTAAATGTTTTCTCGTAATTCGTTTTTATAATGTAGCTATCAGTCGCATTTGCATAATTTCTCCAATCTGTATCTACATTATCAATACCAATATTTTTCATTCCAAACAACAAAGCATCAATATGCTTTTGATCACTACTTGTTAAGGTATCATCTATATCAAAAACAATTAAGTTCTTTTTTTTCATGTCTTATATTACTTTTTTTAGCAACCAACCTGGCACTAATTTTAAAACTAACGCAATAATACTCCAACGTTTTGAAATATATGCTACTCGTTTCTTTCTTTTAATCGCTTTGAATATTTGCTTTGTCGCTTTTTCTAAAGAAACCATCCAAAAAATTCCATCGCCCAAAGCCATGGCTGTATCTACAAAACCAGGACGAATATCTGTAACAAATACTTTATTTGTATTGATCGTCTTTGTTTTGACATACAAACTTTCAAGATATGATTTCTGATATGCTTTAGAAGCAAAATAAGCTGGAGCTGCTCTATTTCCTCTAATAGAAGCTATAGAAGAAATACCAATTAAATGGCCAAATCCTTGTTCTCGAAACAAATTATAAGCCAAATCATACAATTTTGTACAACCTAAAACATTTGTCAGAATAGTTTCTTCTTCTTTATCCCAATCTAATTTTGGATTTACATGACCAGTTCCAGAAGACTGAATTACAATATCTATTTGACCAAACTCTTCTACTATTTCTTTAAATACTTTTTCAACCTCATCTACTTTTTGAATATCATTTTGTTTAATTACAACATGATTAGGATACATCTCAGCTATTTCTTGTAACTTCTCTAATCTTCTTCCTGTAACAGCCACTTTACAATCTTCTTTCACAAAAGATTCTAGTAAAGCTTTTCCTATCCCTGATGTTCCTCCAAAAATGACTACTTTTTTCATTTATTTAGTACTTTTGTTAAATGTACAAAGTTTGTACACTCACTAATACATTTAATACGTTTATTTATGCTTCTAATAGCTTCAAAAATGTTTACAACAGGTAGAATTATCTTTGCCGCTTTCTTTATTATTGCTTTTACTGCATTAATGATTTTCAGTTATAAAAAAGATGCTAAAAACAATAAAAAATATTACCAAAATGCTGCTTTGTATGTAGCTATAGGAATTATTGTAACGATCGGACTTTTATTTTTATCTAAGTATTTAGTTAAAGGTTAAATTTCTTCTACATCACTAAGTTTATCGTGATCTAAAACGGTGTATCCTTCTTCATCAAAACCAGAAGAAGGTGCGTATTTAACATCAGTTTCTACTTGAGAAAATTTATACGATGTTGCTTGATATACCGTTTGTCCAAAAGATTCTTCGTGATATTGAATTAAAATATACAGGCCAGCATCTAAGTTCTTAATTTCTTCATTTGATAAGTGATATAAAGGACTTTTTTGATCTATAACATGAACGACTGTCCAAACCGTAGGTAAATACATAATTTTATTTCGCTCTAAATCTAGAGCAAAGAAACTTCGTTTATATTGCCCATTCTCATCCTTTTCATTAAGTGATAAAGTTACAGTAACTTTCGGTTCGATCATAATAGTTTTTCTACTATTCATTAATCGAAACATTAATGCTCTTCCGTCATTAAATTCTCTTACGATCAAATTTTTACTGAATCGAATTGCAGCTTTCGGTTTCGAAAAACGTCCATATAGTAATCCGGTTACAAAAGCAAAACTTACCAATCCTATTAAAGCTTCAAAAGCAGCAATAATATTCGCTGTTAACCCTTTAGGAGCAATTCCTCCATAACCAACTGTAGTTAGCGTTTGTGCGCTGAAGAAAAAACCGTTTAAAAAATCTCTGAATGTACTTCCTGTAGATGGCGTAATTTCCTCTATCCCAATTAGAGTATAAATAATTCCGAAGAATATATTTAATACAGTATAACTTAGCACCACAATTACAAAAAACTGAAACCAAGTCAAACTGATAAAGAAACTATATAGATCATCTACACTAAATCTACGATTGATATGAACAATATTAGAACTTCCATCTTTATTAATAGTTCCTTTTACATTCTTTGCTGACTTATATCCAAATCCGGGATCTTTAGTTTTCTTCGCCATTCTATTTTCAATTATTACACCTCGTTATATCTAAAACAATCTGTAGTATGATCGTTTACCATACCTGTTGCCTGCATAAAAGCATATACTATTGTAGAACCTACAAATTTAAATCCTCTCTTTTTTAAATCTTTTGAAATCTTATCTGACAAAGGAGTTGTAGCAGGAACTTCCTCTCTAGTTTTAAAATTATTCTTAATTGGTTTTCCATCACAAAAAGCCCAAATGTAAGTTGAAAAAGATCCAAACTCTTTCTGAACTCCCATAAATGCATTTGCATTAGATATTGCGGATTTAATCTTCAACTTATTCCTTATAATTCCCTGATTCAGTAGCAACTCATTAAATTTAGCCTCATCATACTTTGCTATTTTCTTATAGTCAAACCCATCAAAAGCTGCTCGAAAATTTTCTCGTTTCTTTAAAATGGTAATCCAACTTAATCCTGCTTGAAAAGTTTCTAAAATTAAAAACTCAAACAAAGTTTCATCATCATACACAGGAACACCCCATTCATTATCATGATAATCTATATATAATGGATCTTCAGTAACCCAAAAACATCGTTTTTTCATTAGTAAAATTTGTTTTAAATTTAACAAAATCCGACACAAGTCTATTATTTGAAAAAAGTTATTTTTACAGATTGTAGCTACAAATTTAAAACACAATGAAAAAAGTTTTTTTTCTACTCGCAATATTCATCAGTTATGCTGGTTTTTCTCAAATATTAGATCCGGTAAAATGGAAAACGAAAACTGAAAAATTATCAGAAACTGAATATTATTTAATTTCTACGGCAACCATAGACCAAGGATGGCATTTATATGCACAAGAAATTCCTAAAGGTGGACCAATTGCAACTTCTTTTTCTTTTCAACCTAACGATAATTATGAGTTGGTTGGTGAAACGATTGAAGATGTAGGGATAACTGAAGACGACAAAGTCTTCAAAATGAAGATAAAGTATTTTGAAAAGCGAGCTACTTTTAAACAAAAGATAAAATTATTAGCAAAAGATGCTGTAATTGAAGCTTCTGTTCAATTTATGGTATGTAACGATACACGTTGTTTACCTCCTCGTTCAGAAGAATTCACTTTTTTTACTTCAGAAAAAAGCAAAGCTTCAGCTGTAAAGAAAGCGGATAAAGTAGCAGATTTAAACGACGATGAAGCTAGTAGCTTACTATACGGTATTTCTGAAAAAGAAATGCAACAACCTGCCACAGATTTAAATGCTTTAGGTACTGATAACATTTCTGTAGAAAAGAAAAACGACAGCTCTTCACTTTGGAGTATTTTCGGACTTGGTTTCTTAGGTGGTTTACTTGCATTACTTACACCTTGCGTATTCCCAATGATTCCTTTAACAGTAAGTTTCTTCACTAAAAAAGATAGCTCTAAAGGATCAGGAATTTCAAAAGCATTATTGTATGGTTTTTTCATTTTAGCTGTCTATCTTTTATTAAGTATTCCTTTCCACTTATTAGACTCTATAAATCCAGATATTTTAAATGAAATTTCTACAAACGTTTGGTTAAACGTTATTTTCTTTATTGTATTTGTATTCTTTGCAGGTTCGTTCTTCGGATTTTATGAACTTACATTACCAAGCAGTTGGACGAATAGAACTACTGAAGGAGAAAATTCTGGAGGAATTATCGGAGTATTTTTTATGGCATTAACTCTTGCTATTGTTTCTTTTTCATGTACAGGTCCGATTTTAGGTTCATTATTAGCTGGATCTTTATCTTCTGATGGTGGAGCTTGGCAATTAACTTCTGGAATGGCTGGTTTTGGTGTAGCATTAGGATTACCATTTACTTTATTTGCTATGTTTCCAAATATGCTAAAATCATTACCTAAATCTGGAGGATGGATGACAACTGTAAAAGTTGTACTTGGATTCTTAGAACTTGCTTTAGCTTTCAAATTCTTATCGAATGCCGATTTAGTTGCTCACTGGAATATTTTAAAGATTGAACCATTTTTAATTTTATGGATTGTAATCTTTGCCGGATTAGCTTTATATTTATTCGGAATAATAAAATTCCCTCATGATTCACCTCTTCAGAAAATAGGTTTTTCTAGAATCGGATTTGGAGTTATCGTTGCTGCTTTTACAATTTATCTTGCTACGGGGTTTAGAGTTAATAAAGAAACTAAAACTTTCTCTTCGCTATCATTGTTAAGTGGTTTAGCTCCGCCTGTGGGTTACAGTTACATCTACCCAAATGAATGTCCGAATAACCTAACTTGTTTCAAAGATTTAAAAGAAGGCTTAGCATATGCTAAGAAAGTAAATAAACCTATTATGTTAGATTTTACAGGTTATGCTTGCGTAAACTGTAGAAAAATGGAAGAACATGTTTGGCCAATAGAAAAGATAGATAATATATTACGCAACGATTATGTACTAATATCGCTTTATGTTGATGATAAAAAAGAATTACCAAAAGAAGAGCAAATTGTAGTAAATCGAATAAACGGAGGAACAAGAACACTTTCGAATTACGGTCATAAATGGTCTCATTTCCAAACTGTATTCTTTAAAACGAACACTCAACCATATTATGTTTTATTAAGTTCTGATGGAAAACAGATTTTAAACGATCCTGTTGGATATACTCCAAACGAAGACGATTATCATAAGTGGTTAGAAGATGGAAAAGAAAAATCTAAAAACACATTAAATAATCTTTTCAATCAGGTTGAATTCAACTAAATAACAAAAGATTAACACTTATAAAAGAAATCAAATATCTCAAAATTTCGTATCTTATATCATAAAATTGACTTTCATATGAAAACTTCGATATACTACGTGATTTTGGGATGTTTTATGTTTTTACTTATTGCTAATTGCAACAGTACAAAAACAATTAATAAATCAACAGAAAGAGAAGAACCTGTAGTTATTAAAAACGACAGTTTAGAATATGAGATTATAATTCTAGATATCGGTTTTAATGCCTATTTACAATCAATTGCTAGACCAGTAGGGTATTACTCCCAATCTTACTTAGAAAATAGAAATAGTTTTTTAGTTCCTGTTTGGAACGCTCGTGTTAACGATCCAATACGATTTAATCCTAACATTTATCAAAATGTTATCGATTACGATGCAAACATAGATTACGGATACGATGTCAACTACAAGCTATTTAATTATTTCCAATTCGCAGAAAGAAAGTACCGAATGGTTCTTAGATAATTAAACCGTTACAAAAACGTATATTTGCACCCAGTTATTATCGCACCAAAATGAAATTTTTACGAAACTTATTAGCATCCATTTTAGGATTTTTTATCAGTATTTTTTTAATTTTCTTCTTATTCATCATCATTGCATCACTAGCAGGAAGTAAAGAAGAAGTTGTTGTAAAACCTAACTCTATTTTAGAATTAGATCTAACTTCAATTATTAAAGATTATGCTCCAGATGAAGAAAACCCAATCTTAGAAGCTTTAGAAATTAACGATCCAAAATTAGCTTTAAACAAAATATTTAATGCTCTTGATAACGCTCAACTAGATAACAAAATTAAAGGAATTAGCTTAAATACAACATTTGTAAATGCTGGTTTTGCACAAACTCAAGCATTAAGAAAGAAACTTGAAGAATTTAAAGAATCTGGAAAGTTTATCTACGCTTATAATGATGTGTATTCTCAAAAAAACTACTATTTAAGCTCTGTAGCAGATAGTTTATTTTTAAATCCGGTTGGACAAATTGATTTTACTGGTTTATCTACAGAAATACTTTATTACAAAGATTTTGAAGATAAATATGGCGTAAAAATGGAAGTTATTCGTCATGGAAAATACAAAAGTGCTGTTGAGCCATATTTAGAAAATGAAATGAGTGAAGCTAACCGTGAGCAAACTACTTCTTTTTTAAAGTCTATTTGGTCAGAAATTACTTCTGAAATTGGAGCTTCTAGAAAATTATCTCAAGAAGAAGTAAATGCTATTGCAGACGATTCTAAAGGAAGAAATGCAACATTAGCTAAGGAAAACAAATTAGTCGACAACGTTATATATCAAGATGAATATGATGCAAAATTAAAGAAAGCTGTCGACGGAAAGTATGCTACAATTTCTCTTAAAGATTATATAAAATCAGGAAAAGGTAAAAAGTCTTCAACTGCAAAAGATAAAATCGCAGTAATTTATGCACAAGGTCAGATTATGTATGGAGAAGGTAATGAAGACATTATCGGACAAGGAATAATCAACAAAGCCATTAAGAAAGCTGTAAAAGACAAGAAAGTAAAAGCTATTGTTTTACGTGTAAACTCTCCTGGAGGAAGTGCTTTAGCTTCAGATTTAATTTGGAGAGAATTAGAATTAGCTAAAAAAGAAAAACCTTTAGTAGTTTCTATGGGAAATTTAGCTGCTTCTGGTGGATATTATATCGCTTGTAACGCTGATTTAATTGTTGCTGAACCTACGACTATTACTGGTTCTATTGGAGTATTCGGAGCAATTCCTAATGCTTATGAACTTTCTAAGAAAATGGGAATTAATGCTGAACAAGTTTCTACTAATGAAAGCGCTCAATACAGTGTATTTGAACCAATGAATAAAAAGTTCTATGATGTTACAAAAGAAGGTGTAGAGCAAATCTATACTACATTTGTAAATAGAGTCGCTGCTGGTAGAAAAATGACTTTCGAGCAAGTAGATGCTGTAGCTCAAGGAAGAGTTTGGACAGGAAAAGAAGCTATCTCTAAAGGATTAGTTGATGAATTAGGAGGATTAGATCACGCAATTAACGCTGCTGCACAATTAGCAGAATTAGATGCTTATAAAATTAGAAATTTCCCTAATTATAAAACTGACATAAAAGAGATGTTTAACATTTCTCCTTTCGGAAAAGTAAATAAAGAAGAAGTTCTTAAAGAAGCTTTAGGAGATGAAAACTATAGACTTTTCAGCAAAATTAATGAACTTAAAAACCTTAAAGGTATCCAGGCAAGAATGCCATATATTTTAGATATTAAGTAAAATATAATTTCATATTAAATAAAAAAGACTACACATCTTGTGTAGTCTTTTTTGTTTCCCTTTCTTTCAATTAGTGTCTTTTCTAATGGTTAATAGCATAGCTTGCTGCTTTTGCAGATTCCGCTAACACTTTTAATGTTTTTCTAAAAAGCCTTCTAATTTTAATAAGTAGAATTTTCCCCATGATAAAATAATTAAATAATCCCCTATGATTTTTATTTCTATTCAAAATTACTTTAATGAAACTAAAATGCATTTAACTTTTGTTACACTTAACCATTATTACAATAAGCTAATTATCAAGAATTTAGATGTTTTAGGATTTTGTTTTGTAACATCTTTGAAGATCATTTGAAACACATATAAACAAAAAAAGCGAGAGAAATAATCCCTCGCCTTCTTTTTAAAAAATAATGTTTTTATTCGTAAGAAAAATTAACCGCAGCAGTTTCAGAAGAAGATCCTGCGTTTAATACTGCAATAGCATTGATAGGATAATTATCTTGATCGTATGTATAACTGATATCAATTGTTGCTTGAATTTCTCCATTTTCATTTTTGTAAACAAATTGTACTGGATTATTCATTGGTAATAATTGACTTGCTTTAATAATTTCACTTGCTTGAGCATTCATACTAAAATCTAACTGAACTCTATCTAAAATATCAATAACACCCGCAGCTTCTAAAGTAGAGAAATACATGTTTGGTGCATCATCGTAACTAATTTCAGCAGTTAAACTTACAGTTTCGTATTGATTAGTAGAGTAATTGTAAACTTGATCTTGAAAAGTAATTTTAGACGGATTTCTATTATCATCGTAAGAAACTACTTGTCCAAGTTCATAAGCATTAAATGGAGATTGAAATAAAGTTTCTAAATTCAACGTTTCATTTACACCTTGAGAAGATACATTTAATAAGTCACCAGTATTGGTATATTGAATTGAAGTTATTTCACCAGTTAAATTTGAAGAAACTTCTGTTAACTTATTATTACTGTCGTAACTAAAAGAAGTTGCTAAACTTTCTCCGCTTGAATTAGTAGAAATTTGTCTTAATCTTTTTTTAGCAATATCATTATTTACGTCATCAAAATCATCAGATACAGAATTACTACAACTAATAGTACATAAAGAAATGGTTAATGCCGATAACAAATAATTGATTTTTTTCATAGTTAATAATTTTAAATTGTTCGGCAAATAAACAAAAAAAGTCTAGAAAACTTTACGTAATCTAGACTTTTAACGTTATAGTAATGTCAAGTAATTTTTATAAGCTAAAAGCTGATTTTACTTGATCTACATAATCTAATTTTTCCCAAGTAAATAACTCTACATCTAATGTTTTTTCTTCACCATTTGGTTGAACGAATGTTTTAGATACAACTTCATTTACTCTTCCCATATGACCGTAAGCAGCAGTTTCACTATACATTGGAGTTCTTAGTTTTAATCTAGATTCAATTGCGTGAGGTCTCATATCAAAAATCTCAGAAACTTTACTAGCAATTTCACCATCATTTAAATCTACTTTTGAAGTTCCGTAAGTATCAACAAAAATACCCATTGGCTCAACAACTCCAATAGCATAAGAAACTTGAACTAAAACCTCATCTGCCACACCAGCAGCAACTAAGTTTTTAGCGATATGACGTGTTGCATATGCAGCACTTCTATCTACTTTACTTGGATCTTTTCCTGAAAACGCTCCACCTCCGTGAGCCCCTTTACCTCCGTAAGTATCAACAATAATCTTTCTACCAGTTAAACCTGTATCTCCATGAGGTCCACCAATTACAAACTTCCCTGTAGGATTGATATGATATTTAATATCGTCGTTAAATAATTTTTGAATGTTTTTAGGTAATTTAGCAATTACTCTTGGAATCAAAATATTTTTGATATCCTCTCTAATCTTATCTAACATTGAAGCATCATCTCCAAAATCATCATGCTGAGTAGAAACTACAATCGCTTCAATTCTTTGAGGCACATTATTATCAGAATACTCAATAGTAACCTGACTTTTAGCATCTGGTCTTAAGTATGAAATTTCTTTACCTTCTCTTCTTAACTCAGCTAATTCTTTTAAAATTAAGTGAGATAAATCTAAAGCTAAAGGCATATAATTTTCAGTTTCGTTAGTAGCATAACCAAACATCATACCTTGATCTCCAGCACCTTGCTCTTCTTTCTTTGCTCTATCTACTCCTCTATTAATATCATCTGATTGTTCGTGAATTGCAGAAAATACTCCACAAGAATTTCCATCGAACATATACTCGCTCTTTGTATAACCTATTTTGTTGATTACATTTCGAGCAATTTTCTGAACATCTAAATAGATGTTAGACTTAACTTCACCTGCTAAAACTACCTGACCAGTAGTAACTAAAGTTTCACAAGCAACTTTAGATTCTGGATCGAAGGCTAAAAAATTATCAATTAAAGCATCACTGATTTGGTCTGCAACTTTATCTGGATGTCCTTCAGATACACTCTCTGATGTGAAAAAATATGGCATGTTATCTTTTTTTCGTTTTGAATTAATAAACTTTTTCTGAGGAAGTTGTCGTAAAATATAGCAAACATTACTGTTTTAGCATTTTTTTACGAGGTCGCAATCAGGACAAATCTTTCCTCAAAAAAATCAGCGTCAAATTTAATATATATATATTCATTTTTAAAATTTATCCAACTTTATATTTACAAAATCAATTGACACATAAGAAAAACCAATTTATTCCCTATTGATATAAGTGAAATAAATTACTACATTTGTGGTCAATAAATACATAAAAGACAAAAGAATGGCATTAGAAATTACAGATACATCATTTGAAGAAGTAGTATTAAAATCAGACAAGCCTGTATTAGTTGATTTTTGGGCTACTTGGTGTGGACCATGTAGAATGGTTGGACCAATTATTGATGAAATTAGTGGAGAATATGAAGGTAGAGCAATTGTTGGTAAAGTAGACGTTGATGCGAACCAAGAATTTGCAGCTAAGTATGGAGTTAGAAACATTCCTACTGTTTTAGTATTCAAAAACGGTGAAGTTGTAGCAAAACAAGTTGGAGCTGCTCCTAAAAAAGCCTACACAGATAAGATAGACGCAGCACTATAAAATTATTTTATAGAAAAATTAAATAAAAAAGGTTTGACACGTGTCAAACCTTTTTTATTTTAGATATATGAGTATTCAACTTTCATCACTTCAATCTTCAGAAATTAAAAACTTAGAACTTCTTGCCAAACAAGTTGTAGAAGGTTTTATAACAGGAATGCACAAAAGTCCGTTTCATGGATTTTCTGTTGAATTTTCTGAACACAAACTTTATAACAAAGGAGAAAACACAAGACATATCGATTGGAAACTTTTTGCCAAAACAGAAAAGTTATATACCAAAAAATATGAAGAAGAAACGAATTTGAGATGTCATATTATTATTGATAACTCTTCTTCTATGCACTACCCTATTAAGCAAACACAGAAGTTTGATGATCTTAATAAAATAGGATTCTCTTGTGTAGCAGCTGCATCTTTAATTGAAATCTTAAAAAAACAAAGAGATGCTGTTGGTTTAAGTATTTATTCTGACACATATGAATTTTATGCTCCTGAAAAAGGAAGTGAACGTCATAGAAAACTTATTATTAATGAACTAGAAAAGACATTAACATCAAAAACTAGTTCTAAATCTACAGAAACATATAAATATCTTCATGAAATTGCAGAAAAGATTCATCGTAGATCTTTAATTTTTGTCTTTACAGATATGTTTCAAACCAATAAAAATCAAGAAGAATTATTTAATGCGCTTCGACATTTAAAGTATAATAAACATGAAGTTGTGTTATTTCATACTTATGATAAAAAGTTAGAATTAGATTTTGATTTTGAAGATGGTCCTAAAAAGTTTGTAGATATTGAAACTAACCAGGAAATAAATCTTTATCCTGATAGTGTTAAAGACAATTATAAAAAGCAAACGGAATCTTTCTTCAATGATTTAAAAAATGAATGTTTACAATATAAAATCAATTATGTTCCTGTAAATATTCATGAAGGATATGACACAATTTTAACGAGTTACTTAGTAAGCAGAAGAAAAACATAATTTTTTTTCGAAAGATTTTTGCAGAAACGAAAAAAGATTATATATTTGCACCCGCAATAAGGCAACGGTCTGGTAGTTCAGCTGGTTAGAATACATGCCTGTCACGCATGGGGTCGCGGGTTCGAGTCCCGTCCAGACCGCAAAAAGCTTCTCAATCGAGAAGCTTTTTTTATACCCTATATTTTATTTTTACAAATTCACACCAATTATACTTCTTAATTCTATTAGAACTTTTAAAGTAAAAACATACTTCTAAAACATTTTTTCAATTAATATTTTATCTTTTTAAAAAGTTTTAGTAAGTTTGCACCCGCAATAAGGCAACGGTCTGGTAGTTCAGCTGGTTAGAATACATGCCTGTCACGCATGGGGTCGCGGGTTCGAGTCCCGTCCAGACCGCAAAAAAGCTTCTCAATCGAGAAGCTTTTTTATTTTCCACTCTAGTCAAAAAATAGCAATCTTTTTTCAACAACTAAACTTTTGTGTAGTTATTACCATACTATTACATAGTATTTTTGTGATAAATCCCAGAGAAATGAGACAGAGATATATTAGAAATAGACTATACTTAACTGAAAAAGAGCAAGAAACCATTAAAAACTGTTCTATAATCCTTGGTGGTTCTGGAATAGGAAGTGTGATTGCTGAATGTGCTCTAAGACTAGGATTTGAAAAGATTACCATTATAGATGGTGATCAAGTTGAACTATCTAATTTAAACCGTCAAAACTACACAGAAGACAATATAGACATTGATAAAGTTGAAGCAATTAAAAACAGATTATTAGCTATAAACTCTGATGCTCAAATTAATGTATTTAACGAATTTATTACTGAAGATAATATTAAAGGATGTGTAGAAGGACATCAGATCGCAATTAATGCTTTAGATTTTTCTTCTGATATTCCTTTGCTTTTTGATGAGATTTGTCAGAAAAATAACATTCCTGTATTACATCCTTATAATTTAGGTTGGGGAGGTTTAGTTACTGTAATTACTCCGAAAGGATTATCATTAGAAACTCTAAAAAGAGCTAATGAAGATTTTAGTGAAGTTAATGTAGTGAAGTATGCGACTAGTTATCTTAAATTTTGGGGAAATCCGCATGATTGGATCGAAGAAATACTAGAAAAGTACATGCAAGAAGAGGAGCGATTACCGCCACCACAGCTTTCTGTAGCGTCGTGGACAGTAGCCGCAATGTGTACACATTTATTGTTCAACATTGCCACAAACAAGAAATACAAAGAGTTTCCTGAATTTTATTTATCTACTATAATGAACGGCTTAAATTAATCTGTTGTTTGTTGCGTAAGCTATTGCTTCCGAAATATTAACAACTTCTAATTTATCAAATAGTTTTCTTCTATGAAACTTCACTGTGTCTGGGGAAACGAAAATAGCTTCAGCAATTTCATTAATTGTAAATCCTCTTACAGAATACCTTAAAATTTCACTTTCTCTGCTTGTTAGTTTAATCTTTTCAGTAGTTTTCCAGAAATCACCTTCTAAGTCGTATTTAAAGATTTTATTATCTCCTTTTTTATACACTTTAATATTTCCAGAATTTTGTTCAGCAGAAAGTGAAATTATACATAATGCTTTCCAAATCTTTCCGTCATTAGTTAAAAACAAAGGAGTTAACTTTTGATTGATTAAAATTATTTTTCCTTCATTATTCTTCAAATGAAAATCATAAGATATAGTATAATTCTTACGTTCCTCAATAGGAATTTTTTCGTAAAAATCGAAACCGATCGTATTAATTTTAAGGAGAAGATCTAAATCTGGTTCGGTAACATATTTAAAATAGAATGCGTATCCCATTTTTTCTACTTCTTCTGCGGTATGCCCACATAAGAATAATGGATTATCAGAAACGTATTCAAAACCTTTCTGTTCGTAATCGATTATATAAATACTCTTATACGTAGTTCTAGCAAAAGCCTTAACAGGTTCTAGATAATCAAATGTCTTTTTTTGATCATCGTCTGAGATTTCGTTAACGGTATTTTTGCTATAGAAAAAATCATTAACATTAGCCATAATGGAGGTTGATTAAGTTGTTTCAAATATAATTCTTTTTTTCTTTAGTGATTTTGGACTACTACACTTTTGTGTAGTTTTCACATTATCAAATAGTTACTACACTTAAGTGTAACGTTTTCACTTCGATCTGTAGATAGTTTTAGAGTAAATTATTTTACTATGTTACCATCTAAAAACTATCTGCAAAAACTAGAAATTAATCAAATAATAAACTTAGCTGAATTTATTGTACTTGAAAATTACAAGCATCATGCTAACGAAACATTACCAAGTAATCATAAAGAAGATATAGACGCTATATATTATGAAGAACTAAATTACTTCAACGATTCTCAAATTTTTGTTTCTAAAGATATGCTAGGAACTATAAATGGAGCTATTCGAGTTTTACAATGGAACTTTAAAGATACACTACCATTACAAAAGATTTTTGGTATTCATCCTTTAATGGCTGTAAAGAACGATCGTGTGAATAATATCTTTCATATTGGGCGATTTGCAATCAATAAAAGTATAGGCGACATTAATCTATTTAAAAAATTAATGGTTTGTGCCATAAAACCAGTCTGTGAACACAAAGACAATGTCGCATTTGCCGAATGTGATAGTAAATTATTACGTGTATTACGATTATTAGGCATTAAAGCTACTATAATAGGTAAACCAATACACTATTTAGGATCTGAAACTATACCTGTTGCATTAAGCTATGATGGGCTTATCAACTTCTATAATAAGAACAAATCTCTAGTTACTGTAGAGACAAATTACAACAACACTGAATCACTACCCAAAAGTGTAGTTTTCAATACTTTAAACACCAACTACCCTTTAGTGTAGCAGAAAAAGAAAGGTAAGTAACTACCTTTGAAGTGTAAGAAATACCAAAGGCCAATGGTTAGACCGATGTTCAATTAAAGTCTCAAAACTAAGATTGTTTTTAATTAACCTTTTTTAAATATAATAAAAATGAAAAATTTAGTATCAAAATTAATCGGAGGATTAGCATTAACTGCTTTAACAATTGGATCTTTTACAACAACTGCAAACGCTCAACCAGTAGACATGAACGAAGTAAGCATTACAACTGCAGCTAACTTTGACGAAACTTCTGAGCCATTAAAAGAGTGGACTTTTGTATCAAGAGACTACGTTTACAAGGGGTCTAGATAAGAAGTAATCTTCTACAACATAAGGAAGGGTTACCCTGGTAACCTTTTCCTTTTCTAATGTTTTAAAACTCTATTTATGAAAACTTTTAAATACATATTACTCGGTTGTCTTGTTGCTCATATTGCGTTTATGCTGATTATAGGATTTACAAGTTTTACTGAGTTTAAAGATGATCAAGAAGCTTACTCTAAGCTAAATCCAACCGGACAAAAAATAGTTGATTATAGTAGCTTTTTTAAATGTTCTGAAGCTGTAACTGATTTTATATACTGTTATTCTATTTTCACAGGAACCAATAGAGGGTATTCTTTTTTCTCGCCCAATGTCACTCAAATAAAAGTAGACATTGCTTTTATGGCAAATGATAAAAGAATAGAACTACCGCTCCTAACACAAGAATCTAAACTTAAGTTTGGATGTGCGAACCTGCACTTTAAGTCTAATATTTTTAATGTAGAAGAACGAGAGTTGATATTAAAATCGATATCATCTTACTTATTCTCTGCCAATCCAGATATTGAAAAACTTGATGTTTACTTAAACTTAAGTCGTTATATGGATTTAGAAACCGCTAAAAGTTTAGGTTACAAAGTAGCACATAAAAGTATATTAGGTTTCTCCGCAACAAAGCATCAGAAAATCGCTAAAAATTAATTGTAAAAACTAATATCATCATGGTTACTAAAATAGACAAATTCATTTTTCAAGGCTTCAAAAGCAGCAATAGGGAACTTGTAATTAAAGCAATCGTAATATTTGCATTAATTAATATACTAACAGTATTACCAGATTTATTTCATATTTATAGCGAACAAGGTATTATAAAAAGTGAAGTTAACCAGCGATACAACTTTTGGTATCAACCAGTATTAGCATGGTTTTTTAAAAGCTTTTCTTATATCGGTTTAAGTGCTAACACAACATTAATTGTATTTGTTTTTGCTTATATAAGTAGTTTAATAGCAATGCTGTTGAATGTTAATAAAGCTGTATTTGCATTTACTGCCTGGTTTATACATTTTATGTTGATTAATTCTGCATATTTATTTTCCTACGGAGCAGATTATTTTATGTCGTTCACTCTGATTCTTAATTTAGCTATATGTACAAGTTGTTTATTCAATAAAAACACACAAAACATATTGTATTCATTTACGATCCGATTTTTACAAATTCATTTATGCTTAGTATATTTCTTTGCTGGGTTAGGTAAAGCTTTAGGAACTGATTGGTTAGACGGAAATGCTATATGGTTAGTTATTAACACGTATTCATCAAGTACTGTTATTGAAAATTCATTACCATTGGTTGAACATCCGATACTGTTTAAGATTTTAGCTTTAGGGACTGTAATTATAGAATTGTTTTATGTAGCACTAATGTTTACCAAGTATACACGAAAAATAACATTATCGCTAGTAATTCTAATGCATTTAGGAATAGCAATATTTATGGATTTCTATACATTCGGAGCTATAATGATACTATTAAACTTAATAGCATTCGGTCAACACATTAACTTAAAACCTATTATAAAAATTAGGAATAAAAGCAATTTAAATTCCTTGGAAACACAAACGATCTAATATTTTTAACACAATACATAGTATTACAATGTATTTTTAGTATATTTGAATCATGAATTCAGAATTTGTTCTAAAGTGGCAATCACAAGTAAAGAAAGGTACATTAGCCTTTATCCTCTTAAACGTACTAAGAGACAACGAGTTTTACGGCTACGAGTTAATTGAACAAGTAAAGAAATATACAACCATAGAAATCGCAGAGGGAACGTTGTATCCTTTAATGAATCGATTAAAAAAAGAAGGACTAGTAACTTCTAAATGGGTTGAACAAGAATCAGGAATACCAAGAAAATACTATCAGCTTACTACTATTGGAACTGAAACATTAGACGAAATGATTAGCTATTGGCAATCACTTGAAACATCAATTAAAAAGCTAGCAAAATGAAAAGCATAGAGTTTAACGACAAATCAGCTCAACAGATTTACGATAACTACATTCGAAGAATTCGTAGAACAGCTGCTGTATTATCTGACGACGACAAGAAAGATGTTTTAATGGAGTTTAATAGCCATATTTATGAAGGTATACTTAACGATAGTAACACTAATGAAGTGGAAAAATTATTAAAAATAACACAAGACTTAGGAGATCCTGAAATAGTTTTAAAACCATTAGTTGCTGAGAAAAAATTAAAACAAGCAACAAGAACTTTTAATCCGAAACATATATTTCAAGCTATATTCTTAAATATTAAAAACGGATTTGTTTACAGCATTTTTGCTATTCTTTACATTCTTTTATTAGGTTTTGGATTTTTAATGTACTTAAAAATTAGATATCCAGACAATACTGGATTGTTTTTAAAAGATGGAGAATTTGTAGCCTTAGGGATGTTAAAAACAAATGAAAATGTTACTGAAGTTTTAGGTAACTGGTTTATTCCATCTGTATTTTTTAGTGCTTTAGTATTATACATCTTACTGACTATATTATTAAGAGTTACACGAAAAAAGAAATAAAAATTTTTGACCTAATACATAGCTTAACAATGTATATGGTTTTATAAACAACATTGTATAACTGATTTCAACATGAACTTACATCGCAAACATATATTATTACTAATTTTCTCTTTACAAGTGCTGTTTTGTTTTGCTCAGAAAAAAGTAATCTCAGGTAAAATAACAGATCTTACTGAGACTCCTATCGAAGGTGCAGCTGTAATTCTTTATGATACAAGTAAAAAAATAATAGAATATACAGTTACAAACGATAAAGGTTACTATGAAATAAATTCGACAATAAGTTCTGGTTACACAATGGAAGTTTCTCACATTGCTTTCTTAAAAAAGCAATATAGCTTCACTAACGAAGATTTAAATAAGAGTTCACTTACAATTAATTTTACTTTAGAAGAAAATCTTACTTCTTTAGACGAAGTAATATTAGTGTCAAGTAAAAAAGCTAAAGACACCGTAAAATTAGATCTAGACAAATTAAATCTTTATGATAACGATAATCTTAAAGACATCTTAAATAAGATTCCAAATTTTAGATTATCAGATGACGGTACAATTATCTACAAAGGAAAAAATATCGATAAGATATTAGTAAACAAAAAGCCATCTTTCGAAAATCAAAATAGTATTGCTTTAGAGAACATTGAAAATAAAATTATTGAAGGAATAAGTGTTATCAACAATTATAACGATGATTTTTCTCTAGACTTCGACGAAGAAGAAGAAAGTGTTTTAAACATCGATACTAAAAACGAAAATCAAACCATAGTAAACGGTTCTTTAGAAGCTAAATATGGATATGATAATAAATATGAGATTAGAGCAAAAGGATTTCTATTTTCTTCATCATTAAATGCTTTCTTAACTCAGAACACAAATAACATTGGAAAAGCAACAATAAAATCTAATGAAATAAAGAAATTATTTAGCGAAGGACAACCTTTTTCACCGTATCAAGCACAAAGCTTAGGAATGTTATTCGCTACAAATGAAAATTTACAGAAAGATTTTTTCTCAAGTACAAACTTAACTTTAAGAAACCAAACACAACGTTTTAAAACTTCTGGAATCTTTTATCACTTTGCTCCAGATAGAATAAACAGCGTATTACAAAACACTAGTACTTTAGAAAATGAAAATCTACTGAACACAACCGATAATACAAGAACAAAAACACAATCTTTTTTAGCTGCTTTAGGTTTAGCTTATAAAGTTTCAGACAAAACAATTCTTAGTTATAACTTAAATGCAAACTATATAGATGATACTAATAAAAGTACTGTAGAAAATGAACTTTTCAATAATGGTACTCCTAGTGGAAACAACACTACTTTTTCTAACAATTTAAATGAAGTTTTCTCTGGGTTTCATCAATTAAATTTAAAAAGTAAAATCAGACAGAATTTAATCTTAGAAGCTAAGGCTGGATTATATCACGAAGGAACAAATTTCTTTAACGATTACACAGCTACTAGCAATACAAATTCAATTAGTGAAATTCAAGATTATAAATTTGATAAAAACGAATTTTCAGGTGGATTAGGATTACGTTTAAAAGTTTCTGAAGCTTTTATTCCTTTACTAACTGTAGATTATTACAACACTCAAGAAAAGATTTTTGACAAAGATGTTAGTCAGAATATTATTGATAGAGATCGTAACAATTATGTTTTCAATTTAAAAATTAGAGGTAACGATGTTATTAAAAAAGGATTAGGTTACCAGGCATCATTTGGTGTAGATAGTTTTACGAATATTTTAAATAATAACAGTGAACTGAATGATACATTTATTCCAATGTCGCTTTGGATCGATTATGATCGTAAAATGCACAGATACTTTATTGGATACGATAGAGAACGTAGATTCAATGAACTAGAATCAGGTATCAACACATTACAACCTTTTAATAGTATTTGGAATGGAAACCTTGCTTTTCCTTTAGGATTCAATTTTTCAGATGAATTGTATGCAAGTTACAACTACGATAATCTTTTCGATGCAGAAATCTTTTCATTATCTGTTTCTTATAAAACACAAAATAATTCGTTACAAAGAGCTTTTGTACAACAACAAAACGGAATTACAGAATATGAATTATTTATAGCAGACAAGTCTCGCGATTATTCTGTGGAAACATTTTACTCTAAAACGGTAGCTCAGATAAAATTTCCTACGAAAGTAGATCTATCATTATCGTATACACAATCTAAGTTTCCATCAAAAATAGCGCAGCAAGATGTTACTATTCAAGCTCAGAATATTGCTCCAAGAATTAATATTGAAACGATTACAGATAACTTTATCAACTTTAGTTTATCTACAAGATTATCATTCATTACTGATGAAGTAGAAAATCTTTCATACGATTCTAGATATTCTAGTAGTGCTTTTTCTCTACTATTTAAAGATAAATCTTACAAAGGAAACATCAGTTTTTTATACGATAACAACTTAATAAACAACACTACATTTTCAAGAAAAAACATCAACCTAGGTTTTGAATATACTCGTGGAAAAATAACCTACAGTATTGAAGGAAGACATATTGGAGAGTTACTTGGCTTCTTTGAAAACGATGCTTACAATTCGCAATTCATTATTAGAAACGGTATTACCACTACCCTAGTTAACAATCAATCATTAAACTATATCATCGCAGGAATTAAATTCAATTTTTAAAAAATAAAAAACTTATAACCTATTAAAACTTAATATCATGAAAACAATTAAAATCTTAGCCTTAATCATTTGTGTAAACTTATCATTAAACATCAACGCTCAATCAAATAAAAAAGAAGTATTAAAAGTAAAATATACTAGTGGATGTGTATCTGAATTTATGGTAGGAATGATGAAAAAACAAATTCAAGATCCTCAAAAATTATCTAGTTTTTTAAAGATGATGGGAGATTACAAAGTGCACAGTACATACTACATTAACACTAAAACTAAAGAATCTTTATTTGTGTTAGACTCTGTTTCTGAAGTAAAAAACTTAAGCACAACAGGATATACTTTTTACGTACTTAAAAACAAAAACGGAGAAATTAAAGGAAAAGAAAACTTTATGGGTAAAGACATCTTTTTCGAAGAAAAGAGTAATAACATTAAATGGGAATTTACTGCTGATCAAAAAGAAATTAACGGATACCAATGTAAAAAAGCACACTTAAAAGGAAATCCTGAAATCTACGCTTGGTTTACTCCACAAATTCCAGTAAACGGTGGACCATATACATTCTTCGGATTACCAGGATTAGTATTAGAAACTAACAGTCCGTTTGAATCAATCAACACAAATACAATCTCTTACTGTACAGCTGATGAATTTAACAACAAGTATAAAGAAGTAGATGCAAGAGATAAAAAAGCTAAATCTATTCCTTTATCTAAAGTACATGTAAAGAAAGAAAACTTTCAAAGAATGATCAGCAAAGGATAATAATCAACCTCAACTATATCAATAGAATATTCACCCCTTAAAAAATTAAAAGCAATGCAGTTAACGATAAAAAATTTAACCAAGAAATATAATTCAAAAAAAATAGGATTAAGTGATTATTCTATTGATATATCATCAGGAATATTAGGTGTTTTAGGTCCGAATGGCGCAGGAAAATCAACTTTAATGAAAATGATTTCTACCATTACAAAGCCAACACAAGGAACAATTTTCTTAAACGAAAACGACATTGTAAAACACCCGAACTACATGCGTCAAACATTAGGATATTTACCTCAAGATTTTGGAGTGTATCCAAATTTAAACGCATATGAATTTTTAGCCTACATGGCTGCAATGAAAGGTGTAGGTGGAAAAAACTTACACCACAGAATTGAAACTTTATTAGAAGAAGTAAACTTAACAGACGCTGCTAGAAATCAACTTAAAACATATTCTGGTGGAATGATTCAAAGAATTGGAATAGCGCAAGCTTTATTAAACGATCCTAAAGTTTTAATTTTTGATGAGCCAACAGTTGGGTTAGACCCTGAAGAACGTTTACGTTTTCGCGATTTAATCTCAGATTTAGCAACCAACAGGATTGTAATTCTTTCTTCTCATATCGTTTCTGATATCGAATCTATTGCAGATGAAGTTGCAATAATGAAAAAAGGAAATCTTATTGTAAAAGATAAACAAGATGCAATCGTAAAACTCGCTGAAGGAAAGGTTTACGAAACAATGATTAGTAAATCGAACATTATCAACTTTAAAAGTAATTTTAATGTAGTGAGTTCGTACCGTGTAAACGATCAATTTAAAGTTCGTTATACTTCAAATGCAGTAAATCAAATAGGAGAAATGGTTACTCCTACTCTAGAAGATGCTTATATCTATTTAACTAAAAACTAAATCCATTATGTTACCATATTTCAATATTATTAAAGGAAACTTTTTACAATACATAAGAAGCTATTCTTTCTTATTAACTATAGCATTTAGTTTATTTATAGCTTTTAACTTTGTACCATCTCCAGATGCTAATTATGTAACTGTTAGTTTTAGCGGATATACTGGAGCTTACAATTCAGAATGGATTGGTTTTGTCACAGCAATAATGGCTAGTACTTTTTTATCTCTTTGTGGTTTTTTCTTAGTAAACGGAAGTATCAGAAAAGATATAGAAACTAGAATTGGTCATATCATAGGAACAACAAGAATTTCTAATATTAATTATTTATTTGCTAAAATATTGAGTAATTTCTTGGTTCTACTTAGCATTTTAGCGATTATATTTTTAACCGGAATTTTCTTATTCTTCCTATACGGAAACGAATATGCTTTCAATTTACTAAGTTTTATAAAACCTTATTTATTTATTGCAATACCTTCTTTATTTGTTGTGGCTAGTCTTTCTGTAATCTTAGAAGTTATTTTTCCTAAAAAAAGAATGTTGCAATATGGAGTATTTTTATTCTTATTCTTTGCTATTTTATTTTCTTCATCAATAGAAAATAATGCGATTTTGTCTACCGATGTTTTCGGAATTCAACATACAACAAGCAGTGTATCAAATCAAGTTCAAGAAACCTTCAATAGAGAAAATGTAAGTTTATCTATTGGTTTTGTATCTGGTAATAGAAATCCACAAAAAATATTCGAGATGAATGCTTTATCTTTTCCTAATTGGTATATCATAAGTCGATTACTTTGGGTATTATTAGGAGTTTTAGGTGCTTTGATAATTTCGTTTTTCTTTCAACGATTTAATTTTAAAGAATCTCCAAAGAAGACAATTAGTTTTCATGAAGAATCTAAATACAAAAGTGCAGACTTTAAATTAGGTAATTTAGATGACGCTAATGTTGAGTTTTCATATAGTTTAGCTCCTTTAATTAATGCGGAAATATTGATGCTAATTAGGAAAAATCCGTCGTATTTATGGATACTGACTTTATGTGGTTTTATTAGCATGATTTTTATTCCTTTACATATAGCACATTTATATGTACTACCAATATTATGGTTTTTACAAGTAGCTGTTTGGTCTGATTTAGTTACGAAAGACAAAACATTTAGAACTCATTTCTTTACAAACTCATCTTATCACCCACTTAAGAGATTAACAATATCTAGAATCATAGCTGGTTTATCATTATCTATATGTATTGCGATACCTGTTTTAATTCGATATGTATTACAATTAGATATTACAAGTTTTATCAATATAATTTTAGGTGCAACTTTTATCGTAGTAACTGCAGTCTTTTTAGGTGCTTTCACCAAATCAAAAAAGACTTTCGAAATCGCCTTCTTCTTTCTAGTATACTGTAACATCAATCAAATAGAAGCATTAGATTACTTCGGAGGTTTGCATAACTCTTATAGTTACATTTTAGTAATGGTATTATTAACTACCTTATTATTTACAGCTTCTTATTTATTACTATACAAAAACAAGAATTATGGAAATTAAAACACTACTGAATAAATACGTATTAGTATTATATGATGGTGATTGTGGTTTTTGTAATCAATCAATTTTATTTCTATTACAAAAAAACCCTTCAGACAAACTTAGATTCATCGCACAGCAATCGGATACAGGAAAAGAACTACGAACTCTTTTCAATATAAATGCAAGCTTAGATTCTATTCTTTTAATAGAAGAAAACATTGTGTATACAAAATCGAATGGATTCTTAAGAATTTTAAACCATTTGAATTCTAAATGGAAGTATCTTTCTTACCTAAAATACACTCCTTCATTCATTAGTAATACGATTTACGATCTTATTGCCAAGTATCGTCATCAATTTTTACGAAAAAAGTGTAAAATGCTCACTCCTAAAGAACGTGAATATTTTATTTAAAATATTTTTTAACGTACAATAACTCAAGAACTTTTCGAAGTTCTTAAATATTAAACAGTTTTTTTTATCAAAATCACAAAAATTCAACTTTCGTAAATCATTTATTTGTTTTTATCATTTTAATATATAGATTTGTTTCAGACATTTAAGTTAAGAGTTATGTTACAAAATGTATGGCAAGGTTTCTATTTTTACTTTTACTATTTTAGTAAGAGGAGAGGCTTTGTATCATGTATTTAAGATAACATTAAATTATATAAATTATAAAGCCTCGATATATCGAGGCTTTTTTTATGGATTAAAATGAAAAAAATAGCCATCCAAGGAATAGAAGGAAGCAACCATCATATTGTTGCCGACAAGTTTTATCAAGAAGATATAAGCTTAGAAAAATGCTTGTCTTTTGATGCTCTTGTAGAAAGTTTAACTAGCAAAAAATCTGAGCAAGCTGTAATGGCGATCGAGAATACTATTGCTGGTTCAATTATACCTAACTACGCATTAATAGATAAATACAACTTACATATTTCAGGTGAATATTACTTACCTATTCATCACCATTTAATGGCATTACCGAATCAATCTATTGAAGAAATCAAAGAGGTTTGTTCACATCCGATGGCATTATTACAGTGTAAAGAATTCTTTAAACAACACCGTCATATAAAATTAGTTGAAGATGTAGATACTTCTGCAATTGCTCAACGAATTGCAGATAAACAATTAAAAGGCGTGGCTGCAATTGCTCCAAAAATGGCTGCAGATATTTTTAACCTAGAAGTTTTAGAAGATGAAATTCAAACGATTAAAAACAATGCTACTCGCTTTGTAATTCTTCAAACTTCTAATCCAGAAAACGGAAAAGAAGACATTAACAAAGCGTCTTTAAAGTTTGAACTCGATCATAAACGAGGAAGTTTAGCTGCGATATTAAATGTAATGAGCGATTGTAAACTGAATTTAACTAAAATTCAGTCGTTACCAAAAATCGAAACACCTTGGAAATATGCTTTTTTCGTTGATGTTACTTTCGATACGTATGAAGATTACGCTAAAGCCAAAGCAATTATAGAGATAATGGCTACAGATTTTAAAATATTAGGAGAATATAAAAACGGAAGATCATGATACAATTTGCAGATCGTTTAAATACCGTACAAGAATACTACTTCTCAAGAAAACTTAGAGAAGTTAGAGAATTAATCGCTGAAGGAAAACCAATTATTAATATTGGAATTGGAAGTCCAGATTTACAACCACCTTCAGAAGTTATTAAAGCTATTACCAATGGAATTAACGAAAACGGTGCTCATAAATACCAGAGTTACCAAGGAATCCCTGAATTAAGAGAAGCTATTTCATTATTTTACAAAACACACTACAACACAACTGTAAACCCTTCAAATGAAGTGCTTCCCTTAATGGGGAGTAAAGAAGGAATTATGCACATCTCTTTGGCTTTATTAAACGAAGGTGATCAAGTTTTAATTCCGAATCCAGGATATCCTACGTATACTTCTGTTACAAATCTTATTGGTGCAGAAGCTGTATACTATAATCTTTCTGAAGACAATGGATACCAACCTAATTTTGATGAATTAGAAAGTTTAGAGCTGTCAAAAGTAAAATTAATGTGGATTAACTATCCGCATATGCCAACTGGTGAAAATGCAAAAAAAGACACTTACGAAAAACTAATTCAGTTTGCTAAAAAACACAGTATTCTTATTGTAAATGATAATCCGTACAGTTTCATTTTAAATGAAAAACCAACTAGTATTCTAGAATTAGAAGGAGCTAAAGATGTGGCTTTAGAACTAAATTCTTTAAGTAAAACATTTAATATGGCGGGTTGGCGTGTAGGAATGTTGTTAGGAAATGCTAATTTTCTCAACCAAGTACTTAAAGTAAAAACACAAATGGACTCAGGAATGTTTTATGGAGTACAAAAAGGAGCTATAGAAGCTTTAAAAACTTCTAAAAGCTGGATTCAGCAACAAAACGAATTGTATAAAGAACGAAAAGCACTTGTTTTTCAGTTAGCAGAAAAAATAGGCTGCACTTTTAATAAAAACACAAGCGGACTTTTTGTTTGGGCAAAACTTCCTTCAGGAAAAACATCAGAAGAATTTATTGATGAATTGTTATATAAGTATCACATTTTCGCTGCGCCAGGAACTATTTTTGGTTCGCAAGGAGAAGGATACATTCGTTTCTCTTTATGCGTAAATAAAGATCAAATCAAAGAAGCTATTAACCGATTGGAAAATCATAACAATTAAGAGAATTATGAATGTTTTTGTAATAGGAATTGGATTAATTGGTGGTAGTTTAGCTAAAGATATTCGAGAGAAATATGCTGAAGCAGTACTATTTGGTGTAGACAATAATAAAGCTCATATCGATGAAGCTATTGAAAAAGGTATTGTTGATAAAGGCGCTTCTTTTGAAGATTTAAAGAATGCAGATATTGTTATTGTTTCTGTTCCTGTAGATGTTTCTTTGACTTTAATCCCTAAAGTTTTAGATATCGTTTCTGAAAACTGTTTGGTTTTTGATGTAGGATCTACCAAAGAACAAGTTTGCGAGGTAATTAAAGAACATCCTAAAAGAAGAAATTTCTTAGCAACCCATCCGATTGCTGGAACTGAATTTTCTGGTCCTTCTGCTGCTTTAAACGATTTATATAGAGGCAAAACAAATATTATTTGTGAAGTTGAAAAAACAGCTTTTAAGCTTCAAGAAAAAGCCTTAGAAATCTTTTCAAACCTTGGAATGAGAATCCGATATATGGATCCTGTTTCTCATGATAAACATATTGCTTACGTATCACATTTGTCTCACATAAGTTCGTTTATGTTGGGTAAAACGGTAATCGAAAAAGAAAAAAACGAACGAGATATTTTTGATATGGCTGGAAGTGGATTTGCTTCTACAGTTCGTTTAGCAAAAAGTTCGCCTGCAATGTGGACTCCAATTTTCGAACAAAACAAAGACAATGTCATAGAAACCTTAACAGAATACATTCAAAATTTAGAACATTTTAAAACATTATTAGAAGAAAATAATTTCTCAGCTATTTACACTGAGATGCAAAACACAAATTATATAAAACAAATTTTAAACGGAATACAAGAAGTAAAACTTCATTAAACGAAACTAAAAATGGAAAACAAACAAGAATTAAGAACATGGTTAGATGATTTCAAATTAAATCATCCCTTAGTAATAGCAGGACCTTGTAGTGCTGAAACTGAAGATCAAGTATTAAAGATCGCTCACGAATTAAAAGATAGTGATGCTACAGTTTTAAGAGCTGGGATTTGGAAACCAAGAACTAGACCTGGAAATTTTGAAGGTGTTGGTGCTTTAGGTTTAAAATGGTTAGAAACTGCTAAAAAGGAAACTGGAATGTTAACAACTACTGAGGTTGCGAACAAAAACCATGTTGAGTTAGCTTTAAAACATGATATTGATATTCTTTGGATTGGAGCAAGAACTACTGTGAGTCCTTTTATCGTTCAAGAAATTGCAGATGCTTTAGAAGGAACTGATAAAATTGTTTTAATTAAAAACCCAGTAAATCCAGATTTACCATTATGGTTAGGAGCTTTTGAACGTTTCTACACTGCTGGAATTACTAAATTAGGAGCTATCCATAGAGGTTTCTCTACTTATGAGAAAACGAGATACAGAAATAATCCAAACTGGCAAATTCCTATCGAATTACAAAATCGTTACCCAGATTTACCATTAATTTGCGATCCTTCTCATATTGCAGGTAGAAGAGATATCATTTTTGATATTTGTCAGACTGCTTTAGACTTAAACTTTGATGGATTAATGGTAGAAACACACTACGATCCAGATAATGCTTGGAGTGATGCTAAACAGCAAATCACACCAACGACACTTATCCAAATGATGGAAGATTTAAAAATCAGAAAAGAAACGGATACTGAAGTTGACTTTAAAAATGCTTTAAATACTTTAAGAACTCAAATCGATGTGGTAGATCACCAATTAATCGAAATGATGGGGAAGAGAATGAAGATTTCTGATAAAATCGGTTCATTAAAGAAAGAAAAGAACGTTGCGATTTTACAAACTAAACGTTGGAATGAAATCTTAGGTAAAATGATTTTAGAAGGTGAGGAAAATAACTTAAGTGAAGAATTTGTTTTAAAAATATTCAAGGCTATTCACCAAGAAAGTATTAATCATCAGAAAAAGATTATTAACGGATAAAAAAAAGCGCAGATTTGCGCTTTTTTTATTTTCTTTAGTATTCTAAACTAACCTACTATGAGAACCATCAACACTATAGATGATGTAATAAATACGCTAGAAGATATCATTAAAACATCTGAACAAAAACCTTCTACTCTAGGATATTTTGCTGCTTTATACTTAAAAGTAACTCGAAAAGTTAAAGAAGGTATCGCTGAAGGTTTTTTCGAAAATGGACCTAGAATGGAAAGACTAGATGTGATTTTTGCAACTCGATATATTGATGCTTATTTTAAATTTCAGGAAAATAAAACAATAACAGAATCATGGCAAAAAGCATTTGATCTTTCAGATAAATTTTGGCCAATTGTTTTACAACATTTATTAATTGGTATGAACGCTCATATTAATTTAGATTTAGGAATTGCTGCTTATGAGGTAACGAAAAATAGCGATATTCAAGATTTAAAAACCGATTTCAATAAAATAAACACCATACTTTCCTCTTTAGTAACAGATGTTGAAAACGATTTATCAACTATTTATCCTTTTCTCAAAAAAATCCTTAAACTAACAAGTAAATTTGACAACTTCTTAGTTGATTTTAGTATGGAAATAGCCAGAGATGGTGCTTGGGATTTTGCTGTAAAACTTGCAAATTCTTCAGAAGATAATATCCAAAACTTAATCAATAAGAGAGATAAGAGTGTTTCTGAAATTGCTTCGTTAATTACAAATCCTGGAATTATTGCAAATATTATCTTTGGTGTTATAAGACTTAGTGAAAGAGGAAGCATTAGTCAAAAAATTAACGATTTAACAAAATAAAGTCATTATTAAGATTCTCTAATTTATTCTCATCTTTGCAATATGATAGGAACTGTTTATAAATCTACAGGAAGTTGGTACTGGGTGAAACATGAAGAAACTTTTTATAAATGTAGGATAAAAGGAAAATTTAGAATAAAAGGTATCAAAAGTACAAACCCAATTGCTGTTGGAGATAAAGTTGAATTTACTGTAGAAACAAAGAACAACGAAGAAACAGGAATTATTACTACTATTTTAGATCGACAAAATTATATCGTTCGTAAATCTGTAAATCTATCTAAACAAACTCATATTATAGCATCGAATATCGATCAGGTATTTTTGATCGTTACCATAGATAATCCGCCTACTTTTACAACATTTATTGATCGTTTTTTAGTTACTGCGGAAGCTTATTCTATTGATACTATTTTAATTTTTAATAAGATTGACACCTACAGCATTGAACAAAAGGCTGAGATTCTGTATTTAAAAGACATTTACGAACCTATTGGATATAAATGCATAGAAACTTCTGCTAAAACGGGGAAGAATGTAGATCAAATTAAAGAAATGATGACTGGTAAAGTAAGCATGTTCTCAGGTCATTCTGGTGTTGGAAAAACTACTTTAGTAAACTGCATAGAACCAACATTAAACTTAAGAACAAAAGAAATTTCTGATCAACACAAACAAGGGCAACATACAACAACTTTTGCAGAAATGTTCGATTTAAGCTTTGATGCTTCTATTATTGATACTCCTGGAATTAAAGGTTTTGGAGTTGTAGATATGGAAAAAGATGAATTAGGAGATTATTTTCCAGAGTTTTTTGCACTTAAACAAGATTGTAAATTCAATAATTGTATACATTTAAATGAACCTAATTGTGCTGTAAAAGATGCTCTAGAAACAGGAGAAATTTCTTGGTCGAGATATAAAAGTTACTTACAAATCTTAGAAGGTGAAGAAGAAAATTATAGAACCGATATTTTATCTGGAAGACAATAAAACTAATTCATGAGAGCTGTAATTCAAAGAGTATCTAGAGCAAGTGTTACTGTTGATCAAAAAATCGTAGCTAATATTGCTGATGGACTATTAATTCTTCTTGGAATTGAAGATGAAGATAATGATGATGACATTACTTGGTTATCCAAGAAAATAGTGAATCTAAGAATATTTAACGACGAAAATAATGTAATGAACTCTTCGTTATTACAAACAAATGGAGAAGCCATAATTGTAAGTCAGTTTACATTACATGCATCAACAAAAAAAGGAAATCGACCTAGTTATATAAAAGCTTCTAAGCCAGATTTTGCAATTCCTATGTACGAAAAGTTTATTAAAGAATTTGAAAATCAATTAGGAAAAAAAGTTCAAACAGGAATATTTGGTGCAGATATGAAAGTTGATTTACTAAATGATGGTCCTGTAACTATAATTATAGATACAAAAGATAAAAAATAATTCCGCAGGCAATAAATATTAAATATATTTGCCATGGAATATAAATTTCATTATTCATATAAAACAATCTAAAAATGAAAAAATTAGTCTTATCATTAGCAGTAGTAGCTATCGCTTTAACTTCTTGTAAAGGTGAAAAGAAAGTAGAAGCTAAAGAAGAAGTAAAAATAGAAAAGAAGGTAACTAACCCTATCAACTCATACAACGTAAATGTTGCTGAATCTACAGTAACTTGGAAAGGAGCTCACCCAGTTGGTGAAGGACACAATGGTACTATTACTATTGAAAAAGGTTTATTTGATGTTGAAGGTGGAGTTGTAAAGGCTGGAGAATTCACTTTAGACATGAACTCTATTTCTTGTTCTGATTTAGAAGGAAAGAAAAAAGCTGGTTTAGAAGGTCACTTAAAGAATGAGGATTTCTTTAACGTTGGAAAATTCCCAAGTTCTAAATTTGAAGTAGCTAGTTCAGAAGTTAAAGATGGTAAATTACACATCACTGGTAACTTAACAATTAAAGATGTTACTAAGAGTATTACAATTCCTGCTACTTTAACTGAAAACGGGAACGACGTTACTTTAAAAAGTGAAACTTTCGGTGTAGATAGAACTGACTTTGGAGTTAAATATGGTTCTGGTAAATTCTTTGATAATTTAAAAGATAAAGCTATCAATGATATCATTGAATTTTCTTTTGAAATTAAAGCAAGAAAATAAGACAATCTTATTTATATAAAATAAAAAGCGAGCTTATAAGCTCGCTTTTTTTATGATTTCATCTACTTCAAATAACTCTTTAAAGTGGTAAACTATTTTTTCTTTTACCTCTTCTACATCTAGCTTCTTTCCTAATTCAGCTTCCATAGAAGCTACAGATTTATCATTAATTCCGCAAGGTACAATATGATCAAAATAACCTAGATTAGTATTCACATTAAGGGCAAAACCATGCATTGTAACCCACCTGCTTGTACGAATTCCCATAGCACAAATCTTTCTTGCAAATGGAGTACCGACATCTAACCAAACTCCAGTTTCTCCCTCACTTCGTTCACCTTTTAATCCATATTCACCAATAACTTTTATAATTACTTCTTCAAGTAGTCGCAAGTATTTATGAATATCTGTAAAGAAATTCTCAAGATCTAAAATAGGATAACCAACAATTTGTCCAGGTCCATGATACGTTATATCTCCACCCCTATTGATTTTATAAAAAGAAATTTCTTTCTCTTTTAATTGTTGTTCATTTAAAAGTAAGTGCTGCATATCTCCACTCTTCCCAAGTGTATACACATGTGGATGCTCAACAAATAAAAAATAATTTGTTGTTGGCTTATTTAATTGCTCTCTTCGATTTTTGATCTTTAAATCTACTATACTTTGCAGTGTTTCAGTTTGTAATTCCCAAGTATCTTTAAAATCTTTTTGAGATAAATCTATTAAACAGACGTTTTTATTCATAATAAAGATTAAACCTTTAGAGAACAAATTTCGTCTAAAAATTTAAATTAATAAAACAAATAGTAATCACTAATCTCAATATATATCTATATTCTTTTCAAGAATATTTTCATCATCAGTGCGTTTTTATTTATACATTTGTTAGAATCTCTTTTATTCGTTTTACTAAACGAGTAGTTAAAATCATTAAAATTATTTATTTATGAGAAAAACATTAATCCTGCTATTTATTAGTATTTATGTCGGTCATTCTCAATCTACTTGGAAAAAAATAACTCCTAAAAATATTTCAGCAAAAAGCAAACAAATTAAACCTAATGAAGATCTTCCTAACAAATATGGTTTATTCTCATTAGATTTATCTGTCTTTAAGAATAAATTAAAGATTAAAGCTAGAGGAATTAATCAAAGTATTTTTCTTCCTGATAACAATGGAAATATTTCTGAATTTACAATCAAAGAGACATCAAATTTCAATGAAGAATTGTCTCCTGAGTTTGGATTTATAAAATCATATTCAGTTACCAAAAAATCGGATAATAAAACCACTGGAAAATTAAGTGTTGGATCAGATGGAGTTCATTTAACATTATATTCTTTAGATAAACCAACTGTTTATCTAGATCCTCATACTAAAGATAACGAAACTTATATTTTATATAGTAGAAATGACTTAGATCATAACAATCGTTCTTCTCACTCGTGTAATGTTTTAGGTAATAATAGAAATGGTAAAAATTATTTTGGAAAAATTAAACATCGCATACTTAACGATGGTGTTTTAAGAACATACAGATTAGCACTTGCTTGTACAGGTGAATACGCGCAGTTTCACATCAACAATCAAGGTGTAAGATCTGGTACAGAAGCAGAACAAAGAGCTGCTGTTTTATCGGCTATGAACACTACCATGACAAGAGTTAATGGTATTTATGAAAGAGATATTGCTGTCCACATGAATATAGTTTTAGTTGGAGGAACCAACCCTTTAATAAACTTAGATCCTGTTAGCGATAATTTAGATAATAATGACTCTTTTGCTCTTATCAATCAAAATCAAACATTATGTGACAATGTAATAGGCTCTGCTAATTATGATGTTGGACATATTTTTGCTACTGGAAATGGAGGTATCGCGTATTTTAGATCGGTATGTGACAATGACGTAAAAGCTGGTGCAATGACTGGTTGGGATTCTCCTTTAGATGATCCTTTTGATATTGATTTTGTAGCTCATGAATTGGGTCATCAATTTGGAGGAAACCACACTTTTAATGGAGATACTGGTAGTTGCGTTGGAGGAAATAGAAATGACGAAACTGCCGTAGAACCTGGTAGTGGTTCAACAATTATGGCATATGCAGGTATTTGTTCTCCTAATAATGTTCAAAATAATAGTGATGATTATTTCCACACGATAAGTGTTCAGCAAATGTTAAGTTTTGTTCAAAATAGCACACCTTGTAGTGTCAACTCTAATACTGGAAATAATGCTCCTACAGCTGATGCTGGTTTAGATTATTCTGTTCCGAGAAGAACACCGTTAATTTTAAGAGGTTCTGGATCTGATAATGATGCTTCTGCTAACTTAACTTACTGTTGGGAACAAGTTGATAACGAAATTGTAATTTCTCCTCCTGCTTCAACAAGTACTGGTGGGGCTTCTTTCAGATCTTTATCGCCAACAACTTCTCCAAACCGTTATTTACCTGAGCTTGAAACCATAGTTTCTGGAGCGTTTTTTGATTTTTGGGAAGTGCTTCCTGAAGTAGCAAGAGAAATGAATTTTACGTTAACTGTAAGAGATAATCAGTCTGGTGGTGGATCTGTTGCTTTTGATAATATGAAGATTTCTGTAATTGATGTAAAACCTTTTGAAGTAACAACTCCAAGCACAGAAGTTAGTTGGGACGGAGCTACAACTCAAACTATTATCTGGGATAAATCTACTACAGATCAAGCTCCTATTAATTGTAGAAATGTTCGCATAAAATTATCTACCGATGGTGGTGTTACGTTCCCTACAACTATAGTTAATAGTACACCAAATGACGGAATTGAGAATGTTATTATTCCTAATCTTCCAACCACACAAGCTAGAATTATGATAGAAGCTGTTGATAATATTTTCTATAACGTAAACTCTACAAACTTTACTATTATTGATAATCCTGATGCTGGAACTGGAGATGTGGTTGATTTCGATAATTTCAATTTATTCCCAAATCCTACTTCAGATAAAAGCTTTAATTTAATTTTCGATATTGAAGCTCAGAGTAATGTCAAAATTCAATTATTTGATTTAAGAGGTAGATTGGTTGAAAACAAAGAATTTAATAGCCCTACTAATAAATTTGCGGAACAATTAGAATATAGAAGTGTAAATCCTGGTTTATATCTTTTACAAGTTCTAAAAGATGGTAAAAAAGAGGTTCGAAAAGTTATTATAAAATAAAAAAAGCCGAGGCATTGTCCTCGGCTTTTTTTTGATTAATTCTAAAAGTTCTATAAATTATACTTCACTGAAAAAGTAATGTATCGTGGCTGAATAATATAAGCTGATGAACTGTTGAAAATCGTATTAGATCCATCTTGATTTAAAGATTGTGTATCTAAAATATTAGTCACCATCATTTTATATTCCCATTGACTATCTTTCTTTTGGTATGTTAAATCTGCATCCCAAAAACTAAAATCATTTAATGTTTGAGACTGATTTCTATAGTTGTTGTATGTATACTTCGTATTAAAAACTAAATCTCTTGTAATAAAAGCATCAAAATTTACAAACGGACTATGAGTTGTGAATGTATTTACATTTCCTCCTTGATCATATTTATTGATACTTACATTATATCCGATATCAAAATTTGGAAACTCTCTAAAATTAGTACTAAATCTAGTTCTGTATGATTGTGTAAAAGAGTTTGATTCTCTGTTTTCATTTTCCGAAGTAAAGCGATTAAAGAACAAGTTGTTTGAAACTGAATATGCTAGATTTCCTCCTAAAGTAACTTTAAACTTTCTATAACTTTTTTGGAAGTTTGCATTCGCTGAAATGGTCTCATCTGGAAAAATTGAATTGATTGATGTAGACTCTTGATCTACTCCATTAAATGTTGTCAATCCTTTCACAGCATCTATCAACTTACTATAATTTACACTAGCAAATATGTTCGTATAATTAAACATATTAAAACTGAAGTAACTTAAGTTTACATTGTGTGACAACGAGCTTTCTAATTCACGATTTCCTGAATATAATCTGTTATAATTATTAAACACAAAACCTTCTGCTACTCTATTAATATCCGTAAAACTTACTTGCTGACTGTAATTTAATCGTAATGACTCTGACTTTTTCAGCGCCACTTTTATTGAAACATCTGGTAATAATTTTGTGAAACGATTATCAAAAACACTCCCTAACTGTGTGTTTTTTGCTGAATATTGATGCGCCGTAAATCCTTGATTAAATGTAAAAATCCCTGTGATGAATTTGTAATGTAACCCAGCATAGTAATCATCGAAAGTATAATTTACATCGTTTCTTGTATCTGTAGCTGTAATAGGATTTGTAGTTCCGTTGGCTAAAACTTGAAAGATATCTGAATCGAACTGCTGATCGCTTATTGTTGTTCCTAAAGTTACATTCAAGTTACTCTTCGCATTAATTACATAATAATAATCTAATTTTGCATCTATCTTATTTGTTTTTACTCTTTTATTCTGAGAAACATCAAACGGTTGAGAAGCTTCATCTACCAATCCTAAGACATTGAAAAATGATAAATTTTCTAGCTCTGCATTATAAAACGGATCTTCATTTTGCCATAAATGCTGTGCTTCTAAGGCAAAAATATTCTTATCATTTAATGTATAGTAATAGTTTAGATTTTGATTAATTGAATACGGATTTTGACTTGAGATTTGATTAATCGGTAACGATTCATCTACATCATTTAAATAAGTTCTTAAAGAATTTAAATTCTGAATTTCTTCTTGATTAGAAATTTTCGCAAACACATCATAATCAAACTGATTATCGGTATTGGGTTTATAACTAGAACTTAGTTTTAATAATCCTAAATCACTTCTTTGTTTAGAAACACTATTAATTCTTTCTGTGTCTATCAATCGAATCGAATTCGGATTACTAGGATCAAATGGAGGTAAAGTACTGGCATCTACATTTTCATTAATATAATTTCTTGTTGTAACCTCTTCAAGATCTACTTCTGATCCCGAATAAATTCCAAAACCACTTAAATCCCAATTTTTCTTTGGTGAATAACTAAAGTTAACTGCTCCAAATCTTGTTTCTATTTCTTTAGCTCTATTATTTCTTAGCGTTAAAAATCCGATATCAGAAGAAGCTACATTAAATCCAGTTCCTCTTCCTCCTGCCCCTCTAAATCCACCAGAAAACTTAAAATAATCTCTACGTGTAAATGGCACTTCTCCAATATTATTAAAATCTGTAATTAAGTTTAAACTGTATTTCGGGCTATAATAAAACAACTTAGGATGAACAATATAACGTGAATCTTCTGTTGCCATTCCTATACCTGCAGAAACTTCTCCAAACCAAAAATTCTTTTTCCCTTCTTTTAATTTTAGGTTGATTACTATGTTATCTTCATTATCGGTAACACTGCTCATTTGTCGAACTTCACTGTGATTTTTTAAAACCTCAACTTTATCAATAGCATTTGCAGGAATATTTTTTGTTGCCAATTTAGAATCACCATCAAAGAAATCTTTTCCTTCTACCATTACCTTTTTCACGGTCTTTCCTTCTACCTGAATTTCTCCTTCATCATTTACTTCTACTCCTGGCAATTTCTTAAGCACATCTCCTAATTTTTTCTCTGTTCCACTTTTAAAAGAATCTGCATTGTAAACAATTGTATCTCCTTTTACCGTTACTGGCATTTTTGAGATAATTTCAACTTCATCTAAAGTATTATCGAAAACCAGTGTGATATCTTTTTTAATATTAACATCTTTTGTAGTTACGGTAAACTCTCCTGTTTTCATTCCTACATAACTAGCTTTAATTGTATAACTGGCATTTTTCTTTAAATTCAGTTTATAATTACCAAACGCATCAGTAAAACCGTAAGAATCTACTTTATTATCTTGTTTATTAATGGCTAACATATTAGCCATTTCTAGTGGATTTCCTATGCTATCTTTAACGACCCCAGTTAGTTTAATTTGGGCACTAGTATACCAGGCGACCATTACAATCGCCAGAAAAAATATTTTTTTCATTATTAAAGTTTGATTATTTCATATTACGGATTAGTAAAATCTATCTTCTTCCACCTCTTCTTCGTCCTCGCCACATTTCTCTCATTTCTTCCATTTTCTTTTTAACAATAGCATTGTATTCATCTCGAGTTACTTCGTCTCCTTTTGTTAAAGGTTCTATTTCTTTCTTTTCTTTAGGATTTAAAGTAACTTCTGTACATAAAATTGTTGTTCTTCCAGAGTTAATTTCTAAAATTAAACCTGGTAATCCCCAGTATTCTCCTGGTCCGTTGCTCACTGGAATTTGAGGTGTATACCATGCCGTTACTAATACTTCTTTTGGCATTTCTATATCTTCAGTTACCTTTCTAACTTTAGTACTGTCTTGTTTTTTATTGTCTTTATCTTGATTTCTTCTACCTCTACCTCTGCCTCTTCTTCTCATATTTTGCCAATCGAACTCATCCGTTTTTTTAAGCATTGTTGCTTTATAGCATAAATAATTTCCGATTTGTTTCTGCTCACCAGTCATTTCCCATTTTGGCATTTCAGAAGCATCTTTAATCAAAAACTTTTTCCCAAAGAATTCTCGCTCTTCTAAAAACTGTTTGTCTTGTGTGTTCTTATATTGAATTCCGCTAGAAAATCCACCAAAACGAAAACCTCCTCTTCCTCCACCAGGAGCTTCTAACTTCTCTTCTTCCTCATATAAAGAAGATGTTCTATTGAAATGAAGCGTATATGTTTTTTCTAACATATTCTTCATCCGATCCATTATTCTTTTCTTCTGCTGTTCAGAAAGCTCTCTGTTTCCCCATTGATTCATATCTACTGAGGTTTTCGATTGATAAACTGCCTTTCCGTGGAAATTCTTTTGTGAATAACCAATTGTTATTGTTAGAAAAAGGAGATAGGTAAAAAGCGATTTCATAAGTACTTAATTAATTTTGTTAAAGATAACTTTAGTTATCTTGATTTTAGACTAATAAAGAAGCTTAAGGTTTAATCGCTTTTTAAAAATTAACCTCCAATCTCTATAGAAATTGATTCTCCATTTCCTTTTCTATTATTTTTAAAACGTTCGTTCATCTCTTTCACCTTCTCTTTTACTATTTTTTCATATTCTTTTGAAGTAACTTTTTTACCTCCTCTAGGTTCTTTTATTTTTACTTTTTCTGAAGGATTAATTATAATTTCTGAACAAACTATTGTTCTTTTCCCTTCATGTACTTCCAAGATTAAACCTGGCAATCCCCAAAACATTCCTGGCCCGTTACTTACTGGAATTTCAGGCGTATACCAAGCTGTAGTTTTTACAGTTACCATTTCTTTTTTCTCTTCAGTTTCACCATCAGTCATCATATGACTAATACGTTCTTCTTCTTTTGTTTTTGTAGCCTTATAACAAGTGTATTTTCCTATTTTTTTAGTTTCTCCACTCATTTCCCATTCCTGATCAGCTAGTTTATCTTTCACTAAGAATTCTTTACTGAATACTTCTGTTTTATTGATATATTTTTTCTCAGCAACGTTTTTATATAAGATATCGTTTCCTCCTCCATTTCCGAACATCATAATTTGAACTCCTCCAGATTGTGCTGCTGGTTCTAACTCTTTATTTTGAGTATAAGTTGATGTTGATTTTGTGAAGTTTAAAGTATATGTTTTTTGAAACATTTTCTTCATTTTTTCTTGAATCTGTTTCTGTAAATCTGAATTCGGTGCCTTATCTCCAGTACTTATTTTAAGATCTACATTGTTATGAGTTTTATACGTTGCTTTTCCTTGAAAATTCTGTGCAAACAACGATGTAGAAATTAATAATGCCGTAACTAATATCTTAATTTTCATTTCTATATAATTTAGATGTTATGTTTTATTGAATCTATTCTTTTTGTGATTTCGTGTACTTAGACATGATTTTAATTAACTTGTCTAGATCTTTAAACTTCCCACTAACTTGATAGCTTTGCTTGATTGTTAATTTTGATTTTTCTTCTTTAGATCTTCTCACTTTACAACCTAATATAACTTCATCATCATCGTCATTTCCTTCAAAAAATTCTTGAGCTTCTTTCCAATCAATCTCTTTTAGTTCTTTTATAGAATCAACAGTAAAAACTAGAGCAGATTTTTTCACTTCATTGGTATTCTTTGGCTTGTAACCCGATAGTATTTTTATAAACTTATCGATGTGAGCAACCTTTCCATTTAACACCATACTTTCTTTAATATTAAGTTTTGTGTTTCTACTGTCTCCTTTTTTAACCTTAAAGCCAATTGAAATTTCTTCATCTTCGTCACTATCTTTAAAAAAGTCTTTTGCTTCATCCCAATTGATAGTTTTTAATTCATCAGAGGAATCTACACTAAACACTAGCGACGTAGTTTTAAACTTTACTTCTTTAGTTTTCTTAGCTTGTGTAAAAGCACTCATAGTTGTGATTAATAATACTACGGTAATTATGTTTTTCATTTCGAGTTGATTTTTTTGTTTTACACTACAAAGATGTTTTCAAAATTTATGTTTCTACGTTAACTAGTGTTAACTAGTGTTAACCGACTTATTTTTATTGAATTAGAAATGTACCTTTGAAACATGAAAACCGTAAAACATAATTGGATTCTTTATTTTATTGTAGTTACTATACTAACTACTATAGCTGTACAGTTTTATTGGAATTATAAAAACTACCAACAGAACAAGCTAAGAGTAATGAATGAAATTCAGATTAGCTTAGATAATGCTGTTAGTAAATACTTTACTGATTTATCGAGTGAAAATCACTTTTCTATTATAACATCTAAAAATGATTCTACAGGTAGAAGAAAAGCCGGACAAGTTTGGAAAAACATTTTCTCTACAATAACAAATAAAAAAGTCCCGAAAAACAACGATTCTATTAACGATGAATCTAAAGACTCTTTAAAGTTTACCATAGAATCTTTAGTGATTACCACAGATAACACTAAAGAATATGATAATACTGCTTTTGCGCTAGATAGTATTTTCTCTAAAAAAAGAGACACAACAAAACATAATCACATATTTGATGATTCTAGCAATTGTATTTGTCCTGATCAAAACAATAATAATACTTTAAAAATTTTCAAAGGAAAAAAAGCTGCTGACAGTTTAAAACTCCTGAAAGGCTTAAAAACATTCTACATTGCTATCCAGAACGACACAATGAATCATAGTAAAATTGATACTTTTTTAAGAAAAGAATTAAGTCAGAAAAAGATTAATGTAAACTATAGTTTCGAATATTATAAACAAGATACTATTCATACGATTTTTACACCAACTGCTTTTGATGAATTTGATATTATTGAATCAAAATCGACATTTCTTGGTCCGAATAAAAAATTCAAAATGAAATATAGTAATCCGTCTGCTGAAGCTTTGAAAAGAAGTTCGACAGGAATACTATTATCACTTCTTTTATCGCTGGCTGTAATTTTTAGTTTATTCTATTTGTTAAGAATTATAAATCAACAAAAAGAGTTAGCTGAAATTAAGAATGACTTAATCAGTAATATTACTCATGAATTTAAAACTCCTATAACTACAGTTTCTACAGCATTAGAAGCGATAAATAATTTTAATGCAATTGAAGATAAAGAGAAAACTAAAAAATATGTAGCTATCTCTGAAAGTCAGATTAAGAAACTACATGTTATGGTTGAAAAATTACTGGAAACAGCAACACTTGACAGTGAAAAATTATTACTTAAAGAAGAACGTGTAGAAATTATCAATCTCCTTGAAAAATTATCTAAAAAACATCAACTATTTACCACAGAAAAGGAAATTATTTTCTCTTCTAATATTGAAGAGTTAATTATTCAAATTGATGAATTCCATCTTGAAAATGCTATTTCCAACTTACTAGACAATGCTGTGAAATACGGTGGTGATAAAATTGAATTACAATTTCATACTAATAAAAACGAATTAGAAATTAGCGTTTCAGATAATGGTTCGGGAATAGAAAAAAGTCAACAAGACAAAATTTTCGACAAGTTTTATAGGGTTCCAAAAGGAAATACACACGATGTAAAAGGATTTGGTATTGGTTTATACTATACCAAAAAGATTGTAGAAAAACACAACGGAACCATTCATTTAAGTTCTTCCCCAGGAAAAACAACATTTAAAATCACTATGCCATATGAGTAAAAAGATAAAATTATTACTAGCTGAAGACGAACCAAGTTTAGGACAAATCGTTAAAGAAAGTTTAGAAACTAGAAATTTCGAAGTTTTTCACGCATTAAATGGTGAAGAGGCATATAATGTTTACACAAAAGAAAACCCTGAAATTTTAGTGTTAGATGTAATGATGCCAAAGAAAGACGGATTTACACTGGCCAAAGAAATACGAGAAGAGAATCAACACATTCCTATTATTTTTCTTACTGCAAAATCTCAAACCAAAGATGTTATAGATGGTTTTCAGCATGGTGGAAACGATTATCTAAAAAAGCCGTTTTCTATGGAAGAGTTAATCGTTAGAGTACACAGTTTGTTAGATCGTATTAACTTGAAGAAAGATCTAGAAAAAATAAACATCGGTAATTTTGTATTTAATTACGAAAAACAAAAACTTTACTTTAATGATCAAGCTGAACTTTTAACACATAGAGAAAGTGAACTTTTGTATTATTTAACGGAGAAAAAAAATGAAATTCTCGATCGTTCTTTTATCTTGAAAAAATTGTGGGGAGACGATGACTTCTTCAATGCCAGAAGTATGGATGTTTTTATCTCTAAACTCAGAAAAAAATTAAAAAAAGATCCAACAGTTGAAATTATTAATGTTCGTGGTTACGGATATAAATTAACTTGTTAATTCTAAAATAATCGAAGAATAATATTTATTTTTGCCCCTTCAAAACTATGATAGTATGCATGTAGCTATAGCGGGTAATATTGGGGCAGGAAAAACTACGCTAACGAAATTATTAGCAAAACATTACAACTGGGAACCACACTTCGAATCGGTTGATGAAAATCCTTATTTAGATGATTTTTATGGAGAAATGGAACGTTGGTCTTTCAATTTACAGGTATACTTTTTAAATAGTAGATTCAGACAAATACTTGATCTTAGACAATCTGGAAAGAATGTAATTCAGGATAGAACCATTTATGAAGATGCGCATATTTTTGCACCAAACCTTCATGCAATGGGATTAATGACAAATAGAGATTTTAGTAATTATTCTTCTCTTTTTGAATTAATGGAAAACTTAGTTAATCCACCAGATTTATTAATTTATTTGAGAGCAGATATTTCTACACTTGTTGGTCAAATTCATAAAAGAGGACGCGATTACGAAAGTTCAATCAGCATCGATTATTTAAGCAGACTTAATGAGCGTTACGAAGCTTGGATTAGCAAATACAACAAAGGTAAATTATTAGTAATTGAAGTTGATAAATTAGACTTTGTTGATAATCCTGAAGATTTAGGCTACATTATCGATAGAATAGACGCGCAAATCAACGGTTTATTTTAAATTCCTTTTAAATTCACTAATTAAAATAGATGTAGCCATAGCTACATTTAAGCTTTCTGTTTGCTGACTTTCGCCAAAACGAGGTATAGTTAATTTATTAGTTATAAGAGATCTGACATGTTCAGAAACTCCATTAGCTTCATTACCCATAACTAATACGGCTTCTTTTGGTAATTCTTTGGTATATACATTTTCACCATCCATATCGGCAATGAAAGTTGGAAAACTTGTGCTCTCTAAATAGTTGATAATATCTACATAACTAATATTAACTCTAGTTATAGACCCCATGGTCGATTGAATCACTTTTTGATTGTAACAATCTACGGTATCTGAAGAACAAATTAATTTCTCAACTCCAAACCAATCGCACAAACGAATAATTGTTCCTAAGTTTCCAGGATCGTTAATTGCATCTAAAGCGATAACTAAACCAGTGTCTTCCTTTTGAGTTTCTTCAGGAATATGAAAAATACCTAAAACTTTATTTGGCGTTTTTAAAGTGGTAATTTTTTTTAGTTCTTCATCAGAAATATAAGTCGTTATTTCTTCGTTTTTTGTGTTAAAGTTAGAAGACTCAACTACAAATAAAGAATGTACTTTAAGACTAGAATCTAGTAATTCATTAACTACTTTTATGCCTTCAGCAATAAAAAGTCCATTAATTTTCCTATATTTCTTTAATCTTAAACTATTGATTAGCTTAATTTGTTTTTTAGATAGACTCATTGGCAGTTTTTTAACAGCTATTAATTGTAAAAATGATATTTTTGACAATTCAATTCGACGTGTAAAGTTAATGAAAAAACACATCTTTTATTTTTTATTGCTTCTAATTCTTGGTTCTTGTAGTACTATAAAACACGTTCCTGAAAATGAATTGTTACTTACAAAAAACACAATTATTGTTGATAGTGTAAAACAAAAAAACGAAACACTAAATAGCTTATTACAACAACAAAAAAATGCAAGAGCTATTGGTTTACCTTTATCACTTTATTTTTACAACTTAGGAAATCCGAGAGGATCTAAAGATGTTGAAGAATGGCAAAAAAATCATCCTAAATGGTATAAACTGTTTAAAGATGTTTTTTCTGAAAAACAAAGTATCGCAGTTGCAAACACATTTATAGGCCTTAACAATTGGTATTTAAATAACGGACAAGCTCCTATTATCATCAATGATAAAAAAACAAAAGGTACTGCTAAAAGCTTACTTTCATATTATATTACTCAAGGTTATTTTAGAACAAAAGTTCGGTATAAAAAAGATACCGTAGGAAGAAAAAAAGGAGCAATTACATACTTTGTTGAAAAAGGGAAACCAACATTTTTAGACTCTATTTATACAGAGATTCAATCGCCCATACTAGATTCTATTTATCAAAAACATGCGCATAAAAGCTTTCTTAAAAAAGGAGATCAATATAAAGATGATAACTTTATAAAAGAAGCAAACAGAGTTGTTAACCTATTTAGAAACAAGGGAATTTACCATTTCAACGAAAACTACCTCCTTTTTGAACCTGATACTTTAAAAAACTATGAAAAAGCCAATGTTCGTGTTAAAATTAGAGATCAATTAATTCAAAAAGATGGTGAATATATTTCTAAACCTTTTAAGGTTCAGAAAATAAAAAACATCAATATCATTACAGATTACACCTACGCTACACGTAATGAACCTTATTTTAATTCAACTACTTATAAAGGGATTAATTTTTTCTCAAGAGATAAATTAAAATACAATCCAAAACATTTATCGCAATCAATTTTTATTAAGCCAAATCAAGTTTATACAGATTCTTTAAGGGCTTTAACTCAACTTCATTTAAGAGGTTTAAAAAATTTCAAAACAACATCAATACGTTACAATCCTATAAGCGATGATGAGTTAGAAGCAAATATTTTTTTAACACCTATTGAAAAATACTCTATTGGTGTTGATGCAGAATTATCTCGCTCGAACATTAGAAATTTTGATATTTCTGGTAAGTTTTCAATTACCAATAGAAACACATTTAAAGGAGCAGAAATTTTTCAACTTGCAGTTCAAGGAGGTTTCTTTAATTCTGCTAACGGTCCGGGTTGGGAATTTGGAGGAAACTTATCTCTTGAAGTACCAAGATTTATGGCTCCATTTGGTTTTCATAAGCTGGTTCCGAAACGTATGCAACCTAGAACGATTTTTAGTACAGGTTTAAGTATTCAAAAAAACATTGCATTAGATCGACAAAATATTGCTGTTGGAGTCGATTACAGATGGCAGTTCAATAAAAAGAAATCTATTCAATTAGAATTATTAAACGCTCAATATATTAGAAATCTAAACGTTGGAAATTACTTTAATATCTATGGTTCTGAATATGCGAAGCTTGTGGAAGTTGTTGATATTTTCGATGCTAGTTTCGACTTACCTGATCCAGCTCCTGCGAACAATGAAGCTATTGTAAATAAAATGACAGAGATTTCATTAGATGAAAACTTTAGAACTAATAATCCAGAAGCGTACAGAGATAATTTGAATATTTTAAATCGATACAATATTATCACATCCGATTTCTTAATTCCTGAAATTGCATATACATTCACATACAATAATCAAGAAAGCATAAAAGATTCTAACTTTTCTTATTTCCGATTTAGACTAGCAAACTCAGGAAACGTTATGGGATTATTATCTAATCAAACCAATGGCAACGGACAAACAACTGTTTTTAAAATTCCTATTGCTGAGTATTTTAAAACAGATATTGAATATAAAAAATACTGGGATTTAGGTGATAACAACGTATTAGCACACCGAACTTTTTTAGGAGCCATTCTTACCTACAATGATTCTAGTATTCCGTTTTCAGTTAGTTATTTTGCTGGTGGTTCGAATGATATTAGAGCTTGGCAAACTTATGATTTAGGTCCGGGTCGAAGAGCTCCAGGATTAGAATATAACATTGGAAGTTTAAAATTCCTTTCTTCTTTTGAATATCGTTTTGATATTGCTGGGAGTTTAAAAAGTGCCATTTTTCTTGATATGGGTAATATCTGGGATATTACAAATTCTTCTTTAACAGACTCTGAATCTAGATTTCAAGGTATCGAATCGCTTACAGATATGGCAGTAGGAACTGGTTTTGGATTACGTTATGATTTTAAATTTTTAGTTGCTCGTTTAGATCTTGGGTTTAAAGTAAGAGAACCTTATTTAAATGGTAAAAGATGGTTTCAAAACACCAATTTTGCTAATTCTGTATTTAACATCGGGATTAATTATCCTTTCTAAAAATCAATCACTAAAACGTAATCGTAATCTAATTTTAGTTTTTCATCTTTTAATACAAAAATTATGTAGTTTTGTTTCAATCGAAAAACAACACTAACTTAAAATAAAAGAAATGATAAAACCAGGAGTTGCCACTGGACGCGAAGTTCAAGAGATTTTTAAATTAGCAAAAGAAAAAGCATTTGCATTACCTGCAGTAAACGTAGTAGGTTCTAACTCTATAAACACTGTTTTAGAAACTGCAAAAGAAGTGAATTCTCCTGTTATTATACAATTCTCTAACGGAGGAGCTCAATTTAATGCTGGTAAAGGTTTATCTAACGAAGATCAAAAAGCTGCAATCGCTGGAGCTGTAGCTGGTGCTAAACATATTCACCTAATGGCTGAAGCTTACGGAGTACCTGTAATTTTACATACAGATCATGCTGCTAAAAAGTTATTACCTTGGATTGATGGTTTATTAGATGCTAGTGAAAAGCATTTTGAAGAAACTGGAAAATCTTTATTCAGTTCTCACATGATCGATTTATCTGAAGAGCCTTTAGAAGAAAATATCGAAATTTGTAAAGAATACTTAGCTCGTATGAGTAAAATGGGTATGACTTTAGAAATTGAATTAGGAATTACTGGTGGTGAAGAAGATGGTGTAGATAACACAGATGTTGATAGCTCTAAATTATATACTCAACCAGAAGAAGTAGCATATGCTTACGAAGAGTTATTAAAGGTAAGTGATCAATTTACAATTGCTGCTGCATTTGGTAACGTTCATGGTGTATACAAACCAGGAAACGTAAAATTAACTCCAAAAATCTTAAAGAATTCTCAAGAATATATTTCAGAAAAATATAACGTTCCTGCTAATACAATTGACTTTGTATTCCACGGAGGATCAGGTTCTACATTAGAAGAAATTCGTGAAGCTATCGGTTACGGTGTAATTAAAATGAATATTGATACAGATTTACAATATGCATTTAATGAAGGAATTCGTGATTACATGAAGAAAAATGCTGATTATTTAGCTACTCAAATCGGAAATCCTGATGGAGATGATATTCCTAACAAAAAATATTACGATCCTCGTAAATGGCTTAGAGAAGGAGAATTAACTTTCAAAACTCGTTTAAAACAAGCTTTCGAAGATTTAAATAGCATAAACACTTTATAGTAGCTTTAAAAAAGTTATAACCAACTTTATAAATTAAAAGTCTCTTAAATTTTAAGAGACTTTTTTATTGATTAAAAAACTAAAAAACAGACTCTTATTAATTTTAATTTAAAAAGAAGAGTCAGTAATTAAAAAACTTTTACATTTGTAAACTAACCTACCCCATAAATAAGGGTTAAATTATTTAAACTGACACTAAACAAACAAAACTAGATTATGGCTTGGTTTAAACGAAAAGACAAAGGGATTCATACCCCGACTGAAGAAAAGAAAGACACACCAAAAGGCTTATGGTATAAAACTCCTAGCGGAAAAATAATAGATACTGAAGAGCTTAAAAGAAACTTATATGTAAGTCCAGAAGACGGATATCACGTAAGAGTTGGAAGTAAAGAATATTTCGAGCTATTTTTCGACAATAACGAATTTACAGAACTTAACGAAAAGTTAGTAGCTAAAGATCCTTTAAAATTCGAGGATACTAAAAAATACCCAGACAGATTAAAAAGCGCACAGGAAAAAACAGGTTTAAACGACGCTGTTAGAACTGCTGTAGGAAAATCTCAAGGAAAAGATTTAGTAATCGCTTGTATGGATTTTGCTTTTATTGGAGGTTCTATGGGAAGTGTTGTAGGAGAAAAAATAGCACGTGCTATCGATTATGCTATCCAAAACAACATTCCATTCTTAATGGTTTCTAAATCAGGTGGAGCACGTATGATGGAAGCATCATTATCTTTAATGCAATTGGTGAAAACTTCTGCAAAATTAGCACAATTAGCAGACGCTAAAATTCCTTATGTATCTTTATGTACAGATCCAACAACTGGAGGAACAACAGCTTCTTTTGCTATGTTAGGTGATATTAATATCGCTGAACCAAATGCTTTAATCGCATTTGCAGGACCAAGAGTTGTAAAAGATACAACTGGTAAAGAATTACCTGAAGGTTTCCAACGTTCTGAATTTGTATTAGAACATGGTTTCTTGGATGCTATTTACGAACGTAAAGACTTAAAGAAACAAGTAAACCTATACTTAGATTTAATCCAAAATCAACCAGTAAGAGCTTAATTAAAGTTTTTTACTGAACATTATAACAAAAAAAGACTAGCATTATCGCTAGTCTTTTTTAATCCCAAATAAATCCTAATTACCTTCTTCTAAGGGTAATTTCTCTTGACTCTCCAGCACTGTTCGTTACTGTTGCAGTATTATCACAAGAACCATCGCCAAAATCTAATGTGTAAGCATTACTATTTTTAGTAATTTCAGTAACACCACTTACAATATATTTACAAGCATATTCTCTCCTTAATTTTTCTACAATATTTCCTGTAAACTCATTACCTAATTTGTTTACAAATCTCCAATTTCCTGAAATTAAATACACATCATCTCCTCGATCTCTTGTCTCATCTCCTTCAATCTTTTCACGTGTTCTTGTTCCTTCTAAAACAATTGCTTCTCCTGTAGATAAAGTAATCGTTATATCTGCTGTATGCGTTGCTTCTTTATTTCCATTACTATTCTCTTTTACTTTCACAACAGATTTTGATCCTTCAATTGTATTTCCATCAACAGAAAAACCATCAAAACTTACTTCTTTAGTATAACCTAAATCTGTTTTTTGATATACAATAATTATTTTTCCTGAAAGCTCTCTTCCTCTAGGACCAACACAGTTTTCTCCAAAATCTAATGTAATTGTTAATGTTTCTGCTACATCATCTACAACTACAGACCGTGTAACACAATCGGCAACACTACTTCTACTTTCGTCACCTCCTCTAGCTAAAAGACCAAAATCTAAATCATCATCCTCTAGAATATCATCTATATCAGATGTAATATCATCGGCTACTACCATATCTTGAATTTCCTCAGCATTTAAATCATTCGTCTCATTAAGATTAACTCCATCTTCATCTGAGCATGAAATAAAGAACATTGTTCCTAATAACATCATCACTCCAAATTTTAAAACTCTCGCAGTCATAATTAATAGTATTTAAAAGTTAATATGATTCTTTGACTTAACATTTAGGAAAAGGTTTAATAAACATTAATTATTTTATTAGGAAAATTAATTGTACTTTTGCGACTTCAATGAAATTTGAAGTACATTAAAATCATTTAAACAATATTGGTATGTATTTAACTAAAGAAGTAAAAGAGCAAATTTTTGCAAAACATGGTAAAGGCGCTAACGATACTGGAACTGCTGAAGGACAGATCGCGTTATTTACTCACAGAATTAACCACTTAACTGAGCACTTAAAAAGAAATCGTAAAGATTTCAACACAGAGCGCTCTCTAGTGAAAATGGTAGGTAAGCGTAGAAGTTTACTTGACTATTTAAAGAAAAAAGATATCAACAGATATCGTGCAATCATCAAGGAATTAGGAATTAGAAAATAATACCTAAATATAAAGAGGCTGGAATTTTCAGCCTCTTTTTTTATTATCTTAGCCAAAGCTGTTTTATATTTTTAAAACTTCCATTGAAACAACAACACACACAACACAACTACAACTAACAACGTAATTTATTTGAAAAAAACACTTTATGATTCCAAAAGTATTTAGCCAAGTTATTGAACTTGGAGATGGAAGAACCATTACCTTAGAGACAGGAAAGTTAGCAAAACAAGCAGATGGTTCTGTTGTTGTAAGTATGGGAGATACCATGATTTTGGCAACTGTAGTTTCGGCTAGAGAAGCTAATCCTGGAATTGACTTTTTACCACTTACTGTAGACTATAGAGAAAAATTTGCCGCAGCTGGTAGATATCCAGGTGGTTTTATGAAACGTGAAGCTAGACCAAGTAATGAAGAAATTCTTACAATGCGTTTAGTAGACAGGGTATTACGCCCATTATTCCCAAAAGATTATCATGCTGAAACGCAGGTTATGATGCAATTAATGTCTCATGATCCTGAAGTTATGCCAGATGCTTTAGCTGGTTTAGCTGCTTCTACAGCAATTCAGTTATCTGATATTCCTTTTGAAGCTCCAATTTCGGAGGTAAGAGTAGTTAGAGTTAATGGAGAATTCATTATTAACCCTAGTCCTGCTCAATTAAAAGAAGCTGATATTGACTTAATGGTTGGTGCTTCTAAAGACTTCGTAGCAATGGTAGAAGGTGAAATGGACGAAGTTTCTGAAGAAGAAATGGCAGATGCAATTCGTGTAGCACATGAAGCTATTAAAGTACAATGTGAAGCGCAAGAAGCATTAGTAAACCAAGTAGGTAAAAAAGAAACTCGTGAATACGAAGTTGCAGTTACAGATGAAGAGTTAGAAGAAAAGATTAAAGCTGCTGCTTACGATAAATGTTACGAGATCGCTAAAAAAGGTACTTCTAAGAAAGAAAGAGGTCAAGCTTTTTCTGAAGTAAAAGACGAAGTTTTAGCTTTATTCACTGAAGAAGAATTAGAAGAAAAAGGAGATTTAATCTCTAAATATTTCGGAAAAGCACACAAAGCTGCTGTTCGTGATTTAACATTAAATGAAGGTTTACGTTTAGATGGACGTACAACTACAGATATAAGACCAATTTGGTGTGAAGTAGATTACTTACCAAGAACTCATGGTTCATCTATCTTTACACGTGGAGAAACTCAAGCATTAGCAACAGTTACCTTAGGTACTTCTAGAGATGCTAACATGATTGACTCTCCAACTATTCAAGATGAAGAGCGTTTTTACTTACACTATAATTTCCCTCCATTTTCAACTGGAGAAGCTCGCCCAATTCGTGGAACTTCTCGTCGTGAAATAGGACACGGAAATTTAGCACAACGTGCTTTAAAAGGTATGGTTCCTGAAGATTGTCCATACACTGTACGTGTCGTTTCTGAAGTTTTAGAAAGTAATGGTTCATCGTCAATGGCAACAGTTTGTTCTGGAACTATGGCATTAATGGACGCTGGTGTTCAACTTAAAAAGCCTGTTTCTGGTATCGCTATGGGATTAATTTCTGATGGTGATCGTTATGCAGTTTTATCTGATATCTTAGGAGATGAAGATCACTTAGGAGATATGGACTTTAAAGTTACTGGTACTGCAGATGGTATTACTGCTTGTCAAATGGATATTAAGATCAAAGGATTATCTTATGAGATCTTAGTAAATGCATTAAAACAAGCTCGCGATGGTCGTTTACATATCTTAGGAAAGTTAACAGATACTATTTCTACTCCAAACGAAACTGTAAAAGCTCACGCTCCAAAAATGGTTACTGTTCGTATCGCTGGAGATTATATTGGTGCAATGATTGGACCTGGTGGTAAGCATATTCAAGAATTACAAAAAGAGACTGAAACTACAATTGTAATTAATGAAGATGAAGTTACTGAAGAAGGTATTGTTGAAATTTTAGGTACTAACCAAGAAGGTATAGATAAAGTTTTAGAGCGTATTAAGGCTATTACTTTTAAACCTGAAAAAGGAAGTATTTACGAAACTAAAGTTGTGAAAGTTTTAGATTTTGGTGCGGTAGTAGAATATACTGAAGCTCCAGGAAATGAAGTATTATTACACATTTCTGAGTTAGCTTGGGAACGCACAAACAATGTTACTGATGTTGTTAATATTGGTGATATTGTAGATGTAAAATACTTCGGTGTTGATCCTAAAACTCGTAAAGAGAAAGTTTCTAGAAAAGCTTTATTACCTAGACCACCTAGAGAAGATAAAAAGCCTAGAGATGACAAAAAACCAAGAGAAGATAGAAAGCCAAAAGGAGACAATAAAAAGTCTTAATTACTATCTTTTAAGATCATAAATAAAAAATCGTCAAGTAAACTTGACGATTTTTTTATTTTACACGCAACCATTCAAAGTTTCTTGCACTAGTAGATATAACTACTAATCTAAAACTTTGAAATTATGAGAAAAATATACTTCGTATTAAGCATCATATTCTTAGCTGCTTGTTCTAAGCAAACTGATGTTCCTTACATTAATACTAATATCGTAGAGAGCTTTTCCATTACTTACTTTAATATTACTGGAATCCCTTTAACAACAGAAAATTTTAGTTTAGAGAATAATAAAATTGCTAACGTTACTATTCTTAATCATTCTAATAATGAAATTAGTAACATCACATATAATTATTCTTCCGATAAATTGACCAAAATAGTTTCTACAAAAAACAACGTAGAAACCTCTGTTACTGAGTTACTGTACAACGACAATCAACTATCAGAAATTTCATTTATCAAAAATGATAATCTTGATGGAACGAACATATTAAAAGTCAACTACACTAGTGATCTAAATTCTATACTTTTCTCTTCAAAAAACAACTCAAACAACGAAATTTCTAATGGTACAATAACATTAGATACTAATGATAATAGAATTTATTTTGAGGAAAATGATTTGATCAACAATCAAACAAAAGTCATTCAAACTGAATATGATGCTACCAATAATCCAAAAAAAGAAATGTTCTTTTCAAAAGATAATAATATTCTTCATCTGAATTTTTCTAATATCATTACTCATAATTCTGAACGAAATACATTATACAATATTTACGAAAACACTTATTCTAAAAGAACATTAATGCTTATCTATCATCTACAAAGCAAGGCGATAAACAATATTAATACAAAAAATATTTCCCCGAATATAGTTTCTGAATTTCATAGTTCTTTTGCTGACAACTTTCAATTTAAAATTGACAATACTATTACTAACGATGGCTTTTTAGAAAAAGGAATTTACAAATACTACGATAACAATTCAAACTTAATTAGTCATTTTGAGATTGAGTTTTCTTTTAAAAATTAAAAACTGACATTATGAAAAACATCAAAAAAACATTTTTATTCACTCTGATTTTATGCGTTTTATCTTGCTCAAAAAATGATGCTAACGAGTTAACTTTAAAGGATCATCATAGAACTTTTAGTTTTGAATGTGATTTTTTAGATGACAACAATCTTTTAAATACTACGGTAGGAATATGTATGGATGGTATTGATGTTGTAGCACCAAATCAAACTTTTATCTATGCTTGTCTTTTCTCTAAACAAAACGGAAACTTTGAATGGGATGCAACAGAAGGAATGCAAATTGAAAACATAAGTACTTACAACATTAATGATAATACCATTTCAGAAATTACAATTAAATTCACTTCTGATTTTTCTGGCGGATTTATTACTGTTAAAGCAAGTAATTCCTATGGTTCTGCCAAAATGCGTTACCCAGTTGTATTAGAAAGCAAATAAATGAATTGATCTCATCAAATTCGTATAAACTTGAATCAAGAAGAATTAATAAAATATTGTAAACAAAAAGACAGAAATGCGCAAAGCCTTTTGTATGAAAGATACAAAGGACTTCTATACAATATTTCATTAAAATATTGTACTTCAAAAGAAGAAGCACAAGACAACTTACAAGATGCTTTTTTAGATATTTATAAAAACATTCGCAAATACAAAAATCAAGGTTCTTTTGAAGGTTGGATGAAAAGGATAACTATTTACAAAGCCATAAAGAAGTACAAGAAAAGTATTAAAACAAACACAAACATTGATGACATTAACTTACACAATGAAATTAAAGTTGATGAGGATTATTTTAGTAAAATACCTTTAGAGATTATTTTAAAATGTATTCAAGAATTACCTGGTCGATATCGATTGGTTTTTAGCTTATATCAATTAGATGATTATAATCATAATGAGATTTCGAAACTACTATCCATCTCTGTTGGAACATCGAAATCAAATCTATTTAGAGCCAAAAAACTTTTAAAAGATAAAATAACCCAATACCAAAATTTTGACGCATGAAGAATAGTAAAGATATAGGATTGGTTTTTAAAGAGAGTATTGAAACGCTAAATAATATTCCTGATGATATTGTTTGGACTAATATTGAACGTGAGCTTGATAAAGAAAAAAAACGACGAAGATTTATACTTCTTTTATTATTTCTCGCATTAAGTATAGGTGGAATTATTCTGGTATCTAAAATAAAAAACAACGATAAGAAGCAACATATTCAAAAAGAAATTATACCTCAACAGCAAAAAAACATCGTCATTTTAAATGTAGATAACAAACCTAATTCTGAGAATAACACTTTAGTTTTAAAACCTGAAAAAACTGTTACAGTTAAAAAAATAAGTGTCAAAAAAAATAAAAAAAGTATTTTCAAAAAAAGGACTTTTTCAATTCCTTTAGCTCAACAATATTTTCAGTTTCCTGAAGATAATTCATTAAATGATTTACAATTATCTGTAAAACCTGTAGACACAACTTCTATCAAAGAAGGAAAAAAGACTGTTCCTAAAAAAAGTAAATGGAGTATAACTGCAACTAGTGGTTTAAACACATTTTACTTCTATTCGAAAGGAAATTCTATTGATCAAAACTTAACTGAAAATGATCGTGAAGAAAACACTTCAGAAACGATTGGCTTCTATTTGAATTATGAATTAAGTAAAAGAACAACAATTCGATTAGGTGTACAAAAATTAAGTTTAACCTATAGAACTAAAAATATTGCGACAAACAATATTCAAAACCTGACAAATCCTTTTCAAAATGTGAATGCATTTGATACTGAAATTTCAAGAAACTTTTTAACTACTAATCAATCTATAAACATCAGAGAAGAGTTAAGTTATTTAGAAATTCCTTTAGAGTTCAAATACGCTTTACTCAATAAGAGAATCAGAATGAATCTAATTTCAGGGTATAGCTTACTATATTTAAGTGATAATAAAATATATGGAGATTCAAATACATTTAAAGAATTTCAGCTTGGAACTTCTAGAACAGCTAGCAGAACTAATCTTTCTTTAAATTTAGGTTTCGACACTTATGTTCCATTAACATCATCGTTATCTTTAGGCCTAGAATTAACCTACAAACAATATTTCAACACATATAATGCTTCAAATGTAAGTCCGTTTAGTATTCATTTACAAACAGGATTAACATATAAATTTTAAGTAGAAAAAAATCGTCAAGTAAACTTGACGATTTTTTTTATTTTACACGCAACCTTTTTTATTATTTAAGACTATGAAATAGAATGAGGTGTTTTTTGTCTAAATCTATTAACAAAAGCAAACCTATATTTTAAATTGTAATGAAACATTAAGTTAAAAATTGAAATTAGAAAAACTTATTAAATCTTGTGTTAAAGGAGACATTAACGCACAAAGTATCATATACAATAGATACAAAGATTCCTTGTTTTCTATTTCTTTAAAATATTGCACTAACAAAGAAGAAGCTAAAGATAATTTACAGGATACTTTTTTAGATATTTTCTTAAACATTAAGAAATACAAACATCAAGGTTCTTTTGAAGGATGGATTAAAAGAATCGCCATTAATAAAGCTATAGATCGTTATAAAAACAATTTTAAAACCAATCCTATAGACAATTACTCTTTAGAAGCAGAAGAAGTTTTAATTGATAATATAGACGAAGTACCGCTATCTGTTATTCTATCTTTTGTACAAAACCTACCAAATCAATACCGATTAGTATTCAACTTATATGAATTAGACAATTATTCTCACAAAGAGATTGCTGAATTATTATCGATATCTACAGGAACTTCAAAGTCTAATTTATTTAGAGCGAAGAAGATTTTAAAAAATAACATTGAACAATACCAAAGGACGAAATAATTATGAGTACAAAACAGGACATAGGTAAGGTATTGAAAGGTAAATTAGGAGAATTAAACACGTCTCCTGATCTTGATGTTTGGGATACTTTACAAACAGAATTAAAGAAACAGAAAAAGAAAAAACAATATAGAAAAGGAGCTATAATTCTATTAATTCTAGCTAGCTTGTTTTGTCTTTATAAATTCACATATGAAAAGAAAGAAACTTCTTTAACTCATAATGTAGAAAATAAAAACAGTCTTTTATCAAAAAAGATATGCGATATATCTAAAACTGAAAATAGTAGTATTATAGGTGATACTTTACTTACTGAAACCACTTCTGAATATAAAACACAAAATGAAATTTCATCTATAAAGACACAGAAAAAAAATACAGAAGAAAGATTTGTAAATCGTTTTAATACACAAAGAAAGCAGGCCAACTTTATTTACTTAGAAAGTAAGAAACGTTATCTTTTTAATATTCCACCAGCTCTTAATGACACTTTAGCTATTAAAAATAATCTAGAAGAAGAGGAAGTTAAAGATTCTCTTAGCCGCTGGAGTGTTTCTGTTACTGGCGGAATAAACTTTTTAAATACTAGTTTAAAAGAAAATATAGTTAATGATACAATTAAAAAGGAAAAAAGCAATTCTGTAACTGAATCCTATGGAGTTCGAGTAAATTATCGTCTTAACAAGAATACTACTTTACGTTTTGGCATACAAAAACTATCCATGAGGTTTAACACCAAAAATATTGGTAACTCAAACCCTAACTTACGTATTGATTCTATCTCGAATATTACTAATATTTCACCTTTAATATCAAATGAAGATCTAAAAAACAGACTTAACAATTCATCTACTTTTAACATCAAAGAAGAAACTAGTTACTTAGAAATGCCTTTTGAAATACAGTATAAACTCCCTAAGGTTAAAAATCTAAGTTTAATTGGTGGCGCTAGTTATTTACATCTATTAAATAGTAACATTTATGTTGGATCAGATAATATTAAAAAATTCAAAATAGGAAAATCTTTAGATGCAAAAACTAATGCTTTCTCTTTAAATCTTGGGTTAAGTTATGATATTAAACTAAGTAAAAGAATCTATTTAAATTTTGAAGGATATTATAAACAGTATTTCGGTCTTTATCAATCTAATGGTATAAATCTCAATTCACAAAACTTTAATTTCCAAACAGGTTTTACTTATAAATTTTAAATCTCATACATCTCGCTCGATATACCTAAGTCATAAAGCTAGTTTTCATGACTTTTTTATTTTTTTTAACGCAACCATTTAGCTTTATCTAAGACTTGAATATAGAGACAAGAACACACATCTTTTCTTGTTAATATAGTTCATCATTAAAAAAATCTAAAATGAAAAACACGACATTAATTTCTGTTATTGCTATTTTATTATTGCTTTATAATTGTCAAGATTCTGAAAGCTTAAACATTTCATCAGAATCTGAAAGACTTATAATTAATGATAGTATTATTGATATTGATACTATTATTCAAATCGACACAATTATAAACATAGACACCATTAGAGTAGATACAATTAAAATTGATACTATAATACCTGATACATTAACTACCAATGTATCTAAAAATGCAAGTCAGATAATTCAAATTGCTGGTAATGCCGATTATTTAAATAAATCTTATGATGAATTAATGGCTATTATGGAAAACCCAAATACGCTAGCTAAAAAAAGTTAAGCAATAAAAAAGGTGCTTGAAGATTAACTTCAAACACCTTTTTTTATTTATAATGATAGAATTATTCTTTTATTAAAACCTTATTACTAATTCCTTTAGGCGTTATTATTTTCACTACATAATTCCCTGAAGATAAACTTGTAATTGGTACACTTACTTTTCTTCCTTCATTATTTTCATCTAAAGAATAAGAAGCAACTTTTGAACCTAACATAGAATAAATTTCAAGAGAACTATTATTTACATCTACTGAATTTTTAAAAGAAATATACAATTCATCTTTAACCGGATTAGGATAAAACACTCCAATATTTTCTGCAAGCACAATATCTGAATTACTTAGTGTACTTCCTGCATCTTCAATTGCATTAACTCCGGCTGTCCAAGGTGTTCCATTATGCTCATAAGCTCCTAAATCTGGTGCAGTTCCATTAAACGATTTTGCAAAACCAGAAATTACAACTCCTTTATCAACTAAATCTCCAGTTTCAATTGGAGCAAAATTTTTAGCTCCAGGATTCACTAATAATGAACTTGTACTAATTAAATTATCTTTTACATCGAAACCTGTTTCATCAAACCAAGCTGGTGTACTAGAATAATTGTTGTATACTCTATTGTTTTTTTGCTCGTAACCATTTACCCAAGAAGCCATTGCTTGTCCGCAATTCCATAATGTATTATGAAAAAAATCTAAATTCCAGTTTGCCCAGTTTACTTGATAACCAGACCAAGATACATTCCAAACAACATTATGATGCACGACATAACCTTTACTATTATTATCTAAATAAATTCCAGCAGCTTTAACTCCCGCATATAAAGGAGGTTTAGAGTCGTGAAACCAATTGTGATGAACTTCTGTATTTTTTAAATCATTATTTCCAACAGTATAAAACACACCAGAATCTGCATTAATTAATTGTGCTTTAGACACATCGTTATAAGCAACTTCACAAGTATTTCCACTAACATAAATTCCATCTCTTCCAGAGTTTACAACTGTATTCTTTAATACTTTAACATTGTTAGCTGTAACTCTAATCGGTGTAGCATGAATTCCTAAATAATTAATATTTGAAATCGTATTTTTTTCAATTAATGAATTGTGCGCACTTGCCCAATTTTGAACTGAAATTCCATTAGCAGAACTTTGATCTATCGTACAATTTCTTACAATCGCGTTTCCTCCTAAAACTTCTAAAGAAGACTCTCCTACTCCAGCTGTTGTACTAGCTAAATTATCAAAACCTTCACTACCATGAATAATTTGATTATTTTCAAAAACATTATAATCTCCACGGATTTTAACGCTTCCTCCAAAGAATTTAATTCCTTCTATTTTAACATAATCACCACGTACTTCAGCTACAAATTTATGTGTTGCATATTCTACTGTATTGTCGCTTGGTTTTGAACCATCTGCAGTTTGAAAGTATAATGTTTTTGTAGACTCATCATAATACCATTCTCTCGCATAATCTAAAGCCTCTAATTTGTTGAATAAATATAACTGACCTCTATGTCCGTTTCTTAAAATCGTTGGATTGTGAGGATTAAATGGCCATTTTGTAATATCTACTCCAACATGTTCTATTCTAGTTGTGCTGCTACTCGTAATTTTACGTGTCCAACTCGTTCCAGAGTGACCTCCAATGTAATACACTAAACCACCAGTCCAATCAAAATCTGGTACATCAGTTAATGTAAAAAAGTTATTTCCACCATTATCGATAAATTTACAATCTACAGTCCATCTGTTATTATCTATATTGTTTGGCCATCTTGCCAAATCCATGTGCTGTTGATTATGATATACATTTCTGAATCGCTCATCAATAGTCATATCTACTGAAGTTTTATAAATGTTTCCAGAATGCGATTGCCACCCATTAATATATTTGGTAGCTTTTATGGTTACATTTTCACCATCAGCAGCTTTAAAAGTGATATAATTTCCTGCTGATCCATTTTTGTTAATTAGTAATTCTTCGTCATAAACTCCTCCTTTAATAATACAAGTACTACCAGGAGACATTACCGAAACGGCTTTATTGAATGTTTTAAAAGGATTACTCGCTGTTCCTGCGTTACTATCGTTACCATTAGTGGCTACATAATACGTGTTTTGCGCTGTTAATGTGATCGTATTCAGCGCCAAAAACAGCATGAATAAAAAGTTAGTTTGGTTGATTTTCATGATTTTAGGGATTGATTTGTATAACAAACGTGACTGTACTTTTTTTAGTGTATTCAACTAAAAAAACAAGTCAAAAATTAACATTAATAGTATAAGGTTTTGTTTCTTTGTTGCTTCAAATATAAGCATTGAGAATACAAAGAATTACATACTTATCATTAGGTACAAACCAAGGAAATAAAACAGAAAATCTTCAAAGTGCAATTGATTTAATTGCTGATGAAATTGGTGCCGTTTTAAAAGTTGCTTCTATTTATGAAACAGCATCTTGGGGATTCGATAGTGATAATTTTTATAATACTTGTATTAAAGTTTCTACGTATTTACCACCTGAACAATTAATTCAAAAGTTACTAACTATTGAAAAAGATTTAGGAAGAGTACGTGTTGATAGTGATTCGTACGCTGACAGATTAATTGATTTAGATATTTTATTATTTGATGATGAAATTATCTTTAATAAAGATCTTATTGTACCTCACCCAAGAATGCTAGAACGAAAGTTTGCTTTGGCTCCACTTGCTGAAATTGCAACTGGTGTAATTCATCCGATAGCAAAAAAGAAAATCTCTTTGTGTTTACAAGAATGTGTTGATGATTCTGACATCAAACAGTTAAACATTCCTTTAAAAAGACCTATTCCTATCTCTGAACAATACAATTATATTGCGGTAGAAGGAAACATTGGTGCCGGTAAAACCACATTATCTACAATGATTTCTAACGATTTTAATGCTAAAATTGTATTAGAACGTTTTGCTGATAATCCGTTTTTACCAAAGTTTTACGAAGATCAAGAACGTTATGCATTTCCTTTAGAAATGAGTTTTTTAGCAGATCGTTACCAACAACTTTCTGATGATTTAGCCCAGTTTGATTTATTTAAAAACTTCGTGATTTCTGACTATTACATTTTTAAGTCGTTAATCTTTGCTCAGGTTACTTTACAAAATGATGAATACAAGCTCTATAGAAAAATGTTTGATTTGATGTATAAAGAGATTATAAAACCTGATTTATACGTATATCTGTATCAAAACACCGATCGTTTACTTAAAAATATAGAAAAACGCGGACGAGAATATGAGCAAAATATTGAGGCTTCTTATTTAGAGAAAATCCACGACGGTTACAGCAACTTTATAAAAACACAGCAAAACTTAAATATTTTAGTTATTGATGTTTCTGAATTAGACTTTGTTCAAAACAGAGATGATTATAAAACTATCATACAAAAAATCAAGGAACATCGCCCTTAATTTTTCTGAGTTATCTGACTTTGATTGTATCTTTTTTAATTGTTTTTAGTTTTCAACCTTCATCAACCTTGCCTTTATTTTATCCTTTTTCAATTCAATAACATCATTTCCAATCTTCTCTATCTTAAATATTTTAGTTTCATTTTTAATAGCCTTAAGATGGTTAAATCCGATAATCTCAGAACTACTCATAAACGCTTTTATCATATAATTTCTATCTAAACTTAAATATATTATTTGTCTATCTAAAAATTCACCTTCAATAAAAACCTCGGCTTTATCATTAAAACTTCCTTTCTTAAAAACTAAAGTAGCATCTCCTTTTTGATCTGTTTCAGTAGTTTGTGATTTTCCATTTAAGCTATAAATCATTACTTTATTTAATGGTTTATCTTCATGGTTAACTACATTAAAATCTACTCTGACAAGATTTTTCGAATTATAATAACTTTTAGATTTAAAATAACTATTCTCTTTGAGTTTAGTAGAATTAAATTTTAAATAAAGACTATCATTTTTAATTTCATAACTTCCTGTGCCTTTTGAATAAACACCTAAATCAGATCCCATACTGAAAGTAAAAGTTCTGTTTTTAAAGAATTCATAACTCTCATAATTATCTCCAATATAATCTGTCTTATATTTTCCTTTTATTACCGATTGAGCATTCACATTGTAAATACTCATTAAAAAAATCAAACAGAAAAATAGCTTAGTTTTCATCTTTAACAAATAATGACCAAGATAAAAATTCTATAAAAAATAAAAGTACGGGAAATCCACACTTTTAATGTGGTTCACCCGTACTTTAAAATTTACTGGTAAAAACTATTTAAGTTCTTACTTCTTTATTAGTTCTAATTTTTCTGCAAAATAATCACAGAAATCACGCATTGTTGCGCTCATTTTAGTATCGTCTGTAGCACGCTCGAAAGTATCTGCCATAGACACTAAAGTTTGATGAAAGAATTGTTTCATTTCATCAACAGGCATGTCTTTAGTCCATAAATCCATACGTAACGTATCTTTCTTTTTATGATCCCATACAGATAACATAATAGCTTTAGAATCTGCCTCTTTAATACCTCCGTCTTCAGCATTCCATGTAATTTCTTCAGGAACTCTGTTTTCGTCTAATGCTACATTAAATTTTATCTCAGAAGTGTGTACAATTGCCATTTATTTACGCTTAGGTTTATACTTAGATTGTTTAAAAATTTCGTCTCCTTTTTTTCTCAAAAGTTCCTGCAAAGATACGTCATTATTTCGCATATAAGAACGTACAATCTGCCAACCCACCCAAGCTCCAATTCTACCTGGAGATAAGTTATCTTCACCCAGATAAAACTTTGAAAAAGGCGCAACATCTAAAAAACGTTTATTTAATTTATTGTCGGTACTATATAGAAGATCTCTTTCTATAAAATATCTCCAAATTTCTTCTTCACTATTTACTGCCCAATCAAACTTCTCTGGAGAATATCCTATCTTTTCTCTGTCAGAAACATTAGGCAAATACATATCTAAAACATATAATTTCTTTCCTTCGTAAATCATTTTATTTACAAAACTACGCTCTTTGTTTGGTGGTAATTGTACACGAACAATAGCATTTGCAGCATCAACAATAATATGATTCGACGTATTGTTTTGTTTTACATACATCGGATAATCGTTATAAAACTCGTGCTCTTTTCCTAAATAACAATCTAAAGAAATCAACATAAAATCTCCATTATACACTACTCTATTATCATAATCGATATTGGTTAACATTGTAATTACTACTGGAGTTGTGAAGTTTTCGTTATAGTATTTCACATGCTGAAAAAGCAATTCTAACTCTTGTTCTTTTGTTGAAATATCTTCGTATTGTTTTTGAACCTCAGCAAAAAGTTCTTGCTCATCTTTATTATTGATTTTATTAACCCAAACAGAATCGTTGTTATGAGGAAAAAGCAATGGATATTTCTCTTTAACTTTAGGTAGTGTTTGTTCTGTAGCTGTGTAGAAATCTTTATCAAATCGAGCTACCTTTAAATCAACAGCAATATTAGAAACATCTACCTTCAATTTATCTTCCTTTTTACAAGAAAACAAGATCGTTCCTAACATTAAAATACATACAATTTTACGCATGAAATGGTTATCTTTACGTTTAGATATTAAACTTCGAATTTACTAAAATCGTATAACATGAATACACCTAAAGTTGCTGAACATATTATAACATGGTTAAAAGATTATGCTGAAAACGCTAAAGTTAAAGGATTTGTAGTTGGAGTTTCTGGAGGAATTGATTCTGCCGTAACTTCGACATTATGTGCAAGCACTGGTTTGCCAACTTTATGTGTAGAAATGCCAATACATCAAGCTCAGAGTCAAGTTACTCGAGCACAAGAACATATTGCACAGTTAAAAGAACGTTTCTCTAATGTTTCTGACACTCGTGTAAACTTAACTTCTACTTTTGAAGATTTTAAAACTGTAACTCCTGAAGTTGAAGCTTCTGCTCAATTAGACTTAGCTTTAGCAAATACCAGAGCGCGTTTACGTATGACAACTTTGTATTATTTTGCTGGTTTACATGGGCTTTTAGTTGCTGGAACAGGAAATAAGGTTGAAGATTTTGGTGTAGGTTTCTTTACAAAATATGGTGATGGAGGTGTAGATTTAAGTCCGATTGCAGACTTAGTAAAATCTGAAGTTTATGCATTAGCTGCACATTTACAAGTACCTGAGTCTATTCAAAAGGCACAACCAACCGACGGTTTATTTGGAGATAGCAGAACAGATGAAGATCAAATTGGAGCTTCATACGATGAGTTAGAGTGGGCTATGAAAATGCAAGATGCTGGTAAAACTGCAGAAGATTTTTCTGGTAGAGAAAAAGAAGTATACAGCATTTATGTGCGATTAAATACGATTAATCAACACAAGATGGTTCCAATACCTGTATGTGAAATTCCAGCTAACTTAAAGTAAGTTAGCTGAGATCATTAATTGTTTTATTTTTTTGTAGGCTTTTTTCTTATGACCATTCGAGATTTGGAATGGTAATTCAATGAATAGCACGATCAATTGACCAATCTGGAGCAATTTTCTCATAGTTTAATAGATTTATTTCTGATTCTTTTCGATTACGAATATATAAAAAAATGTCAAACTTTAAAATTTTTATATCACTCGACTCAATTTTTCGTACAATAACTTCTTGAGTTCTATATAGTTTACAACCTCTTCCTTAAGCTCGTTGTACGTTTTTATTTTTTCAGATTCTTCTATTGTTTCTTCAGTTTCTGTAGAAAGTTCCTGACCTTTTTTAACAATATCGGTAAGTTTTCTTTCTACTAAAACTCTTCTTAAATTTAAAATTGCATCAGTAACCAATTTTGGTAAAATCTTTTCAACTCCAGTAACTTCAATGTCTTTTCGACTCCAATCACTTAATTGATATCTTTCTTCATCCATTAAAATATTAGTAACTACTTCTGCAATAGTCGTGTTCTCGTTTGCTATAAGCTTATCTATGGAGATTTTCTCATCTTGGTTAAGTTGATGTATAATTTCATAATAAACTACTCTAAAAATCTCGTTAGAGAACTCTATTTCATCTTCTTGAAGATTTAAATACAACTCGTTACAAACTGTATTTATATATTCTTCTTTTTCTAAAATAGGTCTACCATATTTATCGTGAGCATTTACCCAGTTTATAAACCCAACTTCTTCATTTCCGTAGAGTAATAAAATTCGAATAATCTCTTTTTCGAGTAATAAAAGACTATCTACTTTAGGTTTCTTTTTATCCTCTCGAACTGGCTGAAGTTTAGGTTTTACAGATTCTTGAGATCTATTTCTGTCAACACTTCTATCAGATTTATTCATTAACTGTGCTAACTCACTAAAAAGCACACGTTCTGAAATATCCATGATTCGCGCACATTCTTGCACATATACTTCTCGCTGAATTCCATCTGGAATTTTAGAAATACTCGTTACAATATCTCTAATTAATCCTGCTTTTTTAACCGGATCGTTTTGAGCATCTTTAATTAATAAAGAAACTTTAAAGCCAATAAAATCTTGAGCTGTTTCCTCTAAATATCTTTTAAGCTCGGCATCGGAATTTGATTTTGCAAAACTATCTGGATCTTCTCCTTCAGGAAAAGTGACCACTTTTACATTCATTCCTTGCTCTAAAATAAGATCGATACCACGTAAAGAAGCTCGAATACCTGCCGCGTCTCCATCAAAAAGTACCGTAATATTATTAGTCAAACGGTTTATCAATCGAATTTGATCTGGAGTTAAAGCTGTACCTGAAGAAGCCACAACATTCTCAATACCTGATTGATGAAAAGAAATTACATCGGTATATCCTTCTACTAGAAAACAATTGTCTTGCTTAGCTATTTCTTTCTTTGCTTGATACAAACCATAAAGTATTTTACTCTTATGGTAAATATCACTTTCTGGTGAGTTTAAATATTTGGCAGCTTTTTTATCGTTCGTTAAAATTCTACCTCCAAAACCAAGTATTCTTCCAGACATACTGTGAATTGGAAACATAACTCTTCCTTTAAACCTATCGAAAGTTCTAACTTTTTCTCCACCTTCTTTTACAATGGTTAACCCGGTAGATTTTAAATATTTTAAATCGTATCCTTTAGTTAAAGCAGCTTTTGTGAAGTTATCCCACTCATCTTTACAATATCCTAAATCGAACTTTTCGATGGTATCTTCTCTAAAACCACGTTCTTTGAAATATGAAAGTCCGATTGCTCGTCCTTTCTGAGTATTCATTAAAACATCATGAAAATAATCTTTTGCAAATTTTGAAACCAGATACATGCTTTCTCGTTCATTCATTTGCTCTTTTTGCTCATCACTCTGCTCAGTTTCCTCTATCTCAATATTGTATTTTTTAGCTAGCCAACGTATAGCTTCAGGATAGGTAAAATGCTCGTGTTCCATAAGAAATGAAATCGAATTCCCTCCTTTTCCCGTACTAAAATCTTTCCAAATTTGTTTTACTGGAGATACCATAAAGGAAGGAGTTCTTTCATCTGTAAAAGGACTTAATCCTTTGAAACTACTTCCTGATTTTTTTAATTGTACAAACTCACCTATCACCTCCTCTACACGGGCAGCTTCAAAAACTCTTTCTATGGTTTGTTGGGTAATCATTCACTAAAAAATTGAGGCGCAAATATAGCTTTGTTCTACAATGAAAACTAATATTTAGCTATATCAAATTTAATAAAACCTTATTTAACCTCTAATTTCTTATTATTTTTTAGAAAACAGTTCCTACTTTACCTATTTGAGTTGTAATTGTTTCTGTTTTTCCTGCTACAGTAATGGTTGCTTTTGTAACCACTCCACTAATTGGTAAATTAACTAAACCAGAAGGAATTGATGGTGAAATATTTCCTCCTTTTAGTTTTACTCCAATACCTACTGCAAAATGTTTAACTTTTGTATATTTTTTCTTTGAAGTCGTTTTTGTCATAGGACCTCCAATCATTATCGGATCTTGTGGATGTGGATGCGGATTTACTCCAAAATAAAAATTAGTAATTGTTACTTTAACATTCTTCTTTTTAATTCTTCTGAGTGTAGTTTTAATTACCACTCGACCAGCTATTTCTTTATAAGCTAATAGATTAATCTTATACGAAGACACTTTCACTTTTACCCCGTTTATTTTTTTCGTTACTTTTTTTGCCATGATTTAGATTTTTTGATGATACGACAAAATTAAATCAGGTACTTAATGAATAGTCTAGGTAAATTATCCTGTTTCCTAAAGGAAAAAAATGCATTGTTTATAAGGTATTTAAACAAAAAAGCACTGAATTTACATTCAGTGCTTTTTAATATTTTAAAACAAGTTCTGTTACGAAGCTGCTTTTAATTTTTGTAATGCTTTCTTTGTCAACTTTTCTTCTGCGTAGTCTTTAGTTACTTCGAATTCTGTAACATCAGAACCTGGTAACTCAAACATTGCATCTGTCAAAATTGCTTCACATAACGATCTTAAACCTCTTGCTCCTAACTTGTACTCAACAGCCATCTCAACAATATACTGTAAAGCATCTTCAGTTACTGTAAACTCAACATCATCCATTGAGAATAACTTCGTGTATTGCTTTATAATTGAGTTTTTAGGCTCCGTTAAGATTGCTCTTAATGTTTTAGCATCAAGCGGATTCATATAACTTAATACTGGTAGACGTCCAATAATTTCTGGAATTAAACCAAAAGACTTTAAATCAGCTGGAATGATATATTGAAGTAAGTTATCTTCATCGATCTTATCTTCATCAATAGAAGCGCTATATCCAACTGCTTGCATATTTAATCGCTTACTAATAACTCTATCTATTCCTGAGAAAGCTCCACCTGCAACAAATAAAATATCTTTGGTATTTACCTGAATAAATTTTTGTTCTGGATGTTTTCTTCCTCCCTTTGGAGCTACATTTACTACAGCACCTTCAAGAAGTTTTAACAATGCTTGTTGCACTCCTTCTCCAGATACATCTCTAGTAATTGATGGATTATCACCTTTACGAGCAATCTTATCAATTTCATCGATAAATACGATTCCTCGCTCAGCTTTTTCTACATCATAATCTGCAGCTTGTAAAAGTCTACTTAAAATACTTTCTACATCTTCACCTACATAACCTGCTTGTGTTAATACTGTTGCATCTACAATAGCAAATGGTACATTTAACATTTTAGCAATTGTTCTTGCAACTAACGTTTTACCTGTACCTGTTTCTCCTACTAAAACGATATTAGATTTTTCAATTTCTACACCATCTTTTGGAGATTTAGACTGTAATAATCTCTTATAGTGATTATATACTGCTACAGACATTGCTTTTTTAGTTTGCTCTTGTCCTACGATATATTCATCTAAGAAAGATTTAATTTCAATCGGTTTTTTTAAGATTAGATCATTAGTGAGAGTTGTTGTTTTTGCTTCAGCTATTTCCTCCTGAACTATTCCATACGCCTGCTCTATACATCTATCACAAATATGGGCATCCATACCTGCGATAAGTAAATTTGTTTCTGCCTTCTTGCGTCCACAAAACGAACATTCTAAATTTTGATCTTGTGACATTTAATATTTATCTTTTGTACTATAAATTAGCTTCTTTGAAGAATTTCATCAACCATTCCATATTCTTTCGCTTCTTCAGCTTTCATCCAGTAATCACGATCTGAATCGTTGTGTACTTTATCGAATGGCTGACCAGAATGCTTAGAAATGATGTTGTATAATTCTGTTTTAAGCTTACCTATTTCTTTAACTGTAATTTCCATATCAGAAGCTTGACCTTGCGCTCCTCCTAATGGTTGGTGAATCATAATTCTAGAGTGTGGTAAAGCAGAACGTTTTCCTTTTTCACCTGCACACATTAAAACAGCTCCCATAGAAGCAGCCATTCCTGTACAGATAGTAGCTACGTCTGGCTTTACAAATTGCATTGTATCGTAAATACCTAAACCTGCATAAACTCCACCTCCTGGTGAGTTGATGTAGATAGAAATATCTTTGTTAGCATCTACACTTTCTAAAAAAAGTAATTGTGCTTGAACGATATTTGCAACTTGATCGTTAATTCCTGTTCCTAAAAATATGATGCGATCCATCATTAAACGAGAGAAAACGTCCATATGTGCAACATTTAATTGACGTTCTTCGATAATATATGGAGTTAAACTACTTGTTATCTTATTATAGTAAGTGCTACTGATTCCGTGGTGTTTAGTAGCGTACTTTTCAAATTCTTTTCCGTAATCCATTATAAAGATTTGTTTTAAAGTTACAAACGTTAAAGATACAAAGATTTTACTTTTTATGAAAACAGTTGTTCATGTACGAACTACTGCTTTTAAACTTAGAATTGTAGCTATGTAATTGCGATGTTTCTATACTACATCACTAATTAAATACATATCCTTATCTACTTCCATTCTGAATAACGTTCCTCTTTTAGGATGCGAATCTATAATACAAGTTCCTGATAATTGCGCCACTCTATCTTTCATATTTGCCAAACCAATTCCTGAATGAAGCTTAGAAGTATCGAAACCAACTCCATCATCTTCGTATGATAAGTAGATTGTTTCTTCAATTACTTCTAATTGAATATCTATAGTTTTAGCATTTGCGTGTTTTAATGTATTAGAAATTAACTCTTGAAGTATGGAGAAAATTTCACTTTGTAAATACTTATCAGTTTGATTAATAATCTCTTTTTCAGTAACAGAAAAATTGATTTTCAAATCTGATATTTCATCAATATTTTTAATGTATTCATGCAAAACTTCTGCATAATCGTTTTGTCTTATTTTTCTAGGTAATAAATTATGAGACAGCTCTCTAACCTGCTCATAAGTATCACTTAAATCATTTTTAATTTTATTTAGTTTTTCAGATCCTTCAGGTAAAGTTTCAAACTGTAATTTTATCGCAGCCATGTTATTCCCTATTGAATCATGTAAGCCTCTTGCCAATCGTTTTCGCTCATTATCTTGACCTTCAATAGACGCCTTAACTAACTCTAATTCTTGCTTTTTCATTAAAGCTTTAATTTTTTGATAGTTAAATTCTTCTTGAGCTTTATTTAACTTTTGTTGAGTTTTTAATTTCTGGAAGTAAAATCTTACCAATAATAGTATGGCTATAATTATTAAGATCGAAGCAATTAAAATGATATTACGAACCATAGCTTGCTGTTCTATTTCTTGATCTTTTAATTCTTCATTTTTTTTAAGCACCACGATTTCTTTTTCTTTCTGTAAAGTTTCGAATTTCACTTCTAACTCATTGATTTCTTTCTCGTGTTGTAATTTATTAATCGAATCGTTTAGTTTGATATATTTTTCTGAATACGAAAATGCATCTTGATATGCTTTTTTCTCTTCCTTTATTTTTCTTAAAAACGCATAAGCATCTAACTCATCTTTTAAATTACCTTTCTTTTTATAATCCTTCAGAAGAGGCATTAATAAATTCTCCGCTTTCTGATATTTTCCACTTTCAATATAAACTTCGATTAAATACTCTTTAGCTTGTCTGCCTTGATTGTAATATCCTAACTTTTCACTTTCTTTAATAATATTTTTAAACTCCTTTACAGCTTCTTCCCTTTTTCCAATTTTCAGTAAATTATGTGCTATATTGAGTTTTAAGCTCAGTTCAAAATATAAATTTCCATTTAATTGTAATAATGCTTTACTATAATATTCATTAGACTTTTCATAGTTTTTAAAAGCAGATGCATAAACATTACCCATTGATGAATTACACATCATTTTCACCCTATCTTCAGGGCTTTTTGAACCTTTTTTATATAACTCTAAAGCTTTCTCATATTCATTATTTAAATAATATAGATTCCCTAAGTTTACGATAAAACCATAATAATTCTTAGTATCACCCCACTCTTCTGCTTTTTGAATTCCCTCTATATATATTTTTTTGGCTTTATCTATTATTCCTTTAGCAAAATACCCTGTAGCTAAATTCATACTACCCATAATGTATCGTTTACGTCGAATCGAATCAGTAGAAAAATTCTTGTATGCTAATGTTTTTTCCGCATAATAAACTGCCGAATCTAAACTATGCATTCTAGAGAAATAAGAAGAAATTAAACTTGTGGCTAAAGATTTTCCTGAATCAGAATTTCCTTTTTTCATCAATTTTAAGGCCTTTTCATAGGCTTCGTTTTCTTTACTTTGCTTAAAAAAAAGACTACTTATCTCATTCATAGATTGTCTGTCTTTTTCTTCTAGAATTTTTAATTCTGTGTTTTGAGAGAAACCAATCCAAAAACTTAATAAAAACAGTATTGGGGATATTTTATTCATAATCATTCTTTAACAACTTCGTAAAGGTAAAAAACGTAAAAAAACTCTATTTAACATATACTATTATGTTATTAAAAGGTATTTTTTCTACAAAAATTCAGTTTAATTAATTGTCATAGCTATTTAAAGTTCAGTTTCACGGTTTTCAGGGGTGTATGTCTTTTTATTCCTATCTAGATTTGTTTCAATATTAAACCTAAAATAATTGAAAAATGGGACTTACAGAAAGAAGAGTAATTAAAGCGTATCAAGAAGGAGAATATCAAAACTTTTTATCAGAAGTTAAAAATTTAATTGAAGGAGAAATCGAATTTGACGTAGATTGGAACAGTTTACCAAATGAAAAATATTCTAAATGGTTAGAACAAGGATTAACAGACATCTATTTTAAACCTATTTTAAATTCTTTTAAAAATATAGCAGTAGATGATATGGGGAAAGAAGCAATTAAGGAAACACTTAAAAAAGTGGTTATTAAAGATGAGAATGATAACGCATTTGCAAGTCAAACTTATCAGTTTAACGAAGGTGTTTTAACTGTAAATCACTGTAGTTATGCTAATATTGATAAAGTGGATGAAAGAACTGAGGCTTTAACTGAACTTTTAGAATCTAATTTATAATGCTACTTAACACTTTAAAAAAAGTTCCTACTTATAACAAGAAGGAACTTTTATTTTATATCGCAGAAAATAATATTGAAACTGTATTACAAATTACTACCAATTCTGGAAATTTATTTACAGGATATTTAATCAATATTGCTGAAGTTCTTAATGAAGGAATCACATTGTTACTGCAATTAGATGGAAGTGATAAGATATTACACATTAACTTGAGAAACATTGAGAGTATTATTTTTCAAGGAAGTAATGATGTAGATATTATCAACCTTCTTTCTAAAGGGACAGTAGAAAAACCTAAGACATATCAAAACTCTAGTAGATTAGATGTAAAACGCAAATTTAAAAACTTTTCTGACGTAATTCTTGAAAAATCTGGTGTTACAACATCTTTATTACCTATGGATTTACCTGAAGATGGCAAACAACTTAACAGGATTCATGTAATTACAGAGCAAATTCAAAAACTTATTGTTGATTTATTATCTGAAGAAGATGCTAAAGAAAGCTGGGTAACAAAATTTAATGAAGTTCAATTTACAGAAGCACAATCTTTAAAAATAACTTCGTCAGCATCGCAGTTAAATATTCATTTCCCTTTTGCTGATGTGTTGTCTCCTGAAATTAATGAAAGTAATTTTAATGATCTTTTATTACAGAACCTGTAATTACCTAAGACGCTTTGTAAATAGTATATAGAATATTTTTTTAGTGAAAAACATTAAAATGATTTTTTACAATTCATTTTCACTGTTTTCAGGGATGTACAATTTTCTATCACTTTCTAATTTTGACCTAACTTAAAATTTATTAAGTGAGAACACCTTTTACATGCAAAAGCTAAATGATACAGATCATAATGTAATGAGGGAAAAATGGGAACAAGGGGAGTTGTTGTCGTAAATAGAGGAAGTTAAGAATTATATGAAAATCACCTAAAGTTGCATGGGCAACATTAAATGTCCATGCAAAAGATGGTGAAAATCACATCAGCTACACAAGTTCGTCGGAAATCTAAATATGAAATTGCGAACGCAGCAATTATTTCATTTGATAACGGTAAACATTGAATTATCTAAAAAGATTAAAGTTTTTTCAAAAGAACCCTTCAATATGCTACTACAAACAGTATTAATTTAATAGTAGATAATTTAGTACCCAACCTACTGGAGATTTCTTGTACGATATCGTACCAAATAATCCCAAAATATTAGACGAAACAACTCCAGTAGGTAATTTATAATATAAAAATTCCACTTGAGTTAATACAAATTTAGAAAGTAGTCGCTGAGAGTATTTTACTTTACTCTATATATTTCTTTTTAATAGCATATCTGGTTAAACCGGCTAAATTTCTTACACCTAGTTTAGATATCAGTGTTTTTCTATAACTTTCAATAGTATGTTTACTTAAAAACAACTTGTCTGCAATTTCTTGTGTAGTATGCTCTTTTGCAATTAATGTAATTACATCAATTTCTCTTTTGGTAAGTTTAATTTTATCTTTCTCTTCTTCTTGCTTTTTCTGAAAATAAACATCTTTAATTTTTCTTGAAAAAAACTTCTTTCCAGATAAAATTGTAGTCAAAGCTTCAATTAATTCTCGTTTCGTAGCACTTTTACATAAATAACCATCAACATTATATTGTATTAACTCTTCAATCATGTCTGCATTTGTATGCATACTTACAATCAATACTTTTATTTTAGGAAATCTATCTTTTACCAATTTAGTTAATTCAATCCCTGTAATTTCAGGCATAGAAATATCCGAGATAATTAGATCTATATCTTTCTCTGAATTAATTTCTAAATATTTAAGAATCTCATTTCCGTTTTTAACTCCAAATACAACATTAAATTCTTCCTCAGTTTCAAGCATACCTTGTAAGCCTTCTCTGAACATAGAATGATCATCTACAATTATTAAGTTAAATTTTCTCATGAGACGTATAGGGGTTATTTAACAAAAATCGACTTTAAAAGTATTACATTTTTTTCAAGAACAGGTTTTTAATCTTTTTTTAAATAAAAAAACCAGCAATAAATTGCTGGTTTTTACTAACTACTTAATTAGGGTAATTTATTCAAATTAAATTAGGGATTATTAAAATGGTGGAAAACCACCCCCGCGTAGTTTTTGAAAACTCTTCACGTTGCAAATGTATAATGTGATATGAAAAAAGGCGAAAAAACAAGGTGACAAAAAGTGACAACCACCTATAAACTTTGGATAAAGTGCTCTAATTCTTGATTTTTTGGAACTTTCATCTTTTTTCTAATTCTATAACGTAACGATTTAATAGAATCGATACTTGAGTTTCGTATTGATGCAATTTCTTTAATTGATAGATTTAATCTTAAAAAAGTACATACTTCCCTTTCCGTTTTTGTTAACTCAGGAAACTTATTAATTATAATTTGATCGAAACCTTGGTTTACTTGATCAATTTTATCTTGTAATGATGAAAATTTATTCTCTGTACTAATTTGATTTTGCAATTTTAAAATTAGACTATTTGCATAATTCTTAACTTCATCTGAATCTGACTGATCTTTATCTTCTTTAATTTGTTTAGATAAATATTTTATAAACTCTAATCGCATAGTATTATCTGCAATTAATCCTTTTAATTCAGATTCAGAAACTTTTATTTTTTGCGATAAAATCTCTTTCTTTAACTTCTCTTTTTCTAATTTATCCTTTATTCGTTTTGTTCTTAACTTGTAATCTCTCCACAATAAAAAACCAATAATCATTACAAAGAATAAAATTAGAATTGTTGTTACAACATAAGATCGTAACTCTAACTGTTTTTTATTAGTAACAATTTCTAAATCCTTTTTCTTTACTTCGAACTCTCTCTTTAACTCCAGCTCTTTAATTTCTCTTTGCTTTCGTATATTAAATATTGAATCTGAATACTTTTTAAAAGCTACATGATATTCATAAGCTTCTTCGTATCGTTTTAATCGATACAAGTTTTTACTTTTTATATCTGAAATCTTCGATAACCTGTATTTAAATCTTTCCTCTTTAGCAATAGCCTCAGAAGAATCTAAATAGGTTAACGATTCATTATACTTTTTCAGCCTGTAATAAGAGTAGCCTATATTAAAAAACGTGATTCCCAAGTTTCTTTTGCTGTGGTTCTTTTTAATATAATCGATGTTCTTTAAATGCACATCTAAAGATTTATCGTATCTATTTTGGTATGCGTAAAGAATAGCCATATCGTTATTGATATTACTTATTCTTCGTTCATTTTTAGTCTTTTTGAAAATTGTTAATGCTTTATCGTAGTAATAAAAAGAAGAATCTAATTCTTTTATTCTTCTGAAAGAACCAGCCAAACTGATATAACATCTACCCACTAAAGTAGAATCATTCATTTTTAATGCTAAAACAACAGATTTCCTGTAATTTTCAATTGCTCTTTTATTTTCTACTAAATACTTGTAAACTCTTCCTTCTCTTAGATATATGTCTGCTACGCTTAATGTATCTTTTAATTCATAAAACAACTTTTTAGAATCCATGAAAAACAAAAGACTCTCTGTATAATCACCTTCTCTGTATGCTACATTTCCAAGACACCTTAGTAATATTGCCTTATTGGTTATGTCGTTTTCTTCTATTAAAGTATTTGCTTCTTGGAAATATTTCTTAGATTTTTTTAAGTCTTTTTCTAAAAAGTGTTCTCCTTTTTTAAGTAGAAACTTAACTTTTGCTTCATTACTAGTTATAGTATCTAATTCTTTTTGAATAGTTATATAAATAGAATCGTTTTTCTGTGCTGTAGCAACTGCACAAAAGGAAAGAATGGATAATATTAAAAGACGTATAATCATCTAACTAATTTTCATAAAAAAACCAGCAATAGAATTGCTGGTGCATACTACTAATTTGGGCAATTTAAATCAAATTAAATTAGGGATTATTAAAATAGGGAAATTACCCTGTAGTTTTTAAAAACTATTTATGCTACAAATGTATAATTCGAAGTGAAAAAACAAAAAAAACGATGGTAACAAAAAGTGACAAAGTTGTTAAAGGCTTTGTATAAAATGCTCTAACTCTTGATTTTTAGGTACTTCCATTTTCTTCCTAATTCTATATCGTAATGCTTTTATTGAGTCTATACTAGCATTTCTTATAGAAGCAATCTCTTTTATTGAAAGATTTAGGCGTAAAAACGAACATACTTCACGCTCTGTTTTGGTAAGATTAGGAAATCTTTCTATGATGACTTGATCAAAACCTTGATTAACTTCATTAATCTTGTCTTGTAGAGAAGTCAATTTATTTTCTGTGCTAATTTGATTTTGTAGTTTTAACAACAAGCTATTCGCATAAGATTTTACAATATCAGAACTCGTTTGATCTTTATCGTCTTTAATTTGTTTTGATAACTGTTTTATGAATTCTAATCGCATCGTGTTATCTGCAATTAGTCCTTTTAATTCAGATTCTGAAACTTTAATCTTTTGGGCTAAAACCTCCTTTTTTAACTTCTCTTTTTCGAATTTATCTTTAATTCTTTTAGCCCTGGCTTTGTAATCCCTCCATAATAAGAATCCAATAATGAATGTAAAAAAAAGTATTAATACCGTTAATAAAACATAAAGTCGAAGTTTTAGTTCTTTTCTTTTTGCAGCTGTTTCTAATTCTTTCTTTTGAATTTCAAATTCGTTTTTAAGCTCTAGTTCTTTAATTTCTCTTCTTTTCTTTACCGTATAAACTGAATCTGAATACTTTTTATATAAAACGTGGTTTTCGTAAGCCTTTTTAAAATCTTTTTTCTTCTTATAGATATAACTTTTCCTTCTGTAAGCTCCAACAAGCTTCTGCTTGAATTTTTCTTGTTTTGCTAGAGCAATAGAAGAGTCAGTATATTTTAAAGCTTTATTATAATCTTTAAGCATTACATGTTCTGTAGCTATTATAGAATATGCAATAACCATATTAGATTTTTCGTTTCTCTTTTTTAAAAACTCTAATGTTTTAAGATGAATTTTTAAAGCTTTCTCGTACTGCTTTTGTCTTCCATAAAGAATAGCAATATTACTATTAACTTCATTAAGCTTTTCTTCATCATTTTTCTTAGTAAAAATAGCAAGCGCCTGGTTATAGGAATAGAAAGCGGAATCGATCTTTTTAAGTGCTCTGTAAGATCCTCCAAGCATATTAAATGATCTTCCGATAATCATACTATCACTATAAATTGAAGCTAAACGTATAGATTCGTTAAGTGTATTTACTGAAGCTCTATAATCTCCAACAGCTTTGTATACAATACCTATATAAATAAGTGCATCTGCTACTTTTAGTGTATCTGAAAGATCTAAATACAAAGTTTTAGCATCCATAGCATACTTCATACTTTTATCATAATCACCTCTGTTTCTATAAATGATTCCAACTTTCTTAAAAATATGTGCTTTATTTTGGATATCATTTTTATTTAAAATCTCTTCAGCATATTTATAATATTGTAATGCCCTATCATTGTCAGATTCAAGTAAATTATCTGCTTTTTGAATAATAGATTGAACTTTAGAATTATAATCTACTATTGTATCGATCTGTTTTTTGATTATAAACAGCGTACTATCTGAAGCTTGAGCATTAGATATAAAAGAAGTGAAAAGAAGTAAAAGTAGAATTCCCCTAAAAATCATCTATTAAATATATAAAAAAAACCAGCAAAATTGCTGGCTTTTATTTTTATCGTTGAATTTTTGTTATCCTCCGAAGTCATCAAAACGGATGTTCTCGTCATCAAGACCAAAATCTTCACCCATTTTTTGTACTGCTTTGTTCATTAATGGTGGTCCACAGAAATATAATTCTAAATCTTCAGGACTATCATGTTTAGATAAATATTGGTCTATTACAACTTGGTGAATAAAACCAACAAATCCGTCTCCTGATTCATCATTAATATCTGTTTTAACCTTCCAGTTATCTTGTTCTAATGGCTCTGATAACGCTAAATAGAACTTAAAGTTTGGAAAATCTTTTTCTAATGCTCTAAAGTAGTGAATGTAGAATAATTCAGCTTTAGAACGACCTCCGTACCAATACGTTACTTTTCTACCAGTTTTTAATGTTCTAAATAAGTGATAAATATGTGAACGCATAGGCGCCATTCCAGCTCCACCACCTACATATAACATTTCAGCGTCTGATTCGTTAATGAAGAATTCTCCATAAGGTCCTGAAATTGTTACTTTATCACCTGGCTTTTGGTTAAAGATATAAGAAGATGCTACTCCTGGATTTACATCCATCCATGCATTTTTAGCTCTATCCCATGGCGGAGTTGCAATACGTACATTTAACATGATTTCTCTTCCTTCTGCTGGGTAAGAAGCCATAGAATAAGCTCTTTCTACAATTTCATCATTCTTCATTACTAATGGCCATAATCCAAACTTATCCCAATCTGCTTTAAACTTATCTGGTTCACCTGGATGATCATCTGGGTGAGCAGTAATATCCATACCTTCATACTTCACTTCACATTGAGGTATTTCTATCTGAATATATCCACCAGCTTTGTAGTCCATTTCTTCAGGAATTTCAACTACAAATTCTTTAATAAAAGTTGCTACGTTATAATTTCTTACAACAACTGCTTCCCATTTCTTAATTCCAAAAATTTCTTCTGGAATAGAGATATCCATATCTTGTTTTACTTTAACCTGACAAGCTAAACGGATACCGTGTTGTAATTCTTTTCTTGTAAAGTGAGGTGTTTCTGTTGGTAAAGCTTCACCTCCACCAGAGTTTACGTGACACTCACACTGAACACAAGAACCACCTCCACCACATGCTGATGGTAAGAAAATCTTTTGATTACCTAATGTAGATAATAACGTTCCACCTGATGGTACTTCGATAGTTTTTTCACCATTGATCGTAATTTTAACTGGACCAGACGGTGCTAACTTTTGCTTTACAAATAATAACAGTGCTACCAATAACAAAGTAACTGCTAAAAAAGCGACTACGGTTATTGCAACTGTTCCTCCTGTACTTACTTCTAAAAACATCATTACTTTGTAATTTCTTTAGTGTTATTTGCTAATTTTTCAGCTTTCTTATCTACATCCTCTTTAACCTCTACCTTCACTTCTGCTTTAGTAGTAGCTCCTTCTTTCTTAGGTGCATCGTCTCCACCAGTTAACATCCCACCAAAACTCATGAATCCGATAGCCATTAAACCAGTGATTATAAATGTAATTCCTAATCCTCTTAATGGACCTGGAACTTGAGAATATCTAATTTTCTCACGGATAGCAGCGATTGCTAAAATAGCTAAGAACCAACCGATTCCTGAACCAATTCCGTAAACAAATGATAATCCTAAAGTTGGAATCTCACGAGACTGCATAAATAAAGAACCTCCTAAAATCGCACAGTTTACCGCTATTAATGGTAAGAAAATACCTAAAGAGTTATATAATGCTGGTGCAAATTTCTCAACAATAATCTCTACTAATTGTACCATAGTTGCAATCGTAGCGATAAACATAATAAATGATAAGAAACTTAAATCGTAACCTGCATATTCTTCACCTAACCAAGATAAAGCTCCTGGCTGTAATAAGTATTGATCTAATAACCAGTTTACAGGAACTGTTACAGCTAATACGAAAATAACTGCCGCTCCCATACCTACAGAAGTAGATACTTTCTTAGATATTGCTAAGTATGAACACATTCCTAAGAACGTAGCAAATACCATGTTATCTATAAATATCGACTTAAAAAATAATTCTATGTACTCTAACATAATTTTTTCTTTTAATATGAGTTAGACTAATCTTCGATTAATGCTTTATTTCTACTACGTTGCACCCAAATAATGATTCCAACTACGATTAAAGCCATTGGCGATAATAACATAAAACCGTTATTCTCGTAACCGATAGCATATAAACCAGTTTTTTCAATTGGATCACCTAAAACTTTGAATCCTAATAAAGTTCCAGAACCTAATAATTCTCTGAAGAATCCTACAGTAACTAAGATTACTGCATATCCTAAAGCATTACCAATACCATCTAAGAATGATCTCCATGGTCCGTTTCCTAAAGCAAAAGCTTCAAAACGCCCCATAATAATACAGTTTGTTATAATTAATCCAACAAATACTGATAGCGTTTTACTTAATTCATAAGCAAAAGCCTTTAGTACTTGATCTACAATAATTACTAATGCAGCAACTACGATTAACTGTACAATAATTCTAATTTTTGATGGTATAATATTTCTCATTAATGAGATTACCACGTTACCTACTCCTAATACAAATAATACAGAAATAGACATTACTATTGAAGCTTGTAATTCTGCTGTAATTGCTAAAGCAGAACAAATACCTAATACCTGAATTGTAATCGGGTTATTATCCGCTAACGGATCAGTGATTAGTTTTGCGTCTTTCTTTGATAAAAGTCCCATAATTATTTTAATGTTTTAAAGTAAGGTACGTACAATTTCAACTCAGATTTGATCATTGCAGCAACACCGTCTCCAGTAATTGTAGCTCCCGCTATTGCGTCTACCTCATTATCTGTTTTATCTTCGTTCTTTGGATCGTTATTTGATTTAGAAACTGCAATTCCTTTGAATTGTCCGTTACTCATTAAATCTTCACCTGTGAAGTCATCCATAAAATAACGTTGCTTGATATTAGCTCCTAAACCTGGTGTTTCACCTTTGTGATCAAAAAATACACCTTGGACAACCATATTTTTGTCCATTGCGATATAACCCCAAATTGCATCCCAAAGTCCTTTACCTCTAATTGGAGCGATGTAAAATGTTTTACCATCTTTCTCTCCAACAAATAATGGTAATTTTCTTGCTTTACCATCTTTAGCTAAAGTTTGTTGCTTCTTGATATCAATTAAGTATGCCTTATCATCTTCAGCCGGAACGTTATTCTCAATAACTAGCTGTTTTTTGATGTATTTTCCAAACTCTCCTTCTACTTTATCTTTTGATACAAATGCAAAACTACTACCTTCGTTTTCATTTATACCCATTGCGTATAAGATGTTTTGTTGCTTCTCAATTTTTTGATTTGCTGAAATCATTGGACGCAACGATGACGCTGTAAAAGCTAACAACGCACCTACTACTAACACCATTCCGATGGCGAATAGTACTGTATATGAATTACTATCTGTCTTGTTACTCATAATTAAGCAGTTTTAACTTTAGCACGTTTTAATCTCTTCTTTACATTACCTTGTACTACGTAATGATCAATTGTTGGAGCAAATACGTTCATTAATAAAATCGCTAAGAATACTCCTTCTGGGTAAGCTGGATTAAATACACGAATCATAATCGAAATAAATCCAATTAAGAAACCATAAATCCACTTTCCTTTATTTGTTTGTGAAGCCGTTACTGGATCTGTTGCCATATATACAGCACCAAATGCTAAACCTCCGATCATTAAATGATCATACCAAGAAGCACTCATTAGTCCGTAAAACTTACTTGTATCCGGAATAATTCCATTACTTGCAATTGCATTAAAAATTAATCCCATTACTGCTGCTCCTACAAATGTAGAAACGATAATTCTCCAGCTACCAATCTTGGTAAAGATTAAAAATGCAGCTCCTAATAAGATTAAGAATGTAGAAGTTTCACCAACAGAACCAGGAATAAATCCGAAGAATTTTTCGAACATTGAATATGCTACTTCTTGGTTTTGTGCATAACTACCTAAAATAGTTTCTCCAGAAATAGCATCAGCAGAACCTGCTCTATTTACAGCATCGTGAACCCATACTTTATCTCCAGACATCCAAGTTGGATAAGCGAAGAATAAGAAAGCACGAATAGTTAACGCTGGATTTAAGATGTTCATTCCAGTTCCTCCAAATACTTCTTTACCAATAACAACACCAAAAGCAACTGCTACAGCAAGCATCCATAATGGTAAATCTACTGGTACAATTAACGGAACTAACATTCCTGTTACTAAGTATCCTTCTTCAATTTCGTGTCCTTTAATAATACAGAAAACGAATTCAATTGCTAAACCTACTACATAAGATACAATTACAAGTGGTAATACCTTAATTGCTCCAACCCATAAGTTTGATAAGTTCCAAAAGCTACCACTAAAAAAACCTGTAATTTTTTCTACCTCACCAGTAGCTAGGTGATGTTGGTAACCTGCATTAAACATACCGAATAATAAACATGGAATTAAAGCCATGATTACAGTATTCATTGTACGTTTTAAATCATCAGCTGCCTTAATATGAGTTCCTCCATGAGTAGTCTCATTTGGCAAGTATAAAAAAGTATGAAATCCGTTAAATAGCGGAGCTATTTTCTTTCCTTTATACTTTTCTTTTAAATTATGTAAATTTTGTTTTAAGCTCATAATCTTATCCTAATTCTTTCATCATCAAGTCTAATCCTTCACGAATAATCTTTTGATGTGGTTGTTTTGATACACAAATAAATTCTGTTAAAGCAAAATCTTCTGGTGCAACTTCATAAGCTCCTAAACCTTCCATTTCATCAAGGTCTTTATACATACAAGCTTTTAATAATTGCATCGGATAAATATCTAATGGGAAAACCTCTTCAAAAGCACCAGTAACTACGAATGCTCTGTGTTCTCCGTTAGTATTTGTATTTAAATCATACTTTTTATTTGGGCTTAACCAAGAAAAAGTTAATGCTCTTGAAGTAGATATTTTGTTAAATACTGGTTTATTCCAACCGAAGAACTCATAGTCATCTCCTTCAGGAATAGCAGTAACTTGGTTATCATAAAAACCTAAAAACCCATCTTCACTAACTTGTAAACCAGATAAAACGTTACCACTAATAACTCTAGTATTATCGTTATTTAAGTTTCCTTTTACTACATCAGAAATTTGGGCTCCAGCAACCACAGAAACATACTGAGGTTCGTTTATTTTAGAACCTGTTAATGCAACTTTTCTTGTAATATTTAATTTACCTGTTAAAAGTAATTCACCAATTACAACTAAATCTTGTGGAGTAACTACCCATACAACTTCACCTTTGTTAATTGGATTAACTTGTGCAATTTGAGTACTTACATTTCCTACTGGGTGTGGTCCTTTTACATTGTGTAATTCTACTCCTTTAGCAGACGCTAGAGGTGATTTAGCAGAACCAACAGAAACGTGAACTTTACCTTCAGTTAATTTTGTTAATGCAGTTAAAGCAGCGTTTAATTCTGCTTCTTTACCTTCTAAAACATAATCGTAATCTGCAGCTAAAGGCGCACTGTTATACCCTGATACAAAGATTGCTTTTGGTGCTTGATTTGGATTAGCAACAACATCGTACGGACGCTGTTTGATAAAAGGCCAGCATCCAGAAGCAAATAGGTGATTTTTAATCTCTTCACCAGACATTGCATCTACATCTACCTTACCAAAGTCTTTATGATCTTGCGTTCCGTTAGTTGTAATTTTTATCTCTAAAACTTTTCTACGAGCTCCACGAACAATCTCCGTTACTTTACCACTTACAGGACTTGGAAATAAAATACGCTCGTCACTTTTATCGTAAAAAAGTGCCTCACCTGCCTTTACTTCAGCTCCTTCTTTTGCTAAAATTTTAGGGATAACGCCGTGAAAATCATCTGGCTTTACAGCAAAAACACTACCTAATGGAAGTTCGGTAGTTACCTGCTTTGCTTCGCCAACGAGCTTTATATCAAGCCCTTTTTTTATACGGATGTCTTTTGACATAGTAACTAATGTATTTGATTTTCTTAAAAAACACGCAAATTTAATTATTTTAAAATCGACCAAGTAGTGAATCATCACTATATCTTACAATCACAGTCTTATTTATATCTGTTCTAAATAAAATATTGCGCTTTGGCTTACAATTTGATATTTTTGCATACATGAAGAACTTCTATTTATTTTTTCTTTTAACCATTACGTTCCAACTACAAACAATTGGACAAAACATCAAAACAATTCAATTTAGACCTTTGGGAAATAAAAACCCTGCTCCAATTGCTCGATTAGGCTCTGTTTTTGAACTATCTTTTGATGATTTAGAAGCCGATAATAAAGACTATCAGTATAAAATTGAACATATGACTTACGATTGGCAACCCAGTAATTTGCAGTCCAATCAATATATAAATGGTTTTGAGCAGAACTACATCATAGATGTAACCAACTCTTTTAACACACTTCAGAATTACACACATTACCGTATTAAAATTCCAAATCAGAATACAAGAATCACACAAAGCGGAAACTATTTACTTTCTGTTTTAAATGATGATGATGAAGTTGTATTTACCAGACGTTTTATTCTTTATGAAGATATTACGACTGTTGGGGTTAATGTAATTAGAAGTCGAAATATAGAAACTGTAGACACACAACAAACTGTACAGTTTATTGTGAATCATGAAAACTTATTTATTAATAATCCCAGCCAGGAAATAAAAGTTCAATTATTACAAAATAACATTTGGGACACTGCTGTAACAGATATTTCTCCACTATTTATCAGAAGCAATCAATTGATTTACAATCATACCTTAAAAACAAATTTTTGGGGAGGTAATGAATACTTTAACTTTGACAATAAATACATCCGTAGTACAAACGTAAATATTGCTAAAACTGCTCGCCTAGATCGTTTTCATAATTATCTCTACACAAATTCTGAAAGAAACAATAAACCTTACACCTATTACCCAGATATTAATGGTCAATTTACTATCAGAACTTTAGATGCAGAAGACGAAGCTTCAGAAGCTGATTACGCTGTAATGCATTTTTCTCTTGAAGCGTACGAACCTTATAACAGTAAAGACGTCTACGTTTATGGTGCTTTTAATGACTTTCAGTTAGAAGAGGAAAATAAAATGACCTACAATAATGAAGACGGTGTTTATGAAACAACTATTTTATTAAAACAAGGTTTTTATAACTACACGTATGTTACTGTAGATGAAAACTCAAAAATTGATACTACAGAAATAAATGGGTCTTTCTTTCAAACTGAAAATGTTTATAACGCTATTATATATTACAGACCATTTGGAGCATTATTCGACAGAGTTGTTGGAGTCGGATTAGGATACTTCGATCAAAACAGGTAATTTGCGCGAAATTGTTATTCTAAATAAAAAGCGTTATATTTAATATATGTTTCAACAGATTACGAAGGGAATTAAAATATCAGTTAAAACAACTTTCAATGGCACTATTTACAGAGGCTATATGCAGCACTACGCCTTTAGTTATTTTGTTACGATAAAAAATAATTCTCAAGAAACAGTACAATTATTAGAGCGTTTTTGGACTATTTTAGATGCTTTAAATGAAACTGAATATGTTGAAGGAGAAGGCGTCGTAGGTCAAACTCCAATCATAAAACCTAATGAAGAATATAATTACAGATCTAATTGTTTTCTACTTTCTTCTATTGGTGCAATGACTGGAAAATATAAAATGAGAAACACTGAAACTCGTGAAGAGTTTTTAGTTAACATACCAACTTTTCAACTAACAACTACACCTACGCTTAATTAAATGGCGAAAAATAATCTACCAGCCGTAACCAAAGATACCAACTGTTTAAATTGTGGATTTCAATTTAGAGGAGATGAAATATTTTGTCCGAATTGCGGACAAAAAAACAAAGGAAAACGAATTACATTTAAAAGCTTTGTAAGAGAAGTTTTTGCTGGATTTTTCTCTTGGGATGCAAAATTTTGGAAAACACTTCTTCCTCTACTTTTTAAACCAGGAAAAGTTTCTAAAGATTATATCAACGGAAAAAGATCTACATACAGTAACCCTTTTCGTTTTTATTTAACAACTTCTGTTTTATTCTTTCTACTTATCGGATTAAACAACACGATTAAAGAATATCGCGTTTTATCGTCAACAGAAACCAAAGAAGAAAGTATTTTTGAACAAACTTCTGATTCTATAAAAAAGCAAATTTCTTTAAAAGATAATAGCGGTTTATTTAACGTTGGAGTTAACAACCTTGAAGATAGTATAAAAAAAGGTATAGAAGATGGTGCGAAAGCAAGTAAAAATCAAAAATTAGATTCTCTTAAAGATCCAAGTGATTTTGATAGCCTGATAAAGTTTAACATAAGAAACCCTGATATCTCTACAGATAAGGCCTTAGACAGTTTAGGAATTGAAAAAAACTTTACAAACAGACTAAAATATTCGAAAGCAAAAACTTTTGCTTCAATAGTTTCCGGAACTGGTGTTAAAAGCTTTTTAAATAACATTGTTTCTAAAATATCCGTAGCTCTTTTTATTTTGCTACCAATTTTTGCCCTGTTCTTTAAGTTTATTTACATCAGAAGAAAATACACTTATGTGGAACATTTGATATTCATATTTCACACACAAACAGTTTTCTTTTTAATATTCTCTTTTTACGTAATATTTGAGATAATATGGCATAATAAAATAGAAGCAAATGGATCTACTATAATGACTGTATTACTGTTATTTTTCATGGTATATTTATTTATTGCCATGAAACGTTTTTACAAGCAAGGATTCTTTAAAACTACTGTAAAATACATCTTAGCTAACATTTCATTCTTTATGCTTTCTACATTGGGAATATCTGTACTTACTGTGATTATTTTTATTTTAAACTAACGATAAGTATTGATCAATAGCGTTTACTTTTAACATCTCATGATCGAGATGCGGTAAAAATTTGTACTATAAAGTTTTGTGATGGCTCTTTTAATTGAATCGTAAATTCAAATTTATTATTTGAATCTAAAGTAGATGCTACACTTTTTACTAGAGCAACATATTTGTTATCGAAAGCATAAGCACCTTCACTTTCTTTCAAATAACGTTCAACATTAAAAGAAAAAAACAATTTCTTTCCTTCTTGTAAATTATTCGACCTCCTTACATTCGTATAAAACGATAATTCTCCATTTTCTTCATAAGCCGTTAACACTTTAAAAAAAGGAATAATTGTTAACACCTCTTCTTCATTTACCTTTTTCACCACTTCTTTTTCTTTCAAATAATGCACCAAAGAATCAGTAGTCATATTTAACGTAAAATCAGGTAGTGTAGTTTTTTCTATTGTTGTTTTTGCTACTTTATTAAAATCGTCATCATATTCATAAGTAACAATAGTATCAGTTCTTTTCTCAAAAGAAGCTAAGTTGAATGTAAAAGCACCATTCCATTTATTCAACACGGAATCAACTGACAAAGTTGTTAGTTTTTTAAACTTTTCTTTTTGAATTCTAGTTATTTTATCTACTAAGAGTTTGGTGTTTATTTTAGCTGAAACATTTACTAAACCTAGAGTTTCCGGCAACTCAGACGTATGAGGTAAAAACAAATCAAATTGATCATTCAAAGAACCTGTAATATTTAAATTCCCTTGTTCTATGTTTATCGCTAAATAATCTTTTTTACTACTTACTAAAGTAACATCGTTTTTCTTCTTTTTAATCTCTTGAATTAACTCATTTTCTTCCTTTAAATAACGAGTATTTATAAACACCTCCTTAACTAATTCAGGAATCTTTACATTATTAAATTTATAAGCTAAAATTATTTCATCCTCATATATAGCAAAGAAATGAGATTTCTTTTCATACACATTAATATTATCAAAACTTGTTGAAACATATGCGTTCTGCTTAAAAAAAGCAGCTAATTTCTCCTTGTCTTCAATTGAAAAAGAACTGCTAACAAGTGCTCCTTTAAAATTTTGATCGTTTGTATAAAAAAATGCTTGTGGTGGTATCGAAATTGTCTTGTAAAAATCAACTTTCTTAGTTTTCTTCTTACTTGGTTTCTGAACTTTTACAGTATCTACCTTTTTTACTACCGGTTTAACTGATCGTTTCTTTTTAGGACGAAAATATAACGATGGGTGTTTTATATATTCTTTTACAACATCATATTCGACACTACGAATATTAACACACACAATAGTTTCTGCAGATGCTGGAATTTTATTAGCATAAACTAATTGTGGGGTATATCTAAAATACCCCACAACTAATATAATGGTAATCAAAAATAATATGAAATAACTTATTTTTTTAATCATACAATGTGTTTAAGTAGCTTACATAGCATTTATAAACTTGAACAACAATTTCAGAGTATTTTCCTCTGTAGTACTTGTATTAATTCTAAGTTGAGTTGAGATTTTATCTCCTTTCATTTTAGATACGTTTAAATACCCATCTTTAAGATTTTCATATCCAAAGTCGAAAGTTTTTTGCATTCTTCTACCTAACATACCTTCAGGCACTTTTCCCATCACTCCATGAATATTAACGTAAGTTAAAAAGCTACTTTTTTTAATTAATTTATTAAACTTAGAAGTTCCATAATCCATTCTTGAAGAAAGAATTCCAAGCGCTCTAGTCTTAGAAGTTGTAAAGCTCATTACATTATCTTTAACTACTATATGTAACTTAAATGGTAACTCAGATTTTTTATCTTTAAACTCATAAAGACCTTTGTTACTTGTTAACAAACCATGTTTAACTCCTAGATCTAGAATTTTTGACAATAATTTTTCTTTTTTAGAACCTATCATTATTGTAAAATCTGGAACCATTTCATCTTTGTAAGATTCTACTTCTTTACGATTATAATCTTCATCATATTCATACTTAACAAACTTTACCTTTTGTTTTGAAAAATCATTTAAAACAAACAAACCATTTCCAGTAATTAATTCTCCTATCGCTTCTTCGTCTAATACTAAAGAAAATAAATCCGTAATTAAACTTATCTCTTCTTTCATATTAGGAAGAAAATCTCCATACAAGTCATTTATCAAAGTTGGGTATTGTAATAAGACTTCTTCTGTATTCATTGAAAAACTAGCAAAACCTAACATTTTATTATGATCAAAATTCTTTAAAATGTTAGAACTCATTTTTCTGTTATACATCTTTTTGAATGACTTTTTCACTCCAGAGCTTACAGTCATATCAACAGTAAGATTTATGTTGTCTTTTTCAAAGAACAAGTTCCCTGCAACCTCTTCAATACCGTACATGTTTTTATTGTTCGCTATTGTTAAACCAGAAGTTAAAGCAGAAAAACCACTTCCCATTGTTTCATTTATAGCTCCTAAAAACTTAGACATTAAACTTCCATAATCACGAACCCACATTGTTAATACAGAATTCTTTTTCTTAGCTTTTTGAAAGCTTCTATTAGACGCTAATGTTGCATCACTTTTTCCTTCTAATAAATTAAAAGCATAATCTTTTAACCCCTCTACACTACCTTTATTATCCTGATTTTTTCCAGAATTTTTCTTAAGCGTGAATAAGAAAAAACGCTCATTCCAAATGATTATATTCTCTCTTTCTTCTAGATAAGAAAATCCGTTGTTAGTTTTTAGTTTCTTTAGGTTTCTTTTACCTAAATGAGACTCGAACTTTTCTTTATCATTAAGCTCAAAAAGCCCATTAAAAAATATAGTGTTGTTATTTTCCTTTAAGAAAAAATATGCATTAGCCTTAATGTTAATTCCAGCCTTTTCTAACGATGGAATTTTATCTTCTCTTCTTCTGTTTAAGTTTTTCAATATACTCTTTCCCATTAAACTACTATCAAGTTCATTTACTGATAATAATTCAAATAAATTTCCTGTATTTGCCGAAACGACAACATCTGCATTTTTAGGAATTCTAGTTTCTAAAGTTTGAGCTTTTAAAGAAATAACTGCAACTAAAAGCAATACTAGTGTTGTAATTCTCTTCATTCTAATTCTATGTGATTTTTAATTGATTTATTGTTAGTGATTATATCCTGAATGCTAGCCCTTAACATAAGTGCTTTTTTTGTTTTAGATATTCTGCAATGTTTATTCTGAAATGTTTTTACAGGTGATTTAAAACGATAAATACTCGTGTAACTCGCATCTTTTAGGATAGCTTTATCTTTTTCTTTTGCTTTTTTAATTTCTTTTGAAAAATCGAAATGATGACTTCTTGTAAACGTCTTTTTATTCTTATTGTATGTAAAATGCTTGTGTTTTTTAATAGACATAGCATCTTTCTTTGAACTAAAGCTCGCAATTACTGTATTTAGCACATCGACATTATCAAAATCGAATGATACTGTTACGATAAACTCTTTAAAGTTCAAATTACTTTGCACATTACTTACTCCTTTCAGCTTTTTAACTTTAACTAGCGCTTTGTTAACTTGTTGTCTGATTTTTTCTTTTGAAGGAACCTTATACCCATTTATGCTATCTAAAAGCATGATAGAAGCTAACTTTGTTTTGCTTTTACTAAGGTTTAGTGTTAAAACAACATTCCCCGAACCATCTTCATTAAAAGATACTTCTTCAACAAACTCAAAACAACTAACCAATAAAAAAGAAGAGAGCAATAATGCAATTATTTTAATTTTTCTTTTCATATTCTTTTGTAATTACAAGGGTGCAAAAGTAGCAATATCAACTTACAAGTAACAATTTTTATCAATTTGTTACAGTTTTTGTCTTTTTTATTTTAGAAAAGAGCTTTTTTTTATCATTTCTAACTTTTGAATCTTGATAAATCCCAAAAAACAAGCAATTTTTATCAACCTCTCTTGTAGAAAAAAACTTGCCACTAAAAACAAAAATAAGAGCAAAGGCAATTTTCAACCCGCTCTTAATATCTAATTTCGAAGCAAAAATTAATTTTATTTTCAAAACTATATACCCCTGATTAGGAGAAAACTCATAACTACCTAAACTTTTTCTTCAGATTTTTCCGTCACAAGATCATGATAATCCATTGTTACACTTTCTTCCTTTTTAACAACTGAAGTAACACTAACTGTTTCAACGAAAAAACGTTTCATTTTTGGAGAAACTTCAGGATCTTTTGAGTCATCTAAATGAAAAGCTAAAATACTTTCTTGTGTAAATCTTTCTCTTTCGTTCAACCAATCAGAAAACCAATCTCTTCTTAATTGTTTCATTTCTTCAGTATACAATGTTGAACTTGACCAAATATGTGGTTCTTGAGATAATTTTTTAAAGGCTTTTTCTTCACCATTCCAAACCAATTCGTAAGCTGTTAACAAATTATTCCAGTCAACTAAAACAATTGTAAATGGCTCTATATCGGTTAAATCTAAATCCTCAACATATTTTACCGCATCGTCAGAAGTTAACAATTGTTTTACAATAATACCCCTACTGTGTCTGTACTTTGCTTTTTTCGTATGATTTTCGAAGCCTCCGTTAAGTAAACAAACCAATCGATTTTTATCACTTAAACCAATCCAGGTTCCGCCAGCTAAACTATCCTTAGGGTAAAATAACTCAACTCCTCCCTCTATATATTTCTTCGGCTCAATGGTTTTTCTTTTTGGATCTTCATCTCTATTAGAGGTTAACATAAAATCATTATTCCCTAATGGCAAGTAAGTAACTGTACACATTTATTCTCCCTTTAAATAATCTTTATTTATTATTTGTAGTAGCATTCTAAAAACTATCATTACAAAAAGATCTAAAAATTGTAACTTTGTTACACCAAAATTATCATATATAAATTCAATACACAAACAACCATGGGAAAAGGATTTTTCAATGTACCTATAGCTGTGAATGAACCTGTGAAAGCTTATGCTCCTGGTTCTCCAGAAAGAGAAAGCGCTTCTGCTCAATATAAAACGTACTTTAACGGTTCTGTTGATGTACCAATGTATATTGGAAGTGAAGAAATCAGAACAGGAAACACTAAAAACATGACTCCTCCACATGATCACCAACACGTAGTTGGTCAATATCACGTAGGAGATAAAACTCATGCGCAAAAAGCTATCGATACTGCTTTAGAAGCTCGTACAGAATGGGCTCAAATGCCATGGGAACAAAGAGCTGCAATCTTTTTACGCGCTGCTGAATTAATCGCTGGACCATACCGTGCAAAGATTAATGCTGCAACAATGATTGCACAATCTAAAACTATTCACCAAGCAGAAATTGACGCTGCATGTGAGTTAATAGATTTCTTACGTTTTAACGTAGAATACATGTCTGATATTTACAACGAGCAACCAAATTCTGATGATGGAATCTGGAACCGTGTAGAATATAGACCTTTGGAAGGATTTGTTTATGCTATTACTCCATTTAACTTTACTGCAATCGCTGCTAACTTACCAGCTTCTGCAGCAATGATGGGAAATACTGTAGTATGGAAACCTTCTGATAGCCAAATATTTTCTGCAAAAGTAATTGTAGACGTATTTAAAGAAGCTGGAGTACCTGACGGAGTTATCAACGTTATTTATGGTGATCCAGTAGAAATTACTAATGTTGTGTTATCATCTCCAGATTTTGCTGGTTTACACTTCACAGGATCTACTTTTGTTTTCAAAGAATTATGGAAGAAAATTGGAGAAAACATTCACACATACAAAACTTACCCAAGAATTGTAGGAGAAACTGGTGGTAAAGATTTTATCGTTGCTCACCCTTCTGCAAACCCAAAGCAAGTTGCAACTGGAATTTCTCGTGGTGCTTTTGAATTCCAAGGACAAAAATGTTCTGCTGCTTCGAGAGTATATTTACCTAAATCTATGGCTAATGAAGTTTTAGATTACGTTAAAGAAGATATCGCTTCTTTTAAAATGGGATCTCCAGAAGATATGAGCAACTTTATTACTGCTGTAATTCACGAAGGTTCTTTTGATAAGTTAGCAAAATATATCGATCAAGCTAAAGCTGATGATGATGCAGAAATTTTTACTGGTGGTAACTACGATAAATCTAAAGGGTACTTTATCGAACCAACAGTAATTTTAGCTAAAGATCCAAAGTATACAACTATGGCTACTGAATTATTCGGACCAGTAGTTACTATTTATATTTACGAAGATGCAGATTGGGCGCAAACTTTAGAGTTAGTAGACGGAACTTCTGAATACGCTTTAACTGGAGCAATCTTCTCTACAGATAGATATGCAATTGCTGAAGCTACAAAAGCTTTAGAAAACTGTGCTGGTAATTTCTATATTAACGACAAACCAACTGGAGCCGTTGTAGGACAACAACCATTTGGAGGAGCTAGAGCATCTGGAACAAATGATAAAGCAGGATCTGCTCAAAACCTATTACGTTGGGTTTCTCCTAGATTAATCAAAGAAACTTTTGTTTCTCCAACAGATTATAGATATCCGTTTTTAGGTTAATTCTAGATAACAATATTTTTTTTAGAAGGTCAGAAATATTTCTGACCTTTTTTCGTTTATAACAAAAATGTCATTATTTTTACGGTAATGATTTTAATGTTAAAACATTAAAAATCAATCAAATCCCCAAATTATGAATCATCTTAATGCATATACACAACCGTTAGGTTTGCGTAAGGCTAAGCATTTTTTGCGTAGAACTTCTTTTAATTACAGTAAAGAAACTTTAGAAGAATTTGCTACACTTACACCAGAAGAAGCCTTCGATAGATTAATACTTACTCAAAATAATCTTTGGACTGAACCTTACGATCCGAGACCTGAAGGCGCTCCTGATGGAAATTGGATATCTTCAACCGAACATCCTAATAGTTTTGACGGTCAATTTAGAAAAAGAAGAATTGTTACTTCTTGGTGGTGGTATAATGGAATGAATCAAAATTCCTTATTACAAAAAATGACATTTTTCCTACACACATCTTTTACTGTTTCAAAAGATGATGGTTCTGGATCGTCAACACACTTTTTTGATCACATGCAACTTTTAGAAAAGTATGCTTTAGGAAATTTAAAAACATTATCGAAGAAAATAACCTTCGATAATTCGATGCTAGATTATCTTGATAATACTCAGAATAACTCTAACAATCCTAATGAAAATTATGCCAGAGAGTTCTTAGAGCTTTTTACCATTTTAAAAGCAGAACAGATTGGTAATGGTGATTATACAAATTATACAGAGTTAGATGTTCAACAGGCTGCGAAAGTTTTTTCTGGAATAAAAACACAAACAGATAGAACTATAATCGATCCTGAAACAAGTTTACCTATCGGTAGAATTGCTGTAAACAGACACGATGAAGAGAACAAAACATTTAGCCATGCTTTTGATAATGCTGTAATTATTGGTAGAGACACTGAAATTGGTATTGTTGATGAACTTAGCGATTTTGTTGAAATGGTATTTGAAAAAGATGCCACAGCAATTTCTTTTACTCGTAAATTATACAGATATTTTGTAAAAAGTGAATGGAGTGATGAAACAGAAGAAAATGTTATCAAACCATTAGCTGCTGAATTAAAATTAGGAGATTATGAAGTCTTACCTATTTTAAGGAAATTATTAACCTCTAATCATTTCTTTGATCTTGATGATGGAAATGATAGTGATAATATTATTGGAAGTATCGTTAAAAGTCCGCTACAATTAATTAATGAAATTGTTTCATTCTTTAAAATGCGAATTCCTGATCCTGCAACCGAAATTGAAGATTTTTATGACTTTTTCAATTTCGTTCATAGTATATTTTTGTCTGCTGGTGGAATGCAACTTTGGGCGCCAGATTCTGTAGCTGGTTATCCTGCGCATTATCAAAGTCCGGATTTTGATAGACATTGGTTTTCTTCAAACACAGTATTGGCTCGATATAATTTAATTGAGAGTCTTTTAACTGGAAGAAATAAAATTCGATTTAACAACGATATTAAAGTTGAAATAAACATTGTTGATTTCATAAGCAACAATATTACAGAACCTTTACTCGCTAAAGAATTAATTACAGAACTTGCAAACTTCTTGTATCCTGAAGCTATAAGTGACGAAAGAGTAGCATATTTTGCCGAAAACTTACTTGAAGGTTTCCCAGATTATTACTGGACAGATGCTTGGTTAGCATATGGAAGAACTGGTGACGACACAGTCGTTAAATCCAGATTACATGCCTTGATGATACAAATGATCAATGCTCCTGAGTTTCAATTAATGTAATACAACATCCCCAAAACTTAATCATGAAAAGAAGAAATTTCATAAAATTAGCAACAGCAAGCTCTGCTTTAGGTTTAATGCCTATGGAGTTAAGTGCTTTATTAAAAAATATTGATTTACCTTTCGATTGCGGCGATATATCCAACCGAAAACTTGTTCTTGTAAATTTAGTAGGTGGTAACGATGGTTTAAACACAACTATTCCGATAAATGTTTACGACCAATACGCAAACTTACGACCAACAATTAAAGTTCCTAATTCTGGAGCTAACGGATTCATTAGATTAGATACAACTTTAGCAGACGATCAACAATTAGGATTACACCCAGCTTTAACTGGTTTTAAATCTTTATACGATGAAGGAAATCTAAGAATATTACAGTCTGTAGGATATCCTTCTTTAAACAAAAGTCATTTTGCTTCTAAAGATATTTACTCTACCGGAAATGATGGAAATAGTTGGACTAACGGAAAAGATTCTGGATGGGTAGGTAGATTTATGGAGAAGTTTTATCCAGATCAAGTAGAAGCATCTTATCCACTAGGTGTTCAAATGGGTTCTTCAAAAACCGAGCTTGGTTTTCACGGAGCTGAAGAGCATGGATTATCTATAAATATCACAGGACAAGATCCTGCGGGTTACTTTACTGAAATTAGTACTTTAGGTGGTGATCCTCCTACTATGATTCCTAATTCAGATTTCGGAACAGAATTGAATTATATTATTGATGTAAATAAAACCTCAAATAAATACTCGAAAGCAATATCTGATGCTTTTGAAAACGGAAAAAATGTTGCAACATATGAAGACAACAACCTTTCTGACCAATTAAAAACTGTTGCTCGTTTAATTAGCGGTGGACTACAGTCTAAAGTTTACTTAGTTAGTATCGGTGGATTTGACACACACAACAGTCAAATTGAAACTAACGGAGATATTAAAGGTAAACATCATGAATTATTAACTGAAGTTTCTACTGCGATTGAATCTTTTGTTAAAGATGTGAACGAACAATCTTTAGGTGACGATATCGTTGGACTAACATATTCTGAATTTGGTAGAAAAGCCAAAGAAAACGGAAACTTAGGTACAGATCATGGAGAAATTGCTCCAATGTTTATTTTTGGAAAACCAGTAAACGGAGGAGTTTCTGGTGTTAATGTTGATTTATCTGAAGCAACTAGCGATAACAACTACCAAGTAGAAACTGTACAGTTTGACTACAGACAAACACTTGCTACATTATTACAAGATTATTTAGGAGCTGCAGACAGTGTTATCGATAATACATTTTTCAACTACAGTAATAATTTAAGTTTTGTTGAACAAAAGATTCCTGACATGATTAAAGCTTCGCATTCTATTGCAACAGGATGTATAGCTCCACCTCCACCACCAGAACCAGACGGATCAAGTAAAAGTTGGTTTGTATTTCCAAATCCATTTACAGACAAACTGAACTTAAACACACTATATGAATTACCTGGATTACAGTATAGATTATACAATTACAGAGGAAAGTTAATTATGCAAGGACAAAAACAAAGCATAAATAATGCTGTTGTTATCGATGTTCCTTCTCTTGCTTCTGGGATCTATTTCTTACAAGTTGAAAGTGGTGGAAATACAGAAAACCACAAACTTTTCAGAATGTAAAAACAACTTATTTATAATAACTTAAAGAGCCAATTAATATAAAATTTATTTTAATTGGCTTTTTTTATACATTTAATTTTTAACTCGTTACCCAAACAAAACAGTCTAAAAGCAACTGAATTGCGTTATTTTTTATTAATTTCCCTTTCATTAACTTTTTTTTAACTAACCAAAACTTTTAAACATACTCTTATATTAAGTTATTTACATAACAATCTATATTTTTTTCAACCAAACGAATTTCTAATGAGAAAGCATCTAAAACTATTTGTTGCTGTATTAGCACTAACTTCGCTGATGGCAACCGCACAAGAAACCAGACTTTTAAGACAACCCACAATTTCAAAAAACCAAATTACTTTTGCGTACGGTGGAGATATCTGGACTACAAATCTAAACACTAATCAAACTGTAAGATTAACTTCAACCCAGGCCGTTGAAAGTAATCCACATATTTCTCCAGATGGTAAATGGGTGGCTTTTACTTCTAATCGATTTGGAAGAAATGATGTTTTTATCGTTGCTATCTCTGGAGGAGAAGCTAAAAGATTAACTTGGCATTCTTCTGGCTCTAGTGCTCGTGGCTGGACTAACGATGGAAAACAAGTGCTTTTCGCTTCGTCAAGAAATACAGCACCTAGACCTTATAATAAATTATATACAATTTCTGTTAAAGGCGGACCCGCTACGAAAGTTGCAGATCAATGGGCTTTTTCAGGTTCTTATTCACCTGACGGAAAAAAGATGACTATCGATCGAATGTCTCGTTGGGATACAGAATGGAGAGATTATAGAGGAGGACAAAACACACCTCTTGTTATATTAGATCTTAAAACACAAGAAGAAATTTTAATTCCAAACAACAAAACAACAGACAAACAACCTATTTGGATTAAAGACAAAATCTATTTTCTTTCTGATAGAACACATACGGCAAATATTTGGTCTTACGACACAAAAACTAAAGCCGTTAAGAAACTTACCAATTTTAATGGTACAGCCGTAAAGTCTTTAAGTGGTGATGACAATAAATTAATCTTCGAACAAAACGGACAACTTCACACTTTAGACCTTAACACAAATAAAGAAACTCGAATTAAAATTCAAATTAAAGGAGATTTCCCTTGGACAGCTACTAAATGGGAAAACGTAAATTCTAGAGTAGATTTTGCTAGTATTTCTCCTAATGGTAAAAGGGTTTTAATGAGCGCTAGAGGTGATATTTTTACTGCACCGGTAGAGTTTGGAGATTCAAGAAACATTTCTCAATCTTCTGGAGCTGCAGATAGAGCTCCAATTTGGTCTCCTAAAGGAAATGAAATCGCTTGGTTTACTGATAAAGAAAGAAAAAAATACAGTTTATACATTACAAATCAAGATGGAACTGAGATTAAAAAAAATATTTCAATAGGTGTTTCAAAAATGGCTTGGAATCCCGTTTGGTCTCCTGACGGAAAATATATCGCTTTCACAGACGATGACACTAGAATTCGAGTTGTAAACCTTGAAACAGAAAAAGTACAAACAATTGATAATGCCGGAACAAATCTTGAAAGAGGAAGGTTAGGTGTTACTTGGTCTCCGGATTCTAACTGGCTAGCTTATGCAAAAGCTGGAGACAACTCTTTGCGACAAATAAAAATTTGGTCTGTAAAAACTGGAAAAACAACAGCAATCACTAATAATTTTGCCGATTCTTTCTCTCCTGCATGGGATTTAGACCATAAACATCTTTATTTTCTTGCAAGTACAGATTTAGCTTTAAGATCTGGTTGGGCAAACACAAGTTCTATGACTGCAAGACCAAATTATGCAGCTTACATTGTTAACTTAAACAAAAAAGATGATTCTCCTTTTAAAGCTAAAAGTGACGAAGAAACTGTAAAAGAAGAGAGCAAAAAAGATAAAACTCCTAAAAAGAAAGGAAATAAAAAGCCTAAAAAATCTAAAAAGGAAATTACTATAGATTTTGATGGTATTGCTAGAAGAATCTTACCATTACCAATGCCTAGTGGTTCTTATTTTTCGATTGATGCAGGACCAAGTGGATTTGCTTTTGTTTCTGATAGAAGTGCTGTTCATAAGTTTGATTTAAAGAAACTAAAATCAAAAGAGTTCGGAAAAAGAATTCGTATTCGAGCTATTTCTCCAAATGGAAAACATATGCTTCTTTCTTCAGGAAGAACTTGGAAAGTGATAAAAACTACTGCTCCAAATGCCAAAGCTGCTAAAACTGTAAAAATTGACTTTAACATGAAGTTAGACAGACTTAGCGAATGGAACCAAATGTTTGAAGAAGCTTGGCGATATGAACGTGATTATTTCTATGATCCAAACTTACATGGTAGAAGTTGGGGATTAGTTTACAAGAGATATCAACCTTTAGTAAAACACATCAGACATCGTTCAGATTTAAATTATATTTTGGATCAAGTTAATGGAGAATTATCTGTTGGACATAGTTTTGTTCGTGGTGGAGATTTCCCAAAAACAGATCGTTCTTCTGGTGGTTTATTAGGAGCTGATTTCAATATCAAAAATAATAGATGGCAAATTGAAAGAATTTATACTTCTGAAAGTTGGAACCCAGGATTAAACGGACCTTTAGATCAACCTGGCATGAATATTAAAGAAGGTTATTATTTAGTTGGAATCAACAATAATGAAATCACTTCAAAAGATAACATTTATCAATTTTTAGACGGAACAGCAAATAAGCAAACTGTAATTCATATTAACTCTACACCTACGTTTAAAGGTTCCTGGAAAGAAATTGTAAAACCTATTAGAAATGAAAATTCTTTAAGACAAAGAACTTGGGTTGAAGACAATCGTCGTTTAGTTGATAAATTATCTGGCGGAAAACTTGCTTACATCTGGGTACCAAACACTAGTGGAGCTGGTTTTGTTTCTTTTAACAGGTATTTCTTTGCTCAACAAGATAAAGAAGGAGCTGTTATCGATGAGCGTTTTAATGGTGGTGGTTTATTAGATGACTATATGGTAGATCTAATGACCAGAAAACCAAGAGCTGCACTTACAAACGAAGTCCCTAATGGAAAACCGATGCGTTTACCAGCTGGGATTTTAGGCCCTAAAGTTTTATTAATAAACGAACTTGCAGGTTCTGGTGGAGATTATTTCCCTTGGGTATTTAGACAACAAAAAGCTGGATTATTGATTGGCGCTACAACATGGGGAGGTTTAGTAAAATCATCTACACATTATCGCTTAATTGATGGTGGTTCACTTACAGCTCCTGATAATGCTGTTTTCGATCCTGTGAAAAACGAATGGATTGCAGAAAACACAGGTGTGGAACCAGATATTTTTGTTCGTCAAGATGCTTTATCGCTTTCTCAAGGTAAAGATCCGCAATTAGAGCGTGCCGTAAAAGAAGCGCTAAAACAATTAAAAGGAAATTTAAAAATTACAGTACCTAAATTTCCAACACCTACAAAATCGAACTAATAAATAGATTTTAAATAAAAAGACCAGAGATTATATCTTCTGGTCTTTTTATTTATCCTTTGAATTTTATTGGTAAATGCACTACTTTTTTGGTTTCGAAGAAATCTTCTTCAAAAAAATCTGGCAAATCGTAAATTGTAGCTTTCGGGAACTTCGCTAACTCTTCAGTTAAATCTCCTCCTTTTAAATACAAAATTCCGTTTTTTAATTCGTGGTTTTGTTTCTTTTGAACTTTATTCTTTACCCATCTATGAAAAGTTTCCATTTGAGCAACTGCTCTACTTACTATAAAGTCATAAATTTCATCAACCTCTTCTACTCTTCCGTGTGTCGTTTTTACATTTTCTAATCCTAAACCTTCTACAACTTCATTTACAACTTTAATCTTTTTTCCGATAGAATCTACTAAATGAAATTTCGTTTCAGGAAATAAAATAGCTAAAGGTACACCAGGGAAACCTCCTCCTGTTCCTACATCCATTACACTAGTTCCTGGCTGAAATTCCATCACTTTTGCTATACCTAAAGAATGTAGTACATGACGTAGATACAGTTCATCAATATCTTTTCTAGAAACAACATTAATTTTTAGGTTCCAATCTTCATATAATTCCTGTAAAAGTGTAAATTGGCGTAACTGATTTTCAGTTAAATCAGGAAAGTATTTTAAAATGATATCCATGCTATTATATTTGCGAGACAAAAGTAATAACAATTGTTGTATATAGTTAAGATTTTTACAAATCAATAATTATCGTTAAAAACTTTCGTTATCAGAAAAACATGAACGAAAAACACTTATTTTTACCCCATTAAATTACGACATGAATTCGATTAAATTTTCAAGAATAGATAAAGCAAAGTTCTTTCGAACTTTAAATAAAAGAGTTAACGACTACTTTAAAGAAAATGACATAAAAAGAACAGGGAACTGGAAATTGTATATAAAAGCAATTATCATGTTTACACTTTTCTTAGCTCCGTTTGCAATAATCCTTACAGTAGATATGCCTAACTGGCTTAGATTTTTATTAACTATCGTTATAGGAATTGGTATGGCTGGTGTTGGTATGAATGTTATGCACGATAGTAATCATGAATCTTTCTCAAGTAAAAAATGGGTGAATAACCTAATGGGAAGTAGTATGTATATTTTAGCTGGAAATGTGTATAACTGGAAAGTACAACATAACGTTCTACACCATACATATACGAATATTCAAGATCATGATGAAGATATGGATGCTGGTAGAATTATTCGTTTTTCTAAGCACACACAATGGAGACCTTTCCATAGATTTCAGAAGTATTATTCTCCAGTATTATATGGTTTATTAACTATAAACTGGGCAATTACTACAGATTTCAAGCAAATGCACAGTTACTTGAAAAGAAAATTATCTTATGGGAAATTCCCTAATCCAAAAGTGGAGTGGACTAAATTAATTGTTACTAAAATTATTTATTATGTAATGTGGTTAGTTCTTCCATTATTAGTTTTAGACATTGCATGGTGGAAAGTTTTAATTGGTTTCTTTGTGATGCATTATACAGCAGGAATCATTTTAAGTTTTGTTTTCCAATTAGCACACATTGTACCTTCTACAGATACTCCTTTACCAGATAAAAATGGTAACATGAAAAATACTTGGGCAATTCATCAGTTATATACTACAGCAAATTTCGCTCCTAAAAACTGGTTTATTAACTTCTACACAGGTGGTTTAAATCATCAAGTAGAACACCATATTTTCCCTCATATTTCGCATATACATTACAGTAAAATAGCGAAAATAGTAAAAGAGACTGCTAAGGAATTTAATTTACCTTATCACGAATATAAAACAACACGAAAGGCAATTTTAGAACACTTAAGACATATTGCCGAACTAGGAAAAAAACCGCAACTAGCATAATCAACTAAAACAATGTCAGAAGCATTATCGAACAGAATTAACAGTTTACCTGTATCGCAAACATTAGCCATGGCTGCTAAAGCCAGAGAATTAAAAGGTCAAGGAAAAGATATTATCAGCTTAAGTTTAGGAGAGCCTGATTTTAACACACCTGACTTTATTAAAGAAGCTGCAATTGAAGCAGTAAATGAGAATTATAATTCATACACTCCAGTAGATGGATATGGTGAATTAAAAGAAGCTATTTGCAAAAAATTCAAGCGCGATAATGATTTAGATTATGCTCCAAATCAAATCGTAGTTTCTACAGGGGCAAAACAATCTATTGCTAACGTAATGCAAGTATTGTTAAATCCTGGAGATGAAGTTTTATTACCTTGTCCGTACTGGGTAAGTTACTCTGCAATTGCAACATTATGTGAAGCCGTTTCTGTTGAGATTCCTTCAACTATTGAAACAAACTTTAAAATTACTCCAGAGCAATTAGAAGCTGCAATTACACCAAAAACGAAATTAATTTTATTCAACTCACCAAACAATCCAAGTGGCACAATCTATACTAAGGAAGAGTATTTAGCTTTGGCTAAAGTATTAGAAAAGTATCCAGAGATTTTCGTGATGTCTGATGAAATTTACGAACATATTAACTACGGAACAAAACCTTTCAGTTTTGCTGCAATTGAAAGTATGTACGACAGAACAATTACTGTAAACGGATTAGCAAAAGCTTTTGCTATGACAGGTTGGAGAATTGGTTACATCGGAGCACCTGCTTGGATCGCTAAAGCTTGTACGAAAATGCAAGGTCAGATTACTTCTGGAACGAATTGTATTGCACAAAGAGCTGCGATTACTGCTGTTTCTGCTGATCCTAGCGCTGTTCAATACATGGTAGATGAATTTAAATCGAGAAGAGATATTGTTCTTGGTTTATTAGAAAAAATCGAAGGTTTTAAATTAAACGTTCCTGAAGGAGCTTTCTATATCTTCCCAGATATTTCTGCTTTCTTCGGAAAAACAATACAAGGTAAAGAGATTAACAATGCTTCAGATTTCTCTATGTTATTATTAGAAGAAGCAAATGTAGCTACAGTAACTGGTGATGCTTTTGGTGCACCAAACTGTATTCGTATGTCTTATGCTGCTTCAGAATTACAATTACGTGAAGCTGTTAAGCGTATTAAAGAAGTATTGAGCTAGTTTTAATTATAAAAAAACTTAATAACAATAAAAAAGAAACCTGATTTATCATTTATCAGGTTTTTTTGTTTTTAAAAAGCTATAAAAAGAATGAATAAACTGACATGTAAGTTAAAAAATGTAGACAATTTAGATATTCAAAGTTTACAACGAAGAATCGAAAACGGACATCGTTTTATTATTTATCAATACAGCATATCTTTAATTGTTGGTAATATTTTTACTGCATCACCTGCATATTTACTTAAAAAAGAAGATCAAAAAAAGCACACACTTAAATACAACTTATTATCCTTTATTTTTGGTTGGTGGTCTTTAGATGGAGTTACAAATACTTTAAAAAGTTTAAAAACGAACTCCAAAGGTGGTCTTGATGTGACTGAAGACATAATGCTTAATCTAGACAACATCTCTTTAAAAGCCAGAAAAGTAAAAATAGAAGAATTATACACAATATTTAAACAGCCTTCGAAAGCTATTTTAAAAGATTTTACCAAATCGATTAACAATGTTATTGGCTTAAATACTGATCAAAATATTTTTTTAGGACAATATTTAAATACTGAAGGTTCTAGTTACTTTATTACATTCGAAAATATTTCAGAAACTTCTCAAGAAGATTTAATGAAAGAACTCAGAAAAATATTTTACGATCATGTTCATATTGATATTTCAGAAATTAATGATCAAGATGAAGTAACTAATAAACTTATTGAACAAGGAATAAAATTGTAAATCTTAATTTACCTACGAAATTCCGAAATAAATTCAATAGTATTAAAAAGGCAACGATAAATTTCGTTGCTTTTTCTTTTTAATCTTTCTTAAGTACAATACTTTCTTATCATAATCGATAAGAGCTTTTCCTTTCTCTAAAACATCTGCGCCAATTATTCCATGTACTTCTTTAGCATTATGCATCGTTAATGCAGCATTTACATGTTTTAAATCAAAAAGAACTAAATCACAATTTTTCAATTTCCAATTTCCTATTCTTAATCTATTATCAACAGATTTATAAGTTTCCATATCAGTTGCTCCAGCGCCAGCTGCTTTAACTTCGCTAACTTCAGAAACCAATTTGAATTGATCAACTAAATTTAATCCAACACAAGAATTTGAAGCTCCAGTATCTAAAATAAAAACACCTTTTACACCGTTGATTTCAGCTTTCAATTCAAGGTGATTTGTTTTCATTTTTTTCAACTTTATTCGAACGTATTTCTTTTTACGTAATACTTTTTTCAAACTTGCCATTTCTTGTACTTTTGTCGCTGCAAAGATACAGTTAAAATCACATGATTACAGATACACATACTCACTTATATTCAGAGCAATTTAATGACGATAGAGATGAAATGATGACTAGAGCAAAAGATGCTGGTGTTTCTCGTTTTTTTATTCCTGCTATTGATAGTTCACACACGGAAAACATGTTTGAATTGGAAAAGAATTATCCAAATGATGTTTTTTTAATGATGGGACTTCATCCAACTTCTGTAAAGGAAAACTATAAAGAGGAATTAGCTCACGTAAGAGAATGGATTGACAAACGTGATTTTTATGGTATTGGAGAAATAGGAATTGACTTGTATTGGGACAAAACCTTTTTAACTCAACAGCAAGAAGCTTTTAAAACTCAAATACAATGGGCAAAAGAAAAACAACTTCCCATTGTAATTCACTGTAGAGAAGCTTTTGATGAAATTTTTGAAATTTTAGAAGAAGAAAAAGGAGATGATCTACATGGAATTTTCCATTGTTTTACGGGAACTTTTGAGCAAGCACAACAAGCAATTTCATACAACATGAAATTAGGAATTGGTGGTGTAGCAACTTTTAAAAATGGAAAAATTGACAAGTTCTTAAATGAAATAGATATTGAACATATTGTTTTAGAAACCGATTCACCTTACTTAGCTCCTACTCCGTATAGAGGAAAGAGAAATGAAAGCAGTTATATCACTCAAGTTGTAGGTAAATTGGTGGATATTTACGGGAAATCGTATCAAGAAATTTCTGAAATCACTACAGAAAACTCAAAACAGGTTTTCAAAATATAGTATGAAGGAAATTGACAAAATTGCGTGGATAGAAACTAAGAATGGTAAAATTCTTAGTACTCGATCTAAAGGAAAAGAAAAGTTTTATATACCTGGAGGAAAAAGAGAAGATAACGAATCTGACGAAGAAACGCTTATTCGTGAAATAAAAGAAGAATTAAGCGTTGTAATAATAAAAGACACCATAGAATATCTTGGAGCTTTTAAAGCGCAATCAGACGGTGCTAAAGAAGGAGTTTTAGTTAAAATGACTTGCTATAAAGCAAAATTTGAAGGAACTTTACTAGCAGATAATGAAATTGAAGAAATACAATGGTTAGATTCTTCTCATACCGACATTATCTCTGAAGTTGACAAAAAAATATTTTCTTTCTTAAAAGAGAAAGGAGAGATTAAATAACTAAAAAGTGAACATAGAAACAGCATATTATTCCTCTCCTATTGGAACTCTAGAAATAACTGGAGATGAAAAATCAATTCACTCTATTTATTTTATAGAAGAAGAATATTCTGCTACGAAAAACATTTCGTCAAAAGAAATTAAAAACTGTGTTCTACAACTAGAGGAATATTTCTCTGGAAATCGTAAAGAATTTGAATTGACCTTAGCTCCTAAAGGAACCAAATTTCAAGGAAAAGTTTGGAACGAACTTTTAAAAGTACCTTTTGGAAAAACAAGAAGTTACTTAGAGCAGTCTAAAAAACTTGGAGATATTAAAGCAATACGCGCTGTAGCTTCCGCAAATGGAAAAAATCCAATTTCTGTGATTATTCCATGTCACAGAATTATTGGTTCTGACGGATCATTAACTGGATATGCTGGTGGAGTTTGGCGTAAAAAATGGCTACTTGAACACGAAAGTGGAACGAAACAACAAAGTTTGTTTTAATAGAGTTCTGAACTAATTCAAATTTCTTTTTTCAATAAAAAAACGCTTCATCAAATTACCACACTCTTCTTCTAAAACTCCAGATACTACTTTAGTTTTCGGATGTAGTTTAGTCCCTAAAACCGTGAAACCTGATTTAGGCTCACTTGCTCCGTAAACAATTTTTCCTATTTGAGTCCAGTAACTAGCACCCGCACACATTTGACAAGGCTCAACAGTTACATACAAAATACAATCTCTTAGATATTTCCCTCCAAGGAAATCAGAAGCAGATGTGAACGCTTGCATTTCGGCATGTGCGGTTACATCATTCAAACGCTCAGTTAAATTATGAGCTCTAGCTATAATTTGGTTTTTAAATACGATAACAGCCCCAACTGGCACTTCTCCTTTATCATAAGCTTGCTCTGCTTCTTGCAGTGCTTTCCTCATAAAATAAGTATCATCAAATACATTCATCCTAACTTCTTCTTTCTTTTCATCGTATACACTTCTGCTATAGTCGGATTCTCGGGTTTTGATACTACTTTTTCAAAAACATCACCTGTTTTTACAAATCCGGTTTGCAATACTTTAAAATACACACCACTCATTGTTGTATTCCAAAATTCTTTTACTACAGACATGTCATTAAAACGAACACCTAACTTCATACAAGGTTGTCTTGGCTTAGTTACCTCTAAAAGTGTTTCTCCAACTTTATATGTATCGCCTACATGAATTTCTGATTCTTCTAGATCGCTTAACGTAAGATTTTCACCAAACATTCCTAATTCCCAATCTAAATCTGGATACATTTTTTTAAAATAATCGTAATGTTTTTCTGAAAAAGCATAAACAGCTTGATCTATACCTCCATGCTTTTCTCGATTGCAAATTGCATCTCCTTTAACATCTTCAACATCTAAAAAAATAGGTTCTTTAACTGGATATTTAAAAATTCCTGTAGTTACTTTTTTACCTTTCCAATCTATTTCTTTACGCTGTCCAATGTTTGTAGCCAGAATCTTCATATAAGTGCTTTTTTACAAAGTTAGCTAAATAAAATAGTTATTTTTACCAAAATTTTAGGTTTGATTTCAATCGATATTTCAGCACATAAAAAAGTATATTTCGCCTCTGACCAACATTTAGGAGCTCCAACTCAAGAGAAGAGTTTTCCTAGAGAAAAGAAATTTTTAAGATGGTTAAATGAAATTGAAAAAGATGCGGAAGCTATTTTTCTTCTTGGTGATTTATTTGATTTTTGGTTTGAATACAAAACTGTTGTTCCTAAAGGGTTTGTTAGAGTATTAGGAAAATTAGCACAGCTAAGTGACGACGGAATTCCTATTTATTTCTTTGTTGGAAATCATGATTTATGGATGAAAGACTATTTTGAAACAGAATTAAACATTCCTGTTTACTTTAAACCACAAGAATTTAAAATCAACAATAAGCTTTTTTTAATAGGACATGGAGATGGATTAGGTCCGCACGACCTTGGTTATAAGAGAATGAAAAAAGTATTCACTTTCCCGCTTTTTAAATGGTTATTTAGATGGTTACATCCCGATTTAGGTGTTCGATTAGGACAATATATGTCTGTAAAAAATAAAATGATTTCTGGTGATGAAGATTTTAAATTTCTTGGAGAAGAAAAAGAATGGCTGGTTCAATATTGTAAACGAAAATTAGAAACAAAACACTACGATTATTTTGTTTTCGGTCATCGTCATCTTCCTTTAGACATTAAATTAAGCGATACAAGTAAATATTTCAATCTAGGTGATTGGGTGCAATATTTCACCTACGGAACTTATGTTGACACTACATTTACACTTGACAAATACGAATAAAAAAACTCATCTTTTCAGATGAGTTTTTAATTTTTATAACTGTATGTTTTTAACCAGCATTTTCAGTAAATGGAGTTGGAAAAGCATCTAATGCGTTATCTCCAGTTCTATCTAATGGTAAGAAATTTGTATCATTTAAAAGTCCGAATCTTCTTAAATCAATCCAACGGTGACCTTCACCAATTAAAGAATATCTTCTTTGGTTTAACACTTCTAGTTCTAACTCAGCATCTGTAGTTCCACCAGAATAATTAGCTAATCCAGCTGCATTTCTAATTACATTTAATGCATTTACAGCGTTAGCATTATTAGTTCCAATGTTAGCTTCAGCATAGATTAAAATTAATTCTTCATTTCTTATTAAATACACAGGATCAACATTACTTCTGTATAAAGCCATTTGATGTGTTGCCGTTAAATCATCAAACAACCTTGGTGTTGGTAACATAAACGATTTATTAGTAACTCTTGTATCTCCAGCCTCAGCATCAGCAATCCAAGAATTATGAATCATATATTCTTGTCCAGATTGACCTAAAACATAGAACTGAGCATTAACTACATCATTTCCTGTTAAACCAAAAATATGCGCTACTCCAAGATTAAATCCACCAGCAATATCAAAGAAAGAATTGTTTAGTAATGATAAAACATCTGCTTTATTATTTTGATACAATGCTACTCTTGCTGCAATAGCTCTATTGAACGTTGCAAAAGTTGCAGGCGCATTAAATCCATCAAAACCAGAACTTATTGGAAAATCAAAAGTTGTAGGAGAATTTGATAAATCTGTATTTGCATCATCTAATAAATTTCTAATTGCTGTTAAAGCTTCTTGATATCCTAAGAAAGGTCCTAAGTTATCTGGATCAGCAACATCAACTCTAATCCCGTTACTAAACTGACGATTTGCAACCATTAATAAAGCATAGGCTTTTAATGTATTTGCATACCCATAATACGATTGCTTTACAGAATCAGTAAAACCAGCTTCAGAATTTTCAACAGCAGTAATTAAAATATTTGCAGCTTTTACAACTCTATACCAAGCAGTGTAAGCTCTTGTTGTTAAAAATCCATTATTATCTAACGGTCCTTTTAATAACTCTCCAGTATATCTAGGATCTGTACCTGTTAAATCGTAATATTCTCTACCAATGTAACTAACGGTCTGGTAATGAAACTCTAAATCGTTTCTCATAACCGCTTCTAAACCTACTGCCAAAGATTGAACATCTGCCTGAGAAGCTCCGTCAGCAAAACTTTCTAAAGTAGGTGCATTTTCATTCGGTAATTCATCTAACTCACAACCAACAAAGAAAGTAGCCGTGATTAATAAAACTATAATTGATAATTTATTTTTAAGCATAGTATTTTCTTTAGAAGTTAACATTTAAGTGGAAGTTGATAAACTTAGAAGCAGGATATGGAGTTACTTCTACGTTATTAGCTAAAACATTATTTCCGAAGTTAGATACTTCTGGATCGTAACTATTATAATCGAAAATATTGATTAAGTTTCTACCAGAAACCCCAACCTTAACTCTTTCGAATCCTTTGAATACATTATCATCAAAAGTATAGTATAAACCTACCTCACGTAATCTAATATATCCTGCATCTTCGATTACTGGCGCTGGATTTACAAAGGCTAAACTAGATCTATACTCTCCATTTGTTTGTACTCCTAATGGGTCTAAACCAGTATCATCATAATCCCAAGTAGTTCCAGCTAAATCATATAATAAAGTAGTAAGGTTAATTCCGTCTCCACCTTTTTTCCAGTGCCATAAGAATGTTAAATCAAAGTTCTTATAACTAATTTGATTTTGCCAAGACATTTGAAAATCTGGCTCTGCATTACCGTATACTGCAAAACCATCTCCTTCTGGATCAATTTGCGCTATTTGATCAGGCGTTAAACCGGTACTATCATAAGTACCTACAATTTGTGTTGCACTAAATCCTTCTTGGATATAAAACTGACCTAAAGAAGCAGCAAAACCTCCAGTCGTAAACGCTGGCACGTCTAATCTTGTGATTTCTGATTTATTCTTCCACCATTTTAAATTAGTACTCCAAGAAAAGTTTTCCTCTTCTATAACATTAGCATTTAATCCAAGCTCGATACCATTGTTCGTTAAAGCTCCTGCATTTTTAGCTTCTCTAGTTTGTCCACTAGAAGTAGGAATTTGATCTCTAATAATTAAATCATCAATTTCTTTGTTATAAAAAGTAGCCTCTAAAACGAATCTATTATTTAAGAATCCTAAATCGATACCGTATTCTAATTCTTTCTGACGCTCTGGCTTAATATTTGGATTTCCTCTAAATGTTCCTGGAGACAATCCTGAGTTTCCTCCAATAAATTCTGGAGTAGTTAAAGCAAACTGATCATTAAAATTAGGGAATCTCCCCGCCTCACCATATGCAATTCTTGGCTTAACAGTTGTAAAGATATCTGACTCAAATAAACCTAATTTATGCACATTTACAGCTAAACTTGCTTTTGGATAATAGAATAATTCATTAGAATCTCCATTATTAGTAGATCTATCTCCTCTAATACCAAGTGTTGCGATAATTTTATCGTCGTAGTTAATTTCTTCTTGTACGAAGAATCCTGTATCTCTTTGTAATCTTATATCTTGACTTACAGAAGTATTTTCTGCTAATCCTAAGTTTGTTAATGAACCATTAAACCCTGTTCCAACAGTAATTACAGTATTACGATCGAAGTCTTGTAAGAATGTACCAGCTTGAGTAGTAAATCCTAATCCGTTTTCTAAATCTAAATTATATACTAAGAATGCAGAAAGGTTATAGTTTGTATTTACTGTAGTACCAGAAATAGCAGCTCCTCTTAAAGTACTAGGATCTCTAAAATAAGACAATCCTCTTGGGAAAATGTTTGTAGTACGTAACGTATATTGATCAAATCCTAACTCGAAAGTTAACTTTAATCTGTGCATTTCAGAATCTAAAATTTGAAGATTAGACTTTGCACTACCAATAAAACGATTAACATTTTCTCTATTTGTAGTATTTGCTACAGTTTCTAAAACATTAGAACCTGCTGCTCCTGCAGGGAATATTCCGTTTACAGGTGATAAATCTTCCCAAGGAAAAGTAAATGCTAATGCATAACCTACTGTTCTGTTTGCGTTACCATTGTTGAAGAAACCTCTATCTGCTTGAGAATTTATATAATTCGTAGTTACATAAACATCTAACCAATCAGTTAATTTCTGACCTAAATTTAATCTGAATGATGTTTTCTCATACCCTGTATTCTCTACTAAACCAGGTTCATCTTTATGCGTAACTCCAAAGAAATAATCAGATTTTTCGTTTCCCCCAGATGTTGTAAATCTAGAAGTTGTAGAAACTCTAGTGTGGTCGAATAATTCAGCTTCGTAATCTCTTAATGTAGCGTTAGCTGGTCCACCAGCTGCTGTAATTTCAGATTGATCCCAATCTCTTAATCCTAATAATCGAGTTGGACTTCTTAATCCTACTGTTTGAGAAAAAGAAACTCTTGGCTTTCCTGATTTACCTCTCTTTGTTGTAATGATAACCACACCCCCAGCTGCTCTCGAACCATATAATGCTGCGGCAGAAGCTCCTTTTAAAATCTCTACATTCTCGATATCTTCAGGATCAATATCTGCAATCCTGTTTGATGAATCATCTTGATTTGTTGATGTGTTTCCTCCTCCTGCTGCTTCACTAACAATGTTATTACCAGAAGAAATAGAAGAGTTATCTACATAAACTCCATCTACAATAAATAAAGGTTGTTGATTTCCAAAAACAGAAGTAACACCTCTTAATCTCATTGAGATACCTCCACCAGGAGCTCCTGAGTTTGCTTTAATTTCTGCTCCTGTAAATTTTCCTGATAAAGCACTATCAAATCCTGATTGCGTTGTTACCTGCGCTAACTGAGCTGCCGACACACTTGCAACGGTGTTTGCTAAATTTGCTCTTTTTGTTGTTGTTGCTAAACCAGAAATTACAACTTCATCTAATACATCTGCATCTTCTTTTAATGTTACATTAATAAATTGCGATGCTGAAGTTACTTTGATTTCTTGGCTAGCGAACCCTAAAGAAGAGACTACTACTGTAGCTGGAAGTTTTTTTAAAGTTAAACTAAATTCTCCATCCCCGTTTGTTGAAGTACCGTTTGTTGTCCCCTTCTCAATGACATCTGCAAAAGGAACGCTCTCCCCAGACGCTTCAATTACTTTTCCTTTTACTGTTTGTGCTGTAATACTAATACTCACAAACGTTAATAAAAAGAAAAAAAGTTTTTTTCCTAATGTTTTTTTCCTCATAGATAAGAAATGTTTTTAATTAATATTTGGTTAAAGCGTCAATTTAATGAATTAAAATATTAATAAGTGTTAAAATTGTACAAATCCACTAAAACAACGTTAAAATATTTAGTAAAACCTTCAAATACCTTTAACCTCGTTTTAACAAGAAAAAAAATGTTAATATTGTAGCTTTGTTCACTTAAAATCATAACTAATAATTTCTTATCATATGGATGTAGATGTTAGAGCTATTAACGAAAAAATAGAAAGAGAGAGTGCTTTTGTAGATCTTTTAACCAATGAAATGAATAAAGTCATTGTAGGACAAAAGACAATGATAGAAAGACTTTTAATTGGTTTACTAGGTAACGGGCATATATTATTAGAAGGTGTTCCAGGTTTAGCAAAAACTTTAGCTATTAATACTTTATCTAAAGCTGTTCAAGGTAGTTTTAGCAGAGTTCAGTTCACACCTGATTTACTTCCTGCCGATGTTGTTGGTACTATGATTTATAATGTGAAGGATAATGACTTCTCAATTAAAAAAGGACCAATCTTTGCAAACTTTGTTTTAGCAGACGAGATCAACAGGGCACCTGCAAAAGTACAATCGGCTTTATTAGAAGCAATGCAGGAAAGACAAATTACTATTGGAGACGAAACATTTAAGTTAGACGAGCCTTTCTTAGTAATGGCAACTCAAAACCCTGTAGAACAAGAAGGAACATATCCTTTACCTGAAGCACAGGTTGACCGTTTTATGCTAAAAACAGTTATCGATTATCCTAAATTACAAGATGAACAATTAATTATGAGACAAAGCTTAAATAATAGCTTTGGAAAAGTTAATCCGGTGATTTCTCTAGAACAAATTCTTAAAGCTAGAGAAGCTGTAAATGAAGTTTACATGGATGAAAAGATAGAGAAATATATCTTAGATATTATTTTCGCTACTCGTTATCCAGAAAATTACAACTTAGAAAAATTAAAGCCTTTAATAAGCTTTGGTTCTTCTCCTCGTGGTAGTATTGCTTTAGCTAAAGCAGCTAAATGTTATGCTTTTATCAAGAGAAGAGGATATGTAATTCCTGAAGATGTTCGTGCAATGACGAAAGATGTTTTACGACACAGAATAGGAATCACATACGAAGCAGAGGCAGAAAATATGACTTCTCTTGATATTATTAATGCAATTATCAATGAAGTTCAGGTTCCATAACCAAATCAACAACTAACAACTAGCCATTCAACAAAAACCTAATTAATCCCTTAAATTTTTTGCTAAGAATGACTTTCAAATTAACAACGTACAAAACATTAACAGGAAAAAAAGAAATTTTAGAAACTGGTAAACAGAAAAACACACAAGCAATAGTATACAAAGACGACAAACCATCGTTTTGGGTAGATTGTTTTGATTTAAAAACAGAATCAAACGTGCAGATGAACTACCTAGTACTATGCCAAAAAAGAAGTATGAAGGAGGTAATAAAGGAGATTGGAAAGAAAAACAATGTTAATATCTCTATTCAAGAAGCGCCTTTATTTGCAGTAAAATCAATATCTGTTGATACTGATATACAATTACCACCTTTACCATTAGACTGGTTAAATTAATATGAATACCAAAGAGTTATTAAAAAAAGTTCGTAAGATCGAGATCAAGACAAAACGCTTGTCTAATCATATTTTTGGAGGAGAATACCACTCTACTTTTAAAGGGCGTGGTATGACCTTCTCTGAAGTTCGACAATACCAATACGGAGACGATATTAGAGCAATTGATTGGAACGTAACCGCACGTTACAACGAGCCTTATGTAAAAGTTTTCGAGGAGGAACGCGAACTTACAATGATGCTCATGGTTGATGTTTCAGGATCTGAATCATTCGGGACTTCTGTTCAATTTAAAAGAGATACCGTTACAGAAATTGCTGCAACACTCGCCTTCTCTGCTATTCAAAATAATGATAAAGTAGGCTTGATTTTATTCTCAGATCAAATTGAATTATTTATACCACCTAAAAAAGGAAAAAGTCATGTTTTACGTATCATACGTGAACTCATAGAGTTTTCTCCAAAAAGTTCGAAAACCAACATAGAAGAAGCGCTTAAATTCTTATCAAGTGTAATGAAGAAAAAAGCGATTGTTTTTATGCTTTCTGATTTTATTGATGAAAACTACATGAAAACGTTAAAAATCGTTGGTAATAAACATGACCTCACCGGAATTCGTATTTACGACAAATTCGATGAAGAAATTCCTAATTTAGGAATGGTTCCAATGTTGGATAATGAGACTAAAGAAGTTCGATTAATTAACACGAGTTCTAAATCGTTACGAAACAAATACAAAGCTAATGCACTACGCTTAAAAGATGAATTTCAAAATTCATTTAAGAAAAGTGGATTAGGTACTATTAATATTAGAGTCGACGAAAACTACGTCAAGAAGTTATTAAGCTATTTTAAAAACAAAGCATAATTTGAAGAATTTATTACTATACTTAGTATTATTACTTTCTATTCAAGGATTTTCACAGAACAATGCTGTTAAAGCAGAAGTGGACACCATGAATATTCGTATAGGAGAACAATTCCAATACAAATTGTCTATCGATGGAACTGATAATGTTATCATACCTAAACTACAATTAAACGGATTAGAAGTTATTGATAGTTTAAAGTTAGATACAATCCAAAACAAACTTGTTCAGAAATATATTCTAACTGGTTTTGATAGCGGTGCTTTCTACATACCAAGACAGCAAATATTCATTAGAAATCAAGCTCATTTTACTGATAGTTTATTAATTAACGTAGCTACTGTAGCTATAGATACTACGAAAGTAAAAATGTTTGCGATCAAAGGAATTAAAAGTGAACCTTATCGCTTCGATGATTACAAACATATTTTATTTTGGGTTGTTGCTATTCTACTTTTAGTTGGATCTATCTTATACTTTGCTCTTAAAAGAACTAATGATGATGAAGTTCAAACTTCAGAACAACTTTTATCACCTTATCAAGAAGCTTTAAAAGGTTTAAAAGTACTTGATGGAAAACTTTTATGGCAGAACAATAAAATCAAAGAACATTATAGCGAGTTAACTCATATCATCAGGAATTTTATCGAGAGAGAACTTCACGTTCCTGCTCTGGAGACCACTTCCGAAGGCTTAATAGAAAGCTTAGCTGACTTTAATGATTCTAATGCTATTATAGCAGAAAAAGAAACAATTGACAAGTTAAATGATTTATTAAGACAAGCTGATTTAGTAAAGTTTGCTAAATCAAAACCTTTAGCTCATGAAATTGAAGCCGATAGAAATATTGCGAAATATATTATCGACAATTTAAAACCTAACGTAACAGAATCAGAAACTACAGAAGTTGACTTAGAACCTGTTATTATTGTTGAAAAACCAATTGTGAAGAAACCATCGTTGTTAGTTAAAATAATTACAATCATAGTAATTGTTTTATTCATCGCTACAATTATTTATTCGGTTTCAAAAACACAACCAATATTAAATTCATTAAAACCACAAGTAACAGATGTTCGATAATTTTGAGTTCCATAGTCCAGAATTCTTGTGGTTATTAATTGCAATACCACTTTTAGCTGTTTGGTTATTTTCAAACAGAAAAAAAGAAAACACTTTACTTTCTGTACCTAACATTAAAGGTTTTGACGGAGGAACTAGTTTACTTCCAAAACTGAAACCTTTCTTACATGTGTTTAGGTTATTGGCTTTAGCGGCTCTAATTGTTGCTTTGGCCAGACCAAGAAATGTATCTGTTAGTAAGAAAACAAAAACAAATAGAGGTATCGATATTGTTATGGCAATTGATGTCTCTGCAAGTATGCTAGCAAAAGATTTAAAGCCAAATCGATTAGAAGCCTTAAAAAGAGTTGCTGTAGATTTTGTAAATAGAAGACCTAACGATAGAATTGGAATAGTTGTTTATGCTGGTGAGAGTTTTACTCAAACACCTATTACCAGTGATAAATCTATTGTAAAACGTACTATTTCTGAAATTAAATGGGGACAATTAGAAGGAGGAACTGCCATTGGAATGGGATTAGGTTCTGCCGTGAACCGTTTAAAGGAAAGTAAAGCTAAAAGTAAAGTTATTATTCTACTTACCGATGGTGTTAACAATGCTGGTTTTGTTGATCCTAAAACTGCAACTGAACTTGCTAAGGAAATCGGAATTAAAGTATACACCATTGGAATTGGAACTAACGGAATGGCTCCTTTTCCATGGGCAAAAGACCCAAGAACAGGACAATTATCTTTTAGAAACCAGAAAGTTGAAATTGATGAAAAGTTACTTCAGTTTATTGCTGATGAAACCGAAGGTGAATATTTTAGAGCTACCGATAACTCTTCATTAAAAGAAATTTACGACGAAATTGACAAGTTAGAGAAAACTAAAATAGAAGAATTCAAATACTATAACTACACTGAAAACTATAGATTTTTTGTGTTTTTAGCAGGTATATTCTTGATTTTAGAATTCATATTACGAAACACGTTATTTAAAAGCTTTATATAACATGTATAAAATAGAAGAACCAATATATTTTTACTTTTTCATTATCATTCCAATAATGATAGTCATTTTCATATTGGTTTTATGGTGGAAGAAAAGCACGCAAAAGAAGTTTGCAAATACAGAATTGCTAGCTAAACTAGCTCCAAATGCTTCTGTATTTAAGTCGATTTTAAAGCTTGTATTTCTTCTAGTAGGAATTAGCTTTTTAATCATTTCCTTGGTGAATCCAAAAATGGGTACTAAGCTTCAAACTGTAAAACGCGAAGGTGTTGACATTATATTTGCATTAGATGTTTCCAAAAGTATGTTAGCCAAAGACATCGCTCCTAATCGTTTAGAGAAATCGAAACAAATTATCTCTAAAATTATAGATAAGCTAGGAAGTGATCGTGTTGGAATCATTATTTATGCTGGAAATGCATATCCATTATTACCTATAACAACAGATCATGCTGCTGCAAAAATGTTTTTGCAAAATGCAAACCCAGATATGGTTTCTAGTCAAGGAACTGCCATTAACGAAGCTCTAGATCTTTCAAGAACTTATTATAATAATGATGAACAAACTAACAAGTTTCTTATTATAATTTCTGATGGAGAAGATCATCAAGAAGAAACCAAACAAAAAGCACAAGATATCGCTAACGAAGGTGTAAAAGTTTACACTGTTGGAGTTGGAACAGAAAATGGAGGACCAATTCCAATTGAATTAAACGGTGGTCTTGTTGGTTATAAAAAGAACAGACAAGGTGAAACTGTAATCACCCAAAGAAAACCAGACGTTTTACAAGGCATTGCTGATGTAGCGAATGGTGAATATATAGATGGAAATAAAACCGAACAGCCTGTAGAAATAATCGAAAAGGTTATAGCTAATGCACAAAAGAGTGAATTCGAATCCACTCAATTTTCAGACTATAAGGATCAATTTCAATGGTTCGTTGGAATTGGATTATTATTTTTAATAATCGATATTTTCTTCTTTGAAAGAAAAACAAAATGGATTAAAAAAGTAGATCTATTTAACGAAAAAGAATCATAATTCATATGAGAAAATCATTTGTTAATTTTTGTATTACTTTATTGGCATTCATGAGCATTTCTTCTGTATTTGCTCAACGAGACACACTAAAACTTCAACGCGAGGCAAGGTCTTTATTAAGATCTGGTAACGAACTTTATAATAAGGAGAAATTTAACGAAGCTTCTATCGCGTACCGAAAAGCGCTTGGTAAAGATGGTAAATACGATAAAGCAAGTTACAATTTTGGAAATTCTCTATACCAAGGTAAAAACTATAAAGAAGCTGTTTCTCAGTACGAATTAACTACAAAAACGTCTAAATCTAAAGCAGAAAAAGCTGAAGCTTTCCATAACATTGGTAATGCGATGATGGAACAAAAGCAATACGATCAAGCTGTACAAGCTTATAAAAATGCCTTACGTAATAATCCTAATGACGATGAAACTCGTTACAATTTAGCTGTTGCTAAGAAAAAAGCAAAAGATCAGCAAAAGCAAAATAAGAACGACAAGAATAAAAAAGATAATAAGAAGGATAAAAAAGACGATAAAAAGGATCAAAAAGACAAACAAAATAAAGATCAGAATAAAGACGACAAGGAAAAGAAAGACGACAAAAAGGATCAAAAAGATAATAAAGACGATCAGAAAGATCAAAAAAATAAGCAAGACAAAGACAAGAAGCAAAAACCTAAACCTCGTCCAGGTAAAATGACTCCTGAACAGATGAAACAGCTGCTTGAAAGCTTAAATAATGAGGAAAAGAAGACTCAAAAGAAGATGAACGTTAAAAAATCAAAAGGAAGGAAAATAAAACAGGAAAAAGACTGGTAAGAATTATGAAAAATTTAAGATCAAAATCTTAAAAATCAATTAATTTATACTGCCTAAAAATATTTATTTTTATCCGTTTTTGAATAACAAATGAAACTGAAGTTTATATCATTTATATTAGTATTCGTATCGCTATCTGTTTTTGCACAAGATGCTGAATTATCAGTAAAAGTTAGCAAAAATAAGCTTGGTGTAAATCAACGTTTACGCGTTAAGTTTGCCATTAATAAACAAGGTGCAGATAATTTTACTCCTCCAAATTTTACAAATTTCAAAGTCGTTGGTGGTCCTAGTCAATCTGTGAGCCAATCTTGGGTTAACGGAAAATCTAGCTTCACACAATCGTACACTTACATTATTCAACCATTACGAAAAGGAGAATTTAATTTACCATCTGCAAGTATTGAATTTGATGGAAAAACTTTAAAATCTGAACCCGTTAAAATTATTGTTACCAAAGCAGTAAAAACACCTAAAAACCCAAACGATCCAGATTATATTGCTGAACAGAACATTCACTTAGTTGCAGAAGTATCAAAAGGTAGACCGTATGTTGGTGAAGGAATTTATGTGGAATACAGACTGTATTTTAGTAACAACGTTGGTATTTATGATAACGCGATTACTGAATCTCCTCAATATATAGGCTTTTGGAATCAAGAGATAAAAGGTGATGGTTCTCAAATTAAAACAGCAATGTACAATGGAGAACAATATCGATATGCTGTTTTACATAGAGCTTTACTTATTCCTACGAAGTCTGGAAACTTAACTATCGATCCTATGAAAATGGATATTTTAGTTGCTGTTCCTACAGGTAGAACTGACTTTTTCGGGAACCCGATTACTCGAAGAGTAAGAAAACAATATGCCTCTGCTAAAAAAACAATACGAGCTAAAACTTTACCAGAAGAAGGAAAACCTAGTAGTTTTACTGGTGCCGTTGGAGAATATAAATACGAATTAACTGCTAATAAAAACACATTAAAAGCCAACGAATCTTCTGAATTAAAAGTTGAAATATCTGGTAAAGGAAACTTAAAATTATTTGAACTTCCTAAGATAGAAACACCTAAAGAATTAGAAGTTTATCAACCAGAAAGAAAAGAAAATGTACAAATCACTTCATCTGGATTGAAAGGATCTGTTACAGATACTTATACTGTTGTACCACAATACAAAGGAAAATATAAGATTCCAAACACAGAATTTTCTTATTTCAACCCGAAAGATGAAAAATATTATACGATTGGTACAGAAGATTTATTTGTGAATGTTACTGAAGGTAAAGAATTAGTTACTAATACGAATCCGAAAGTAAATAAACTAGATGTTCAAACAACAGGTAATAATTTCAGATATATTCAAACTTCTACTTCATTAGAGGAAGTTCAAAAAGAAAACTTTTTCAAGTCTGCTTTGTTTTACATCTTGCTTTTACTTCCATTAATTAGCATACCTCTTGCAATTTTTATTGGTAAAAAGAAAAGCGAGCGTGATTCTGACATCATTGGAAATAAACAAAGAAAAGCAGATCGATTAGCGAAGAAATATTTATCTGAAGCAAGTAAACTACTTGGACAAAAAGAAGCTTTTTATGAAGCTTTAGAGCGAGCTTTACATAATTACCTTAAAGCCAAGCTTAGAGTTGAAACTTCTGATATCAGTAGAGAAAAAATTACAGAATTATTAGAGAATAAAAATGTTGATTCTTCAACCATAACTGAATTTATTGATGTATTAAAGAGATGTGACTTTGCTCGATATACACCGATTTCAAATGTAGAAATGAATGAAGAATACAACAAAGCTAAACAAGTAATAACCTTATTAGACAAGCAATTATCATGAAAAAAATAATTTGGTTACTTACATTTATATTGATTTCGAATTTTGCTGGAGCACAAGATCTTGATGCTACGTTTAAAAAAGCAAATTCACTATATAAAAACGGAGAATATAAAAAAGCTGCTGAGCTTTACGAGGAAATCATCACCTCTAAAAAAGTTTCTTCTGAATTATATCATAATTTAGCCAATAGCTATTATAAATTAAACGAAGTTGGTCCGTCTATTTTCTATTATGAGAAAGCCCTACTAATCGATCCTTTAAATGAAGACGCTAAAAATAATCTTGTTTTTGCGAAACGTTTGGCTTTAGATAGAATAGAAGAGTTACCAAAATCTGTTTTACAGAAATTCAACAGTAATTATATTAGTAAAATCAGTTATAATAACTGGGCTAAGATTACAGTTTTCTTATCTTTTTTGGCCGCTTTCTTATTTATCTCTTATTACTTCTCTAGTAGTCCGACTAGAAAAAGATTATTCTTTACTACAAGTATTTTAAGTACGTTGTTACTAGTTATTTCTTTAGCGATCTCATACCATCAATACAATAAATCTGCAAACACTATAGAGGCAATTATTTTCTCTAGTGAAGTATCTGTAAAAAATGAACCTACAAAAAATGGCGACGAAGTATTTGTTATTCATGAAGGTGCTAAAGTTAGAGTATTAGATGAAGTGGATGACTGGCAAAAAATACGTTTAGCAGATGGAAAAATAGGTTGGTTAAAAAGCAATGACATAAAAATATTAAGTCTTTTTTAATATTTTAACAAAACTCCTACCCTAGAGTTATTTATATTTGATATTTTTATGATAATGATAAGGGTAATTTATACATACATGTTTTCATTAATTCTGCTTACATCAATTGTATTGCCTACCTATCTAGTTATCAATAATTTTAACTGTGAAGTTTCTTTAGAAATAGACATGGAAGAAGATGGTGAAGAAACTGAAATTAGTAAAGATATTGAGATTAAAATTGTGAGTGTTCTGCCTAATTTTAGAACTTACTTTCATAAAACGATTCAAAAAAACATTATTTATATTTCAATAGAATATAACTCTATATTCAGAAATTTAGAATCTCCACCCCCAGAATTTTATAGTTAAACTTCATATTTACATTTTACATAAATTTTTAAAAATTAACTATAAAAAAATACTCAGCTAACTTCTAGTTGAGATCTTAATATTATCATGTTTAAAACAATAAAAAACGACTTTCCCGCTAGTATAGTGGTATTTTTTGTTGCATTACCTTTATGTTTAGGTATTGCATTAGCAAGTGGAGCACCTTTATTTTCTGGTTTAATTGCAGGTATCATTGGTGGTATCGTTGTAGCAAGTATTAGTGGTTCTAGTATTGGTGTTAGTGGACCAGCAGCTGGTTTAGCTGCAATTGTATTAGCCGCAATCGTAACTCTTGGTGGATTAGAAAACGGTGGTTTCGAAAAATTCTTAGTAGCTGTAGTTTTAGGAGGTGTTATTCAAATACTTTTAGGAGTTGCAAGAGCTGGAATTATTGCTTATTTCTTCCCTTCTTCTGTTATTAAAGGAATGCTTACTGGTATTGGAATCATTATCATTTTGAAGCAAATTCCTTATTTCTTTGGAATGGATAAAAACCCAACTGGAGATTATTCTTTTCTTAAAGTTGAATGGCAAAATTTAATTTCTGGTTTATTAAATTCTATTAATGCATTAATTAGTGGAAACATTAGTATCGGTGCAACACTTATTGGTATTATCGCATTAGGAATTTTATTATTATGGTCTAATGTATTATCTAAAAAAGGAAAAATTTTCCAACTGGTACAAGGTCCATTAGTAGCTGTAGTTGTTGGAATCATATTCTACGTTGTAACTCAAGGAGGTTCTTTAGAATTATTACAAAAGCAATTAGTTTCTGTTCCAGTACCTGATAGTTTCGATAGTTTTAAAGGGCAATTTAGTTTTCCTAACTTTTCTGCTATTGGAGATAAAGATGTGTGGGTAATAGCATTTACAATTGCTATTGTTGCGAGTTTAGAAACATTATTATGTGTTGAAGCTACTGATAAATTAGACCCTGATAAAAATGTAACTCCAACAAACCGTGAGTTAATCGCACAAGGAACAGGAAATATTATTTCTGGTTTAATCGGTGGATTACCAATTACTCAAGTAATCGTAAGAAGTTCTGCAAATATTCAATCTGGCGGAAAGAGCAAAATGTCTGCTATTATTCACGGATTTTTATTATTAATTTCTGTGATTTTAATTCCTACACTTTTAAATAAAATTCCTTTATCTGTATTAGCTGCTGTATTATTCGTGGTTGGTTTCAAATTAGCTAAGCCATCAACATTTAAAACAATGTTTAAATTAGGTTGGAAACAATGGTTACCATTTATGACTACAGTTTTACCAATGGCTATTACTGGTGATTTATTACTTGGTATCGGATTAGGTTTAGCAGTAGGTATCTTTGTTATTTTATTCAAAAGTTTCCAAAACTCTCACTTTTTACACAAAGAAGGTGAAAATGTAAATGATGGAAAAATTAAAATGACATTAGCCGAAGAAGTTACTTTCTTTAATAAAGGAGCAATTTTAAAAGAGTTAGATAGTTTACCTGAAAATTCATCTTTAGAATTAGACGTTACAAAAACAAGATATTTAGATAATGATATTATTGAAATTTTAGAAGATTTTGCATACAAGGCTAAAGAGCGTAATATCGATATCAAATTAATTTCTGAAAGAGGTGTTATAGAAAACCCTCCAAGTTATATTGAGTTTTTTAGATTAAACCCTAAAAGTTAGTTTTTAATACAACACTAAAATTATTAGTGTATATTATGCCTAACTAAAGAATTCAATTTAACAGAAAATGAAAAATCTATTCTCTAACATTAAAGGAGATCTTTTTGGAGGTATAACAGCTGGTATTGTAGCCTTACCATTAGCACTAGCATTTGGTGTTTCATCTGGTTTAGGACCTACAGCAGGTTTATATGGAGCTATAATTATTGCGTTTTTCGCATCTTTATTTGGAGGTACAGATACACAAATATCTGGTCCAACTGCACCTATGACTGCTGTAAGTATGGTAGTTATTGCAGCAATTATTGCTGCTAATGACGGAGATGTAAATCAGGCATTACCTACAATACTAACTGTATTTCTTTTAGCTGGTATTCTTCAAATTGGTCTTGGATTACTTGGCTTCGGAAAATACATTCGTTATATTCCTTATCCTGTAGTATCTGGTTTTATGACTGCAATTGGAGTCATAATTTTATTTACTCAGATTTTACCATCTATAGGTTATTATGCAAAGGAAGACACTAGTTTTGTAGAACAGTTTAAACCTAAAGCTCAAGAAATCATCTTACAAAATATTTTAAAAGATGAAGCTGGAGAAGGAATTCTTGTATTAGAAGATTTCAAAGAAACGATTAAACGTTCTAATGAAATTACACAAGAAGCAATTTTAAAAGAAGCTAAAACTTTAGCAGGAAAAGAATCATCTGGTGTTTTAGGTGCTTTAAAGGTATTACCTAGAGCAGTTAAAAACATTAATCTTTTAGAATTACTGTTAGCCTTAGGAACTATAATTATTATTTACGGATTTAAAAGAATTACTACAGCTATTCCAAGTACACTTGTTGCACTGGTGGTGATGACAGTAATCGCTTTAATCTTTAAATTACCATACAGGCCTATAGAGGAAATTCCTGGTGGATTGCCTGTTCCGAACCTAGAAATATTTTCTGGTTTTAGTTTAGGTAGTATAAAGCCCTACATTTTTACAGCTTTCACACTTGCTTTGTTAGGTGCAATAGATTCTTTATTAACTTCTGTAGTCGCTGATAATATGACCAAAACTAAACATAAACCGAATAAAGAGTTAGTTGGTCAAGGTATAGGTAACAGTATTGCAGCTATTTTTGGAGGAATTCCAGGAGCTGGTGCAACAATTAGAACTGTAGTAAACATCAAATCTGGAGGTAAAACTAAACTTTCAGGAATGATTGCTGGAGTGATGTTATTAATCATATTATTAGGATTAGGACCTATAGCTTCTAAAATACCAGCAGCAGTTCTTGCTGGAGTTTTAATAACTGTAGGAATTGGAGTGATGGATTACAAAGGACTTCGTGCAATTCCTAATTTACCTAAAGATGTAAAATTAGGACCAATTAAACTGAGTTCAGAATTTATTATAATGCTTACCGTATTACTACTTTCTACGTTCTGGGATTTAGTTTACGCTGTAGGTATAGGGTTAGTGATTGCATCGTTAATTTTTATGAAAAAAATTGGTGATGTAACCGCTAAAAGTTCAGATGTAACAGCTTTACAGGAAGAAGCATGGGAAGATGAAGCTGATTTTCCTGATGATTTATCTGACAAAGTATTTATTAAACATATCGACGGTCCTCTATTTTTTGGTTCTACAAGTAACTTCCAACAATTGGCAAAACAAATCCCCGATGATGCTTCATTAGCCATTATTAGAATGGATAGAATGCCATATGTAGATCAGTCTGGATTATTTGCATTAGAAGATATTCTTATTGATTTAGAGAAAAATGGAATTCATGTACTTTTTGTAGGAGTTCTTGAACAACCAAAATACATGATGGAAAAAATCGGATTAATTCCTGATTTAGTGTCTACAGAACATACATTCAAAACCTTTTCTGATTGTTTAGATTGGGTTAAAGAAAATATTTAAAACATAAACCATTATTAAAAAGAATTAAAATGAGAAATACCGCTTTAACTAAAGAGTTACAAGGTAACTTTACTCCTAAATCAGTTTTACAAGATTTATTAGATGGTAACGAACGTTACATTGCTAATAATCTTACAGCATCTGATGTTACTTCTCTTGTAGAACAAACTACCGGCGGACAATTCCCAAAAGCTGTAGTTTTATCTTGTATCGATTCTAGAGTTCCAGTAGAATTAGTTTTCGATCAAACTATCGGAGATATTTTCGTTGCTCGTGTAGCAGGAAACTTCGAAAATGTAGATATTTTAGGAAGCATGGAATATTCTTGTGCTGTTGCTGGAAGTAAATTAGTTTTCGTTTTAGGACACGAAAGTTGTGGAGCAGTAAAAGCTGCTTGTGACGGTGTTGAACTTGGTAACATTACAAGTATGTTAGCTAATATTACACCTGCTGCAAAAATGGCTTCTGAACAAGTAGATGGTGTTGCTGATTCTTCAAACCCTGCATTTGTTGCTAAAACTGTAGAAAACAATGTAAAACTAACTATTGAAAGAATTAGAGAACGTAGTAAAATTTTACAAGAAATGGAAGACAATGGCGAAATCGCTATTGTTGGTGGAGTATATTCATTACACACAGGAAAAGTTACAATGTTGTAGAAAAATGACATTCTTTTCAAAAAAAATGACAAGAGCGTTTAATTAAAATTAAGCGCTCTTTTTTATTTAAATAATTTAAAAAACTGAACTTCAAAAACATACACAATAAATTATCTCAAACCCTTATAAATATTAACACTCAGCTAACTTTTTTAAGATTTCTTTCACAGATAATAGATTCGTATTAAGATTAACTTTGATTTTTTTAAAATTAACCTCACATGAATCTAAAATTACTCAGAGGCAGTGTTTTATCACTGCTTGTGTTTGGTATTTGCGGTACTTTAAATTCGCAAAATCTTAAACCAACGGCAAACTACAAGGCCGTAAAGAAAGATCAGGTTTACAAAAACCAAAAAATGTTTGACAGTAAAACTGGAGCTACAGACTCAAGAACTGTACCTCAACGTCAAGCAGATAATGCTATCGAAAGAGCTAAATTTGAGTTTGAACGCTTAAGAAATCCTTCAACAGGTGAAATCCCTAAAGGAATTAGAAAAGCTGAGCTTAAATTTTCTAAAAGTATTAGCACAGACAATTATTTTAGTAGAGCTTACTCTAGATCTGCTAACAATGGAAATTTTTCTAACTGGATAAATAGAGGACCTTATAACGTAGGTGGTAGAACAAGAGCATTAGCTATCGACAGAAATAACGAGAATGTTATTTTAGCTGGTGGTGTATCTGGTGGCTTATGGAGATCTGAAAACAATGGTGAAACTTGGAGAAAAGTAACACGTTCTTTCCAAAGTCCGAGTATTACGACTATTGTACAAGATCCAAGACCTAACAAAGGATACATCTGGTATTTTGCCTCTGGTGAAAGGCAAGGAAATTCTGCTGGAACAAGTGGTGGTTTTTACCAAGGAAGCGGAGTTTACAAATCTCAAGATCAAGGTAGAACTTGGGAATTATTAAGAGCAACTAGAAACGAAAATGTTGGAACATTTGAATCTAGTTTCGATTTAATCAACTCAATTGCTGTAAATCCAACAAATGGAGATTTATATGTTGCTACTTTTAATGGATTATTCAGATCTAAAGACGGTGGAAATTCTTTTAGCGAAGTTTTAGCTGGAGGTTTTGATAATACTGTTGAAGTTAGTATTACTCCTTCAGGAAGAATCTATGCAACTATAGATTCAGGAGGAGTTCCTAATGCAGGTTTCTTTACGTCTACTGATGGAGACAACTGGACTAACATTACTCCAGAAGGTTTCTTAACTAGATATGGTAGAACTGTAATGGGAATAGATCCTTCTAATGAAAATAGTGTTTATTTCTTTACACAAGATCCAACAGATAATGCAGCTTTATACAGATATAATAGAGTTGAAAATGCTTGGGAAAATTTATCTGCTAATTTACCTTCAGAATCAATTGGAGGACGTGTTGGAAATTTAAATTTACAAGGTGGTTACAATATGTTAGTTAAAGTTCATCCTGCAGACAATAATATTGTTTTTGTTGGAGGAACAAACTTATACAGATCAACAACTGCTTTTAATACTTTAGCAGCGCAAGAAAGCTGGGTAGCAGGATACTCTCCTATCAATAATGTTAGTTTATACACAAATCAACATCCAGATCAACACGCTTTAGTTTTTTATCCTTCTAACCCTAACAGAGCTTTATCTGGAAATGATGGTGGTGTATTTATTGCTGAAAACATTACTGAAACAAATCCTGGTATTGAGCCTGTAAGATGGGAATCTTTAAACAACGGATATATTACAACTCAACCTTACCATGTTTCTTTTGATCCTGAAGCAAATTCAGACGATTTACTTGCTGGTTTTCAAGATAACGGTACTTGGTATACAAATTCTACTGATCCTAATGCTATTTGGGAAGAAGATTTCGGTGGAGATGGTAGTTATAGTGCTATTGCAGATGGAGGAAGAACTCGTTACGTTTCTTCTCAAAACGGAAATCTTTTCAGATTTAACTTTGATGAAAATGGAGATTTCTTATCATTTACAAGAGTTAGACCAGCAGGAGCAACAGGGTTTTCTTTTATAAATCCTTTCATTCTAGACCCTAACAATGATAACATTATGTATATGCCAATTGGAAATAGTGTTTGGAGAAATAGAAATTTAGATGAAATTCCATTATTTTCTAATGGTGATGCTAGTGTTAACTGGACAAACATTTCTACTTCTAGAACACCGGCTGGTACTAGAGTTACTGCTGTAGATGTTTCTAAATTCCCAGTGGGGAATAAATTATATTATGGTACAAATTCTGGAGCTATCTACAGAATGGATAACGCTATTCTTGATGATCAACCAGCTGTAGATATTTCTTCTGGTAAAGGATTACCAACTGGTTTTGTTAATGATATTAATGTAGATCCTTCAAACTCAGATAGAGTTATTGTAACATTCTCTAATTACGGTATTCCTAGTGTTTTCTTTACTGAAGATGCTGGAGAAACTTGGACAAACATTAGTGGTAACTTAGAAGAAAGACCTGACGGATCTGGAAACGGACCTTCAGTAAGAAGTACTGCTTTCTTAGGAAGTAAGGAAAATCAATACTCTAGAAATCAAAAAATCTTTGCTGCTACAAGTACAGGTTTATATTATACTGATTATTTAAACGGACGTAATACTGTTTGGAGAAAAGAAAATAACGCTATCGGAACTGCTGTTACTGATGAAGTAGTAACTAGAAAAGATGGATTTATCGCTGTTGCTTCTCATGGTAATGGATTATTTAGCGCACGTTTCCCTATTACTGCTAACCCTTTACCTGAAGCTACATTAACGAATGAATTTTTAATTGACAATGTTAATTTACCAGCAAATAGTCCTGATACAGAAATTGATATTACAGGATTATTTGTTCAGTCTGCAGGATTACCTATAGCTATTGAATTATCAAATACTAATCCAGAGTTAGTTACTGCTACTTTAGATGGAAATACCTTAACCTTATCGTATACTCCTGAAGCTACAGGTGTAGCTTCTATTGGATTTGTTGCTACTTCTAACGGAGAACAAGCTGCAACTGCATTTGATGTTACAATTTCTGAACCTAGAATTTACGAGCAAGTTGGAACAGAAGTTTCTCAAATTCCTTCTCAAAATGTATTTGATTTCGGAGGAATTCTTCAGGCAGCTGATGACTTTACTGTTCCTGCAGGAAATACTTGGGTTATTGAAAGAATTTTAGCCTTTGGTAACGGTAGCGGATCTCCTCAATATACTAGTGTAGATGTAGTCATTTATGCAGATAATGCTGGAACTCCTGGTGAAGAAGTTTTCAATAGTGGAGCGATTACACCAATTTCTAATATAGATGATCCTAATTTAAATATTGCACTTCCTGAAGCTCTTACTTTAGAAAGTGGAAACTACTGGATTTCAATATATGTTAACTTAGCTTTCTTACCTGGTGGAAATCAATGGTTCTGGGCTTCTCAAGACAATAGTGTAGGACAAGTAACGCAGTTTAGAGATACTGCAAATTTACTTGGTACTGGTGCTGTTGATTGGACTCCTACAAATATTGCATTAGGTAGAGCTCCTATCGATCAAACTTTCCAAATTTTTGGAGACATCATAAATACAGGTGGTGAAGAAGAAAATACACAAGAAGCTTCTTTAGTTTCAATTGAGGGACAATTAAATTCATTAGCTTGGCCAAATCCATCTACTGGAATTTTTAACTTCAACTTACAAACAATTTCTTCAGAAAAAGAATTATCTATTCAAGTAATCGATCTTTCAGGAAAAATTGTTCATCAGAACTCTAAAGTATCTACAAAGACTAATTACTCTTGGGATGCTTCAAATGTTTCAGCTGGTATTTACTTAATCAATATTGAAGGTCAAAAAACCACAAAACGTTTCAAAATCGTAAAAAAATAAAAATAATTATTTTAGACAGAGGCTTCACAGTCTCTGTCTTTTTTTTAAAACTACTTGTATGCTACGTAATCTTTTTCAATTTACATTCGTACTCTTTTTAATTCTATGCAGTTCTTGTAAATCATTAAATGCACAAGAAAAAGAAACTCTGAAAACCAAAAAACGAAAGATTTCTAAACCTAAATTTGGAGATGTAGTTAAAGATGAAAAACAATTCATTCAACCAAATACTTTTTATATTGAAGCAAAGGTTCTTAGCGCAGTAAAACAACAAACGAATTGTAATGGAAAAGAAGTTAATGCTATAACTTGTAAAACATTTAAAATCGTTAGTCAAGGAAATAGTGTAGTTCATCTTCCTAACGACAAGCAAACTATTTATTTTAACATCCCTAAAAACCCTAAACTACAATCTCTTAAAATAATGAAGGGAAAAATAGTACAACTTCACATAAAAGAAAAACTTTGTAAAAAAGGTAATGAAAGTAATTATGAAGTTTTAAGCTTTACAGTTAAATAGTAGTTTCTGCTTCACTTTCTTTTTCATCTTCATTATCATTATCCCCTTTTATTATAGATGGAAAGATCATAGGAGCAATTTTCTTAACCGGATTGAATAGAATCGATTCTTCTAAACTTTCTTTTTTTACAAACGGTATTGTATCATTCATTTTTCCGAAGAAAATAAAAATCACACTTAAAATCAATCCGATCTTAAGCGCACCAAATGCACCTCCTAATAACTTATTTAAAATACCCAACGAGGCAAAGTCTGCAATTTTAGTTAATATTCTACCTAACAAAGCAATAACGATAATAATAACAACAAAAGTTCCAGCAAAGGCAACCAATGTTATATATTTTTCATCCCAATCTAAACTCTCTTTTAGCCAATCTCCTAAAAAGTAAGAGAAATGAATAGCACCATACACACCAGCAACCAAAGCCACTAAAGAAGCAACTTCAACAAACAAACCTTTCATTAGTCCTCTTACAAAACCAAAAAGTAATAATGCTGCTATAATGATATCTAAGGTGTTCATAAAACTAGAATTTTAACAAATATAAGTATCTCGTTTGTATCTTTGCATTACATTATAAAATACAATGGAGAAGGTTACAAATTTGAAAGAAAAGTGGGATTTTATAGTTGAGAAACTTACAAATCAGTTTGCAGAAGGAGATGAATTAACTCTAGATGCAATTATATATTTAATTGGTGTTCAAGAACTAGGTCAGGGACAAAGACAATTTAAAAAAGATGAAAAAATAAATTTAATGCACATTGCAATATGCAAACTTTTAGAACCTTATGGTTATTATGAGTTTGACTACTTTGACAATGATGGATGGCCTCATTATAAAACACTTACTGAATTACCAAATTTAAAACCTGGTGAACAAACAGTGTTAATGAAAGAAGCTATAATTAGTTATTTTGATTCTATCAGTTTTTTTAAGTAACACTAAGCTTACGAATCATTTTTGATAATAATTTAGGATATAGTCGTTTTACATATACGCCTAATTTTTCTTTAACTCCGGCAATATAAACCTCTTCTTTTTCGGCTTTTATTGCTTTAAGCATTAATACAGCAAAACGATCTGGATGAATACCATTAGCAGTTGCTTTGTCCATTTTTTCTTGAGGAGAACCATCTCCTGTTAATGCATTTTTAGACACATTGGTCGTTACAAAACCAGGGCAAACTAAAGTTACTTTTACATTGTTAGCATGAACTTCTGCTCGTAAACTATCAAAAAAGCCGTGTAATGCATGTTTTGTTGCTGCATAAGTAGAACGTAAAGGAGTTCCTATTTTTCCTACTATGCTAGTAGTAACTACAAAATGACCTGAATTTTGTTGTATAAAATGAGGTAAAATAGCTTTAGTTAAAGCTACAGTTCCCAAATAATTGATATCCATTAATCTTTTATCAACAGCAATACTTGTGTCTTTAGCTAAAGATCTTTGGCTAATTCCACCATTATTCACCAAAATATCTACGGTACCAAAAAGAGAAATTGCCTGTGCAACTTTGTCTTGAAAATCTTCGTATTTCTCTAGATCTAAAGGTAAAACCTTCACATTTTCTTTATCGTTACACAAGTTTTTCACTTCATTTAAAGCAGATTCATTTCTAGAAGATAAGATTAATTTTGTATTTTGGCGGGAAAGTAAGATGGCTAGAGATTTTCCTATACCAGAAGAAGCTCCAGTTATCCAAATTATTTTATTTTTTACACTCATTTAAGTCAATTATTTAAACCTAAAGTACTTAAATTAAATAAGAAATAGTAATTTTGGTATGCTTATTGGATACAAGAAGTTGAATTTAAATATATTTTAATATAAAATCCCTTACTAATGATGAAAAGATTTTTTGTTTTACTAATTTTTGTTGCTTCAATTGCAAATGCGCAATTTTCAGTTAAAGGGACAATGACTCCTCCTGAAAAGAGTGATTGGGTTGTATTGTACAGAATTGATGGAGCAAAACAAAAGTTTATTGGCAATTCAACAATAAAATTAGAAGACGTTGATTTAGGTGGAAGCGTACAGAAAGTAGGTCGTTTTGAATTAACTCTTCCGGCAGATGCTAAAGTAGGAGCTTACAGAGTTAGCTATAGAAATACTGGAGCTGGTTTTGTAGATTTCTTTTTTAATAAAGAAAATATTGAATTTGTTTTTAATCCACAATTCCCTGAGGAATCTGTATTATTTACAAAATCTAGAGAGAACAAAGTATATAGAGAATACTTAGATGCATTAGCTTTAACTCAGCGTGCAATTGATTCTCTTCAAGTTGAATATTTAAAATCTGACGAGAAGAAAACTAAAAAAGCTTATAAGAAAGCTTACAAAGAGCAAGAAGAACTTCAAGAGATTTATGAAGGTAAATCTGAAGGAATGTTAGTTAACACTTTCATTAAAGCTTCTGAAGCTACAAATTCTGATGATATTTTTGATGATACTCAAGAATACTTAGATTACGTTTTGGATAATTTCTTTAAAAATGTAGATTTTTCTGATAAAACCTTATACAACTCGCCTTTTATAGTCGATAAAGTAACGAACTATGTTTTCTACTTAAACATAGCTGAAAGCCAGTCATTACAACAAAAATTATACAAGGAGTCTATCGAAAAAATTATGGAAATAATTAAAGACGATAGTATCAAAAAAGAAATCCTAGAATATTTAATTACACGTTTTACAATTCAAAGAAATTCAGAAATAGTCGATGGACTTTTTGATCAGTATTACGCTAAATTACCAGCAGATTTACAGAATTCTAAGTTTAAATCTGAAAAGCTAGGAGAACTACTTGCTTCTGTAGGTAGAACTGCTCCTGATTTTTCTTGGAAAGAAGGAGATAAAGATTATACTCTATCAACATTAAATGATGGTGAAAACTATTTATTAATTTTTTGGAGTACGCAGTGTGGTCATTGTGTAAATGAAATACCTTCAGTTCATGAATTCATGAAAGAATACAAAGAAACATCTGTAGTTGCTTTTGCAATTGAAGAAGAGGAAAGTTTAGAATTTGATTCTTGGAACAAAAACAAACTATATAATTGGCATAATGTGAAAGGAACTCATCCTGAATTCAGATTTAAAAATGAAACTGTTTTAAAATATAGAATTGACGCAACGCCTACATATTTTATCCTAGACAAAGACAAAAAAATAATAGCTGTTCCTAATGCAGTTGAAGACATTAAAGAGTTTTTAAATAAAGAAAAAACAGCTTCTAAAGAATAATAAACTTAGGTTCTTAATAAAAAATAAAACGACAATCAGAATTGATTGTCGTTTTATTTTTTATTAATTCCATTCCATCGTAATTGGATCATAATTACATTTAATCGGTTTGGAATACTTTCCTGAACTTTCAGTATAAGCCCTACAATCTGTACATACATTTCTAAACTCACATATGTTACATGTATCTATTTGCTCTTTATTAATAAACCAAAGATCTCTAAACCCTTTTTTATTCATTGCACTATTAAGAGTACTGTTGTTTATATTCCCAAAACTAACTTTCAGTGAAGGGCAATTTTTTATTTCTCCTTTTTTATCAACTGATATTTTTTTAAATAAACACGTATTACAATGAGTAGATAAGTTATGAAACCTTGTTCCGATTGTAAACATTGATGGATTATTCTTACCACAATGTGTTTCATCTACTATGTTTAAACAATAATAAAACAAATTACATTTATTTATTTTATTTTTTTTATCTGAAATAGCATTATAAAAAACTACACTCTGCAACCTTCTGTTAAAAGGAATACATTCTTCTATTTTCGAATTTAAATTATCTGAATAAGGTAGTATTAACTCTATATAACGACATCTTGTTTTATTAAACTTTTTTAATATTTTCTCTATGTAATCTGGTGCTAAAACTTTATTGTAAAACCTTAGCTGAACATAAGGAACACCAATGTTATTTAAATTTTCAATGATTTTATCTAAATCATGATTTGATTCATCATCAAAATCAATAATACAATTTAAAATTTCTTCAGCATATTCATACTTTTTATTAGAATAAACTATCGGTGTTTTTAATTTTGTTTGAAAACAAAACCCTTTTTCTATTAAAAAATTTAAATATTCTTTAATTGTATCTTGCTGCTCTTCATCAAAATCTGCTAGAATGTTATCCATTCGTTCCCCATTGTAAAACTTAATTATCTCTACCAATGAATTAGGAATAAACTCAAACTCTCCTCTTTCAAGGTCACATATAATAGACCTGGCGTGTCCTTTAGTAGTTTTACAGTGAGAAAACAAGTAAATATAGTTCCTGTAATCTATCATATAATCTTCGATATTGGTCTAAAATCACCATAACATTCAACTCTTTTTGTGTTCAAACTTTTAATATACCCCTCTTGGTTTACAATTTTTTTTGATTCATTTTTTTTTAAACTTTCAAGAGTAAAGAAAATATTTTGAACAAATGAATCTTTAATTATTTCTTTAAAGTCTTTATTCTTTTCTTTCATCATAAAAACATAATTTTTCAGCTATTATTTTTTCTAAATTAAATTTACCTACATCTGATACATTTCCAAATTGACCTACTGGATTAATTTCTAAAAAATAGTATTCTCCATCAATTCCTCTAATAAGATCTATTGAACCACTTTTCATATCAAGATCAATCATTAACTTTTTCAGTTTTTGTTCAATATCTTCTGGTAATTTATAAATACAATTATTATAAAATGAATGCTCATCATCACTTCCATAGAAAATATTTCTATAGTCTATTTTTGTTTTAGAATTCTGTTGAGAAAAAATAGCTATTGAATAGAAATCTCCATCTAAATAAAAACTCCTGACTTCATATTCTTTTTCAATTTTTTCTTGAAATAATGAAGGGAAGAATACTTCTTTTTTGAGCTTAGGCTCTGAAGTATACATAGAATAATAATTAAAATCATCATTAAAAACTCTCACTTCTGTGGTGGGCTTTGTAATAAATTTTTCAACAGGTAAAGGAGCAGTATTTTGAATAAAACTTTGAGGTACTTTTATACCATACTTTATAGCTCTATTAAGTACATCTAATTTATTATAGCGCTGCATAGGCTTATTTATCCAAACTACATTTTTTAATGTAAACTCAATAATCTCATAAAAAGACAACATTTCATTATAATGATAAGTATTAATACCTAAAATACTTCTAAACTCATTTATATTATTGGGTACTAAATTACATACAGCATCATAAACTTTATTAATTTTTCTTCTATACCACACTGTAGTGATTTCCTCAGAAGAAATAATCCTATCATTAATTTTATCTTCTACATAAAATACAGGCTTAAAATCTATAAACTTAAAATGAAATGAATCTATAATATCATCACCATTAAGTCTTATAAAATCTGCATTAAATTTCTTTAACCAAACTATTACTTCATCTGTTGAAGTTTCTAATTCAGAAGTACTTAAAATTAATATCATATAAAGTATAAAATCAGTAAGAGCTACTTTTTAGCAGCTCTTACATATTACTAGTTTAGTTTAACTATTTTAAGATATAAAATCTTATAAAGAAATAGCAACTAATTGATTTTCGATAGGCTTACCATTATCATCGTCTTGCTTATCTTCACAAGATCCATCAGTTGGTCTTGTACATTTTGATGCTTTAGGCTCAGTCATCCCTCCCATAACGAATCTAGAAGAAGATAAATCAATTTTGTTTGTTTCGAATTTTTCTAAGTTCAAGCTCTCTAATTTTAAATTTTTCATTTTATATAATTTTTAAATAATAAATATATCCCAAACCATTTATAGACACTCAGGATTATGTCTACCTTTAGCTAAAAGTATTTTTACAATTTTTAATAAAAACTGGAATATTATAAATAGTAGAAGTTTTTCATAGTATTATTTTTCATAGCGTTCTACAAAAGTAAAATTACACTTCAATCAAAAAGTTAACAAAAAGTTAAATTACAAACAGTCATTTTAACAAAAAAAGCAATAGAAACATCATAAACACTCATTATCAATAAATAAAACAAAAAACGACAATCAGGGTTGATTGTCGTTTTTTGTTTTTATAAAAAGTTCTAAATACTACTAGTAAGCGTTTTCTAAAATACGTTCAGTAACATCTAGTGTTAAGTCTCCTGTTTCAGATAATGCTACCATTCCATGAGATTCTAATTGAGAAATAATATCTTTCAATTCTTCCTTTTGAATATCATAGTCACTAATCTTTGTAGCTACACCTAAACTATTAAAGAATTTTTCTGTTTCTTGAATTGCAGCTTCAATTTTTTCATCTGAAGTTCCTTCAGTAATGTTCCAAACTCTTTCTGCATATTGTAATAATTTTGCTTCCTTTTTATCCTTTCTTTCTCTTAAAAGTGAAGGTAAAATCATCGCTAAAGTTCTTCCGTGATCAATATCAAACTTAGCCGTAAATTCATGACCAATCATATGTGTACTCCAATCTTGTGGAACACCAGAACCAATCAATCCGTTTAATGCCATTGTCGCACACCACATAAAGTTTGCTCTCGTATCGTAATCTTCAGGATTGTTTAATGTTTGTTCTCCAATTTCAACTAAAGTCTGTAAAATACCTTCAGCAGTTCTGTCTTGAAATCTCGCATCTACAGGAAAAGTAATGTATTGCTCAACTACATGAATAAACGTATCTACAATTCCGTTGGCAACTTGTTTCTTTGGCAACGTGTAAGTTAATGTTGGATCTAAAAATGAAAACTTTGGATAAAACAAAGGAGAATAAATTCCATACTTTCCTGTTTCATGGCTGATCACTGAAAATGCATTCATTTCAGAACCTGTAGCGGGTAAAGTTAAAACAGCTCCAAAAGGAACAGCTTCTTCAACAGGAATAGGTGAAAATCCGTGTTTAATTAAAGATGTATAATCGTCTCCTTCGTATTTCGCAGCAATAGAAATATATTTTGTTGCATCTAGTACAGAACCTCCACCTACAGCTAAAATAAAGTCAATATTATTTTCTTTAATAAGTTCTGCTGCTTTGACACATGTATTTAATTGTGGATTTGGCTCTATACCGCCAAACTCAAATATTTCGAAACCTTTTAAAGCTTTAGTGATTTTATCGAATGTTCCAAACTTCTTGATACTTCCACCTCCGTAAGTGATTAATACTTTAGCATTTTTTGGAACTAATGTTGCTAGTTCTGACAATCGATCTTTACCGAAAACGATGTGAGTCGGATTGTAAAAGTTAAAATTAAGCATAGTGATTTATTTTATGTTTTTTATGAAAATATGAGGCTTTGTATTAGCATTATTTACAAACTCTAATACTTTTTCAAAACTACACTACACTTGTATCTTAAAAATTGATCTATGGTAATAAATGAAATTGAAAAACTTAAACTCTTCTTAAAAAAATAAAAAAGCGTCTTCGATATGTTCTATTTTGAAGTCATTTTTTTGCTTTAAAACAGCAATGATATCGAACCTTACTTCAACATCTAAATCGTACTCAATTACATAAGAATTCATAGCTTCAACTAACATTTTCTTTTTCTTTGTATTTACAAATTCTTCGGGATTACCAAAATAGTTTGTTGATCGAGTTTTAACCTCTACAGCGATCAACAAATTTTCTTTTATGATGATGAGATCTATTTCGGCTTTTCCTAATCTGTAGTTTTGTTCAAGAATTTTATACCCTTTTTCTTTTAAAAACTCTAAAGCTAGTTGTTCTCCTTCTTTTCCTAATTCATTGTGTTTTGCCATAACTTTTTAAATCATTTTTTTGTAAAATTCCCAAAAACCATAACGAATGCAAAAATTACTGAAGATATTAGGAAAGGAATTCCCGTAAAAAATATAATGCCTCCACTAGAATTACTTCCAAGATTAAAGTTCAAAAAGAAAAAAGAAACCCATAATAATATAAGACCTAGAAACTCTAATATTTCTTTAGTTTTAATTTTTTTTATAAAAAAACTAATCAACAATAAAACTTTGCCGATTAAAGATATAAGTCCTACAGACATAATTCTATCGCTAAAGCTTCCTTTTAAAGTAAATCCATAATCACTGATTAAATTAGGAATAGACGCCACATCTATTAATCCCATAAAACCAATACCGTGTCCTACTCCCAAAATAATTAAAGCATGCGATACGATTGTAAATATTTTGACTGTTTTTTTACCTGTCATAACCAATTCTTATTTCAAGAAAACTAATTTAGAGTTTTCATCTTTATGAATAGCTAATTCAATTGTTCTTCCCATTAACAACGCACGATTATCTGGTTCATGTCCTGCAGGAAAATCAAACAATATAGGAACGTTTTCAGGCAACACATTCAAAATTAAATCTTCAATAGACATTCCCCATTTTGTTGAATTCTCTTTTACTTTCGAAATATCTCCAATAATTACGCCTTTAACATTTTTGAAATAATCAGCTCGTTTTAAGCTAAACAACATGCGATCAATTGCATATTCATACTCACCGATTTCTTCAATAAATAGAATTTTATCTGTTGTATTAAGCTGACTTTTTGATCCTAACATTGATGCTAAAATTGCTAAATTTCCACCAACTAATTGTCCTGTAACTACCCCTACTCTATTATTTTGATTTGATGGCAATTGATATTCTAAACCTTCGCCAAAAATAGCTTTACGAAAAGTTTCTACAGATTCGTTAATTATGGTTACATCATCTTGCATACTGGTTCCCATAATCGCATGTAAGGTTTCAACTCCTAAATTGTGAATGTGATTATGAAAAACGGTAACATCAGAATAACCAATAATCCATTTGGGCTGTTTCAGAAATTGATTAAAATCTAAATGATCTATAATTCGCACAGAACCATAACCACCTCTGGCACACCAAATCGCTTTAATATTTGGATTGTCTAATGCTTTTTGAAAATCTTCTATTCTTTGTTCATCTGAACCTGCAAAATGATTTGACTGTGCAAATACATGATTACCCAATACGACTTGTAAACCCCAACTTTCTAGTAAGTCTACTGCTTTTTTAATAACAGCTTCTCTATTTATTAAGATTCCTGCAGGAGCAATAATGGCAACTATATCTCCTTTTTTAAGATACGATGGTGTAATCAACTTCATACAACCAAATAACTAAAATTAGTAGCAATCAACCAAAATTTGGTTTCTGTTTTTATAATAACTTAAAGTTTTACCGTTTTTTTCAAGTGCTGTTTCTAAAACTAAAAATATGGCGTTTTGCATTGCTATGGCTCCACAAATCATAATTACTGTTCCGTTATGTAAGTCTGAAATGATTTGATCTATTTGCTCTGCAATTATATCTTGAACATATACTTTTTTATCACCTTCTCTTGAAAATACATAATTGATCTTCGATAATTTTTCTTCATTTAATACAGATTCATAAATCTTTAAACTTGCTTTGTTAGGTAATCCGAAGTACAGGTCTATTGTTGTTGATTTCGCCTCATTTATCATTCCTAAAAATGGTGCGATACCAGTTCCTGTAGCAATCAAAATTACTTTCGGAACTTTCTTCGGAAAATGAAATGTTGGATTCTTTTTCACAAACGCGTTGATAGAATTTCCTGCAACCAAATTGTGCAAATAGTTAGAACAAATACCTAATTCGTGTCGCTTAACACTCAGCAGTAATTTATCATTAATTTTTGCGATAGAATACAAACGTTCATGTTCTTGATCATTCGGATAAATACCTAATAAATCTCCAGAAGTAAACTTTTCATTACAATCAAATTCTAACAAAAAAGTATCTTTAGCTAAATCGTTCGTTACTTTTTTAGCTAATGGTAATGAAACAGTTTTTTCTCTTTTGGTTAGTATCGTTTTATCAAGTTTTAATTCAGTTTGAATTGTATTACTGAACTCTTGTTTCCATTGTGAAAATGCTTCAAACGATTTATTATTTATTGTGTGAATTGGTAATAGCATTGTCGCATTTTTATTTGTTGTTAAAGCAGCATCAACATCGTATCCGAACTGACAAAACTTAGGATAAGCCAACGAACCAAAAGCAACTACTGAAAAAGAAAACGGATGATTATTAATTGTTTTATCTTGAAGTAATTTCAAGAATTTAGAAGCATTAGACGGAGCTTCACCTTCTCCGTAAGTTGCTGTTAATACAACTAAATGTTCCATATTTTCAAAAGTAGTGTACTTATTTAAATCGGTAATAAAAACCTTTTTACCAGCATTTATCATTGCTTTATAAAGCATTTTGGCAAACGTTTGTGTACTTCCATTTTCTGTACCAACCAAAATAACATACTCACATGTTTCCTTTTTGAATTTATTTCTAGTTTTTCCTTTTATACGTTGAAATGTCATTGCAAACCCAGAATAAATAAAAAACAGCGTGGCTATACTTGATAATGCTAAAATAATCGCCCAGATTATACTTCCTTGTCCGGTATGTAATAGTAAACTGTAATAGACTACTACTTTTGTAAACGGATAATTTACTTCACTTAATACTTCTCCTGTGATCTGATTTACTGTGAATTCTTTATCTGTAACTTGTACTAAAAAGTAATCTTCTACATCTGGTGAAAATGGAAAATCTATTTTTCTGAGTTCCGATAATTTTGTTTGCTGAAAGATTTTAAAATTAGAAATCTTTTGTTGTGATTCAGCTTTTAAATGATCAAAATCTATAACATGACTGATTTTCTCTTTAGGTAAAAGATTAAACTTTTCCAGAGAAAGATATACTCCAGATATTGTTATAATGATTAAAGGAATTATAGAAAGTCTTCCTAAGACTACATGAAAATACTGATAGAAATTTTCCCACGTAACTTTATTAAAAAACTTCTTTAAACTTCCTTGTCTTTTCAGAATTAAAACGAGTCCAGAAACTGTAATTAAAAACAATAAAAATGAAACTAAGCCAACAAAAAACCGACCAATACTTTTCAAAAATAAAGAACGATGCAATGTGGTAGCAAACTTATAAATTGAGGCTTTCGGTTTTATATCACCTAACCTCTTTCCTGTTTTCGGGTCAATATAACACGTTTGACTTTCTCCATCTTTGGTAATTACATCTGCTACTACGAAACTATTATTATCGATTTCAACAGAAATAACTTCTTCGTATTTTTCTTGTAATACTGTTATCATTTCTGCCACTGAAACCTCAGAAAGATTAGATACTGAATAGGTTTCTAACTGATTAGAAACAGGTTCAAAAGCTAAAATAATTCCTGTAACAGCAGCAATAATTATAAACAAAAAAGAAGATATCGCCAGTGTTAAATGGCTATACCTCCAAATTGAAAGTGTCATACTTTATATTTTATAACTTTCATGATCTTACCAAAAAGATCAATTTTTAATCATTTTTATTATTAAATATTCTCGATCTACAAGAACATTTAATTTGTTCTTTACTCTTTCTACTTTTTCTTCAACTTTTGTGATTTGTAAGTTTGTTCTTTCTATCAGTTTTTCAATGTTTGCAATATCATACAACGCAAAACGATCTCCTACAAAAGGTAACTTTTTCATAAAATCTTTGGCGACAAAAGTTAATACAAATACGCCTTTAACTTTTAAAACTCTATCTATTTCTTGAAGCAATTTACTTGGATCTTCCCAAAAATAAATAGTATTGACAGTCATTAATTTATCAAAATATAAATCTTGATAGGGAATTATTGTTCCGTCATACAACTTAAATGTGATTTTTAATTTACTTTGAAATTGTTTGGCTTCTTTATGCATTACATCAGAAATTTCTAAACCATGAAAATCTATATCCTGAACTTTTTCTTCTATGTAATTTAAATGATGACAATTACCATGGCCTAATTCTAAAACTACATCATTACCTTTTAGATTAAGACGATTAATTGAAGATCTAATCATTCCTAAATTAGAAGCATACATGGTATGACCAAGTTTAATTCCTTCAACTCCTTTAGGATTACTTAATTGTTCTTCTAATGATTGTATCTCAGTTTTAGACTTTCTGTAAAACAATAGTTTAAACCATTCTTTTAGCACATGCATATTAGAATATTTTTATTTCGGCACGCCTTCAATTTTAATTTTCTGTTAGGATAAAAGACTATGAATGTGTGAATATCAGGCGTGCTTGAAATTTATTTTTGAGGCATCATTCTTACATATCTAATGAAGCCTTTACCTTCAAACTTACTTTTTACGTTTTCTGAAGTTAATTCAAATTGAACATCATCGGCATAGTATTCTTGATCTTCAACTGCTGTTTCGAATCGAATTTTATAACCAGCATCAATTTTATCTGTAGGAATTTCTACCACTTTAATTGCACGTTGTCCTCCACTAATTGTCGCTCCTGTAACTGCATCAATATCTGGTCTTCTTTTTCCGTAAAAATCCCACCATTCAGAAATTTCGTGATACCACTCATCGTCATCTCCCAATACTTGAAGTGTTTCTAAATATTTTCCTTCTGTATCTAAAAGAGAAACTACAATATATGCTCCTTCTCCATCATAATTCTTTAACTGAATCATACATTTATATTTCGCTGTTTCCTTTTTTGTGAAAGCGAAAACTGTGAATGATAATAGTAGAACTAAACTTATTCTTGTGATTAATTTCATATATTATTTATTTTAAAAAACTTAAATCGAACTTTGATAATTGTTCATTTTCTTTTGCCAAATCGTATATCGTTTCATCAAAACTTGTTGTCACAGTTTTATCTGCTCCATTAGCTAATAAAAACTTTACTATTTCAGGTTTTTTGGCAACCATTACTGCTTTTTGTAATGCTGTTTGCCCTTCTTTATTCTTAGCATTTACATCGATTTTAAACTTCTGTAAGAATTTTAACAACGATAAACTCCCTTTATCAGCAGCTAGATGGAACAATGTATTTCCATCTTTCTGAGGTGTTGTAAAGTCAAATCCTTTTGCTTTTAACAAATTGATTTTCGACACAAATTCATCTTCTTTTTTAACATTATAAGACGCCGCTAAATAAAAAGCCAAGTTGTTTCCTTTGGCATCTTCAACAAATACATTTGCATTTTGCTCAAGTAAATAGTTAACTACAGCTGTTTTGTTTCTTAATGAATTGCTTAATGCAGATTGTCCTTTCTTGTTTTGAACATTAATATTCTTTGTTTTCTCTACTAATAATTGAACTACTTCAAGAGAATTTCTATAACTAGCATTCATTAACGGTGTATTACCTTCTTCATTTTGCTGATCTGAACTTACACCTTTGTCTATAAAATATTGTAATGAAGCTACATCTTGATTTCTATACGCTAGATTGTGAAGCGGAGTTAATCCTTTAGTTGTTGTTACATTTGGTTTCACACCTTTAGTTTCTAAATATTTGAAAAAAGCTAGAGAATTATAACCTCTTCGTCCACCTTGAGTAGCCATAATCATGGCATTTCCTCCAATCTTATTTTTATTCTTGTATGGTAATCCTTTTGCTATTAACTGATCAATAATTTTCTGATTTCCTTTTTTTGCAGCATAGTTTATAGCTCCGTTTCCATCGTTATCAGTCGCGTTTAAGCTTAAACCTTTTGACACGAAATAATCAATCAGCTTAAAATCTTTTTGAGTAGGAATCGCTAATAATAATGCATTAGCTCCATGTAAATCTTTATCTTTCTTTACATCTGCTCCTTTAGAAACTAGATAATCAAATAATGCTATATTCTTTACTCCTGTAGACACAGCAAAATTTAATGCAGTATAACCATGACTATCAATTACATCTAATTTAGCTCCTTTAACAACTAAATATTTTACCAAATCTAAACGATTTTTGTAGGCAGCCCAGAAAACATAAGTTCGTCCATCATGAGTTAATTTATTCACTTCATTTCCTTTAATCGTAAGTAAATATTTTATAATATCGTTGCTTACTATGTCCGACGTTTCCAATAAAGCATAAGAAATCGCATCAAAACTACTTCCGCTTAATGCTGTAGGGTCATTTCCTTCGGAAATTTTAGTTTTCACAAGTTCTAATGTTGGTTTAGATTTCCAAAAAGCTCTATCTAAAAATATATTTTTACCCTTTTGCGCTTGCAGCATTCCAACCACAAAAACACATAGTATAAAACTCTTAAATTTCATTATTTAGTGATTTTTTTCTCCGACAAAGATAGTTTATTTATAATAAATCTAAATAAAAATATTGAAGTAGATTTTATAACGGTTATAGTTTATAAAAACAAGAAGTAAAAACGAATTATTAACTACATTTGTAACCCAAAATAAGATTATAATTTTAACATGAGTTCTTCTAAAAGATATACGATTACAGCTGCATTACCTTATACTAATGGACCAATTCATATTGGGCATTTAGCTGGGGTTTATGTACCTGCTGATATTTATTCGCGTTTTTTACGTTTAAAAGGTAACGATGTTGCTTACATCTGTGGTTCAGATGAGCACGGTGTAGCTATACCAATGCGTGCTAAAAAAGAAGGCGTAACTCCAACGGAGATTATTGATAAGTATCATGCAATTATTAAACAATCTTTTGAAGACTTCGGAATTTCTTTTGATAACTACTCTAGAACTTCAAACAAAATTCATCATGAAACAGCTTCTGAATTTTTCAAAAAAATGTATGCTGATGGTGAATTTATCGAAGAAGTTTCTGAACAATTATATGATGCCGAAGCGGATCAGTTTTTAGCCGATCGTTTCGTAATTGGTACTTGTCCGAAATGTGGAAATGAAGAAAGTTATGGTGATCAGTGTGAAAAATGTGGAACAAGTCATAATGCAACAGATTTAATTAATCCTAAATCTGCAATTACTGGAAACGTTCCTGTGTTAAAGCAAACGAAACACTGGTTTTTACCTTTAGATAAACACGAACCTTTTTTACGTGAGTGGATTTTAGAAGGTCATAAAAATGACTGGAAAGCCAATGTATTAGGACAAGTAAAATCTTGGATTGATGATGGATTACGTCCGCGTGCTGTAACTCGTGATTTAGATTGGGGAATTCCTGTTCCTGTTGAAGGTGCTGAAGGAAAAGTTTTATACGTTTGGTTTGATGCTCCTATCGGATATATTTCTTCTACAAAAGAATGGGCTGCAAGAGAAGGAAAAAACTGGGAAGATTATTGGAAGAATGAAGACACGAAATTAGTGCATTTCATTGGAAAAGATAATATTGTATTCCACTGTATTATTTTCCCATCGATGTTAAAAGCACATGGAGATTATATTTTACCAGAAAACGTTCCTGCAAATGAGTTTTTAAATTTAGAAGGAAATAAATTATCTACTTCTAAAAACTGGGCTGTTTGGTTACATGAGTATTTAGAAGAATTTCCTGGACAGCAAGATGTGTTACGTTATACATTAACTGCTAATGCACCAGAAAATAAGGATAACGACTTTACTTGGAAAGATTTTCAAGCGAAAAACAATAATGAGTTAGTAGCTGTATTCGGAAACTTTATTAACCGTGTGGCTGTTCTTACGAATAAATATTATGATGGAGTTGTTCCTGCACCTAATGAGTTCACAGAATTAGATGAAGACGTTTTAGAACAATTACAACAGTTTCCTGATATCATAGAAAAATCAATTCAACGTTATAGATTTAGAGAAGCTTCTCAAGAGTTTATGAATGTTGCTCGTTTAGGAAATAAATATTTGGCAGATGAAGAACCTTGGAAAAAATTCAGTAAAGATGGAGAACGTGTAAAAACGATTATGTATGTTGCTTTACAAATAGCAACTGCGTTATCTGTTTTATCTGAGCCATTTTTACCGTTTACTTCTGAAAAATTAAAAGGTATTTTAAAAACCGATCCAAATTTAGGTTGGAATGATATCACAGAGAAAGATACTTTATTACCAGAAGGACATAAGATTCAAGAAGGAAAAGCTCCACTTTTATTCAATCCTATTGATGATAAAACTATTGAAGCTCAACTAGAAAAATTAGAAGCTACTAAAAAAGCAAATGAAGCTGCCAATAAAGCTATAGAAACTCAAAAAGATACTATTGAGTTCGATGATTTTACTAAAATGGATATTCGTATTGGTACTATTTTAGAAGCTGAAAAAGTAGCAAAAACCAAAAAGTTACTAAAATTAAAAGTAGACGTAGGAATTGATGTTCGTACTATTGTTTCTGGAATTGCAGAAAGTTTTTCTCCAGAAGACATTGTTGGACAACAAGTAACTGTACTTTGTAATTTGGTTCCAAGAAAAATTAGAGGTGTTGAAAGTCAAGGAATGATTTTGATGACCGATGCCGAAGATGGTTCTTTAGCTTTTGTTGAACCTCAACAAAAAGTAAAAAACGGAGGACAAGTTTGTTAATAATATAAAAAGAGCTGCGTAATGCAGCTTTTTTTAATTTCTCTGAATTGTAAATTCTGGATTATCAAATTTTACTTCATAGACTATAGATTCTGGTTTATATTCAAATTGTAAAACTCTATTTGGTTTTCCTTTGAGTTCGTAAACTGAACCATTTTTAACTACTTTAAACTGTATGGCATAAACTGCTGTTTTCTGAGTTAATGTAGTTTCAAAAATTCCATCTTTATCTTCATCCGTTAACGGAACTTCTACTTTCCATCTTGGATCTGTAAAATCTCCTTTAACTCCAATTGTTTTTACATCTGTTATACCTCTAGTATCTACTTTTAATGTTACTGTTTTTATGTGTTGTTTTTGTACACAACCTATTAATACGAATGCAATTATTGCTATGAATACTGTTCTCATCTTTTATAGTTTTTTAGAAATTAAATAATCTAATCCGAAGCGTCCGCTGCCTAAATACAAATTGTATGTTGAAACCCATAAGAATCCCATCGCTGGTAACATTCCCCAAGTACCTTGACTCCATTTTTGCATAAAAATGGCAACCAACATGGTACATAAAATTAAAAATGACGCTAATCTAGTTTTTAATCCGAAGGCAAATAATAATCCACCAACAGCTTCGCTAAAAGCCCCCATCCAAGCAAAAAACACAGGAAATAACGCAAATATTCCACCGTAAGCTGCTACATCTTCAGGAAACCAAGCTGACACTTCAAATAAACTTAAGTTTCTATCGGCTGCTGTCCATGGCATTCCGAATTTGCTTGCTCCAAAATCTATTGCTAATAACATTCCGCAGATAAATCGAATGATTGCAAAATGTAAATCTACCCACCAATGTTTTTGCAATACAGGAGTCATAATTTGTTTTAATAGTTTTCTCATCAGTTCTAAATTTTATAGTTATCTAAATTGTTAGGAGAATTTGTTTTCTCATTTTGATGACACAAAGATTCGAATTGATAAGTCCACCAACGACTTATACTGTATTCACAAGGCTCAGATACGATTTGAGACGTCTTAAACTATAGAAATAAGCTTTTAATTATGGATAAAAAAAGTAATTTTCTGCACATAATTTTTAGTAAATAATTATTAGAAAAATCACGAAATAGCTCTTATGAAATTCGTCAACAAATTACTGTTCACTGACTACTGATAATTGTTTTATAAACTCTGTAGGAGAAGTATGTGTGAGTTTTTTAAAAACTCGATTAAAAGTTGCTTTGCTATTAAAACCACAATCTAATGCAATACCTAATAATGAAAGTTGTTTGTGTGTTCCTTTTCGCAATTCATCTTTAAATGCATTTACACGAAATTCATTAATAAAATCGTTGAAATTTTTATCGTAACCTTGATTAATAATTTGAGAAAGTTGCGATCTATGCATTTGTAAATTTGAAGCTAAATCTGATAAATTCAATTCAGAATTTAAATACGGTTTTTCAACCTTCATGTATTCGTCAATCAATTGAATTTCTTCATTGGAAACTGTTTTCTCAACTGTAACTTCTTTTTCTTTTATAGTTTCAGGAGTAAAATCAAATGTTAAATTATTTAATTTTCCAGTGTCTGTAAAATAACCACGAACAGCTACATAAACTGTACTTACTGCTAAAAATAAATTCAACCACCATTGTTGTGTGTAACTTAGTTGAATAAAAGCAATATTAATTACTGTTTGAATGCTTCCGTAGAGAAATAATAAAGAAAAAATTACTAGAAAACTGAGTACCCAATTCAATTCTAATTTATAGGTATTTGAAAAAAACTGATTGATTTTCTTTCGATAATTATAGAATAATTGAAATGTAAAGGCCAAATACAACAACATTACAGCAAAATCTAAAAATACGAGTACGGGTTGAACAATGCGTTCATCAACAGCTATTTTTAAAACTCCGTTTTGTTTATCGTTAAACCCGGGTTGCAATGCATCATAAATATAAATCACTACACGAAAAATCACAAGTAGAGACATTAAAACAAAATGCTTAAAATCTGACCGTTTAAATTTAAAATTTGATTGTGTTATTGATTTCACATAGAAATACAACAACGGGGCTAAAGCTAAACTAATCGGCATTAACCAATAGTTGATTTTTGTGGTTCTATATGTATTATACCATCCCATAAAACCAACAGTGTAGCAAATTTGTTGGTAGCAAACCAACAACAAAATAAGACTGAGAATTAAATACGATGTGTTTCTTTTCTTCAAGTACTTTCCTAATAACAAGCCAGCAAATAACAATCCTTGAAGTACCAATACCAAAAGTGGCGTACTGTATAGATTAAAATCTGGAAATGCGTGAAACGGAATTAACATCATATCCAAATATAGAAAATATGATTTATAACCTTAAAAAAACACGAACAACTTTATTTCTACTTGTTTTATAGTTTGAAACCCTCACGAAGTTTGTGTAAATTAGCTTATCAAGATCTATTTATGAAAAGAGTTATTGTTTTTCTTTTTTTTCTATCGTTACACATCTGTATTCATGGACAGGTAAAAATTGGTGAATTTAAACACACATTAAATACCAACGACCAGAAAAAAATAAAAGGTTCTTTTTCTGTTGTAAACAAAACCAATGGTAATATTGCTACGTTTATAAGCGATAAAAAAAATATTTATGCTTATTTAACGAACGAAGAGTTAAAGGTTGAGCGTCAGTTACAATTCAAAAAGAAAAAGAAATATCGCGGTGTGGTTGGTAAACTATACGATAGTGATAATAAATTCACTTTTATAGTATCTAATACAAGCGTTACAGATTTTGGCATTATTGAATTTGATTTTAAAAAAGACACCGTTACTTTTAATAAAGACAATTTTAATTCTAAAGGATTGACTTTACTTCAAAATATCAATCAAAAAGACAAATCACATTTACTTTTTTTGAAGAAAAATACTTCTAAATTAATTCTTAGAACTTATGCTAACAATAAAGAAGCAATCAATACAACTTTTGATTTAAAACAAGAAAAGCTTTTGATTAGTGAACATAAAGAAACAACACTATCGAATCTACTTTTTAATATTCTTTACAACGATTATACGATCACTAAAATACAGTCTTTTGACTACGCAACTAACAATAATGAAATTGCAAATACAATTCAACCTGTTTCGGTAGAAACTGCTGCAGAATTCACAAAACTTTATAGTGATGAAAATAATATTACAATTGTATTTGATAAGAATAAATTCTATACTCAAATCTTAAACTTAGATTTAACTAAAGGAACTCATACTTTAAAAAAGATAAAAAAGCCTTTATTTTCTGTAGCTGGAAGTAAAAAAATTTCAAATTCATTCTTATACGATGACTTTTTATTTATCGCCAGTGCATCAAGAAAAAATGTAGCGATTGATATTCATAATTTAAAAACAAATCAACTCGTTAAAAAACTAACTTTAGACAATACTAAAGCTATTACGTTTAAAAATACTCCAATAGTAATTAAAGGAAAAACTTATAAAAATCAACCAGATAATAGACTTTCAAAACTGTTCTTTAAAAAGATTTTTTATGGTGATTTAGGTATTGCTGTGGCGAAGCAATCTGAAGATTTTATTATTACACTTGGAGGAAAAAAACCTGCAACACTGCATAATCCTATGATGAGTTTAAAAATGGGAGATAATGTATCTATTTATGCAGTTAATAATTACAGAGGATTTTTAGATCCGCATTCTTATGTATTGAACAGTATTAAAAATCAGAAATCAACTTATATAAAAGGTATTTACGATCGTAATTTTACCCTAATAGATACTAGTATTGAAACCACAGTTTATGAGAAGATCAACGATTTTATAAAGCGTAATAAAAATCAAGAAAACAGTCATGTTTTTGAGTACAATAAAAAGATGATTTATAGTTTTTACAATACAGAATCGAACGTTTACAAGTTTTTGGCATTCTAAAAAAAAGAGTGGTATTTCTACCACCCATAGTAACAAATCAATTTTGAGACTCTAAAGCCCCTAAATCTGGGGAATTATCTCTACTCCTCTGATAAAAAACTGTATTTAAAAATTTAACCACTTTATTTCTTATCTATCACATACTTTTTCATGTGATTAATAGAATTTATTTCATTAAACATTCTGAATTGCAAAACTAATTTCGTCTTACTAAAAAAACCTCCCTGTTTTCAGTGAAATTGAGAATCTTTTCATTGTTTGTAATCTTTTATCTATAACTTAGTCTTATAATTTAAAGTGTTTATGCTGAAGATCGCTCATCACGAAATTTACAATCATCCTTTACCAGATAATCATCGTTTTCCTATGGAGAAATATGATTTAATTCCGCAACAACTTTTGTATGAAGGTACTTGTACTGAAGACAACTTTTTTCAGCCTGAAATTCCTAATAATAAATACTTTTTCACTGTTCATACTCCTGAATATTTTTTTGATTTACTCAATATTACTTTATCAAAAAAAGAAGAACGTAAAATCGGATTTCCATTAAGTGAACAACTTATTGCTAGAGAAATGATTATTGCTGACGGAACAATGAAAGCATCTAAATTTGCTTTACAATATGGCGTTGCCATGAATATTGCTGGAGGAACTCATCATGCATTTACAAATAGTGGTGAAGGTTTTTGTATGTTAAATGATCAAGCAGTTGCAGCGCGTTATCTTCAAAAGAAAGGATTAGCTGAAAAAATTCTTATTGTAGATCTAGATGTGCATCAAGGAAACGGAACAGCTGAAATATTTAAAGATGATACTTCTGTTTACACTTTTTCTATGCACGGAAAAACGAATTATCCTTTTCATAAAGAACAATCTGATTTAGATATTCCATTAGAAAATGAAACTAAAGACGATGAATATCTTTCTACTTTAAAGAAGGTTTTGCCAGAACTTATTGCTCAAGAACAACCCGATTTTATATTTTACCAGTGTGGTGTCGATATTTTAGAAAGTGATAAACTTGGTAAATTAAGTGTGAGTTTAGCTGGATGTAAAGAACGTGATCGTTTTGTTTTGCAAACATGTTACGATCATAAAATTCCTGTAATGTGTAGCATGGGTGGTGGCTATTCTTTAGATATTAAAATTATAGTTGAAGCACATACAAATACCTATCGTTTAGCTCAGGAGATATTTTTTTAATGCAAATAAAAAAACGGCTACAAAAGCCGTTTTAAAATTCATTTTAACTGTCGTAACAAGTATAATATCCATCACTACCTCTTACACAGTAGTCTTTATGCGACCAATATCCCCATCCTTTACCAGAACCTCTACAATCTTCGTAGCACTCTTCTTTAGATGTGTAATATCCTCCTTTAATACTCTGTTGTTCTTGCTTGTTTAATTCTTTGTGCTCAAGGCTTTTTTCAAGTAAAGACTGCCTTAATGATTTTAAGTTCTTCATTACAATTGGTTTTAATTAAGGTTAATAATTTAAATGCAAAATTTAGGAATTATTTGATAAAGTGATAGCTATATCAATGTTAAGAAAACAAAAAAAATGACACCTGATAAATCATTATTTTTTGTGATATTTGAATCCCTAAATTGAAATTATGCAACTTTTATCATACATATCTTCTCAAACTTCTTATTCAGAAAAAAGTATTCAAAATACTGTTGAATTATTAAATGAAGATTGTACTATTCCGTTTATAGCTCGTTATCGAAAAGAGAAAACAGGCAATTTAGATGAAGTAGAAATTGGTGAAATAGTTGCTTTAAAAGAAGCTTTTGAAGCACTTGAAAAAAGAAAAAACACAATTTTAAAAACGTTAGAGGAGCAAGATGTTTTAACTCCAGAGTTAAAAACAAAAGTGTTAAATGCTAAAGATCTTACAACTCTAGAAGATATTTATCTACCTTATAAAAAGAAGCGTAAAACAAAAGCTGAAACTGCTCGTAAAAATGGATTAGAACCTTTGGCAAAAATCATTATGAGTCAGCGTGCTGATGATCTAGATTATGTTGCTTCTAAATACATTAATAATAATGTAGAAAATGAAGATAAAGCATTGGAAGGTGCACGACATATTATTGCTGAATGGATTAATGAACGTACTGATATTCGTAATTTGATTAGACGAGAATTAGAACGTTTTTCTACCATAACTACTAAAGTTGTAAAAACTAAAAAGGACGATGAAGATGCTCAAAAATTCAAAGATTATTTCGATTGGTCTGAAAACTTAAGTAGAATTCCTTCTCATCGTTTATTAGCAATTTTGCGTGGAGAAAAAGCTGGATTTATCCGAGTTAAAATAGAAATCGATGATGATCGTGTATTGGAGAAAGTAGATCGAAAGTTGATTAAAAATAATAATGAATGTGGTGCAGAAATTCAACTGGCAATTGATGATTCTTACAAACGTCTACTATTGCCTTCTTTAACTACTGAAGCAATGAATATAGCAAAAGAAAAGGCTGATGAATCTGCTATTACAGTATTTAAGAAAAATCTTGAACAACTTTTACTTGGCGCTCCATTAGGTGAAAAAAGAATTTTAGCCATCGATCCAGGATTTAGAACAGGATGTAAAGTTGTTTGTTTAAATGAGCAAGGTGATTTATTACATAATACAGCTATTTATCCGAATGCTCCTCAACATAAAACCACTGAGGCAGCCTACACTATTGAACATTTAATTAAAAAATATAATGTAGAAGCGATTTCTATTGGAAACGGAACTGCCTCTAGAGAAACAGAACGTTTCATTAAAAATATTGGTGCAACAAAATCTTTAGAAGTTTTTGTGGTAAATGAAGCTGGTGCATCTATTTATTCAGCATCAAAAATAGCTCGAGATGAATTTCCAAAGGAAGATGTAACCGTGCGTGGAGCTGTTTCTATCGGAAGAAGATTAGCAGATCCTTTAGCTGAATTGGTTAAGATAGATGCAAAATCTATTGGAGTTGGTCAATATCAGCATGATGTAGATCAGAATCAACTTAAAAAATCATTAGATACAGTTGTAGCTCATTGTGTAAATAAAGTTGGAGTCAATATTAACACAGCAAGTGCTTCTTTATTAAGTTATGTTTCTGGAATCGGACCTAAACTTGCGGAAAATATTGTTACTTATAGAAATCAAAATGGCGTTTTTAAAACGAGAAACGATATTAAAAAAGTAGCGCGTTTAGGTGGTAAAGCTTTTGAACAATCTGCTGGTTTTTTACGTATTAAACAAGGAAACAATCCTTTAGATGATTCTAGTGTACATCCAGAGAGTTACGCCTTAATTAAAAATATAGCCAAAGACCTAAAACTAAAAATTGAAGATTTAATTGGTAATACGAAGCAGCTTAAAGAAATTAAACTTAATAACTATGTAACTCCAGATTTTGGTTTACTTACATTAAAAGATATTGTTAAAGAGCTAGAAAAACCTGGTTTAGATCCAAGAGAAAAAGCCAAAGCATTTTCTTTTGATGAAAACGTAAAAACAATTGACGATTTACATATCGGAATGGTTTTACCAGGAATCGTAAATAATATCACCAACTTTGGTTGTTTTGTAGATATTGGAATTAAAGAAAGTGGTTTAATTCATATTTCTAATCTATCGGATACATTTGTAGATGACATCAACAAAATAGTGAGTTTACAACAACAAGTTATGGTTAAAGTGTTAGAAATCGACATTTCTAGAAAACGAATTCAGTTAAGGTTAGAAAAATAACTAGCATATTATTTTCCCTCATCAAAAGAGGTAGATTACTCAATTACGATTTTATAAACTCCTGTCTTCAGGTACTTTTACTAAAAAATCAACGAAATGAAAAATTTAGTAATTGTATTTGTATTGTTCTTAGGTATAAAATCTTTTAGTCAAAAGTTTGAAAAAACAGATGACTATTTTGTAACTGAAGTTAATGAAACAACACGAAAAGAATACTGGGATAAATTTCCTCATGAAGATCAAAATTTGCCTATTTTCTTAAAAGATAAGCACAACAATACTTTGTTAGAAATTTCTGTCAATCTAATGGCTTACGATGAAACTACTGTAGAAGTTTTAAAAATTGATAATTTCAGTACTTTCAATAAAATACTTCGTGTTTCTACAACGCACACCGCATGTTGTTCTAATACAATTTCTTATTATTTATGTATTTCTAAAAATGGAAAAATCACACAATTACCTCAACTTAACAATACACATTGTGACGGTCCTGAACCTTGGGTAGAATATGTTTTTCCTAATCAAAAAGATGGAGAAAAAGATAAAATTCTTGTAGTCGAATCTAACTACAATGTTAAAAAGCAAAACTATACATTAACCACTCAAAAATCATATGCTTTGCAAAATGGTTCATTTGAATTAATTCCTGTAAATACAACTCAGCTTACTTATCACAAATAAATAATTTTACAAAAAGAGTAACACTATGCTTTATTTCAAGTCTTCTTAAAAAACACTTGAAATGCGATCATTACTCTACCTCTTATTATTTTGCTTTACATTAACAGGATTCAGTCAAAAAAACAATCATGTTATTGACAGTTTATTCAACTCACACTTTACAAATGGTACTTTTAACGGTGCTGTACTCGTTGTAAAGAAAAACAATGTGATATATAACAAAGCGTTCGGATATTTAGATAATAGTAAAAGCTCTAGATTATCTGTAGATTCTAAATTTATAATTGGGTCTATCTACAAAGAGTTTCCTGCTGTAGCGATAATGCAATTGGTAGAAAATGATAAACTGACAGTTGATGAAACTATTTATAAAATTCTTCCTGAACTACCAGAATGGGGCACAAAAATAACTGTAAAACACTTATTACAATATTCAAGTGGTTTGCCTAAAGTGAATTGGCGACATTATTTCTCAAATCAAATTATTCCTACTGATGAAAGTTTATTTGAAGACATTAAAAACGTAAGTAAATTAGAATTTACTCCTGGATCAGATTATTTATACACCAACATGAGTCCGGTTTTATTAATGGAAATTGTTGAGCGAATTTCAAAACTATCTTTTCATGAATATTTGAAGAAAAACATACTACAACCTCATCACATTGAAGGTGTAGAAGTCAAGGAACAATTTCCTTTTCAGAATAAGAAAAACATGGCTGTAGCCTTCAATAAAGATTTTAAGGAAGATCCTTATAAAATAGCTGTTAAAAACTTACTTATTTGCTCGAATACAAACGGACTTTATACTTGGTTAAAGAAATTAGATAATTTCGAAATTATTTCTAAAGAATCTATGCTTTTCTTATCTCAAAAAGCAAATAATAACGATCATACACAAGCTCCTTTAGGAAGTTGTTCTTGGAAGAAAAACAACATCGAAATTCATCAACATCATGGATCATCTGGTAATTATGAATGTTTAGTTACAAGAGATAAAACTAAGGATACATTCATTATTCTTTTAACCAATCAAAAAAACAGAAATTTATCGATATTAACTCAAAAAATTAACGAGTTAATTGAATAAAAAACAATGTAAAATTACCGTTAAAAACATTCCTTTTTTAAGGCCTTATAACTAGTTTAAAAGTTGATAATTTCGTAAATTTACAAGACTTATCTTTTAAACATTTCGTTATGGAAAATATAGATGCTGCAAGACTTCAAATGGCATTCACGCTAATTTTTCATATTGTTTTTGCCTGTATCGGAATGGTTATGCCTTTTTTTATGATCGTCTCTCACAAAAAGTGGTTGAATACGGGAAATCCAGTATATTTAAAATTAACTAAAGTATGGCAAAAAGGAGTTGCCATTTTCTTTGTAACAGGTGCAGTTTCGGGTACTGCACTATCCTTTGAATTAGGACTTTTATGGCCCGAATTTATGGAACATGCCGGACCAATTATCGGTATGCCTTTTTCTTTAGAGGGAGCTGCATTCTTTGTTGAAGCGATTGCCCTTGGTTTTTATTTGTATGGATGGGATAAAATCTCTCCAAAATTTCATTGGTTTACAGGAGTTATTGTTGGAATTGCAGGTGTTGCATCTGGAATTCTAGTAGTTTCTGCTAATGGCTGGATGAACGCTCCATCTGGCTTTGATTATGTTGACGGACAGTTTCTAAATATTGATCCTGTTCAAGCATTACTCAATCCGGCTTGGTTTACTCAAGCATTACACATGGTTTTAGCTGCTTTTACAGCAACTGGATTTGCAGTTGCTGGTATTCATGCTTTTCAGATTTTAAAAAACAAACAAACTGAAATTCATAAAAAAGCTTTTAAAATAGCAATTACATTTGGTGCAATTGCTGCGATTTTACAACCGATTAGCGGCGATATTTCTGCGAAAGATGTTGCACAACGTCAACCAGTAAAATTGGCCGCTATGGAAGCGCATTACGAAACATCTAAAGGAGTTCCTTTGTATATCGGTGGAATTGTAGATCAGGAGAAAAAAGAAGTGAAATACAAAATAGAAATTCCGAAAGCTTTGTCTTTTTTAGCTTTTGGTGATTTTGATGCTGAAGTAAAAGGATTAAATGACTTTCCAGAAGATGAAATTCCGAATGTAGCTATTGTACATTATGCATTTCAAATTATGGTTGGTTTGGGCGGACTTTTACTAATGGCTGGTGTTTTCTTCTTCTTTGTAAACAGTAAGAAAAAACAGTGGTTAGATAAAAAACTGTTTTGGAAATTATTTGCTTTTTTAGCTCCTGCAGGATTTATTGCTTTAGAAGCTGGTTGGATTGTTACTGAAGTTGGAAGACAACCTTGGATAATTCATAAAATTATGAGAACTAAAGATGCTGTTACTCCTATGCCTGGAATTCAATACAGTTTTTATCTTTATGTTGTACTCTACTCTATTTTAACCATTACTGTAGCTTGGTTGTTACGCCGACAAATAAAATCATTAAATAACTCACCTAAATTAAGTCTATGATATCTGTAGTTTTATTTTTTTTAGCTTTCTCTCTTTTATTATATGTTTTATTGGGTGGTGCAGATTTTGGTGCTGGTATTATAGAATTATTTTCTTCTGAAGACAATCAGAAAATCACTAAAAAAACTATTTATCGTGTAATGGGACCTGTTTGGGAAGCTAATCATATTTGGATTATTATTCTTATCGTGATTCTTTGGGTAGCTTTCCCTCAATATTATAAAGTAATGGTAACTTCATTACACATTCCAATTACCTTGATGTTATTGGGAATTACTTTACGTGGTGTTGCTTTTATTTTTAGACATTATGATGCTTATGAGGATAAATCTCAACATATTTATAATTGGTTATTTAGAACTTCTAGTTTAATTACTCCAATCTTTTTAGGAATGATTTTCGGCGGAATGATTTCTAGTAAAATTGTATTACCAACAGATACTGTTATACCATCTTTTGCTGAAGCTTATATTACGCCTTGGTTTAATCTTTTTTCTTTTTTAGTTGGTTTATTTTTTGCTAGTCTTTGTGCTTTTTTATCGGCAGTTTTATTAATTGGAGAAGCTGATGAAGAAGGATATCCTATATATGTTAGAAAAACCAAAATCGCAACAATTGTTGTCGTATTACTTGGTTTCTTGACAATCTGTTATGGTTACTTTACGGATACTATTTTTGTACTTGGAATTATTAAAAACCCATTGAGCATTGGTTTAGTTCTATTATCTGCTTTAGGATTAATTCCACTTTGGTATGCTGTAAAAAAAGGAAATAGAATTAGCAGTAGAATTTATGCAGGAATTCAGGTAATTTTGATTATCGCTGTGGCATTAATTCCGCATTTCCCAAACTTGTTATTGATTCAAAATGACAGTAGAAGTCTTCTTGAAAACATAGCTCCTGATGCAGTAATTAATGTATTAGGAATTTCTTTGATTATAGGTGGACTTATTATTGTTCCTGGACTTTTTCATCTACTAAAATCTTTTAAGTTGATTAAGATTTTAGAGAATGATTGATAAAATAAAAAAGCTAACTATTAATAGTTAGCTTTTTTATTATTTCTTATGTAATGGTATTATTTCTTAGATGACGACAACAATCATGAAACATCATCATATCAGAATCTGTATAACATAAATCTTCAATACATTCCTCAGGAAAAGGACCTTCTGGTATATGATCGTAATCAGGACCTCTATATGGAGTTCCTAAACCTCCTTTAATTTGTTTTTGCTCTGATTTTTCTAATTCTAATCCAAGATTTTTAATTTTTGATATCATAGTTTTTAAATTTTCAAAAAATATAAAACAATTTAATTTAAATAGTATTAAAAAAAACTTCGTTAACTATTTATTAACTTATTCCCTCGTCTTAGTATCTAAAACTTTTAACAATGTTGGCATTCTATATTCGCCATGCATTTGTGTTACAGAATTAAAAGCCTCTTTTAAATCCATACCAATAGCAGAAACATATAATGGCTTTTTACTTTCTCCTCTAAACAATTCTTTTGCAAATTTATTTTCTACGTTAAACTGAGACTTCGCAACACCAATTACAGGAATAGTTTTATTTAACTCTTCATATAAATATCCTCCTAAACCTAATTTTCCTTCATTATTAAGAATAGCATAACCATCTACAATGATAAGTTCTACTTGAGTTAAATCAAATTGTTTTAAAAGACTAATAATACATGGCAATTCTCTTTTGTAAAATGAACCTGGTACATATTCTGGAACATCTTCAATAATTTCATCTTTAATATCTGCTGGCTCAGCATCAGCTATTGTATTAAAACTAACACAAACTGTTTTAGCTTTATTATCAAAATAATATGTATCAAAAGCAAGAATCATAGCTATTTATTTAAATTTTCATGTAAAATTAAAAAAAGAAAAGATCAGATGAGACAAATAAAAAAAACCAGTAGTTAAACTACTGGTTTTTCTTCTTTTTCAATTTTCTTTTTTCTTCTAGCAAATTTCCCCTCTACTTATTACCTAACATTAAAATTTCGTTACAAACAACTTCAGTGACATAGCGTTTTTCACCTTCGTTTGTTTCGTAGCTGCGAGATGTTAATTTACCTTCAATCATTACCTCGCTGCCTTTGTCTAAATAACTTTCAATTATATTGGCTGTTTTGTTCCAAGCAACTACAGTGTGCCACTGCGTATCCGTTACTTTTTCCCCTTGTGAATTCTTGTACGTTTCGTTGGTAGCAATAGAAAATTTTGCTAATTTTTTTCCAGAATCTAGATTAATAATTTCTGGTTTGTTTCCTAAGTGACCAATTAACTGTACTCTGTTTTTTAGTGCGTTCATAATATTAATTTATCGTTTAACAGTTAAGACTAAATTTGTTGTTCTAACGAACTGACACTGCAAAGATGCAACCTATTTAGAGTTAGAGTCGGTTGCAAAATAGTTACTTTCGATTGTAAACGTTTGTAGTCGATTACATTCGAATAAAATTGTATATTTGAGCCTTATGGAAAAAAGAACTTGTTTAGAGTGCGATGAAGTACTTAGAGGAAGAGCAGATCAAAAGTTTTGTTCAGATTATTGTAGGAATACGTACAATAATAAAGTAGATAAAGACACTAAAAATTTAATTCGAAACATAAATAATCGATTAAAGAAAAATTATAAAATCTTATCAGAATTAAATACCAAAGGAAAAACAAAAGTAACGAGAACAAAATTATACGATAAAGGATTCGACTTTAAACTTTTTACTTCTTTATATCAAACAAAAACAGGTAATACATATTTCTATATTTATAATCAAGGATATTTAGAGTTAGAAAATGAATTGTATTTACTTGTTAAACTAGATGATTAAAAAACAACTGTAACGTTTTATTACTTTTTACATCTAATACTTAAAAACTAGCTATGTATTTCTTTTTAATCTTTATACCAATAATTATAACCGTATTTTTTCTAATTTACTATTACAGCAGTAAAGAAGTATTAATTCGAAAGTTTAAGCAGATACCTAACTCATCTGTGAATAATTTGAGGACAAATCAATTGACTAAAATTACTGGTAAGGCTTCTCCTATTAAAGAACCTTTAATCGCTCCTTTTAGCAAGCGCAAATGTGTATTTTATAGAATTAAAATAGAACAGAAAAAACATAATGGGAATACTCCTACTTGGGTTACAGTAGCCAAAGAAGAAAAAATTGAACCTTTCTTTTTAAACAAAAATGGTGAATTCGTAATGGTTCAACCTTCTCAGGACTTAAAAAATTTTAAAGCTCATTTGGTGGTAGACAAAAAACATTCTACTAATACTTTTAATGGTGCATCACCAGAATTTCAAAAACTATTAGATAGATATAATATTAAAAGTAAAGCCTTTTTAGGCTTTAATAAGTCTTTACGATATAGTGAAGCAATTGTTGCTGTTGGAGAAGAAATAACTGTTGCTGGAATTGGAAAATGGAAGGACATGCAAGAACCTGTCGAAGGTTATGCCTATTCTAAAATAGCAGCTTTAGAAAGCGCTGAAAAACAAAAGTTATTAATAACCGACTTGCCAAAAGAGAAACTAAACACAAGGAGATAAATTTATTTCCAAGAATTACCTTTCATCTGTAAAGCAGCTTTTAAAATATCTTTCTGACTTATTTGTCCGACTAGTTTTCCGTTCTCTAAAATTGGAAATCTCCTACGTTTTGATTTTAAAAACTGATTCGCGGCATCGAAAATATTCATATTTCCATCTATGGTTTCTACTTCTCTAACCATGGCTTTTTCAACAGTATTATCTTTGTCTACTGGTAAATTATAATATCTACTTTCTGAGATGTGTTTAATGCAATCTCCTTCGGAAATAATACCTATTAATTCATTCTGATCATTCACTACCGGACCACCAGAAATTCTGTTCTTTACCAAGGTTTCTATCACATCTTCTAAAGACTGACTTTTTGAAAATGTAATTAAGTTTTTTGTCATATAATCTGACACTAAAATTGGCTCAACTTCTTTTTTTAAAACTGTTGTTCTTCTGCCTTGAAAACTCTTAATCCCCATAATTCATTGATTTGTAATATTTTAAATATAGTGATTTTCAATTACTTATAAAAATTGATTTATCTTTCTTAATCTTATATATTTATAAAACCTTAAAAACTAGCCATGCGAACTTCAACTAAACTCTTCCCGCTACTAATTGTTATCGCTACTGTTTATTGGAGCTTTTCAGATATGATTCCGAAGTATTCTGAAAGTAAAAAAGAGCCGAAAATTGGTGATTATTCTACTGAAAATGCATTTCAACATTTAAAAAATATTAGTAAAAAACCACATCACGTAGGAAGAAAAGCACATAAGGAAGTTCAAAATTATCTGGTTAATGAATTAAAAAAAATTGGTTTAAATCCAGAAATTCAAACCAAAACGGTTTTTAATGAAAAATGGAATGCAGGAACAACTATAGAAAATATTATTGCTAAAGTTGATGGAATTTCAAACGGTAAATCTTTAGTTTTATTAAGTCATTACGATAGTAGTCCGCATTCTTCTTTAGGAGCTTCTGATGCTGGTTCTGGGGTAGTAACAATTCTTGAAGGAATAAGAACTTTTTTAGCTAAAAATGAAAAACCTCTTAATGATATTATTGTTGTTTTTTCTGATGCTGAAGAACTAGGTTTATTAGGTGCAAAAGCATTTGTAAATCATCATCCTTTGGCTAAAAACATAGGATTAGTTTTAAATTTTGAAGCAAGAGGAAGCGGCGGTCCGAGTTATATGCTAATGGAAACCAATGGGAAAAACAGCAAATTAATTAAAGGCTTTTTAAAAGCTAATCCGAAATATCCTGCTGCAAATTCTTTAATGTATAGTGTATATAAGATGCTACCTAACGATACAGATTTAACTGTATTTAGAGAAGATGGAAACATTAATGGTTTCAATTTTGCTTTTATTGGTGATCATTTCGATTATCATACAGAACAAGATACTTTTGAGAGATTAGATAAAAGAACATTAGTGCATCAACAAGAATATTTAATGAGTTTGCTTACCTATTTTTCTAAAGCTGATTTATCAAGTTTCGAAAGTGATGAAGATTATGTTTATGTCAATTTCCCTTTCATTGGTTTATTAATTTATCCTTTTACCTGGATTCTTCCTTTATTAATTCTTTCCATAATTTTACTATGCGCTGTAATTACTATCGGAATTAAAAAAAGACGATTAACGATAAAAGGAATTGCAAAAGGTTTCATTCCTTTTTTAATTGCCATTGTTGCTTCTGCAGGAGTTGCTATAGGTTTATGGAAATTAATTGTGATTATTCATCCACATTATCAAGATATACTTCACGGATTTACCTATAATGGTTATCAATATATTGCTGCTTTTACATTTTTAACATTATGGATTGTTTTCAAAGTATATAATCTCTTTAAAAATACTAATCCGTTAGACGCTTTAATAGCTCCGATATTTATATGGATCATAATCAATATCCTACTATATAAATATCTACAAGGTGGTGCCTTTATGATTATTCCAGTAATTATAGCACTTATCGGATTGACTATTTTGATTTTCAGAAAAAAAAGAGCTCCGAAATCTACATTGTTTGCATTGCTATCAATTCCTTCGATTTACATTTTTGCTCCTTTAATTAAAATGTTTCCAGTTGGATTAGGTTTGAAAAGTTTATTTATTTCTACTCTTTTTATAACGCTTTTAGCCGGATTATTAATTCCAGTTTTTCAAGAACATAAAAAGAAAAATCTGTGGCAATATGCTTTTGGGTTTTTAGCAATTTTATTTTTCATAGCAGCTACTTTTAATAGTAGCTTTTCAGAAGAAAATAAACGTCCAAATAGTTTAGTTTATGTACAGAATTCAGCAGATTCTACTGCCTATTGGGGTACGTATAACAAGACTTTAGATACTTATACAAAACAAATTTTTGATTCAAATTATGAAGCTGGAGGAATTTCTAATGCAGAAACAAAAAGTAAATATAACACACGTTTCAATTTTTATAAAAAGGCAGATTTCAAGAATATTTCAACTTCAGAAATTATTATTCAGTTAGATACCATTATTGGTAATGAGCGACATGTGAAATTCAAATTAACTCCAAATCGTGACATCAGTAAATATGAAATTTTCAACAATAGTAAACTCTCGTTAAACTGTTTACAGGCTAATTCTGCAATTGTAATTAACAAAGAAATAGAATTACGAAAGGGGAATTTACTTGTATATCATATGGGTAATTCTGATGAAGATTTATCTATTAACCTTACTTTTAATAAAGATCAAAAACCTGATTTTACAATTAATGAAACTTCTAATGATTTATTAGAGAATCCTATTTTTAATATCGAACCAAGAACAAAAAAAATGATTCCAATGCCTTTTGTAACTAATGATGCGATAATTTGCACTAGAAATTTTAGTTTTTAACAAAAACACCATACAAATTAGAAATCATAAATCAGTTTATTAGTTATCTTTGCGCCCATGGAAATACCTTTTTTATTTATCGGAGGACCTGAGATTTTTGTTATCATGATTATTGTTGTGGTCGTTTTTGGTGCAGACAAAATTCCTGAAATCGCTAGAGGTTTAGGAAAAGGAATTCGCCAAGTAAAAGACGCTACCAACGATATTAAAAGAGAAATCAATGAAAGTGCTCAAAAACAAGGTATCGATACAGAAGTAGTTTCTGATATCAATAAAGAAGTTAATGAAGTTAAAGACAATTTAGATGATTTAACTGGTCCTATAAAAAGGAATATGTAATTATTATTTAACTCTACTTATAGTTAATCCGTCTCGTATTGGTAATAACACAGTTTCTACTCTTTCATCAGTAGCTAATAAACTGTTATATTCTAAAAGCATTTTAGTATCAATATCTTTCGGATTTAATTCTTCTACCACCTTTCCACTCCAAAGTACGTTATCAGATAAAATAATTCCTCCTTTATTCATCTTGTTAATGATAAGATTGAAATAATTTGGATAATTTGATTTATCTGCATCGATAAAAACTAAATCGAACTTTTCATCTATTGTAGGAATAATGTCAATTGCATTTCCAATAAATTGTTTGATTTGATTACTGTATTCAGATTTTTCAAAATACTTTACTTGTAATTCTTCTAACTCTTCATTTTTATCGATTGTGTACAACACTCCATCTTCTTTTAAACCTTCGGCTAAACACAATGCAGAATAACCTGTATAAGTTCCGATCTCTAAAATATTTTTAGGAGCGATTAATTTAGAAATCATCGATAAAACTCGACCTTGAAATGCACCACTTAACATTCTCGGATTTAAAACTTTTTGCCAAGTTTCTCTACTTAACTCTTGAAGTAACTGAGGTTCTTTTTGAGAATGTTCAACAACGTAATCGTCTATTTTCTGTGGTAAAAAGTGCATGAATATTTTTTGGCAAAAATATAAAAAACGGAATTCACATTGGTGTAAATTCCGTTCAATCTAACAAAAAATCAAAAAACGGTTTATTAAAAACCGAAATCTTTAAGAAGACATTTGCTCCTTTAATTTTTCCTTTAGTAATTCCTTATCATTTTCAGTCATACAGTGAACTTCTCCTTTGCAGTCCATTGCTTTTCCTTTAAAAATGTCCGTCAACGTCACATTTTGTTTTGTGTACTTTGCACATTTTTTACAAAATGCTATATGTAACTGAAGCTTTACCCTCTCAAAGAAAGTAGACTCATTATACTGAGATTTGTTACAAATCTCATTAGCTTCTTTGCATGTGATTTTTAAAAATTTAAACATCTTTTTATTTATTAAACCAATTTTTCTCCATACAACTTCTCAACTGTGTTCTCGCTCTATGGATTATTACCCATAAGTTGGACGGAGTAATATCTAGCTCCTTACAAATTTCTTCAGTTTCAAATTCTTGTATAGTTTTCATTCTAAAAACTATAGCATATTTTTCAGGAAGATTATCGATACAACGATCAATTTGCGTCTTTAATTCTTCGTTCTCTATATTCTTTTCTGCTTCGCTGCTCCACGATTGTGGTACGCGTTCTTCAATCCAGTTTCCTTCATTTTCGCCATCTTCATAAAAGCTCATACGCACTTCTGCCTGTCCTTTCTTAGAGTTGATTTTTCTATAGTAATCTATAATCTTTCTCTTCAAAATAGAAATTAACCAAGTACGCTCGGTAGACTTACCTTCGAAATTTTTAGCTGAACGTAATCCTGCAAAAAAAGTTTCTTGAACCAAGTCTTTAGCTGTATCGCTACTATTTACTCTAACTACTGCATAATTATATAAATAATCTGAGTAGCTATCTATCCATTTATCTGGATTTAAGGTATGCATGTTACTTACTTTATCCACGGGGTTAAATATACATTAATTTTTCTCTCCAGTTACTTTGCAATTTTCTCTTCTCCTCATATCCACTAAATATATTATTTCCCAAGTTCCGTTGTTGTTGAACAGTTGAAATGAGTTCGCTCCACAATGACTAAAATTTCCATTATAATAGAACTCATAAGGTGTCCAAACAGAAGCTAAATTTCCATCAACTTTTATGGTGTAGGATAATAGTTTTTCAAAATACGTGTCAGAAGCTTTCTTACTAGCTATCGTTTTTAATAGTTTTTCTCTGGTTTCACTTACCAAAATATTCTTTCCTGTTTTGTTTGTAAAAGTCGTTTGAATTTTTATCTCTTTATGTAAAGTTTTACGCACCAAACTTGAGTCACCTTTATGTAGCCCGTCAAAAAAAAGCGATATCATTTCTTTAATTTTCTGGTCTTCAGAACTTTCTTGAGAAAAAACAGTGAATGAAATAAATGTAAAAACAATTAGAAAAGAAAACTTATACATGTTCGTATTTTATGTAAAACTAACAAAAAAGAAACTATCAAAATCAAATTAACACAATATTAACGAGTTTGCGGTATTTTGTATATTTTTACTCCATATTTATAACAAATCACACATGTCTGTAGCTAAAAAACAATATAAGAGAATCACGGTGAAGTCGTTGATTGAAATGAAAAGTAACAATGAAAAAATTTCAATGTTAACTGCCTACGATTATACAATGGCAAAAATAGTTGATGGTGCTGGAATTGATGTTATTTTAGTTGGAGATTCTGCATCTAATGTAATGGCAGGACACGAAACTACTTTACCGATTACTTTAGATCAAATGATTTATCATGCTAGTTCTGTAATTCGTGCTATAGATCGTTGTTTAGTAGTGGTTGATTTACCTTTCGGAACATACCAAGGAAACTCTAAACATGCATTAGATTCTGCTATTAGAATTATGAAAGAAACTGGCGGACACGCTGTGAAACTTGAAGGTGGTAGTGAAATTTCTGAATCTATTTCTAGAATTTTAACTGCTGGTATTCCTGTAATGGGACATTTAGGTTTAACTCCGCAATCTATTTATAAATTCGGAACTTATACTGTTAGAGCTAAAGAAGAAGCTGAGGCTAAAAAATTAAAAGAAGACGCTAAATTACTAGAAGAATTAGGTTGTTTTGCTTTAGTTTTAGAGAAAGTTCCTGCAAAATTAGCTCAAGAAGTTGCTGAAAGTTTATCTATTCCTGTAATTGGAATTGGTGCTGGAAGTGGTGTAGACGGACAAGTACTTGTAATGCACGATATGTTAGGAATGACTCATGAATTTAATCCTCGTTTTTTACGTAGATATTTAGATTTACATACAGAAATGACCAATGCTTTTAAACAATACATTAGCGATGTTAAAAGTCTGGATTTCCCTAACGAAAACGAGCAGTATTAATTTATGGCAAATAAGAATTATCCAGATATTCCTACACGAATAAAAGCTGTTACTATAGACACTATTGTTTTAGTAGTTTTTTTGTTAGGAGCGTCAGATGTTTTTTCTAATCAAGAAAACCCTGAAATTCTTTATAAAATAATCACTTTTATCTCTATTTTTTTGCTTTACGATCCTGTAATGGTTTCACTATTTGGTGCTACGATCGGTCATCGTTTTTGTAAAATAGAAGTACAAGATGAAAGTAGTGGAAAGAAAATCAATTTTATTAAAGCTCTAATACGTTTTGTTACTAAAGCTTTTTTAGGATGGTTTTCTCTTTTATCTATAGCTAATAGCCCTAAAAAACAAGCAATACATGATTCAATAGTTAATTCTGTTGTTGTAACCTTTGACTAGACTTTTTAAATGAAAATACTCCATTTAGATACCAATCACGATTTAATGATTCAACAGTTAACCGAATTAGGTTACGAAAATCATGAAGATTATACTTCTTCTAAAGAAGAAATCGAAGTTAAAATTCATAATTACGATGGTTTTATAATTCGAAGTCGTTTTACTATTGACAAACAATTTTTAGATAAAGCAACAAATCTAAAATTCATTGGTCGTGTTGGAGCTGGATTAGAAAATATTGATTGTGATTATGCCATTTCAAAAGGTATTCAACTTATTTCTGCTCCTGAAGGAAATCGAAATGCTGTAGGTGAACATGCATTAGGAATGCTTTTATCTTTATTCAACAAACTAAATAAAGCCGATCAAGAAGTACGTTCAGGAAAATGGCTTCGTGAAGAAAATAGAGGAATAGAACTCGACGGTAAAACAGTTGGACTTATTGGTTATGGTAACATGGGAAATGCTTTTGCTAAAAAACTTCGTGGTTTTGATGTTGAGGTACTTTGTTACGATATTAAGGATGGACTTGGTAATGAAAATTGTAAACAAGTTTCTTTACAAGAACTTCAAGAAAAAGCTGATGTATTAAGTTTACATACACCACAAACAGAATTGACCATCAATATGGTTAATGAAGAGTTCATTAATAACTTTAAAAAACCGTTCTGGTTAATTAATACTGCTAGAGGAAAATCTGTAGTTACCAAAGATTTAGTTTCCGCTTTAGAAAGTGGTAAAATTTTAGGTGCTGGTTTAGATGTATTAGAATACGAAAAAAAATCTTTTGAAAACTTATTTACTGAAAGTAATATTCCTGAAGCTTTTCAATATATTATAAATTCTGAAAAAGTATTACTCTCTCCACATGTTGCGGGTTGGACAGTAGAAAGCAAAATAAAATTGGCGCAAACTATTGTAGATAAGATAAAAAAGTATCATTCTTAAACTTCAACTTTTAATATCTTAAAACAGTTATTCTCAAAATAACTGAATACAACTTTAGCAATAAGTTGTGATTTTTTGACCCCCTAAATTAACACAGTTATTAACCTAGGTTATTAATTCTTAATTATTTAATGAAGCTAAACAATAATTAGCTTCTACCTCCGTATACCAATATATCAATTTAAAACCTCAAATTTTTAAAAATGAAAACCCCTAAATTAATTTTAGCTACAGCAATAGCTTTGCTTAGCTTCAAAGTCTATGCGCAACCTGCGCCACCAACTGGAAAAAAGTGGAAAAAAATCGAATCTCTATCCGATGAATTCAACAACGGATTTAATACTGGTAAATGGGCAAAAAACATTCCTGGTTGGGAAGGAAGAAAACCAGCTCGATTTGAAACAGCTAATGTTTCTGTTTCTGGTGGAAATTTAAAATTGGTTGCCAAAACAAAAGCCAATCCTTTTTCTGGATGGACACATGAAGGCGCTGCTGTTAGAAGTGTAAATAAAGCTCCGTATGGCTACTACGAAACTCGTATGAAAGCTAACAAAACTTTTATGTCTTCTACATTTTGGTTAATTAATGAGTCAAATTCTGCAACAAGCACTTGTGATAGAAGAGTAACAGAACTTGACGTTGTAGAAGTTGTTGGAATTGACACTAGAAATCCGAATGGAAGTTTCCCTAACACTATGAATTCAAATTCGCACAGTAGACAACCTTGGTGTCCGAATCCTCCAGGTGGACAAACAAGTAATTGTCCATGGCCTGTAGGATGTAATTATACAAGAGGAACTAAAGGAAACAAAGCTAAAATCGGTGCTCCTTCTTGGAAAGATTACCATACTTATGGCGTTTGGTATAGAAACAAAGATCAAGCTACTTTCTATTTAGATGGAAAAGATGTTGGTACAGTAAATTTACCTTCAGATTTTAATTTGAACATGTTTTTACGTTTTGTTGTTGAAACATACGATTGGAACCCTGCTAAACCTGGAAGTGACGGAATGAACAGACCTTTATCTGAAAGAACTACATATTACGACTGGGTAAGATCTTACGAACTTGTTGATGACAATAGTCCAATTACTGATAAAGTTAGCTTTAAAAATCCTCAAACAAATGTTACTTCTCAGAAAAACTACACTTTCAATATTAATTACGAAGCAAATGCTTCAAGAGATGTTGTTGTAGAATTTTGGTCAGCAACGAAATGGTTAGGTAGTGAAAAGAAAACTGTAGCGAAAGGAAAAGGTACAACGAACATCACTATAACTTTACCAGAAGCTCCAACACCAGGAAATAGTTACATTTATAAAACTCACGTTAGACCTGTAGGAACAACTTGGAGAGAAGCTCTAGACAGAAAACAAATTAACAATGTAACTGTTTTACCTGCTCAACTTATTGCTAACGGAACCTATTTTTTAACCTCTACAATTTCTAATCAGAGGTTATTATCTAGAGGAGCTGAAAATCATAGCGCTCGTATGCACGATCCTGGGAATTGGAACGATCAAAAATGGGAATTTAAACATCTTGGAAACAACACATACACAATAAAAAACACAGGAAATAATCGATATTTAGAAGTTTCTAACAACGGATGTTTTAACGGAAAAGATGTGAATACAACCAATCAAGCTTCTTTAGATCATCAAAAATGGACTATCATTAGAAACACAAACAATTTCTACAGTTTAAAACCTAATCATTGTTTGAGCTCTGCTTTAGATATTGCTGCTGGAGCTATAAATGCAAATGTTCAAATTTGGGATCATAGTACAACAAATAATAATCAGAAGTGGAAAATTTCACCCACTACATCAAACAGAAATGTATCAGCAACTATTACTCTAGCTGAAGAAACTTCTAATATTAAAATTTATCCAAACCCAACAACTGATAAAATCACAGTGAATGGAATTCTTAAAAATGATATTATACGATTGTATGATGTAAATGGAAAAGAGTTACTTCAGAAAAAAGCAAATAGTAATACAACTATTTTAAACACTAAAGCACTAGCTAAAGGTTTATACTTTATTTCTGTATCTGAAAGATATAAATCTCAAATAATTAAAAAATAATACTAAAAAAAGGTCGTTTTAATAACGACCTTTTTAAATTAGCTTTAATAAAAACTGAAAATGAAAAAACTAATCCTCACTTTATCGATTTTAACCATTACTTTTTCTTGCTCAAAAGAGCCGTCAATTAATGTTGAAACTATAACAGAATTATCTCCTTCCGATCCAAATAATCCGAATCCTTTTAATGGAACTATGGATCCAATTAGTACCGTTCCTTATACTGATATTTCCAACAACACTTATATTATTGAATTGGAACGATGGAATATTAAAAACAACAGATCTAATGCTGTAGAAACTACAGATAATCTTCAAGAAGCTATTGATTGGGCTACAAATGAAGGTTATGGAATTATAAAATTACCTAAAGGACATTATTTAATCGGAAAATACGGAAACGATATTTATCAAGCTGGTATTGAATTACACAGTAATACTGCTTTTTTATTAGATAAAGACGCGATTATAGAAATGGCTCCAAACAACAAATGGAATTATTGTGCAATTGCAGTTCGTAACAAAACTAATGTGGTTATTTCTGGTGGAACCATTCTTGGTGATCGAGATAATCATACATATACACCAAGAGCATCCGATGGAAGTCAAGTTCACGATGAAGGACATTTAATTTGTATTGAAGGAAACAGCAAAAACATTACTGTACAAAACACAACTCTTGGTAAAGCAAATGGAGACGGAATTTTACTAGTAGGAAGTCCGAGAAATGAACAGCAAGAATTACAAAATATCCATATTAAAAGAAATCATTTTACAGACAACAGAAGACAAGGTGTTTCTATTGTTGGAGGGAAAAATATTCTAATAGAAGACAATGAAATACATCATACCAATGGAACTTCTCCTCAATTTGGAATTGACTTAGAAGGTGCTGGTCGATTAAATGAAGATATTACGATCAAGAAGAATTACTTCCATAATAACAGAGGTGGAGATATTGTAAATACAGATGGAAAAAATGTAAAAATTGATAATAATATTCTTACTCAAGGAGAAGACAGTCAATATATAGACGGACCATTAGTGTACTGGAAAAATGCTGACATGGTTGTAACGAATAACAACATTACCATGCGAACTGTTTCTGTAAATAACTGGAACGGAATTATTATGTATTCTAACGATAATCCTAAAACCAATCCGGCTACAACTTTTATTGAAAATAATATTCTTAATAACTGCGGAATGTATATGTACAAAGGAGCTGATTTAGTTATTAAAAACAATTTGATGGATCACGGACATTTAGCTTTTAAAGAAATGACTAATCTTACTTTAACCAACAATAAAGTAACTCACGAAAACAGATGTTGGGCGTATCGTTTTTTACAAGTTTCTGGAACAGCTTCTGGAAATACATTAAACGATGAAGATTTTGATATTCCTTTAACTAATACTCCTTGGGACGGTTGTTGGATTAATTAATAGTAATACTATTTTCTCTTTTTGTATATTAGTTTCAGTATAATTCCAATTTTTATTTGAAATGAAATACGAAGCGAATACTCCACAAGAATATATAGATCAACTTCCGGAAGATCGTCAATCTGTTGTTCAGCAATTACGAGACGTAATTAAAAAACATCTTCCTGAAGGTTTTGAAGAAGGTATTAATTACAATATGATTGGATATTATGTTCCGCATTCATTGTATCCAGACGGTTATCATTGTGATCCAAAATTACCTTTACCTTTTATGAATATCGCTTCTCAGAAAAACTCTGTGAATTTATATCATAGTGGAATTTACGCTAATCCAAAAATACATGATTGGTTTGTAAATGAATATCCGAAACATTGTAAACGAAAACTCGACATGGGTAAAAGTTGTATTCGTTTTAAAAAGCTAGATGATATTCCGTATGAATTAATTGGAGAGTTATGTAGTAAAATAACAGTTGAGGATTGGATTTCAGCATATGAAAAAAATGTAAAGAGATGAAAAAAGGTAAAGTAACAGGAATTGGCGGCGTATTTTTTAAAACTGAAGATGTAAATTCAACTAAAGAATGGTATAAGAAACATTTAGGTTTTAATACTGATGATTGGGGATGTACATTTTGGTGGAAAGATAATGATGGAAACAAAGCATCGACACAATGGAGTCCGTTTAAAAAAGACACAGATCATTTTCTTCCTTCGAAAAAAGGTTTCATGATCAATTATAGAGTTGAATATTTAGAAGATTTACTAGAACAACTCAAAAATGAAGGCGTAACTATTCTTGGTGAAATTGAAGAATATAGCTATGGTAAATTTGCTTGGATTGTTGATTTAGATGGTAATAAAATTGAACTTTGGGAACCAATTGACGAAGCATTTTTATAGTTCTTGAGCCTGAGCTATTAAATCTAAAGTAACTTCGAAAATTGGTTTATTTACCATTTTACTTTTTAACCAAGCATAAAAGCTCATCACGAAAATATCTTCTTGTTTGGCTCCAATCCACTCAAAAGAGTTTTCTACGGTTTGAAAGAATTTGTCTGAAGTAATCTCTTTCGGATTATCATAATAAAGCGCTACATATTTCAAGAAAATTAATACACGCTCCTGCCCTACTTCCTTTACATACGTTCCGTATTGTCGTTTAAATCTTGACAATCGGTTTTCAAAAACATCAAAATTATCCAACTCAACAAGCAACAATATTTCAATTAAACTCTTTTTAATTACCCATTCTTTCCCAACCTTTTCCAAATACCATTTATCTGTATGATATAATTTAGTCAATAATTTATACGACTCTTTTATTGCTCCTTTCTGAAAGTAAAACACCACTAAACTTAAATGCAAGTCTAATGCTCCAACAACATCTGAATGTTTCTTTTTCAAAATAAACTCTAATCTTTCAATAGCCTTATTTTGATTATTCATATAATTCAAATTCAGCGTATACAATAACTCATATTTTAATCTAAATGTACGCTCATACTTTCGCTTGTTCTTTAAAATCTCATTGTCCATGAGTTGTAAAAAATGCATCGACTTTTCAAACTGCTTCGTTCTAAACAAAGTATTGGCTATCATATATAAAACATGAATATGAAAAAAACGTTCTTTTTCTTTATTCGGATGTTCCTGCAACAACGTATACATTGCTAACATAAAAGATTCAACTTCTAAATAATCTTTAGTTACAAATGCAGAAATACTAGCAATAGTTAATAATTGATAAAGCGACTTAAAAGACAGCGTTTTATTAATATCTATATCTTGTTCGTGAAGTATTTTTAATACAATTTTCTGAAAATCTATAACTTCTCCTTTGGCAGAAATCTGATACAAAATTGCTCTGACCTTAGCATACACAATGTTCAGCTCTTCTTCTAGCTCTGCTTGTTTTTTATTTCTCCTGAATACTTCAATTAGCTCATCTAAATTTTCTTTTTCATTCTCATGTGAAAATTGAATTCTTAAATGATAGATTTCATTCAGGTAAGGATACAATTGATACTCTTCAGCAATTTTAGTTGCCTTTTGTAACAATTTAAATCCTAAAGCATATTGTTGCTGTTGTAAAAAAGAACGTGAAACTAAAATGTATTTTATCACGGCTACTTTCTCTGAATTCTCTTCTTCTAAATTTAAAGCTGCTAAATACTCAATTAAAGCTTCATACAATCGTTTTCTAAGTGCATGATACGCATCTTTTTTTCCACCAGAATATAATGCTTCACACATCTCTTCTGAAGAAAGTTCATTTGCATAAATTAATTTAAACAACTGAATGTTTTTCACATCAGTTCTTTTGTTTTTTTTACTTAGAAAACTAATAAACCGCGTATAATCTTCCGTAGAAAATGAAGAAATAATTGTATTTAAACTCATTTTTAATCGTCAGTTTTAAATATAAAAACTCAATAAATATAAGAATTAATTAAAGTATTTAAATTTACATATCATCAGTTTTAATAAAATTTAGTTTTCTATACCTCTCGATCACTTCTCATCTTTGTAGTGTAATTATTTAAAATAAATTATTATGGATTATCAAACAACAATTACAAACAAAGACGCTACAAACAAGAAAGAAAAAGGAAAAGAATTTAAAGTTTACGATCAAAAGCCAACAAGTGCTTTTGTGAGTGCATCTTGGGCATCTTTATTTGTGGGAACAATTGCTTTTTGTATCGGTTTATGGAATGCCGATATGTTATTAAATGAAAAAGGATATTACTTTACTATTTTATTATTCGGACTATTCTCTGTAATCTCTGTTCAAAAGGCAGTAAGAGATAAATTAGAAGGAATAGAAGTTACCAATATGTATTATAGTATAAGTTGGGCAACAACAATTATTTCTATACTTCTTTTAGTTATAGGATTATGGAATGCTGATTTAGAATTAAGTGAAAAAGGGTTTTACGCCATATCATTTATGCTAAGTATTTATGCTGCAATTGCTGTTCAAAAAAATACGAGAGACATTGCTTTTATCGAAAGAAATCAAAAGGACAATCAGAAAGATTTGTTTTGATAGTTCGATTAACTCCATAGTTGATCAAAAACCCCAGTAATATAATTTTGCTGGGGTTTCTTTTTATTTTTATAAATTTGAGAAGTAACTCACTTTAAATCAACAAAAATGTCTGAAGAGAATAAGAATTTAGAAGACCAAGCAAACGAAGCAGCAGAAAACATTGAAAATACTGCTGAAGAAACGACTGGCGACACTAAGGAATCTGCTAAAGAAGCATTCAATAAAGCTGCCGATAAGGCTACTGAATTAGCTGGAGAAGCTAAAGAAGCTTTTAAAGGTGCTGCTGAAAAAGCTGGTGAATATGCAAAAGTTGCTGAAGAAAAAGTTTCTGAATTTGCAGGAGAAGCAGGAGAAAAACTTGCCGATTTAGCAGACGATGCAAAAGAAGCTTTTGATGGTGCTAAGGAAAAAGTAAATGAAATGTTAGCTAGCGAAGAAGTTCAAAAAATGAAGGCTAAAGCTAACGAACTTGCTGAAGATGCAAAAGAAGCTTTTGACGATGCTGCTGAAAAAGCTGCTGATTTTGCTGAAGAAGCTATTGAAGAAATAAAAGAAGCAAAGGGAAAAACAAAGAACTTCTTTCAACGATTATTCGGAAAGAAATAGACATAAAAAAACTAATCCTTTTTCAAGGATTAGTTTTAACAAAGTTTAGGGATTACCGAAGTTAATTACTACTTAAGGAGTAATGGTTTCTTCTTGAGCTATTAATCCAAAGAATTTATCTAAATTCGGTAAAATCACGATTCTTGTTCTACGGTTTCTTGCTCTATTTTTAGCTGTAGAATTATCTACTAAAGGCACTGAACTTCCTCTTCCAGCCGCAATTAATCTGTTTGAATCTACATTATATTTTTTCTCTAATAAACGTACTATAGAAGTAGCTCTTTTTACACTTAAATCCCAGTTATCTTGAAGTACAGCATTATTAATTGATCTAGAATCTGTATGCCCTTCGATCATTACATCCATACTTGGCTCAGAATTAATTACATTTGCTAACTGCTGAATAAGTTTGTATGCTTTTTTCTTAACTCTATAACTAGCTGTGTTAAATAATAATTCATCTGATACAGAAATCATAACCACAGTTTGATCGATATCTACATTAATATCATCAGAGTTTTCTAATTCAGAAGTATTAATTGATTTCTTTAAGTTATATGCAATAGCTACATCCATAGAATCCTTTAATGTTTTAGCATTTGCTAATTCAGCTGGATCTACTTTGGCTAAAGTTTCTCTCATTTTTTTCTTCATAGAATTAGACATTACTGCAGTTTTACCTACCATATCTAATTTCACATTATTTTCTTCCTTTAAAGAAGAATTATAGTTTTTAAGTGAATTGATTTTCTCATTATAGTTATCAACTCGCTTTTCAATCTTAGCAAACTTAGCTTCTAGTTCTTTTTTCTCAAAAGCAGTTTTCTGAAGAGCTCCTTTTGTTTCTTGATATTGTTTCTCTAATTCTACATATTTCTTTTTTGAGACACATGAGGTTAATGCCAATGTTGAAATACTTAAGAGGATTACAGTTTTTCTCATTGTTAAAATTTAATTGGTTGTTACTTTAACGGAAGCTTTTATTAAATATTATGCGAAAGAAATTTCATTTGATTTATTTTTTTCACTCTTCTATTTAATTGATTTATAAATAAAAAAAGTATTAAACAATACGCTACCTACTGAAAACAAACATCAAACTAGAAATTTTGCCTCCTGTAAAAAACCTCGTTTTGACCTCAATTTTTGACAATAAAAAAACGCTAAGAAAAATCTTAGCGTTTGTATATTTTTATTCAAATTCGACTTATTTATTCGAATCTTCTGCTGCTTTTTGTTCTAATTCAGCTTGAAATTCTTCTAATACAGGTTTAACTGTACTTTCAGGAAGATCGGCAACTTTTATGTACATTAATCCATCTACTGCGTTATTAAATTTCGGATCAACATTAAACGCTACTAATCGTGCATTTTGTTTCACATACTTTTTAATAAGCACTGGAATTCTTAATGTTCCTGGTTCTAATTCGTCAATGATTTTGTCAAATTTCTGCATATCAGAATCTGTAGCATCAAATACAAAATCTTTATCTCCATCTTTAAGTTTCACCTTAAATTCTTTCTTCGGATAAATATATTGAGCTACATATGGATCGTAATAATGCGACTTCATAAATTCAATCATTAACGATTTAGAGAATTCAGAAAACTGATTACTAATACTTACACCGCCCATTAAATATTTATACTTAGGATAACGTAATGTTACATGCACAATTCCTTTCCATAATAAGAATAAAGGCATTGGTTTTTGCTGATATTCTTTAACGATAAAAGCTCTACCCATTTCGATGGTATTTTCCATCATTGGATGTAATTCAGGCTCAATTTTAAATAACGTTTGAATATAGAATCCATTAATTCCATAACGCTTAAAAATATCTTTACCTAATCCCATTCTGTAGGCTCCAACAACTCTTTTTGCTTTATTATCCCAAAGTAATAAGTGATGGTAATATTTATCGAACTTATCTAAATCTAACGGATTGTTTGTTCCTTCTCCTACATCTCTAAATGTAATTTCACGTAAACGTCCGATTTCATGTAGAATATTCGGAATCTCTTTTGTATCTGTAAAGAAAACTTCGTAATTCTTACTAATTAAAAGACGTTTTCCGTGGTCTCTTAATCCGTCTATTTCTTTTGCAAATAAATCAGGATTTCGCTGACTACTAATCTTTTTTGCTTTTTTAGGAATTTTTAGCTTTTGAGTAGAAATCAATCTTTGATTTTTCTCAAAAGGATTTGCCAACATGTATGTTTTCTTTCTTATGAATTCATAGAAAGCAGGAATGTCTTTGTAGTTATCTTGATCTTTAACCGATATTGGCTTACCTATTCTAACCTTAATTACTCTATTTTTTTGTGATAGTAATTCTGAAGGTAATTTAGCCGTTCTTAACGTACCACTTATTTTAGATAGAAAATAGAACAATCGACTGTTTCTGGCATGAAAATAAATAGGTATAACAGGAACTTTTGCTTTTTTTATTAGTTTTATAGCTCCTTCTTCCCATTCTTTATCCACCATAAGTTTACCTTCTTTAAAGGTTGAAACTTCTCCAGCAGGAAAAATACCTAAAGGTTTTCCTTCACGTAAGTGTAATAATGCATTTTTAATTCCTGAAACACTTGATTTTACATCTTTATGATTCTCAAAAGGGTTAACTGGCATTACGTAAGGCTTTAACGGCTCTACTCTATGCAATAAAAAATTTGCTATGATTTTATAATCTACACGATGTTCTACTAATAACCGTAGTAATAATACACCATCTACACCACCTAATGGATGATTCGAGATTGTTATAAAAGGACCGTCTTTAGGAATTCTTTTTAAATCTTCTTCTGGAATGTCATATTCGATATCCAGCGTATCTAATACTCCTTTTAAAAAAGGAAGATCATTCAAGTGCTTATTCTTATCGTAGATTTTGTTTGCTGTAGTAATACGCAAAATCTTCATTAGAACCCAGCTAAAAAAATTTCCTAAAAAACCTAATTTATCAAGTTTAATAGTCTTTGCGAATTCTTTAGGTGTAACTAAACTCATAAAGTTTGATATAATCGTATGTCGCAAATATAGGAGAAAAATACTTTGGTTAGCCTTTTTCTTGAATTACTAACTGAGCTGTTTCTGTATTAATTTGTCTGATAATTGCTTTTCCTTTCGTTCTAATACTACTTATTGCCTGATCATCAAAATGTCGTATAGTATATAACGTAACATCTCGATAAGATTTAATTGTGTAGAAAGATTTTAATTCGTCGTAAAAAGCATCAAAACTATTGAACTTATCTTCTATACAAACAGAGAAACTAATGGCAGAGTTTTGAATTAAGTTTACTTTCAATTTATAGTCATGTAATTTTTTAAATACATCACTAATATTATCTTCTACCATAAAAGAGAAATCTTTAGCTGAAATTGATACTAGAATCTGATTTTTCTTTACGATATAACACGGAACTTTAGGTGTAATTCCTTCTGTTTTTAAAACAGTCGTTCCTTCTTTATCTAAATCATCAAAAGATCGAACAAATAACGGAATTTGTTTTTGCTCTAACGGCTGAATTGTTTTTGGGTGAATTACAGAAGCTCCATAAAATGCCATTTCTATCGCTTCGGTATATGAGATTTTTCTCAATAACTCTGTTTCGTCAAAAACTCTTGGATCTGCATTTAATACTCCAGGAACATCTTTCCAAATTGTAACACTATCAGCATTTAAACAATATGCAAAAATACCAGCTGTATAATCTGAACCTTCTCTTCCTAAAGTTGTAGTGTATTCTCCATCATTTCCTAAGAAACCTTGAGTAATATTTAATTTAGAAGTATCTACTTTTTCTTTGATAATAGCTTCTGTTTGCTTCCAATTTACTTTAGCATCTCTGTAGCTATTATCTGTTTTAATAAACTGTCGCACATCTAACCATTGGTTTTCTACGCCAATTTTAGATAAGTATGCACTTACTATAGTTGTAGAAAGAATTTCACCAAAACCAACAATTTGATCGTAAACATAATTATAATCTTTAGAAGTATTAATCGACATACGGCCAGCTAATTCTCCAAAAAGATATGTTACTTTCGTATATACTTCGTCTCCTTTTTCAAAAAGACCGTCTAACATATTTGTATGAAAATCTTTGATCGCTTGTAATGCATCATTTACATCATCCGACCCTTCTGTGAATGCTTTTATTAAACGTTCAAAAGCATTTGTCATTTTTCCCATTGCAGAAATTACAACTAATGTGTTTTCTGTTCCTTCATGTTGTAATACACGTACAACATTTTTCACTGCATCAGGGCTTTTTACTGATGCTCCTCCAAACTTAAAAATTCTCATTTATAAATCTTTCTAAATTTTGTTCATTCATTTGAGCTACATCCCAATCTCTTAAAACTTTCGCTCCACTTTTTTCGTAAAATTCAATTGCATTTGTATTCCAATCTAATACTTCCCAAGCCACACGTTTATACCCATTATCTGAGGCATATTTCATAATTGATTTATACAACTCTTTCCCGGCTCCGATTCCTCTTTTAGATGCTGTTACCATTAAATCTTCTAAATGAATTGCTTTACCTTTCCATGTAGAATATCTTTCGTAAAACAACGCCATTCCTATAATGGTTCCGTCAGCTTCTTCAGCTACAAAAGTGTTAAATCTAGGATTTTCTGAAAATCCATCTCTTATTAAATCTTCAACAGTAATTTCTACCGCATCTGGCTCTTTTTCAAAAACAGCTAACTCTACAATTAAATCATGAATTGCTTGAGCATCTTCCTTTTTTCCTTTACGAATAGTAAAACTCATGTTTAAAATTTTTCAGCAAAAATAGTTTTTATAACACCTTGTTAAAAAAAATAACAAATTACAACACATACAATTGTTTTGTTGATTTTTCCACTTTAACAATTCCTGTAAAATACTAAACTAAAACGTTGTAGTTGTAAAAAAAGTTATCATCTTTGTAGGTAGATAAAATAGTGTACTCTTTATGGCTAAAAAAAATCAGACCCTCGGCGAATTTATCATTGAAAATCAAGCTTCTTTTAAATATACTTCAGGTGAATTATCACGTTTAATTAACTCTATTCGTTTAGCAGCAAAAGTTGTGAATCATGAAGTTAATAAAGCTGGACTTGTAGATATTATTGGTGCTGCTGGTGAAACTAATATTCAAGGTGAAGATCAGCAAAAACTAGATGTTTATGCAAATGATAAATTTATACAAACGTTAACCAATAGAAATATTGTTTGTGGAATTGCCAGTGAAGAGGAAGATGACTTTATTATTGTAAATAGTCAAGATGAGAATCACCAAAATAAGTATGTCGTTTTAATTGACCCTCTTGATGGTTCATCTAACATTGATGTTAACGTTTCTGTAGGAACAATTTTCTCAGTTTACAGAAGAATTACTCCTGTTGGAACTCCTGTAAAATTAGAAGATTTCTTACAAAAAGGAAGCGAGCAAGTTGCTGCTGGATATGTAGTTTATGGAACTTCTACAATGTTAGTGTATACCACTGGAGATGGTGTTAATGGATTTACTTTAAATCCAGCAATTGGAACATTCTATTTATCTCACCCAAACATGCAATTTCCCGAAGATGGAAAAATTTACTCAGTAAATGAAGGAAACTATATTCATTTCCCTATTGGAGTAAAGAAGTACATCAAATATTGTCAAGAAGAGGAAGGTGACAGACCATACACAAGTAGATATATTGGATCTTTAGTTTCAGATTTCCATAGAAACATGATTAAAGGTGGAATATATATGTATCCGAAAAGTTCTAAAAACTCTAATGGTAAACTTCGTTTATTATACGAATGTAACCCAATGGCATTCTTAGCAGAACAAGCTAAAGGAAAAGCGAGTGACGGTTTTAATAGAATTATGGATGTACAACCAACGGAATTACATCAACGAATTCCATTTTTCTGTGGAAGTAAAAATATGGTAGAAAAAGCAGAAGAATTTATGAAAGAGTATTCTGAATAATAACCATTTATTATTACTATAATATAATCTTATTACGATATAAGGATCAAATAGGACTAACTGTTGTTAGTCCTATTTTTTTGCTGTAACTTCGTATCAGTTAATTAGTAATCAAATAAACAAAAATTATGGCTTTTGAATTACCAGAATTAGGGTACGCTTACGACGCGTTAGAACCAAATATAGATGCAAGAACTATGGAGATTCACCACTCTAAGCATCATAATGGATATACAAATAAATTAAACGCTGCAATTGAAGGAACAGATTTAGAAGGTAAATCTATCGAAGATATTTTAACGAACTTAGATATGAGCAATGCTGGAGTTCGTAATAATGGTGGTGGTTTTTATAATCACTCATTATTCTGGACTGTAATGAATCCAGAAGATAGAGGATATTTATCTGGGGAATTAAAAGATGCTATCGAAGCTGAATTTGGTTCTAAAGAAGCTTTTATCGATGCTTTCTCTAAAGCTGCAGCTACTCAATTTGGTTCTGGATGGGCTTGGTTATGTGTACACAAAGGTGGTAAAGTAGAAGTATGTTCTACTCCAAATCAAGATAACCCATTAATGCCAGGTGTTACTTGTGGAGGTACTCCTATCTTAGGTTTAGATGTTTGGGAGCACGCATACTACTTAAACTACCAAAACAGAAGACCAGATTATATTGATGCTTTCTTTAAAGTAATCAACTGGAATGAAGTTGAAAGAAGATATGCTGAAGCTAAGTAATTAAATTAGCATCTTAAAAATATAAAAGCGCACTATAATAATAGTGCGCTTTTTTTATGCTTTATTGTTTTTATAATTCTCAATCTTTATAAATATTCTCGTAACGTTTTAACCTATTGAAACTTCCTCTAAATTTATTTTAAAAAAATAAACAACTAATCATATTTTTTAATTACTTTCGGTCGCGGAAAGAAGAAAAAATTTGCTATAGATCTAAGCCCATTTTTTATTTAAAATCAAAAAACTAATCAAACTTAAAACAAGTTATGAAGAAACTTATGCTATTTGTATTGGCAGTTATCAACGTGCCTTTAATTTACGGTCAGAAAAAAGAAAGTGATGTTGTTTATAGAAGAAGCTCACTATTTTCTCTTATGGTTACAGACAAAGACCGAAAGTATGCAGATGTAATTGAAAAAACTTTTACTTCTGCTAAAGTCCCTGAAAAATTCAACGACCACAACCTTAACTTAAGAACAATTAACAAGGTATACAACGACAAGTTAGCTAAAAAAGAAAAAAGAGAAGCTCAAAAAACTGCTATTAAAGAATACTTCAATACCAACGATATTGCTAAAACAGTAGTTGCTAAATGGTTCAACAGAAGTGAAAAAGGTGGTTTTAATATGGATCTTGTTTCTGAAAGAGGTTTGTATAATGCTACTGAGTTAGATGTGAAAATCGCAAAAAACAGTGAGCGCGGACTTAGTTTATTAGCTGATGCTGGTGAGGAACTTATTAATAACACTTTTGTTATTGTTAATGATTTCAAATACATCAGTAAAGAAAAAGTTGCTAAGAAAGCTAAAAAAGGACTTCGAATGATTAGTAGTTTAACTGGAAAATCTGGCGGATTTGGTTCTAAAGTAGCCAACACAAGTCTTGATGTTCTTGGTAAAGGATACGTAATCATTACTACTACACATCTTTATAAATTAGTTTGGAACGAAGAAATTGCAAACACTTTTTATAATGATTATTGGACAGATGACGCTAATCTAGATGAAGCAAAAAAGAAAGCTTTTGATGAGTCTGATGTTTTCCAATTAGAGTTTGTAGGTACAGAAGTAGCTTGGGCAGATTTACAGAGTACATCTTTTACCAAAAAAAGTGAAGAAGAATTGGTATCTATCGCTACAGTAAAAGCTGTAGATGCTGTAATTGCAAAGCTTCAAAGAAAATATGAAGTATTTAGAACTAAAACTCCTCTTTTAAGTGGTGACCCTTTAGCTGCAAAAATTGGTCTGAAAGAAGGGTTAGAAAAAGGAGATAAATATGAAGTATTAGAACAAGTAATCGATAAAAACGGAAAAACTGTTTACAAGAGAAAAGGTGTTATTAAAGTCGACAAGAAACATATTTGGGATAATCGTTATTTAGCAGGAGAAGAAAAAGACGCTAAAAAAAGTGATAAAGAATATACTTTATTTAAAGGAGGTAGAAACTACTACTCTGGAATGCTAATCAGACAAATCAACTAAAAACTCTATGAATACTTCAATTTTATCTAAGTATAGTTTAATAGTTTTATTACTATTATCATGCTTAAGCATTAATGCACAACGAAGAAAAAAAATAGCGAATAAAGACACTAAAAATTGGGTTTACGATATCGAATGTGAAGGTGTAGGAAAAAAAGGCTTTAAACTAGTTAAAGTATGGTCTTACTCTAAAAAACCAAGATTCGCTATAGACCAAGCAATGAAAAATGCTGTTCATGGAATTATCTTCAAAGGATATTCTGGTGGAGGAAATAGTTGTACTGCTTTTAAAGCTTTAGTTAGCAATAATGATGAGAAACATCGTGACTTTTTTAACAAATTCTTTAGTGATAGTGGTGAATACAGAAAATATGTAACCGCTGCAGCTGACGGAAATATTGCTCCTGGTGATCGTTTAAAAATTAGTAGAAAGAAATACAAAATTGGTGTAGTTGTTAATGTAGCAACAGATCAATTACGTAAACGATTAGAAACTGAAGGTATAATTAAAGCATTAGATGCTGGATTCTAAAAACATACAAATGAAAAAAAACATAATTTCATTTTTTAGCTTTGTATTATTCACCATAATGTTTTCATATGGACAAGCTAAAAAACCAACTTTAATGGTTGTTCCAAGTGATGCTTGGTGTAACCAAAATGGATATATGCTTACATTTAATAATCAAGGGACTATAACTAAAGTCCCTGATTATAAAAGAGCTTTTCAAGAAAACACTGAAGTATTACAAGTTATCAGTCAAATTAATGGTATGATGGCTGAGCGAGGATTTCCATTAAAAAATATGGAATCTGCTATTAAAACTTTAGAAGCTAACGCTGCTGAAAATAATATGCGTTCATCTAAAGATAGTGGTAGCGGAATTAGTGAAAGCCCGATTGACGCATTAAAAAAAGTAGCGAAAGCAGATATTATTATGCAATTAACTTGGACTATCAATAGAACTGGTCCAAAAAAATCTATCAATTTTAATTTACAAGGCTTAGATGCATACACGAATAAACAAGTTGCAACAGCTACTGGGACTGGAGCTCCTTCTTTCTCTGCTGAAGTGCCTGTTTTACTTTCTGAAGCTGTTTTATCTCATATGGATAGCTTTACTAATTCTTTACAAACACATTTTGATGATATGTTTGAAAACGGAAGAGAAATCACAATTAAAATTCAAAAGTGGGATGATTGGGATGAAGATTTAGAATCTGAATTTGATGGTGAAGAACTTGGTACTATTATAGAAGACTGGATTGCAGACAATACTGTTAAAGGTAGGTTTAGCACTACTGACATAACTGAAAACATGGCATTATTTGAACAAGTTAGAATTCCTCTTTATAATGACAAAGGAAGAGCAATTGATGCTAGAAGATTTGTTAAAAAATTAAGTAAGAAACTTAAGAAAGCTCCTTATGAAATACCAAATAAACTTGTAATGAACGGATTAGGAAGCGCAACAATAATTCTTGGTGGTAAATAAAATAATTATGAAAAAAACGATAACAATACTATCTCTTTTTTTTGTTGCACTTTTAATCGCTCAAAAAAAGAGTAATAATATTTCTTTGGCTGCTTATGTTCCAAGACAGTCAAATAGCATACCTGCATCTGCTAAAAAAATGTTGGTAAATAGATTAACAAAAATTATTACTAAAAATGGTTTTGCTAAAAACCCTTATAACTCTAGATTTGTTTTAGTACCTAATGTTTCTGTTTTATCTAAAGATATTACTCCTACTGCCCCGCCAAAAACAGCATTAAATTTAAATGTTACATTATATATTGGTGATGGTATGTCGGGTACATTATTTGCTAGTGAATCTATAGAATTGAAAGGTGTTGGTAATAATGAAACCAAAGCATATATCGCTGCTGTTAAAAGATTATCACCAAAGAATCCTGCTATTTTAGATTTTATAGAAACAGGTAAGAGCAAAATTATTGAATACTACGATACTAACTGTGCTAATATTCTGAAAAAGGCATCTGTATTAGAAACTCAAAATAAGTTTGAAGAAGCCTTATCAATGCTTACTAGCATACCTGAAGCTAGTTCTTGTTTTGGGAAAGTTGAATCTAAAATTAAGAGCTTATATCAGAAAGCAATAGATAGAGACTGTAAACAAAAGCTTGAAAAAGCATCTGCTATTTGGAATGCGAATCAAGATGTAGCTGCTGCAAATAAAGCAGGAGAAATTCTATCAACTGTAGAGCCACAAGCAAAATCTTATCCGAAAGTAAAAGTTTTATATAAGAAAATTGCAGCAAGAGTTAAAGATCTTAATGATAGAGATTGGAATTACAAACTAAAAGTTTTAGACTTAAAGAAAACTTACATAAAAGCAGCGAGAGATGTTGGAGTTGCATATGGTAAAAATCAACCTAAAACAGTTAATTACAATGTAAGAGGTTGGTATTAAAACTTGAAATTTAAAACCTTGTATTATATACAATAAAAAAGCACCCAGAACGGGTGCTTTTTTGCTTATACCTTTTTTCGAAAATCGTAAACTTTTTAATTCTTTTTAGAAGTTTGTTTGTTTAAAAATGTTTGTACAATCTTTTCAAATAGTTTAAGCTAGCCTTCAATATTTATAGTTCTGAAGGCAACGTTAACAAATTAAAATACACTAAAGAACTAATTTAGTTTGGTTAAGCTCCTAAGAGCAAATTTCATTTATGTTCAACTATTAACATAATTGCGGGATTAATTTAAATTTATACCAATCGGTATATTTTTTGTCAAAAAAATTTATTCTTTCAATTCATTAATAATCATTTGCTTCATTACATCTGCCAAATCAAAAAGATAACTTTCATCTTTCATGATATGTGACATGTAAACTGCTCCTTCTATCATATAGGAAAATCTTTTAGCATAAATTTCACTAACAATGTTACTTTTAACTTCATTCGTATCTTTAGCTTTTTCTATAAGATTTGTAAACTTTTCTAAGATTCTTTCGTTATACGATCTTACAAGTTTAGATATCGAATTTTGCTGATATTCAGAATCTACTCCAATATTTAAAATTGGGCAACCTCCAAATTTTTTACAGTAACTATAATAGTTTTTATAAAAACTAGAAACATTAATTAACTTATCTAATGCTGTTTTCCCCCTTGCAACGTGAGCATTTAAATCTTTTAAAACAGTTCTTATACAATATCTAAAGGCTTCTATAGCTAATTCTTCTTTGCTTTCGAAGTGCCCATAAATAGCTCCTTTGGTTAAACCGGCTGCCTGAGTTATTTTTGATAAGCTCATTCCCGAGTATCCTCTCTTATTAAATATAGGAGCAACTGTTTCAATTATATGTAATCTTGTCCTTTCAGATTTCAACATATAAGACAAATATATAAAAATATACCAATTGGTATATTTTTAAGGCAAAAAAATTCTTCTAAATGAGGAACTTATTTTATAATTGAGCCAATGCTTGTTCTAAATCTGCTAGTAAATCATCAATATCTTCAATACCTACACTTAGTCTAATTAGTGAATTTGTGATACCAATTTTTAACCGCTCTTCTTCTGGAATAGAAGCGTGAGTCATGGTTACAGGATGGTTTACTAAGCTTTCAACTCCGCCTAAAGACTCGGCAAGTGTAAAAACTTTTGTGCTTTCTAAAAATTTAAACGCAGTCGCTTTATTTGAATCTTTAAATCGGAAAGAAACCATTCCTCCAAAATCTTTCATTTGCTTTTTTGCAACTTCATGACCTTCATGATCTGAAAAACCGGGATAAAAAACCTTTTCTATTTTATCATGCTCATTTAAAAACTCTGCTATTTTTTTTCCATTTTCACAATGGCGTTGCATTCTAACATGTAAAGTTTTAATTCCTCGTAATGCTAAAAAAGAATCCATTGGTCCGGCTACTGCACCTGCAGCAAACTGAATAAAGTGTAGTTCTTTTGCTAAGTTTTCATCTTTCACCATTAACGCTCCCATTACAAGATCTGAATGCCCACCTAAATATTTGGTTGCAGAATGCATTACGATGTCTGCTCCTAAATCTAATGGACGCTGTAAATATGGAGTTGCAAACGTATTATCTACAGCAATTAAAAGATCTTTATTTACACTTTTCACAGCTAGTGCTATGGCTTCAATATCCGCAATTTTCATTAACGGATTTGTAGGTGTTTCAATCCAAATTAATTTTGTTGCTGAAGAAATTGCTTCAACTACATTATTTGGATTATTCATATTTACATACTGAAATTTTAATCCATACCTTTCAAACAATCTTGTAAACATTCTGTAAGTTCCGCCATACAAATCATCTCCAGCAATAACTTCATCTCCTGGTTTTAATAAACGTAAAACGCAATCTATTGCTGCCAAACCAGAAGCAAAAGCAAAACCATGAGTTCCGTTTTCTATAGATGCAAAGGCATTTTCTAAAGCTGTTCGTGTAGGATTTGCAGCTCTAGAATATTCATATCCTTTATTTTGTCCTGGACTTGATTGTGCGTAAGTAGAAGTTTGAAAAATTGGAGTCATTACAGCACCAGTAGCTTCCTCGTGCTGTTGACCTCCATGTATTATTTTGGTATTAAATTTCATCCGATCAATAAAAATTAGAATCTAAACTAATTTTGATAACGCCATTATCGTTCCTAAATGAATTCCTTCATGTAAATTATTAAATGCTATTGCATTATCAATAGAACTTAATACATATCCTGTACTTGTTGGATATTCTGTATATTCTTGGAAAATTCCTTCTTTGTAATCTTCTTCTAAAGTATCTGGTAATCCAGCTAATAATTCTTTTACCTCTTCAAATTCTTCTGCTGAAAACTCTTCAGATGGAGAAGTTCCTTTTCTATATTTTTCAATTAAATCATCTGGAATTAAACATTGTAAACCTGATAATTTATAATGTAATAATTGCTGAGTAACTACTAAATGAGCCACATTCCAAGCAATATTATTTTTAAATCCTTCAGGAATTTTATGCAATTGTTCGTGAGTTAACCCTTCTATTTTTTTTAATACAAGTTCTCTAGATTTTCTTAAAATATCAAATTGTGTATTCATTTTCTGGCTATTTTAGCGCATATAAAGATACACTTAATACCATGAAGAAAGTTTATTTTTTACAAACTTGTGATACTTGTAGAAGAATTTTAAAAGAAGTAAACCTTGAAGGTTTTGAAAAACAAGAAATAAAGTCGAATCCGATTACAGTTGCTCAGTTAGAAGAGCTTTATAGCTTCTCTAAAAGTTACGAAGGTCTTTTTAATAAGAGAGCTAAATTGTACCGAGAAATGGATTTAAAAAATCAAAACTTAACTGAGGATGATTACAAGCAATATATTTTGGATGAATATACCTTTTTAAAGCGTCCTGTTTTTATTGTTGAAGATGAAGTTTTTGTTGGAAACAGTAAAAAAACTATTGAAAGTTTAAAAGAAAAGCTTCTCTAACGAGAAGCTTTATTTTGTTTGTTATGATTTTTCCATTTCAGAAATCATAGATCTGAATTCGTCTTTGGTTAGGTTTGTTTTTAAACCTAAAAGTACCAACTCATCTCCTCTATCGGCAGTCATAATTACAATTTCTTTAATTTTATCTTTCTTTTCTAAGAAATAAATTTCTGCTTTATCACCTCCATCTTTTGTTCTAACAAGAGATTTTAATTTACTATCTTCAATAAAAGTTGTAAAATCTTTAGAAACCTCGTCTACTTGTTCAGAAAAAGTTAATACTTTAAAGTTTCTTGCCTTTTTAATTAAAATTTCTTCTTCACCTAAATCATCACTATCAATAAACATTCTAGCTATAAAACCTGGAACATTAAGAGATACTTCTGCTTCTTTTTTATGTGTTTTATAAAATTGTTTAAATGAAGTTGATTGTGCGTTAATTGCTACTGCTGTAAAAATTACTAGAGCTAAGGTTACTATTCTTTTCATAAAAAACTTGGTTTACTTTATATTTTAATTTTATTGAGATTAATTGATTTATTTCTTTTTCATTTTAGTTACTATAGTACCTAATTCATCTTTAGTTAATGTAATTTTTAATCCGATCATTACCATTTTTTCTTCATCGCTATTCGCTCTGATAATAATCTCTTTTACTAAATCATTCTTTTCAATGAAAAAGATACCTGCTTTATCTTTTCCGTCTCTAACTTTCATTAAAGTTTTTAAACCTTTCCTTTTTGTAAACTTATTAAAGTTACGTTCTATTGAATTGTTTTCGTTATTAAAAATAACAATTTTACAATGCTCTGCTTTTTTCATCAACTCTTCAAACTCTTCAGTTTCATCTTCATCTGAGAAAAAATTTCCTAATGATACTGGTACACTCATTGAAAACTGACTTTCATCTTTATTGGCTTTATAAAAATCAGAATAAGCTGTGTTTTGTGCGTTAATCGCAAATGCGATACAAATTAAAATAGTGGTTATTAATCGTTTCATAATACTTGGTTTTATACGATGAAGACGACACTCATAATTTTTTGTTACAAAAAAATCCTGCTTTTCAGCAGGATTATACTAAATACTATAAAAAACTAATTTAAGATGTCGCCGTTTTCTCTGATGCAGAAACAGCTAAATTAAATACTACTAATCCAAATCCTATCTTGTTAATAGCGTCACCAATGTTATAAATAACATCCATAGCTAAACCTCCAAAAATACTATCGTACCAACCTGGAGTACCTGCCATATAACCAATTGGGTATATCGCCCAACCTACTAACACGAACCAACATAAAGTTTTGTGTGCTGATAAAACTGCTCCTCCTGCTTTTTCTGCTAGTTTTTTTGCTGAACCTAACCAAATATCGTATACGATAATAAAATAAGCAATACCAGATATTAAGCCCCATAACCAAGCTTGTTCTCTATACACTGCCTCTCCAAAATAACCTGTTACCAACATCACTACCGATAAGAAGATTAACCTCCACATTAGTGATTTTTTAGCTCCAGCTACTTTAAGTATTAAATAGAATTCAACACACATTAGTGGTACTGTTAAAATCCAATCTACATATCTAAAGAATGTAGGAGAACTTCCGTTACTGTACCAATAATCTCTCATATACCAATAATGCACTGCGGCAATAAATGTAATTAATCCTGAAACTAAGATGGATGTTTTCCATTTTTTATCGTAATTATTCATTGAGAAAAAGAAGAAAACAGATGCAGCCATCATAGCCATACAACCTACAAAAAATGTAAATCCTACATAATCATCTGTAGCGATTTCGGGTGTAGCCCCCATAAGTGTGAATAAATGTTTCATTTTAAGTTGTGATTTTTGTTTAATCAAATTTACGAAATATTAAACAAAAATGTTTAACTTTATATCGGGGATGTTAAACAAAAATTATTTTTCATGGCTGATTATAAGAATATTACCATTTTCAGTACCTTTTTATCTCTTTGGATTGCTGTATTTTTCAATTACGATATAGAAAATTTTTTAGCTTATGTTTTAATATTATCATTTGGAGTTTTACATGGCGCAAATGATCTTAAGTTAATCGAAAAAAAACACGTTGATTTTAATCGAAAACTTTTTTTAAAAGTTCTTTTTACTTATTTGTTAATCATTTTGAGTATCACAAGTATCTTTTTCTTTTTCCCCTTGTTTGCTCTTAGTTTATTTATTTTGTTTAGTAGTTATCATTTTGGTGAAGAACACTTATCTAGTAAGCTAAAAAAATCGTCTGTATTAACAACAATCTCTTATACCATACACGGACTTTTAGTATTTTCTATACTATTTTTTTCTAATTCGCAATCAACTTCAGTTATTATAAATGATATCACTGGATTTTATCCTAATGAAGAAATTTTCAAATATGCTCTTTATACATTACTTATATTAATGAGTATAACATTTATAATTTGTTCAAAAACTAAGCTAATAAAGATTGTTGATATTGTAGAAGAATGTTTTTATCTGTTGATCTTATATGTGATTTTTAAAACAGCATCTTTACTATGGTCTTTTGCTATTTATTTTGTTTTCTGGCACAGTATTCCTTCCTTAGTAAGACAGGTAAGATATTTGTACGGAAATAATAAAAGAGCCAGTTTTAAAGCATATTTAAAATCTTCTTTCATATACTGGATTCTCTCTTTGATTGGACTCGGAATTCTTTATTTGATATTCAGCGAAAATGAAACGGTTTTTACGCCAATTCTATTTATAATGTTAGCCACAATAACATTTCCGCATGTTTGGATTATATCGCGTTTGGATAAGGATTATTAAATAAGAAGACTTTATTTTTCGTTTTCCGAAAACCAAGTATTTGTTCTCAATACAGCATTTTCTCTAATATCTTGCCAAAATAAATTAATATCACCTGCATGATAATTTTTCAAAAATGACATAAAAAAACGTAATGGAAATTTCGGATTAGTACTCCAAACTAATCCATCTGTAATTTGAATCTTTAGTGCTTGGTCGTAAATTTTCCCATTGGTATATAAGAAACCTTTGTGTAGTTCTAATTGAGTTTCTTTAGCATCATCCCAAGTAATTGGATTTGTAGTTACCGAACCTTTGTACCAATTTTTATCTTTTTTTGGATAATTATTTTTCTTGTACGTATTCCATGAAATAAAACCTCCCGTTTCTTTTGGTGATTTCATCAATTTTATACTAGAAAACTCATTTTCTTTTACTCTAATACCGGGAATATAAGCTGCTATTAATTGTTTCTGAAGCGTTTTATTATCAAAGAAATCTTTTAGTAAACGAACTGTATGTGTAGTTCCTTGACTATGACCAACCATTATGATTGGTCTACCATTATTATATTTCTTTAAATAAACTTCAAAAGCACTTTTAACATCTGAATATGCCACATCTTGAGCTTCTTTTCCTCCTTTATTGAATAATCTATACGAACGAATATGAGCTTGACGATAAAATGGAACATAAACTTTGCCTGAAGTTGCAAAAGCTGAAGCTTGCATTAATGCCGCTTTATTTAAAACGATATTATTTTGTTCTTCATCTGTAATTGGAACATTCCAACGAATATCTTTTTTGCTTGTATTTAATGTAGGATATACATAAAAAACATCTGCTTTTAAAGTATCTAAACGATTTGAAGCATATGTTTTAAAATTATCTTGATATTTAGAAGGCAAAACAGCCCAAGAACTCTCTTCGTTATAATTAGGAGCCTTGGGTATGTCTGTAGTACGAAATGTTTGTGTTTTATAAGTAGATCTACAACTTGTAGTAATTAAAATTATAGATAGTAAATAAAACAGATTTCGCATTATAATAATTTAGAATTGTATTTTAAGACTTGCTGTAGCACCATTAAGTTGTAAGTTGATATCTGGATCAAATGTATAAGCACCTGAGTTTAAACCTCCGTTGTATAAGTCAACAGCTTTTTTTGCTTTTTTCTTTGCACTACTAGCTAATGGAATAGCTCCAATTACAAAACCAGCTCCAACAGCAGCTAATTCCCATTTAGCATCTCCACCAGCAACAGCTGTTCCCAATGGCCAACCTATAAGTCCGCCTCCAATACCACCTAAAACTAAAGCCCACGTATTTGCAGATTTAGATTTTTTCATTAGAGTATAGGCTTCTTTATTCGATTCCATTAGACTTAATACATCAGCTTGAGAAAGTCGGTTTCCTTCTTGCTGAAAATAATGTCCACCAAAATTACTAACCAGCTCAATAGGCTTTGCATTATTTTGAGCTATACTAAAAAATGAGCTCAGTAAAAAAGTTACTAATAGAAGTGTGTTTTTCATAGTTTTCATATTCAATTGGTTATTATTTATAATCTTCGTAAGATTTTTCTTCTACCAAATCTGAACCAGTTAAAGTATTAATATCTTTTTTCACAACCGATCGATCATCATTAGTAAAATATACTGCTCGTGCCAATTCAACAAAAGTTTCACCAAAATCTTTAGCTCGCTCACACTCTCTGATATCGTCTTCTATTTTCCAAAGCTTTTTATTGATCTCTAATAAATCGTTGTGTAACTTTTTAAGTTCACTTTGATTAGAAACTTCATTATAAATATGATCAACAACAGGTGTTAATACATCATATTCATTTTGAATATTTTTAAGTTTATTCTGATCGTTTATTTCATTTAACTTAATTGCTAAAATCGTGTATTTGTCTATAATTTCTCCGTTAGAAACTTCTATCTTCATTAATCTTGATTTAATTCTTTATTTAAATAAAACGACGTTCTATAATTTCGAAAAAACGTGTTTCATATTCTTCTTTTGTACTCCAATCGTAATCTGGCTTTACCATTTTATTAATGAAGTTTTTCGCTTCTTTTTCTGTTTTAAATGTATTTAACTGTGAAAGCACACGATTGAAATCTGTTTGATCTCCATCAAATAAGTGTTTCACAAAAGCAATACGATCGTTAAGTCCGATTTGAATTGTTGTTTGTAAGTGATCGTTGATCGTTTTTTTAGGTTCAACTTTCTGAAATAAATCAGCCATCACATCAACAGGAAGTGTATCTTTTAATTCATCTTCAAGTGTAGGAGCATTTGTTGCTGCTACTTCCTCTTCTTTTTCTTCTTCTACAGGAGCTTTTAATTCTTCTATAAATTCTACTTCTTTAAAAGCAGGATCGTCGTTACCAAATAATAAATTTTCAAGTTCATCAAAAGGTTGCTCCTCAATTTCTTCAACCTTATTTTTTATTGGTTCAGGAATTATTGGTTCTTCTATTTCTTGAACCTCTTCTTCTACTTTTATGAATATTGGTTCTTCTTCAATGATCTCCTCTACTTCTTCAAGTATTTCAACAATATCTTCTTCGATATTCTCTTCAATACTTTCTTTAATTGTTTGCTCTACAAAAACCTCTTCTACAACAGGTTCAGTAATAGGCTCTTCTTCTACAACTATAACCCCCTGTTCTGTAACCTTCTCTTCTTTAACCACAGGCTCTTCTGGAAGATCTACTACAACTTCATCAATAGCTTCTACGGTTTTAGTTTCTTCAATTATTGCTATTTTTTCTAGAAGCTCTTCTTTGGTTTCTTTAGCTTGTGGTGTAGTATTAATATACTCTTCTACATAAGCCAATAATGCTAGTTTTTCATATACTTCATGCGCTTTTTCCTTCAATGCCAAAACATCATCTTTGTTTTTCATCTGTAAAATGCTATGCGCTAAACTAGTTAGATCTGAAGCCAATTTTTTGTGCATAAGTTATGGGTAGGTTTTATTTTTTGCTGTTAAAATTTAATAAATTTGTTCCCTTATCGAAATGTAAGACAAAAATAATTATTTGAGCATTAAAATTACAAAATGTTTCTTGAAAATACAGTAAATCATACAGAACAGTTTGGGTGGATAGAAGTAATTTGCGGCTCAATGTTTTCGGGGAAAACTGAGGAACTCATACGTAGATTAAAAAGAGCAAAATTTGCAAAACAAAGGGTTGAGATTTTTAAACCTGCTATCGATGTACGATACGATGAAGAAGAAGTCGTTTCGCACAATGATAACAGAATTCGATCAACACCAGTTCCTGCATCAGCAAATATTAGGTTACTTGCAAATAATGTTGATGTTGTTGGTATTGATGAAGCTCAATTTTTTGATGATGAAATTGTTGCTGTTTGTAACGATTTAGCCAACAGGGGAATTCGGGTAATCGTTGCTGGTTTAGACATGGACTTTAAAGGAAATCCATTCGGACCAATGCCAGCTTTAATGGCTACTGCAGAATATGTTACTAAAGTTCATGCCGTTTGTACTAGAACTGGTAACTTAGCACATTATAGCTTTAGAAAAGCTGAAAGCGAAAACATTGTACTTTTAGGAGAAACTCAAGAATATGAACCTTTAAGTAGAGCAGCTTATTATAAGGCAATGAAAGAGCAAAATGCTCAACACAAAGAAGAGGAGGAATGAACAATCATGTAACCGTTTTAGAAATCGACGCTAATGCTATTTTACACAACATTAGTTATTTTAAACAAAAACTTCAACCAACTACCAAGATTTTAGCTGTAGTAAAAGCTTTTGGTTATGGTAGTGAAGCTGTTGAAATTGCAAAAATCGTAAAAGATCATGTCGATTATTTTGCAGTGGCTTACAGTCATGAAGGAATTGCGTTAAGAGAAGCTGGAATAGATACTCCTATTTTAGTATTACACCCGCAAATCCCAAATATTGAAGCTATTGTTAAATACAGACTTGAGCCTAATTTATACAACTTTAAAATATTTGAAGCTTTTATAAATTATGCTAACGATGTTCCTTTAATGAACTATCCTATACACATTAAGTTTAACACTGGTTTAAACAGATTAGGGTTTTGGCATACAGATGTACCCAATATTATTGCGACATTAAAAAAGTCTAATAATGTTATTGTACAATCTATTTTTTCTCATTTGGCTGCTAGTGAAGACTTGAATGAACAAGAATTTACAGTGAATCAAATTAATAACTTCGCTTATATTGTAAAGCAAATTTATCAGCATTTAGGTTACGAACCGATGCTACATATTTTAAACACTTCTGGAGTAGTAAATTATCCAAAAGCACAATTTGATATGGTAAGAGTTGGTATAGGAATGTATGGATTTGGAAACGATGCTAATGAAACAGCCAACTTAAGAAATACACATAGCTTAAAAAGTATTATCTCTCAAATACACATGATTCAACCAGGAGAAACTGTTGGTTACAACAGAGCTTTTGTTGCCAGTCGTCCTACGCAAAGTGCAACGATACCTATTGGTCATGCAGATGGAATTTCTAGAAGATTAGGAAATAAAAATGGTTTTGTTATTGTCAATAACAAACCTGCACCTATCATTGGAAATGTTTGTATGGATATGCTTATGGTTGATGTTACTAATATAGATTGTAAAGAAGGTGATGAAGTAATACTTTTTAATCATCAGCAACATATAGAGTATATGGCTCATAAATGCGAAACCATTCCATATGAAATATTAACAGCTCTATCTCAACGAATTAAAAGATTTGTAAAACGTTAAAATTTTATTAAATTACACTCAGTAATTAATATTTAAAAATCTATTCAAATGGGAATGTTAAAAGAGTTTAAAGACTTTGCCATGAAAGGTAATTTAGTAGACATTGCAGTTGGTTTTGTAATGGGTGCTGCTTTCAACAAAGTTGTTGCTTCTTTCACAGGAGGAATTGTTTCTCCGTTAATCGGTATGATATTTAAATCTGATTTTAAAGATTTAAAAATTGTTTTAAAAGACGCTGTACTTGATGAAACTGGTAAAGTAGTTTCTAATGAAATAGCAATTCTACACGGTCAATTTATAACCAATGTAATCGACTTTATCATTGTTGCTTTTGTAATGTTTATGATTGTAAAAGGTGTTAACGCAATGAAGAAAAAAGAAGAAGAAGCTGCTCCTGCACCACCAGCTGGACCAACTCAAGAAGATTTATTGGCTGAAATTAGAGATTTATTAAAGAAGAACTAATCTTCAAATCACTATAAAGTTTAAAAGGCTATTGATGTTTATCAATAGCCTTTTTTATTATTTCGGTTGATTGGTTTCTTATTAATTTTTAATATACTTTTCTACTGCTACAGCTTCCTTAGAATCGTTTTTAAACCTTAAATAATACATTCCGCTTGATAAACCTTCAATAGAACCATAACCATCTATTAATTTAATCGTACGAATTAAAGCGCCACTTACATCAACAACATCAATTGTCTGTAATTTTAAAAGATAATTGTTGTGTATTACTAATCTTCCATCACCAATGTTGTATTTTAAAATCGGAATATTACTTTTTTCTATAACATCTTCTGTTACACTCAATGTACTTTGTGCTCCAGAAAACTTAACTTCTGCTAATCCCATAGACTGAAAAGCACTATTAAAAGGATTTAAAACAGCAAACTTTACTAGCCTTACTCCTTCCTTTTTAACATCGAAATTTTGAGCAAAATTACCTCCAGGATAAATAGCAATTTTAGTTGCATAGGTAAAATCATCAATATCATCTGTAGTTGATGTGTAAATTTCTATATCCCTTAGCCCAGTTTTAACCGATTGTGCAGGGCTATTCCAGTTCCATAAATGTACCTGGTCAATATCTTTTGCTTCTCCTAAATCAAAAATAATTTCACCAGAAGTATTACCTCTTTCTGTAAACCACATATTACTTTCATCTTCATCGTGCGGAGTTCCTGGTGTTATATCACTTGTTGAAAAACCTGTATTATTAATTAAGTTATTTGCTATAGACGGATCTTTTTCAGTTGGAAAACTTAATATTGAAGCAGGTGAAAATAAACCTTCTTTATCGCCTGCAAAATCATGAAATGTTAACTTCGGATTCTTAATTTCTAACGGATACGCATTTGACAAAATACCTTGATCGTTAAAAAAGTTATGAATTCTATTCATGATACTTGCAAACCATTCAGATTTATCTGCAAAACCATGAACCTGCTCACTACCTAACCATAAACTTGCTGGTACTCCTTTATAATGTAAATACTGAACCATTTGGTGTGCCTCTGATACTCTTCCATCATTAGTTCCTGAAAAACATATTACTGGAGGAAAATCTGAACCATACACTTTATGCGAAATAGGATCTGTTAACTTTGCAATCTCTTCTCCCCAATCTGCTTTTATTTCGTTATAATCATCTGTTGGTATTTTTATAGCCGGATCTATTAAAAAGAACGCATTTGGTTTTGAAGAAACACTTAGGTCATCATTAGGATCATCTAGTCCTTCAGATAAAAAAGTAGACATTGCAATATGCGATCCTGCAGAAGCTCCAGCTGCTGAAATTTCATTCGGATCAATTCCTAACATATCGCTATTAGATCGTACCCAACGCATGGCACTTCTCGCATCTAAAACACAACTCTCTACACTTCCGTAGGTATAAGAAACAGATATTGCAACCATTCCTTGAGACGCTAAATAATTACACCAGGGAAACATTTGAAAATATGATCCAGACACCCAGCTACCACCATGAAACATTACAATCGCTTTCCTATTATCAGTATTCGTCCATGATTCAGGATAATATACTCGTAAACTAACATCTTTTCCATCAGTTTGCTTGTACACAAACTCTTGAAAAGTAGTATCATTGATCTTAGGAGTTATAATCATTTTAACCGTCGCAGTAAAACCACCTTCTTCAGTAGTTACACTAAGTATTACTTCACCTACAGCCAATGCTTTTACCAATCCGTTTGCATCTATAGTAGCTATGCTTTCATCACTTGATGACCATATGTAGTTTTTATTAATAGCATTAGACGGTCTAATAATTGGCGGCAATAGCAATAATTCACTTCCTTGATCTATAGTTAAAAACTTTTGTTCTTCAGCAACAAAAACACCTGTTACCGCTACTGTATTATCTGCTTCTGCTAAAACAGTAATATTACTTTCTGCCTTAAATCCTCCATCTTCAGTAACAGCTTTAATAGTTACACTTCCTGTGGTTAAGAAAGTTAATTTTCCCGTTGCATCTACAGTTGCTATTGATTCATCGCTAGAAGTCCAAGTAACATTTTTATTGGTTGCATTTGTTGGTTGAATAATTGGAAATAACTGTAGTTCTTTATTTTTTTCTATAGCTATATTTTCTTGATCTTCATTAAAAGTCACCGAAGTAACAGCTACAGTTACACCAGTATTAATTTCGAATCCTTCTTTAATCCATCTATTAATTTCAATAGCTGTGTATTCATTTTTCCAATTATGCATATTTAACTTACGAAGATTCTTGTAAAACGCTTCTAAAGAATCTAATCCCAAAACTTCAGTAATATATCGTTCAAAAGATCTATCAGGATCTACATAATTTGGCAATGTAGTATTGGTAACCTCTTCCGACGTTTTATCTTTCCAATCGGCAATACTTTGCAAATCTCTTTCAATATATAACGATGGTATTGTACTCTGACCAGAGTACGTGTTTCCTGAAAACACTAAATCTTCTGAAGTAAAAGTTCTATTGACAAAAACATGCTTTGAACGATCGTGAGTATTGTGGACAATGTTATCACTTAAAGTACTGTTTGTAAATTCACTTCTATCTAAATAAATGTAATTGGTCGATTTTAAATTGTATAGTGTATTATTTTCAATTTGTACATCTTTATTCTCTCCTCTTAAATACATTCCAACTCCAAAATGAGAAGCTTCATTTACATTTTGATGTACAATAAAATTATCTTTAAAAATTCCATTTTCCCAATCATCAATTTCAATAGCCCAACCTAAAGTTCTATTTGTTTGTTTAGATTCTCCTAACGAATTAAATACATTATCATTTACCAATAAGTTTTTAAATCGATAAGCACCTGTACGCACATTACCTCCTAACGAAATTCCTATTTCGCAATCGTAATAGAAGTTGTTTGTAATGGTAATATCTGTACTACTTCCTTCTCCTTTATTCGCTGTAAATTTTGTTCCAATACTACTTGGTCTGTAAAAAGAATTACCGTCAAATACTGTATTTTTTACGGAACTAAAATATAAATTGTGATTAAAAATAGTAGCCTGACCTCCATTCTGATCATTATTACCTGCTAACGATTTTTGGTACCATCCGTTATGATCAAAAATATTTTCTTCTAAAGTTATATCATTTACCTGATTTGTAAAAATACCCGATGAATGGCTATCAGCGGCATAACTATCAAAGAACAAGTTTCTTCTTAATCTAATATTGGTAACTCCACCTAATTCTTTAGACGAAATATTACAACCTTCTGTAAAACGGAAAGCACAACCTTCTACTAAAACATCATTTACAGTTCCTGCAGATGCTGCATATATAAAAAAGCCAGGAATATTTCCTTTAAATGAAGTAAACTCAATATCGTTTGGATCACTTTTCTTTGCGTAAAAATCAATTCCTATTACGTAAAAATGATTCAATTCCCCTAAACTTCTAAATCCTATTTTTCCATCTAATAAAATTAAAGGCAATTCTTTTGAAGTTCCGTAAGTTGCATACACAAAAGGAGCTGTAGCTGATGCTCCACTTTTTGGTTCTAATGTTTCTGTAAAAGTATTTCCTCTTTTTAAAAGAATCCACGCTGCCTCACCGTTGGTAACATTTGTTAGTGCTGCTTTTACTGTTTTAAATGCTTTTATTGATGCACTTGGTAAAAAAGGATCAGCACCTACTACTCCATCAGTATGAACATATACTTCGGCGGAATCGTCGTCTCCTTCTTCGCTACTAACATATATAATTTTAGAAGCATTTTCGGGATTTAATTTCGTCCAACCATTACTATCTATGGTTTGTGAAAAAAGATGAAAGCTATTAATAAACAATATTAAACAGCTAATTTTTGATAAAAGTTTCATTGGGATTATTAATAATTTGATTCCACAAGAATAAAGCATGGCAGATTAACGTATTACCCTGTTTTCAGTGAAATTATCTACAAGTACATACGCCATTATACAAGACAAAAAAACCGCAACTAATATGAAGTAGTTGCGGCATTATCCAGTTTAAAACATTAGATAAAATTATTTTTTAATCATTTTTTTGCTTGAAATAACTTTACCTGTTTTATTATAAATTTTTATGATATAATATCCTTTCGGAATTTCTGAAATATCAACTGGTTGTTTTACATTTTCTATTTGCTTTACTAAAGCTCCAGATTGATTATATAATTTCACTTTTGAAACCTCATCAGCATTTGAAACTCTTAAAACATTAGTCATAGGATTTGGAAACAGAGTGACTTCTACATTCTCATTATTTGTAGTATTGGCAACACTTCCATAAGTTAGATTTAATTTTGCAGAAGCTACTGTAGCATTCTCTTTTGAAGCAAAAGCAAAATCGTTACCTCCACTTAAACTTAAAATTAAACTCAATTGATCTTCTGTAATTTTAGAAGCATCTAAAGGAATTGTTACTACTTTAGCAACTCCAAAAGAAGTATTTACCTGACCAAGAACATCGTTATTATTAGGTTTATTCGCATTTGAAAGCGATGTCTCTGTCCAATTAGAATTCGAACCTTTATGAACAGTTAATGCTCCGCTACCAGCATCTGAATACACTGTAAAAGTTAACGAAGCTTTTTTCACTACTCCTGAAACAGCAGAAAGATTAAACAATAAATATCCAACTCTTTTTCCACTTTCTATACGAATCATGTCAGAATTAAAATTCTTTCCATTTTGTAAATATGAATCATGAATCGGACTCAATTCTAAGTCTTGATCTAAAATTTGTTCAGCTTTCACAATTACTTTATCTAAATTATACAAATAACCTGTAGCTCCTTTAAACACTAACTTTAAAGCTTTCGTTCCAGAAGTTAATCGAACACTTACACTGTACTTCTGGTAATTGTGCCAAGTATTATTTACCGGAATAGCAACACTACCTACAGAAATACCATCATCTAAAACTTCTATTTCTCCTCCAACTCCATTACTTGACGCGTAAAATTCAAACAAATAATCTCCTGTATTACCAACATTCACATTGTAAGAAACAGTGTCTCCGTTTTTAATGAAACCTAGATTTTGACCTGTTGAATTTGGCGTATTTTCAATTTTTACACTTCCTGATTTGCTCGAATAATCTTCAGCTTCAAAATTTCCTGGTAATTGAATAGCTGCACTTACTCCTTTTACTTCTATTGAAACAGAATTTGATGTTGTTGTAGCTCCATCATTATCTGTTGCTTTTGCAGTAATTTCATAGTTTCCTGTTTGAGCTATCGTTACAGAAGTGTTGTAAGGAGCTGTATTCTCAGTTGCTATTAAGTTTCCATTTGAAAAGAATTCAACTTTAGCAATATTCCCGTCTGAATCAGAAGCGTTTGCTGATAATTGTATCGGCTCATTAACAGTAAACTCATTACCATTTGCTGGCGAAGTAATTGAAACTTGAGGTGCTTGATTATTTCCACCACAATCTACTAATACCTCAGCAGGACCAACACCTGTTGGCTTTGTATATGTTTTTGATAACACAAACTTATCCATTTCAAAACCATCTTCTCTCATTGAAAATGAAATTGTATGAATACCTGCCGTAGGAACGTTGATAAAAATCTTTTGCGGTTCTCCACAATGATTAGCACCAGTTCTCTGCTTACTTTCCCAAGTCCAAGCATTTTTACCAGTACACCACTGCATTCTTTGTCCAGATTCTGGCCATGTTCCGTCAATACCAACATGAACACCATTATCTTCTGATCCTGTAGAATGAGCTCTTACCCAAACAAAGTATTTACCAGGGGTTGTAAACTTTACTCTATAATTAATAATCGCAACTTGACCTGGTGTATTTGAAAAACTTTCTCCGTTAACTAAAGGATCTCCGTGTGTAACTCTAGTATCAGGTAAAATCTCTAAATATCCACTTTCACTAGCTCCGTTTGTATGTAAAGCATCTGGATCTGGACCCGGTAAATTACTATCTGTATTCTTATACCATTGTCTTTTCCCAGTTTTAGATTGACTTAGAAAATGCTCTGCCTCAACAGCAACTACTCCATTTTGTTCTAAAGCAGCACAATCTCCGTCACCTCCGCCAGTATCTCCACCACCGTTTTTATTGGTAATTAAAGCTACCCAATCGTTATTATCTGGTGCAACTAAATTATTTCCTAAAGTTTGTTTCGCTGATAAATTACCTCCAGATCTTGGATTAAACCATTGTACATTGTATTTATTATTTCCTGTTGGTAAACTTAAACCAGTTGAACCTCCATTTGGTCTGTAAACCGCATAAACTTCACTAGCTTTTGCAAATACAAAATCTCCATTATCATTAGTTACACCATCGGCACTAATCATATCAATTAAATAAGATTGTAAGTTTTTATTAAAGAAATCTAGCGCATAGCTACCTTCTTTATATTTCTTACCTCTTTTTCTATGATCGTTACCATTAATATCTCCATCATCATTTAAATAACCACTGTAGTATTCAACTCCAGCTCCACCAGCTAATAAAGTACCCCAAAGCACTTTCTTTCTTACATCTTTATCAGATACACGAATTCCTTGTGAAGCAGAACCTTGCTCATCATTTGCAACTACCCATTTTTTTCCAGAAGCTCTAGATTTATTTAACCAGTTAATTACATCGTTATGAATTGAATTCTGATTCGATTGTAAAGATGCTCCTGTTAAATCTGATGCGTTTCCTAAAAGCGGAGTATAACGTTGATCTTTTTCTCCTGGATATGTATGAATAACAATATTATGATTGTATGGATCTAATTGCTTTATATAAGTCGCTGTGGCTTTTACCACATTATTAGGCAAAGTAGTTTCTTCAGTAATATTCCAGTTTAGTGCTAAGTGGTGAGAAAATCTAGCAATTAACTCTCTATAATACAGTTTTCGTTGCCTACCAAAAGTATTACCATCCATCTTATTATCATTCTCTGTTTCCATTGTTTTAAAATGAAGATAAATACCTTTTTGATCTGCATACTGCATCACTTTTTCCCATTGCGCCATTTTAGAAACATCGAAACGATCTTTGTGTACTTTATTCCACTGTTGCGATCTTCCTGTGTTTCCATATTCTTGCAAAGAAACTTTTAAAATATGAGGAAAAACAGCACCACAATCTCCACTAGTATTCCAAGTTAAAAACGACATTACGTTCGCTCCTTGGTTATGCAGATAGTTTACCATTCCTAAAATTTCTGTTCCTTTACCATTAGCCCAAGTATAAGAACTTGCGTCACTTGCCACATAATCTTGTTGATGAGGTTGCCAAGTTTTACTTCCAATTTTATTTAAGTTGTTCGTATAACTTGGTGTAGCATCAAAATCAACATAATTAAACGCATTTTCTGGAGAATCGGCACCAGCTTTTACAAACCATTTTCCATTCGGATTTTGAGGATTGGTTCCTGTATGCTTTAAATAATGTTCACCTATGTACTGTAATCTTCCTAAATCTTTATTTCGAAAATCTCTTCCGGTTTTGTTAGATTCAGTAATAGTTAAGTTTCCTGAAGTACCATCCATAAATCCAGCACTAGTTCCGCCACCATTTATAGCTACATCTGTACCTTTTTTGAAGGAAGCAGTCCAACTCCATTGACCGGTTTGATCTGGTGCAAAATGAACTCTCCATTTATTTCCAGATGAACAGCTATTATTTTCGGCATTTCCGCAGGCAGCGAAAAAACCAGGAACAGTGTATGATCTATTGCTTGAATTATGAGTAAAAGTTACTTCTAATCTATAATCTGAAAACGGATTAGGATTTGCGGTTTCAGAAGTATTGGGTCCGTTAAATGTTAATGATATCTTATGCCATCTCTTAAGCTCTCCTGAAGTAGTTTGAGCATAACCAATAGCAATAATGAAGAAAGCAAGCAGAAAGCTTCTTACATCAATTAGTTTCATGATTTTTTGTTTTAAAAAGTCTTTTAAATATGGTTGTTTAGTAACCTATTATGAAGAAATAGGGGAATCAAAAAAAATAGGAAGCACAAACAGTTACACAATAAAACTGTTGTTTAACTATGTAGAAATAGTTAATATATATACTTGTTTATGTTTGTTCGGGGTTTTAGGGGACTGTTTATTTCTTGGTATTTTCTTAGGGGATCTTTTTTGTTATCTGAGAAGATAACTTGCGGTTGAAGTTTGTTTTTTACGTTTTCATTACACTCTGATTTTAATTAGATTAATATTTGGATTTATAAGTTAACGTAAAAAAACAAAAACTCGTATAGCTACGAGTTTTTTGTATAAAAGTTTGAGTAAATTTTATTGATGCTTACCTTTATTCCAACCATGTTTTCCAAGATATTGTTCTCCACTCTCCACTGCTCCATCTTCAATACTTGTTCCCATAGAATCATTCCATCTGTTTAAGTATCCGAATAAAGAAATCACTCCTAACATCTCTACGATTTCACCTTCGTCCCAGTACTTGTAAAGTTCTGTTTTTATAGTTTCATCTACACTATTAGGAATAATAGATGCTGCTAAAGAAAAATCTAATGCAACTCTTTCTGCATCACTAAAAGCTGGGTGAGTTTTATAATCCCAAATATTATCTAATTTCTCTTGTTCTGCTCCATAACGTTCAGCAGCTCGAATAGCATGAGCTTGGCAATATCTACAACCTGTAGCATTACTACTTACCCAAGCAATCATTCTTTTTAAAGCAGATGTTACACGACCATGATTTGCCATTACAGCTTTATTCAAATTAATAAAAGCCTTTGAAATATCTGGTCTTCTTTGCATTGTAAGTACAGAGTTAGGGCAAAATCCTAATGTTTCGTTATAAAAATCCGACAACCTTTTTGTTTCCTCATCATGATTAGGATCTAATGGCGTTACTAATGGCATAATTTGTTTTTTATTTAAGTAATTTTGTAATTTAATACAAGAAACGAAAAAAAACGCAAATGGCATCAAATATAGTAACCACAGAGTGGAAGAAAAATTTATTATTTAAGAGTGATAATCCTAACGGAGCAACAATATTAATGGATACTTCTTTTGAAAATGGAGGTAATGAAGTTGGAGCTTCTCCTAAAGCACTAATGTTATCTTCTTTAGCTGGATGTTCTGGCTTAGATGTGGTTAAGATTGCTGAAAAAATGAGAGTTACTTTTGATGATTTAAAAATTGTAGTTGAAGCTTCTTTAACAGAAGAACATCCTCGTTTTTACGATAATGTACATGTAAAGTATCTTTTTGAGGGTAACAATTTAGATCAAGATAAACTAACTAAAGTAGTAAACTTATCTATTGAGAAATATTGTGGAGTTATGGAAATGTTTCGTCAGTTTGCAAAAGTAACTACAGAAATAGTTTTTCAATAATTAACTCGATTTTCTTCAATGAAATGGACCTTAAAGCCTAAACCAGATATCGCTGTAGTACATTCTTTAGCTAATGATTTAAATATTGATATCAAATTAGCTGAAATCTTAGTTCAAAGAGGAATCAAAACTTTTGATGAAGCAAAACACTTCTTTAGACCTTCTTTAGATGATCTTCACGATCCTTTTCTAATGCAAGATATGCAAGTAGCTGTTACTCGAATAACTAAAGCCATAGAAAATGGTGAAAAGGTTTTAATTTATGGTGATTATGATGTAGACGGAACTACTTCTGTTTCATTGATGTATTCGTATTTAAAACATATTCATCCGTATTTAGCGACTTATATTCCTGATAGATATAATGAAGGTTACGGAATTTCATTTACAGGAATTGATTTCGCCCATGACAATGAGTTTACTTTAATAATAGCTCTTGATTGTGGAATTAAAGCTATTGAAAAAGTTGCTTATGCTACTGAAAAAGGAATTGACTTTATTATTTGTGATCATCATAAACCTGGAGATCAAATACCTGATGCAATTGCCGTATTAAATCCTAAACGGGTAGATTGTCATTATCCTTACAAGGAACTTTGTGGTTGCGGAGTTGGATTTAAGTTAATACAAGCTATTGCTCAGCAAAAAGGAGAAACTATTGATGATTTATTACCATATCTAGATTTGGTAGTTACTGCAATTGGAGCAGATATCGTTCCAATGACTGGCGAAAATAGAATTTTAGCTTATTATGGTTTAAAAGTTATAAATACATCTGCTAGAATTGGAATTCAAGCTTTAACTCAGCATTTAAACAAGAAAGAACTTTCTATATCTGATGTAGTTTTTATTATAGCACCCAGAATTAATGCAGCAGGAAGAATTAAACATGCTAGTTATGCTGTAGACTTATTAATTTCTGAAAATCTTGATTTAGCTAAAGATATTGCAAAAGAGATAGAAGAGTTTAATGCGCATAGAAAAGAACTAGATCAAGAAATTACACAAGAAGCATTAATTCAGATTCAAAATAATAATGAAACTGACACTTATACAACCACAGTGTATCATGAAGATTGGCATAAAGGCGTAATCGGAATTGTTGCTTCTCGACTTACAGAAACCTATTACCGACCTACAGTAGTGTTTACCAAAAGTGGTGAGTTTTTAACGGCCTCTGCAAGATCTGTTAAAGGTTTTGATGTTTATAATGCTTTGGATGCTTGTTCAGAATTTATTGAACAGTTTGGTGGACATAAATATGCAGCTGGTTTATCTATAAAACCTGAAAACTACGAGAACTTTAAATTAAAATTTGAAGAGACCGTTAAGAATACCATTGAAAAAGAGTTATTAGAACCTGAAATTGAAATTGACGCCGAATTACATCTCAGTAATATTTCTCCAAAATTCTATAGAATTATTAATCAAATGGCTCCTTTCGGACCTTTAAATAAAAGGCCTGTTTTTCAGTCCAGTTCTGTTAGAGATAATGGCTACGGAAAACAAGTTGGTCAAGATAAAACACACCTAAAACTTACTGTTTTTCAAGGAAATCCTAAAAACTGTATTGGTGCTATTGGTTTTAGTCTTGGAGATAAAATAGAAAATGTTCAGCAAGAATTTGATATTGTATATCAACTTGATGAAAACACTTGGAATGGAAACACCTCAATTCAACTACAATTAAAAGATTTAAAATAGCTTATTTAGATTAAATAAAAATAAATTATATTTGTTTCATAAAACAACAACTATGGAGCAAGTAAAAACGATTTACACAAATGATATTGGAATATCTTTTCAATGGGTTAATTCAAAATCAGAACTAACACAAATAGTTTTCCGAGATGTAGGATTTCATTTAACCTTAACTGAAATTGAATCTTTTTTAGATTTTACTATTGATGCTAAAATGCAAAATCGATGTAGAGAATGTAAAATGGGTGATAATTGTAGATCTTTATTATTACGAACTCCTTCCAATAGAGTTAGCTTAGCTGTTTCTATGGTTGATTTAGGTCAAATCGAAGATTTATTAAAAGGAACTCTTTTCCAATTAAAATTCAATGACTACATCGAAGAAATTTGTAGAAACTAAATAAAAAAACAGCTTAGGTTGATATACTATCAACCCAAGCTGAACGGATATATAAAAACAATCAATCACTTAAATAATTTAAGTAAAAAGAAAGTCTTTCTTAATTATTCTCCTTTAAATTGAAAAGACTCTGTTTTTCTGTCACCCACAGTTCCATGCGCTACAGTTATTGTAAACAGTGGATATTTCCCTTCTTTAATCTCGATTATTTTAGGATTATAAACACCTTCTATTTTGTATAATTTACTACCCGAATATCCATCTCCATCTGGACTAACTGATATTAAATAACTATCCAAAGATTCATCAGTTCCTGAAATAGCTTTTCCTTTTGAAATTTTAGAATCTGAAAATTTATAAACAGCTAGAAATAAACTTTTACTGAATAAATCTTTGTGTAATGGTTTCTCATTATACATTCTAGAGAATATATAATTCATTTTTACCTCTGAATTAGATAAATCATATTTTTGCTGTGCATTACTTCCTAAAACAGTACCTAAAACTGCGATTAAAAAAAATCTTTTCATTGTACTTTAATTATATGTGCATTTTTAAAATAGCCTAAGCTAACTTTTACATCTGCCTAGGCTTATATAAAAACAATTAATTATTCAAGCTGTATTTTATTGATATAATTTTATTATTCAAAGTATTGAACTTAACAATAATTGATGCTCCCACTTCTCTATCTTTTAAGATTATTAATTTTCCTCCTTCATTATCAGTAGTATCAATAAAGTTTTGAAATTTTGGATCTGTAATTGAATCTCCAATATTAAAAGTTGTAGACTTAAAAACTAAACCTGATCTTTTTAATTCAAAGCTTTCTAAATCATAACTCCCATCTTCATCTTCATCGCTGAAATTAAAAGTATAAAACTCGTTCTTTAAGCTTTTTATCTCGTATCCTAAATCAGATTGACTAACCGTTAAGCTTTCATTCATTAAAGTTTCTAAACTACTCTCTTGAGCATTCGTCTCTACAATTTGATTAAAAGCCACTCCTTTTACCAATAAGCCTGGATAATCTCCTTGCTGAATTTCATTATTATCAGCTACAATAGATAATTGATTCTGACTATTTGCTGCGTAATTAAACGCTAATACAATGATTAAAATTTTTATTACTTTCATATTACTTCTATTTAGTTAACACAAGGTTGTTCTACTACTCCTGTATTCTTATTAATTTTTGTTTTTAAATGATCTAAAGGATCAACAGTTCTACCGTTTTCTTTTACTTTTACATGTACATGCGACTCTGTAAATCCGCTTTGAATTGCACTTCCTAAATTACCAGAAGTTCCTTGATATCCTACAATATCACCTCTTCTAACTCTTCCCACAGCTCTATTTCCTTCTTGTAAATGGAAATACTGAACCAAAATGTCTTTTCCATCTACTCTTGAAGAAATAGCAACAATATATCCTGCATTTGGAAAATGATGCCTTGTTACATTTCCATCATATAAAGCAAAAACTGGACTTCCATAACTATTTTTTAAATCTACTCCTCCGTGAAACTTTGGTATTAAACCATTTCCATGTGGATTTCTCTTTTTTCTTGTATTTCCAAACATTCCTCCTCTAGTTCCTGAATTTCTTTGTGGTGCAATCTGTGGATTCGTAATTGGATCTCCATCACAAGGCTTTTTAACACAGTTTCCATTTTTATCTCTGGTTTGTCCATCACCACAAGGTTGTGGTAAAGAACTTCCACCTCCTCCACTAGTTGAATCATCATTCACATCTCCATTTGACACACCTATACCATATGCTGTAAAAAGGTGAATTGGGCTAGTAGAAAATACATGTGTATTAGTACTTCCTCCAACCGTAACTTCATCTAACCTATTACTACAAAACTCAGAATTTGGATCAAGAGATTCATCACATTCTCCATTAACATTCGACTGAAAAAAAGTGAATAGTGGTAAAATACCAGCCTCTTGTACTTTTTCTCGTACTGCCAAACGGTGAGAGATTTTCCCTTCAGTTATTTTGTAAGCGTCGAAAAATGTTCCATCATAATTATGATAAAAAATCTTTCCTTGCTTTAATCTACCGTCTGAATACACTACTGTTTCTTGGGTAGTTTCAATAAATGAAAATTCTTGACCATTTACACTGTAGAAAATCAATCTACTTTTAAAAGGCATCGACACATTCAAATCAACAGATACATTAGTTAGTAAAGCATCTGTAAAATCAAGGTCAACTTGATTTAAAGTCTTCCAATCAGGAGTAATTTCTAAACCTTCTTGTTTCCTCGAGAAATAATTATCAGATTCTTCTTTACTATTAGATTTAGCGTTAAAAATCTGTTTAGCCCGAAAAAGAGAAACCGTTTCGAACTGTAAATCATTATTAGGTTCGAATTCTAATTCTTCATCATTGCAATTTGCAAAAAATAAAACTACCCCTAAAAAACATAGGAATAGTTTCACATAACTTAATTTTTCTTTTAGCATTTTTTTAAATTTTTACTTTTTCAAGACAAAAGTACTTATGGTAAAAGTAATATGAGTACGGGTAGCCCACACTTTTAGTGTGGGAAATCCGCATTTTTTTATTTTTCCTTAATTAGATATAAATAAACAGGATAGTGATCACTATATCCTCCAGAATACTGTCCGTTTGAAAAACTTCTGAATGGATACCCTTTATATCTTCCTTGTTTTTGCATTAAAAAACGTTTATTAAAGATTCCTGATTTAAACATTTTATAACTTGAAAAATCTTTCTTACCATCCTTATTTAATAATGGAGCAGTAAACATGATTTGATCAAAAAGACTTAAATTATCTCTATAAGCAGTAGTATTTAATCCTTTCTCAAACATCTTTTCATAAGGGTTGTATACATCTCCTTCAGCTACATTACTTTTGTCTGCTTTAGTTTTTATAACTTCTTTAAATGATTTGTTCATTGGATCATCATTAAAGTCCCCCATAATAATAATCTTAGCATCTTTATCATTCTCTCTAATCTTCTCCATAATTTGAGTTACTTTAAAAGCAGCTTTTTCTCTTAACGGACTACTTTTAGCTTCTCCTCCTCTTCTAGAAGGCCAGTGATTAACAAGAATATGAACTAATTCATCATCTAAATATCCTGAAACTCGTAAAATATCTCTCGTATAGACTTTCTTATTGTTTGAATAGATATTAGGATTTACAGCTTCGAAATGTATTGGTTTAAAATAACGTTGTTGGTATAATAAAGCTACATCAATACCTCTTTTATCTGGAGAATCGAAATGAATAATACCGTAACGTTGCTTTTTTAAGTGCTTGTTTTTCACTAAATCTTCTAAAACTTGTTTATTTTCAATTTCAGAAACACCTATAATAGCCGGACTAGTTTTTGCTTTCTCTTTACCTAGTTCACTAATTACTTTACCTAGTTTATCAATCTTATCCCAATATACTTGAGATCTATTAGCCTTCAATTCCATCATTGGGCTAAACTCATCATTCTTGGTAACATCATTAATAGTATCAAACAAATTTTCTACATTATAAAATGCTACTGTTCTAATCTTATACGCTTTCTGTGCACTTGTTACAAATATGCTTAATAAGAACACAAACGGTAAAATTATTTTTCTCATGAAATCATTTTTTAACTGCGCAAAAGTATAAACAAAATTCAAGCCAATCATTTAATTGTGTATAATATCTTCAAATGTTAATATTAACTTAACATTAACAGTTTTGAAAAAAACTAAGTTTGCAGGCATTTTTTTTAAAAATTATAAACTTTTATGAAACAATTTATCTTAACAGTATTGTTTTGCTTTACAATCTCTTATGGGGTATTTGGGCAAAATACTGTAAAAGGAGTTGTAAAGGACAGCAACTCAGAAAAGGTATTACAAGGTGTTTCTGTTAGTATTGAGGGGAGAAATGATAGTCAGGTTACTAACACTGACGGAATTTTTACTTTACAAAATTTACCTGACGGAAAATTCATTGTTACCTTAAAGAAAACAGGTTACGAAACTCAAAACTATCCTGTTACGTTATCAGGCAGTGTTGTAGATTTAGGAGACATTTTTATGTATGAAGATGAATTTTCTGACAATCAAGACCTAAGTACTATTATTATTGCAGATGATGAACTAAATGACGACAGCAGTGCTGCCGACAACATTTCTAGTTTATTACAATCTTCTCGTGATGTATACTTACGTGCAGCTGCTTTCGAATTTAGTGCTGCTTTCTTTAGAATTCGTGGTTTAGATTCTGACAATGCTAAGTTATTGATCAATGGAATCGAAATGAACAAACTAGAAACTGGTCGTCCTGAATGGGCAAACTGGGGTGGTTTAAACGATGTATTAAGAAATCAGGAGTTTACTAATGGTTTAGCACCTTCAAACTATACATTTGGGGGAGTTTTAGGTTCTACACACATTAGTACAAGAGCATCTCAATACAGAAAAGGAGCTAGAATTTCTTATGCTTCTTCTAACAGAAGTTACAGACACAGAGTAATGGGGACTTACTCTTCTGGATTATTAAAAGACGGTTGGGCTTTTTCTGTTTCTGGTACAAGAAGAGCAGGAAACGAAGGTTTTGTTGACGGAACTTCTTACGATGCTACTTCTTTATTTACATCTATCGAGAAAGTTTTCAACGATAAGCATAGCTTAAACTTAACTTCAATTTTTGCTTCTAACAAAAGAGGGGTTGGTTCTCCAAACACTCAAGAAGTTACAGATTTAAAAGGTATTCGTTATAATTCTAACTGGGGATTCCAAAATGGAAAAATCAGAAACTCTAGAATTAAAGATGTTGAAGAGCCTTTTACAATGTTAAGTCACTACTGGACTATCAACGATAAAGTAAACTTAAATACTAATGTTTCTTATCAATTTGGAAAAATTGGTAGAAGTAGAATTGATTTCAACGGTGGTGAAAATCCTAATCCAGCAAACTTTAGAAACTTACCTAGCTTCTGGATTGACGAAGGTGATTTAACTCAAGCTTTTGAAGCTGAACAACGTTTCTTAAATGATGGACAAATCGATTGGGAAGAAATTTACAGTGCAAATATTAACAACTCTCAACAAGGTATTGATGCAGCCTATGTTTTAAGTGAAGATAGAGTTGATGACGATATTTTTAATGTAAACACAATTTTAAACGCTGATCTTACTGATAACATCACACTTAACGGTAAGTTACAATACACAAGATTAGAATCTGAGCGTTTTGCTAATGTTTTAGATCTTTTAGGAAGTACTACTGGTTATTTAGATATTAATAGATTTGGTTCTATTGGTGATCCTGAAAGACAAAGTGATTTGTTAAACCCAGATAGAATTGTACAAGAAGGTGATCGTTTTAAGTATAACTACATCATAAACTCTCAAGTTATGAATGGTTTCTTACAAGCGCAATTCAAATACAATAAAGTTGATTTCTATGTAGCTGGAGATATTACTAGAACTTCTCACCAAAGAGAAGGTTTATACCAAAGTGGACGTTTTGAGAACAACTCATTAGGAAAATCTGAAAAACAAGACTTTACTACTTTTGGAGCAAAAGCTGGTATTACTTATAAATTATCTGGTAGACATATCTTAGATTTTAATGCTGGATATTTAGAAAAAGCTCCAACAATTAGAAATACATTTACTCAAATTAGAGAGAGTAACTTAATTACTGAAGGATTAGATACTGAAAAGGTATTATCTTTTGATGCTAGTTACATTATAAGATCTCCAAGATTTACTTCTAGAGTTACTGGATATTTCTCTCAAATTACTGATGATATCGATTCTAACTTCTTCTTCTTCCAATCTGATTTATTTGACAGTTTCGTTCAAGAAACAGTTACTGGAGCAGATAAAAGACACATGGGAGTTGAATTAGGTTTCGAATACAAGCTAACACCTACGTTAAACTTAAAAGGTGCTGCTAACATTGGTGAGTACTACTACAGCAATAACCCTGACAATGTTCAGTTCTCTGCTGAAGATACTGAAACTACAAGAGGTCAAGGTTTCGTTGATGGTGTTCAAAATTTCGGAACAACATACTTAAAGAATTATAGATTAAACTCAGGTCCACAAAAAGCATACTCATTAGGTATTGAGTATCGTGATCCAGATTACTGGTGGGTTAGTTTAACTGGTAACTATTTCGATGATACTTACATTGGTGTAAGTCCAGTATTAAGAAGTAGCGCTTTCTTTACTGATAGCGACGGATTACCAATTAACAACTACGATCCTATCGAAGCTAAGAAATTATTAGCACAAGAAGAGTTCGGAGGTTACTTCGTAGCTAATGCAATCGGAGGAAAATCATGGAAAATAAGTAAAGACAACAAATACATTGGATTTACTTTAGGAATTAGTAATATCTTTAATCAGCAGTTTAGAACTGGTGGTTTTGAACAAGCTCGTACTGGAGGGTTCAACCAATTAAGTGAAGATTTCAACAGGTCTCAAAGATTATTTGGTCCAAGATATTGGTTTGGTAGAGGTACAAACTACTTCTTTAACGTTTATTATAGATTCTAAAAAATAAAAAAATACATTTCAATCATGAAAATTAATTCAATTAAAATAATAACTGTAATCTTAGTTACATTATTACTATCGTCTTGTGTAGATGATAACTTTGATGTTCCTACACCTTCAGGTAATGAAGAAAACAGAGAGTTAAGCATTATCTTAGGTAACATTGCAAACGATGTTACTTGGAACTTAGTAACTATTGCAGATCTTAAATCAAGATATAACTCTGGAGATGCTCCTTTATTAATCGAATCTAACGATGTTGTTAAAGGATATGTAGTTTCTTCTGATCGTTCTGGAAACTTCTTCCAAGAGATTTACATTCAAGATGCTGCTGAAAACCCAACAACTGGTATTAAAGTAGTTTTAAACTTAAGAAACAACTACACTAAGTACAATGTAGGTAGAGAAGTTTACGTTTACTTAAACGGTTTATATTTAGGGGAAACTAACTCTGGAGATGGTATTACAACTATCGGTGGAAAAGTAGATGCTGATGATAATAATGAAGTAGATGTAATTAGTGAAAATCAATTAGACGATCACCTTTTCCGTTCTCCAGTAACAGAAACTATCGTTCCTAAAACTATTGAGGTTTCTGCAATTAACAGTGACTTAGTAGGTACTTTTGTTAGAATTGAAGATGCATTTTTCCCTACAGCTTTAGACGGTTTAACTATTGTTGATCCAAACGAAGATTTTGATACGCAAAGAACTTTATCTGCTTGTAATGGATTTGGTTTCTCTGATTTCATTTTAGAAACTAGTTCTTTCTCTAATTTCTCTTCAGTAAAAATGCAATCTCAAACTGGTGGTACTATCGACGGTATCGTAACTAAAGACTTTGGTGGAGATAACTTTGTTATTGTAATTAACGATATCGAAGATATTAGATTCGAAGATTCTTTATGTCAGCCTTTAGATTTAAGTACTTTTACTCCAATCTTTGAAGAGGATTTTGAAACTACTACTGGAACTGGACCTATTACTTTAGCTGGATGGACAAACTACATCGAAGCTGGTTCTCGTTCTTTCACTGGTTATACTGACGGAGATACTAACAGTAGAGCTACTCGTATTGGTTCTTTTAGATCTAACGATGCTTCTTCAATCTCTTGGTTAATTACTCCTGCTATTGATTTAGATGCTACTGCAAATGAATTTTTCTCTTTTGAAAACTCTAACAGTTTTGCTGATGGAAGTGAGTTAGAAATTTTAATTTCTACTGACTGGGATGGAACTGAAGCTAACGTTACTTCTGCTACTTGGGAAGCTTTACCAGCTGCAGTTGTTAGCGATGGTGAATTCTTCAGAAACTGGGTAAGCTCAGGAGATGTTGATTTATCTGCTTATTCTGGAAGTGTTTATATCGCATTCAAATATATTGGAAGTGGAGATGCTGGTTCAGATGGTACTTTCGAAATAGATAACGTTAAGGTTCTTGCTCAATAAGAACTTTTAATCATAAAAGTAAAAAAGTCGAGTTTTAAAACTCGGCTTTTTTTATGCGTTTATATTTCAATTATTTTCTTAAAAAAATCATTAATTAACCTCAAAAAAACATAAGGGTAAGTAGTCAAAAACTAAATATTACTCAACTTTAATTTCAATATCACAAAAACCAAAACTACCACACTGAATATCAGTGTAGTTAAAAATAAAATTAATCAAATTGTTAAAAGTAATCGAGAAAGTCTTCAAAACTTAAGTAATTATGTAGATTTGCAGCATTTCATAACAATTACGTAACATTCTCCAAAATGGAGGTGTTTACTTTTGTCGAGTTTAATTATCTTAATATAAAGATGGGAGATCCTTTTATTTTAATGCTAGTAGCACTGGGGGCACTAGCAATTTTAGATTTAGTTGTAGGTGTAAGTAACGATGCCGTTAACTTTCTAAACTCAGCAATAGGTTCTAAAGCTATTCCTATTAAAACCATAATGATTATTGCCAGTGTTGGTGTATTCTTTGGCGCTGTTTCTTCTAGCGGAATGATGGAGGTTGCTAGAAAGGGAATTTTCAACCCTAATATGTTTATGTTCGAAGAGATCATGTACATATTTATGGCGGTAATGATTACCGACATACTCCTTCTCGACATTTTTAATTCATTAGGAATGCCAACTTCAACTACAGTATCTATTGTATTTGAATTATTAGGAGCCGCTGTAGCTATAGCTTTAATTAAGATATCAGGAACAGATGGATCTATTTCACAAGTTTGGAATTACATCAACCATGATCAAGCTACTTGGATAATTTTAGGTATTATTCTCTCCGTTGTCGTCGCCTTTACAGTTGGTGCAATTGTACAATATTTTTCAAGAATTATTTATTCTTTTGATTTTGAAAAAAGACCCTTATACATCAATGCTTTATTTGGAGGTTTTGCAATCACGGCAATTACATACTTTATCATTATTAAAGGATTAAAAGGAACTCCGTTTTATGCAAACATGAAGGGTTTAATTGAAGGAAATTCAATACTTATTGTGCTTGGAAGTTTTGCTTTATGGTCTGCTATTTCTCTTGCTTTAATTAAATTTTTTAAAATTAATATTCTAACAGCTATTATTGCTATTGGTACATTTTCTTTAGCTATGGCTTTTGCTGGAAACGATTTAGTAAACTTTATTGGTGTACCTATTGCTGCTTTAAATTCGTATCATGCTTGGCAACTTTCTGGTGAAGCTGCTAATGAATTTTCAATGGGGATTTTAGCGGAAAAAGTTCCTTCTAATGTTACATTGTTATTAGTAGCTGGAGCTATTATGGTAATTACATTATGGACTTCTAAAAAAGCTAGAGCTGTAATCGAAACAGGTATTAACTTATCTAGACAAGGAGATGGTCATGAAAAATTTAGACCAAATAACTTATCTAGAATTGTTGTTAGAGCTGCAATGTTTACCAACATGGGATTTAATGCACTTATTCCTGAGAAAACAAGAAACTACATCAATTCAAAATTTGAAAAACCAGTAATAAAATTACCAAAGGATAAAACATACGAATTACCAGCTTTTGATTTGGTTAGAGCTGCCGTAAACTTAATTATGGCTAGTATTCTAATCTCTATTGCTACTTCTATGAAACTTCCTTTATCTACTACTTATGTTACCTTTATGGTTGCCATGGGTACATCTTTAGCAGATAGAGCTTGGGGTCGTGAAAGTGCTGTATATAGAGTTGCCGGTGTATTAAACGTAATTGGCGGATGGTTTTTAACTGCGATTATCGCATTTACAGCTGCTGCAATAGTTGCTTCTTTAATTTCTTGGCACCAAGCTATGATTCCTGTTTTATTATTAGTTGTAATTGCCATGTTGGTTAGAACAACTATTCAATATTCTAAAAAGAATAAAGAGGAAAAACAACAACAATTTGTTGAGCGTGCTGAGTTATTATCTATCAATGAAATTATAGATGAAAGTTCTGAGCATATTGCAAATGTTGCTCAACGTGTAAATAAACTATACTCAAGTGTTGTTAACGATTTAGCAACTCATGATTTAAATAAATTAAGAAAAACAGAAAAACACGTTTTAAAGTTAAACGAAGAGATCGAAAGCCTAAAAAATGGAGTTTTTTACTTTATTAAATCTTTAGACGATACTTCTGTTAAAGCAAGTAAGTTCTATATCTTAATTTTAAGTTATTTACAAGATGTAACTCAATCTATCAGTTATATTTCTAAGATTACTTTTAATCACGTAAACAACAATCATAAAAATCTTAAGAAATCTCAATTAAAAGATCTTAAGAATATCGATAATAAACTAAGTGATTTATTAATGAAGGTTAGCGCTACTTTTGATGAAAAGACATTTGATAACCTTACATACATCTTAGACGATCAAAAAGAATTAACTTCTGATTTATACAATTCAATCGAAAACCAAGTAGATAGAATTCGTACAGACGAGACAAGTCCAAAAAACACTACACTTTACTTTAGTATTTTATTAGAAACTCAAGATTTAGTTGGAGCTTTAGTGAGCTTATTAGAAAACTGTAATGAGTTTTATATTTCTACAAAATCTACTTCAGTAAGAATGTAAAAACTTATAAGACAAATAAAAAAAGCCTCGATTAAATCGAGGCTTTTTTTATTTAAATGAGTTTAATATTTCACTGAGAAAATGATTAACATCTGCGTTTTTAGTTAACCCTAATCGAACAATTACCATGTCTTGATCTGGAAACACAAAAACATTCTGACCTTGATATCCATTAAAAGAATACATATTTTTTGGCACATCAGGATATCTTCCTCCAGCATTTAACCATATTTGCGCTCCGTACCATCCATCTGAAGTTGGTGTTGGTGTTGTTGCATAATCTACCCAATCTTTATCAAAAAGAGATTCACCATTCCACTGTCCATTTTTTAAATACAACAATCCGAATTTTGCCCAATCTCTTGCAGTTGCCCAAGCATAAGAAGATCCGATATAGTTCCCTTTCATATCTGTTTCAACAACCATTGAATTCATTCCAATCTTATCGATTAACTCTTCATACCAGAAATCAAGATATTGTTGATGTGTATCAAATTGCTTTCTAATAATCGCAGATAAAACATTTGTAGTTCCAGAAGAGTAATTCCATGTTTCGTTAGGTTTACCTATTAAAGGTTTATCAATTTGTAATTGTGTTACATCTTCAGCTAAAAACAACATTTTAGTAACATCAGAAATCGAATTGTAATCTTCTACCCATTTTAAACCGCTATTCATTTGTAAAAGATTATGAATTGAAATCTGACTTCTTTCATCATCTTTCCACTCTTCAAAAGGGGCTTTATCGTATACATTTAACTTTCCATCGCATTGTAAAATTCCCATTACTGTACTGGTGATACTTTTCGTCATCGACCAACCAAGCAATAATGAGTTTTTATCAAAACCTTCAGCGTATTGTTCAGCAACAATCTTGTCTTTATATACTACTAAAAACGCTCTAGTTTTAAACGTATCATTAAACATACTGGCAACAGTTTTGTTTAATTTATCATAATTGATTTCAGAAAAAATAGAATCTTTCGGATCTAAATTTCCATAAGGAAAAGGCGTCGTTGTATCTGGAGTTGCCCTTTTTGGTGTTAACGGATTAGAATCTATTTCTGTTCCTTTCACCACTAAAACACTTCCTAAGCCTTCTCTGTAAACAGACTTTCTTGTTAACAATCCGAATGCAGAAGAAGAAGCTTCTTTTGTTTCAGTATTAACACTATTAGATGCTAAGTTTATTGGTGAAAAATTAGTATCTGTACTATCTGTAAATTGTAAATTTCGTTTTGCTAAAAAAACTGAAGATCCTGTGCTTTTAGCTGCATAGCCAGCTAAGATATTTAACTTAGGATAATTGTAAAAAACAGCTACTAGCACAATAGCTATTAAGAGTAACACTACTCTTTTAAAGATTTTCATAATTTGGGTCGTTTTTCACAAATGTAAGAATTTATCTGTTTGATTGTTCTTTTGATAACATAGCCGTATTTTTGTGTAAAATTAATTTTCATGCTAGATATCAATAAAATCCGTGCAGATTTTCCAATTCTTGAAAGAAAAGTGCATGGAAAACCTTTAATATATTTTGACAACGGAGCGACATCTCAAACTCCGACAGCTGTTATCGATACTATTGTCGATTACTATACGAACTATAACGCAAATATTCATCGTGGAGTTCATACATTAAGTCAAGAAGCTACAGACAAGTACGAAGAAGCTCGAATTAAAATTCAGAAACATTTTAATGCAAAGCATTCTTATGAAATCATTTTAACTTCTGGTACTACAGAAAGTATTAATGTTATTGCTTCTGGTTTTTCAGCTATTTTAAAAGAAGGCGACGAAGTTATCGTTTCTGCCTTAGAACATCATTCAAACATAGTTCCATGGCAAATGATGTGTGAAAAAGCTGGCGCAACTTTACGTGTTATACCAATGGATGAAGACGGATCGTTACGTATTGATCTTTTTGAAGAAATGCTAAACGAGAATACTAAGCTTGTTTTTTGTAATCATGTTTCTAATGCTTTAGGAACTATAAACCCTATTGAAAAGATTATAGAAAACGCTCATAAATTCGGAGCTTATGTTTTAATTGATGGAGCACAAGCTTGTCCGCATATTAAACCAGACGTACAGCAATTAGATGTAGATTTTTATGTTACGTCTGCTCACAAAATGTGTGGCCCAACAGGAGTTGGAATGTTATACGGAAAACAAGAGTTATTAGAAATGCTTCCTCCGTATCAAGGTGGTGGAGAAATGATCGACACTGTAACTTTTGAAAAAACTACTTATGCTGGTTTGCCTCATAAATTTGAAGCTGGAACACCGAATATTTGTGGTGGAATTGCTTTTGGAGCTGCAGTTGATTACATGAACGCTATCGGATTTGATAACATTCAAGAAAGAGAACATCAACTTTTAGACTACGCAACTAAAAAGCTTTTAGAAATTGATGGTTTAAAAATCTACGGTACTTCTACAAAAACTTCTGTAATTTCATTCAATATAGATGGAATTCATCCATATGATATTGGATCTATTTTAGATAAGTTAGGAATTGCTGTTAGAACTGGTCATCATTGCGCGCAACCTATTATGGATTTTTATAAAATTCCTGGAACGGTTCGAGCTTCATTAAGTTTTTATAACACTGAAGATGAAATAGACACAATGATTGAAGCTGTTAAAAAAGCCAAAATGATGTTAAGCTAAAAAATCATTTTTGAAACAAAAAATTAACAAATCTGACGTTTTTTGTTAATTTTTAAACATATTCTTAATCCAAGAAAGCATATTAAAAAGCTCTGTATCCTAGTATTCACCTAAGACACAGAGCTTTTTCTATTGTATTTTTATATTCTAAGAAAAAAAACTACTTTTCACATCGTTAAAATTTTAACTTTTTTAACATTAAAAACTAAATTATTTAACACAACTTCCAAAATAGTGTTGAATAACCCAGGGATTATTAATTATTAACATTTTAAAACCATTACAAATGAAAAGAGTTGTATTGAGTGTCGCAATTGTTGCTGGCTTATTAATAGGGTGCCAGGACGAGGATACTAAAAACACTGATCTTAATCAAGAACAAACATCTATCGACATGAGCGATTTTTACGTTCAAACAGATGAAACTAGTTCAAGATCAGCAGATGGAGCTGGTGATAAATGTCATTCTATGCGAGTATTAAATCAGAAATTAAAAGAAAATCCTGGTTTATACAAAAAAATGTATGATGTAGAATATCAAACTAGAAAATTTATTGCTGCTAAAAAAGGAAATGGAAACGGAGGAGGAAACAACGGCGGTGGAGACGGCGGAGGAACTCCTGTTACAGATAATTTAGGAGTTATCAATATACCTGTATATGTACATGTAGTTTACAGCAATTCACAAGAGAACATTTCAAATACTCAAATTGCTTCTCAAATGACAGTTTTAAACAATGATTTTAGAAAGCAAAATTCTGACTCTAGCAATACTCCTGCTGAATTTGCTGGTGTAGCTGCTGACGCAGAAATCACTTTTTCTTTAGCTGGTACATTTAGATATGCTAACTCAAGAACTTCTTGGGGAACAAACGATGCAGTAAAATCTACTTACCCGCCAATTACACCTGAAACTCATTTAAATATTTGGGTTTGTAACATTGGTGGAGGAATTTTAGGTTACGCTCAATTCCCAGGTGGAAATTCTGCAACTGATGGAGTTGTATGTGCTCCTCAATATTTTGGAACAACAGGTTATGTACAAGCTCCTTTTAACGGAGGAAGAACTATGACTCACGAAGTTGGTCATTATTTAAACTTACGTCATATTTGGGGTGATGGTAGATGTCGTCAAGATGATTTTGTTACAGATACACCATCTTCTGATCGTCCAAATTATGGATGTCCAACATATCCAACAGCTCACTGTAGATCTAACGACATGACCATGAATTATATGGATTATACTGATGATGCTTGTATGAGTTTATTCACTGAAGGTCAAAAAGCTAGAATGAGAGCTATTTTCCAACCAGGTGGAGCTAGAGCATCTATTTTAAATTAGGAATTCAATCTTTATAAAAGAAGTTTACTTTAAAGTAAACTTCTTTTTTTATTTTTAAGCATGAAAAAAATTATTCTGCTATTAACAATTATATGTACTTCAATGAGCTGTACTTCTCAAAAAGAAAGCGTACAAAGAACTAACTCAATTAAAGAAATCTTATTTTCAGCTCACACCAGAGGGACTTCAAAAAGTATTTCTGTAGTAGAACTTCAAGCAATTTTTAAAAATAACGGTAACACTTCAATATTTACAATTACAGATAAAGAAAAAAAACAGTTACTTGAGTTAATTAAAAAATTAAATTTAAAAAGTATTTCTCAAATAGAAGCTCCTTCAAACAAAAGACATTCAGATGGTACTTTACACGCTTCATTAACAATTAAAACAAATAAAGAATCTTTTACATCTAGTGATTTTGATGATGGTAATCCACCTGCAGAATTAAAAGACATTATAAATTTATTACAAACATTCTCTCAAGAGTAGTTTTCTTCTGTGTTTTAGAATTATATGTATCTTTACGCTCATGAAAAAGAGTTTAGGTTACCAAACTACTATTGATTTTTACGATTGTGATGAAAACATCATAGATTCTGTAAGTGTAATAGAAAACATTTTAACTACCGCTGCAAAAATCATGAACCTATCTGTAGTAAACACTACAATTCATGAATTCTCTCCTATTGGTATTAGCGGTGTAGTAGTTATTAAAGAAAGTCATATCGCCATTCATACTTGGCCAGAACATAAATATGTAGCTCTCGATTTTTTTACTTGTAATTCGTCTTTTGATTTAGATGAAGGAATTTTGTGGATTAAAGAACAATTTAAAAGTGGAAGATTCGAAAAAAACTCAAACCAAAGAGGTTTTCTTGATGTAATTAAACAATGATTAAACAGAAAGTAGCTTTATTATTTGATGACGAAAGAGGAAATCTAAAAGGCGATAAACTTTTAGAACACTTTATCTCGTGGCTAATCATAGTTAATATGTTTGCCATTGTTTTAGAATCTTATAAAGATATTCAAGAAGCTTACAGCAACTTTTTCAATCTTTTAGAATTATTTTCAATCACTATTTTTTCTCTAGAATACATTTTAAGAATATGGATTGCCGATGTTTCTTACCAAGGATTATCTAAAGGTAAAGCAAGATTAAAGTATATGACTTCCTTTATGGGAATTGTAGATTTAGTAGCTATTCTTCCTTTTTTCCTTCCGTATTTTATAAAAGTTGATTTAAGAATATTAAGAACACTTCGTCTTTTTAGACTACTTCGTTTATTGAAATTAAAACGTTATTTCAAATCTTTAAGTGTTATTAAAAACGTAATATTAAAAACAAAGAACGAAATTATTGTTACTATTTTTTTAGTATTCATCTTATTAATACTTGCCTCTACATTAATGTATAATGTAGAAAAACATGCACAACCAGATGCATTTGAAAATATTGGTCAAGCCATGTGGTGGGCAGTAGCAACACTTACCACTGTTGGTTACGGAGATATTTATCCGATCACAGGAATGGGAAAAATCTTAAGTGCATTTATTGCTTTATTAGGTATTGGTATTGTAGCATTACCTACAGGAATTATAAGCTCTGCTTATATAGAAGAAGTTAGAAAATTAAAAACCAAAGAACAACAATGTTGTCCGCATTGTGGAAAAGAAATACAATAAACTATGTTTGGAACAAACTCAAATACAAATGATTTAAATAGATTAAAGGTTGGATCTACCTTTAAACTTTACAATACATCCTGGGAAGTCACAGAGATCGGAGAATACAACTGGCGCATGGAAAATTCTAGCACAGAGTATGTAATAAGATCTTCTGATAGAGAAGCATATTTAGAAGTAGAGCTTCACAAAGGTGAGCTTGAACTTACTTTTAGTGAACAAATTAGCATTGAAACGCCTATATTAGAAAGTGCAATAGAAACAAAACAATTATTATTTGACAATAAACTGTTTGAGTTAGAAGAAAGATATAGTGGTGATTATAAAAACTTAACTTTTCATACTTCTAGAGAAAATTTAGATTGTTTTCTTTTTTACACAGATGACGACGAATTAATTACAATTGAGCGCTGGGATGATAATAGTTTCGAAGTATTTCTAGGTGAAGAATTAAAATCAAAAAAGATAAAAAACATTAAACTATAATTATGAAAAAGCTATTCGTATTTGCTGCATTCAGTATATTATTACTGAGTTGTAGTAGCAGTGTTAAACCTGCTAAAAGTGTTTCTATAGAACCTTCAGAAGAAATTTTCAATAAACTTTACAACAAAGATTTTTCGATTGTTTTAGATGATATGAAAATTGAAGAGGAATCAAATTTTATGGTATATCAACATAAATATAAAGTACTTACTTTAGAAAACGATTCTTTACAAACGAAAGATACTTCGTGGAAAACTGTAAATAAAAGCTTCTTTAAAACTCATGAGAACGATCTTGGTATGGAAATTCTTTCTAAGCACAATGGAAAAGTTTCTAGAGTTGCACAGCCTGTAGGTTTTGGTTGGGCTATTGGAAATGAAAAACATGGTGAATGGGAAGCTGTTCAAAGCGACAGTACAAAAACAAGTAATAATACAACACATCGTAGAAGATGGGTAACACATTCTTCTAGTCCGTTTTTCTGGTTCTGGATGTTATCTAGACGTAACACATACAGAAACGACTATAATGGCTACAGAAATAGTTATAGTTCCGGTTCTGCTTACTACGGAAGAAATTCTGGTAGAGGAAGCTATGACTATGGAACTCGAAGTAACTACCAAACTAAAAAAAGGAGTTCTTTTTTCACTAGAAAAACTGCAAATAGAGCAAAATGGAATAGCTTATACAAAAGAACATCAAGAAGTTCTTCAAGATATTCAAGTGGTTCATCTACAAGATCTCGTTCAGGAGGTTTCGGAAAATAATAATTGTGCCGTACACTAAAAAACAAAAATCTTTTGCTTTAAAAGTAGCATTATTTGCTACAGGTATTAGTGGTATTGTTGCTGAATATATTTTATCTACCCTAGCCTCATATTTTATTGGAAATGCAATTTTACAATTTACTTTAATTGTATCGATCATGCTTTTTTCAATGGGACTAGGAAGTAGATTCAGCAAGTTATTTACCAAAAGCGTCATATTATATTTTATTGTAACCGAGCTTACCTTGTCTGTTCTGGTTTCTTTTTCCGCAATAATTGCTTACATTACTTACGGAACTACAGATATTTCTTGGTTAATAATATATGTTTTGGCAATTTTAGTAGGTTTACTAATTGGTTTAGAAATTCCGTTCGCTACAAGAATAAATGATAGATTCGAAGAATTACGTTTGAACATTTCCAACATTCTTGAAAAAGATTACTTCGGAAGTTTAATCGGTGGATTATTTTTTGCCTTTATCGGACTTCCATATTTAGGTTTAACCTACACTCCTTTCATATTAGGTTTATTAAATCTTGCGGTATCTTATTATTTATTCCGAATCTTAAAAGAATATGTTTCAAATACAGTTACTCGTAAATTACAAATCGCTTACGTTGTAGTTTTAAGTAGTATTTTATTAGGTTTGTTTTTTGCCGAACCTATTGTAAAATATGGAGAACAAGCTAAATATAAAGACAAGATTGTATTCACTACACAAACTAAATATCAAAAAATTGTAGTTACAAAATGGAAAGATTGGTATTCTCTGTATATTAATGGAAATCAACAATTATCTTCTTTTGATGAGTTTTTATATCACGAACCTATGGTTCATCTTCCTATGAATATATCAGGAACTCATAAAAACATATTAGTTTTAGGCGGTGGCGATGGTTGTTTAGTTAGAGAAGTCTTTAAATATAAAGATGTAGAAAAAGTAACTTTAGTCGATTTAGATCAAAACATGATTGATTTAGGTAAAAATCACGAGATTTTTAAAACACTAAATCAGAATGCTATGAATAACAAAAAACTCACTACCGTTACAGGAGATGCTTTTAATTTTCTTGAAAAGAATAAAGAAAAGTACGATGTGATTTTTGTAGACTTACCAGATCCTAATAATGTAGATTTAAATAAACTATATACTAAAGAGTTTTATAAACTTTGTTACTTCTCATTAAAAGAGAATGGTGTTTTTATTACCCAAGCTGGTAGTCCGTATTATGCAACTAAAGCTTTTTATTGTATTGACAAAACATTAAAAGCTGCCGATTTCCAAACAATACCTATGCACAATCAAGTACTAACTTTAGGTGAATGGGGATGGATTATGGCTACAAGAAACACAATAAAAAATGAAGACATTCAACAATTATCGTTTCAAAATCTCCCGCTTCGTTGGTTGACTAAGAAAGCTATTCCACAATTAACTTCCTTCGGAAAACCTTTAGCAGATACAACTAATATTAAAGTAAATACAATATTTTCTCCTAAACTGTATACCTATTATAAGAAAGGGAATTGGGATTTATATTAAATTATTTCCTACCAAAATCTGCAGGAATTTCTCCCCAAACTTTAGTTTCCCATTTTAAAATCGGATTAGTTATAGGATTTTCTTTAAGCCACTTTTCAGCTCTTTTAATCAATTCCAATAAATCTTTGTTTTCCTTCGTGAAAGTAATATTGGTTCTACATTGCTTCTTTTTAACCCAAGAAATTGCAATTCTAGAATCTGAATATAAAGGATAATTAGGCATTTTTTTGTTTTTCAATAAAGCCAAACCGTGAACTAAAGCTAAAAATTCTCCAATATTATTCGTTCCTTGCTTAAAAGGACCTTGAATAAAAATCTGTTTTTTTGATTTTGTATCTACTCCTCTATATTCCAAAATACCAGGATTTCCAGAACATGCAGCATCTACCGATAAACTTTCTAAAACTGGAGTTCCATATTTTTTCTTTTCTTCTTCAGAAATTTTCTTCTTAGTGGTATCCTTACCTTTATAATCGTTGTAACTCTTTTTATAAGCTTTTTCAGCTTCATCTTTATCTAAAAAAGCTTTGTATTGAGCTCCTTCATATCCTGTAATTTGCTTTTTACAGGTATCCCAATTAGAAAAAACACCAGTTTTTTTCCCTTTCCAAACCACATAGAACTTCTTTTTTTTACTCATTCTCAGATAAAATTACCTTTTCTATAATACTTGGATAATGTTTATACTCCAATTCATGTACTTTTTTCGCAATGTCTTCAGCAGAATCTTGTTCTGTTAATTCAGTTTTAGCCTGAAAAATGATGGCTCCTTCATCATAATGTTCATTTACATAATGTATGGTTATACCTGTTTCTTGCTCATTATTTTCTTTTACTGCCTTATGAACATGACTTCCATACATTCCTTTTCCGCCATATTTTGGTAATAAAGCTGGATGAATATTGATGATTTTATTCGGGAAATTCTTCACAATTGCTTCAGGAACTTTCCATAAAAAGCCAGCCAAAATAATCAAGTCTGCTTCTTTTTTTAGAAAATCCAGCACTTTATCGCTCTTAAAAAACCCCTCTCTATTAAAAACCAAACTACTGACATTTAATCTTTTACATCTATCTAAAACTTTGGCATGCTCGTTGTTAGTAAGCACATGAGTAACCTCACCAGTTGTTTTAGTTTGAAAAAACCCAATAATATTTTCGGCGTTACTACCTGAGCCGGATGCAAAGATGACTATACGTTTCATAATCTTAAAAATAGCTATGTTGTTACTGCAAAAAAACAATAATTATTAATATGAATGTGGTGCTAAACAAAAGATTTTATATTTTAGACCCCACATTTTTGAGCAAAAATTAGATTAAATTCACAGGATTCGTATTTTTGCCTCGATTTTAAATTTAAAAATTACAAAATTATGTCAGACATTGCATCAAGAGTAAAAGCAATTATCGTTGATAAATTAGGAGTAGACGATAACGAAGTAACTAACGAAGCTAGTTTTACTAACGACTTAGGAGCAGATTCGTTAGATACTGTTGAGTTAATCATGGAGTTTGAAAAGGAATTTGATATTCAAATCCCAGACGATCAAGCAGAGAACATCGCTACAGTTGGTCAAGCAATTAGCTATATAGAAGAAGCAAAAAAGTAAATTAATTACATATGCAATTAAAACGAGTTGTCGTAACTGGACTTGGCGCATTAACGCCTATAGGAAACAATATTGAACAATACTGGAATGGCTTAGTTAACGGAGTTAGCGGGGCTGCACCTATAACATACTTTGATGCTGCCAAGTTCAAGACTCGTTTCGCATGTGAGCTTAAGAACTTCGATGTTAAAGATTACATCGACAGAAAAGAAGCTCGTAGAATGGATCGATTCACTCAGTATGCTATGATCGCTTCAGATGAAGCTATTAAAGATGCAGATTTAAATATCGATCAACTTAACAAATATAAAGTTGGAGTAATTTGGGGAGCTGGTATTGGAGGTTTAGAAACTTTCCAAAATGAAGTGATAAACTTTGCAGCTGGAGATGGAACACCAAAATTCAACCCTTTCTTTATTCCAAAAATGATTGCAGATATTGCACCTGGTAACATTTCTATAAAACATGGTTTTATGGGACCTAACTATACCACTGTATCTGCTTGTGCTTCATCTGCTAACGCAATGATAGATGCACTAAATTATATTCGTTTAGGTCACTGTGACGTTATCGTTACTGGTGGTAGTGAAGCTGCTGTTACCATTGCTGGTATGGGTGGATTTAACGCTATGCACGCTTTATCTAAACGAAATGAAAGTCCTGAATCTGCTTCTAGACCTTTCGATGCCGAAAGAGACGGATTTGTTTTAGGTGAAGGAGCTGGTGCTTTAATCTTAGAAGAATACGAACACGCTAAAGCTCGTGGAGCTAAAATTTACGCTGAAGTAATTGGTGGTGGAATGTCTTCTGATGCGCACCATATGACTGCACCACACCCAGAAGGTTTAGGTGTTATAGCAGTTATGAAAAACTGTTTAGAGAATGCAGGTATAAAACCAGAAGAAGTAGATCACATCAACACACATGGTACTTCTACTCCATTAGGTGATGTAGCTGAATTAAAAGCTATTTCTGAGGTTTTTGGTGATCATGCTAAAAACATTAATATTAACTCTACTAAGTCTATGACTGGTCATTTACTTGGTGCTGCAGGAGCTATAGAAGCAATTGCTTCTTTATTAGCAATGAAAAATGGTATTGTACCACCTACTATTAATCATACCACTGCAGACGAGAATATTAATCCAGATTTAAATCTTACGCTTAACAAAGCTCAAGAAAGAGAGATTAATGTTGCGTTAAGTAATACTTTCGGATTTGGTGGTCATAATGCATGTATAGCTTTTAAAAAATACGAGCAATAATAAATTAATTTCCATATATGAATTTTCTTCGTAAAATAGTTAACCCTAAAACTAAAGAGGACGAAGAATTCTTTTATGAACTTAAGTCATTGCTTAACTTCAAACCTATTGTTTTAAATCATTACAAAAAGGCTTTTATTCACAGGTCTTTAAAAATGACTGACAATAAGGGAAAACCTATTAATTACGAACGTTTAGAGTTTTTAGGAGATGCTATTCTAGGATCTGTTATTGCTTCTTTTCTTTATAAAGAGGCCCCAAGAGGTAACGAAGGTTACTTAACTCAAATGCGTTCAAAAGTTGTTAGTAGAGAAAATTTAAACAAACTTGGTAAAGAGTTAGATTTAATTCGATTTGTTAAAAGCAATATTAATCAAAATCAAGTAGGAGAAAATATTCACGGTAATATTTTTGAAGCTCTTATTGGAGCAATTTATTTGGATAGAGGTTATAATTATTGTCATCAATTTATTTATGATCAAGTAATCTTCCCTTATATTGATCTTCAGCAACTAGAAAATAAAATTACAAGCTATAAAGGTTTTATCATCGAATGGTGTCAGAAAACAAAACGCAAATATGCTTTTGAAAGCTATGAAGACACCGGTAATCAAACTCAGAAACATTTTAGCGTAAGAGTAATCATCGACGGACAAAAAATTGCCAAAGGAAGAGCCACTTCTAAAAAGAAAGCAGAAGAGATGGCTGCTAAGCGAGTTTACTATGCTTTTCAAAACCAAATAACTAACTCATAATAAGATTACAAGAAATCGTTTTCGTTAATTTCATCTTATTTTCACATTACATTCTGTAAATTAGCATAAATTATTTTCATGCAAATTCATTCATTAACGTTAGATGATTTTTCATCATGTGACTATTTCTTAGTAGGCATTCATAGTACCATGGAAGATTATCGTTTAGCGTACCTTTTGAATTTACATTTGCAATTAAATTTATATCGTTCAAACTATGATATAGATTTAAAAAACGATGATAAAGACGCATTTTTTTCGTTATACGAATTCACTCATAATGCTACTGAAAATTGTTGGTTTTTAATATCTAATCATCACAAAAACAATATAGAAGGAAATAATTTAAGTTTATTTTCGGAAAGTCAAACAGTAACATATTTACTTCCGGAAAGGAAGAAAGTTGATTATTTTTTAAAATTAGAGGGAGATTTTAGTAGCAATACTATAGATAATATAATCGAAAAGATTAATAAAATCCCACAAGTAATCACCTCCTATTCCATAGATACAAACAAACTAAAATCTAAAGAGTCTTTAATTTTTTAACCTATGCCACACAACAAAAAAACAAAAATTGTTGCTACACTAGGACCTGCAACGAGCACAAAAGAAGTTCTTACGAAAATGGCTGAAGCTGGAGTAAATGTCTTCAGAATAAACTTTTCTCATGCAGATTATGATATTGTGAAGGAACGAGTACGTCAGATACGTGAAATAAATGACGAAAAAGGGTACAACGTAGCTATATTAGCCGATTTACAAGGTCCAAAGCTAAGAGTTGGAGTAATGGAAGAAGGCGTAGAAGTTAAAGCTGGAGATCGTTTTATTTTTACTACTGAAAAATGTACAGGTACAAAAGAAAAAGCTTTTATGACATATCAGCGTTTTCCTAAAGATGTTAAACCTGGTGAAAATATTCTTGTTGATGATGGAAAATTACTTTTTAAAGTTATTTCTACAGACAAAGAAAAAGAAGTTGTTACTGAAGTAATCAACGGAGGCCCTTTAAAATCTAAAAAAGGTGTAAACTTACCAAATACAGATATTTCTTTACCTGCACTTACTGAAAAAGATAAAAAGGATGTTGTTTTTGCATTAGATCAAGAAGTAGATTGGATTGCTTTATCTTTTGTTAGAAATCCTGAAGACTTAAGAATGCTTCGTGATTTAATTAAGCAAAAATCAAGATATAGAGTACCTGTTATTGCAAAAATTGAAAAGCCAGAAGCTGTTGAAAATATAGATGCTTTAATTCCATATTGTGACGGTTTAATGGTAGCAAGAGGAGATTTAGGTGTAGAAGTTCCTATGCAAGATGTTCCTTTAATACAAAAGAGCTTAGTACGAAGAGCTAAAAAAGCTAGAATTCCTGTAATTATAGCAACTCAAATGATGGAAACTATGATTGAGAATAGTGTTCCAACTCGTGCTGAAGTTAATGATGTAGCTAACTCTATTATGGATGGTGCTGATGCTGTAATGTTATCTGGAGAAACATCAGTAGGAAAACACCCTATAAAAGTTATTCAAAAAATGACTGAAATTATCGGAAGTGTTGAATTTTCACCTTTAATTAAAGTTCCTGTAGAGCCGCCACACGTAAGAACGAATAGATTTATTACTAAATCTGTATGTCATCATGCAGCTTTAATGGCTGATGATATTAAAGCTTCTGCTATATCTACATTAACAAATAGTGGATATACTGCTTTCCAAATTTCTGCTTGGAGACCAAAGTCTCACGTAATTGCATTTTCTTCTGAAAAGAGAATTTTAGGAAAACTAAATCTTTTATGGGGAGTTAGAGCTTATTACTATGATAGAGATTTAAATACTGACGATACAGTAAAAGATATTAATGAAATTATCAAAGAAAAGAACTTTGTAAAAACAGGTGATTTCGTTATTAACTTAACTTCTATGCCTGTTGAAGAAAGAGGTATGGTAAACACACTAAGAGTGTCACAAATAGACTAAAAACACTATTTAAATTAAAAATAAGAAACCCCGTAATTAAATTACGGGGTTTTTAATATTATAGTAAAACAAGGAAACTAGTCTGCTAGTATAATTGCTTTATTATCTTTAATTTCTATTGTTCCAGAATTGATCGCTAAAGTTAGTACTTTATCATCAGCTGGTAATTTTTCAATACTACCGTGTAAATCATCAAAAACTAAGTGATTTTGACTATGAACATGTACTTTAACTAACCCTTCGTTTAAAACAGACACAATAGGTGCGTGATTGTTTAAAACTTGGAACTCTCCATTAACACCTGGTACAACAACAGAATCTATTTCTGATGAGAATACTACCGCTTCTGGAGTAACAATTTCTAAAAACATAATTAACTTCTAAATATTAATATTAAGCTTCAGCTAACATTTTCTCCCCAGCTTCAATTGCATCATCAATTGAACCTCTTAAGTTGAATGCTGCTTCAGGATATTTATCTAATTCTCCATCCATAATCATGTTGAAACCTTTGATAGTATCCTTAATATCTACTAAAACTCCAGGAATACCGGTAAACTGCTCAGCTACGTGGAATGGTTGAGATAAGAAACGTTGAACACGACGAGCTCTGTGTACTACTAACTTATCTTCTTCAGATAATTCTTCCATACCTAAGATCGCAATAATATCTTGTAACTCTTTGTAACGTTGTAATAACTCTTTTACTCTTTGTGCCGTATTATAATGCTCGTCTCCTAAAATTTCTGGCGTTAAAATTCTTGAAGTAGAATCTAATGGATCTACCGCAGGATAAATACCTAACTCAGCAATCTTTCTAGATAATACTGTAGTAGCATCTAAGTGAGCGAAAGTAGTTGCTGGTGCTGGATCCGTTAAATCATCTGCAGGTACATATACTGCCTGTACAGAAGTAATCGATCCTTTCTTAGTAGAAGTAATACGCTCTTGCATCGCTCCCATTTCAGTAGCTAACGTTGGTTGGTAACCTACGGCAGAAGGCATACGTCCTAATAATGCTGATACCTCAGATCCTGCTTGTGTAAAACGGAAGATATTATCTACGAAGAATAATACATCTTTCCCTTGATCTTCACCAGCTCCATCACGGAAATATTCAGCTATAGTTAAACCAGATAATGCAACACGTGCACGTGCACCTGGTGGCTCATTCATTTGTCCAAATACGAAAGTCGCTTTAGAATCTCTCATAGTAGCTTTATCTACTTTTGATAAATCCCATCCACCTTCTTCCATAGAATGCATAAAATCATCACCATATTTGATAATTCCAGATTCTAACATCTCTCTTAATAAATCGTTACCTTCACGTGTTCTCTCACCTACTCCAGCGAATACAGATAAACCACCGTGACCTTTTGCGATATTATTAATTAATTCCTGAATTAATACAGTTTTACCTACTCCTGCTCCACCAAATAATCCAATTTTACCTCCTTTAGCATAAGGCTCAATTAAATCGATAACTTTAATACCTGTAAATAAAACTTCAGTAGAAGTTGATAATTCTTCAAACTTTGGAGCTTGACGGTGAATTGGTAATCCGTCTTTACCTGTCTTTGGTAAATCACCTAAACCATCAATTGCCTCTCCTGTTACATTAAATAAACGTCCGTAGATATCGTTTCCGATTGGCATTTGGATTGGATTTCCTGTCGCTAATACTTCTTGACCTCTTTGTAGTCCGTCAGTAGCATCCATAGATATAGTACGAACAGTATCCTCTCCTATGTGTTGTTGAACTTCTAAAACTAATGTAGTACCATCAGCTTTTTTAATTTCTAATGAATCATAAATTTTTGGTAACTCTGAATTTTCAGTGTTAAACTCAACATCGATAACCGGACCAATAATCTGAGAAACTTTACCTTTTATTGTAGACATTACTTTCTGTAATTAAGTTATTGTATTTATTAAGTGTTTATTATCCCACTTTTCAGTGCGCAAAGGTAATTTTTTTATAACAATATAAAAAACTTTATAAACAAATTTTAATTTGAAACAAATCCATAAAAAAAGCCTCGCAAACTGCGAGGCTTAATATTATTTACTTTTCGAAGTATGTAATTACTTCTTTAAGTTGATTTCTACACGTCTGTTTTGTGCTCTACCAGCTCTAGTTTTGTTAGAAGCGATTGGGTAATCTTCTCCTAAACCTACAGATGATAATCTTCCAGCAGGAACTCCGCCTTTAGAAGTTAAGTAATCTAAAACAGCCTTAGCTCTTCTTTGAGATAATTTTTGGTTAGCTTTAGCAGCACCTTGACTATCAGTGTGACCTTCGATGTTGAAGTTAGCATCTGGATATTCTTTCATGATTCCAGCGATTAAATCTAACTTACCAGTAACTCCAGGTCTGAATGAAGATCTTCCAGAGTTGAAGTAGATAGCTCTTGCGAACTCGTCTAATTTCTTCTTAGCTTCTTCAGTGATAACTGGCTTTGGCTCTGGACAACCTTGTCTTGAAGCAACACCAGGAACATCTGGACACTTATCTACGTTATCTTTAACACCATCATTATCTTTATCTCCCCAAGGACATCCTTTGTTTTCAGCAGGACCAGCTTCTTGTGGACAGTTATCATTCTTATCAGCGATACCATCACCGTCAGAATCAGGACAACCATTCATTGCTTTAGTTCCAGCTTCAGTAGGACAAGCATCATCTTTATCAGCGATACCATCGTTATCAGCATCTGGACAACCGTTTAACTCAGCTTTACCAGCTTCGTTTGGACAAGCATCGTCAGAATCTTTGATTCCGTCTCCATCAGCATCTGGACAACCGTTGAATTCTTTTAAACCAGCGATCTCTGGACAAGCATCTTCCTTGTCATAAACACCATCTCCATCAGTATCTTTTCCACCGAAACGGAAAACAACACCTAAACTGTGTTGGAAGTGGTCTTGAATTTTGTCAGCGAATTCTTTCTTAGCACCAGTTTGGAAATTTAAACCGATGTTCTCGTTGAACCATACGTTGAATCCAGCACCAACATTTAAAGTACCTTCTCCACCTTCTTGGAAATTTCCATTCTCTAATCTACCGAAGTCAGTATAACCTCCCCCAACGTATACGTAAGGATCCCACCAACCAGTATCACCGATTAAATGGTTAAAGTCCCACTTAACGTTTAAGTCTGCAGACCAGTATAATTCATTGATATCTTTAGATACCGCGTAATTTTTAATCTTGTTGATCGATCCAGCTAACTGTAAAGTAAATCCATCTGCTAAGTATTTTTCAACACTTACTCTAGAGATAGATGGTAACAAGTTATCAGACCATTCACTAGTACCGATGTAATCTTGCGCGTAGTCACCAAACTCACTAGGAATTCTAATATCTACAACGTTAACACCGAAACCAACAACCCAAGGATTGTTTTCATCTTGCGCATTAACTCTACTTGAAGGTAGTAACGTTAACACAGCTATAAAAATCATAGCTAAATTTAATTGTTTCATTATCAAAAATTTAAATTAAAAGTTCGTTTATATATAACGCAAATGTAAGTTCTAAAAACTTATTTACAAAAGCAAATCTACAAAAACTTATAAAAAAAACAAGTTTTTGTTCGTCTTTTACGAAATAACTTTCAAAGCTTTTCCTACTTTTACAAATGCATTTATCGCCTTATCTAAGTGCTCTTTTTCATGAGCTGCAGACAATTGAACCCTTATTCTCGCCTGCTCTTTTGGAACTACTGGATAAAAGAAACCTATCACATAAATTCCTTCTTTTAAAAGTTTATTTGCCATTACTTGAGACAACTTTGCATCGTACAACATTACCGGTACTATTGCAGCATCTGCCCCTACCAAATCAAAACCAGCTTTTTCCATTTCTGATCTGAAATAATTTGTATTCCACTCTAATTTATCTCTTAAAGAAGTATCATTAGATAACAAATCAAACACCTTTAATGAAGCTCCAACTATTGCTGGGGCAAGTGAGTTAGAAAATAAATATGGTCTTGATCTTTGACGTAAGATTTCTATAATTTCTTTTTTACCTGTAGTGTAACCACCCATAGCTCCACCTAAAGCCTTCCCTAAAGTTCCTGTAATAATATCTATTCTACCCATTACTCTCTTTAACTCTAACGTACCTCTACCAGTTTCACCAATAAAACCTGCAGCATGACATTCATCTATCATAACCATTGCATCGTATTTATCAGCTAAATCACAGATCTTGTCTAATTCAGCAACGATACCGTCCATAGAGAATACTCCATCAGTAACAATAATTTTAAACCTATGGTTTTGTTTATTTGCTTCAATTAATTGTTGTTCTAATGAAGCCATATCATTATTATTATAACGATAGCGTGCCGCTTTACATAAACGAACACCATCGATGATAGAAGCATGATTTAAGCTATCAGAAATAATAGCATCTTCTTTTGTTAATAATGGTTCAAAAACACCTCCGTTTGCATCAAAAGCTGCTGCATATAAAATTGTATCTTCAGTTTGATAAAACTCAGCAATTTTAGCTTCTAAATCTTTATGAATATCTTGAGTTCCACAAATGAAACGCACAGAAGACATTCCGAAACCATGAGTATCCATAGTATCTTTAGCTGCCTGAATTACTTCTGGGTGATTTGATAAACCTAAATAGTTATTTGCACAAAAGTTAATTACTTCTTCACCTGTAGAAATCTTAATTACAGCATCTTGTGAAGATGTAATAATACGTTCTGTTTTATATAATCCAGCATCTTTAATATCCTGAATTTCTTTTTGTAAATGTTCTTTTATTTTTCCGTACATGGCTTGTTTGTTTGTGTGGTAAAATTATGCAATTTCTTCCACTAAAATTTCATCATTTATATATATCAATATTTTTTTATCTACCTTAAAATTCAACTGACCTAAATCGTTGGCGTATTTATTAATTTGATGCATATGTGAACGATCTGGTTTTCCTGTTTTATAATCGATAACAGTTACCATATTATTATAGAACACTAAACGATCTGGAATAATAATTTCATCCATATCATTTCGTATTTCTCTTTCGTTTACAACAGTAACCTCATCAGAATAAAAATAAGTCAGTTTAGGATGATTTATAATATCTCGAATTCGAACAGCAAGGTTATCTAAAACCTCTACATCTAAATCTCCTTTACTCTTATAAAAGTTTAAAATTTCATCTACATCTTCGTTCGTTTTTATCTTAGATAGAATATCGTGCGTAATGTTTCCGTAAGCAACAGCTTCTTCTGCATCGGTATTCCAAACTTTCGATGCACTTGATAGCAAAACAATATTATGATCTTGCCAAGAAGTAGAAATAAATTGATCTTGTAATTTCAATTTATTAGTATCAACAACAACTTTCTCACTATTTCTTTTTGATTCTCCAAAAACATATTCATTTAGATCTTCTTCCCATCTTCCTACTTTTTTCAAATAAGAAATAAAAGCTCCGGAATAATAATTCATATTTTCACCTGATTTAGTTAATCTCTTCTCTGTGATAATATGTAATTGCTCTACCGATCTTGTTAATGCAACATATAATAGGTTGAAATTATCTAATTCTAATTCTTGTCGTTGCTGATGATAAATTTCTTTTCCTAAATCATTAATATATTCGAGGCTTTTACTGTAATCAATAAGTAACTCTTCAAAACCTAAAAAGTCGTTTGACAAATTATGAAACCAAACTTTAGGTTTTACTTGTCGATAAATATCTAAATCGAAAGGAAAAATAACCACAGAAAACTCTAAACCTTTAGATTTATGAATCGTCATTATTTTAACCGCTTCAGATTCGTCTGGCGTTGCAATACTTAGATTGTCTTTTTTAGAACTCCAAAAATCTAAGAAATCTTGAATCGTAACACCTCTCCCCTGTTGATCTAAAACCAAATCAAGAAAAAATTGAACGTAAGCATCTGATGTTTCTAATAGCGAAAATCCACGGATGATGTATTCTATCTTTTCGTAGAAAGGCAACGTATTAAAAAGTTCTAATTTGAAATTCGTCCCTAAACCATTTAACAACTCTATGAAAGTTGGTAAATTACACTTCACCTTGTCTGTTAGAAATGTATGTAGATCACTATTTGTTTGTAAATGTTTATGGAGGAAACATAGTAATTCGAATCGGTTTTGCTCGTCATTAGGATATAAAATTAATTTCAAGAAATTAATAATGAATAATACCTTATTACTATTCGCTAATAACAATGTCTCAGATGAAACTATCGGAATTCCTTTTTCTGATAAATAATTCGCAACAGAAATTCCTTCTTTTTTCTTGCGAACTAAAACAGAAATTTCACTCAAAGCGTATTCCTTCTGTAGCTCTAAAATTTGCTGATAAACTTTTTCTGGATATTTATTTTTCTCTTCTTCTTTATCTTCTTTCTTTTCTAAAAACGAAACACTAACACAACCTCCAGTTTTACTATTTTCTTGTTGCTGATTTCCTTCTATAAATAACTCTTTATAATTCGGATTAGAAAATAAGGTTGCTACATGCTGGAAAAAATCATTATTGAAATTGATAACTTCAGAATAACTTCTAAAATTTCTTCCCAAAAGCTTTAATTCTTTTTCAATATTGAAAGTTACATTTTCAGAAGAACTCAAATTGATTAACTGTTCTGCTTTTCCTCCACGCCATCTGTAAATCGCTTGCTTTGCATCTCCTACTAACAACAAACTACTACTTTCTTGTGCTAACGCATTATCTATTAAAGGAATTAAATTTTGCCATTGCAAGATTGAAGTGTCTTGCATTTCATCAATAAAATAATGCATGAAACGCTGACCAATTCTTTCATATATATATGGTGTAGGTTGATCTTTAATATGATCTGAAATCAGCTGATTGAATTCGGCATTTAATCGAATATTATTTTCTTCTTTAATCGTATTTAATTCCTTATTGACATTATTTAACACCGCTAATGGAACCAAACTTTTTAAAGCTAACTGCTGTAATAATACATCTTGAAAAATCTTTTCTGATTCAAAATACAAATTCAAAAGTTCTGGAAGAATTCCATCGATTGCAGATTTAATATCTTCAGATTTTGATTTCGAATAGAACATATTTTCTTCTATTCTTTCTTTCAGCTTACTCTGATCGAAAAACTTAGCTTGTAGTGGATCTTTTTGTAAGGCTATAAAATGTTTAGGAATTAAAGAATAATAGAAATCTTTATGATCGAGATTCATAGTAGCAATCACTTCTAATCCTCTTACACCTATTTCTTTCAATCTTTTTACTGCTTCCTTTTTACTTTTCTTCAGCTTGTCTTGCAAAGCATTAAAATCCCCAACTGTTTTCTGACTTAATTTCCTGAAATGTTTTACATCATCTTCCCTTAATAAAACTTTAGAAAATTCTTTCAATTCAAAAGAAACATCCCAAGATTTATCCTCGTCTATTTTCGATGCAGAATATTCAATTAAAAGTTTAGTAATATCGTTTCGAACACCAATTTTAGAGACTAAAATATCAACTGCTTCATTCAGCAGTGAAACCGCATCCATTTCAACTTCAAAGTTTAAAGTTAGTCCAAGATCATAAGCGAAATTCTTAATAATCTTATGCGTAAAACTATCGATAGTTGTAATTGAAAATGCAGAATAGTTTTGAAGAATCGCATTTAAAACTTTCTGACTTCTTTCTTTAATTATAGTTACATCTATTGGAGTTTCTTGCAAGATCAATTCTAGCATATCTGTAGACTCTCCATTAGAAAAAGCGTTTAAGTTTTTTAACACTCTTTCTTTCATTTCTCCTGCCGCCTTATTCGTAAATGTAACTGCTAAAACTTTTTGAAAGTAAAAGATATCTTTCGACTGTAGTAAAATCTTAAGATATTCTTTAACAAGTGTAAACGTTTTTCCGCTACCTGCTGAAGCATTATATATTTGAAAAACAGATGTATCTTGCACGTACTAAATTTTATGCAAGGTAAATAAAAATTACCCTAAATAAATAGGGTAATTTTAATATTTGAGCTACTGTAATTCTCTAATTAGTTTAGAATTGATTCTTATAAAATCGTCGTTTTTTGCTTTTTCTGATAACGCTAAAGCTCGTTTTGCCGAATCTAAAGCTTCTAATTTTCTATTTAAATCTTTAAGTATTAAAGCTTCTCTTGTTACTTGAAAGAATAAAGCTTTACTAGAACTTGTAACTTTTCGAACATAACTTAAAGCTTTGCTTAAATCTGTTTTTGTTTCGTGTAAATAAACTGCCGCTCTAAAATAATCGTTGTTACTAGGACCAGATAAAGTCTTATCTATCGATTTTAATATTTCTTTCTGTTCATCTAACTCTAAAGGAATTACAACTCTTGTTGTTTCCCATTCAATAAAAAGTTTAGCGCTGTTTAACGTAATATCTTGTAAACGGATGTCTAAAGTTTCTACGTTAGATAACATTTTGTTTACCGGAACTTGAATCGTAAACAATGGCTCTTCCTTTACATAATTTACCCATCTAGAACTAGAATAGTTAAACCATTTTATTTCCCAACTATTTTTATTTGGATAACTCAACAACGTATAACTTCCTTTTTCTAATAATTGATCGTTTACTTTTACTGGTTTTGAAAATGATATTTTGGTAGCCGCATTTGCTCCTGTTCTCCATACTTGATAAAACGGCAATAATTCACCAAAAATTTTCCTTCCTCTTTTACTTGGTCTTGAATATTCTATAGTAATTTCTGAAAGCCCGACACTTTGTGTACTTACAGATTTCGGACTTAAACTTGGGGTTTTTATTTGTCCAAACACTACTCCATTAACGAAAAGAAATAGGATGATAATTTTATGTTTCATTTTTTACTGATTTTTATTGAAATATGCTGATGGTGATACTCCCATCAAGTTTTTAAATGATTTATTAAATGTTGTTTTTGAATTGAATCCAGCTTCTTGTGCTAATCCAAAAAACGTGAGTTGTTTTCCTTTTTCTGACTCTGCTAATTGTACAAACTCTTTTATTCGATAGTAATTGACATATTCAAAGAAATTCATTCCTATGTTTTCATTCAATAATCTTGATAATTCCGGACTATGAACTCCTAACATTTCGGCTAATTCCTTTTTTAAAAGCTTATTGTTTAAATATGGTTTCTTCTCAAGCATTAATTGTTCTAAATCTACTTTTAATCTTTCTAAGTCTTGAACACCTAATTTTGATTGCTGATACTTTTTCTCTTTTAATTCTGGAATAGATTTCAACACTTCAGGATTCATCATTAAATAATATGTGATGAATAAAATAATGAACGTTAAAATCAACCAAATGTATGGTCTTGAATTTCGTTCTAACATTGGAAACCCTAAGAAACTTGTCAAAAATAAAATCAACCAAACCAATAAACATAATCCTGTTATTACAAGAAAATTCTTTAAGAACTTTGTATGCGGAACATAAGAAATCTCTTTTCGGTACACTTCAGAAAAAGATCGAAAAACTTTAAATCCTAAATACCAATATCCAATATTTATGATTAATCCAACAGCATGACAGATGTAAATAACATGTATTAACGGAACAACTTTATTTCTCGCTAATTGGGTTTCTCTAGATGGCAAAATAAAATAACCTAAGATGAAAAGAGAATATAAAAAACCAGGTACATAATGTACTACGTCTTTCTTTACGAACTTTTGTTTATGCAACACAGATCTTACAAAGAGAAAAATAGTCGGACCAAATAGCAAAGCAGAAAACTCCGACATAGCAATTAGTCTAAAATTCTTATTGAAAAAACCACCACTATGCAAAACTTTACCTAAAAAACCTACCGAGAGAACAGCAATTAAAATCAACATGAAACTATTAATATATGTTCTCTTTTTTAAAGAAATAAAATAAATACTAATGATTAACAGACTTTGGAAAAATCCAAAATAAATAAGTTGATTAAGTATCGTTTGCATATTTTTTGTGGTGAATTTAATCAATTACAAATTGATGCACATTTTTTAAATCTTTATACGTTGATAATGGATATTGCTTTAAAAAAGACTGAAACGCTTGTTTAGTTTCCCAAGTTACAATCGTAATTAAAGTTGGATTATAATAATAACCTAAAGGAGATTTTCCATTTGTAAGTTTAATAACAATTTTACCTCCTGTTTTTTCAACTTCTTGAACCCATTCTTTTATAAATTTTTCACTCTGTTTATTCTTTTTCCAAAACGAGGTTACTACATTATGTTTATTTCGATCAATCTCAAACTTTATATCATTTTGTATTTCATAGTACGCTAATTCAAAATGTGTAAATAATCTTCTTCTTTGTTCATGAAAATCTGGAACTTCTTTTTCAATAACATTTAAAAACTGCTCTCTTTTCACAATATTTTCCCACTTTCCAAAAATCAAACTCTTCGGAAGATAACTTCCTAAAATCAGTTCACCTGTTTTAAATCCTTTCTGCGAAGTGAAGGAATATTTAACTCCCACAGGAAAAATAGTTTTCTTATAACGACCGAACAACTTGTTAAAATCTTTCTTTGTGTTACTAATTAAAAGTATATCTAACACCTCTCCTTTTTTAAATTCGTATTGTTGAACACTTTTTTGCCCATAAAAATCACAAGTCAAAAGCAACAACATTACAACCATCAATTTTAATTTCATTTTTTCTGTTTTAAAATTTTCATCAAAACAAAAACAAGCTTCTTTTAAAAACAATTTTTTGATGTACGCATACGGTATATGTACTTATAATACGTGTGTTTTGTTGCAAACTCTACATTTTATAACAATTTGTTAAATCCGTTTTCATTTTAAAATTCTCATCTCATTTTTGAATATATTCGTGTAACAAACAAACCTAAATAACTATAATGAGCAGTATCTTAAAAATTGGAATGGCGCAAATTTCTCCTGTTTGGCTGAACAAAGAAAAGACCATTGATAAAGTGAAATCTTATATACTGAAGGCAGCAGATGAAAATTGTGATCTTGTGATATTTGGTGAAGGATTATTACCTGGATATCCGTTTTGGTTATCGATAACTAATGGTTCAGAATTCAATTCACAAATCCAAAAAGAGATACATGCTCATTATATCAAGAATTCTGTTCAGATTGAAAAAGGCGATTTAGATGATATCTGCAAAATCGCTAAAGAAAAATCAATTGCTATTTATTTAGGGATTATTGAAAGAGCAGCTAACAGAGGAAATCATAGTTTATATTGCTCACTAGTTTACATTAATGAATTAGGAGAAATTAAATCTGTTCACAGAAAATTACAACCTACATACGAAGAACGACTCACTTGGTCTCCTGGAGATGGACATGGATTACAAGTTCACCCACTAAAAGACTTTACAGTTGGTGGTTTAAATTGTTGGGAAAACTGGATGCCATTACCAAGGACTGCTTTATATGCCCAAGGCGAAAACTTACATGTTGCTGTTTGGCCTGGCGCAGAAAGAAACACTTTCGATATCACAAAATTTATCGCTAAAGAAAGTAGATCTTTTGTAGTTTCTGTTAGTGGATTTATGAGTATTGAAGATTTTCCTAAAGACACACCTAACTATGATGTTATTGTAAAAAATGCTCCAGAAATTTTAGCAAACGGAGGATCATGTATTGCTGGTCCAGATGGAGAATGGGTAATTCCGCCGGCTACAGGAAAAGAAGGACTTTTTACTGGAGAAATTGATTTTCAGAAAGTATTAGAAGAACGTCATAATTTTGATTGTGTCGGACATTATTCTCGACCAGACATTACAAAACTTACTTTAAACACAGAAAGACAATCTATTATTGATTTTTCTAACTAATTACTTATGAGCTTAAAAGATTTAAATACCGCTTTACTACTTGTTGATATTCAAAAAGGATTTGAGGACGAGGATTATTGGGGCGGAAATAGAAATAATAAAGATGCTGAAAAAAAATGCGAAGAGATTTTAGCTAAATGGAGAACTGCTGAATTACCTGTATATCACATTATGCATAGTTCTCAAGATCCGAAATCTTTATTACATGAATCGCATCCTGGTTTTCAACTTTGTGATGAAATTAAACCTTTACCAAACGAACCTATAATTGTTAAAAATGTAAATAGTGCCTTTATAGGAACAAATCTAAAGGAGACTTTAGAAGAGAACAATATCAACACTGTTGTAATTGTTGGATTAACTACAAATCATTGTATTTCTACCACAACAAGAATGTCTGGAAATTTAGGTTTTAACACCTTTTTAATTTCTGATGCCACAGCTACATTTGATAGAAAAGGAATCAATGGTGAAGTTTTTTCTGCTGAAACTATTCATCAAACTACATTAGCGAATTTGAATGAAGAATTTGCTGAAGTAATTTCTACAGAGGAATTATTAAAACGATTATAGCATTTAAAACTTACTTTATAAAACAAAAAAGAGACGCTAAAAAATTAGCGTCTCTTTTTTGTTTTTATATAGAGTTAGTTGTTCTTTTTTTTGAATATCCGTTATAAATCATATTTGATATTTCAGCGTCATTCCGAATTTATTTCGGAATCACACAATGTTAATAAACAAAGATTTATGATGAGAACCTGAAACAAGTTCAGGTTGACGTTTGTTTATTATTGCACATTATGGATAAACATATTCTTTTTTATCCTAAACCGACATCTAAAGACATCATTACGATAAATCCACCTATAAAACCTAGCGTAGCTATATCTGTATATTTATCTCTTTGTGTTTCTGGAATAACTTCCTCTACCACAACAAAAATCATTGCTCCCGCTGCAAAAGCTAAAGCATAAGGTAAAATTGGCGTAAAGAAAGAAACGGCTAATGCTCCTAATACAGCTGCAAAAGGCTCTACTATGGCAGATAATTGTCCGTACCAAAAACTTTTTCTACGACTTACACCCTGTCTTCTTAAAGGCATTGCCACCGCAAATCCTTCTGGGAAATTTTGAATACCAATACCAATCGCTAAAGAAATAGCAGCAATAATCATTTCCGTTTGCTCTACTCCTACTAATGTAGATGCAGCCCCAAATAAAACTCCCACTGCCAAACCTTCTGGTATATTATGTAACGTAATTGCTAAAACTAATAATGTTGTTTTATGCCAATTCGTTTTTACACCTTCAGCTTCTTCTTCTTTAAAATTGATATGTAAGTGTGGTAACCATTTATCCATTCCGAATAAAGCCAACGCCCCTAAAGCGAAACCAATTGCTGAAGGAAGAACTTTTACAAAACCTTCACCCGGACTGTTATCAATAGCTGGTGATAATAAACTCCAAAAACTTGCAGCTACCATTACTCCTCCAGTAAAACCTAACATTCCATCTAAAACTGCTCTATTCATTTTCTTAAAAAAGAAAACTAACGCAGCACCTAACGCTGTTAATCCCCAAGTAAACAACGAAGCATATAATGCTCCTTGAATTGGATGTTCTTTGGCGAAATTAACCAGTTGATCAAAAAAACTCATCTTTTTTGTATGTATAAATTACTTGCTATTTTATTTGAGATAGTTAGTACTTTCTCGTTTACTTCTATTACGAAAGAACCATCAAAAGGTTCGATTTCTACTATTTTAATACGGTTTCCTAAACCAATACCTTGCTTATCTAAAAACTTCAAAAACTCAGATGAAGTATCATCAACACCAACACAAACACCTTCTTCTCCAACAGATAATAAAGACAATAACTTTTTATTAATTTGATGAATATTACCTTCTGCATCTGGAATAGGATCTCCATGAGGATCTTGTTTCGGATATCCTAAAAAAGCATCTAATTCAGAAATTAACTTTGGTGATTTGATATGTTCTAATTGCTCTGCAACTTCATGAACTTCATCCCAAGAAAAATTTAGTTTATCTACTAAAAAAACTTCCCACAAACGATGCTTCCTAATAATACTTGCAGCTACCTTCTTTCCAAAATCAGTTAAGGTTACACCTTGATACTTTTTATATATCACTACTTCCTTTTCAGAAAGTTTTTTTACCATATCAGTTACAGACGAGGCTTTAGTCTCTAATGCTTTTGCAATAGCATTTGTACTAATACCCCCATCAAAATCAATACTTAAATGGTATACTGTTTTTATATAATTTTCTTCAGACTGTGAAAACATAAACATATTTTTCAGCTACAAACATACAAAATTTATATCAGTAAAATTTAATTTTTAGACAAGTCTAAAAATTAGTTTATATTTGCATCGAAATTAATTTTAGAAAAGGTAAAATGAAAATCATTTATCAAATCATATTTTTATTGTTCTGTATAACATCTCAAGCACAAACTGCTACAGTAAGTGGAAGTGTGATGTCGGGTGAAGAATCTATCCCCTTTGCTACAGTATTTGTTAAGGGAAGTAATTTAGGTACTTCAACAGATAAAGATGGTAATTACAACTTTAAAACACCTTCTGGAACAATCACTCTAGTTGTAAGTTCACAAGGATTTCGTAGTGTAGAAAAACAAATTACGGTGTCGGAAGGAGAAAATAAAAAAGTAAATTTTAAACTTATCGAAGACTTACTAGGTCTTGATGAAGTGGTTGTAAGTGCAACAAGAAATCGTGTTGAGCGAAAAAACACTCCTGTTATAGTTTCCTCTATAAAACCACGTTTATTAAACGCTACTCAATCTCTTACTGTAGCAGACGGATTAAATTATGCACCTGGCGTAAGGGTAGAAACTAATTGTCAAAACTGTGGGTTTACACAAGTTAGACTTAATGGTTTAGATGGTGGTTATACACAGATACTTTTAAATAGTCGTCCTGTTTTCAGTTCATTATTAGGCGTATATGGTTTAGAACAAATTCCTACAAACATTATAGATCGCGTAGAAGTGGTTCGTAGTGGTGGTTCTGCATTATTTGGTTCTAATGCTATTGCAGGTACAATAAATATCATTACTAAAGACCCTGTTTTAAACACATGGGAAGTTGGTAGTAATCTAGCTGTTATTGATGGAGATGCTTGGGACAGAAATGTTACTTTCAACACTTCAAATGTTGCTGACGATCTTAATAGTGGTATTACACTTTACGGAACATATCGTAATAGGCAATCTTATGATGCAAATAATGACGGTTTTACTGAAATTGTAGAATTACGCAATACAACTGTAGGTGCAAAAGCCTTTGTAAAACCTAATGATCGTAGTAGAGTTTCAGTAAATCTTAATGCTATACGTGAATACAGACGTGGTGGTGATCGCTTAGAATTAGCTCCTCAATTCACAGATATTACAGAAGAACTTGATCACGATACTTTTATCGGTGGGGCAGATTATGAAATAAGCAGTAAAGACAACACCAATAAATTTCAATTATACACATCGGCTTCTTACACCAATAGAGATAGTTATTATGGTGGTTTAGGTGGTGCTAGAACAAGACAAGATAGTATTACAGCCAATAATGCATTTGGAACTACTAAAGATTTAGCCTGGATTAACGGTGCTCAGTTCACAAAATACCTAAAGAATAATGATGTGCTTACAGCTGGTGCTGAATATAATATAAGCAATACAGAAGATATAATTCCTGGCTACAATAGACTAATTGATCAAAGTGTAAATTCATTAGGTATTTATGCGCAATACGAATGGAAACCTTCTGAAAAGTTTACAGCCTTATTTGGTACTCGATTAGATAACATATCTGTTGATGGTAAATACTCTATCGGTGGAATATCTAGAGAAGCTGATATTAATCAAACAGCAATCTCTCCTAGGTTGACACTATCATACCAACTTTCTAAAGAAATAAAACTACGAGGTGGATATGCACGCGGATTTAGAGCTCCTCAAGCATTTAATGAAGATTTACATATTTCTAGCGTAGGAGGCGAACAACAGTTTGTTATTTTATCAGATGATTTAAATGCTGAGTTTTCCAATGCCTTTACATGGTCGTTTAATTATTCAAAAACGATTAATTTACTACAAGTCGATTTACTCTTAGAAACATTTTTCACTAGCTTACAAGATCCTTTTACTTTAGTAAGTACAGGTGCTACATTAGCAAATGGTTCTATTCTTGAAGAAGTTCGAAATGGTTCAGATGCTAGTGTTTTTGGTTCTAATTTTGAGTTAGGAATTTCACCAAATCCTAAATGGCGTTTTCAATTGGGTGGAACTTTACAACGTACCGAGTATGATGAACCACAAATACTTTTTGAAAGTGATGGAACTCCTGGAGAAAGTGATATTATTATTGAAGAGTTTGTTAGAGTTCCTAATTTTTATGGATACTTAAATGCTACTTGGTTACCTAGCGAAAAATTCAATGTAGATCTTACAGGCACTTATACAGGTAAAATGATCGTACCATTGGTTGTTAGTGACACAGGATTTTTATCTTTAAACGAAGTGGATCCATTTTTTGATTTGAACTTAAAACTTGAAAAACACATAGATTTTAATGACAACTTTATGATTACCTTATCAGGTGGTGTAAATAATCTGTTTAATAGTTATCAAGATGATTTTGATACAGGTGCAGGTCGTGATTCTGATTATGTTTACGGTCCTAACCTACCAAGAACCTTTTTTATGGGTATAAAATTTGGGAAATTTCATTAAAATAAAGATCGTTACTCTTATAATATTATGCATTTAAAAAATATAACATACATACTATTATTTTACTTGTTTACTCAATCTTTAACAGCTCAACAAAATAACAGTATTAACTGGATCACGTTTCAACAGTTAGAAGATTCACTTTCTGTAAAGCCCAAGAAAGTATTTATCGATTTCTATGCAGACTGGTGTATTTATTGTAAAAAAATGGAAAAGGTAGCTTTTAAAGATACTAAAGTTGTTGCAAAATTGAATGCCGATTATTATGCTGTTAAAATGAATGCGGAAAGTAGTGATACCATTTTTTTTGGAAGTGATACTTTTATCAATAAACAAATTGGAAAAAAAAGAAATCCCACTCATGATATTCCTCTGCTTTTAGCATCACGAAACAATAAAGATTTTTCACTTCCAGCAATAGTAATCTTAGATGAGAACTTTAAAATTTCAGCACGATATTTTGAATATTTAGACAGGAAGAAAATGTTGAAAGCTATAAGTCAAGAAAAATAAACTGCCATCTTTTTTATGAATACTAAGAAGATTTTGATCAAGTTTCGATAAAGACGTAAACTATATTTACAGACCTTGTAAACTTAAAACATACTTCATAAGAATAAAATTTATTAATGATTAACTAATTAACTGACACAAATCATTAATACACAAATAGCTACTTCATCACCTATGGAGTAGCTATTTCATTCAGCTTAACTTTTACCATTCTTTTACTTAACATAAAGTAAACATTCTAATAAACTAAGGATAATTTAAAAGTAACCTTATGTTTACACAATCAGTAGACTTTTGCAATTGATTTTAGAATACGTAAAAATGAAAAAAATTTTATTAATTGCTTTAGTTTGTCTGTGTCAAATGGTCGGTGCACAAGACAAGGGTACAGTTACGGGGACTGTTACTGATAAAGAAATGAATGGTGAAAGTTTACCGTTTGCAAATGTATTTATCAAAGGTACTTCTATCGGTGGTAATACAGATTTAGATGGAAAATACACTATTTCTGTTCCTGCTGGAAACCACATATTAACTTTTAGTTTCGTAGGATATCAAACTATAGAAAAGCCAATTACAGTTGTAGCTGGTAAAACACTAATTATAAACCAAGAACTTGGTGCTAGTGGGGGAGAACAATTAGAAGAAGTACAAATTAATACTACTATTAATAGAGAAAAAGAAACTGCTCTTTTATTAGAACAGAAAAAAGCAGTTGTTATCCAACAAAAAATTGGTAATCAAGAATTAGCAAGAAAAGGAGTTGGTGATGTTGCAACCGCCGTTACTAAAACTACTGGTGTTTCAAAAGAAGAAGGTTCAGGAACTGTATTCGTAAGAGGTTTAGGAGATCGTTATAATGTAACAACTCTTAACGGATTACCTTTACCATCTAACGATCCTTCTAAAAAGAATATTGATTTAAGTATTTTTTCTACGGATATTGTTGAGTACATTGGAATTGATAAAACTTACGCACTAAATAACTATGGTGACTTTGCTGGTGCTAATGTTGATATTGCTTCTAAAGTATACAAAGGAAAAGGATTTGCTGAAATCAGTTTAGGTTCAGGAATCAATACTGTAGCTAATAATAAAACTTTTTATGGTTCAGATGGTCCTAATAGTTTTGGTTTTTATAAAACTAACTACCCTGCTTTTCCATTAAACAACTACAACTTTACAACTAGCTGGGACAGACAAGAAGGAGATGCTCCAGTAAATACTTCAATTGCAATTAAAGGAGGAGATTCTTTTAATTTATCTGACAATACAAGATTAAGTTTCTTTGCTGTTGGTTCTTTCAATAACGACTTTACATATCAACAAGGAGTTACAAGAGCAGACGTAAACGTTTCAGGTGTTGCTCGTAGAGATTTGACAAGAGAATCTTACACATATAACACGAATACTACAGCAATGGGTAACTTACGTTTAAAGTATAAATCTCATGAGTTCAAGTATAATGGTTTAATGGTAAACAACTCTAGTGATACTCATGATGACTATCAAGGTATTTACGATATTTTTGATAATGCTCCAGAAGGTGGTGCTGTTATACAAAGACAAACTTATATACAAAACACATTATTTGTTCACCAATTATTAGGAGATCATAAATTCGGAGAAAATATCGAATTTGATTGGGGAGCTTCATATAACTTTAACAAGAACAATGTTCCAGACAGAAAACAAACTACTGTTTTACCTAATAGAAATGACGAACCCAACGGTCCAAAGTCTTTCTTACTAATCAGTAATGATTCTGATAACCATAGATTCTTCTCTGACCTTGAAGAAGAAGAAATTGCTGCGAATTCTAGTATCACATATAAGTTTGCTAAAGATGCAGACGACATTAACAGAGCTAAATTAAAATTAGGTTATAGCGGAAGATTTAAAGATGTTGATTTTGATGCAACTCAATTCAACTTTGCTATTACTTTAAGAACTGTAACACAACCTATCATTAACGATGTTTACAATTTAGATAGTTATTTCAATCAAAATAACTTTAATGCAGGTTTATTTACAATTAGAACATTTAGAGGAGGCTTAGGTAGTACTATAGATGTACTTTTACCACAAACTTATGGAGGTAAGCAAAATATTAATGCTGCTTATGCACAATTTGAATATAAATTTTCTGATAAATTCACAGGTATTTTTGGGGTAAGAGGAGAAAAAATCAGTCAATCTTTATTTTATAACACTTCTATCTTAAATGGACAAAGTGAATTAGATGAAACTCAAATTTTACCATCTGTTTCTTTAAAATACACTTTAAACGACAAGAACAATTTAAAGTTTGCAGCTAGTAAAACATATACATTACCTCAATTTAAAGAAAGAGCTCCTTTCTTATTTGAAGATATCGTAAATAACTCTTTAGGTAACCCTAACTTATATTCTTCAGATAATTATAATGTAGACTTCAAGTGGGAGTTCTATCCTGAAAAAGAAGAAATTATTTCAGCTGGTTTATTTGGTAAGTATATTGCAAATCCAATTAACGAAGTTAGAATTAACTCAGCATCTAACGATATTAGTTACGCAAATACTGGTGATTGGGGTGTTGCTTATGGAGTTGAATTAGAATTAAGAAAAAAGTTATTTAACTTCGAAACTGAAACTGAAGACAAAACTTTAAATAACAAATTAACTTTTGGACTTAATGGATCTTACATGATGCACAATCAAGAGTTAGATAAAGAAAAAGTAATTAGAGAAAATCCTGGAAACAGTGTTGACTTCTCTTTTGAAGAAGATGGTTTTGCTGGAGCTTCTGACTTCTTATTAAATACAGATTTTACATATTTAAAAGATTTCAGAAATGGTATGAATATCCAATCTACTGTAGTTTTCAACTACTTCTCTGATAGAATTTTCGCTTTAGGAACTGAAGGTAAAGGAAACTTAGTTGATAAAGGTTATAGTACTTTAGACTTAATTTTAAAGTCTTCTATTAACGAAAACATTAGTGTTGGTCTTTCTGCTAAAAACTTATTAAACCCAAGTATCGAAAGATTCCAAGACAATCAAGATGTTACTATTTTATCTTTTAGAAGAGGTGTTAATCTTAATTTCTCTCTATCATATAAGTTCTAAATACAGATAACATTTTATTTACAATCCAATAACCCAAGATTAATTTTTGTAAAACATTTAATTAATCTTGGGTTCTTTGATTTGTAGCATTGAAAAATCTATAAAATTATAAATTAAAAAAAATGAAAAGACAATTTTTTAGCCTAATGATGATGGTTGCTACTTTAGCTTTCGTTGTATCATGTGGAGACGATGATCCTGTTCAGACTGCTTCTTGTTCTGACGGAATCCAAAATGGTGACGAAACTGGAGTTGACTGTGGGGGTTCTTCATGTCAACCATGTACTAGTGCTAATTTATCTGGAGACGTAACTAGTGAAGTTACTTTAAATGCTAGTGTAACTTATAAGTTAACTGGTGCTTACGTTATCCAAAACGGAGGGGTTTTAAACATTCCTGCTGGAACAAAAATTGAGGCTACAGGAGGTACTTCTTCTTACATCGCTGTTGCTCAAGGAGGGAAAATATTTGTAAATGGTAATCAAGATAATCCAGTTGTTATGACTTCTGGCGCTGCTACACCTGCTCCAAAAGATTGGGGTGGATTAGTTGTTTGTGGTAAAGCTCCAACAAACGTAGGTTCTACTGCTACTTCTGAAGTTGCTGGTTTAACTTATGGTGGTACTGAAGCTAATGATAACTCAGGATCTATTCGTTATTTAAGAATCGAATATACTGGTGCTACTTTCAACTCTTCTAAAGAGTTCAACGGACTTTCTTTATTCGGTGTTGGTAACGGAACTACTGTAGAGTATGTACAGTCTTACGAAGGTGGAGACGATGGTATCGAATTCTTCGGAGGTACTGTTAATGGTAAATATTTAGTTGCTACTAACTCAGGAGATGATTCAATTGATTTCGCTGACGGATGGGCTGGTACTGGTGAATACTGGTATATCTCAGGAAGTGCAAAAGCTGGTATCGAAGGTTCTAATAACGGAGATAACGGTAATGCTACTCCTGTAACTAACGCTACTTTAAAAAACATTTCAGTTGTAGGTCCTGTTACTGAAGGTGCTTTATTCTACAAAGAAGGTGGTGGTAACTTTAACATCGATAACTTCTATATTTCTGGAGTTGACTTAGGTGTTAAAGTAAAAGATACTGACGCTGAAGCTGGTGTTAGAATTGAAAATGGAGATTTAGTTATGACTAATGTTCAGTTTGCTTCTAACGCAACAGGATTTGAAATGACTGACTATGCTGGTGCAAACCAATCATTCATTTCTCAAGGTGTTACTTCAGGTGCTGGTAACGGTGCTGCTGCTCCAGACTGGGCTGCTGGTTGGACAAGAGGTTTAAGTAACAGTGGTGTTACTTCAGAAAATTTAGCTGGTGAAGTTACTGGAGAAGTTACTTTAAATGCTGATGTTGAATACTTATTAACTAGTTCTTTTGTAGTAAAAGATGGTGGTAAATTAACTATTCCTGCTGGTACTACTATTAAGGCAACAGGAGGTACTTCTTCTTACATTGCTGTAGCTCAAGGTGGTCAAATCTTTGTTGAAGGTACTGCTTCTGATCCTGTAGTAATGACTTCTGGTTCTTCAAACCCAGCTCCAAAAGATTGGGGAGGATTAGTTGTATGTGGAAAAGCTCCAACAAATGTAGGTTCTGTAGCTACTTCTGAGGTTGCTGGTTTAACTTACGGTGGAACAACTACTAATGATAATTCAGGTTCTATTCGTTATTTAAGAATTGAGTATACTGGTGCAACTTTTAACTCTTCAAAAGAGTTTAACGGACTTTCTTTATTCGGTGTTGGTAACGGAACTACTGTAGAGTATGTACAATCTTTCGAAGGTGGTGATGATGGTATCGAATTCTTCGGAGGTACTGTTAACGGAAGCTACTTAGTTTGTACAAATTCTGGTGATGATTCATTAGATGTTGCTGATGGATACAACGGAACAATTGAAAACGTATATATTTCAGGAAGTGCTAAAGCTGGTGTTGAAGCTTCTAACAACGGAGATAACGGTGATGCTGCTCCTGTAACTAACTTAACATTAAGAAACATTACTGTTGTAGGTTCTGTTACTGAAGGTGCTTTATTCTACAAAGAAGGTGGTGGTAACTTTACTATTGATAACTTCTATATTTCTGCAGTTGATTTAGGTGTTAAAGTTAAGTCTACTGATGCTGAAGCTGGTGTTAGAATTGAAAACGGAGATTTAGTTATGACTAACGTTCAGTTTGCTAACAACGTTACTGGTTTCCAAATTACTGATTATGCTGGTGCTGCTGGTTCTTCTTTCTTAACTGAAGGAACTGCAACTGGTGCTGGTAACGGTGCTGCTGCTCCAACTTGGGCTGCTGGTTGGACTAGAGGTTTATAAAAAAATATCCTTATATAAAAAAGCCGAAATCATAACGATTTCGGCTTTTTCTTTTATAATAGTAATAATTTAAGATTCGTTTATTTTACTGCAATTTTAGATCCTTCTTTCCAAGACTGGATACTTGCAACTGCATTGTTTTCGTAGTTAATTTCCTTTAAACCATCTTTATCCCACATAAACCATTTTCCTACTTTTTTTCCTTGATCGTAAAAAGCCATTACTTTTTTATCACCTTGAGCATTAAAAACAACCCATTTTCCGTGAAGTAATTTATTTTTATAAAAGCCTTGCTCTTTTACCTTACCGTTATCATGAAAGTGTGTAACTTGAATTAAGTCACCTTTCTTTACATATACTGGTTTCTTACTGTTTTGTGCAAATGCAACCGAACCAACTAATAAGAAACAAACTAATACTAATATATTTTTCATACCTAAAGCATTTAATCATTAACATTTATATCACAAATATAACTATAAGTTTACTTTTAAACAAACTTTTGTTTACATTAAATTAACATTAGGTGTTTTTCCCGTTTGAATATCAAATAGTTTTATATTTGTACTTAATAATTAATTAAAATTGTATTATGGCAATAATGAAAGTAATTGAAATCTTAGCTAACTCAGATAAAAGTTGGGAAGATGCAACAAAAAAAGCTGTAAGCCAAGCAGCAAAATCAGTAAAAAACATCAGGTCAGCATTTGTACAATCGCAAAGTGTGGTTGTAAAAGATGATGAAGTGAGTGAATTTAGAGTGAACTTAAAAGTTACATTCGAAGTCAACTAAATTTAGCAAAAAACTACTACTACTTTTATATATATTGTGGCTAAAAAGCTGCATATTTCACTGTGCTTTTCGTTAAAAAAAATGTTAAATATCAGAAATAGCACAATAAATATTTCATTTAATAAACAAAGTTATTTAAATTTAAGAGCTATTCTATTATTCTTACTACTAGATATTTATATTTCTAACGGTAGTATTACTAATAAAAAAATTGTTGAATTGAATAACTTATTCAAGAATCAATCAAAACATGGAACAAAATTTCGAAAAAATCAAAAACTTATTATTAGAGTACGCACCTAAGGTAGTAGCAGCATTAATATTATTAATTGTTGGTTTATGGGTAATAGGTATTGTATCTAGAACAGTCTCAAAACTTATGGAAAAGAGAGGTATAGAAGCTTCTCTTAGAGGTTTTCTATCAAGTTTAGTAAACTGGAGTTTAAAGATTTTTTTAATTGTAACCGTAGCTGGACAACTAGGCGTTGAAACCACTTCTTTTGCTGCTATTATAGCTGCAGCTGGTTTAGCTATTGGTATGGCCTTGCAAGGTTCACTATCGAACTTCGCTGGTGGAGCATTAATCATGATCTTTAGACCTTTTAAAGTAGGTGATTATATTGAGGCACAAGGAGAGCAAGGTGTTGTAAAAGAAATTCAAATTTTCACTACTAAATTAAACACCGTGGATAATAAAGAGGTAATTATACCAAATGGGTCATTATCAAACGGGAACATTATTAATTATTCTTCTGAAGAAAAAAGGAGAGTTGATATCACTTTTGGAGTTTCTTATGATGCAGATATTAAAGAAACTAGAAAAGTACTTTTATCTGTTATAGAAAACACATCATATACTATAAACGATCCAGCACCCGCGGTTTTTGTAGGAGAATTAGCTGATAGTTCTGTAAATTTTATCACAAGAACTTGGGTGAAATCTTCTGATTACTGGGATGCTTATTTCCATATTATGGAAAATGTAAAAATTGAATTGGACAAAGCTGGTATTGAAATACCTTATCCACATTCAGTTGAAATTCAAAAAGAAGGCTAACTAACACTTAAAAACAATCTATGAAAAAAACAATTTTAAAATCAACAACATTATTCTTAATTGCTTTATCAAGTTTATCTCAAAATGTAAATGCTCAAGGAGTGGGTACAGGTAGTATTAGAGAAGCTATAAACCCTACTAGTAATTATTACTATGCAACATTTACTCTTGTAGAATTAGATAGAGATCGTATTGAGGGAACTGTTTACGTTGATAAAAAACCTCAAAAAGCTAATATTAATGAAAATCAAGAACTTGTACCTTTCAGATACAATGCTTTTCATGATATGATAGAAGTTAATGCTCCTAATGAAAGGACATTTTCTTTAGTTAAAGAAAAAGGAAACAAGATCAGTAATAAAGATATTACTTATGTTGTTTATGAAGATCTTGTTGAGAAAACTAATCGATTCTTTAAAGTTGAAATGTACTTAGATAACGTAACGCTTTTAACTAAAGAATCTGTTAGGTTAGATGAAGCTAAAATTAGTAGCGATAGTTACAGAATTGATAGACCAGCAAAACTGAAAAGATTAAAAGATACTTTTTATGTTTCTTTTGGTGATTATGAAGCCCATGAATTACCAAGAAATAAAAAGAAATTTCTTGCGCTTTTCGGAAATAAAAAAGATGCTGTAAAATCATTCATTAAGAAGAATGGATTAAATCATAAAAAGAAAAAGGATATTATCCATATCTTAAAGTATTACAATTCGCTGAAAGAAGCTAATTATAGAGTTATTATTGGTCAGAAGAAATAAAGAAATATCCCATTAAGTTTATCTTGATGGGATATTTTATATAAGCTAAATACAGAGCTTTATTTCCTATTTTAGGAAAATGTATCATTTAAAGTAAATACATTTTAATTTTATAAATCGTGTTTACATATTACATGAAATCAAACTAAAAAAATTAACAATGAAAAAATTATTCATCGCAATTATATTCATTTACAGTGTAAATTCTTTTGCTCAAGCCTTTACTGGAAGTACTGGTCGCGCATATAGAAACACAATGATCAATTATATTGCTGAAAATAAAAGATTCGAAAATAACAAAGAGTTCACTGAAAAATTTGAAGGTTCAGCATTTATCCAAAATGGGTTTAAAGTTGGTGTTATTAACGACAACACTAAAAAACATGTTTTATTTAAGTACAATGCTTACAGGGACGAAATATTGATTAAAAATGAAGAAAACCTAACATATTATACACTTCTTAAAGGATTGGGCACTAAAATTAAAGCTCTTAACACCCACAATGAAGATGTATATATTGTATTTAAACATGGAAAAAAGCAAGAAAATAGATTTTTTAAACACGTATTTCATACGGTAGATAAAAAAATATATCTTTTAATTAAAGAAAAAGTAATTTTTGTTGAAGGTAAAAAACCCAAAACAGGTTACGATGAATATGAAAAACCTCATTTCAAAAAATTAGATGATAAATTCTATGTTTCTTTTGATGATGAAAATGCTATAGAAATACCTAAATCTAGACGTAAGTTCACCGCATTATTTGGTGATAAAAAAAATGAGATTAAGAGTTTTATTAAAAGAAATAAAAAAGATCATAGAGAAAAACAAGATCTTATAACTATTTTAAAATACTATAACAGCTTATAAGCGAAAAACAATCTCATTGGAAAATAATTCGAATCATGAATACAAATTATGTGTATACGTTTATTTCCAATACTCTCCTATTTCCGTGATAAGGAAAATGTAAATTGAATGTGACACATTCCAGTAACTTGGATAAAGTCGATATTCTTTAATAACCTAAAAAAACTTAAAAAATTAACAATGAAAAAACTAATTACAGTAATTGTACTTGTGTGCAGTTTCAACTCATTTGGCCAAGCATTTTCATCTAGTGGTGAAGGTGGTAGAGGTTACAGAAATACACTTATAAACTATTTGGCAGAAAACCAAAGATTCAAAAACAACTTAGAGTTTGAAGAAAAATTTGAAGGTTCAGCTTTTATTCAAAAAGATTTTAAAGTTGGAGTAATTAGCGACTCTAACAAACACGTTTTGTTTAGATACAATGCCTACAAAGACGAAATGTTAATTAAAAACGAGAAAACTTTAAAATATTTCAATCTTCTGAAAGGGCTTGGTAATAGAATTAAAGCTGTGAACACTCATGGTGAAGATACTTACATAGTATTTAATGATAAAGAAGATGGAGAAAATAGATTTTTTAAGCACGTATTTAATACTGTAGATAAAAAACAGCATCTTTTAATAAAGGAAAAAGTAATTTTTGTTGAAGCTAAACAACCTAAAACTGCTTATCAAGATTATAAAAAACCACATTTTAAAAGATTAGAAGATAAGTTCTATATTTCTTTAGATGGAGAAAATGCAGTGGAAGTTCCTAGATCTAAACGAAAATTTATTGCATTATTCGGTGATAAGAAGAATGAAATTAAAACTTATATTAAAGAAAAGAAAAAAAGCTATAAGGATAAACAAGGTTTAATGGCTATTTTAAAATATTACAACTCTCTTTAGAAGAAAAGAAACTTATATCAAAAAAATTATATTTTAAGGTAGGGATTTTTAAATCTTTCTTGTTTTAAACTAACAATATCTCAATGTTTAACAAAACATTATAAGCCAAGTTTTATTGAAAACAGTATACTTGGCTTTCAATGGGGCTAACAACATTGAGATATTTATTAAACAACATAAAAATTTAAAACATTAATCCTTAAAAATGAAAAAAGTATTATTATTATTCTTTGCTGTAATTTATTCTGCAAATACTTTTTCGCAAGCTTTTACTGGGGGCGGAAACAAAGCATACCGAAACACTTTAATAAATTATTTATCTGAGAACCTAAGAGTAAAAAACAACAAAGAGTTTTATGAAAAAGTAAGCGGTACCGTTTTTGTTCAAAACAGTTTTATCGCAGGTAGAGTTAACGAATCTAAAGAAATTGTTAAGTATAAATACAATGCTTACAACGATCAAATTTTAATTAACGATAACAACGGAGAAAAGTACTTCAACCTTCTTAAAGGTGTTGGAAACAAAATTCAAGCTATAAACTCTAAATTAAGCGAAACTTATATTGTTTTTAAAGATTTGAGTACAAGTAAAAGTCAATTCTTTAAGCACGAGTTTAATACTTCAGGAGATAAAGTTGTGTCTTTATTAACTAAGCAAAAAGTAGTTTATGTTAAAGGAAAGCAAGCTACGAATAGTTACCAATCTGCTACTAAGCCAAAATTCAATAGATTAAAAGATCAATTCTTTGTTTCTTTAGATGATAGAACTGCAGTTGAAGTACCTAGATCTAAGAAAAAATTCATCGCTTTATTCGAGAATAAAGAAAAAGAAATTAAGACCTACATGAAAGAAAATCGTAAGAGTCACAAGAAAAGAAACGAGTTAATTGATATTTTAAAATATTACGCAACTATATAGTTTTCTTTTGTGGAGTAACAATAAAATCTTTTAGATAAAAAGGTTCAAAATAAGCGACATCTTCGATGTCGTTTTTTTTGTACTTATCATAACTGATTTTTGCCATATCTAAAGCAGAAGGAAATTTATCTTCTACAAACTCAAAATTCGTTGATTTAAGCACTTCTTTACACTTCGTACTTCCATCACCTAATAAATATATTTTTCTATCAGAAATATACTCAGAAAAAGAATCTTCAGTTATGATTTCTGCTTTAACTTCTCTAACTAAATTGTAGTTCGCATCATAAATACTAGAATATACTTCCATTCTTCTGGCATCTAACATCGGTATAATTAGAGAGTTCTCTTCTACAGAAATAGCATGAGCTAATGACGTTAGTGTTTCAACGCTTATTAAAGGTATATTCTGAGCAAAACATAATCCTTTGGCAGATGAAACTCCAATTCTTAAGCCTGTATACGAACCTGGACCTTTACTCACAGCAACAGCGTCTAAATCTTCAATTGAAATATTAGCTTGTTTAATAGCATCTATAATAAAAGGATGCAATTTTTCAGCATGTGAATAATTAATATCATTCAACTCTTTAAAACCAATCACTTCTCCATCTTTTGCTATACTTACAGAACAGTTTTTTGTAGATGTTTCTATATTAAGAATTAATGCCATGCTTGAAATTTATTTTGCAAATATATTACACAAAACAAAAACCCCACAAATAATTTGTGAGGCCTTATAAGTAAAGTTAGTAAACTTTACTTTAGTCTAAAATATTTTCACCGTAATAGAATTTTAAAACTTTAGTTTTAAAAATATAATCAAATTTAGCTCTAATTAAAGCTGATTCTGCATTTACTAATCTATTACGAACCTGATCATAATCAAATCTTGTCATAGCTCCGTATTCATAACTTGCTTGCGCATTTTTGAAAGCTTCATTCTGAGAATCTAACGAAATACTAGCAGCTTCGAAAGTTTTAGCTGCTGCTTTAGCATCTAAAAACGCTTGTTCTATAGTTTGTTTTAAGTTTAACTTTTCTATTTCTAAATTATTTTCAGAAATTAATTTTTGAACCTTAGAACGTTCTACGTTAGCATCATTTCTAAATCCATTAAAAATTGGAATATTTACACTAAACCCTAAACCATAACCTAAGTTATTATCTAACTGAGTAAATAAACCTGTATTAGAAAAACCAGGTGGTAAATCTAAATTGAAACCATAATTAGAACCAACATTAGCAGATGTAGAAATTGTTGGTAAATACCCTGATTTAGCAAGTTTAATTCCAAACTCAGAATTCTCTATATTTAATTTAGCTCTTTCTATCTCTGGCCTGTTAGTCAATGCTTTTTGATATACTTCGTTTGAACTACTATATAATAGAGCCGCAGAAGGAGAACCAATTTCAATTTTCGCTACCTGAAAACCTTCGTAATCTACTTGTAATAATTGCGATAAGTTTAATAAAGCTATGTTTAATGCATTTTCTTGTGTTACCACATTTTGTGCATCATTTGCTGCTGTAGATTGAATATTTAATAAATCTCCTTTAGGAATAGAACCTGTATCAAACTGCGCTTGAGCTCTATCAATTTGGTTTTTACTAATCCCTGCTTGAACTTTAGCTACTTGAAGATTTTCTTTTGCAAACAAAACATTTAAATACGTATTTACAACTCTTAAAGCAATATCATTTTCTATTACTTCTAAATCTAATTTACTTCTTTCAACTCCTAGTTTTGCTTGTTTGTATGTGTTTAAGTTTCTAAAACCGTTGAATACAGTATAACTAACACCAACACTTAAAGATCCACCAAATGTAGTTGTAGAAACCCTGTCGTTTGATACTGGATCGAATGTAGATCCAAAATTTAGACTACCTCCTGTTGAAGCGTTTACTGATGGTAGAAAATTTGCTTTATTATTTTTTACGTCTTTCTCTGCAACTTGTACATTAAGTTCGTTTATCTTAACCTGTATGTTATTTTTCATAGCATGATCAACACACTCTTTTAAAGTCCATTCTTTTTGACTATAAGAAAGTATAGAGACTAATAAAAAGGGAAATAACAGTAGTAATTTTTTGTTCTTCACAATCTTGTTTATTTAGTAAGTATCGATATGACGACAAAGTAAACAATATGTTACAAAAAAAGAACGAAATTAACTATTAGTTTTTTTTCTGTGTCTGTAGAGAAAGAATAATAGCAATCCGATTAATAAATAAGGAAATACCATTAAGTATGTAATACCATTATTAACACCCTCAGCTACAGCCTCATTACCACCTTCAATTACTGCCTTACACATTGCACATTGTGCATTAATATTCAGTGATATAAAAACGATAAATATTAAAAGTTTCTTAAGCATAATAAGGTGAAATCATTAAGTAAATTATTACTCCAGTTACTGCTACATATAACCATAATGGATATGCTATTTTAGCTATTTTCTTATGCATTTCGAACTGACCTAATTTAGCTCTCATAAAAGTAAAAAGCACGAAAGGTATAATTACTATCGATAAAAGTATATGAGTAATTAAAATGAAGTAATAAATGTATTTAATAGCTCCTTCTCCACCGTATGGTGTAGATTCTGAAGTCATGTGATAAGCAACATACATCACTAAAAACAATGCAGAAGAAATAATTGCCAGAGTATTTAGTTGTTCGTGTTGCTTTTTATTCCCTTTTTTAATTGCCATTACAGAGAATATCAACAATAAAGCTGTTATTCCATTCATAGTAGCATAAATAGGCGGTAAAAATGTTAAAGGTTCAACATTTGGAATTTTAATTCCGAAAAGTGCAGCAACTGCTATAGGAATCACTATAGATACTACAGTGATAAACTTTTTATATTTTTTTTCTTGAATCGTAAGATTACTCATTTAACAATAACTTTATATCTTGTTTTAACTCCGTAATTTGATCTGGAAAAGTTTCTTCTTGTAAAGCTCTGTAATACATAATTGGATTACCATACTCATCGTATCTTGAACGTATGTAACCTTGTTTATCAACTAAAGCGAATAAACCTGAATGATAAAACCCTCCATGATCTTCTCCTCCTTCTCCAACAGGTAATTTAAAACCTGTGTTAGAAAGTTCAAAAACATCTTCAACTGGCTTTCCTGTTAACAAATGCCAGTTGACATGTGTCATTTTATAATTTTCAGCATAACTTTTTAATACCTCAGGAGTATCTTTATCGGGTGTTATACTAAAAGAAGCAATACCAAAGTTTGGATTTCCAATGAATTCATTCTGAACACTAACCATTTTTCTGTTCATGATAGGACAAATCGTAGGACAAGTAGTAAAGAAGAATTCAACTACATAAACTTTACCTAAATAGTCCTTGTTAGAAATTGTTTTTCCTTCTTGATTTACAAATTCAAAATCAGGCACTTTATTAAACTTGTATAAATCTGCTTTTTGAAAATGTTTTACAATTTTAGGAACTGAATAAATTCCGAATAATAAAATTATGAATGAAATTCCTATGTAAGAATAATTACTTTTCTTCATTTGATATGCTTTTTTTCCTTCTGTCTTCGCTTCGGTTATTTTTCTTTAGTGCTAAACTATATTCAGCAAGAACAACTTTTACATCATCGAACATATCATTTTTCAATTCAGCAACAGATTGCATATTATAACCGAACAATTTCTTTTTCTTCAAGCTCTTTATAGTAGACTCTCCTCTTCGTAAAGCGACCTCTTTATCAACAATGTAAGCTTGAGAGGTATGAGAATTGCTATCTAACTTAGAATCACTTTTAAAACTATCGTGAATAGCATCCATTTCATCTTTCGAAGTATAGATGAAATTCCATTTTATCATGTTGGTATACTTACCTAGCTTTTCTTTTAAAGCTTCAGTTTGGGGTTTCAGTTCTTTATCTACAAAAGAGATTAATTGGAAATCAGTATAACCGTAAAACTTCTTATAGATTTTCTCATTTAAATTAAAAAGCTCTCCCCTACTATCAATAGTATCTTTACCGATAAAATTAACAACAGATACTTTTCCTTTAAACTTTATCTTTTTATAAATATTACTAACATCAATAACCTCTTTAGTAACTATTGGTAATTTTCCAAAGTTATAAGTTCCCATTTGAAGATATATATAGAACAATAATGGAACTATAAATAAGATAAATAGAACTGCGTGTTTTTTACTAATCTTCATTACAATAAGTGTATAGTTTAAAGCAAAAAAAAGGTGGTTAAAACCACCAATTTTATATTGTTACCATTTAATTAATGGTGCTAATGTATCGTATAAATAATCTCCTTCTAATAAAACTATAAATAGTAAATAGCAAATTAGAAAAACTCCTGTCCATACTATAGATCTTCTAAACCATTTTTTCTCTCCTTCTAAGTGCATGAACGCCCAAGCGATATAGTAAGCTTTAGCTAAAGTAAGGATAATGAATATCCAGTTTAACCAACTTGTACCTGGACCATGTAAGTGTAATGCATCTGGTTTAACAATACCTAAACCTACTTCTACTGCTGTAATTATAGATAATATAGCTAGAACTATCCAGATTCTTTTATTTGACTCGTGTGTATGACCTGCCATTTTAAATACTTTATTTTATTATTATACTAAGTAGAAGAATGTGAATACAAATACCCAAACTAAATCTACGAAGTGCCAATATAATCCTACTTTTTCTACCATTTCGTAGTGTCCTCTTTTCTCGTAAGTTCCTAACACTACATTAAAGAAAATAATGATATTAATTACAATTCCAGAGAATACGTGGAAACCGTGGAAACCTGTAATAAAGAAAAAGAAATCTGCAAAAATTGGATTACCATATTCGTTATCACGTAAATTCGCTCCTTCAACAACTAACTTTACTTTAGCCATTTGCTTAAGACTTTCTTCTCTAGATAAGATAATTTTCTTCTTAGTTGCTAAATCAATTTTCTCACTTCTAACTTGTAAAGAAGGATCGTTTTTAAATGCTTCCTGAACTTGAGCAATAGAATACTGAGAAATTGTAGCTTCATTCGCAAACCATAATCCGTTCTTTCTTGAGTGTTGAACTCTTCCGTCAGCTCTATCTCCCTGAACAAAATCAGCTATAGCGATTTGCTCTCCATTTCTAACGAATTGTAATATGTGATTGTCTGTAGTTTTAACAGCTCCGTAAGATCCTTTAATAAATGTTTTCCATTCCCAAGCTTGAGAACCAACGAATATTAAACCGAACACTATCGTTACAAACATGTATAATGCAACCTTCTTTTGTTTCATTTTGTGACCTGCATCTACAGCTAAAACCATAGTTACAGAAGAAACAATAAGAATAAACGTCATAAACGCTACATAGTACATTGGGTAATTACCATGAAAAAAAGGAACGTGCGTAAATACTTCATCGGCGATTGGCCATGAATCTATAAACTTAAAACGTGTTAAACCATAAGCAGCTAAGAACCCAGAAAAGGTTAAAGCATCAGACAAGATGAAGAACCACATCATCATTTTTCCATAACTAGCGCCAAATGGTTTTACTCCACCTCCGCTCCAGGTCTCTTTATTATCAGAATTTACAGCGATATTAGCTTCCATAAATATCTTTATCAGTTAAATTTTGTTAAATCGTCCGCCAAAATTACACATTTTTAATCATCTAATGAAATAGAAAAAGAAAAATAGATAAATCCATAAAACATCTACAAAATGCCAGAAGATTGCACCTAGTTCAAAACCAAGCATATCGGCGGAACTGTACTTCTTTTTAAAATGATTATAAATAACAACAATTAGCACGATAATTCCTGCTATCAGGTGTAAAACGTGCATAAAAGTAATGATCAATAGTAATGATACTGAAACTGTACTACCAGGACCAGTAAAATATAAACCTGAACTTCTTAATTGTTCGAATCCGATATATTGAAACCAAACAAAAGCTAAACCTAACACAAAAGTTAGACTTAACGTTAAAAAGGACATTTGTAATTTATTTTGTTTTAAGAAACGATGCGATAAAAATAGTGTGATACTACTTAAAACAATTAAGATGGTACTTGTATAAAAAGCAGTAGGTAAATCGAACGTTACCCAATCGTCTCTTTTCATACTAATAATGTATGCACTTGTTAAACCTGCAAAGAACATCACCATACTAATTAGTGACACCCATAACATTGGTTTTGCAGATTTTCTTTTCGCTGTTCTTAACTCACTATTTACTTGAGCTCTCTCCATTAGTGTAAAAATTTATCAATAACATATATAATAGGCAATATTGTGATATAGAACACACTTGCCAACATTAACTTTCTTGCATCTATATTCGATTCAGATTTATACAATTTAATTGCATAAAATAACATCAACAATCCTAAAGCTCCAACTATAATTGCTGTAATGGGATATATATATAAGTTACCTGTCGCTTTTAAAACCGGAGCAATTGATATTAAAATCATAATCGAAGTATAGAAAATCATTTGTACTACGGCTCCTTTATCTTTCTTATCCATAGGAAGCATGTGCAAACCTGCTTTGTTGTATTCTTCATATTGTAACCAACCAATGGCCCAAAAATGTGGGAATTGCCAGAAGAATTGAATCATGAATAAGAAACCTGCTTCGATACCAAATTTACCTGTTGCTGCAACCCAACCTAACATAAAAGGAATTGCTCCTGGAATTGCTCCAACAAAAACAGCAAGAGGTGTTACTGCTTTAAGTGGTGTATAAGCACTTGTGTATAAGAATATCGAAATTGCACCAAAAAGTGCACATTTAGGATTAATTGCATATAAAATAGCAATTCCTAAAATTGTAAATATCGTTGCTATAGTTAATGCTGTAGTTGGACTCATTCTACCAGATGGCAATGGTCTGTTCTTTGTGCGTTGCATTAAACTATCTATGTCTTTTTCTATTACTTGATTAAAAGCATTAGATGCGCCTACCATTAAGTAACCACCAATTGATAATAATACTATAATAGAATAATCTACTGTTTCTGCTCCTAATAAATAGCCAGCAATTGAAGTAAATACCACACTTACTGAAAGTCCTACTTTAGTAAGCTGTTTAAAATCTAAAAAAATTGTTTTCAATATCGACTTGTCTTCAACCAAAACTAAACCCACCTTGCTAATTCCAAAATTTTTGCAAAGATATTCTATAATACTGTAACCACCATGTTTTTTGAGTTTTATTAATGAGTGAAAATATTTTTATTAAAAAAACTTCTTTTTTGTTTGCAGAATAAAAAAACCATTGTATATTTGCACCCGCAATAACAATTGCACAAGTTCTTAAAATTACAAAATCAGAAATTATATATTAAATCTGATTAATATATAAAATACCATGCAGAAGTGGTGGAATTGGTAGACACGTTGGACTTAAAATCCAATGGGCCGTAATGCCCGTGCGGGTTCAAGTCCCGCCTTCTGTACTAAACCGTTGTTAACCCTACGTTTTCAACGGTTTTTTTATGCTTAAAACTTTCCTTCTCTCAACTTTTTAAATTTTCTTTTCAATTCAAAAAAATATTTCTTTTTTATTTGTCTGTTTTTGATTCAATTAAATATTAAAATCCTTTTTTTATATTGAAAAGCTACTGTAAATCTCACTTTTTTATTTGCAGAATAAAAAAACCATTGTATATTTGCATCCGCAATAACAATTGCACAAGTTCTTAAACAAAAAGCTTACGCGAAAGTAGCTCAGGGGTAGAGCATCACCTTGCCAAGGTGAGGGTCGCGGGTTCAAATCCCGTCTTTCGCTCGAACTCTTATATATAAAATACCATGCAGAAGTGGTGGAATTGGTAGACACGTTGGACTTAAAATCCAATGGGCCGTAATGCCCGTGCGGGTTCAAGTCCCGCCTTCTGTACTAAACCGTTATTAATCATACGATTTTTAACGGTTTTTTATTTTAAAAAAAACAATAGCGATTTAATTGAAATCAAATCGCTATTACTTTTACTATTAAACTTAAGGCTATTCAGCTTGTATTGTGGTTAAATTAAACCCGTTATTAAACTTAACATTTCTAGTAAACTGTTCAATCCAATTTTCTTTAATCACTTTTCCATCCCAATCAGCAGGTGCATATTTACGATATGTTGTTACATAAACTCCGTCAATTTTTTCATACTTCACCTTCATTAAACTTGGATCTTTAGCTCCAAAAGCTAATGCTGTATATAAAAATTGATCTATTCTATTGGTATTTGGATTAACATACAAAACATACTTATCACTTGCATCACCCACATTTTCACCAAACGTCATTTCTACAATTTTATAATCTATTCCATCAACTTTTCGAGATAGCAATAACTTATGATTTACTCCTGGATCTAATAATTTGAACATCATTGCAAACCAGTAATAATTTGTCTTTCTAAGCGAATGACCAATATAAGCTGGCTGCTGTTCAGTAATCATCTTTCCATTAACTTTAGAAACAGTTGTATTTCCATTGAAAAACTGAGAATGATTCCCTTTGATTTGAGGCAGAGCATAAACTTCTCTCTTTGAATAATTGGCATACGAAACTTCTCCATTAAAAATATAACGTTCGTTAGAAACATCTACAATATTTTTTCCTGTAACTTTAAATGTGTAATCAAAAGAAACATCTTTCAATTTATACAAAGCATCTACTCCTCCATTAGCTTTTACCACATTGGCAATTACTTCTCTTGCGTTTTGGGCTGTTGAATTGACAGTTATTAAAGTCAACACAATTCCTATAACTCTATTAATTTGCTTTTTCATGATTCTTAAATTTTATTGTTTAATCCGTTAATTATTTCTGAAGGCTCTACACGATTTCTATAATCTCCTCCTTCAGATTTAGCAAAAGAAATTATTCCGTCTTTCTCTATAATAAAAGTTGCAGGTACCGGAAGTTCACTGTTTTCATCAGCATAAAAACTATTATAGTCAAATCCTAATTCAGTCATTTTTTCTACTGATGTTTCAGGATTTTTATGCACCGCTACAAATTGTTTTGCAACAATATTTCCATTATCACTTAAAACTTCAAATTGTAATTCATTCTTCTCTTTAATATTTAGTGATTCATCTGGAGTTTGAGGTGAAATAGCAACTAATGTTGCTCCGGCTTCTTTTATTTCAGGAAGAATGCTCTGATATTGGTTTAAAATTAAATTACAATAAGGACACCAAGTTCCTCTGTAAAACGTAAGAACAACTCTTTCTTCTTTTAGAATATCGTATAAGTTAACTGTTGCATTAACTGCATTAGACAAACTGAAATTTGGAGCTTTATCTCCCTTTTTTAATTTTAAAATAGAAGTTTGATCTTTTTGTAATTGATCTGCATCAGAATTCCAAACATTAAGCGCATGTCCTGGAAGCATTTCTGAAAGGTTTTCTTTTAATACTTTTAAATTTTCTTGATACGAAGGAATTTTGATATTTTTCATTGTTAAAAATTTTATGATGTTTATAAATGTTTACACCACAAATTTCTTATCAATAGCCATGAATAAAAATGAACTGTAACAAGAAATAATCTTGAACTAGTTCAAGATTATATTATCGACGAGCACGTATTTTACTTAAAAACTCTGCAGAAATCCCTAAATAAGAAGCAATAACATATTGCGGTACTCGATTTACAATTTGCGGATATTTCTTCGCGTATTCTAAATAACGCTCTTCTGAAGTTTTACTATTATTAGAAATCACCCTACTTCTAGAACTCGCAAAAGCTTTTTCAGTAATTCGTCTAAAATACTCACTTAAACCATGAGTTTTAGCACACAGTCCTTCTATATCTTCGTACTTTAACTGTAAAATAACCGAATCCTCTAAAGCTTCAGCAAAATGAGCGGCAGGCAATTGATTGATGTAACTATAAAAATCGGTAAAATACCAATCTTCTATACCTATACTCACTGTATGTTCTTTTCCCTTATCATCTAAATAAAATACTCTAAAAGCACCTTTAACTATATAGTTACGATATTCACAAACATATCCTGGCTGAATAACAAACTGCCTTTTTTTAATTCTAGACACTTTAATAATTGAAGTAAACTGCTCTTTTTCTTCTTCAGTTAATTCAACATAACGTGCAATGTTTTTTAATATACCTTCGTACTTATCCATTTTATATAAAGTTAAGTTTGGTGATTCAATCGTAACTACAATCACACTATATAAGATGATTGAATGTTCTAGAAATAAAACTAATAATTCTATCTGTATAAATAAAAAGAACAGATTTAAAAACTTCAACTACACACCACTAAAACAGTTCAGTTTTCATAGATAAAAAGCAATTTTTAACAAGGATATCACCTTGATAAAACACAACTAATCAGCGAGCTTTGTTTAAAAAAATATTATGCAAAATTTTGAATTAATTTTATTTATCTCAGTTTTTAGTTATTTGGTCTTACACCGAATAATTAATGAAAAAATTAAGAAAGCTGGTATCATTATTACATTATGTATCATTCTTATTCTACATTTAATTTTAGAAGGTAGTAGATGGCAAATGTTTCCAATGTATCTCCTTTGGGGATTTTCTCTTCTTACAGCAATTAAACAAACTGAAAAGAAACCTCATATTATAATCCGTACACTAAAAGTTATAGGAATTCTTTTATTAAGCGGTATTAGTTTTTTCCTTTCTTCTCTCCTACCTGTTTTTAAACTTCCAGAAACAACAGGTACTTTTTCTGTAGGAACACAAGATCTCTTCTTAAAAACAAATCGTGACGAAGTGATTACATCAATCAAAGAAGATAAAAGAGAACTTATGATAAAAGTTTGGTATCCATCAAATGATAAAGAAGGTGTAAAAGATCATTATATTGATAAAGCTGGCAGATATGGTTTTGCTCAAAAATATGGATTACCCAATACTACATTCAACTATTTAGATAAAATCAAAACTCATGTATTTCGTGATGCGACAATACCCAAACAACAATTTCCTGTTTTAATTTTTTCTCATGGATATAATTCTAAAGCCAACAGTTATTATAGCTTATTATCAGAAATTGCCAGTCATGGATATATAATTTTTGCTGTTAATCACACTTATGAAAGTACAGGCACTACTTTTCCCGACGGTTCATTAAAATATTTTAATTACACCTATGCTAAAGAAATTGAATCTGGTTCTTGGGATATTATGAAACCTTCTATTGATGCATTTAAAAGCAATACTTCTTTTAATGAAAGACATCCAATAATTAAAAAAAGTCTGACTTCTTATTTTGTCAAAGATATTATAAAACGATGGGCAGATGACATAGGTAATGTAGTTGATGAACTGGAAAACTACAATTCAAATGGATTCTTTAAAAATAAGTTAAACCTACAACAAATTGGTGTATTTGGTCATTCAAGAGGAGGAGCCGCTGCTGGTGAAGCTTTACTTATCAATAAAAAAATTAAAGCTGGGTCTAATATTGATGGAGTACAATGGGGACAAATAGTTGATACCGCATTCCAAAAACCATTTTTGCTTTTAGCTTCAGATTGGCCAGAAAGCCATCCTAAATTTAGTGACCATGCTTATGTAAATAAAAGTACAACTACTTTTTATAAAGGAATAATAAAAGAATCTGGTCACAGTAACTTCATGGATATTCCATTAATGATTCCCATTTCTTCAGTAAATGAAGCTGGAAAAATCGATCCAAACTTAGCTTTAAAAATCACTAATGAACTTATAATTTCTTTCTTTGACAAACATCTCAAGAATGAAGATTTAACATTACAATCAAAACACAGCGCATTGGAATTAAAAACATATACAGGGAATTAAAAAGAGAAAAAACATACATTTAAAATGGTTAATTACACATTTAAAAAGCTGTTCAAATATTCTTTTTTTGAATTTCAAAAAAATTAACACAAAAAACAAAAACCTTAACTATTGATTTACAGACAACTAAGTTTTAACTCAAAAAAAACCATGTTTTTCCTGTTTTGGTACCTCTTAATTGCTTTATATTTGTAGTGTCCTCAGAGACGTTTGAGGACACTTTTTCTTTTTCATAGCAATTTTCCCACTCAATCTTTGAGTGGGTTTTTTTATTTAAATTAGTTACACTTTATTTTTTTGGAATACTCTTTGTAAAGTTCTAACAAAACATCCGTCTATACATATAAATCATTATTATTTATGAAGAAAATCGTTTTTATCCTATCAATATTTTTATCTATAAATGTTATAGCACAAACCTCAACATTTAATAGTTTATTACAAAAACACGTAGACGCAAAAGGAAATGTAAATTATAAAGCTTTAAAGAAGGATGAAGCTACTTTAGATACTTATTTAACCTATTTAAATAACACTACACCTAGTAGTTCTTGGTCCAAAAACAAACAAAAAGCGTTTTGGATTAACGCTTATAATGCATACACGATAAAATTAATTTTGGACAATTACCCAATAAAGAGTATTACTAAAATTAAAAAGAAAGGAAAAAACGCTTGGAAAATTCCTTTCGCTAAAGTTGGTGGTAAAACATATACTTTAGATCATATTGAACATAATATTTTAAGAAAGAAATTATTTGATCCAAGAATTCACGTTGGTGTAAACTGTGCTTCAGGTTCTTGTCCTAAATTACATAACAAAGCTTTTACAGCTAATAATGTAAACAGCGAATTAGAAAGCTTAATGAAGCAATTTATTAACGATCCTAAAAGAAATAAATTAAGTAAGAAAAGTTCGATACAAATTTCTGAAATCTTCAATTGGTTTAAAGGAGATTTCACAAAAGAAGGAACTGTGGTAGATTACATTAACAAGTATGCTAATGAAAAAGTAGCTAGTGATGCAAAAGTACGCAACCTACCATATGACTGGAATCTAAACGGAAAATAGTATCTTTAGTTTTCTAAATACATAAGAAATTATCAATGTCTAAAACATATTACGATCCTTCAGACTTAAGAAAGTTTGGAAAAATCACAGAATGGAGCGAAGAACTTGGAAACAAGTTCTTCGACTATTATGGAAAAGTTTTTGAAGAAGGAGCACTTACTGCTCGTGAAAAAAGCTTAATTGCTTTAGCTGTAGCACATACAGAACAATGTCCTTATTGTATTGATGCTTATACAAAAGACGGATTACAACGAGGCATAACTAAAGAAGAAATGATGGAAGCAATTCATGTTGGAGCTGCTATAAAAAGTGGAGCTACTTTAGTACATGGTGTGCAAATGATGAATAAAGTGAATAAGCTTGAAATGTAATCATGCTATGAATTATTCTAAATTATGAATTGAACTTGATTTCGTTTATAATTTTTAATTCACAATTAAAACTCAATGAAAAAATCACTCTTAGCTAGAAATAACGATTTGGCAAATACAACTCGCCAATTAGAAATATTATCTAACGGAATATTTCAAAATGGTGAATTACCAACATTTGCAAATAAGATAAAGGAGACAAATCAGTTTCCTTTACGTCCAAAAAAGCTAGAAATTTTACAAATAAACTTAGGTTACATGTGTAATCAAGTTTGTGCGCATTGTCATGTTGATGCTGGTCCGGATAGAAAAGAAATCATGACCACTGAAACTATGCAACAATGCTTAGATGTTATTAAAAAAACTGGAGCACACACGTTAGATTTAACTGGTGGAGCGCCAGAAATGAATCCAAATTTCAGATGGTTTGTTGAAGAAGCTTCTAAAGCAGGAATCAAAGATTTTATTGTTCGTTCTAACTTAACAATTATTAGAGCTAACAAAAAGTACTACGATTTACCAGAGTTCTTTAAGAAACATAATGTTCATGTAGTCTCTTCCATGCCACACTGGACAAGAGGAAAAACAGACAAACAAAGAGGTGATGGTGTTTTTGACAAGTCTATTAAAGCACTTCAAATGCTAAATGAAGTTGGATACGGAAAAGAAGGTTCTGGACTTCAATTGGATTTAGTTTACAATCCTTCAGGAGCATTTTTACCAGGAGATCAAGCAGCTTTAGAAAATGATTTCAAAAAAGCATTGCATGAAGATTTTGATATTGTTTTCAACAGCTTATTTGCAATTACAAATTTACCAATCAGTAGATTTTTAGATTATTTAATCGCTTCTGAAAATTATGAAGATTATATGTATGCTTTGGTTGAAGCTTATAATCCAATGGCTGTAGAAAATGTAATGTGTACAAATACTTTATCTATAAGTTGGGATGGTTGGTTATATGATTGTGATTTCAATCAAATGTTAAACCTAAAAGTAGCAAGTAAAGTAAAACACATTTCTGAATATAACGAAGAATTACTTCAAAATAGAAACATCATTATCAATCAACATTGTTACGGATGTACTGCTGGAGCAGGAAGTAGTTGTCAAGGAACTGTTGCATAAACCATGAAGACTAAAATTGTATTTTTTCTATCGTTTTTTATTTTTTCATTTACTTTCTCACAAAGTAGTTTAAAACAATTATTGAAAAAATACAATACTGAGTCTGTTCCATACATTACTGCTGAAAAGTTATCAAAAGAAAAAAGCGATTACATTCTATTAGATTCTCGAGAATCTAAAGAATATGATGTTAGCAGTATTAAAAATGGAATCTTTGTTGGTTATCAAAATTTCGATTTAAAAAGAACTGCAGATGTAATTTTAGCGAATAAGAAAGATGCTAAAATAGTAGTATATTGCTCTCTCGGAGTACGTTCTGAAGATATCGCAGAACAGCTACAAAAAAAAGGATTTACCAATGTATTTAATTTATACGGAGGTATTTTTGAATGGAAAAACAAAGGTTTTACTGTGATTAACACAAATAATAAACCTACAGAAAAAGTACATGCTTTTGATAAAGAATGGGGAAAATGGTTAAAAAAGGGCATAAAAGTATATGAGTAAAAATTTGCTGATGATTTTTACGCGAAACCCAGAATTGGGTAAAGTAAAAACAAGGCTTGCAAAATCTCTAGGAGATCAAAAAGCATTAGATATATATAAATTCTTACTGAATAAAACCAAAGAAGTTACGCAGCATTTATCTTGTGATAAAGCTGTTTTTTATTCTGTAAAAATTAGAAGTAACGATATTTGGGATACAGCGTATACAAAACACCAACAATCTGGAGAAGATTTAGGTATACGTATGCAAAATGCATTTACAGAAGCTTTTGAAAACGGTTATGAAAAGGTTGCTATTATCGGTAGTGATTTATTCGATTTAACTCCAGATCATATTAATGAAGCCTTTGAAAAATTAGATCGTAACGATGTTGTTATTGGTCCAGCAGAAGATGGTGGTTATTATTTATTAGCCAGTAAAAAAGTGTATCCTGAAATATTCCAAAACAAAGCTTGGGGAACCTCAACTGTAAGACAAGAAACACTACAAGACTTACAAAAAGAAAGTGTACATTTATTACCAATGTTAAATGATGTTGATATTATTGAAGACATTCAACAACACCCTGCGTTTCAACAATTTTTAAACTTATGAAAAAACAACAGCTACAAGAAACTATAAATTACCTTAAAGAAAATGGTATTACAAATCCTAAAATCGGAATTGTATTAGGTACAGGTTTAGGAAAATTAGTAGATGAAATTACAATAGAAACAGAAATCCCTTACAGTGATATTCCAAATTTTCCAGAGGCTACAGTAGAATTTCATTCAGGGAAATTAATCTACGGAGAATTAGCTGGTAAAAAAGTGGTTGTAATGTCTGGTCGTTTTCATTTATATGAAGGCTATACACCATGGGAAGTTACTTACGGAATTCGAACTATGCACGGATTAGGAATTGAAAACTTATTAATTTCTAATGCAGCCGGAGCTATTAATTTATCATACAACAAAGGTGAATTAATGCTTATTGAAGATCATATTAATTTACAAGGACAATCTCCTTTAGCTTTTGGTGAAGCCAAAGAATTCGGAAACATTTTTGCAGACATGCTAGAACCTTATTCAAAAAAATTAAATGATTTACTGAAAGGTATTGCCCAAAAACACGACATAACGCTACACGAAGGAGTATATGCTAGTGTATTAGGCCCGCAATTAGAAACGCGTGCAGAATACAGAATGCTTCAAATACTAGAAACAGATGCTGTAGGTATGAGTACTGTTCCTGAAGTAATTGTAGCAAAACAATTAAATATTCCATGTTGTGCTATTTCAGTTTTAACTGATGAGTGCGACCCTAAAAATTTACAACCAGTAGACATTGCTGATATTATCGCAACTGCTGGAAAAGCAGAGCCTAATTTGGTCGCTATATTTAAAGATTTAATTAAAGAACTATAATGCTTAACAAACAAATAGCTGTTTTAACTATTAGATTAATTCTTGGATTTATTTTCTTTTTCCAAGGATTCGGAAAAGTATTCAAATTTGGATTGGATAATGTTTACAAAAATTTCTTCCAATCTAGTTATGGTGAATTACTTCCTGATTTCTTATTGTTATTTTCTGCTTACTTTACTTCTTTAGCAGAATTCATCGGCGGTTTTTTGTTAGTTATCGGTTTTAAAAGAGATTATGCCTTATACGCCCTGGCTTTAGTTTTAGTTATTGTAACTTTTGGTCATGGTTTAAAGGATCCTATTTGGGATTTATCTCATGTGATGTATAGAACAATACTTTTGGTAAGTTTATTATTACTGCCAAAAGAACTTGATAAATTTTCTGTAGACTTTTTAATAAAAAAAGACAAGTAAGAATGAGTTATTTAGAAACAACAAAAGATGTATATAAAGAAGCAGCATTAACTCCAGATGTAGGATTATGTTGTACTACTAACCCAATTTGGGAATTACCAGGATTAAAAATCCCTAAAATCATGCAAGAAATGAACTACGGTTGTGGTTCAACAGTGCATGCTAGAGATTTAACCAATAGTCCGAAAATATTATACGTTGGTGTTGGAGGTGGAATGGAATTATTACAATTCTCTTACTTCTCTCGTCAAAAAAGTGGTGTCATTGGTTTAGATGTAGTAGACGAAATGTTAGAAGCTTCTCGAAAAAACTTTATTGAAGCAGAAGAGCAAAACGATTGGTTTAAAAGTGAATTTGTTGATCTACGTAAAGGCGATGCAATGAATTTACCTGTAGAAGATAATTCTATCGATGTTGCTGCTCAAAACTGTTTATTCAACATTTTTAAAGCAGACGATTTAAAGAAAGCTATTGCTGAAATGTATCGTGTATTAAAACCTCACGGACGTTTAGTAATGAGTGATCCAACTTGTGAACAACCAATGAATGAAACTTTACGTAACGACGAACGTTTACGTGCTTTATGTTTAAGTGGAAGTTTACCAATTGCTGAATATGTAAAAATGTTAACTGACGCTGGTTTCGGTACTATTGAAATTAGAGCTAGAAAACCATACAGAATTTTAGATCCAAAAAATTATCCTACAGATGAATTGATTTATATCGAATCTATAGAAGTAGCTGCAATAAAAGATCCTATGCCAGAAGATGGTCCATGTATCTTTACAGGAAAAGCTGCTATTTACTATGGTGAAGAAGAGTATTTCGATGATGGTAAAGGACACACGTTATTACAAAATCAACCTTTAGCGATTTGTGATAAAACAGCTGCTGCTTTACAAGCTTTAGGAAGAGATGATATTTATTTTTCAGAATCTACATTCCATTATGATGGAGGTGGATGCTGTTAATAATTAAACCACGTATTCTATCAAAAAAAGCGATCTATTTAGATCGCTTTTTTGTTGTTGTAAATTTAAATAATTCGTAATAAAAAGAGAAAAATAAAATAAACTGATTAAAAACCAGTTTAATACCATGTGAAATCGGCATTATTTTTGATAAAAAATCATATATTTAATTCATACTAAAAACCAACTTAAATCTAAAAATTATGAAAAAGCTAATTTTTGGTATCGCAGCTATAGCTTTAGTTTCATGCGGTAAGGAAAAAACAGTTAATTACGCTCTTTTTAAAGGAAACATCAAAAATCAAAACAGTAAAGAATTGTCCATTCTAAACGACAAAAACGAACTTGTTAAAACAATTAAAGTCTCAGACGACGGATCTTTTACAGATACGATTTTTAACGCAAATGGACATCATCGTTTTAGTGACGGAAAAGAATCTTCATCTTTTTACTTAAAAGATGGTTATGATCTTTCTTTACAAATGGATGCTAAAGAATTTGATGAAAGTATTGTCTATTCTGGAGAAGGAAATGATATTAATAATTTTTTAGCTCAAAAATACTTGATTAAAGAAAGAGCAGGATCTATGGAAGAGCTTTATTCTCTTGATGAAGCTGCTTATATCGCTAAAATGGAAGGAGTAAATAAAGAATTAGAAAAAGGTTTAGAGAAATTAGATAGCGATTTTGCTAAAGACGAAAAAGTTAATTTAAACTATGAGTATTTATCTCATTTAACAAATTATCAACCTGCGCATCGATATTTTTCAAAAAATAACGAATTTAAGGTATCAGATACTTTTCCTCTTAACTTAGATAAACTAGATTTAAGTAACGAAGAACACTTTAAAAAATACAACTCTTATAAAAGTATTGTTCACTATCATTTCTCTAAAACAGCAAGAGAGAATGCTAAAAATAAAAACATCTCATATGAAGATGCTGCTATCGAGTTTATAGGTGCTCATAAAAGTGAAGTTATAAAAAATAACTTAATAGAAGGAATGGCTTTTCAGGTTACTTCTAGCAATCCTAAATCTGAACTTTTATACAATGCTATCATGAAAATTTCTAGTGACGAAGCATTAAAAGAAAGATTAACAAAACAATTTGAAGCTATTCAAAAATTAGCAGCTGGTAAGGTCTCTCCTACTTTTGTAAATTATGAGAATAATGCAGGAGGAACAACATCTTTAGCTGATTTAAAAGGCAAGTATGTTTATATCGATCTTTGGGCTACTTGGTGCAAACCTTGTAAAGCAGAAATTCCATTTTTAAAGAAAGTAGAAGAAAAATACAGCGATAAAAATATCGAATTTGTAAGTATTTCTATAGATGCAAAAGCAGATCATGACACTTGGAAAAAAATGATTAAGGATAAAGAGTTAGGTGGAATCCAATTAATGGCAGATAACGATTGGAAGTCGAAATTCGTTTTAGATTACCAAGTACAAGGTATTCCTCATTTCATTTTAATTGATCCGGAAGGAAATATTGTAAAATCTTACGCCCCTAGACCATCCGATAAAAAACTTATTGAATTATTTGATGAATTAAAGATTTAAAAATCAATAATATTACAACATATTCATTGTTAAAAAACGACCTTTTCGGTCGTTTTTTTGCTTTATCAAGTAATGTATTGTAATTTATATCGACTATATACTCCACTTTATAAAAAGGAATGTTAAATAAAAGCACCAATACTGCCATTTTATTGTTTTCGAATACTTCTCAAAAAGAAGTAAAAGAAAAGCAAATACGTAATGGTCGACTTTTATTCAAACATTTACATCAAAAAGTACTTTCAGAAGCTCAAAAAACAGGATTAGACATTCTTGTTTTCAATGAAAATAATCAAGTTGGAACTTCTTTTGGGGAACGATTTTCTAATGCAATTGAAACTGTTTTTAATCAAGGATACGATCATGTAATTACCATAGGTAATGATAGTCCAGAGTTAAATTCAGCACATATTTTAATTGCTCACGAAAATTTAATTCGTCAAAGAAACACTTTAGGTCCGGCTTTAGATGGAGGTGTATACTTAATAGGAATTAGCAAACAACAATTTCTAAAAGATGAGTTTGCTTCTTTACCTTGGCAAACATCTGAGTTATTAAATACTCTAACAGCATTTTTTACTCAAAAAACTCTTAATCCTTTTCTTTTACAACCATTAAAAGATTTAGATTCTAAAAGTGATCTTTTTTACTTTCTTCAATCAGGTAGATCTGTTTTAGAAAGTATCATTTTAACTATTATTTCAACCTTCAGTATTCCAACTTATACTGAATATACTTCTTCAGAAGCTTATATAAAAAATCAGCATAATAAGGGTTCTCCTGCATTAGCTTAAAAATATCATTCAACTTGTTATGAACTTTTAAGTTACTACTTAAAAGTATAAGCTATTCACACCATTATTTTAATTAACTAAATCATTTTTCATTCGTATGAAAATTAAATTTTTTATTGCTGTTCTTTTTTCTGTTTTATTCAGTTATGCTCAAGAAACTACAGGAAATGTTGAGGGAAAAATAACAGATAAACAAGGACTTTCAATTCCTTTTGCTTCGGTAATTATAACAGATACAGAAACTAACTTTTCTTATGGAACAAGTTCTCAAGAATCTGGTCATTATGTAATCGCCAATATTCCACCCGGAAATACTTATAAAATCGAGGTTCATTTTATTGGCTATCATACATACGTTAAAACAGGAATTACAATTCAATTGGGGAAAACATTAACTATAGATATTCCTTTACAAGAAGAAAATGCTACACTAGATGAAGTTGTAATTTCTGGAAAATCGAATAAAATCAACCCATCTGTTATTAACACCAAACAACTGTTAAAAACACCTACAATTAGTAGAAGTGTTCAAGATTTAACACGAAACTTATCTGAAGCCAATTTGAATTCATTTGGAGGAGCAAGCAATAGATTTAATAATTTTAATATAGATGGAATAGCAAGTAACGATGTGGTTGGTTTTCAAGAGCCAGCTAGTGGTGCTGCAGGATCTTCAGCAAATGGAACTCCGGGAAGTTTATCTCGTAGTCAGCCTATTAGTTTTGGAGCAATTAAAGAACTTTCTGTTAAAACTTCACCGTTTGATGTAAGCATAGGAAACTTTACAGGAGCTAATATTAACGTGGTTACAAAAAACGGAACAAATACCACAAAAGCCGAAGTATATGGCTATGGAAATAATCAACTATTAATTGGTTCTTTTGCTGATGGAATTGAACAAGAAGTGAATAGTTTTTATGATATTCAGTTTGGTGGTGGCGTTGGTGGAGCTATAAAAAAAGATAAACTTTTTTATTATGTAAATGTTGAGCAGGCATTGAGTAAAACTCCTCTTATCGGAGCTCCTGGTTCTTCAGGATCAAACATTAGTCAACAAACTGTGATTGATATTGCAGATAAATTAAGAACAGATTATAATTACGATCCTGGTGCTTTTGAAAGCAGTGATATCGAAACTGCTTCTACGAAGATTTTTGCTCGTTTAGATTATAATATTTCAGAAAAACACAAACTTACTTTACGTAACAACTTTGTAAAGAGTTTTGCTGATAATTTAGAATGGAACCAAGCGGTTTTTAATTTTGGAAATCAAGGATACCGACACAATAGTATTCTTAACGGTACTACTTTAGAATTAAACTCTAGTTTATCTGAAAACACATCAAATATTTTAACTTTCGGTTATACAAAAGTAAAGGAAGATCGTTCGTATGACGGAAGAGTTTTTCCGCATATAGAAATTAACGATTCTTCTAATAGAATTTTTGCTGGAACATATCGAGAAGCTTCTATTTACAATACAAATCTGAACACTTTTCAACTTACCAATAAGTTAACATATTATAAAAATAATCATACGGTTACAGGTGGATTATTGTTTCAATACAATGATATTGATTACGGATTTTTAACTGCATGGAATGGACGTTGGGCTTATCGTTCTGTCGATGATTTTTTAAATGATAGACCATCTAGAATTCGTGGAGTATATCATGTTACAAACAACTCTTTTGATTTTGTAAACAATCGTCCTTCAGCAACAATTGATGTCCTGACTTCAGCTTTTTATCTTCAAGATAAAATAAGAATCAGTGATAAATTCTCATTAAACTTAGGTGTTCGATTAGACAACCAATTATTATTAGACGATTTACCTTTAAGTCCGTTAGTTAGAAATACTCCTGAGTTCAGTAATTTCACGAATCAAATAGAAGTAAATCCGCATATCAATCCAAGAGTAAGTTTTGAATATACGTTAGATGAAGACAAGAAATATAAGATTAGTGGAGGAAGTGGATTATTTACAGGTAGAATTCCGTATTTATGGTTTGCATATGCTGAATATATTTCTGGAACAGATTATTTTAATGTAGATATTCGTCCTAATGGAAATACAGTTCGTTTGGAAGAAAATTTAGGAACACTAGCAGCTCAACAGCCAGGATTAACAGAGATCAATTTAATTGATAATGATTTTGAATTACCAAGAGAATGGAAAACTCGCTTACATTTTGAAGCAAAACTACCAAGGAAATTTAGATTTACAGCTGAAGCAACTTATACTGATGTTTTAAAAGGAATTTTCTTTCAATCGATAAACAGAAGACAAGAATTTGGTAATTATTCTGGAGCAGACGATCGTTTATTTTATAACGGAACTCGCGTAAACAACAACTTTACTAATGTATTTTTATTAAGTAACACGAATAAAGGATACCGTTACAACATCAATCTTGGTTTGTATAAAGAAACCGATAATTATTCTGGGTTCTTAGGATATACAAATGGAAAAAGTAAAGAAATATCGAGTACTGTTCGTAATTCTTCTGCTGCAAACTTTGAATGGAATCAGGCTATAAATTCTCACGATCCAGATTTATCGTTTTCTAATTTCGATTTGCGTCATAAGTTTGTTTCATCTCACAGTTACAATATCGACTTCAAAAACAAACATCAAATACAACTTTCTGCTTTATATACAGGAACCTCAGGAAGTCCGTATTCTGTAGTGTATCAAGGAGATGTAAATAGAGATGGATCATCCAGAAACGATTTAGTTTATATTCCAGCAAATCAAGGAGAAATTCAATTACAAGATATTACTGATACCAATGGAAATATATTAGTTTCTGCTCAAGAACAATGGAATCGTTTAGATGCTTTTATTGAAAACAATGATTATTTAAGGGAAAACAGAGGAAGTTATGCAGAGCGAAACGGAGGTAGAACACCTTGGAATCATCAATTAGATGCTAAGTTTGTATACAATCTTCCTTTTGAAAATAATTCGAATTTACAAATCAGTTTAGATGTTTTTAATGTTTTAAACTTAATTCATAAAAATTGGGGACGATTAGTTTTTGTCCCTAACGTTGTAAACTCAAATTTCAACTTATTAGAATTTAGAGGTGTTCAGAATAATCAACCTGTGTATCAATTTACTTTAGATGAAAACGCTACACCTTGGGTTTTAGATGGAATTAATTCTCGCTGGAGAGCACAACTTGGATTGAAATATCAGTTTTAAACTGTCAGATAAAGAAATCTTTTTAACTTATAAATAGGAAAACCGCACTTAAAAATGTGGTTTTCCTTTTTTTTACATCTATAGCATAGTAAATAATATCTATAAGAAACGACTTAAGCTATTGAACTATTCTCGTATTTTTACAAAAGCATGCAAAAGTATCTAGAACTTATAAAAAACTCTTATACCGGTTACTGGAATTACATTAAACAATCTGTTTTAATGGAGTTAAACTGGGAAAATTATTTTTACGGCTTAATTCTAATTTCTTTAGTTGTATGGGGATTAGAAATTGTATTTCCTTGGCGAAAAAATCAATCTGTATTTCGAAAAGATTTCTGGTTAGACACATTTTATATGTTCTTTAATTTCTTTTTACTCAACTTAATTGTTCTGATTGCACTCTCAAATACCGCTTCTGAAGTTTTTAATGATGTTTTGGCAATTGTGGGCTTATCAATTACCGATCTTCAATTATTTGATATCAATAACTTTCCTTATGCTTTACGCCTATTTGTATTCTTTATTATTATTGATTTTGTGCAATGGTACACACACACTTTATTACACAAATACGAGTTTTTATGGAACTTCCACAAAGTACATCACTCTGTAAAACAAATGGGGTTTGCTGCTCATCTTCGCTATCATTGGATGGAACCTGTTGTGTATAAATCAATGAAATATATTCCGCTTGCTATTATGGGCGGATTTACAGCTCAAGATGTTGCTATTGTTCATTTTTTTAACATTGCTGTCGGACACTTAAATCACGCAAACATCAATTTAGATTATGGCTTTCTGAAGTATATTTTAAACAATCCAAAAATGCATATCTGGCATCATGTAAAAGAGTTGCCTGAAGAACGAAAAAATGGAGTAAACTTTGGAATTACATTAAGCATATGGGATTACATTTTCAAAACGAATTACATTCCACATTCTGGAAGAGATATAGAATTAGGTTTTGAAGGTGATGATAAGTTTCCTAAAGATTTTGTCGGTCAAGAATTATATCCTTTAAAGAAATAGACTTTAAAAATACTGCCCAATTCCGAAAACTAAACCGTTGGTATTATCTGTTAAACTAATTCCGTAGTCAATTCTAAAAACTGCGTTATAAATTCTTTTATTAATAAAACGAATTCCAACTCCAGAATAAGCGCGTACATTCTCCGATTTCCAAAAGTCTGATATTCTTCCTCCAGGTTGTCTCCAAGTTCCAGCATCAACAAATGCATTTCCTTGAATAGTCAACCATTTCTTATCATAAAACGTATGTCTATATTCAGTGTTATAAACGATACTAGCCGTACCTCGATCTACTATAAATCCAACTCCTCTTAAGTTAATATTATTATCTAAAGCAAACGGTGCAAAAGGAGAATCGTTATTAGAAGCAAAACCAATACGTAATCGGTTAGCCCAATTCCCTTTCTTCCCTACTCTATCGTAGTAAAAGAAATCGTTCCAAGCGATTATAAACTTATCTTGAAAATCATTTTGAGATGTAACATACTGAAGATATAAAATGCTTTTAAACCCATCTAAATAATGAAAATAATATTCAAGATTTTCATATGTATACAAAAGCTTGTATAGTATTTTATTTACTTTCAAATCTCTTGGTACTTGCGGACTTGTAGCTCCGTTTAAATACTGATATTTCTCTTGGAAATAATTGAATCCAAAAGTTATTTGATGATTAAAATTGATTTGATATAATCCTAATAACTCCGTAGAAATATTATTATACAAGTAATTTGCAGTCTGATTATCAAAAAATAATGGTTCTTCACTTTTCCAATTCTGATGACTAAAACCTAGACCAAACTTCTTAGAAAATAAATTCGGAGCTCTAACATTAAACGCATAAGTATCGTGCCCATTATTTTGATAAAATCCACCAACAGCTATGTTTCTTCCTAGAAAATTATAATCATAAACACCTAATTTATATGCAAATCTATTGTTGGTTGTTGTCCAAAATGCTAGTTCTGGTAAAATTGTAGTACTTTCTTGAATATGAAATTCAATATCACATTTACCATTTTCTACATTAGTTTTCACATAAGCATGTCCTACTGCTGGTAATCTTTTTAAAATGGTAAGGTCTTGATTGAGTGTTTTTGTACTGTATGCTTCTCCTGCTTTTGTTTCTGTAATTGAAGCTAAGAAAGAAGCTCTTGTTTTTTTCATTCCTTTAAAAGTAACTGAACTAATAATAGTTCCGTCTTCTTGTGAAACAGCTAAAAAAACAAATTGAAATAAGAATAGTATGGTTATTAATTTCTTCATTATTACTCTGCGGTAAAATTTGTGTAAGAGTAGCTATTTACCCAATTATCTAGACTTACTGCAAGTACTATAAATTGATAATTGTTTGCTACTTCTAATTCGGGAGGTGTGTTTGTATTTATAGTTAAAACTACATTACTTGTATCATAATAACGGAAAAATTGATCGAAAGTATAAGTTCCTGAAATAAAATTATCATTTTCTTCAAGTAATACCTGAAAATAAATCGCATCAGTATTTCCTGTACTTGCTTGCCAAGTAAATTTAGGTGAAAGTGATGTAGAATTATCTATAGTAATATTTGAATTATAATCGGTTAGTTCAGACAAATGCTTTAAACGAATCGAGTTAGATTTATGTAACTTTCCATTCGTCTGATAAGTTACAATTCCCCAAGCTTCATGTTGTTGTTCTCTTTTAAATGCACTCAATTTATTTCCAAAAACACCATTTATAGGTAAGTTTTTGAGTTTATAATTTGAGAAATCATCCGGATTAACATTTACATCATCCGTTTCATAATATCTAAAATCGAAACTTCCAGCTTCAGGAAAATAAAAAATCGATACAGAATTAAAATCACGATCGCTTCCAGCGCAAGCTATAACTTCGTCAAGTTCTTTATTCGTATTTAGTTGTAAAAAATCACTTAAAATAGTTTCAGATACATCTGATCCTTTTTCTTGATCGCTACAAGAAATGAATATCACTAGAACAAAAAGAAGCCATTTACTGTGCATATAATTTTTGAATTAATTTTTCGGTAGGTTTGTTTTGAGGAGTAAATCGATTATTATCCTCTCCTCCAACCTTTTCATGATCGTGAAACCATTTCCATAAAAATCCACCAGCAAACCAATCTTCTTTCCAAAACTGATTATAAATTGCTTGTGTTGCGTTCTCTTGAGCTTTTAAATTTACTTCTCCAGAAACTCTGTGTGAACTCCATGGTTCTTTCCCTGTAAAATTGATACTTCTGTAGCCAAATTCAGTAAAAAGAATAGGTTTATCAAACTTATCGTGTATTTCTTTTATTGTGGCTTTATGAGGTTTCCATCCTTGTTCAAAAGCTTCCACCGATGGTGTTTTTTCTTCACTTAATGGGAAATATGCATCGACACCTATATAATCTAATTGATTCCAGAAAGGAACTCTCTTAAACTCATCCCAGTTTGCAGCATAAGTTAGTTTACCAGAATACACTTTTTTTATTTTTAGAATTAATGAGTTCCAATATTCTGGTCTATTCATTACAAACTTTTCTAACTCAGTTCCAATACAAAGAATATCTGCTTTAACTTCTTCGGCTGCTGCTGCATATTCTAAAATAAACTTACTGTAAGACGATTCTAAAAGTTTCCATTCATCTTCTGTTTTCATTTCAATATATCCAGTAAACTCTCCTCTCCAAACCCAAATTTGTGGTTTAATCATAAACTTAATTCCGAGTTTTTTAAAAGATTCTGCATATTGCTTTACACCTTTTTTAGTTTCTCCAAACCATTGTCGAGAAGAATTGTATCGCACTTCCGGAGATGCTAAATCTCTTATAAAGCCGAAAGGCATCAATGAAACATAATTCGCTGATGCCTTTACAACTGGTGTTGTATGTTTGTCGTTTATAGCTTCCGAAGAAGCAACAAAACTTAATCCGTTTATTTTTCTTTTTTGACTATTACAAGAAGTAAATAATATCAAAAATGATAGCAAGAAAATTTGATTGAACTTCATGCATTAAAAATAGCCATTAAATTGCATTTTATATAAACCGGTATTTAAAATAATGCTCTAATACCGAAACTATACGTTTCTCCTAAACCTTGAAAGTTAAAACCTCTTACAATGTTGCTATATAAAACTTCCAAGTTAATTACATCTGTTAATTGGTATTTACCTCCAAATCCTAAAGAAGTATTGTCTTGCTCAAAATCACCAAAACGCTCTGAATGCTGAGCAAATGCTAATACTGTTGCTTTTTGAGTTGGGAAATAACTAATAAATGCTCCTGGAACTACTAAAAAAGTATTGTTTGCAAAACTTTGATCGTCACCAAAACCATATTCCGTATTTAACTCTGTAAATAATTGCCATTTTCCACTTGGAAATGTGTAATCGTAAAAGAATCTATTTTGAAAAGACCATGCTGTTTGATCTAAAAATCCTCCATCAGGATTACTTTCATCTCCACTTCCTAATAAAGGAATGTGAATAGCACTTTGAATAGAAAAGTTTCCTACGTTTTTAAAAGGTTGAATTTTTACTGCTGGTGCAATTGAAGAAAATCCTACTCTATTTGTTGGAGTATCTTCTAAACTGAATACAGAAAGTGCTTGTCTTCCTCCGAATGTATTTGAACGAAATTCAACAATAGCTCCTACGTTAATTCTATTATTATCAGAAATACCTGTGAATACTTCCAAAGTAGATGTAAAAAAGTTTGATCTTGCTACATCACTCCCATCACTGTTATTTGCTCCTGTTTGTTTTGTTTGAGTATATAACCCATTAAACCATTTAATGTCCCATTGACCTTTGTTTAATAGTTTAGACGGAGTAAAAACTTGTAGGTTGTTTTTCTCTTCTTCTTGACTGTCTTCTTGAGAAAACACAAGTGAATTAAATGTTAGTAGTGCTAAAAGAATTGATAATCGTTTCATAAATAGTTTTTTTTGATCTTACCCTCAGTCGGATAAAAAAACACTCCATTACATTAAATTTTAAACTCTTTTACTTATTTAAAACAATTCTAAATTTAGAACAATAGTAAATTATTATCTTTTATACCGACAGAAGTTAAAGCAATTTTCAAAAATCATGGAACACATCGTTATTATAGGTAATGGTATTTCTGGTGTTACAGCCGCTAGACATATCAGGAAGCTTTCTGACAAGAAGATTACCATTATCTCTTCAGAAACCGAACATTTTTTCTCAAGAACTGCACTTATGTATATCTACATGGGGCATATGAAATTCGAAAACACCAAACCCTACGAAGATTGGTTTTGGAAAAAGAATCGAATCGAATTAAAAAAAGCACTAGTAGAGAGAATAGATTCTGAAAACAAACAACTTGTGTTACAAGGTGGTTCTAATTTTTCTTATGATAAATTAATTTTAGCAACTGGTTCTAAACCAAATAAATTCGGTTGGCCTGGGCAAGATTTAGATGGTGTTATGGGTATGTACCATAAACAAGATCTAGAAAATTTAGAAAAATATGCACCTAATAGTAAAGCTTGTAAAAGAGCTGTAATTGTTGGTGGTGGACTTATTGGAATTGAATTAGCAGAAATGCTTCATAGTAGAAATATTCCTGTTACTTTTTTAGTACGTGAAGATAGCTTCTGGAATGGCGTACTTCCAGCCGAAGAATCAGAAATGATTAATCAAGAGATTCGAGATAATCATATCGATTTAAGATTAGGTGTAAACTTAAAAGAAATAAAAGCCGATAAAAACGGTAAAGTTAAGTCTATTGTTATTGCGGAAACGGGTGAAGAAATTGCTTGTAATGTTGTTGGATTAACCGCTGGTGTTTCCCCAAACATCAACTTTGTAAAAGAGTCTGCTATTGAAACTAATAGAGGAATTCTTGTAAATCGTTTTTTAGAAACTAGTGAAAAAGATGTTTATGCTATTGGTGATTGTGCTGAGCAAAGAGAGGCTATAGAACAAAGAAGACCTATTGAAGCTGTTTGGTATACTGGTAGAATGATGGGTGAAACGGTAGCACAGACTATCTGTGGAAATAAAATTGAATATAAACCAGGACATTGGTTTAACTCTGCAAAATTTGTAGATATAGAATACCAAACCTATGGTTGGGTTTGGGCAAAACCTAGAGAAAATGAAGCTCGCTTTTTCTGGAAAGATGCTACAGGTAAAAAAGCAATTCATTTAAATTACGATAGAGAAAGTCATGAATTCATTGGAATCAATACTTTCGGAATTCGACTTCGCCATGAGTTCTTCGATAAAGTTCTTACGAATAAGAAATCTGTTGAACATGTTTTAGAATACTTTAAGGATGCAAACTTCGATCCTGAATTCTTTAAACAACATGAAGAAGATATTGTTTCTAAGTTCAATAAAGAAAACGGAACAAATCTTAAAGTAAAAAAGAAAAGTTGGAAACGCATATTTAGTAAGGCATAAAAAAATCAATGAATACCATGAAAGTAATTAAAAATATAGGTTTAGTAATATCCCTTATTGGGTTTGCTATTTTCACAGCTAGCGTTTTTACTGGAACTAATAAAGTTTCAGAAGAAACATTTAACACTTGGGCTTCGCAAAAAGTAAAAAGTGAAGTGTTTGTTGAAAAAGCCAAAAAAGAAATTGTTGGTAAAGAGTTAAGTGCATATCAGTTATCTTCTAAAATTGTTGATATCGCTAAACAGTCTAATGAATTTCATAAGAGTCAAAAAGAAATCGCTTGGGATAAAATCATTTGGATTAAATGGAACAAGACATATAAAGATTTTGTTTATCCTTTAGTTCGTGCATCTGCTACAGGTTGGGTTGTTCAAAACCAAGGATTATTTTTCTTCCTAACTTTCGGATTAGCAATTTTAGGTGGTTTACTATTCTTTGGAGCTGATTATAAATTATTAGGTCCTGCGGGAATAAAAAACAATGGTATTTTCCAGCACTCTGCTACTAACAGAGGAGTTTTAGGAATGATTGCTTTTGCTTACTTCGTTGGGTTTTACATGTTATTATACTTTTTTCCTAACTATTTAATAAACCCTATTTTATCTGTAAATCCGATAAAACAAGCTTTAAACGGTAATGCTTCAGATCAGTGGTTCCTTTACGGATTTATGTATTGTTCTGTAATGACAGTGTTTGCCATTAGAATGTTTATCAAATACAGGCATAATAATTATCAAATTGTAAGAACAGCTGTAGTATTATTTTTCCAAATCGCTTTTGCTTTCTTAATTCCAGAAATCCTTGTTGCATTTAACAAGCCTTGGTTCGATTTTAAAAATGCTTGGCCACTAAATTATACGTTCTTCTTCGATTGGAATATCAATAGTTTAATCGCTAATGGTAACCTTGGAATCTTCATGTTAGTATGGGGAATCATATTAACTTTAATTATTGTTCCAGTAATGGTATACTTCTACGGAAAACGTTGGTATTGTTCTTGGGTTTGTGGTTGTGGTGGTTTAGCTGAAACTTTAGGAGATCCGTACAGACAATTATCTAGTAAATCTTTATTCTCTTGGAAAGTTGAGCGTTGGTTAATTCACGGAGTTTTAGTTTTTGCAACTGTAATGACAGCGTTAACATTATATACATACTTTGCTGAAATTGAAAGTTGGAAAGAAGTAGCATTTGGTTTATCTGCTTACGATATTCAAAGTTCATATGGATTCTTAATTGGTTCTATTTTCTCTGGAGTTATTGGTACAGGATTCTATCCAATTTTAGGAAACCGTGTTTGGTGTCGTTTTGGTTGTCCTTTAGCTGCTTACATGGGATTAGTACAACGTTTCAAATCTCGTTTCAGAATTACAACTAACGGTGGACAATGTATTTCTTGTGGTAACTGTTCTACTTATTGTGAACAAGGTATCGATGTAAGATCTTATGCACAAAAAGGAGAAAATATAGTTCGTTCTAGTTGTGTTGGTTGTGGTGTATGTTCTGCCGTATGTCCTAGAGGAGTTTTAAAATTAGAAAACGGACCAGAAGATGGAAGAATCAACCCTACTCAAGTGTTATTAGGTAATGATGTTGATTTGATAAAATTAATGAATGAAAAATAAGTTCTTACTTTTCTTTTTATTGTTAAGCTTTTTAGGAATATCACAAAAAATATATCAAAAAAAGTATTATTCAGACGGTTCTATTAAAGAAGAAGGTTGGATGAAAGATAATTTACGTGATGCTTTTTGGAAGTTTTACCATCCGAATGGTCAAATAAAAGAAAAAGGACATTACAAAAAAGGTTTAAAACATAAATATTGGTATTTTTACCGCGATAATGCTTCTAAAATTAAAGAAGGTCATTTCTTAAATGGCAAGCAAAACAAATGGTGGCTTTACTATAATGATAAAGGTGCTGTAGTACATAAATGCCAGTTGAAAAATGACATCAAAAACGGATATTGTTTAATTTATCGTGAAAGTAAATTGATAAAAGCTTCTAAATTTGTGGACGGAAAAAAAATAAAGGAATGGTCGGATTTCTCTTCTTTTAAAAGAGAAAATAATCTTAATGATTTAAAATAATGAAGCAGCCTTTAATTAGAGTAATTATTCCTGCATACAACGAACAAGATTCAATAGCAAAAGTAATTCAAGATATACCCGAAATTGTAGCAGAAGTAATTGTTGTTAACAACAATTCTTCTGATGCAACGGTAGAAAATGCAACAAAAGCTGGTGCAACTGTTTTAACCGAAAATAGAAAAGGTTATGGTTATGCTTGTTTAAAAGGAATAAACCATATTATTTCCAATAATTTAAGCACAGACATCGTTGTATTTCTAGATGGTGATTATTCAGATTACCCAGAGCAACTTACAGAAATTGTTGCGCCAATTACGAATAAGAATATTGATTTTGTAATTGGTTCTAGAGTTAAACGACTACGTGAAAGTGGATCGATGACTCCACAACAAGTTTTTGGTAATTGGTTAGCTACATTTCTAATGAAAGTATTTTTTAATGCAAAATTTACCGATTTAGGTCCATTTAGAGCTATTAAGTTTGATAAACTTCTAGAATTAGAAATGGAAGACAAAACTTATGGTTGGACAGTAGAAATGCAATTAAAAGCAATTAAAAGGAAATATTCTTATACAGAAGTTCCTGTTAAATATAGAAATAGAATTGGCGTATCAAAAGTTTCAGGTACGATAAAAGGAACTATATTAGCAGGCGTAAAAATATTAAGTTGGATCTTTAAATATAGTTTTAAGTAATGATACTTGAATACATCATTATAGTTTTATATAGCTTATCGCTATTACTAGTTTTTTTATACGCTTTAGCTCAGTTAAACTTATTGTTTAACTATTTATCTTCAAAAAAGAAAACTGACGATTCTCCAAAGTTTGATTTATCTAATGATGAGGAAGTTCCTTACATAACTATCCAACTTCCAGTATACAACGAGTTGTATGTAATGGAGCGTTTATTAGATAATATTGCGAAAATAAAATACCCTAAAGACAAACTTGAAATTCAAGTTTTAGATGATTCAACTGATGAATCTGTAATTTCTACAGCTGAACAAATAAAAAGAATACAGGAAACTGGTTTAGACATTCAACATATTCGTAGAGAAAATAGAACTGGTTTTAAAGCTGGAGCTTTGAAAGAAGGTTTAAAATTTGCAAAAGGAGAATTCATTGCAATTTTCGATGCCGATTTTTTACCAAAACCATGTTGGTTAGAAAAAACTGTTCCATATTTTAAAGATCCTGAAATTGGTGTAGTGCAAACTCGTTGGGGACATATCAATAGAGATTATTCTACATTAACTAAAGTTCAAGCTTTTGCTTTAGACGCACACTTCTCTTTAGAGCAAGTTGGTAGAAATAGTAAAGGTCATTTCATTAATTTTAATGGAACTGCAGGTATTTGGCGAAAAGAATGTATTATCGACGCTGGTAACTGGGAAGGCGATACACTTACAGAAGATTTAGATTTAAGCTATAGAGCACAATTAAAAAAGTGGAAGTTTAAATATTTAGAAGATGTTGTTACTCCTGCAGAGTTACCGGTTGTAATTAGTGCAGCTAGATCTCAACAATTCAGATGGAATAAAGGTGGTGCAGAGAATTTCCAAAAAATGATGGCTAGAATTATTACTAGTAAAAACATCAATTTTAAAACGAAAGTACATAGTTTACTTCACCTTTTGAATAGTTCTATGTTTACCTGCGTTTTCTTAATGGGAATTTTAAGTATTCCTATGCTATACATAAAAAACAAATACGGACATTTAGAAGTATTTTTCTGGGTAATGAGCTTCTTTGTAAGTAGTACTTTGATTTTCTTCATTTGTTATTGGTTTATGTATAAGAATTCATTCGGTGGAGGAATTAAAAACTTCATTAGATATATTGGAGCATTCTTTACATTTTTCTCTATTGCCATGGGGTTTTCTTTACACAATACTATTGCTGTATTAGAAGGACATATTGGTAAGAAAAGTGAATTTGTAAGAACACCAAAATTCAACATAAAAACATTAGCTGATAGCTGGAAAAACAACAAATACATAAAGAAAAGACCTTCTTTAAATGTAGTTATAGAAGGATTACTTGTATTGTATTTTGCTTTTGGCCTTTTTAGTGCATTTACTGTAGGTGATGGTGATGGTGATTTTGGGCTATTTCCTTTCCATTTAATGTTATTTATTGGATTTGGATATGTATTCTTTAAATCGGTATTTTCTAAGGCTTAAATGAATTTTTCTTTAAAGAATTCTACTCTAATTATAACTACACTATTATCTGGTGTACTATATTATTTATTTGCTTTTGAAACCGAGAGAACTCAATTTGCACAGGTTGTTGTAATTTGGACTTTACTCTTTGCTGGATATTATTTCTTTGTGAAGAATTCTAAAATATCAACGAATTATTACCTTGCTATTGCTATTCTTTTTAGACTCATATTTTTAGCTACAATTCCTAATTTATCTCAAGACTTTTATCGTTTTATTTGGGATGGTAGAATGATATTTGAAGGCTTTAATCCGTATATTTCTTTACCTGAAACTTTTATTACTGAAGGAAACTATCCAGTAAATCAAGCTAAAGAATTGTATGCAGGTATGGGCGGAATGAATGGTAGTCATTATACCAATTATCCACCTTTAAATCAGCTTTGCTTTTATATTGCAACTTTATTGAGTAATAATTCGATTTTAGGAGCTGCTATTGTAATGAGATGTATAATTATACTAGCAGATGTTGGAATCTTTTATTTTGGATATAAACTACTAAAGAATATCAATAAGAATCCTAATCTTATATTTCTTTACCTTTTAAATCCATTTATCATTATTGAACTTACAGGTAATTTACATTTTGAGCCTGTAATGTTATTCTTCTTAATATGGTCTTTATATCATCTTCAAAAGAAGAACTGGATTGTTGCTGGATTCTTACTTGCATTTTCGATTAATGTAAAATTAATCCCGTTGTTATTCTTACCATTATTCTTTAGGTGGTTTTTAGAAAAAAACAACAAACTACAATGGAATCAAATCGGGAAACTAGCTTTGTTTTACGCTATTGTAATTCTAATGTCGTTGGCTTTATTTGTGCCTTTTTTCTCAAATGAATTAATTGACAGTTATTCTAATTCAATCGGATTATGGTTTAGAAATTTCGAGTTTAATGCTAGTTTTTATTACATATTACGAGAAATTGGATACCTGTTTAGAGGTTATAATGAAATAGCTGTAATAGGAAAGATTTCGCCTGTTCTTACTATTTTATTCTTGGCTTATCTTACATTTTTTAAGAAGAATATTTCTTTTACAACATTAGCAACTTCAATGTTATTCGGACTGTCTTTTTATTATTTTACAACAACTACAATGCATCCTTGGTACATATCTACATTGATTATACTGTCTATATTTACAAAATATAGATTTCCATTGGTATGGTCTTTAGTAATTATTTTGAGTTATCAAGCTTATGCAAATACACCTTGGAAAGAAAATCTTTGGTTTGTTTTTTTAGAGTACATAGTAATGTATTTATACTTATTGTATGAAATAAAAAAACCCACTCAACGTCTGAGTGGGAAAAATTGCTATGAAAAAGAAAAAGAAAGTGGTTTATAACCACGTAACAAATATATAGTTAATTCTTTTCTATCCAAAATTAATTAACATTTTATTGTTAAAATTTTAACATAAAAAATCGCTTTTATAAGATTTATAAACTGCTGATTTTCTATATGATAATTTTTCTCTTCCAATAAAAAAGCTCAACCTTTATAAAGATTGAGCTTCTAACTTATTCTACCATAAAACCAATTGGTAATGTGTATCTTACTTTTGCTTTTTGGTTATTTTGAATCCCTGGTTTAAACTTTGGAATCTTCTTAATAATTCTATTTGTTTCTTTCTTTAATCTTGGATGCGGAGCTCTAATCTGAATATCTGTAATTAAACCATCTTCATCGATCACAAACTGAGTTATAATTCTGTTCTTTCCTCTTTGTAAACCTAGATCATTTGCCAAATCTGTATTAAAATGACGTTGTACAAGGCGTTTCATACTTTTTTCGAAGCAAGCCCTCGCCTTACTTTCCGATAATCCTTCACATCCTTTAAAAATAGGTGCTTTTTGTACTAACTTCATAGATACAGGACCGTCTTCTTTTTTTATCTCTTCCTCTTCAACAACTTCTACAATGTCGTCTTCTCCTATTTCAACGACATCATCAATGTCGTTTACAATCTCAGTTTCAACAAAATCCTTTTCATCATTGTCAATGATCTCAGGTTCTTCAATAATGGTTGTTCTTTGTTGTCTTTGTTTTGGTTTTTCTGTTACTTTTTCAACTCTTTTAATCAAGGTAGGAATTTCAGCAAATACAAGTGTAGGCGGATTATCATTATGAGCTGTATCTACAGGCTCTTTAATTAGTTCAGTTTTGTACTCTAAAGTAATGTAAACAATAAACAGAACGGCTACTAAACCTAATTGCATAAAAATTGTTGAAAATTTTTCTAGCTGTTTTTTTGGGTTCTTTTTGAACTTTTTCATCTTAATAGTTTTTGAAATTAATACTTTAAAAACACCAAAAAACATGCCACAAAAAAAAAGCAGCTTTTAAAGCTGCTTTCTTGATTATATGTAAGATAATATATTATTCTACATTAAAAGTAATTGGTAAAGTATACCCTACACGTACTGGCTTACCTCTTTGTCTACCAGGAACCATTTTAGGCAACTTTTTAGCGATTCTTTCCGCTTCCTTCTTTAATCTTGGGTGTGGTGCTCTAGCGTTTACACTAGTAATAGTACCATCCTTGTCAATTTTAAACTGTACGAAGATTCTTTTCTTACCAGGGGCTAAACCTAATTCGTTAGCTAATTCTGCATCAAAATATCTTTGAACGTGCTTACGCATCTTTTTGTTCAAACAATCTTTCTTTTGCTGGTTAGAACCTTTACAACCTGGAAATACTGGTACTTCTTCAATAATTGAGAAAGGTACATCCTCTACTACTTCTTCCTCTTCCTCTGCCTCTTCAATCTCTTCTACTTCAACAGCTTCAGATTCATCTGTTTCAGTTGATTCAATTACAGTTTCTTCAATCTCCTTGTCATCTTCAACTACCTCAATTTTTTCAGGTGTTGGTGGTGGCGGAGCTGGTGGTGGCGGTGGCGGTGGTGGCGGAGCGTTGATAACTAGAGTCTCTTCTTCGACCTCGTCACCAAGATCTGCACTACCCAAATCACCATAATCCTTCTCGTAAGTTTTATGCTCTATTGCTACATAGGTAATAAATAAAGCCAAAACCAAACCAAGTTGGATAAATAACTTGCTGTAGTTTTCAAGATTAAATTTTGGATTTTTCTTTATTTCCATCCTTTTAGTTTTTTCTGGTTTGCTAATTTAGTTAAATTCTTTGGACTTTTACAAGCTATTTAACATATTGATTAGATTTTTTTCAATTCTGATAAAAAACAACAAACCTATTAATACTCCTACAGTGTTCGCTATCATATCTAGATATTCGAATGATCTGTAAGTTGTTAAATTCGACTGGAGAAACTCCATTAAGATTCCAAAAGCTATACAGATAATAACTATTGTTTTTTTTCTTCCTTTAGAGATAAAAGCAAATAACCACGATATTGTTAAACCGAAATATGCAATGGCGTGATATATTTTGTCAATATTACTAAGGCTAATGATTACTTTTCCTGCTAAGTTCATTAAACTTAAAAAAGCAATACTAACAGTTACTAGAATAGCAATGTATATCGATTTATCCTTTAATAAGCTCTTGATAAGCTTCTGCATCTAATAAACCTTCTACTTGACTATTATCAGATAGCTTAACTTTGATCATCCATCCGTTTCCATATGGATCAGAGTTTACTAATTCTGGCTCATCTTCAAGAGTTTCATTGAATTCAATAACTTCTCCTGTTAATGGCATGAAAAGATCAGAAACAGTTTTAACAGCTTCTACAGAACCGAAAACTTCTTCGATTTCTACTGTATCATCTAAAGTGTCTACATCTACATAAACGATATCTCCTAACTCGCTCTGTGCAAAATCAGTGATCCCTATTGTAGCTACATCTCCATCAATTTTCACCCATTCATGGTCTTTTGTATACTTTAATTCTGCTGGAATATTCATTGTAATTTTGTTTTATATATATGTTTAGATTTTGTTTAATTTCCTAAGTTATATACTAGATTAAATCCTCCGTTGATCGATTGTCTTGGGAAGTTTGTTGAGATTGCGTAATCGAAAGTATTATGGTTATAATAAAATGAAACAGTTAAGTTTTTATTTAAATTATAATCTGCTAAAAATTTCAATGCAAACAATCTTTCTCCTCCAGTAATTTGATTGTTTTGTTCGTCTATAGATCTAATTAACGTTAAATTATCTCTTAAAGAAACATCAGCTCTAAAGTTTACATCACCTTTTAATGTTTCTTTTTTACCCGTGATTCTAGTGATAAATTTTACATCTTTAATTCTATATCCAAGTCCAAGAACGTACTCAGTACCTTTAATATCGGTTAACGTATTGTTATTAAAATTCAACGTTAAACTTCTATCTTTTTTTATTTCTCCACGGAAAGAAAACGAATTTCTCATTTTCATATCCACCTTAATTAAAGGAGAGAATTCATCTACTAAAGTTGCTGACGAAATTAATAATTCTGGTTGATAATTTCCGGAACTATTTGTTAAACTAAGATCATTCGGATCGAATTGTAAGTTATTTGTATAATTAAGAATACTATACGAAGATTTATAACTATGAGATAATGTAAATGAAGAGAATCTTTTCTTGAACCATTTTAACTTCATTAAACCATTATAACGCATTGTCCAGTTAGGAATTGGAATGTTTCTGAAAATTCCTGTATCAACAGAATTCGGATTTACCCCAGAATAAGCTGCTAAGAATGCCGGTAACATTGCTTGCTGACCTTCTTTTTGGAAAGCGTTAAATATTCCGTTTGGCTGTGCTTGAGTCTCTAATCTATTAGAAATAATTTGTCGATAACCTAAAAACTTTTCATACAGTGCATCTCCATCTTCAAACATAGTACCTAACATAAAGTGACTAATATTAAAGTTTCCTGTTTCAAATGCTAATAAGTCTGGATTCTGAGCTACAGATCCGTCTGCAAACCTTACAATATCTAATTGTTGCGTAGTATTAGATGTTCTAATTCTACTACCTCTTAAATCAATTGTGAAATCTTTAAATGGCTTTATAGAAATATTATAATCTAATTTATTGGCTTGAGTTTGCGCAAAGTTTTTATTGAAATAATCTTCGTCTTCTCCTCTTGTTACTAACCAACCTTGCTCAATACCTTTACTGATAATATCTGTTTGACTACCAAAAACGAAACCTAATGTTGGAGCAGCACTTCCATTGAAATTACTTCTTCCTAAGAATCCTACAGAAGGTCGATATCCTTGTAATAATGTTCCGTTTTCTTGAGAGTAACTAACTTTTGCTCTTTTAACTGAAGTTAAAACATCGTAAGTTCCTTTTAAAAGCTTCTGACTAAATGAAGCGTTTTTCTTAAGTTTAGGTTTCACACTTTTTTGCTTAGCTCCTAAAGCAACTTGTCCTTTCTTATTACCTCTCTTTTTAGCTCCTTTTAATAGTAACTTTTCTAAACCTAAAGTTTTATAGAAACGATTAAAATCTATAGTCGCATTTATATTATGCTTGTTAGAATTTTGAATCATGTTACCTACTTTATCTTCAATACTTACATCTACAGAATTTCCATTAATGTCTGTTTCTGTAATTGTACTTCTTGAAGAAGCTTGCCAATCGAAATCAGCCGTATATCCATAATCTGAAGTAATAAAATTCAGATACGGTAATTTATTAATTGGTAAATTATATGTAGCGTTTAAAGTTTGGTGATATTGATTTCTTCTTCCGAAAGTAAAGAACTTATCGAAAATTTCTAATTCTTCATCTTCACCGAAACTATCGTAGATATAATTATTTGTTGCTTTAAAGTTTAATTTTAAAGAACGAGTTAAGTCAAACACCACACCATAATCCCAATCAAATAAAAATCTTCTTTGAATTAATTCTGGCTGAGCCACTGGTAAATCAACTAAGTTTCTTGATTGTTGTAAGTTGTAATTTCTATTAATTTTAGAATTTAAAACTACAGATTTTGGTAACGGATTAAAATTTAAATCTCTAATGAATCTCCAATGTTTACTCTTTAATTTCTCAGATTTTTTAAACGGTTCAATACTCCAAGGCGCAAAATTAAAGTTATAACTAGCACCTGCCATTAAGTTTTGATTTACAAACCGTTGAATATTGTAATCTCTATGAAACTCTTCGTTAAACGCATAAGAAACAGATACATTTTCTACATCGTAGAATTTAGGTTTCTTATCACTTTTGGGATTTCTATTTTTCTTAACATTGATAAAACTAATACTCTTTCTTCTTGTATAATCTTGAGCGTTTTCGGCATTACGTTTTACTTGATCAGAACCTGAAGCTTTTGCATCAGCTAACTCAACATCTTGATATTGCGGATCAAATTTTGGATCGATGAATTGCTCTCCATAACTGTAACTCATAGGTACTTGCATGTTCCATTTTTTAGGCATCATTTTACCTAATTGAACATTTGTTGCAACACTATATTGTTTATTTTCTTCAAGACTTCTTTCTTGAACTCTTTGATCTACATTTCCAAATCCAACAGTAGACATACTACCTGCAAGAGTAACATCAGCTACATCAGCAAAATTTGCATCTGCATTTAATACAGCTGCCCAACCTCCTTGATTATCGAAACCAACAGCTCTTAATTCATTAAACCAAACTTCTGCACTAGCAGGATTTGTTGTACTATTTTTTACTCCTAACAATACTGTTCTAATTTGAGCTAAAGTTGGATTACCTTTTACTTTTATTGTTAATCCGTTAGAAGATGTTCCAGAATAAATATCAGAAACTGCAGTTCCTGTTCCATCTCTTTCTAATTTTAAACTTGCTAATTCTGTAAGCGATACATCTAAATTATTTTCTTCTGGCCAAACATCAATTGGTGAAGCACTAGATGTAGATAACTTTAATGGTTTTTCAATTTCATAATAATTATCATTTAAGTCTGTTCCTAAACGAATGATAGCATTCATATCATCGTCAGCAACAACTCTTCCAGGTACATCTTCTGCATGCAAGAACATTCTTAAATTTTTATATCGACGTAAATCGATACTAATATTTTTAAAAATTGCTCTAGCTTTACCTGGTTCTAAATCTGTAACCGTAATTGTAGAAGATTGTTCGTTTTGTCTTTGAATTCTGTTTGTTCCTTGTAATTGTTCTCTAGGAATTCCTGGAGGTAATTCATATCTATCATCATTTTGCTCGATACTAACTACCCCTACTTCAAAGTTATTTAATTCAGTATTGTCTAAATCTTCTTGCGGATCTACTGTCGGATCTAAAGTTCTAGTGTAACGTCTCCAATCTCCACGTACTAATTCTAATTCAGCAAAACGTAATACAACTGGCATACTGAATTGTGTTAAGTACATACGCATAAAACGAATACTATTGAAATCTGTAATTCCTCCAACAGCACGGGCAAAACCATTACGAACTGGAATTCTAAATTGATACCAAGTTGTACTTCTAGTTTCTCCGTTTGGTAATGAAATTGGTTCTGACTTTACATCAACAATAAAGTTAGATCCTTTTACTAAATCATTCTTCTTTAACGAAACTTCATATTCAAAATATGCACTAACTGCATCCATAGTTTGGTCACGGTTTAAATCTTCCACATCTGGATATTGAGATCCTGATGTTGGGAAATTTTCAGAAGACTGATCTATTGTTGGTGAGTTTCCTTGAGTTCCATTAAAGTTTTTATAACGTGTAAGTACTGAAGCTCCGACTGCATCTAATTCACTTCCTCTAAAAAACTGGAAGTTATCACCTGCTGGATCATCACCATAAATACTTCTTGCTTGTTCAATGTTCGCAATTCCAGGGAAATTTTGAACTATTTTTTCTAATTCTTGTGTATCGTTTAATCCATCTAAACCAACATCTTGCTGAGATCTTTCATCTGGATCTGTACTAAATGCATATAAAATTGATGGATTTCTAGGAATATTACCCCAAATTGTTTCTACTTGAGGAGAAGGATTTTGTGTAGTTGATAATCCGTTCTCGAATTGCTTTTGTGAATCTCGAAGAATATCCTCAGAAATACTTCCTAAGTTTAAGAATAGTTTACCTTGATTGATATCACTTTGAGGATCAACTCCTGCAGGTAAACCTTCTTCTGTTGTAATCGAATAACCTTCATATGGATCCATTAACCAGAACTGAACATACTCAACATTAGCTTGTTCGAAGTTATTGGTTGTTGTTAATGCTCTCATAATACCTCCCCATTTATCTTGAGCATTTCCTGGAGTTTGGTTGAAGTTATACGGACCAGTTTCGTTTGGATAATACGCTAAATCTAAAGTTCTAACTAAATTTAACTGAGTAATATCTAAATCTGTATTCGGAAATAATTCAGAAAAACTAATTTGTCTTACCTCATTTCTTGACAGTTCAATATCATTAATATTTGACGGTCTGGTCGCTCCATTAGAATAGAATAATTGATCGATACTGTACCAAGCTAACTTTGCTCTATTGTCATTATATCGAATATCTATATCTTCTGAAAACTGTTGTGAAAGTGGCGAACTTGCTAACTTCCATTCTGTTGGTGCAGTAAGATTGATAGGAATTTGCGTAGCTTCAAAATCATCTAAATATGATGTTGCTGCTCCGTTTACATCAATTCCACTTGGTGTACCTGGTAATAAATACGCCATATCTGCACGAACCGAAAGATTAGACGGTGCATCTGTTTCTACGAAAGGAAGTTTGTTTGCCAATTTTGTAAAGTATGGTACTTCTGTAGAAAAATCTACATTTAAACCAAACATCATATTGTCTATTGGCTCTGCGCCAAAATTAACTTTTGGCGTAATTGGTCGTTCAGTTACATTTAAGAATGTTGCACCAAGCACAAAATTCTCATTGAATTTATGCTCAACATCAATTCCTAAAAATGTTTTTCTTTGCTGATTAAAGAATGTATTATTCTCAACAGAAGCATTAATTGGAACTCCAGAAGCTTCTAATCCTGGATCTAAGATTTGAACCCTACCTAATTGATAATCTACAACATAATCAACACCCTCTACTAAAGTTCTTCCTCCTGCTGTAACTCGAACAGATCCTCTTGGAATATTAAATGCTCCTAAAGGAATACCTCTACTTGTTTCTGATTTATAATATCCTTTTAAAAAGAATTTATCACGATCTTGAAAATCGTTTTTAGCTTGAATCTTGGTTGTTGAATATAATTCATCAAACGCAAATCGATCTCTATCCGCAGTATTTGTAATTGCTAAATCTTCTCCAAAAGGTTCTGGTTTAGGGAAATAAATCAAACCTCTTGATGAGTTTACTGTTATTCCTTCTACATAATCAAAGAAACCATCTCCTCCGTCAACCTTAAACTGACTTTGGTCTAACTTATCAATTTCAAATAAGTTTAGTAATGTTTGATTCAATAAAGAAGTATCAGTTGCTCCTTGTAACGTGTTTTGTAAAACACCTGTATTATCATCTCTATATAATAATTCAAAACGGAAACCTTCTTGACTCAAAGGAACAGCACCTAAAGCATATACGTTTTTCATCATTAAACGCCAAGTTGGAAAAGGCACAAATGTGTTTGGCGAGATTTCTCTTCTTGTTGTTAAGATTTCACTACGTAATAATTTTACTGCAATATTTGAAGGAGCGTTAATTCCATCGTTAGAAAATTCCCCTACTTTAAAGATTGTTTCGCTAACAGGAGCTCCACTTTGTTGTGCACCTACAACAGTATATTCATAAGCAACAGCTAAAACTTCACCGTCGTTTAATCTTCTATTTAAAGAAATAAATCCTAATTGTGGGTGTAAAGTATATTCGTTTGGTTGTAATCTTCTTGCATTTTGTAAATATGAGTAATCTCTACCTTGCACCATTTCTGCTGGCACAGATGTATTAATTGTTGCAACATCTCTAATTCCGCCGTTATCTACAAACAAACCGCTAATGTCGTTCACATCATTATAAGGTAGATTAGAACCTCTTACGGATATCGGATTGTTAACTACATCAACATAACCTTCTTGAAAAACTCCACCGACTGCGTTTGCACTCACCAAATTATCTGGTTGGGATTCTCCTAAATCGGCAAAAGCAACAATACTTCTATAGTCTGTTACATTCTGATTTCTGTTCGTTACCCAGATCTCAATTCTGTTAATGTTTATTGGACTATTGATTAAAGGATAATTTTTTAACGCCGTTTCGTAGTTTTCTCTAAAGTATTGTGATAAAAAGAAGTGACGATCGTTATCATAATCTGTCGCTCTTAATTCAAATTCTTCTATAGATCCACCTGCTTGTGCTACCACATTACGTGTTTGTGAATTCTGTTGAGAAAATACCGATCGAATTGTAGTTTTTCCAAATTGAAAATCTGCTCGAACCCCAAATAAAGCTTGAGCCCCATTAATTAATGAGTTTTTAATCGGTAAATTTACGTTACCCGCATCAATTTTCTGAATAATATCATCTTCAGTAGGTGTATATTCTAACTTGATAATATTTTGAAAATCGAATGTTGTTTGCGTATCGTAATTTGCAGTTACTTGTAATCTTGTTCCTACTTTTGCTTGTAAACTTGCACTAATTTGCTGATCGAAATCGAAAGTAAAACTACTTTGGTTTTCTACAGAGATTTGTGGGTTTTCAGTATTTTGATAAATTCCTCCAAGCTTAATATTTATTTGTCCCGTTGGAATCACCTCTACTTCACTTCCTCCAAAAACAGATTCGAAAAACTTAGAATTCACATAATACTTAGGAAGTAAGTTTTTTCTAGCTTTTTCGTTTCCTTTTCGATTCGGATTCGCAGCTTCTATTTTTTCTTTGAAATATGTTTTAACATCGTTCTTTAATCTGAACTTGTTATACTCTCTCGGTGTTAAATACATTGGAGTACCAATTAAGTAGTCTCCAATTTTTTCAACAATCACAAATTTATCAATAGACTTATCGTAAGTAACCTGAACCGATGTTGGGTTATTTAAAAAGAGATGTGCTTTTTGGTTGAAATTAAAATTATACTTCAGAGGAACAACTGTGTCTTTCTTTTTAGAAATAGAATCGTTCTTCTTTGTTGTATTTTGAGCAAATAAAACAACACTTGCTATCAAAGCAAGTGCCGTTACGAGTTTATTGCGAAAATTTTCTCCCAACCTTTTTACAAATTTTTTAGTGCCTTTTTAATCAGCTCCTCAACGCTAGCTGAAGGCAGTTCTTTTAAAATATCGTTTACTACTTTACCTGCTTGTTTTCGGGCAAAGCCTAAAACCTCTAATGCAGATAACGCTTCTTCTTTATTTGTATTGTTTTCAATTACAGAAACTTCATCAATATCAAAGGTTTTTAATATTTTCTGTTTCAAATCAATGATAACACGCTGCGCTGTTTTTGCCCCAATTCCTTTAACGGATTGTATTAGGCTAACATTTTCTGATGCTATAGCTTGTTGTACATCTTCTGCCGTCATTGAAGACAACATTGTTCTTGCTATACTTGGGCCAACACCAGAAACTGAAATTAACAACTTAAACACTTCTCGTTCTACTTTATTAATAAAACCATAAAGTGTATGAGCGTCTTCTCGTATTGATAAATGTGTATATAACAATACATTTTCATCTGTGGGGAGAGCAGAGAAAGTATTTAATGAGATGTGGAGTAAATATCCTAACCCATTACAATCAACAACTACATAAGTCGGATTTTTTTCAACAAGTCTTCCTTTTATTTGTGTAATCATTGTTCTCTTTTAACAGACGCCTAAAGTAATAAATTTTTTATTTCTGTAAAACCAGTATTATACTAGTTAACAATTATTGTTTTTTGCCTTTTCTCGCTCTTGCGCATCAACAATTGCTACAGCAGCCATATTCACCATTTCATCTACGCTTGCACCTAGTTGTAATACGTGAACCGGTTTGCTTAACCCTAATAAAATCGGACCAATCGATTCTACTTCATTTACCTCCTTCATTAATTTATAGGTAATATTCGCCGATTCTAAGTTTGGAAATATTAAAACATTAACCTTTTGACCGTTTAATTTAGAGAAAGAAAACTCTTTAGATAACATTTCTTTATTAAGTGCAAAATCTGCTTGTAATTCGCCATCAACAATTAAATCAGGATAATTCTCGTGCATGTATTCTACAGCTTCTCTAATTTTTACAGATGTCTCAGATTTTGTTGATCCGAAATTCGAAAAACCTAACATAGCTACTTTTGGTTGCATACCAAACATTCTTGCTAGTATACTTGTGTAGCGTGTTATCTTCGCTAATTCTTTAGCTGAAGGGTTTATATTTATTGTTGTATCAGCTAAGAACATAGGTCCTTGCTTAGTTAACATTAAATTCGTCGCTGCTATTTTTTGTACCCCTTTATCTCTATCAACCAATTCTAAAATAGGTTTAACTACAGAAGAATAAGGTCTTGAATATCCTGTTACTAATGCATCTGCTTCTCCTTCATTTACCATCATAGAAGCAAAATAGTTACGTTGACGCATCCACTTTTCAGCTTCTAACAAAGTCATTCCTTTACGCTGACGTTTTTCCCAAAATAGTTTTCCAAAACGTTTTGTTCTTTCAACTTCTTCTGGAGTTTTAGGATCTATAATAGGTACGTCTGCATCAAATCCTAATTCTTCTTTTAACTCTAAGATAATCTCCTTATTACCTAAAAGAATAGGATGACCTAATTTTTCGTCATATACTCTTTGCGCTGCTTTTAACACATCTAAATGATCTGCTTCTGCAAAAACTACACGCTTAGGATTTGTTCTAGCTCTGTTATGTAAAATTCGTACTTCTTTACTTCCTGAACCTGAACGATCCATTAATTCATTTCTATATCTCTCCCAATCCTCAATTGGCTCTTTAGCGACACCACTTTCAATCGCTGCCTTAGCAATTGCTGGTGGAATTTCATAAATTAATCTTGGATCAAATGGTTTTGGAATGATATAATCTTTTCCGAAAGAAAGACTTACTTCATCGTAAACTATATTTACTTGCTCTGGTACAGATTTCTTAGCTAAGTCTGCTAATGCATGTACCGCAGCCATTTTCATTTCTTCATTAATCTTTGTTGCTCTAACGTCTAAAGCTCCTCTAAATATGAATGGGAAACCAAGTACATTATTCACCTGATTTGGATTATCTGATCGACCAGTCGCCATAATGATATCGTCTCTTGTAGCTACTGCCAAATCGTAATCGATTTCTGGTTCAGGATTCGCCATTGCAAAAACAATAGGATTTTTAGCCATTGACAATAACATTTCTGGACTTACTACATTTCCTTTAGATAAACCTATAAATACATCTGCATTATTCATAGCTTCTTCTAAAGTATTTAAATCTCTATCTGTGGCAAATTCAGCTTTTTGAGGAGTAAGATTATCTCTATCTTTTCTAATTACTCCTTTACTATCACACATTACAACGTTTTCGCGTTTTGCTCCTAAAGCTAAATATAAACGTGTACAAGAAATAGCCGCAGCTCCTGCTCCATTGACTACAATCTTAACATCTGCTATATTTTTCCCGTTGATTTCTAATGCATTTTTTAAAGCCGCCGCAGAAATAATAGCTGTTCCGTGTTGATCGTCGTGCATTACTGGAATATCTAATTCCTCTTTTAAACGTCTTTCAATTTCGAAAGCTTCTGGCGCTTTAATATCTTCAAGATTTATTCCTCCAAAAGTAGGAGCAATAGCTTTTACTGTTTCTATAAATTTATCTACATCGGTAGTATCTACCTCAATATCAAAAACATCAATATCTGCGAAAATCTTAAATAGTAAACCTTTCCCTTCCATAACAGGCTTAGATGCTTCTGGACCAATGTCTCCTAATCCTAAAACTGCTGTTCCGTTAGATATTACCGCTACTAGGTTTCCTTTAGTAGTATATTTATATACGTTCTCTTTGTTTTTTGCGATCTCTAGGCAAGGTTCTGCTACACCAGGAGAATACGCTAGTGATAAGTCGTGTTGAGTTGCATACTTCTTCGTTGGCACTACTGATATTTTACCTGGCTTAGGCTTAGCATGATACAATAGCGCTTCTCGTCTTTTACGTGATTGACTCATAAACTCTTTTAGTTGATTATTTAAAAAATAAATATAGTTGTTTTGTTATAACTTTTAAGGTTTCATTAAAAAAATATCAACTAGAGTATAATTGGCAAGATATATTTGAAGATAACTACAAGAAGCAAGACCGCTAAACAATTCAAAATCAAACCAGTTTTCATCATATCTTTTACTTTCACATAACCGCTTGCAAATACAATTGCATTCGGTGGTGTTGCCATTGGTAACATAAAAGCACAACTACTAGCTATCGTTACAGGAACCAATAAGTTTACTATTGGAATATTTAACCCTAAAGCTATTCCTGCCACTACCGGAGCTAAAACTGCAACTAAGGCGACATTACTCATTAACTCCGTCATAAATAACATTAAGAATATTAAAATAGAACCTGTTAAAAACACACCCAAATTGTACGATGCAATTACACTAGAAACCTGATCTACAATTCCGCTACTCGACATTCCTTTAGCAAGCGCTAAGCCTCCTCCAAATAATATTAATATCCCCCAAGAAAGCTTCTCGGTGTCTTTCCAGTTTAATATGAAATCTCCTTTTTTGAAGTTGAACGGAACCGCAAAAATTGCCAATGCAGCAAATACACTAATCATAGTATCTGTAAGTTTTAACTCTGGAAAAACTTTATTAATTACCGCTCTAAAAATCCACAAGAAAATAGCACAAGCAAAAACTAACAAGACAAACTTTTCACGTTTTGATATTTTTCCAAGCTTTTTTAATTCTGTATAAATTACTTCTTGAGAAGCCTTAAATTTTAAATTTTTATTTGGATACATAAACTCTACCAACACCAAATACACAACTGAAATCATTATTAAAGAAAATGGAAGACCAATACTCATCCATTCTAAAAAAGAGATTTCTATATTGTATTCATTTTCTAAAAACCCTATTAAAACAGAGTTTGGCGGCGTACCTATAATTGTTGCTATTCCTCCAGCATTTGCTGAAAAAGCAATTCCTAACATTACTGAAACTGCAAAATTCTTATTGTCTTTTGTAAAACCATCTTCATCATCTATCAACAATTGAATTACAGATAAAGCTATTGGCAACATAACAACTGTGCTAGCCGTATTGCTAATCCACATACTTAATAATCCAGTAGCAATCATGAAACCTAACACTACTTTTTTAGGTGTTGTTCCTGTTAATTTAATAATGGATAACGCAATACGCTTATGTAAATTCACTTTCTCTAAAGCTAAGGCCATTACAAATCCTCCGAAGAATAAAAATATAATCGGACTTCCGTAATTGGAACCAACTTCATTCATCGGCATAACTTTCAACAAAGGAAATAAAAGCAAAGGAAGTAATGCAGTTACAGAAATTGAAACTGCTTCTGTAATCCACCATGTAATCATCCAAAGTGCTACACTAATAACTTTATCTCCACTATTAGAAACAAGTTCAAAAGGTAAAATGTTAATAATCAAAAAGAAAACAGGACCTAAAAGTAAACCTACTCTTTTAGCAATCGGGTATTTCATTTTAAAGTGTATTCTTTATGATTTAAATTCTGTTTCATAGTACGTTGTTGCATCATCTAAAAGCATTTGTAAAATTTGCTTTTCGTACTCAACTCGTTTACGATCCCAATCTAATGTTTTGATACAATCTTTCAGCACTAAATCTTTGTATTTAATTATGCTATGAATATCAAAATATAATCTTCCTGTTCTTCTTACAAAGAAATCTGCTAATCCGTTTACCATTTCAAAATGAATACAATACCAAAGTTCTGCTCGAATAAAACGCTCTTCGATTGTTCCTGATAAATAAAATGAAAAACGTTCTAAAATCTTACTTGCATTCTTTCCAAAATTTGTAGCCAAATACCAAGCATAATCTTCATCATCAATGCCTAAATTTGCCAAATTAGTTTCCAATTCTTTTTCGTAAGCCTGAACTTCTTCCGAAGAAGACATTGACGGATTCACTAATGAAATATGTTCTGTTTCTGATTTTTTAACTGATTTTCTACGTTTTTCACTCATGGTTTTTAAAACAGCATCAATTACACGATGTGCCATTTTTCGATACCCCGTTAATTTTCCTCCAGCGATAGAAATTAGACCTGTATCTGAAACAAAAATCTCATCTTTTCTTGATAAATCTGACGGATCTTTTTCCTCTTCGTGAATTAAAGGACGTAATCCTGCCCAATTTGATTCAATATCATCTATTGTTAAATGAATTTCTGGAAACATATTATTAATTGCGCTTAACAAATACTCAGCGTCAGCAGCAGTCGCCACTACTCTATCTAAATCACCAGCATAATTTGTATCTGTTGTTCCTACGTAAGTACAACGACCTCTTGGAATTGCAAAAACCATTCTTCCATCTGGAACATCAAAATAAATAGATTGCTTAATTGGTAATTTTTCTAACGGAAAAACAATATGCACTCCTTTAGTTAAATGCAGATGTTTATTATTTAGTGAATTGTCTTTTCTACGTAATGTATCTACCCAAGGACCAGCAGCAGACACATAATTATTTGCTTTAATATTTAATGTTTTCCCTGTATTGTGATCTATACAGTTTAAACTTTCAATCTTTGATTCACTATTGTAAACAAACGATTCCATTTCACAATAATTCACAATTGTAGCTCCGAATTCTGTTGCTTTCTTTAAAATTTCTACTGTTAATCTAGCATCATCGGTTCTATATTCTGCGTAATAACCACTTCCTAAAGTGATGCTTTCATCTAAAAGCGGCTCTTTTTCTAAAGTCTGTTTTTTATCTAACATTCTTCTGCGGTCGTCACCATCTACATTTGCTAATAAATCGTAGACTTTTAATCCGATTGCAGTCATCATTTTACCATAAGTTCCGCCTTCAATTAAAGGCAACAACATTTTCTCTGGAATTACTAAATGCGGAGCTAATTGATGCACAATAGCACGCTCTGTACCCGATTCTCTAACCAAACCAATTTCCAATTGTTTTAAATAACGTAAACCACCATGAATCAGTTTCGTTGATTTATTACTTGTACCTGAAGCAAAATCATTCTTTTCAATCAAACACACTTTCATTCCTCTAGATGAAGCGTCTAATGCGATTCCGGCTCCTGTTACTCCTCCTCCAATAATGATTAAATCAAAAACTGTGGATTTCATTTTTTTTAGCTGTCGTTCTCTATCTAAAACTGAAAAACGAATTGGTTTTTGCTTTTTCTTTTTCCCTTTTGTTTGTGTTTTTTCAATTGCTTTAAGCCATCCTTTGTATTTCTTTTTTCTAGCTTTCGGAGTCATTTTTGTTTGAAAAACCGTATCAACTTTTCGTATAGTATCGATATCATCTAATGTCCAAACTCCAGATTTAATTCCAGCTAATAACGCAGCTCCAAAAGCGGTAACTTCAATCATTTTTGGTCGATCTACTTCAACATTTAGAATATCAGACTGAAATTGCATTAAGTAATTATTCGCACTCGCTCCACCATCAACTTTTAGCGTAATCATTTCTTTACTACTATCAGTAATCATTGCATTAATTACATCTTTTGTTTGATAAGCTAAAGATTCAACAGTTGCTTTTATAATTTCATTTCTACCAGTATCTAAAGTCATTCCGTAAATACTTCCTTTAGCTTCTTGATCCCAATACGGTGCTCCAAGACCGGCAAACGCAGGAACCACATAAATATCTTTCAATGACGGAATGCTATTACAAATCGCTTCTGTATCGGAAGCTCTATCTATAATTTTCATGCAATCTCTTAACCACTGAATAGAAGCACCACCAACAAATACACTTCCTTCTAAAGCGTATTTTGTAGGTTCATTTTCTAAAGTACAAGTTAGAGTCGTTAATAATCCGTTATTGGAAACAACTTGCTTTCTTCCGATGTTTAATAAGATAAAACAACCTGTTCCGTAAGTGTTTTTTGCAATACCAGATTTAAATCCGCCTTGCCCAAATAATGAAGCTTGTTGATCACCAGCAACTCCGTAAATAGGAATTTGTTGACCTTCAAAATCAATACTACCAAAATCAGAAGAAGATTGCTGAACACTTGGCAATAATGATTTCGGAATATCTAAAGCATTCAAAATAGTTTCATCCCAAGACAAATCTTTGATGTTATACAACATTGTTCGAGATGCATTTGTATGGTCTGTTAAGTGTTTTTCACCGTTTGTAAATTTATAAATCAACCAACTATCAATGGTACCAAAACATAATTTACCTTGATCTGCTTTTTCTCTTACGCCTTCAACATTATCTAAAATCCATTTCAGTTTTGTTCCAGAAAAATATGAATCGATAATCAATCCGGTATTTTCCTGAATGTATGAAGACAAATCTTTTGCTTTTAATTCTTCGCAGATCGCTTTAGTTCTTTTATCTAACCAAACAATTGCGTTATGTACAGGTTCGCCAGTTTCTTTATCCCAAACTACTGTTGTTTCTCTTTGATTTGTGATTCCAACAGCGATAAGCTCTGCAGGATTTATTTTTGACTTATCAATTGCTTCTTTAAATGTTTCTAATTGATCATTATAAATATCGATAGGACTATGTTCTACCCAGCCTGATTTTGGATAATGTTGTGCTAGTTCTTTTTGTCCAATACCAACAATTTCTCCATCAGTATTAAAAATTATAGTTCTGGTACTTGTTGTACCTTGATCAAAAGCCACAATATATTTCTTCTGCATACCTGTAAATTCAGATTCAAATTAGTTTCTCCTAAAATAGTTAAAATGTATGATTCTGGTACAAACATGATAAATATCATTCTTTACCATTATTTATCTTATGAATTTTGTTTCAAACAATAAATACTAATACTATGAATCACATCCCCCCGACACAAAAAACAGTAGACGAAGAAATAAAGTGGAATAAAGACAAGATTATTGTTAGTAAAACAGATCCTTTTGGAACCATTTTATATGCAAATGACGTATTTACAGAAGCTTCTGAATATAGCAAAGTAGAACTTGTAGGTGAACCCCACAATATTATTCGTCATCCAGATATGCCCAAAGTTGCTTTTAAAGTTTTATGGCAGGCTTTAAAAGCTGGAAAAAACTTTCATGCAATTGTAAAAAACAGAACAAAAAGCGGAAAATACTATTGGGTAATTACAGATTTTGAAACGGATAAAAACGAGAAAGGTGAAATTACAGGATACACTGCTAGAAGAAAAGCTGTACCAAACAGTGTTATTAAAAAAATAGAACCCATTTATAAAACACTGTTAGAAATAGAAAAATTAAAAGGAGAAAAAGCAAGTGAATTATACTTCAACGCTTACTTAAATGAAGAAATAGGCAAAAGTTATGACGAGTTTGTTCTTGATTTATTTGAGGAAGAAGTTGCGAAACAAAAGAAAAGAAATGCTATAACTAAAAGAGAAAATATATTTAAAAAGGGACTCAACTGGTTTTTTGTAACTGAATACGAAATGAGTTGATTGTTGATTTGTGTGAACTACACCTTAAGTGTAAACATCTTACGGTGTAGTTTTTTACATAAAAAATCCACACTTTTTAAGATAAAGTATGGATTTAATATTGTTTAAAGTGACAAATAAATTACCTATTGTAAGGTGATTCATTTATCCAATGGAAACCTCTATTGACTAATAAAAGAGACTTATCATTCATAATTTTACTTTTACCAGAAATCGTGTCTTTTCCTGATATAAAGTTAAAATCTAAACTGGTATCTGTTTTTGTATAATTGAAATCAAAAGCACCTGATGAACCTCCATTAGACGATGAAAACTTCATCTTTTTTGTAACAGAATCTATTGCAACTTTATAAAAAATCCTTTTTTCATTCATTGTTTCAATTAGCACAGATCCCTCTCTTTCAAACATAATCCTCTTCCAAAGTTTATTATTCTTGTAATTGGTTATCGTATCGTTGTTAATTACATAGTTTGTGACTTTGTAAACACCATATAATTCTGGTTTAGGCTGATCTCCTCTACCGTATTTTTCTTTCATTTTTAAAGTATCGTAGAAACCATAACCTAAGGCATAAAAAACAATTAAAATTTTAAGTACTTTAAGGGTAATACTAAACCATTTTTTTAGTTCTGGTTGTTTAATAACTGTCAGTTTCTCTACAGGATTATTTGTTACTAAATATTCCATTACTTTTTTAAGATCTCTAAACAATAAAAACAAAGTCATTAACACTAAATGTGTAGACAGTATTTTAACTGGCACATCGTAGAAGTAATTTACAGCCATTACATTCATAGTTGTCATTAACGTAATAACAGCTCCAAATGTTAATGTTCTTCTAAACAGTAATAACCCTGCTAATACTTCTGCAATACCCATAAATAAATTATATCCTTTAGAAAACCCTAAAAATGTCCATGCTAATCCCATAGGAGATGATTCTCCGTAAGGCTGCATTAATCTATAAAAGCTAGGTTGAGAGAATTGTAATTGTATAACCTTTACCATTCCGTAGTTAATTAACATTAATCCTACGTAATAGCGAATAGCCGTAGTTAACCAATAGTATAATTTATCGTTGTTCTTCTGTTTTCTACTTAATAGTGACCAAACAATCGCACTTAAAAACGCTATTGTAAAAATGACAAACATTAATACATAACCGTAAGTTGTATCTCCACTTCCGTTAGGGCCTGTGTTGATATCGAAAGGAAGTTGCAAAACATTCTTCCCTACCCAAGGTATAAATTGACGTACTAATTTTGCTGGATATTCTATGACATATCCCCAGAATGGATAAGCTCCGTTATTCTTAAAAATAATGAACAAGAAGAAGTAAACAAATGAAAACTTAAAACCAAAATCTCCTAACTTAGACCATTTATTATTCTTATTTGATCTCAAATAAGTAATTAAAGTAAGCGCAAATAATAAAATAAATAATATCGCGATAAATATCCCAGCATTTGGAATTAACGCCCCACTATCACCTGTGTTTTTATTGATACCACTACCTTCTACTAAAATAGAATACGTACCATCGACAGCTTTTGCATTGTTTGTAAAAGAAAATTCTCTAACATTTGTAATTCTTTTTCTTCCAATACCAGCATCCCAACTAGGAATAACATTATTCTTTACATTCTCTTCAAAACTAGGGTTACTAATTTTTACTGGTTGAAATTCACCATTATCATCTTCAATAAAAACTTCAAACTTATCAAAGTAGAACTTTCCGTTATTGTAGCAAATAACTCCAAAATTAAGTATCTCAGATTTTGAATTAATAATTCCTTCTACGGTGTAAGAGGTCCATTTTTTTGATACAATAGGTCTGTTTCTCATATTATCAAAAAAACCTCTTCCCTCATTAGGTTTATTATCTACTCTTGCCCAGATACCTGCTCTTCCTTTTTCATCTGTTGTTTCTACTTTAGCAGAAGCTACAACTCTAAACTTTTTTTCTTTATCTGCTTTTACTTCGATTGATTGCACAAAAGAAGTCCAATCTCTAGAAACATTTTGTACAGATTGTCCGTAAATAGAATAACAAATAAGAAAAGTGAATACTGCTAGTACTTTTTTCATTTTTACATTTTGTTTTTAATAGGTTAAATTTATTGGCACATTAAATCAATTGAACAAAACGTAATTTATATTGAAGCTTTATTCATAGAATTTATTTGAGTTTCGAATTTCCAAAACTATTTTTCTCTATTTAAAAAAAATTGTATTAAGTGGACATTAATGCTAAAAAAGCGTATATGAAGTTGTTTAAATTGATAGAAATTACTTTTTAATAAAGTTAATCGTACTTGTTAAACCTTTAAATTTAGTTCTTTTTACAGCAGACTTTTTAAATACTTTACTAAAGGTTTCTTGGGTTAATTCTTCCCAATCTCGCTTTTCTAAATCGAGCATATTTTCTTTTGAGTTAAATAACGGTTCGTTATGTGGTTTTGAAAAACGATTCCACGGACAAACATCTTGACAAATATCGCAGCCAAACATCCAATCTTCCATTTTATCTTTAAATGCTGTTGGAATATTATCACGTAATTCAATAGTCAAATAAGAAATACATTTACTTCCGTCAATCTGATTATTTGGTAATATTGCTTCAGTCGGACAAGCATCTATACATCTTGTACATTTACCGCAATGATCTGTTTCAAAAGGATGATCATATTCTAATTCTAAATCGATAATTAATTCTGCCAAAAAGAAAAAAGACCCTTGTTGTTTCTGAATTAGCAAGGTATGTTTTCCATTCCATCCTAAACCAGCTTTTTCTGCCCAAGCTCTTTCTAAAACTGGTGCAGAATCTACAAAGCAACGACCATTTATTTCACCGATTTCATCTCGTAAAGATTCAAGTAATTCAAAAAGTTTATTCTTAATCACATGATGATAATCTTCTCCGTAGGCATATTTTGCAATTTTGTACGATTCTGGATTTTGAATTTCTTCAGGAAAATAATTGTACGATAATGAAATTACTGACTTTGCACCTTCCACCAAAAGCCTAGGATCTAAGCGCTTATCAAAATGATTTTCCATATAGTGCATTTCTCCATGAAAACCATTTTTTAGCCATGTTTCTAAACGCGGAGCTTCTTCTTCTAAAAAATCTGCTTTTACTATACCACAAGACATGAAACCCAGACGTTTAGCTTCTTTTTTTATGAATTGAGAATATGTCGCAGTTTTTTTCAAAAATTAAACTTTTTATTAACTACAATATTACTCATAACTTTTAAATTTGTTGTACGATTACTTTTAGTAATTCAAATAAAATCCCAGTATAAATCGTTGTTATATAAAATACAAGTATCATGAAAAAAATTGTCAAAATTGTAGCCATTAGTTTAGTTGTAATTATTGTTGCTTTAGCGGCAATTCCTTTCATGTTTCAAGATAAAATTGTTGCTTTAATTAAAGAAACAATCAACAATAATGTTAATGCTAAGGTTGAGTTTGCTGATGCAAGCCTAAGTTTACTGAAAAACTTCCCTAAAGCTTCTGTTGAACTTAATGATGTTTTAGTTACCAATTATGCGCCTTTTGAAGGAGATACCTTAGTATACAGTGAAAAGATAAAAATTAAACTTAAGCTTACCGAAGTTTTTAAAGCTGCCAATAGTCAATTAAATATAAACTCGTTTACTATTGATAATTCTTTAGTGAAAATTCATGTTGATGAGCAAGGAAATGCAAACTACGATATTGCTAAAAAAGATGCGACTAAAGCAGTAGAAGAAAAAACTGAAGAAGCTAGCGGAGAAAGCAGCAACTTTAGTTTATCATTAAAAGAATATGCTATTACTAATGCCACTTTAAGATACCACGACGACAAAGGAAAAATGGATGTGGTTTTATCTGATTTTAATCACTCTGGAAGTGGAGATTTCTCTCAAAAAACTACTGAATTAGATACCAAAACAACAACTAATATTCTTTTTGAAAAAGATGGTAAAGCTTTAGTAAACAATCAGCATTTAGATTTAAACGCAGTTTTAGCTTTAGATTTAGAAAACTCGAAATATTCATTCTTAAAGAATGAAGCACATATCAATCAATTACCACTAATTTTCGATGGTTTTGTACAATTAAATAAAGATAACAGTCAAGAAATTCATGTGAATTTTAAAACTCCATCTTCAGATTTTAAAAACTTTTTAGCTTTAATTCCTGAGGAATATGCTAAGAACATATCAGGTGTAAAAACTACGGGAGATTTTAGTATCGATGGTAAAATAGACGGAAAAGTTACAGAAACTACTATTCCTAAAATAGATGTTACCATAGCATCTAACAATGCTTCTTTCAAGTATCCAAGTTTACCAAAAAGTGTAAAAAACATTCGCATTAACACTCAAATAAAAAATACTACAGGAAATGTAGATGATACTTATGTAAATCTTCAAAAATTAGCTTTCAAGATTGACGAGAATGAGTTTAGCGGTAATGCTAAAGTGAGTAACTTAACTAAGAATCCTTATATCAACTCTACCATTAAAGGTAAAATTGATTTAGGACATATTGATAAAGTATATCCATTAGAACTTAAAAACGAATTAAGTGGAATTATAACTGCTAACTTATCTTCTAGTTTTGATATTGATGCTGTTCAAAATAATAAATATCAACGTATCAAAAACAGTGGAGATATCGCTATAAAAGACTTTTTATTTAGCGGAGAACAAGTTGCAAATCCAATACAAATTAATACTGCAAAAGTAGATTTTACTCCTCAGAAAATATCATTAACAAAATTTAACGCTGTTACAGGAACTAGTGACTTAAATGCTACTGGTACTATTAATAACTTACTAGGTTTCTTACTTTCAGATAAAAATTTACAAGGTAATTTCAGTTTAAATTCTAACTCTTTTAAGGTTAGTGATTTTATGGTTGCTGAAACTGAAACAACAGGTGAAACTCCTAAAAAAGAAGAAACTTCAGAAAACAAAGAAGGACAACCAAAAGAAAAACTTAAAATCCCTGGATTCTTAGACTGTGTTGTTAATGCTTCTGCTAAAGAAGTGTACTACGACAACTTAAAGCTTTCTAACGTTCAAGGAAAGTTAATTATTAAGGATGAAAAAGCTACTTTACAAAATGTAAATGGAGAAATGTTTGGTGGAAACATTGCCTTAAACGGAGCGGTTAGCACAAAAGAAGAATCACCTGTATTTGATATGAATATGGGAATCAAATCTTTTAATATTAGCGACTCTTTTAAAAATATTGAGTTATTTAAAATATTATCACCAATTGCAGATGTTTTACAAGGAAAACTAAACACGAATTTAAATTTAGCAGGAAATCTTAACGATGATTTTACTCCTAACTTAACATCAATGTCTGGTAAAGCATTAGCAGAAGTTTTAGCTACAAATGTAGAACCTAAAAACTCTAAAGCTTTAAGTTTATTAGATCAAAACTTAGGTTTTATAGATTTAAAACAACTGAATCTAAAAGACATTAAAACGAACTTATCTTTTGACAAAGGAAAAGTTAACGTTAAGCCTTTTAACTTAAAATATAAAGACATCGATATACAAGTAGGTGGTAGTCATGGTTTCGATCAATTAATGGATTACAATGCTACGTTTAATGTTCCTGCAAAATACTTAGGTAGTGAAGTAAGCGGATTATTATCGAAACTTGATAGCAAAGATCAAAACGTAAAAGTTCCTGTTACCGCAAACTTTTCAGGTAGTTTCTCAAATCCTTCTGTAAAAACAGATTTAAAATCAGCTGTTAGTAATTTAACTACTCAATTAGTTAACAAACAAAAGAACAAGTTATTAGACAAAGCTGTTGGTGGTTTATTAGGAAATAAAGGCAATAAAGCTTCTGCTACAGGCGATAAAAAGAATAATACAGTAAATGCTGTAAAAGATGCTTTAGGTGGTTTATTTGGTAAAAAGAAGAAAAAAGAAAAAAAGAAAGACAATTAACACATAAGCACTTGATATTTAATAATTTAATTATTATATTTGTGTGTAATCATTTTTCTTGTATTTGTAATACACTAAATAAATATCCCCCTATTATGAAACATCGCATACTATCTTTTAGACAAAATTCTAATCTCTATTAAGAATAACTACGCAATCTTTTTACTGTAATTCGTTTTTAAAGTCTCACTTAGACTTTAGTGTTCTATTATTTATCAGAAATGAAATCTCAGCATTTTTTGCTCAATAAAATATTTAAGATTATAACTATCAGCAGTTAATAGTTGTATTTATAGTCCCTTGCTTAATTGAGTACAACGGTCAAATTTATTTGTCTGTTGTACTCATTCTGCTTTATATAGATTTTATTCTTTAACATTTCCTAAATAAATTTTACTAAATAATTAGACTATGTTTGCCATGCAAAAAAACCAAACCGCTGATTATGAAAAACTTTATGTTCGTAATTACGCTTTTAGCTTCTTTAATTTGTAACTCACAAATAAGAGGAAAAGTAGTAAATAAGAATAATGAACCTCTTCCATTTGTAAGTATTTATATTGAGAACTCCTTAGAAGGAACAACCACAAATGATAATGGTTTTTATGAATTAGCCACTTCAAAAAAAGGAAAGCAAACTGTTGTATTTCAATTTTTAGGTTTTAAAACAGTAAAGAAAACTGTAACTATAGATAGTTTTCCGTTCACATTAGATATAAAAATGGCAGAAAGAGAAGAGTTACTAGAGGAAGTAACTGTTTCTTCAACAGAAAATCCTGCAGATGCTATCATACGAAAAGTGATTGCAAGCAAAGAGAAAAATACAAATAAGTCTGGTAAATATCAGGCAGACTTCTACTCTAGAGGATTATTCAAAATAAAAAATGCTCCTAAAAAAATATTGGGTCAAGAAATTGGTGACTTAGGTGGTGGATTAGATTCTACTCGAAGTGGTATTATTTATCTTTCAGAAACAGTTTCTAAAATCTGGTATCAAAAACGACCAAAAAACTTTAAAGAAGTTATTGTGGCTTCTAAAGTTAGTGGACAAGACAACGGAATTTCTTTCAATAGAGCAGCAGACGTAAACTTTAATCTATATAAAAACCTAGTTCCTGTAGCCGATGCTGAGATTTTTTCTCCAATCGCTAATTATGCTTTTAGCTATTATAGATTCAAATTAACAGGTACTTTTTATAACGAAAACGGAAAACTAATTAATAAAATACAGATTATTCCTAGACGTGAAAATGATCGTGTTTTTGGTGGATATGTTTATGTTGTAGAAGACGATTGGGCTATTTATGGAGCTGATTTAACTGTAACAGGTGCACAAATAAACAACCCAGCAATTGATGTTTTACACATTAAACAAAACTACAACTACGAACCAAACTCAGGAATTTGGGCCTTAATTCTACAAACCATAGACTTTAAAGTTGGTTTTTTAGGATTTAATATCGACGGTAGATTCTCTGCTTCGTATGCAAATTATAATTTTTCACCTGAATTTAATCCTGAAACTTTTGGTAAAGAAATTTTATCTTTTGAAGAAAAAGCTACTAAAAAAGATTCAGCATATTGGACCAAATTAAGAAGTGTTCCTTTAACAACTGAAGAACAAAAAGATTACGTAATAAAAGACAGTCTTAAAATAGTTCGTAAGTCTAAGAAATACTTAGATTCTATAGATAATAAGAGAAATCGATTTACTCTTTCTTCTACTATTTTAGGTTACTCTTACCGAAACAGCTACAAAAAATGGTCGTTAAGCTTTAATAGTCTTGTAGAAACTGTTCGATTTAATACTGTTCAAGGATTCAATTTAAATCCAGAAATATCGTATTACAAGAGAATGAACGATAAAGGAAAATGGTGGAGCGTGAGCGGAGCTGTAAACTATGGTTTTTCAGACAAAAAAATCCGTCCAGTAGTTTCATTCAGTAAAAAATGGGACAATATTAGCAAACCAAGATTAACGATTTCTGCTGGAAATAAATTGAGTCAGTTTGATGAAAGTAATCCAGTTTCATATTTAAACAACACTTTCTTTTCTCTTATGTTTAAAGAGAATTTTGCTAAGTTTTTCGAAAAATCTTTCGCTTCTGTAGCTTTTTCAAAAGAGTTATATCCTGGAATTCAGTTTTTCTCTAAAGCAGAATATGCAGATAGAAAACCTGTAGTAAATACAACTGATTATTCGTTTTTTAATAGAGACGGAACTTTTGAAACCAACAATCCAATAGATCCAACTTCTACAAGTGTATCGTTTAACAGACATCGAATATTTAAAACACAAGTTTCTACCACTATAAACTTTGGAAGTAAATATATTAGTTATCCTGATTCACGTTTTACTGTTAGAAGTAATAAATATCCAACATTGACTTTAGGATATAGAAAAACATTTGGTTCGGAAAATTCTGAATTACATTCTGATTTAGTTTTTTCTAGCCTACAACAATATCTTTCTTTAGGAAATTTAGGTGACTTTGATTACAACTTGAAAGCGGGAACTTTCCTTGAACAGAAAAACATTGCTTTTATGGATTTTTACCATCCTTTAGCAAATGAGATTGACTTATCTCCTTCTAATAGATTAGGTAGTTACTTTATTATGCCATACTATGACTTTAGCACAAATGATGCTTATGGTGAAATTCACGCACAACATAATTTCAAAGGTTTCTTACTGAATAAAATTCCGCTGATTAACAAATTGAATTTCCATACTGTTATTGGAGCCAAAGGATACTTTTCTGGAGGAAGAAAACCGTATTCTGAATACAGTATTGGTTTAGATAATATTGGTTGGGGAAAATGGCGTTTTTTACGTTTAGATTTTGTTCAGTCTAATTTTAATGGCGTTAAAGAAAATCGAGTTCTTTTCGGAATCAGCTTGTTTGATTAATAAATTTCAATGAATTTATATTTCTTGAAATCAATTTTTCTTTTCCAATGGAAAATTATAAAAATTAGTTTTCCAATAGCTTTCCTGTTTAGTTTTTCAGGATTGTATTTTGGAATTAGTTATTTATTAATTAGCATTTTCAACCATTTATTTACTTATGAATTGAAATCGAAAAACGAGTACTATTTCTATCACAACCAAGGAATTAGTAAATCAACACTTTGGTTATCAACTGTATTAATTGGTTTTTTCATTACAATATTTCATTTAATATGGACAAACTTCAATTAGACAGTACGATAAAAACCTTTGGGACGCACCAAATACTTAATAACATCTTTTTAGAATGTAAAACAGGTGATATTGTAGGGTTACTAGGCAGAAATGGATCTGGAAAATCTACTTTATTAAAAATTATTTTCGGCACTGTAAAAGCTGATTTCAAATTTCTAAAAATTAATAATCAAGTACTCAAATCTTTAAGAAAGACTACTAGATATGTAAGTTATTTACCTCAGGAAACTATGCTTCCTAAAGAATACAATGTAAAAACGTTATTAACTTTTTTCGCTGGTAAAGGGGCTGTTAAAAAAGCAAAAGAAAATCCATTTTTAAAAAAATTATTAGCTACAAAAGCAGGAAATTTATCCGGTGGAGAACAAAAAATTATTGAAGTGTTTATGATTTTTAACTCCAAATCAAAATTCGTTTTATTAGATGAACCTTTTAAAGGTGTATCACCTGTAAACAGAAGTTTTATTAAAGAGTTAATACAAGAAAACTCTAAAAGCAAAGGTATAATTGTTACTGATCACGATTACTCTAGCATTTTAGAAATATCAAGTGAAGTACAATTATTAGACAACGGAAACTTAAGAAAGATTTCTCAAAAAGAAGATTTAATTCAGTACGATTATTTACCAGATTAAACCAAAAACAAACGAGTCATGATTATTCACAACTCGTTCTTTTATTTTTAGTTATGTATAGTAAACAAATTAGATATTTGTTTGTACACAGCTAGAAGATTGTCCTGTTGGACATTTACGATCTGCTTTTCTTTCAGCTCTTGTTATATTGCAAGCTCTAACCTGAAAAGTATTTGTGTTATTACCACACTGGCAAGCGAAATAATCTCTATTAAAAAGTCCACCACCTTTAACGTCTTGTTGACTGCTTTTGTCTAATACTTCAATTCCTTCTAATTTTAAAATGTTTTGTAACATAAGATTTAATTTATAATAGTTAATTAATCCTTGAACTTTTATAGACAATCAAGTATTTTGTCTACTCTTCGCGAATGAGGTTTTAACGTGTGATAAAACTATTATTTTCTGAAAGTAGAAGTACTAGGGAAACTCCCCCTAAAACACTGTTAAATTCCCTTTTTAATTACATGATATTTTCCTTTTGAAATATCAAAAACAAGAAAATACAACGTTTAAAAAAAGCAATAGAATTTAACAACAGCATTGCGAAAACAATGTGTTTATTTTAAAATAAAAAATGAATTGAAATTAGGAAGTTGTGTTATTTACTTTTCTTCTTTTAAATATTTCCCAACGAAGAAAGTTCCGAAAGGGATAATTGCTAAAAGACAAACCATAACAAAATCTTTAACACTCCATTTTAACTCAACCTTTAAAAGAGCTGCTAAAGCTAAATAACCAATAAATAATAACCCATGAGGCATTCCTAACCATTTAACATAAGTAGGATTGTCGTAAATGTATTTAATTGGTGTTGCTATAAATAGTAAAAGGATGTACGATAATCCTTCAAGAAAACTTACTATTTTGAATATATTGATCATAATTGATTTTAAAAATTTGCGAATAAACTTACTGATAGATTACGACCTGGAGCAGATACGCCAGAAGCAAACTCACGATAATGTTCATCGAATATATTATCTACTCTAGCTTGTAAACTAAAGTTTCTACTCAAATTATACTTTGCAAAAGCACTTAATGTTTGCCAGCTTGGCGATCCGTAATAACGTTGTTCAGGATCTGAAGAAGTTGCATCTACCAGAGGTGTTTGCTCATGATTATCGATACCTTCATCTATATTAAAATCTGAAATATCTTTTTTCGCATTAAAACGAAAGTTTACTCCAGCTTCAACTTTTTCATTTACATAATTCACATCGAAATTTCCAAACAATGGAGGTATTGAAGACATTGGTTCATCTGTATCAAAAGTCCTACCTTTTGTATATGTTATAGAACCTGTTGTAGTCCAATTTTGGAATAACTTTCCTTGGTAGTTCACTGTAAATCCTGTTACATAAGCATTATCTCTATTTACATTTGCTACGATATTGTTTCCATCAACACCATCAAATGAAATTGTAGAACTTCCGTTTAAAATAAAATTATCTCTATAGATATAATTCGTCAATAATGTATAGTAAACGTTAGCTCCTATTTTGAATTTTCTATCGTTAAAATACTTCTGTAATCCTATTTCTCCACTGTAAGCATGCTCTGGTCTTAAATCAACATTTGGTACCGTTACATTTCCTCCTTTTTCTCTTACCTTACCAACATCATCTATATTTGGCGAACGGAAACCTGAAGATAAAACTGCGTTTAATTGCCAACTTTTTGTCGGTTTATACACATAACCTATAGTTGCTGTAATTGCTGTATTACTTAAACTAATATCGTTATCTGGCAATGTAATAAAAGTATCATCTACCCATTTTGCTCTTAACTGCGTATTAGTTAAACGTATTCCTGAATTTAATGTTGAGTTACTCGAAATATCTTGACGATAATCGAAATATAATGCAGAACTTAAATAACTACTTCCGCCATCTGCATATCTAGATTGTACAGCAAAATCTCCGTTGAATCCTACAATTTCGTTATTTACAACATTCAATTCTTTTCCGAATGAATTAGAGTTTACATCATTGTAAGCTATTTCAAAACCATAACCTAAATTTCGTTGTCTTGCCAATGGAACTGAGAAATCTCCGTTTAAACTAAAAATATCAACCTTTTCTTCTCTGTAGGATCTTTGTAGACTTCCGAATTTTCTTTGAATTCTACTTTCTTTAATATTTTGATATGCTAAAGTAAACACTCCAGATTTCATCCATTTTTTCTTCGGATTAATTTCTAATTGCGAAGAGATTAATAAACGATCTTGTGGACCATAATACCATTCAGCAAATTTTAATGAAGATGGATCAGTTTCATCTGTTAATTCTGTAAGTCGATCAAATCTTGGAACATCAGAAGATGTTGAGTATTGAATATTAAGTTTTAAATCTGTATTCTTAGATAATGGAACATAAAACTTCTGTAAAATATCTGTTTGATTAAAACCTGTATTTCTTTGTAGATTTGGATCTGAGTTTAACGTTGGAGTAGCTACAAATTTATTTCCTACATTTTCTGAGAAATATGTAATCTTTCCCCAATCTTCAAATCCGTGAGATCTATTTTCTCCCATTTGTAAATCTCCGAAGTTACTATGCGAAACACTTGTAAAACTTCCCCATTTAGGAAAACGAAGTTCAACCGAAGCTTGATTAGTCACTTCATTATTAACCGTAGAAAAACGAGAGAAAAAATTACTTTTAACTTCTTTATCTTTTGATAATTTTGGCGTTTTAGTATAGTAATGAATAACTCCTCCTAAAGCATCTGAACCATAAATAACAGATGTTGGTCCGAATACAATTTCTGTTCTATCTAACATATTTGGAGAAACCGTAATTGAGTTTTGTAAATGACCTTTACGATAAATCGCATTGTTCATTCGGACACCATCTACAACAAGTAAAACTCTGTTACTTTCCATACCACGTAAAACCGGACTTCCACCTCCAAATTGAGATCTTTGAACACGAATTCCTGGTACAGCTGCTAAAACATCAGCAGAAGTTTGAGCTGCTATTTTCTGAACTTCTTTTGCTTTAATAACTTCTATCTGTTCTGCAATACGTTTTGTTTTTGCTTTGTTTTTAAATACAGAAACAACAACCTCATCTAACTGCTCAGATTCTTTAGATAGATATACAATATTATTGTTAAGTAAAATGATTGATTTTTTGATAGAAAATTCAGCATACGAAACATGTGTGAAGTAAATTATTTCACTTGAAGAAAACTCAGAAACATCTAATTTCCCGTTTTCGTTTGTTATACCAGACTTACTCTTGTCTTTATTGAAAATTGCAACTGATTCTATTACCTTACCTGTTTCTGCATCATAAACAGTAATTTCTTGTGAAAATAAGGTCGTAGAAACACATAAAAAAAGTAAAAATATCCACTTCATGAGTTAACTAAACACTGATTCTAAAACGTCTAACGATTTTGGTTTTTTAAAACCTTCCAAATGTAATTCAAAATATCGAATTATCACCTGTAACACTTTCTGTCTTTCTTTTTTATTAAATGAAATTATATCTATTGCATCAAAATTTATGCCTAACAGCCTTTTGAACAAAAGAAAATTATCTCCTGTGATCACTGATTTATCATACGACTTGTTTGTAAAACTACCTTCTAACAAACTAAACCCGAAACTTTCTTCATTAGACGTATCTGGATAGAAACCTAAAAACCGTGATAAATTCAATAAAAACAATAAGTGAAAATTAGCTGTAGAACTATGAGTATCTAACCAAATCAATGATGTTTCTATATAATTATACAGGATTTCATTCTGTTCTTCTTCCTGAATTATATTTGATAAGATTTCAGAGATAAATAAAACTATTGTTTGTTTTACTATTGAAGTATGAATTGTTTCATACATAGGAAATACTCTAGCTTCTTTAATTGAGTTTAAAGTTCCTCTAGTATTATGGTTTGCGGTAAGTTGTAATAAGGTTAATGGTTGAAAATATGCAGCTTTTAGCTTTCCTTTTTTAGACTTTAAAACTCCTCGAACCATGTAAGTTTTTAAACCTTCTTGTTCGGTGAAACATTTAACAATTAAACTAGTATCGCCGTATTTAATTGAGCTAAAAACAATAGCTTTGGTAGCAACAACAGGCATTAGTTTACAATAGCTATTTTAGTTGTAGCAGATTCGCTTCCATCATCAGTAGTAAGTAAAACGATATACACACCAGAAGCAACTTTTTGTCCAGCTAAATTTCTTTTATTCCAAACTACTTTACCACCTTGAACTTCTTGTCCTTCTACAACATTCGTTTCATAAACTAAATTTCCTGAAACATCTAAAATTTTCACATTCGTTCCTCTAGGTAAATTTGTGCCATTTCTACCATCGATAGTTACTGTATCGTTGTTCTTTAAAACTGGATTTGGATACGCATAAACTTCTCCTAAAGTATCTCCAAAAGGATCTACATTACTATTGTAAGCAACAATCCCTCTATCTGTTGCGAAAAACACTTTACCTGTAAATTCATCTACTGCAATTTCCAATATTTTATTTGAAGGCAAAGGAGAGTTCTCTTTATTGAAATTAGCTAATGTGTTTTGACCATTTGGATTTGTATATAATGCTCCTCCATTTTCTGTTCCAAACCATTTATTATTAGCTCCGTCTACTTTTATTGAATTTACAGTTTGATCTCCCAATAATCTTTTTGGTATTCCATCGTCTAAAATAATGATTGGTTCAGCATCGAAAACAGTAGCATCAAAAATTGAAGCTGGATTATTATACACAACTAAACCAGTTAAAGTTCCAATCCATAATCGATTGTTCCTGTCCACAGCAACTGCAGTTGTTCTTCTGTTTGGTAAATTTCCTCTTGTGGGCTCGGTAGTTAACGCTCTTTTTCGATCACCATTTTCGTTATATGCAAACAAACCATTACTTCGTGTCGTCATCCAAACTGTATTGGTATTATCTATGGTGATTTCCCCCATTCCTGGTCTATTCTGAACATAAAGTTCATTGATGTCGTAATTCGTCCAATTTCCATTTGGCGATAACTTTTTTAATCTTGAATTTCCTAAAATATTTGTCACCCAAAGATTTCCTTCTCTATCAAATGCAGAACCACTAATTCTAATTGTTACTCTAGTAGGATCTGCAGGAAGAATATCTTCTAACGGACTATTAGTATTGTTATAAAAGTTAACAACATTATCATCTACAACTTCATATAAACCACCAGTTAATCTCGTATTTACACTTCCAGTATCTCCAAAAGAACTTATAAAAACTCTATTATCACTATTTTTATCAATAGTTATACTTACTAAATCTCCGAATGGATTTGTAGGATCAAAAGGAGTGTTGATCCAATTTTCTCCATCAAACCTTGAAAAACCTTGTCTTGTTTGCGTTGGAGTAAATGTTACATCGTAACCTCCATACACAACCCATAAATTATTATTAAAAACATCGATTGAAAACACTTCATTTGAAAGTGGACCTTCTGGATGAATCTCTGTGTATGTTGGGGAAGCTACTGCAGCACTTAGTAAACCAAACTCAGAAGTTCCCAATAAAATTGAACTTCCATTTACTGTAGCTGTATTTAATGTAAAATCAAATGCTGTTGATGTTGTATTTGTCCCTTGTAATGCTAAAGATGCATTATAAACATTAGCTGACCTTGATAAAGCTATTACTAAATTCTGATTTGAAACATTAACATCTACTATATTTTCAGGAAACGAAAGCACTGTTTGCTGGGTTGTTCCGTTTAAACGAATTAATTCTCTATTAGAAACTGCATACACATTTCCTTCAAAAGAAATAGTTTTCTGAAAACTTCCTGTAAATCTACGTGTCCAATTTGCTGCATCAATTAAACTAGGATTATTTACATCAGCAACAAAAACTCCAATATCTGTAGCGGCATAAATTTCGTTATTTAAAACTGTAGTTTCATTTACATTTACACTACTCGAAGCTGGTCCGATAAAATAAGTATCTCCAAACTCTAATCGTTCAATATCATATACAACTATGGCAAATGAAGTCGAAATAAACAACTTACCATCGTGTTCAAAAATATCGTTTACTCGCTTTAAACCTGACTGATTAAAATTGACTATATCTGGTGAAACTGTTACAGAACCATCGTCACTAATTACCTCTATCAATCCTGTTTCGTATCCAATAACGATTCTATCAAAAGTTTCGTTATAATGAATTGTAGATGTTTCTTCTCCAGATAATCCATTTACTGAAGATACTTTTCGTAACTCTTCAGTAGTAATGTTGTATGAAAAAATAGCATTGTCTGTTAATGCAAAAACTTCATCGTTATTAATCACAAAATCCTTCACATTATTATATGAGAAAAAGTCTTCCCAACGATCACTAAAATCATTTTGTGCGCTAATTAACGTGATGCAAAGAAGTGCTAAAAGTGTAGAGATTTTCTTCATAATTGCTTCAAAGATATTTAATAATAACGATAAAAGCGATACATTCGTACAAATTTGAACCTGATCTTATGAGTCTAGAAATCGAACGTAAATTTTTAGTTAAAAACAATAGTTTTAAAGATGAAAAGCATACGAAAGTTTACATCAAACAAGGTTTTTTAAATTCTGATAAAGAACGTGTTGTTCGCGTACGTTTAAAAAACGATCAAGGTTATTTAACTATTAAAGGAAAATCTAATACTTCTGGAACTACTCGATTTGAATGGGAAAAAAAAATACCGCAAAAAGAAGCTCAAGATTTATTTGAATTGTGTGAAAAAGGAATCATTGAAAAATATCGTTATTTAATAACTATTGGTAATCACACTTTTGAAGTAGATGAGTTTTTAGATGATAATAAAGGATTACTTATTGCTGAAGTTGAATTATCTTCTGAAAGTGAAAATTTTGAAAAACCAGAATGGCTAGGTAAAGAAGTAACTGGTGATATTAAGTATTACAATTCAAACCTTAGTAAGTTACCTTTTAAAGATTGGTAACTATAAATTATATATTGCCCAAAAATGACAAAGACTTCCAAGCAAAACAAATACATGGAAAATAGCGTGATTATATGGGATTTTCTTAATTGAATATAACACCGCTCCAATAGTATAAAAAACTCCACCGGCAATTAAATTATTTGCTCCTTCTGGTGATAAACTATCTAATAAAGGACCTATAAAAAATACAACTAACCACCCCATTAAAACATACATTACTGTAGAAACGTGTTTTAATTTCCCAGTAAAAAACAGTTTAAAAATTATTCCTACTAAAGCGAAACTCCACACAATTAAGAACATTCTCCAGCCTAAATCTGATTGTAACGCTATTAAACAAAACGGAGAATAACTTCCTGCTATTAATACAAAAATCGCAGCATGATCGAAAACTTTCAGCTTTTTTCTCTTTTCTGCAACTGTTGTCTTATGATAAAAAGTTGAAGCCGAGTATAAAGCAATTAAACTTATACCATAGATAATCAAACTTATTTGACACCACACATCAACATAACAGAGTGCTTTACGGATTAAAAGAGGAAACGCAATACAGCTTGCTAATAACCCGATAGCATGTGTAAGAACATTGTAAAATTCTTCTTTTGTACTGTATTCACTTATTTTATTGTTGTTCTGCATCTAAAGCTTTGTTGGTATCTTTCATGTAACGTACATCGTTACTTAACTCTGTATACATTAAATCGAAAAGTTGATTCTTAAGCTGAATTCGATCTTCGATTTTTAAATCTTCTGTTGGTATAAATTTATACTGTTTAGCTCGTAATTTAGTTGGACCGCCTTTAAAAATATCCCAAGAAAACGAACGTTTACAATCGAAATAAATTTGAGGAACAATTGGTATTTTAAGCTCTATCGCTAAACTAAAAGCTCCGTTTTTAAAAGGTGCTAAAACTACTCCTTCTTCAGGCACTAGACCTTCTGGATAAATTGCAACGCTTGTTCCGTCTTTTAGACGTTTCTTAGCTAAACCATATACCTTTCTTCTACTTGATGCACTACTACGATCTACCATAATTACCACACGCTTGTAGAAAAAACCAAACACTGGGATTTTAACTAACTCTTTCTTTCCTACGAAAACGATCGGATTCTTACTCATAATTATCATCAACCAGATATCAAAAAAAGAAGTGTGATTTGCACAAAACACATAACTTTTATCTCGATCTATTTCTTCATCTCGTTCAATATCAAGACGAAATCCCATCGCAAAAACTAAGAAATATGAAAAGTAACGTGCTGCCTTCCAGAAATACGGATATAATTTTTCACTAGACGACAATATTATTAGTATTGGCGACAATAAAACAATACCTACAAACATTAATACATAAAACCATGCACGCCATAATAATAGAAAGGGAATTTTTATGTATTTCATAGTTGCTAATGTAGTAATTTCTTTTGTTTGGTAGATTTAAAGGTTATTTTTGTTTTAATGATTTTAAAAAACTTTGCTAATGAAAACCTATTGTATTTGTCTTTTTTTGATACTACAATCATTATTCGTTAATGCTTGTAATTCTGCTTATCAATATAAAATATTTCCTATTGGAATTCAAGATCAAAATATTATCACTTTAACTGTAGATATTCATAGAACAGATTTCTTTGATAAAACAGCAGAGTTTAAAATTCCTGAAATTGGATGGAACATTGAATATTATATTTCTACATACAATTTAAACGGACAAATAATCTCAAAGGACAAAACTGAAAAAATCGTAATTGAAGCGGAACATTATGTTAAGGAATTAACTGAAATCTTTCAGAAGAAATTAAAAGCCGAAGTCTCACAAAATAAAAATATCTCATTATTTAATCCTGAATATATTTCTTTTTGCGACTTTCAGAAAAAATGCAACATACTTACTTTAGAAAACAATCGTAAAAAGAAGAAAGATTATTTAACTTATAAATCAAAAAAACATCCAATAAGTCTTAATGCTTTTCAAGAGTTTAAAAGAAGTGCTACATTTACCGATAATTTAATAGCCTATTACTTAAGTTCTACTCGCATTTATAGAGCAAACAATATTGAGATTGTTATCGGTCATGTAGGAACTGGTCATGAAATATCTATGGGATGGATCACAAATGATCCTAATAAAAAGCCTAAAGATGAGTATGATGTTGTAATTTTGGCAAAAGAACACAAACCAAATATAAAATTTGACAAAATAAGTGAAACCGTATATGAAGAACCATTATTACATCATGGATATGGGTTTGACTTTTTAATACTAAAAGAAACAAAATAAAATGTCTAGAATTTTAACTGGTGTACAAAGTACTGGTACGCCACATTTAGGAAATTTATTAGGTGCAATTTTACCAGCAATTGAAATGGCTAATCAGCCAGAAAACGAATCGTTTTTATTTATTGCAGATATGCATTCATTAACTCAAATTAAAGACGGAAATCAATTACGTGAAAACACATACAGTACAGCTGCTACTTGGTTAGCTTGTGGTATTGATGTGAATAAGACTGTATTTTATCGTCAAAGTGATATTCCTGAAGTAACAGAATTAACTTGGTATTTAAATTGTTTCTTTCCATACAACAGATTAAAACTTGCACATAGTTTTAAAGATAAAGCAGATCGTTTAGAAGATGTTAATTCTGGATTGTTTACCTATCCAATGTTAATGGCTGCTGATATTTTGTTATACGATGCTGAAATTGTTCCTGTAGGAAAAGATCAATTACAGCATTTAGAAATGACAAGAGATGTTGCCGAGAGACTAAATAATATTGTCGGAGAAACTTTAGTTCCGCCACAAGCAAAAATTCAAGAACATACACAGTTAGTTCCTGGAGTTGATGGTGAAAAAATGAGTAAATCTCGTGATAACGTCATTAATATCTTTTTACCAGACAAAAAGTTACGTAAGCAAATCATGAAAATTCAAACTGATAGTACTCCTTTAGAAGAGCCTAAAAACCCTGATGGAGATAATGTTTTTGCTTTATATAAATTATTAGCTTCTGATGAGCAAATTGCTGAGATGCGTGCAAATTATGAAGGCGGAAATTATGGTTATGGACATGCAAAACAAGCTTTATACGAATTGATTATTGATAAGTTTGCTGATGTACGTTCAAAATACAATCACTACATGGAGAACAAAAATGAAATTGATGAAGCATTAGCAATTGGTGCTGAAAAAGCTAGAAAAGTAGCTCAAGATGTTTTACAACGTGTACGTGCTAAAGTAGGTTACTAGTTATAAACTAAATTATATAAATTTAAGCTTCTGAGAATATTTCTTAGGAGCTTTTGTTTTTTATAACTGTTTATCAATTAGAATTAACTTTTCTATTCAGGTACAATAATTTACTATTGGGAAAATAAATCAATTTCTCTACAGAAAAATTCATAATTTGATTTTTAAAGAACACTATTAACCAAAAACTTTAGTGTAACAACTGTACATTTTAAATGTCTTTTTAAGACAACTGAAAAATCAAATATGAAAAACTTACTTACACTTTCACTACTACTTTTAACATATCTTTCTTTTGCTCAAGAAGAATGTAAATGCTATAAAGATTTAGATTTTGTAATTAACTATTATGAAAACAATCTTCCTGGATTTAAAGACAATGTTACTTCTAAAACAAAAGCAATATACGCTTCCTTAAAAACCAATTTAATTGAAGAAGCAAGGAAAGTCAGTACGAAAAACGATTGTTATAAATTAACATTACAATATGTAGAGTTTTTTAGAGATAATCATTCTTCAATTTACATGAGAAGTCAAAATATCGATGAAAATAATGAAGAAGAATTACAACAATTTTTAGCTTCAGAAACTTATACTTCAAGAGAAACAATTCCATTAGAAAAAGTAGATCAAAAACAATATCCTATAGATAATATTCTTGGAATTTATGAAATCAAAAATGCATATACAGTTGCTGTAATTCCGAGTAAAACTAAGTTGAGAGATTATGTTGGTGTAATTTTAGATGCAAAAACAAAACTTTGGAAAAAAGGACAAGTAAAATTTGAACTTAAAAAAACAGCTACTCCAAATGAGTTTTTAGCAATTAGCTATTTAAAAAATCATGCTGTAAAATACGATAGTCGATTCTCTTTAAAAGAAGGCGTTCTTGGAGATTATTGGTTTAAAACTTCATTAAATTCTTATGCAAATCATGCAATTGATGTTCCATCTACTTATGATTTTAAAACAATTAACGATAGTATTTCTTATTTACGAATTCCTACTTTTTCAGGTAAAAGATCCGCTAAAATCGATTCGCTATACAAAGCTTCTTTCGATAAAATTAAAAAGCAGCCTTACTTAATTATTGATGTTCGTAATAATGGTGGAGGAAGTGATGATAATGTTAATCCACTTTTAGAATTTATCTACACGAATAAAATCAAAACCGATAAAGTTGATTTATACATTACTAAAGACAACATTAAAATTTGGGAAAGTTGGTATGAAGATGCAAAAAGTGATACGGTAAACTTTGATAAAGATCGAGTAAAATGGTTTGAGAACAGGGTAGAACGAATGAAAAAAGCAAAGTTAAACTCTTATATTTCTGTATCAAAAGGAGGAAGAATGAGTAGAAAGTTTAAGCCTAATGCCGTCAAAAAAGTTGCTATTATATACAATAAAAACTGTGCTAGCTCTTGTGAAACTCTTTTATTTTGGGCAAAACAAAGCAAGAAGACTATTTTAGTTGGAGAAAATTCTGGCGGATATGTTGGTTATGGTGAAGTTGGCGCAGTAATAACTCCTTGTTACAATTTTACATTAACATGTACATCTAGTCGATACAAAAAACAACGTGCTTATGAAGTGATTGGTATTGCTCCTGACTTTTATTTAAACAACCAAAAAAGCTGGATAGATCAAACTATTAATCTTTTGAAGGAATAAATTACTAAAAAGCTGTTTAAAATTAGCGTAGTGAGATTCTGAAATAAATTCAGAATGACATTATTTTTTAGACAGCTACTATTAATCTTTAGTATACTTTAAAATTTCATTGATTTGCTCGATACTTAACTGTGGAAAAGTAGGTTGATGTTTTTTAGAACTCAAATACTCATGTAAAGAAAGTGAGTCAAACTTTACACCTCTTAAAGCTGGACCGGTCATATCATCTTTATCTAACTTATGACAAGAGGCACAATTTGCATTAAAAAGCTTTCTTCCTGCTCTCTGTTCTTCAGTAATTGTATCTACAGTTCCACAAAAAAATCTTGGCTCTTCTTCTGCTGTTTCAGAAAATATCACAGAAGAAAAAAGCATCATCATGATTGTAATAAATACGACCATGTATGATGCAAATATTTTGTTTTTTAAACTCAAGAAACTAAGGCGCTGGATTCGGCATTGCTGCGTGCACTGCCTCTACTTCTTTCAAAATTTCTTCAGTTAATTCAACATGAATTGAGTTAATATTTTCTTTTAATTGATCCATTTTTGTAGCTCCAATAATATTACTCGTTACAAATGGTAACTGATTAATATACGCTAAAGCTAACTCAGATAATGTTAAACCGTGTTTTTCTGCAATTGCTAAATAAGCTTGCACTGCATTTTGAGATCCATCTCCCATATAACGAGCTATAAAACGAGGAAATAATGTTCCTCTTGCTCCTTCTGGCTTCCCTCCGTTTAAATACTTTCCAGAAAGTACTCCTTGCGCTAAAGGAGAATATGCTAAAAGTCCTATATCTTCACGCATCGAAACTTCAGACATTCCGTATTCGTAACCTCGATGAATTAATGAATATGAATTTTGAATGGTTACCATTCTAGGTAAATCATGCTGTTCAGCAGCTTGTAAATACTTCATTGTTCCCCAAGGAGTTTCGTTTGATAAACCTACATGTTTTATCTTTCCTTCTTTAATTAAACCTTGAAGTGTTTCTAAAATTTCAATATGATTTTCTGCTTCTTTTGCTGAAGTTTGATACGGATAATCACGCACACCAAAACAGTTTACTCCTCGATTTGGCCAGTGTAACTGATATAAATCGATATAATCTGTTTGTAAACGTTGCAGACTACCTTCAACAGCTTCAACAATATTCTTTCCTGTTAAACCTCCAGATCGAATATGCGCTGTATAATCTCCACCTCCAGCTATTTTAGAAGCTAAAACAACTTTATCTCTATTTCCTGTTTTCTTGAACCAGTTTCCGATGATCTTTTCTGTAGCTCCGTAAGTTTCTGGAGTTGCAGGTACAGAATATAACTCAGCAGTATCAAAAAAATTCACACCTTGCTCTAAGGCATAATCCATTTGCTCAAATCCTTCTGCTTCTGTATTCTGATTCCCCCAAGTCATTGTTCCTAAACAAATCTTAGAAACTTTAACATCGGTATTTGGTAATGTTGTGTATTTCATGTACTCAATTATTTAATTTACTAATGCAACAGTATTCTAATTTTCTACTATTTTATTGCATTACTCCATTATTAACTTCCTATGACTTCAGAGAATTAAACCATTTTAAATTATCAGTTCGAGAACTATTCCTAAGTTAAAATTCTTATTCTCGATACATTTTTTTTCATTTCTCTCTAAAAAATCACTCGAATTGACAGAAGTTTTATCCAATTACGCAATTGGTTTTAATCTGATTAATTTAAAATCGCATCGATTCCTGGTAAAACTCTACCTTCTAAACTTTCTAACATTGCTCCACCTCCAGTAGATACATAACTTACCTTATCTGCAAATCCGAATTGTTTTACAGCTGCAACAGAATCTCCTCCTCCAACTAAAGAGAAAGCTCCGTTTTTAGTAGCATTGTCTATAAAGTTTCCTAAAGCTATTGTTCCTTTTGCAAAACTTTCCATTTCAAAAACACCTAAAGGTCCGTTCCATAAAATCGTTTTACATTGGTTTACCACTTGCTCAAAATTCTCCAATGATTTCGGACCAGCATCTAATCCTTGCCAGTTATCTGGAATTTCATTTACATCTGAAATTTGAGTTTCTGCATTATTATCAAAAGCACTAGCAGCAATTACATCAACAGGAATGTGAACTTGTACATTTTTAGCTTTTGCTTTTTCAAGAATCTCTAAAGCTAAATCCATTTTATCATCTTCGCAGATAGAATCTCCAATTTTTCCACCTTGTGCTTTAACAAATGTGAATGTCATTCCTCCACCGATAATTAAGTGATCTACTTTATCTAAAATATTTTCGATTACAGTGATTTTAGAAGAAACTTTTGCTCCACCTAAAACAGCTAATACTGGCTTTTCTGAATTGTTTAATACCTTATCGATACTTTCAATTTCTTTCGCTAATAAATGTCCGAAGCACTTCTTTTCTGGAAAAAACTGAGCGATTACTGCTGTAGAAGCATGAGCTCTATGTGCTGTACCAAAAGCATCGTTTACATAAACATCTCCTAATTTTGATAATTGTTCTGCAAAAGCAACATCTCCTGCTTTTTCTTCGCCATGAAAACGTAAGTTTTCTAACAATAAGATTTCACCGCTTTTTAATTCAGCAACAGCAGCTTCAGCAGCTTCTCCTACGCAATCTTCAACAAACTTTACTTGTACTCCGATTACTTCACTTACTTTATCAACAATATGCTTTAAAGAAAACGTTGCATCTACTCCTTTTGGACGACCTAAATGCGACATTAACACACAACTTCCTCCGTCTTCTAAAATTTTAATGATTGTTGATTTAGCTGACTGAATTCTAGTATCGTCTGTTACTTGAAATTCGTCGTTTAATGGCACATTAAAATCTACACGGATTAATGCTTTTTTATCTTCAAAATTAAAATCGTTGATTGTCTTCATTTTTTGTTTTTTTAGAAGTTTGCTCTTTTGTTGATTCCAACAAAAATAATTATTCTAAATTAGAAAAAACGCGATTAAAAAAGCTTATTTCTCTAAATTTATAACGAAAACGTTTACTGTAAACCTTCTACTTATTTATGATCACTTTTACAAAAACTTCAAATACTGCTGAACTAAAACAAATCTTAGCATTACAACAACAAAACTTACCAAAACAACTTACTAAAGAAGAAAAGAAAACACAGGGTTTTGTTACTGTTGAACATGATTTAGAAATACTTGCTAAAATGCACGATCTTCATCCGCATATTATTGCGAAAGACAATGATAATGTAGTTGGTTATGCACTATCGATGTCTACTTCATTTAAAAATGAAATTCCTGTTTTACGTCCTATGTTTAATGAAATAAACAAACTTAATATTAATCCGGATTTTATTGTAATGGGACAAGTTTGTGTTGACAAAGCATACAGAGGAAAGGGAATTTTTAGAGGTTTGTACAATACAATGGCTACAACTTTTTCTGGTCAGTTTACTAGTATTATCACAGAAATTGATGCTAATAATACTCGATCTTTAAATGCACATGAAACTATTGGATTTTCTGATCTTTGTACTTATGAAGCTGGACAACAATTGTGGAAAGTTGTTGTTATGAATATATAAACTACTCTTTACACATTTTAGAAACTTAAACCCTCTAAAGTTTTCAGTTCAAAGACTATTTCTAGATCAAGATTCTTATTGTTGATACGATTTTTCCCATTTCACTCTAAAAAACAACTCGATTTAATAAAATTTTGCTTCAAAAATACAAAGGGTTTAATCTATTAGTTTTGAAAACAAAGTGGAATAATTTTTGATCCAAAAATGGTTCAATAAAATCTTAAGCTATGAAAATATATATATTATCACTATTTCTAATATCACTATCTATTTACAACTATGCCTGTAGCTGTAACAATATTCCATTTAAGGACGCTGTTGAATGGGCAGATGAAATTTTCATTGGTCGTTTGATTGAAATTAAAGAAGTAGAATATGAAATTAGTGAATTAAATGCTGGTGAAAAATATACTAGATTATGGTATGCTAAATTTGAAATCACAAAAAAATGGAAAGGGTCTAGTAAAAAATATATTAAAGTATATCAACCTTCAACTAGTTGTGATTTTGGTTTTAACTCACTAAATAAACATTATTTGGTATACACTAAAAAAGAAGAGGTTTTTAAGTTTTTTAATACAGAGAATGAAATATCAAGATACACAACTTGGATGTGTGCTAGAAATAGAGAATACGAATTTGTGAATGAACCAAAGGATAGTGATTATTTTAAACTGAATAAAAAATTCCCAAACACTATTGAATTAGTTGACAACACTCCTTTGCATTGGAAATTACCGCTTTTGGGAGTATTAATTTTTATCTCTGGTTTATTTATTGGAAGGAAAATAAAATCATTAGCTACTATAACACAAAGAAATCAATAGCATTTTTTCAAACGCTATTGATTTGTATTTTAGTTAATTACAAGAACCTACACTAGCAATACAAACTGATCGTATACATGAAAATATTGTTATACATCCACTTCCATCATCTTCTTTATCTTCTATAAGACGATAACAGTGATCAGGTGATAAACAAAATGTTTCAAGACCTCCATTAATTGTTTTTTGTTCTTTTTTACTTAGAGTTTTCCAGTTTTTGAAATTTTTTTTCAACATGATTTTAATATTTATTGGTTAATAATAGTTTAAGTTGTATTGATAAAAATCTGCTACAGGACTAACTCTAGAAATACTTTAGAGTAAATCGTTTTTAATTAAAAAAAGAGAATAGAACATAGCAAAATTTTATCTCTAGCAACTTTATGATTAAGTCTTTTTCTTTATAACTTAATTCGTATCTAAGCTATGACATTTCAATAAATATTGTGCAATTAATTATGTTAAAAAAGACTGTTCTTAAACTAAAAAATGCCTTTTCGAGGTTTATAAAAATATAAATGATCCTCAAAAAGACATTGTTTACTAAAAATAGATTTATAGGTTATTTTTTAATAAAACGTTTTATACCTACTTTATCTTCATCTGTTACTATTTTCAACATGTAAAATCCGAAAGCTAATCGACCAACATTACATGATTTTGTATTCTTAACATTTAGTATCTCTGTTCCCTGCATGTCATAAATCGTTAAAGATTTAATTTCTTTATCTGATTTTATATTTAGTGTATTAAGAACAGGATTTGGAGCAATTTCTGTATTCATTAAAACAAATTCATCATTCGATGCTGTAGCTCTACAATTTTCATTGAATGTTGCTGTATTATCTTTTATTGCTCCCCAATCGGTATCACTTACTACTTTGTTATCTACTTGAATACACATTAAATCTGGATTCGAAGTAAAGTCTGTTAATGCAGCATCAATCTTAGTATTGCTTCCATTTTTTATATCCACAGAAGTTAATTTGTTATCATTTGCGTACACACTATAAAGTTCTGAGTTTTCAGATAAATCAAGATTGATTAATTCGTTATTAGATACATCTAAAACCTCTAATCCTAAGTTTGAAGAAACATCTATAATCAACAAATCATTTGAATTAAGGTATAACTTTTTCAATACTGTAGCGTCAGTTGTATTAATGCTTCTTAATCTATTATTATTCAGATTTAAATACGTTAGATCAGTATTGTTATTTAAACCTATAGTAAGTATTTCATTATCTTGAAGTTTTGCTTCTTTGATTTTACTGTTTGATAAGTTTAAATTTTCAAGACTATTATTTGATGCATCTAAATATTCTAAATTATCGTGAACAGACAGAAATTCCATTGTATTATTAGAAACGTTTAATGTCTTTAATTTGTCGTTTCTAGATACATTTAAAACCCTTATTTTATTGTTACCAACATTTATTTCTTCTAATTCATTTCCTAAGAAAATATTAGCTATTTCATTATCGGACGCATTTAACTTTTTTAGCTCCCTATTTCCTGTTAGAGATAAAAGTTCTAGCTTATTATTTTGAATTTGTAATTCTTTTAAAGCTTCAAAACGTTCTATTCCTCTTATATCTTTAATATCTCTATTTGAAAGATCAAGAAACTCTACATTTTCAACATTTCGAATTAAAGCCGTTCCGTTGATTTCTCCAGCGTCTAAATTCAAATCGATTAAAGCTTGTTCGAAATTCTCATCTCTAATTACAATAACACTACTGCTACAAAATCTATCATAACTTGCGATATCGTCTTTAAAATCTGTCCAGTTTGCATTACTATAATCTTCATCATCAACCTCGATACAGGTTAATGCTGGATTGTTTTTAAAACTAGAACCAGCAAAACCAGTTAAAAAGTTTGTATTGTTTCCGTTTTTTAAATTTAAATCTAACAGCTGATTATCATCTGCACTTACGTAATACAATTCTCTGTTTCGATTTAAGGCAAGATCAGTTAACAAATTTCCATCGATAGTAAGCACTTCTAAATCTGTATTACTACTTAGATTAACTTCTTTCAACTTGTTATAAGCTAAACTAATCACTTTTAATCGATTATTTGCTGATAGAATTATCGCTTCGATATTATTTTCATTTGCATACAACGATTCTAAATTAGACTGTACTAGTATATTTAATGCATTTAGTTCGTTATTACTAACATCTAAATTAATTAAAAGGGGACTTCCAGATACATCTAACTCTGTGAGCTTATTATTTTTTAAATACAATTTTTCTAACTGAAGATTAAGGCGTAAACCTATTGTAGTAAGATCGTTATCTCCAATACTTATTTCTTTTAATAAGCGGTTATTTGTTAAATCGACAGTTGTGAATGAATTTTTGGTAGCATCAAATATTTCTAAAAGTGTATTTCTACTTAAATCTATTGTAGTTATTTGATTGTTATCAATCTCCAGTATTTTTAACTGACTATTTTTAGTAATATCAATAACGGTTAACATGTTGTCTGAAACTTTTAAACTTTCAAGAAGAATACTTCTAGAAACATCTAAAAGATTTAGTTTGTTTTTAACAACATTTACTTCTTTTAAAAGAACATTGTTGGTTAGTACTATTTCTTCTAATGAATTTCCTTTGAGATTTAAAGTTTCTAAAGTTATGATTGAAGCCAAATTAATGGCCTCGATATCATTTCCCTGAGCTTCAAGTTTTTTTAATGAAGTAAAACCTTCGATACCTGTTAAATCTTTAATATCGCTAAACGATATATCTAAATTTTCTACTCGATTAATGTTTGCTGTAGGCACAACATTATCCAAATCTCCAGAATCTAAACCAAGAGCAATTAAAGCTCTTTCGAAGTTATCATCTGGTACAATTGTGTTTTGAGAAAATGCAAAATTAGTACTCATGCAGAGTAGCAAAAATTGTAATAGTGGTTGTAAATTAGTTTTCATCTTTCTGTTTCTGTTTTCTATTTTTCTGAGGCTAAAAGTAGCTTAGAAAGTCTTAAGAAAATCTTAAAAAAAACATAAGAAATTTGACTTGATTAAATTTACAAAACCCTATAAAAACCCTAGGTTTATAGCGAAAATTGGCACTGTTTTATTTTCGTTTTGACTATCAGTTTTTTGTCCGTTTTTTTTAACAAATTTTGAAATTAATTTTTCGTAAAAAGTGTACTTAAATGTTTACGTTAAAAAATTGTTACGTACTTAAAAAGGAAGTTCAGAAGGTTCTAAAAATGATATTTCTGGATTATAAATCTCTTGAATTAACTTTTTAACTTGATCGATAAACGAATCTATTCTATCTAAAGAAACATTATTGTCTTGTCCACGATACTTTTCAGAGAAGTTTAATTTCATAAATCCAGATTTCAATCTTTTAAAAGAAATGATTCCAGCTTCTATTTGAAGTTCAGCTGTAGGATTATTTTGCGTATACATAAACGCATACAACAATACTTGAATCGCTTTGCTATATTTAAAATCTATAACGGCTGTTATATCAGAAATTTTCAAATCTGAAGCATTTACAACACCAGTTTTATAATCAATAATACGAGTTACTCCGTTAAGTTGATCTACACGATCTACTTGTCCGTGAATTTTAATCGGATAATCGATTCCGTCTACATTAAAAAACGCTTCGTAATCTTTTTCTACTTCAACAATTTTTAGAGCATTATTTGTATCAGAAAGTAATGTGATTTCTTGATCTAAAAAGTTTTGTACAAAACGAACAGCAACTTCAAAAATCAATCTGTTTTTTCCAGTAGTAATATCTCCGTTTTTAAAATATTCTGCGAAGAAATGTTCTACCAATTCAGAAACCTTCTTCTTCATCACAGACACATCATTTTTCACAATAAACTTTCCTACAAAAGGTTCGTATAAAACACGTAATGTTTCGTGAACAACAGTTCCTAAAGTATTAAATGCAACTTCTTCTTCGATATCATCAAACTCTCTGATTTTTAAAACTTTTTGCTGATAAAAAGCAACCGGATTATACAAATAATTGGTCAAAGCAGAAGGAGAAATTCCTTTAGTTGCTAATTCTTTTAATCGTTCAAGAATCGCTTCATTTTTATGAACTTCTAATTGTTCAGTGGTTTGTTGTGTAACTTTCGGACTTATAAATGTGTGTTTTACGTTATCTTTTAACAACTCTAATTGTGTTAAAAAACGGCTCTTCTCTCCTCCTCCATACGAATCACTTTCTGTATTATAAATCAAATAAATATTTTCTGCTCTTTGAATCAGTCTGAAAAAGTGATACGAGAAAATTGCATCTTTTTCTTTATAACTAGGCAAACCGTAATGCACTTTTGCATCAAAAGGAATAAATGACGTTTGTTTGCTAGACGCAGGAAAAACGCCTTCGTTTACCGAAGTAATAATTACATTTTTAAAATCTAACAGACGCGTTTCTAACATTCCCATTAGCTGTAAACCTTGTAACGGTTCCCCTTGGAAAGATAAACTTTCAGAAGAAATGAGCTGTTTAAAAAACTGATATAAAACCTTTAGATCTGAAAAATAACCAAACTCTAATTGTAAGTTTTGTAACTGATTAAAAGCGGTATAGTATCGAAATAAGAATTCTTTTTCTAATCCTTCAACTTTATCTTTTAAATGATCTATAAATCGAACAATTCTTTGTAAAAAAGCATCTACTGTTTTAAACTCAGAAAATAAATCGGAAATCAAATCTCGTTTTGTTTCGTCTATATTTTTAAGAAAACTTTCGATGTAAGTTTTAGAAACAAAAGTTCGGTTTTCAGTAAAAATTGCACCTATAATTTGCTCGGAAACAACTTCATTCTCTGTAGTTAGTATTTTATAAACAAAAGGTTCTTTTAACAGTTTTACTACTTCTTTGTAATAAAATTGTTGTGCATCTTTTTTCTGAAGTCTTTCTTGTGTGATGAACAGTTGAAACAACGACAAAAACAAACTTGTTGACGGCATATCTTTTAACGGATATCCCATCGTTATATTCACTGAATTTACATTCTGTGGTAACGAGTTTAAGGTAATTGGCAATTGTGATTCTTCGGCTAAAACTAAGGCTGTATTTTCATGACTAGAGAATTGCGATAATAATTCTCCTGCATACTTCATTTGCGTTACATTTTTAGAAGCTCCGATTAATTCGATATTCTTCGGTTGCGAAAACCAATTCCCGATCGTTTTTATTTCATTTGTTTGATAATATTTCCACCTGGTCTTATACTTTCTGATAAATGCACCTGCTTGATGATTCGAATACAAAAACGTTTCATCAATATCCCAATACACTTCGGTATTTCCTTCCAACAACATTTGTTTTATCATGAATTCTTCTGCTTTGTTTAAAGCATTAAATCCAATAAAAAAGAACTTTCTATCTCCTGAGTTTTGTAAAAACCCTTCCAGTTTTTCAGTTGCTTCTCTGTACAAACATCCTTGATATCCGATTTTATTTTCAATCAGATATTCATAGAAAAAATTATAGTATTCGTTTAATTTTTCGGTAAATGCAAAGTGATCTTTTATTAATTCAGTTTCTTGAAAAGTACCTTTTACCGACCATTTTTTTAAACGTTCTACATCTCGAATGTATACGAACACTTCTTTCGTATTTACTAAATGTTGATCAATCTCATTAAAATCTTGCAGTACCGTAAAAGCCCAAGAAGCAAAAACATCAAACGTATCTGGTTTCTCTTCAACTTTCTTGTAAATCTGATAGAAATAAAACAGTAATTGTATTGAATCTACTTTACGAATTCCAGACACTTCTTCTGTAAACTCTTCAATATTCAATATTTCAGGAAAAAAACCTTTTACTTGCGCATCTTTTAGTGCTTGCTTTACAAAAACTCCAGCACGATTCGATGGCAATACAAAAGTTACATCTTGAAAAGATTGTGTCGTTTTTAAGATGTCTTGAATTGTTTCCTGAATAAATGTTTGCATTTATTTTATTTCTATTTAAATCTTTAAATTGAGAATACAAAGTTAAGTCAATAATGTTATTCTTAAGAACACAGAGATAACATGGTAACTGGATAGATTTCTAAAGTACAATAATTATGTTATTTTTGATTTCAACTGAATAAAAATGAATACACTATCTGTTTCTTTATTGCAATCTGATTTAGTTTGGGAAAATCCGACTAAAAATTTAGAAAACTTCACAAAGAAAATAAATCATATTTCTTATGCTGTAGATCTTATCGTGTTACCTGAAATGTTTACCACCGGTTTTTCTATGAATGCTAGCAATTTGGCTGAAAAAATGGATGGTACTTCTGTACAATGGATGCAAAAAACAGCTATAGAAAAAAATGCCGCTATAATTGGAAGTATTATTATTGAAGAAAATGATGCCTTTTTTAATCGTTTGTTGTTTGTTTTTCCTTCAGGTGAAATTCAGTATTATGATAAAAAACATACGTTTACTCTAGCTAAAGAACACGAAACGTATACTTCGGGAACTCAAAAGTTAATTGTGGAATACAAAGGGTGGAAAATTTGTCCGCTTATCTGTTACGATTTACGTTTTCCTGTTTGGGCTAGAAACGTAGAAGATTATGATTTACTTCTATATACTGCGAGTTGGCCTAAAAAACGAATTAACGCTTGGGATGCATTATTAAAAGCTAGAGCAATTGAAAACATGAGTTTTACCATTGGTGTAAACAGAATTGGCTTAGATGGCAATGATTATGAATACGTTGGTCATTCTGCTGTTTATGATTGCTTAGGGAATTGTTTGTCTGAAGAAAATAATGAGTTAGAAAATACAATTACATTGAAACTTCAAAAAAATGAACAAGAAACTGTTCGAGAAAAGCTTGGCTTTTTAAAAGACCGAGATGTATTTACAATACAATAATCAACCAACTATACTCAAATTATGAATAAAGAAAATTTAAACTATTTAACCGACAACGTTTTATTACAACAATTTCTAATCAATTTCATCCCTGGACTTCCTTTATTTTACGCTCTTAAAACTATACTTAATGTATCAACAGGAGACGGATTTACAGCTTTCTTAATTATAATTGCTGTTTCTTGGGTATTAGGTTTAATTCTAGAAATATTATTGTTTAATAAACAACATAAAATGAGGTTTGATCAAGAAAACAATATTAGCAAAACACAACTTCATTATTTGTTGATTGCTAAGTTTGCCATCGGTATCGTTTTGTCTCTTACACTTGCATTAGTGGTTTTTGTTATCGGAAATGTAGATAATCCTGTTTTCGACGAAGATATTTTCTTACCTATTTTATTCAAGAGATTAATTATAGTCATCTTATCTGTTACAGCTTGGATTCATTTCAAAAAAAAGCTTGATTAATGTTACGATTATTATTCTTTATTTGTAGTCTCTTTTTAAGTCTTCAGTTTGTAAATGCTCAGGAACGTAAAATTTATTTGGGCTTAAATTATGGTAGAGCAACACAGAATAGTTTTCCGTTAAATGATCCTGATTACAGTTATGATAATCAATATTTAAAAGTTCAGATTAACTATCCACTAACCTTTAAAGAGAACTTTAACTTTGAACTCTTAATAGAGCCAAGTGTATACTTTGCCAATCATAAATTATTAAACGAGCAATTTGTTTTACCAACTACTGAAAACTATTTAGAGTTAAGAGAAAAATTTACTAAAAGAAGAGCTTTTGAAGAATATGCTTTAAACATCGGAATTTTAGTTCGCTACAATGTATTTTCGAATTTTAGTTCATATTTACTTGGTAGTGTAGGTCCAATGATTTCTAATGAAGACACAGAACGTTTACGAAGAGGGTTTGCTTTTTCCGACATCTTAGGTTTAGGTTTTTCTTGGAAACAAAAAAGAATTTTGTTTGATTTCAGATTAACTTTACGACACAATTCTAACTTAAACTTTGCTTCACCTAATAAAGGACATAACAGTTTTGGTATTGAATCTGGAATCTCTTTTCAATTATAATTCTATGAATGATATCAGAAAATTGGTTCGAATTCAAATTGGAGTATTATTGTTATTTATTGTTTTCAAAATTGTTCGCTCCAAAATTCTATCTTCAGAAAATAACTTTATTCAAGTAGTTGGTTTATCATTACCCAATCTTTTTGAAGGTATTTTAGGTGTATTAATATTAACTGCTTTAGGATTAACTCTTACTCGAAATAAAAATATTAAGCACAATTACATTTATATTTTAGCCATAATTTTTGCAGCTATATATGTAATTACTCAAGAATTTAAAATTCATAATTTAGGAGGCAAAAATGTATATGACAGTAATGATGTTTTGTTTTCTTTGATTGGTTTATTTATTGGAACAATAATCGTTTTTATAATTAAGCCTAAAATAGAGACTACTTAAAATAATATTTTCAATCTTTAAAGCAACCTTAAGGATTATTTGTCATCTAACAGATGTAACTTAAAAATATTCAAAACATGAAAAAGTTAATTTTTCTACTTGCATTTACAACCTTCTTATGCTCTTGTGAAGATGATAACGACAATGGTGAGATTGCAACTATTCGAATAAATCATTATCAAAGTACTGCTATAGGTTTTGCGCCTCAATTTGCCTTTTTAGCTCAAGAAGGAAGTAATTTAAATACTGATACTTGGGTGAACTTTTTTCATCCTATTGAAGGATTTAACTATGAATTGGGTTATACCTATACATTAGCAGTAAAAAAAGAAACTATTGCTAATCCACCTGAAGATGGAAGCTCAACACAGTACACCTTATTAGAAGTAACTTCTAAAGAAAAAGTTAATGATGATACTACTTTTGATATTAGGCTTAAACTTGATGACATAAACTTTGTAAATACTTCTTCTGGATTTAAAATTTTAAATGCTATTACAATTAATTGCGGAGTTTTATGTCAAGAGCTGGAAAATAAATTACAAAACAACAGTGATCTTACTGGAACTTTTAAACATATAGATCAAGATACTTTTGAGTTGGTAGCTTTAAATTAAAAAATCGTTATAAAACAAAAAAGCAACCTAAATTAGGTTGCTTTTGTATTTATTTATGCTGGAATCATCCATTTAAATTTAAAATCAGTATCAGGAATTACGATACGCTCGGTAATTCTATACATTCTATCTGGTAACTTCATTAGGTAATCTCTTGCCTTTTCTGCTTCAGCTGTTAAACCAGTAATTTTATCAATCTCCCAAGCTGCATTTAACTTTCTAAGGATATCGATATAATCAAAACCAGTATAAACTCCTAAACGTTGTGCTACCGTAGAAAAATCATCAAAAAGACTTCCTTTTTCATTAAATGACTCACGTAAATGCATTGCTGGCATTACAATTTTATGCTTCATCATTTTTTCAAAAGCTAACATCATTTCACTAGGATCAATGGTGAAAATTTCCTTGACAAATGCTGAATATGCTTTATGATGTCTCATTTCATCACCCGCAATAATTTTAGACATTCTAGCTAATAATTTATGCCCTTTTTTACGTGCTATTTTCGCTACATTATTATGAGAAATATATGTAGCTAACTCTTGAAAACTTGTATATACAAAATTCTTATACGGATCGGTAGATGTACCGATATCGAAACCATCTGCAATTAAATGCTGTGTAGAAATTTCTACTTCACGCATATTTACTCTTCCAGAAAGGTATAAATACTTGTTTAACACATCTCCGTGACGGTTTTCTTCAGCAGTCCAAGCTCTTACCCATTTTGCCCAACCGTTATCAGGATCTTGTTTTACACCATCTAACTCCATTAACCAAGATTCGTACGTTGGTAAAGCTTCTTCAGTAATTGTATCACCTACTAAAACAGCCCAAAAATCGTCATCTAATTCTTTAGAAATCTCACGAATTTCTTTTACTTCTTCTAAGAAGTTGTCACTTTGAGAATCTGGCAAGAAATCTGTTGGTTGCCAAATTTTTTCGATGGGGATTAAAAAATCATCTACAAAACCATGGATTTTGCTTTCCAAGGTTTTCATCACCTCTTTTCTTATGTTATTTATTGACATTGATTTAGTTGTTTTTATTCTATAATGGCCCCTTTAACATCAGCTTCTACTCTGGCCAATAAATCATCAAATGGTAAACTGTCTATTTTTATTGGTTCGTGTGTTATTATTTTTATCGGACTTCCAATTCCTAAAGGAAACTTTCCGTACTTAAACACCTTCCAAGAATTATTAATTGTTAATGGAACTACATAAGAATCTGGATTGTATTTTGCTAACATTTTAAGTCCGTTTGAAGCAAAACTCTTAGGTTTACCATTTCTACTTCTAGTTCCTTCAGGGAAAATCGCAGCAGACCAGTTGTTCTTATTTATTCTTTTTGCAAAGTTAATCATTTCTGTAATGGCTTGCTTTCTATCTTTTCTATCGATTAAGGCAGCTCCACCATGTTTTAAATTGAATGAAATACTCGGAATTCCTTTTCCTAGCTCTTTCTTAGAAACAAATTTTGGGCAATGTTTTCTGAAATACCAGATAATTGGAGGGATATCAAACATACTTTGATGATTCGACACAAATATTAGAGTTTGATTCTTTGGTAATTCGTGTTTGTTTTTTACACGAACTGGCACTCCTAAAATAAGTAGTGACTTTACTAAGAACCAATTCATAATATTTACTACTTTTTGATGACCATTTTGTCCACCTAATTTCAAACCTATCCATTGTATAGGATGAAAAATTAAAAGAAGTATAAAGAATACTAACGTAAAAATTGAAGATAAGAGATAACTTATTATTTTCATTTGTTATAAAATAAGATTCCCGCTAATTGCGGGAATTAAATTGTATTAAAATGGTAACCAATTTGACCACGGAATTCTGGATAAAATAAATACTAGAGCTAATCCGTAGAAAATTGAAAAAGTTTTAAATTTTGATTCGCTTTTCACTTGCTTTTTGTGTCTAGACCAACCAATTGTAATTAATGTGATTGCTAAAATCATCATTATTGGATGCTCTATTGCTAACAATCTGTTTGTAGCATCTACACCATTAGCTTTCATTGATTTGTACCAAGGAGACATAAAATACCACCCTAAACCTATTAATAATTGAATATGAGCAGTAATTAATGTGAATAAACCTAAGCGAAAATCTTTATGTGTAAATTCTTTTTTTTGTACTAATCCTATTACAGCATTTACAACAGCAAAAATTAATACTGCTAATGCAATGTAAGCCCAATAAGAGTGAACTGTTTTCATCATAATTAGTTAGTTTATTTATACTGTAAAAGTACTGAATTTTATGCATAAAAAAACCACCTCAAATGAGGTGGTTTTAAAAAATATGGTGAATATCTTAGTTAAAGATATATCTAAGTCCGATTTGTGCTTGCCATCTAGAAGATTGGATTCCTCTATCATCAATTTGATCGATAGTAATAGTTCTATTTGGATCAAAATTAAATTCTGGGTTAGCAGTACCACCACCACCAGCAACTTCGATAAGGTTTACATCACTAGCAAAATATGTTTTACCCCAGTTCTTATTTAATAAGTTTGTGAAGTTAAAGATATCAGCACTTAATTGTAATGTATGCTTTTGTCCGAAAGCGTTAACAGTGAAATCTTGTAAGAACTTTAAGTCTACTACGTGAGAGAATCTAGCTCTATCAGCATTTCTTTCTGCGTAAGTACCTCTTCTTGTTCTTAAGTAATCATCATTTTCGATATAAGCATCTAAAGCAGCCCACTGCTCAGCAGCAGTTACAGTGTTACCATTGTCAACAAAATCAACTAAGTTAATTTCCGAAGCGTTAGCTGGTACATAGATTAATGCGTTATCTCTTGAATCGTCATTTAATAAATCACGTCCTCCGTATACATAAGAGAAAGGTCTTCCTTGTTGACCGTTATAGAATAAACCAATAGTAGTCTTTAAGTTTTCATTCCATTTGAAATCTGCACTAACGTTAGCAAATACTCTGTGTCCTTGGTCAAAACCAGATCTACCTAATTGTGGGTTAGCATTCTTACCGTTTACAGTAACAATACCTCTCCATTGAGAACTGTTTTGAGATGAAGTACCATCAAAAATACTAGTAGAAGTACCGAAAGAGTAAGTAGCAGATGAATAAACATCAATGAAAGTACTCTTGAATGTATTTCTAGCTGTGAAAGATGAGTTCCAAGAACTACCAACATTAGTATTAGAAGCTAAAATGATTCTTCCGTAAGTGTTATCGATAGAACCTCTTCTGTTATAGAAAGGTCTGTTATCAGCACCAACTAAGTTTCCAACTGCATCTGGAATGTTTAAGTTTTCATAGAAAAGAGCTGATAAGTTATCGTTATATACGAAATCAGCAGATACAGAGAATCCTGCAGGTAATTTTCTATCAATAGCAAGGTTATACTTTACAACCTGTGGTAATTGGAAATCTGGAGTAATTAAATCAACATTTCCTCCTGTGAATCCTGAACCTGGAGCAACTCCGATTGGTTGAGTGTTTACATCTGGGTTGAAAGTTAATCCTGTAGCACCTTCTAAAGTTCCTTGAGTTACACCGTTATTGTTGTAGATACCTCCTGGCCATACTAATGGTAATCTAGAAACGAAGATACCCATACCTCCACGGATTTGAGTTTTAGAGTTTCCTCCTACATCCCAGTTAAATCCTAATCTTGGAGAAATGTATAATTGAGTGTTAATTCCTCTACCAACTCTAGCACCTTTTAAATCTTTTCCAGCAGCTTCTAATAAAGCTACAGTTCTTGTATTGAAATCGTTGTTTACAGTTCCATCTTCCCAAACTGGAATATCAAAACGTAAACCTGCAGTAATTTTTAAGTTATCTGAAAAATCAACTTCATCTTGTACATAAAAACCAAATTGCTTAGTTCCGAATTCAGCAGCACCAGTTGAATCATCACCAACGCTATTAGAAACTAAAGAATAATTTCTTTCAAAGTCAACTAAGTTTGTATTGTTGATAAAGTCATCAACAGAATCATAAATATAAGTACCAAAGTTAGAAGCAAAGAATAAGTTCTTTACATCAGCAAATTCGTTGTGAGTACCGATTGTAAATGTATGTCTACCATAATAAATATTGAAATTATTTGTTATAGTTAACATATCTGTATTTAATAAGTTAGCTGTAGAGAAACGCTCTGCTCCAAACTGGATACCGTCGAAACCAAAAGTATTGATTCCGTCTCCAATTACTACAGTTGGGAATGGATTACCAGATGGTGATCTATCATCTCTTACTCTAGTGTAACCAACTAAAAAGCTGTTTGCAATTTTATCTCCTTGGTAATTCCACTCTAATGAACTAGAGTTTGTATTACTGATGAAGAATTCAGAACCGTTAGAAAATGCTAAATCTCTTGCACCAGAACTTCTAGTTTCTAAGTTTTCAGCCTTAACATAAGTATGCTTAAATAAAAGTTTGTTTCTATCATCGATATTCCAGTCGATCTTAGCTGTGATTTTATCACTCTTTAAAGTTCTTAAAGCATTTTCGAAACTTCCGATATCGTAGTTATACGTATTTAATACGTGATCTCTTAATCTTGTGATATCAGCAGCAGTTGAGTTACCATCATAGCTTTCAATTGCGAATGGCTGTGGTAATTCGTCGTCTTGTCTTTCGTAGTTTACGAAGAAGAATAATTTATCTTCAATAATTGGCCCACCGATTCTTACACCATAAGTGTTAGCTGTGAACTCACCTAATTTTTGTCTTCCATTAGCTCCAACTAAATCTACTGGAGTTTTACCTGCTAAATCTTCATTTCTTGTAAAGAAGTAAGCAGACCCTTCAAATTTGTTAGTTCCTGATCTAGTTATCGCGTTGATTGCTCCACCTGTAAATCCTGATTGTCTTACATCAAATGGTGCAATGTTTACTTGGAATTGCTCGATTGCATCGATAGAGAAAGGACTTACACCTGTTTGTCCTCCATTTGTTCCTGATCCAGCTAAACCGAATACATCGTTATTTACAGCACCATCAATATAGATAGAGTTGTATCTGTTGTTTTGTCCACTAATAGAGATTGAGAATCCATCGTCTCCTTCACTAATTTGAGTTTGTGGTGTTAATCTTACGAAATCTGCAACAGAACGAGAAGCAGAAGCTACAGTAGCGATCTCTCTTTTTCCAATTGTAGTTTCAGATCCAGTTTTATTACCATCAATTAAACCATCTCTTTGTGCGTTGATTACAACCTCTTCTAATTGGTTAGAATCTTCTTTTAAAGTAAGGTTTAATTTTTTTGATTGTCCTAAAGTTAAATAGATCCCGCTGTTTTCGATAGTTTGAAAACCAACAAAAGAAACTGTTAACTTATATGGTCCTCCTGTTCTCATGTTAGAGATTCTGAAGAATCCATTAAAATCAGTAGAAGCTCCATACTTCGTTCCTGATGGCGTATGCACTAAAAGTACATTTGCACCAGGTAACGGCTCACCTGCGTCATCTGTAATTTTACCAGATGCAGAAGAAGATGTTACCCCCTGACCGAATACTGCTGTTACTACAAACAGTAATGATACTAGTAATAAATTTTTGAAATTTTTCATTGTCCTTTATATAATGTATTAAAACGAAGCAAAATTCACTCTTTTTAATATCTCCAATATTAAATAAATGTTAACTTTTTTAACGAAGCATTAATATTTTTTAGTTTTTTTTTGGATTTGGAGTTAGTTTTTTAAGATTTTTTTAGCTAATTCTTTCCCTAACTCCACCCCAAATTGATCGTAAGAGTATATGTTCCAGACAATTCCTTGCACAAAAATCTTGTGCTCATATAACGACACCAACTTTCCTAAAGATTTTGGCGTTAATTTTTCAAATAAGATTCCGTTACTCGGTCTGTTTCCAGAGAATACTTTATACGGTAATAATACGTTGATTTTATCCATATCACCTGAAGATTTCAACTCTAAGTGTACTTCTTCTTTTGTTTTTCCGAAAGCTAAAGCTTCCATTTGGGCAGTATAATTAGCCATTAACTTATTATGATGATCTTCTAAACCATGTAACGATTGTTTATAACCGATAAAGTCTGTTGGTATTAATTTGGTTCCTTGGTGTACTAATTGCATAAAAGCATGTTGCATATTAGTTCCTGTACTTCCCCAAACTATTGTTCCTGTTTGATACGTAATTTCATTTCCATCTCGATCTACACCTTTTCCGTTACTTTCCATAACAGCTTGTTGTAAGTATGCTGGAAGCTTCGATAAATATTGTGTGTAAGGTAAGATTGCTTCTGTTTCTGCTTCATAGAAGTTATTATACCAAACACTTAATAACGCTAAAACAACTGGAATATTTTGATCGAAATCTGCAGTTCTGAAATGAACATCCATCTCTTCAGCTCCATTTAATAACTCTCTAAAATTATCAAAACCGACTGCTAAGCTAATTGATAATCCAACAGCAGACCATAGAGAAAATCTTCCTCCTACCCAATTCCACATTGGGAATACATTATTTTTATCGATACCGAAATCGTAAACAGCGTCTAAATTTGTAGATACTGCAACGAAATGTTTTGCCACATCGAAAATTGAACCTGATTTTAAGAACCAATTCTTGATCGTGTTTGCATTACTTATAGTTTCTTGTGTGGTAAATGTTTTAGAAACAATTACAAAAAGAGTTGTTTCTGGATTTAAATTCTTTAGAACCTCAGAAACGTGATCTCCATCAACATTAGAAACAAAATGAGTATTTAACTTATTCTTGTAGAATTGTAAACTTTCTACAATCATATCTGGACCTAAATCTGAACCACCAATACCAATATTAACTACATCTGTAATTGATTTACCAGTATATCCTTTCCATTTACCAGAAATTACTTTATTACTAAAAGCTCTAATTTTTCTTAAAGCTGTTTGAACTTTTGGCTTAATATCTTTCCCGTCTACTAAAACAGGCTCTTCAGAAGTACTTCTTAAAGCTGTATGAAGTACAGCTCTTCCTTCAGTAACATTAATCTTTTCTCCTGAAAAATATTTTTCGATTGCATCTTTTAACTCTACTTCATTAGCTAATTCAACTAATAAATCTAACGTTTCTTGAGTTATTCTGTTTTTAGAAAAGTCTACTTCTAAATCGTCAAAAGTTATTGTAAAGTTTTCTTTTCTATTCACTTCGTTTCTGAACTGCTCTTTTAAAACTAGATTTTTAGATGCTTCAAAGTGAGTTGTTAGTTTTTTCCAAGTTTCAGTTTGCGTTGGATTGTAGTTTTTCAAAGCCATGGATAGGTTAGTTTTTAGCTATAATTTCTTCCTGTTTTTTCTCGATGCTATCAATTGCTTTAGTTTCATTGATTTCTTCTAAATCAGGAAGAGGAATATTATTTAGTTGTTCTCTTAGTGGAGTAATAAATTCGAAATATTGTGGTTTTAAACTATCTACCATTGGTTTTGCAGTTGGTAGTTTTTGTCTGAACGGATCGACTTGTCTTCCATTTTTCCAAAAACGGTAGCATACATGAGGGCCACTTGTATTTCCTGTCATACCTACCCAACCAATAACATCACCTTGTTTTACATAATCTCCCACACGTACTTTACGTCTTTTCATATGTAAATATTGTGTAGAATATGTACTGTTATGTTTTACTTTAACATAGTTACCATTTCCACCTCTTCTGGCAGATTCTACAACCGTACCACTAGCTGTAGTCATAATTGGTGTTCCGTAAGCCGCAGCAAAATCGGTTCCTCTGTGAGGTCTAACTTTATTTCCATATAAAGCTATTCGTCTTCTTAAATTATATCTTGACGAAATTCTATATTGGAATTTAATTGGTGATTTTAAAAACTGTCTTCTTAACAAACCAGCTTCTTCATCATAATAATCAACATCGCCTTTGATTGAATCAGCTATGTATCGATACGCATATAAATCATTTCCTTTATGATTGAAAACAGCAGCTTTTATTTTCCCATATCCGACAGGAACAGTATCGTTGATAAACTTTTGTTCGAAAACTAATTTAAATGTATCGTCTTTTTGAAGTCTATAAAAATCAACTGTCCAAGAATAAATATCTGCTACTTCGTTTGCTAGAACTGCACTATAACCTAAAGTATCTAATGCTTGAGAAAAGTTATCTATAATTTTCCCTGAAACTTCTCTTTCAACTATTCTAATTGGTTCTCTATAGGTATAAGCTTCTATGATTGAATCTTGAAAATTAACAATGGTAGATTCAATTTTGTTATGCTTATAAATAAAAACTTGAGCTGTTTGTGTAGTATCTTTTGAAGCTAAGATTGTGTATGGTTTTCCTGCCCTTACTTTTCTAACATCGAAAGTATCTTTTATTTTAGTAGAAATTGCATTAATCTTTGGATAAAAAACATGATGACGATCTAGAATAATTCCAAAACTTTCTCCGCTTTTTATGGTATCATTAATTACAGTGTAATTGTCGATATTAAAACCATATTCTATAACTGGTTCTGGTTCTTTAACCTCTATTACTTCTTCAGGAATTTCAATCTTTTTATCCTGTTTACAGGAAATTGATATAAAAATGATGTATAAGAAAATATAAGAATAGTAATTCGACCTCACCGATTTATTTGTTTTTGCACCTCTAAAGAGACAAATGTACAAATAAAAGCTTTTCCAGTAGTCACTTTAACACAATGTAAACAACTAAAACGATTTAGTCGTAAACAACCTCAAATGGGTTGGCTAAACCTTTATAAGCCTCTAATTCTGCTCTTAAAGATCCTACCGCCAAAGATGCTTTCATCTTAATCGGTATTTTGTTATCGTCTGCAGTAATCCATATCGTTACACTTTCTTTTGCTTTAAATACTCTACCGGCTTGTACTAATGGTCTAAACTTCTGTGTTTTGATTTTACCAAATCTAGTTTTTAATGTTTCATAACCCAAACAATGTAATTTAAAAGGGTATGATTTTTCATCAAAAAACATAGAGACATTGATATCGTCTCCTTTTTTCATTTTTTTTGTATCGAATTGTCTAAGAAAATAAAATGTAGAAATTAAATCTTGTGGTCCTTTTACAGAATATACACTGTCTTTCTTCTTAAGAAAATCTTGAACTCTTGCTGTGTTTTTATCACGATCAAAAGTTATCTGTTTGTCCTTTTTATATCCACCTTCATTAATCTTTCTTTTGAATAAATAGGGTTCTACTTGTGGAACCGTGAAATAACTTTCGTATTTATCTTCTACCTTAAAAAACCAACCTACAACAGCAGCTGTTCTTCCTTCACCAACAGCATGTAGCGCTGGTTGTCCTTTATATTCTGTTTCTTGTAACGATAATGTAGCTGTTCCTGCTTTTAAAAAACCACTATAGCTCATTCTGTACTGTAACCATTCTCCTCCTTTAAATGCAGATGGTATTTCTTCTTGGGAAAAACTAGTTAACGCAATGGCAATAAAAAACAAAAATAATATTGGCTTTCTCATACTTTCAAACTTATAAAAAAAGAATGACAATTATTGTTCCAAAAAGTTGAATTAGCAATTTTATAACTAAAACTGAACTCTAAAAACAACATTTGGTGTAAAACCTAAAGAAAATGTATCTACAGTATTTATTATACTACGAGAAGAGTTTAGAGGATCTGCTGCTTCCTCATAAGTTCGCCTCAAAATATTCTTTCTATTATAAATATTAATAAACGAGAGTCCTATTTTTGATTTTACTTTCCTGCTTTTACTCCAATAAAAATCATAGGTTGCAGATGCATCTAAACGATGAAAATTTGGTAACTGTCTTTGATTTCTATTTTCAAATTTTTGCGACAACTGCTCTTGCTCAACATCAAATCCACCGTCTATAACATCACTAAACGGTAAACCTGTTCTGAAAGTCCATCCTAATGAAAAATCGAAATTACCAAACTTTAATTGTTGTGCTACATACAATGCATTTGAAATATTAAAATTCCCTTTAAAAGATTTTCCATCATTAAACCCAGTGAAATCCATTGTATTTTCACCAAATGTATAACTTACCCAAGAACTAATATTTGAAGTCCATTTTTTCTTCAGTAGTATATCTATTCCTAAAACAGCTGCTTTCCCATTAAAAATAGTTTCGGAAGAACTACTGTCAAGACCAGTAGATAAGGAAGTTAACCCTTCTATATTTTTATAATAGGCTTCAGTATCTATTAACCAACCTCCTTTATCGAATAAAAATCCAAAAGTTACTTGTTGACTTTTTAAAATAGGAACATCTTTACCATTAGAAATTGCCCACAATTCATTTTCTAAACCAAAATCTGAAGTAAAAAACTCTATAATTTTACTCGTGTATTGTTGTTTGATTTCTGCTGATGTATTCAACCAAAAAGAAGGAAGTACTTGAACTCTACCATATATCCTAGGTTCTAAAAAAGTCTTTTTTAATAAAGGCATGTAACTTGTACGTAAGCCAACATTAAAATTATATTTTTTGGATTTACTTAATACATATTCAGCTAATATTGTTTGTTGATTATTGGCTTTTTTATCACTTTCGTTTGCTCTTTTAGACAAATCTAAATTCTCTTGATCTAAACTAAAGGAAATATCACTGTGTGTAAACTGATATCCAAAATTCAACTCACTTATATCATTTAGCTTCTGATTAAGAATAGAACTAAACGTAACTTCCTTTACTTCATTATTTTTGATAGTATAATCATTGATTGTTCCGTCTCTTTTTTTATTTCCGTTGTAAAAAAGCTTGTAATTTGTATAATTTATACTTGTTTCTTGAGATAGGTTTTCACTCCAACCTCTATTCCAAGTTATTCCATAACCCTCATTTTGAATATCAATAAAATCGTATCGAGATTGATTATCAACTTCATTATTCAATTCATACTCCAAATCATTTTTTATTCTAATTTGTTGAAATGATATTTTATTCTTGTCGTTGGGTTGATAAATTACTTTTGTATTAAAATCAATGAAACTAAAATTATTTTCATCTTCTATAAAAGGTTGTTCTTCAGCTTGCGTTTCTCCATCAGCAATAGCTGTATTTTGAAATACTTTTTGAGAAAGTTTATCAAATGTTGGTGTATCTAACAAATCAGAGATTGAGCGTCTAAACGAAAATTGTACACCTAATTTTTCTCCTAGAGGAATTGTTGCATTTATATCTGCATTGGTAAAATTAAAACCCGCTCCAATACTCATTTTTTTTGGAACCTCTTTCATGGTTTCAATATCTATAACTCCAGCAATATGATTTCCATATTTTGCATTTGATGCATTTTTATATACTGTAACATTATCTACTACATAAGGGTTAAATGCAGATATTGAACCAAAAAAATGAGAGGTATTGTATAATTTAATTCCATCAAATAAAATTAAATTCTGGTCTGGTGTACCTCCCCGAATATGAATTCCTGAAGCGCTTTCAATAGGACTCTGAATTCCTGGTAATTGTTGAGTACTTAATAATACATCTGCCTCAGTCAAACCAGGTAAAACTCCTTGTTTTCTAGGAATTAGCGTAATAGCTCCATCACTTTTTTTAGTAATCCCTGTAGTTAAATAGCTGGAAATTATAATTTCATTTAGAGTTTGAGACGATTCTTTTAAGTATACATTTATACTATTCTCTTTTTTCAGTTCAGCTACAGTTTTTTGTATGTTTTCGTAACCAACAAACGAAAAAGTAACCGTATCTTTTTCATGTAAACCTTTTAACTCAAAATAACCTTTTTCATCTGTTCCTACACCTTTCTTTTTCGTGAAAACTGCAGCATCTAATAATGGAGTTTGTGTATTTTCATCGAGAATATAACCCGAGATTTTGATGTTATCTGTATTAGCTACTATTGTATAGTAACGATCATTAATTTTTTTGATTTTCAATCCTGTTTTCGTCTCTATTTGCTGAATTAAAACAGCTAATAAATCATCGCCACTATCAACCTTTATTGATTTGTTTTTGATAATATCTTCAGAAAAAGAAAACTTGATATTATACGTTTTTTCAATTGAGTTTAGAATATCTAATAACGGTACTTCTTTTTGAGCAAAAACAAGTACAGAAAATAAGAAGGATATTAGGAATAACCGAACTTTTATCATTTTTACTCTTTAGATCGAAGTGTCACCTTATTACCTTCTTCTAGATCGTAGTTTAGGTTCATAGAAGTGGTAATTGTTTTTAATGCTATATCTATATCGTTTGTAGGAAAACTACCAGAAAAACGCTTTTCTAAATCAACATTATCGGTAATTATTGTAGCTCCGTAAGTTTTAATTAAGCTTTCTACTACAAATCGTAACGGAGTGTTTTTAAAGCTATTTTCAAAATCTTTCCAAGTAGGTTTGGTTTCAGAAAAATTCCAGTTTTCAAACTCTGAGTTTCCTATTTGACGAACAGCATCTCCTTGAGTTAAAATAAATTCTTTATTGTTTCTTGCGACACTCACTTTCCCTTCAAAACAATGAACTTCTAAGAAGTTTTTATGCTGATTCACATTAAATTGAGTTCCTAAAACAGCAACTGTTCCCTCTGGTGTAATTACTTCGAACTTACTTCCTTTTTGTACTTTAAAGTAAGCTTCTCCTTTAAGATTTAATTTCCTATTCTTTTCCCATTCTTTCTTATTGAACTCTAAATATGAATCTGAATTTAAAACTACTTCAGAATTATCTGGTAATACTACTGCTAATTGCTCTCCAAAACCTGTTGAGTAGGTTTGATTGGTATTTAAAAACTGAAATAACCCAAATAAAAACAATAAAGAAGCCGCAACACCACTAACAACGTAAAAAGGATTTAACTTTCTAACTGGTGTATTTTCTTTTGTATTTGATTTTGTTTTCTCCATGAAAGCATCAAATGACTTATCGTTATCAACATGAGGAGTTGAAAACTCTGAAGAAGCATCTAATATTTTCTTATATGTAGAAAACTCTTTCGAATTTTCTAGTGATGAAAGTTCATCAGAGGAAATTTTCCCTTCGATAAACTTGTTTAATAATATTTCAAACTCTTGATTTTCCATCTGCCTAAATACCTTCTATTTGATTTCTTAATTGCTTTAAAGCTTTGCTCATTCTCTTCTCAACTGTCTTAACTGAAATATTAAGCAGGTCGGCTATCTCTCTGTATTTCTTTTTATCAATTCTGTTTAAAAGAAATACTTCTCTCTCTTTGTCTGGCAAATCTGCTATTGCAGATTCTAACTTTTTTAAAAACTCTTGCTCTTCCAATAAAAACTCTGGATTTTCATTGGTTTGCTGATTAATATTCTTGTTCAATTTTTGATGCTCTAAAACTACTTTTTTGTGCTTCACCGTGTTTAAAAAGGCATTAGAAGCCATTGTAAACAATAATGATTTTACAGATTGTAATATTATTGTTGAGCATTTTTTCCATACTGTCATAAAACAGTCTTGGATAATATCTTCAGCAACATCAATATCTCCACATTTATAGTATACAAAGTTTCGTAATGCTGTTGCATTACTTTTATATACTTCTTCGAACACCTTCGAATCACATAATGATTTATCTCCTACTTTCATTAATGCAAAAATAACTCCTTTTAAGTCAACAAGTAATATCTTTTTCATCTTCTTTATCAAAAAGCAGAGTTATTAAAATTGAATACTCTGCTTTTATCAAAAGAATCAACTTACATATAATTAATTTTTTAAAATACTAAGCGCGGCTTTTAATTATCGCCTTGGCCATTATCATTATCATTGTCATTGTCTCCTTCTCCTTGACCATTGTCATTGTCTCCTTCTCCTTGACCATCGCCATTATCTCCTTCTCCTTGACCATCACCATTGTCTCCATTTCCTTGATCATCGCCATTGTCTCCATTTCCTTGACCATCGCCATTATCTCCATTTCCTTGACCATCGCCATTGTCTCCGTTTCCTTGACCATCGCCATTATCTCCGTTTCCTTGACCATCGTCATTGTCTCCATTTCCCTGACCATCGCCATTGTCTCCATTTCCTTGACCATCGCCATTATCTCCATTTCCTTGACCATCGCCATTATCTCCATTTCCTTGACCATCGCCATTGTCTCCATCACCAGAAGCAAGTTTTACTAACTTTATATCATCGATTGCTGCAGAAGCTCCGACAATTCTTATGATAACACTATACTCACCTGCATCTATAGATGTTGGTATTACTTCAGAAAAATCTACCCACCCATCTTGATTAACTTCTGCTGAAAATTTCACTAAAACGTCTACAAAATCCGGATCGTTACTAAAGTCATTATTAGAGTTTGCATGCTCAATAATAACATCTAAAATATAACTGTTGTTTTCCCACTCAGTAAAATCACCTGGCATGTAGTACTTGAAAGATAATTTACCTTCTCCTTGATTTAAACCTTCTTCAAGAAAGAAATCAGTTTTTACGACTGCTTCAAAGAAACCTCCACAAGACCCCATATCTAGTCCCATAAAATTTGTGTCATTTCCTTTAAAGTCATATCCTTTCCATTCAGTAAAATCTTCAGATTTACCTCTAAAAAGAGTTCCGCATGTATTTTGCGCTTGACCTCTATCCATTACAGGTTCATTTGCAGGAAAGTCCCCAATTGCATGAGTTATAAAATTCTCATTACCATCTTCAAAATCTAATGCAAAAATCAGTTGTTCTTCGTTTGATTGTTCGCCTTCTATAGGTGTTAATTCTGAATCAATACAACTAACAAACATAGCTAAGCTAATTCCTAAAAAAAGTGTACGAAATTGTTTCATTCTAAATATTTTTTTTGTTGTTACATGTTTAATACAACTCACTCTTTTTTTACCCTATAACTTTTGTTAAAATAAATTATCATTCGTCTCTAAGTAAACGCTTAACGTCATTACTAATACCGAAATTAACATGCAAAATTCTCCAAAATGTTCCATAATTGTTTCTAATATTTGTTCCCCTTATTAGTATTACAACACAACATTTAAAAACCCTACACTTATTTCACAATATATTTTGTTAGAGTAGTTAACTCTTTTTATTTAAATTTATAAAGCAAACCTTCTATCACTGAAAATGAAAAATTTATATTTCTTATTATTCACTACTATTTTATTAAGTTCTTGTAAAGTTTATAATGACGGAAAAAAGAAAACATTAAAAACTAATATTCATACGAATAAAGAACTGGTTAATATTGTTAATGCTATAAAGGAAGACGCTAGCAAACATTTAAATGTTGAGGAAAAACTAACTGATGATGAAATTTTAAGTATTGAAAAGAAAATTGGAAAATCACTTCCTGAATCTTATAAATACTTTCTTAAAACTATTGGTGCTGGAGCAGAATTGATTTACTACCAACCTATAGATGATATTAGGAGATATAACTATTTAAACTCTTTCAGAAAACTAAGTCAAGAAATTGAATTAGTTAACGAAAAAATATTCCTATAAATTCACTACTTTGTTTAATGAGTGGAGATTCTAATGGCGGTGCTTGGGTTTGGTTAACATCAGAAAAAAAAGAAGACAACGAATGGTCTTTAGCTTATTATAGCATACAAGACCAAAGATTGTATTTTAAAGTCGCTAATTTTACCGAATGGTTAAAGCTTTTATACCGTTCTAAAGGAGAAGTAATTAGAGAGCTCGATAAAGATTATATTCTAGGACTGGGGTAATTACTTAAAAAGTACCCCAATTTTCTAGCTCTTCTTTAGTCCATAAATATGGGAAGAAAACTCTTTTTTGATATTTTGGATGTAAATATTTCCTCCAACTACTACCACCCGTAGCTTCTAAATCAGTATCATTTCCGCCTAAATATTTACCCGCTGCATTGTAATGTGCCATAACCCACTTTACATTTACTGTATAATCGTAGTGACGCATTGCTTTAACTAAGGTCTCATCTTTTTGAATATCTTCTGGAAGTTGTTGAAATTTCTTAGAAAGATTGATATCGTTATAATCTTCCATAAACTCCATAAATTCACCCATGTATTTCTTTTCAAACAACTTTAATAGTGTTGTTTTCTGACCTGTAGTGTAATTCTTCCCTGCTGCTTGCCAATATAAATGATCGTAAGCATTTTTAAATGAAGAATTACGATCTATAGTATCTCTAAATCGAATATCTATTAAGTTGATTAACTCTGTAGATGCAAATTCAATTTTTCTATACTGAGCACTTTGAAAACCACTTGCTGGAGTTAATGTGTTTCTAAATTTAAGATATTGTTCTACATCCATTCCATCTCCCATAACATCAAACGAACTGCATAAAACATCGAAATACCTACTTATTCTCATTAAATGTTTTGAGAATTTATCTGCGGAAATTTCTACACTTTTCGCTACTTGATCAATTTCCCAAAGAATCATTTTAAACAAAAGCTCGTTTACCTGATGATACATAATAAATACCATTTCATCTGGTTGTGTAGTTCTAGGAATTTGTAATCCTAATAAAGCATCAGTTTGTATATAATCCCAATAAGTTATTGGTTTACTCCACAATAAACCCTCTAACATTGCTTCAACAGGAACTCCTAATTTATCGTACTTTTCTTCAATTGCTTTTAATAATTCTTCTCGACTCATTGGTTTGGTTTAGACTAAAGAATAAAAGAGCCAAGATACAAGACTTTCGTCACTTTAATGGCTTCAGTTTATTTTTAACATTAAAAAAAGAACCAAGAAAAACTTTGTGTTTTCTTGGTTCAGTTCCTCAATTCTATATATCTATAGGGTTCCTCTTCTTTGTTGTTCTCTTTCGATTGATTCGAAAAGTGCTTTAAAGTTTCCAGCTCCAAAACCTCTTGCTCCCATTCTTTGAATAATTTCGAAGAATAATGTTGGCCTGTCTTCTACTGGTTTTGTGAAAATTTGCAGTAAATATCCTTCCTCATCGGCATCTACTAAAATTGATAATTCTTGTAATTTAGAAATATCTTCTTTCATCATATCTCTATGAACTCCTAAACGTTCAGGAATCATATCGTAATATGCTTGAGGTGGTGGTGGTAAAAATTCTACTCCGTTAGCTTTTAATTGTGAAACAGTTTTGATGATATCATCGGTTGCAACTGCTATATGCTGTACTCCTTCACCTTCATAAAAATCTAAATATTCTTCTATCTGAGATCTTTTAGCTGCTTTGGCTGGTTCATTAATTGGGAATTTAACACGCCCATTTCCATTACTCATTACCTTACTCATTAAAGCAGAGTATTCTGTATGAATTTGTTTATCGTCAAATGATAAGAAGTTTTCAAATCCCATTACATCTTCATACCATTTTACCCATTTATTCATTTGACCCCAACCAACATTTCCTACCATGTGGTCGATATATTTCAATCCTGCTGAAGGTGGATTGTAATCTGATTTCCAATCCATGAATCCAGGCATAAATGTTCCTTTGTAATTCTTACGCTCTACAAACATATGCACAGTTTCTCCGTAAGTATAAATTCCAGAACGCACTACCTCTCCATGTTCATCAGTTTCTACAGTTGGCTCCATATAAGATTTTGCTCCTCTTTTTGTAGTTTCTTCCCAAGCAGAACGAGCATCTTCAACCCAAAGTGCAACAACTTTAACTCCGTCTCCATGCTTAACGATATGATCATTAATTGGCGATTTACTATTCAGCGGAGTTGTTAATACTAAGCGAATCTTATCTTGCACAAGTACATAACTTACTTCATCTTGAGACCCAGTTTCTAAACCTTTATAAGCTAAAGATTGGAAACCAAATGCGGTTTTATAAAAATGTGCAGCTTGTTTTGCATTACCTACATAAAACTCTACATAATCTGTTCCTAAAAGTGGAAGGAAATCTTGCGCTCCTTCAAATATTTTTTCTAAACCGTAGTTTACTGATTTTATATCTTTATTACTCATCTTAATTTCTAATTTGAAAAATTAAATTAAATATCCATTCTAGATCATCATTATTATTGTTGACGTCATTCTGAATTTATTTCAGAATCTCATAAAACATTTACAATAATTTATAATGAGAACCTGAAACAAGTTCAGGTTGACGTGTCTTTAATTATTAGATATCATGGATAATTGTTAAAATTGATTCATTTGAAAATCTATTACTATACTTTCAAATTCCTTTATTAATAATAGCGATTACTCTAACCAAGACTGATAATACGTATCATCTGCAATTTTCATTGCTTCTTCTGTTACCATTAATGGCTTAAATGTATCTACCATTACTGCTAACTCTTCTGTTTCAGTCTTTCCGATACTTCTTTCTGTTGCTCCAGGATGTGGTCCATGAGGAATTCCTGCTGGATGTAATGAAATATGTCCTGCATCAATATCATTTCTACTCATGAAATCTCCATCTACATAATATAAAACTTCATCAGAATCAATATTACTGTGATTGTATGGAGCTGGAATTGCTTGTGGATGATAATCGTATAATCTTGGAACGAAACTACAAATCACAAATGCATCTGTCTCGAAAGTTTGATGTACCGGTGGCGGTTGGTGTACTCTACCTGTGATTGGTTCAAAATCATGGATTGAAAATGCATACGGATAATTAAATCCATCGTAACCAACAACATCAAAAGGGTGTGTCGCATATACCATTTCTATGATTTCGTCTTGCTTTTTAATTTTTATTAAAAAGTCACCTTTTTCGTTATGTGTTTCTAACTCTTCTGGCTGACGAATATCTCTTTCACAAAACGGTGCGTGCTCTAACAATTGCCCGAACCAGTTTCTATAACGTTTTGGTGTATATACTGGTCTGTATGATTCAACAATAAATAAGCGATTATCTTCTGTATCGAAATCTAACTTGTAAATCATACCGCGAGGAATTACTAAGTAATCTCCATATTTGAAATTGATATTCCCCATATGTGTTCTTAACTTTCCTGTTCCTCTATGCACAAAAATCACTTCATCTGCATCTGTATTTTTATAGAAATAGTCTTTTGTAGATGATTTTGGTGCTGAAAGAATAATATTACAATCTGAATTCGTTAAAACTATTTTTCTACTTTCTAGATAGTCTTCGGTTTGAGGCACTTGAAATCCTTTAAAACGATACGATTGAATATTGTTTTTCTTTGCGATTTTAGGAGCTACAGAATATTGTTTTCTAATTTCTTTTACCTGAGTTGGTCTGTGCTCGTGATATAAATTTGATGACATTCCATCAAATCCTATGGTACCAAATAACTGCTCATAATACAAACTTCCGTCTTCTTTACGGAATTGTGTATGACGCTTTGGTGGAATTTTTCCTAATTTATGATAAAAAGGCATAAGCCGATAGTTTTATTTGTTAATGATATAATGTATACTGAAAATCAAAATATTGATTAAGCATTACATTCTCAAATAGATATATTGATCCATTAACCTATCACTCAGGATTTCGCTTGATTAAAAATTTTAAGTGTGCTAGTAAGCCTAACCAGAACATTCTTAGCGATTTAGTTGTTTGTCTTACAAATATAATAAAAAGAATGGGGATTACAGACTGATAAAAGTCACTCTACTAAGAATTCTTAAAAAACAAAAAGTCCGAAGCTATTAGCTTCGGACCCTAGAATATTGTTATACATCAAATTACTCCTTTGGTAATCTTTCGTCGATCATTTTTAATGGCATTCCTTCCATTAAATCAAATACATCGATAATGCTTCTCATTGTATCTTCTTCTTCTGATTGTTCTGAAATGAACCATTGTAAGAATACTTCTGTCACAAAATCGTCTTCTTTTCTTGCTGTCTTAAAGATTTTAAAGATTGACTCTGTTACATTTATTTCTTGCTCTAAAGAAGTTTCGTAAATCGCTCTAAGGCTTTCGAAATCATTATTTACATTTTCTACACTTGGAGAGATTGCAGCTCCACCATTATCGTTGATAAACGCAAATATTTTCATTGCATGCTCTCTTTCTTCTTCAGCTTGCTTATAGAAAAATGATTTGCTGTTTAATAATTCTCTTTGATCGCACCATGAAGCCATAGCTAAATAAGATGCAGAGGCTTTCATTTCTAATGCTATTTGACTGTTTAATAAATCCATAACTACAGGATTTATCGTCATTTGTTTTCTTATTGCTGTTTTCATGATATTCTAATTTTTACTTATTACAAAAATACGACAATACATCGCTGTAAAAAACTGACAATCAAAATTTAAAGGAAGTCTAAATAAGGATATTATTTAGATTGAAACTGATTTAAAACTGTAAAAAAACGAATCTATTGTGTTTCTTAAGTTTAAGATTTGAGGAATATCTAAGTAAATTAAATGCTGCTTATCAGCTACAAAAAGTAACACAAAATTCTCTGAATCAATAATATCATACAAAGCTTCTGGTTTTGTAAGATTGTATACATTTTTTCTCAATTGTAGTAATTGAGGAAATGATAAAGGGATTCTTTTATTAACTGTTTTTAATTCGTATTTACAAAATGTGATCTCTTTAAGATCAATTTCATATTCAACATTTACATCTACATTCATATTGCAAATGTAACACTTATTTAGAATAAATTAAAATTAACTTTCAGGAGCAATCTCAACTTCTAATCCATCGAGTTCTTGAGTCATATGAATTTGACATCCTAAACGGCTGTTATCTTCCACATAAAAAGCTTCTGCAAGCATTGCATCTTCGTCATCAGACATCTCTGGAAGTTCATGATCGGATTTCACATAACACTGACAAGAAGCGCACATTGCCATTCCTCCACAAATACCAACTGTTCCTTCAGGAGCTAATTCATATGAACGAATTACTTCCATCAAATTCATGTTCATGTCTGTTGGTGCTTGTACTTCGTGACTTACACCTTCTCTATCTATTATTTTTATAGTAATATCTTGATCTTGCATGTTAAATAAAGTAATCTACTCCTAATAATTTGAAAATGGGCATAAAAACCACAATTAAGGTAATAAAAATAGTTATGATTTTTATCCCTAAAGGAAAGCTTATAGGTTTGATTTTTTCTACTTCTCCATCGTTTCTTAAACCTATGAATTCTTTAGAAAAAAAGAAATGAGTGAACAATCCTAAAACACATGATATAAAAAAAATAATCATGATTTCATTTAATGAAATAGAAACATAATCACTAAACTCTAATGGTGTAATTGATACAATATTTAACATCATAGTATTAACCTTCTTGTTCTTTCAATTTCTTTCGAAGTACTTTCGCTCGTTTATCTTCCCCATCATGACTCCAACCTGGCGAATTAAAAATATAATTCAGTTTATCAGACCATTTATCAGCTCGTTTTACATCTTTCCAAATTGCAGCATACTCGTGTGTAGCAACTTTAACTGGGTGAAATGTTTCAATGTTTACTGTTAACCCATAAACTGGTTGATCAATTTCTTTTAATTCTTCAGAAAACGTACCGAAAATACGATCCCAAATAATTAAAATTCCAGCGTGATTACAATCCAAATATCGAATATTAGATGCATGATGAACCCTATGATGCGATGGTGTATTGAAAATAAACTCAATTGGTTTTGGTAATTTATCTACCAGTTCTGTATGCACAAAAAACTGATAAATTAAACTCACGCCCATCATGGTGAACATCATTAAAGGATCAAATCCCAGTAATGGAATCCATAACCAAAAGAAAAACTTATGAATACGTTCTCCAACTCCTTGACGCAATGCTGTTCCTAAATTCATATAAATAGATGAGTGATGCGGAACATGACCTGCCCAAAACAAACGAACTTCGTGGTTTAAGCGATGAAACCAATAATATGAAATATCATCAGCAAAAAACAATAACAACCAAGCCCACCATTGGCGACCAATAACGTCTTTTAGCGGACTTAATTCATGTAAATAGAAAAATACAACAAACGCCAATACCTTTGGAATAAACTCTATTATTGCTGAAAACAGCATCATTAGTAAAGAAACAGTAGTGTCTTTACCATGATATTTATCTTTCGCAAATCGATATTCTACCAGCATTGAAAAAAAGAAAACTGGTAATGCAAAATACAAGAGTTTATCTTGTGACAGTTGTTGTATATATTCTGTTATTGTCAATCTATTTTATCGCTTTAACTACAGCTTTTGGTGCTTCTTTTTTAGTTCCATCGAAACCTCGCACACCACCAACTGTTGTGTATTTCATTACATATTTTTTATCTGGAAAAATCCTTTTGAAAGCACTTTGACACATTAAAGTGGCTTCGTGGAATCCACATAAAATTAATTTTAACTTACCTGGATATGTATTTACATCTCCAATAGCATAAATCCCAGGAATATTAGTCTGGTAATCTAACGCATTATTCACTTTAATAGCGTTCTTCTCTATTTCTAATCCCCAATCTGCAATTGGACCTAATTTTGGAGATAAACCAAATAAAGGAATAAAATGATCTGTATTGATTACAAAAGGTTCTTCATCTTTCTTATGAACTTCAACTCCTTCAACCTTTCCATCACCAACAATTGCTTTAACTTCTGCAGGAGTAATTAAGTTGATTTTACCTTCGTTCTTTAATTCTTGTACCTGATCTACAGAATCTAAATGACCTCTAAATTCATTTCTTCTGTGGATTAACGTAACAGAATTAGCAACATCAGCTAAAAAGATAGACCAGTCTAAAGCAGAATCTCCTCCACCAGCAATAACAACGTCTTTTCCACGGTACATTTCTGGTTCTTTAATAATATATTCTACTCCTTTTCCTTCGTAATCTGCTATGTTACTAATAGGTGGTTTTCTAGGCTCAAAACTTCCTAATCCACCAGCAATAGCAACTACTGGAGCGTGATGTTTTGTACCTTTATTTGTAGTTACTATAAATGTTCCGTCTTCTTGTTTTTCAACAGTATCTGCACGTTCTCCTAAGGTAAATCCTGGTTCAAATTGTTTAATTTGCTCCATTAATTTATCTGTTAAGTCACCAGCTAAAATCTCTGGATATGCAGGAATATCGTAAATAGGTTTTTTAGGATAAATCTCAGAACATTGTCCGCCCGGTTGTGGTAACGCATCAATTAAATGACAACGTAACTTTAACAAACCTGCTTCAAAAACTGTAAACAGACCTGTTGGACCGGCACCTATGATAAGTATATCGGTTTTAATCATAAAAGTAAAATTATTAAGCTACATTAATCACTTCTTCAATCTCTGGAGCATGTCTTTTAATCGTTGCTTCTACACCATTTTTAAGTGTCATTTGGTTTACAGAACAACCACTGCAAGCTCCTTCTAATTGTACTTTTACAATGTTATTTTCTACTGATAAAAGCTTAATATTTCCTCCATCACTAATTAAAAATGGACGAATTTCTTCTAATGCTTTTTCTACTTTATCTTGTGTTTCTAATGACATAAACTAACTTATTTTGTGCTGCAACCACTCATAGTAGTAATTCGTACTACTTCTGTTGGAGGTAAGTTTGCATTTCTTTTTAATAACTCTGACACAACTTCTTGTGTTATTTCTTTGAATGATTCTTCAAGTTTTGTTCCGTTTTGTAAAGCCACAGGATGACCAACATCTCCTGCTTCTCTAATACTTTGAATAATTGGAATTTCACCTAAGAATCTGGTTTCTAAATCTTCAGCTAAATTTTTAGCTCCGTTTTGACCGAAAATGTAATACTTATTCTCAGGTAATTCTGCTGGTGTAAAGTATGCCATGTTCTCAATAATTCCTAAAACAGGAACGTTAATAGCTTCTTGTTGGAACATTGCTACACCTTTCTTCGCATCTGCTAAAGCAATATTTTGCGGAGTACTTACAACTACAGCTCCTGTAATTGGTAAAGCTTGAACAATTGATAAATGAACATCACCAGTTCCTGGAGGTAAGTCGATTAATAAGAAATCGATTTCTCCCCAATCTGCATCAAAAATTAATTGATTTAAAGCTTTAGAAGCCATTGGCCCTCTCCAAATTACAGCTTGATTTGGATTTGTAAAGAAACCTAGCGACAATAATTTTACTCCGTAATTTTCAACAGGTTTCATTTTAGAACGTCCATCAACTTTTACAGATAATGGTCTTTCACGTTCAACATCGAACATAATATGTTGAGATGGACCGTAAACATCGGCATCAAGAACACCTACATTGAATCCCATTTTTGCTAAACTAATTGCAACATTAGCGGTAACTGTAGATTTACCTACACCACCTTTACCAGAAGCAATTGCAATAATGTTTTTAATATTTGGAATTTCTTTTCCTCGGATTTGGTTTACCTCTTCTTTTGGCTTTACTTCAGCTTTTACATTGACTTTTACCTCAATACTATCGCTTACGTTTTGGTGAATCGCTTTTTTAATTTCGGTTTCTACCTTTTTTTTAGCCTGTAAAGTTGGGTTTCCAATAACAACATCTACAACAACTTCATTACCAAAAGTAACTACATTCTTTACATTCTCATTTTCAACTAAACTTTTTCCTTCTCCAGGAGCAGTTATAGTTTCTAATGCATTATATATATCTTGCTTTTTAAAGCTCATCCTATTTTTATATTAATTCTAAATTACAAAGATACCATTTAAGCTTCAGATATTAAAGCTTGAGAATTGCGATTGTTTATAGCTCGATAAGCTTTGATAATTGTAAAGTTTTCTGAAGGAAATAGATCACAATTCTTTCATCGGATCCCAAAAAACACCTTCTAAATTTTGTATTTGATTTTCTACAACTTCTATCCCTTCACTTTCTAGTAATTGCTGCATTAAGTTGGTTCCATCGAAATGATGTTTTCCTGTAAGTATTCCTTTTCTGTTTACAACTCTATGTGCTGGTACTTCTTTTCCTCCAGAATTATTCATTGCCCAACCTACCATTCTTGCAGAACGAGCTGCTCCTAAGTATTTTGCAATTGCTCCGTAACTTGTTACTCTCCCATGAGGAATTAAACGTGCTACTTCATATACTTTATCGAAAAAGTTTTTAGAATCTTCCATAATTTAAAAGTACAATTTTATTATAGTTAAAACAGCTAAAAAACCAGTAATTATACTCATTAATGGATTAAAAAACACCATAATTCTGGCCACGCTAGTTTCCATTTTTTTAATTAACAAAACATAACTTGATAGCACAGCGATAACCCCTAATGATGTGCCTAAACCGAAAGTTAAAAGGTAATTATATCCTTCAAAAATAAAACCTTTAGTTATTAAGAACGAATACACTAACGCAAAGAAAGGAATCGCAAACATATTGATAAAGGAAAGTTTTATTCCGTAAGAAAAACATTTTTTCTGACTACAAATTTGCTGCACTTTTTGTTTTGACGCATATTCTTTTTGGAGATAAAAAAAAGAGAGATAGATAAATACTAAGATTGCTACGTTTTTAATCCAAAATAAGATTTCTGGAAATTTATGGATCAATGAAATGACTACAATACTCAACAGAAATTGAAAAAAAACTACGATTGCTGCTCCGAAAATAAAATGACGTGCAGAGTTTTTATTTTCATCTATAAAGATTTTACCAACAGTTAAATTAAGCATACTCGGCGGAGTAAACCCAAGAAACGATGTTACAAAACCTAGAATAAAATGAGTAAGCATTACTAAAACAGTTGATTTTTGTTTTAGACGCTATAGAAGAAAAAACCTTTCGGAATTATTTTATGGCTACGACTTAATAGTTAAGCTTAAACTTAACATAAGTAATAGGTTTCCCTTCTTCTAAATATTGTTTTTCGTAGAAAGTTTGTGTACCTGTAACTTCTTCTGGAGAGTAATGATTCTTATATACATCGTGATTTGCATGCAATACCTCGTGACCTTCACCATGTAAAAGTCCTAATGTATAACCGTGCATAAACTCACTGTCTGTTTTAAGATTTATAACACCATCTTCTTTAAGAACTTGATGGTATTTTTTCAGAAAACTACTATTCGTCATACGATGTTTAGTTCTCTTGTATTTTATCTGAGGATCTGGGAAAGTAATCCAAATTTCATGCACTTCATTTTCAGCAAAAATAAAATCAATTAATTCTATTTGTGTTCTGATGAAAGCAACATTATTCATGTCATTTTCAAGAGCGGTTTTTGCACCTCTCCAAAAACGAGCACCTTTAATGTCGATTCCTATGAAATTAAAGTTTGGATTTTTTTCTGCTAAGGCAATAGTATATTCTCCTTTACCACAACCTAATTCAAGAACAATCGGATTATCATTCTTAAAAAAAGTATTCCACTTTCCTTTTAAAGAAAAATCGTTTACGACTTCTTCTCTAGTAGGCTGAATAACATTAGCAAAAGTTTCGTTTTCTCTGAAACGTTTGAGTTTGTTTTTACTTCCCAATATATAACGGCTTAAGCTTAGGCTCTATCTTCTGTTCCTTCTCTTTTAAACTTAAGAGCTTGAGAGATCCAGTAAGAAAGTAATGCAATAAGTATGAATAAGAAAAACCAATTGATAGCATTAGAAGTCCACCAACCAGCACTACTTTTTGCAAGAGATGTTCTAATCCACTCAAATGGAATGAATAAAACTTGAAAAACCTCACCTATAAATCTAAAAATATTTAATCCTAACATATCTTGATTATCTTTACGCCTGCAAAAATATAAAAAGAAAAAATGTTAACCAACTTTTTCAGTACAACTAAACCTGTAAATTCAATGTTTATTATAACATTGTTTATTTGTTATGTAGCTACAGGTTTTTTCACTGACTATGTAAGCCTTGTCAATATTCCTCTCTTTTTATGGTTTTTAACTTTGTTTGCAATTGTAAACTTTGTGAATTCTAGGAATGACCTTACGTTTGACAACTCTTACTTTTTCTTGTTTTTTGTGCTTTTATTAGGTTTTTTTCCGGAAACCTTTAAAATTAACACCACTTTTTACTCCAACATCGTTTTAACGTTATATGTAAGAAGAGTTTACAGTTTTCAATCTTCAAAGAATATTATAAAAAAACTATTTGATAGTGGTTTTTGGATTGGTATTTCTTTTTTAATTGAACCCTTTACTCTGTTGTTTTTTCCGTTAACTTTTCTAGCAATATTAATTCATGAACATATTGATATCAGAAGAATTTTATCTCCAATTCTTGGTTTTTTAGTTCCTCTTTTATTGTTCTTTACGTATTGCTTTTGGTACGATAACATTGCACAATTTGAGCAATTATTCAATTGGAATACATCTTATGATTTCAGCTTTTATAATAATTTTAGATACATAATATTGTTTAGTTTATTATTGCTTTTAGTCACAATATCTTCAGCTCTTAAAAGTCCGCAAACTTTACGAGTTAAAAACACATTTAGAAAAAGCTGGATTTTAGTTTGCCTTCACTTTTTCTTTTCTCTATTATTATTGTTAGTATTAAGAACCAGAAACGGAAGTGAGGTTTTATACATACTATTTCCTGCTGCTTTAGTAATTGCTAATGGATTTGAACTCTTTAGAAAGAAATGGTTTGCAGATATAATTATCTTGGTAATTTTAGCCGCTTCTTTACTGCCGTATTTTTATTAATTACATTTTCTGACCAAAAGCTAAATCTCCAGCATCTCCTAAACCAGGGACTATGTATCCTTTTTCGTTTAAGTCTTTATCAATATCAGCAATCCACAACGAAGTACTTACAGGAAAATGATTTTTGATATAATCTATTCCATCTAAAGAACCAATTGTTGATACAATATGTATTTGTTTTGGAGTTCCGTAATTTTTTAGTGCTGCATACACAGAAACCAAAGATCTTCCTGTGGCCAACATCGGATCAATTAACACCACTGTTTTTCCATCTATCGGAGGAGATGCAAAATATTCTACGATTATTTCGAATTCTTCAGAATTATTGGGATGATGTCTGTAAGCAGAAATAAAAGCATTTTCAGCATCGTCAAAATAATTTAAAACTCCATTATGTAATGGCAAACCTGCTCTTAAAATAGAACATAGCACAATTTCTTCATCTAATGTATCAACAACTTTAATTCCTAAAGGTGTTTTTATTTCTTTAGACTTATATGATAGATTCTTACTTAATTCGTAACCTAAAATTTCTCCAATTCTTTCAATATTCCTTCGGAATCTTAAACTATCTTTTTGAATTTTCTTATCTCTAATTTCAGCAATAAACTTATTTAAAATAGAATTTTTGTGTGCTAAATGGAATACCTTCATTGTTTTTGGAGCGTTAATGCTAAATGTTAATTAAACGATAAAGTTAAACATAGCTTTCACATATAAAAATTTGCGGTACAAATTTTGGTAAAAAAGTGGTAACTAAAAACGAAACTACTATGAAACGAAAATTACTATTGCTCGCATTTATTCCTGCATTTTTATTTTCTCAAAGCACACTAAGCAGTGCTAAACAAAGCTTAAGCAGCAGCTCTAGTTCTAGCTCTTCTTCTAGCAATGACGACTCTGATGATGATGACTCTGGAAATGACTTTAATTTCTTCTCTGCTTTTTTTGAAGATATTTTTTTGGATATTATGTATCGAACTACTTTAGGTATTGCTATTGGAGATGCTGAACCAACAGAAATAACTCCTTATCCGTACTTCTATGAAAATGTAGGAGAATATACCAGAAATTTTAGTCCAGAAAACAAAAGAATGAACCTAAAACTTGGTACAAACTACCTAATAAATCGAGTTAGAGGTTTAGAATTTAACGCTGTTTTTAAACCGCTACCAATTACTGGTATTGAAATTTCTCATATCAATTTTTCTGAAAGTACATTACAAACATCAGAAGCATTAAATATCACCTCAATAAATTTTAATTATTACAGAGTTAGAGAGCAAAATGTATCTATATGGTGGGGAGTTGGTGCGACTTATGTTGGTGATGGAGTAAATACTTGGGGTGGTTCATACAATATCGGCGTAGATATTTATCCTGTAAAACCGATAAGCTTGCATTTAGGTTGGAAACAAAGTTTTATAAACGAGAACACAGTAAATGTTTTTAAATCTCAGGTAAAATATCACATTAAAAAAACAGCATTATATACAGGATATCATAATTATAAATTAGGAAGCGAAACTGTATCTGGACTAGTATTAGGATTAGAATATACTTTTTAAATTATTCCTAAACCAAAAAGATTCCTGCTTTTTCAGCAGGAATCTAAGTGATAAAAATCAATTACATAGCATTTTTATCAAAACAAAAATTGTTATTAATTGCTTCTTCTTCGCTCTTCGTCGTTACCGAAATTTCTATCTCTTACTTTTATCTTTTTATTTCCAAAGCTATAAGACAAAGAAAAACGTATGTTTCTATTACTATCATTTTGTCCGTAAACTTGCTCAACTCCATCAACAACAGAAGTAAGATTATTTAAAGCACTTGTGTTGAAAATATCACTTGCTAAAACAGAAAGTTTAAGATTGTTTTTAAAATTATGTTGAAAACCTAGAGATACATTGTAGCTTTCTCCTACACTAAATAAACCTCCACTGTATTTAGAACTATACCATGTATTCACTAAAAACTTAGATTGTTTTGATAATGAAAATGTATGATTCGACGACGCTCTTACTTGAAATCCGTTTCTTGGTGTAGCTCCAATATCTTTTTGAAACTTTGAATAAAACCCTAACACATTAAAACTGTTTTGACTTTCCCACCAAGAAAAAAGGTTCGCATTGTAATTCTCTGAAATTCCGTAGTTATACTGAGTAATATAATTATCTCTAGTAACTATTTGAGTTTGTGCTACAGGATCTGAAGTAAAAATCACTCCAAAACCATCTGTAGTAACGGTTAAAAATAAATTCGAACTTAAATTTCTTTTATAAGTATGTGATAATTCGAAACTATCTGTAAATGATGGTTGTAAAAACGGATTTCCTTCACCAAAACTATTATCATTAATGTAATATCTAAATGGATTTAAATCTGAAAATCGAGGACGATCTACACGTTTTCCGTAAGAAAATGAAAAAGTGTGATTATCATTTTTATTGTACGATATATATACTGTTGGAAACAACTTTGTAAACTCGTTTTCTATCTCTTGATTTGTTTGCTCACTAATACCTTTTGTATTTGTACTTTCTAATCTAACCCCAACTTTTAATTCTAACTTTTTAGTTAAGTTAGTTCCAGCAGAAACATAAGCAGCTAAATTATTCTCTTCATATTCAAAATTATTAGATCTACTTGGATCTAAAATCGAGTTTCCAGAAAGTGTATCGAAAAATAAAATATTACTCTTCGTATTTGTAAAACTTGTTTTACCACCAAAAGATAAATTCACTTTGTTTATTGGGTAATTCACATCGATCTTTGAGCTATAATTTTCAATTGTTTGATCTGATATATTTAAGGCAGCAGAAGTAATTCCCATAGAATTTCCATCATTTCCAAAAACTTCAGTTGTAAAATCTCTATTGTTTTTTGCATTGTAATTAAAGTAATCTGCGTCAATAGAAATTGATCTACCAAGTGTATCTAACTTTGTTTCTGCATGAAAATTAATTGCATTATTTCTTCTATCAATTTTATTATCGCCTTTGTTTTCAATCCATCTATCTAATTGATTGTTCTGATCAAAAACTGTAGAAGTTACAGTTGTAAATCCGCCTGGTTTTGAAATGTTTCCTAAATATTGTAATCCTAAAGTTGTTTTTTCTGAAGCTTGATAGTCTACTTGAAATCTTCCTGAATAGTTTTCATTTCTCTCTTTTGATTGAATATCGATATCCCAAAAGTTTTGCGGATACTGAATTTGTAAATCTTCTGTATGTTTGAAATGACCTTTTGTAGCATTTACACTAGCAACTAACGATATGTTATTCTTATTGTAAGAAAAATTGTTTCTGATAGAACCAAAATTAAATTCATTCTGGTTGTAAACTACTGTCGATAAATTATTCCAAGAATTTAACTTCGACTTTTTTAATATAATATTGATTAAACCTCCTCTACCAGCAGCTTCAAATTTTGCAGGCGGAGTTGTAATTACTTCTATGTTTTTAATATCATTAGCATTTAATCCCTCTAAAAAAGTAGTTAACTCTTCACCTTCTAAAGGAGATAATCGTCCGTTTATTAAAACTCTTGAAGGTCCTTTTCCTAAAATCTCTAAAACTCCGTTTTGAATTTGAACTCTTGGCGCTACATTTAAAATATCAACACCGTTTCCTCCTTCTGCAACAACACTTTTCTCTACATCAAAAATTAGTCGATCTACTTTCTGCTGAATCACTCTTCTTTTAGATTGAATAACTACTTCATCTAAATTTTCTGCATTTTCTATTAATTTGATCTCTCCTAAGTCAACAATGTTGATAATCTCTATTTGCTTTTTCCAATCTTTATACCCTAAGAAAGAAACCACAATTGTATATTTTCCTTTAGGTGTTTTAAGTGTAAAATTTCCTTTTTCGTTTGAGTTGGTTCCTGTGACAATTTTTCCAGAATTATCTTTCAAAAAGATATTTGCAAAAGCTATTTCTCCAATTGTATCTACAACCTTTCCTTTTACTTCTTGTCCATTAATAAATAATGAAAAAATTAAAAATGTTACTAAAGCTAAACGTTTCATGTTTTTGTGTTTTTTTGTTTTGATGACACAAAAGTGCTTTAGACTTCGTTGATACACGACCGATAACACAAAGTCGAACCTTTTTCTTACTCAAAAAATGGTTCGACTATTTTTTTAAAACGTTCGACTTTACGCTAAACAACTGATTTCCTGTATTGTGTAGGTGTTTTTCCAGTATGTTTTTTAAATGCGGTATTGAATGAAGATTTTGAATTAAAACCTACTTCATATAAGATTTCCAAGACTGTTACTTTGGTTTTTGTAACGTCTGAAAGTATTTTTTTTGCTTTTTCAATTCGATATTCATTAATGAAATCGAAGAAATGTTGATTCAGTTTTTGATTGATTAAAACCGATAAATCTCGCATTGGCATTTTCATATGTTCAGCAAGTTTACGAATGGTTAAATCTGGGTTCAAATAAGGTTCTTCTGCTTCCATGTATTTTTTTAAATCCTGAATTTTTGTGTCGTCTTCTTCAACCTCTTTTTCTATCTCTTTAGATGTAGAAAGATTTACATCTATCCCTCTAAATAATTTTGGAGAGTTTAATGCTTTCAGAAATAACCAGAAAATGAAAAACACACCAAATAACAACAACACAATTCTAAGAATTTGGGTGAGTTCATCGTTATCTACATAATCTCTTACGTAGCCTTTAATTAGTGTTAACACATGACCAATTGTTATTAAAATCAATAATTGTTTTAACCAATTGTAGTTTTTTAAAACATCTGAATTTGTATAATTCTCTAGAATTAATTTTCGATATCGTAATACGTAATACAAAGTCGCTAAGAAATATCCTAAAGAAACAAACTGACCTAAAATATCTAAAAATTTAATTTCCCACTGTGAATCAAAATCAGCAAAAAAAGCTTCTTTAGCAGCAGTATCTGCAAGAAAAAAATTAGACAGCAATATAACTATACTAAATACCCAAAATAAACTATGAAATATATGAATTCTTCGAAGTTTAAAATTAGAATATATCACCGAAAGCACATATAAGAACAATAAAGGATCTTTAAAAGCTGATAATTTGATTCGTAACATTTCTAGATTCAAATTTGGTGTTATAAACATTGAATAGAAAAATACGCTGATATCTAAAGCTGTTACAATTAAAAAGCTCGCCAATAAAATATTGTTTAGCTTTTTATTGGTTTTTACTGTTAGTAGAAATCCTGCAAAGAATAAAAACAACAAGAAAATAATAAAACCTAAAACTGCTATTACAGAAACTTGATTCATAAATTAAGAATTAAATGCTTGTTTCCTATACTGTGTAGGAGTCACGTTTGTATACTTTTTAAATGCTGTATTAAAAGACGATTTTGAATTAAACCCTACGTCGTATAGAATTTCTAACACCGTTAACTTCGGATTACTTTTATCTGTTAACAAATGCATTGCCTTTTTAATTCTGTATTCATTTACAAAATCGAAAAAATGCTGGTTGAGATCGTGATTTATCGCTATAGAAAGTTCTCTTGGTGGAATTTTCATTTGCTGCGCTAGGTTTCGAATGGATAAAGACGGATTTAAAAAAGGTTTTTCTGCATCCATGAATTCGCGTAAACGATTTATTATTTCTTGATTCTCTTTATTTTCATCTGTTTCTTGAAGTAAATCTTTAGTAAGTTTTGTTTTAGAATCGACACCTTTAAATAAATCTGGATTATTTAATGCTTTTAAGATATACCAACAAGTAATTAGCAAAATAGAGAATACCAAAACTACTTGTGAATTAGAAAAAATAGCTGCCTCAACATCTGAGTATTTAAATATGTTTTTTATAAAAGCCAGTGAAAAGATTACAATCCAAAAAATTACAATTTGATACAACCAACGATATGCTTGAATTGCATTACCTGAATGATTTTCAAAGAATATATTTTTAGCTCTTCTCAATACAACAATACTCATTACATAATAATAGATGGATTGTATATGCATAGAAATATGCATAAAAATAAGTTCTGGAGTGTAAATAAGATTTGGTAATATTTGTTCTTGTACTTCTCTAGTTCCTAAATAAAGTCTTGGTGTCATTACCAAATTCCCGACAATAAAAAAAAGTAAATGCCACAGGTGTTTTTTTTGTAGTTTAAAATCTGAATAACAAACAGAGCAAACGTATAAATAAAACACAGGTGTTAATAAGTAATAACTTGTGTTTTTAAACATAAAAAGCGAAAGAGACATTGTAACAAAATCGTGTATAAAAAAACCACTTGTTTCAATAGAACTCAGAATTAAAAAAGCACCAAACAATCGATTACTCAATTTATTTTCAGCCTTTACAGAGAAAATAAATATGGCAAATAGCAATGTTATAAACGTGGCAAGAATTCCTATGAATACTCTTATATCTAAATCATTCATTTTTTTCGCTTCAATTCAAATATAAATGAATATTATTTTATGCTCTTTACAAAGCACAAAATTCTTTCAATTCCTTAATTATCTCCTCTCTATTTTCGATGTGACTCATATGTCCGTTAGACACAGTTACAAGTGGAGTATTCGTTCTTTTAGCTTCTTCCTGAATTTCTGAAACATGCAAAACAGGATCTTTTTTTCCAGTAATAATTAGTTTTTTAAAATTAGTGCTAACCAAAACTTCTTCTCGGTTTTTTCTAAGTTTCATTCCTTCTGTACATGCTATGTATCCTTGAACAGGAGTTTTTAACGCATCTTGCCTACATGCTTCAATTTCTTCTTTAAACTCTTGATATGTTTCACTAGCAAACAAATTATTAATAGACATTGAAACCAATGTTTTATAATTTGTTTTCGCCATAGCTATAGCTCTATTCCTTATTTTTTTACGTTCTTCTGAATCTGATTGCGATGTAGCATTTAACAAACATAAACCTTCAAATATTTCAGGATGTTTCTCAGCTAAAGCCAAAGCAACGTAACCTCCCATAGAATGACCAATCGCAGTTATTTTACTAATGTCCTCCTTTTCTAGTATTTGATGAACAACTGCCGCCATTTCTTCCATTGTATGAATATAGCCCAAACACTCTGATTCTCCGTGACCTAACAAATCTACAGTAATGATTTTATATTCATTTTTCAATTCATCAATCAAAAAACTCCACATTTCAGAACGCTCTAAAAACCCATGTAACAACATAAGAATCTTACCTCCACTACCGTAAATACTATAGTTTACCTTAGCATTTTTATATACCATACAACTTCTCATGACGCAAAAATATGTATCTTTCAAGTTTAAAACGTAAAAAAGAGGAGTTGTTATATCATAATACATACGTACACAAAACATCTTCGGAATGGGTAACTTTTGTTCATGGAGCTGGTGGAAGCAGTACCATCTGGTTTAAACAAGTTCGAGAGTTTAAAAAACACTTTAATGTTCTTATTTTAGATTTAAGAGGACATGGAAGAAGCAAACCATCGTTAGGTCAGCTTTTTAAAAGTGAATATACTTTTGATGTTGTTACAAAAGACATTATTGAAGTTTTACAACATGTAAAGATTAAAAAGTCTCACTTTATTGGAATTTCTTTAGGTTCTATTTTAATACGAAACCTTGCAGAAAAAAAGCCTGAATTGGTAAAAAGTATGATTTTAGGCGGAGCAATTTTAAAACTAAATTTTAGATCTCAGTTATTAATGAAATTGGGAAATATTTTTAAGTCTATCGTTCCGTATATGTTATTATACAAGTTATTTGCTTTTATAATAATGCCTAGAAAAAACCATCAAAAATCTAGACTTTTATTTATTAATGAAGCTAAAAAGTTATACCAAAAAGAGTTTTTAAAATGGTTTAAGCTTACTTCAGAAATCAATCCGTTATTACGTTTTTTCAGAGCAAAAGAGATTAAAATTCCAACCTTATATATTATGGGAGCAGAAGATCATTTGTTCTTACCTTCTATCAAGCGAGTAGTTAAAGATCATCTTAACTCTACATTATACGTTATAGAGAAATGTGGACATGTTGTTAATGTAGAACAACCAAATATTTTCAATACAAAAACAATTGACTTTATCGCTTCTTTAAATTCAAACAATTCGTAAATGAAAAATCCTAAAAAAGAAATACTCATCGTTGGTTTTGCCTTATTTTCAATGTTTTTTGGAGCAGGAAATCTTATTCTTCCTCCTTTTTTAGGTAAAAATGCTGCCAATGCATGGCTTTGGGTAACTTTAGGTTTTTTTATTACTGCTGTTTTTATTCCAATTCTTGGAATTTTAGCTCATGCGCGTTTACAAGGAACAATGTATGATTTCGGGAAGAAAGTATCACCTACATTTAGCCTAATATATTGTTTAATTGTGTATGCTATTTCCGTTGCTTTGCCTGCACCTAGAACAGCTTCTGTAACACATGAAATGGCAATTGCACCATACTTCGGAACCAGTTCAATTCTAACTAGTAGTATTTATTTCGCACTCGTGTTTTTATTTGTAATGAATCGAAGTAAAATCTTAAATATTATTGGACGTTTTTTAACTCCTTTAATTATTATAATTCTACTTTCTATTATCTGTATCGGAATATTTTCTACAAATACAATTACAGCAATCACAAGTTTTAAAACTCCGTTTGTAGATGGTCTTTTAGAAGGTTATCAAACTTTTGACGCTATCGGAGCTGTAGTAATTGGTGGTGTTTTGGTAATTTCTATGAACTTTAAAAAAGAAGCTTCTTTTCAAGAAAAAAGAGAATTAATAACTAAATCTGGTTTGGTTGCCGGATTAGGTTTACTCATTATCTATGCTGGCTTAATATATAATGGCGCTTTATTTGGAAGTACTTTTTCTGAATCTGCTACAAGAACAGAAGTGTTAACTGGATTAAGCACAAAAACTCTTGGAAACATTGGAACAACATTCTTAAATGTTTTAGTTTCTCTTGCTTGTTTTACTACTGCTGTAGGAATTATCACTGGTACTTCTGATTATTTCAAAGGATTGTTTGATAATTCACAAAAAGCTTATACTATAACTGCTGTAATTGGTTCGATATTAGGTATAGTAATGGGACAATTTGATGTACATCACATTATACACATTGCCATTCCTGCGTTAATGTTTATTTACCCAATAACTATCGTGTTGATACTATTAAACTTGTTACCAGAAAAAATGGCTACTGGCCGTGTTTTTAAAGCTGTAGTAATAGCAACATTGGTTTTTAGTATTCCAGACTTTTTCCAATCTATTGCAAAAAGCGACAGCATTACAAAAATTCAAGAACATATCCCTTTAGCAAAATCAAATCTTGGTTGGGTTTTACCTGCTTTGTTAACTTTTATTGTAACGCTGTTTGTAAAAAAACAAGAAGCTTAGAATCTGTATCCTACGTTTAAACCTATTCTTGGTACAACTTCTGGTGCTGTTTCTGTAAAAAAGTTTCTACCTAAACCACCTAAAACACTTACCATGAATCCTCCATTAGAAACATATTTTGTTCCTACAGAAATTCCTAATGCGCCATCGGTGTAAGAAACACCATCGTCGTTTTTTCCTGAGTTTATTCCCATAAAAATTTCTCCGAAATAGTTCCAGTTTCTTGCTGAAGTGAAATAATGACGGAAAAATGGAGAAATCATATTGTCTTCGTTATATCTAAAATCAGAGCTTCTTCCTTGAAAGTTAAATAATGCAGATGCTCCTACAGATGATTGTTCTCCGATATAATATTCGTAAGTAACTTCTAAAGTTTTTACTGCTAATGCATCAGCTAAATCTATACTTACTTCTTGTTGCGCTTGTAAAAAGTTTACACTTAAAATTGTTAAAACTACAATTAGCTTTTTCATGAAAGAATAATTAAAATGATTAATTAAATTACTTGTTTTAATATACGATCAAAAACTATACAAAAGTTGCGAATTCAATTATATTTTTTCTAGAAAATGGCTTTCAACTGAATCGTTCCAGAGTGTATTGCTCTTGAATTTTCACTTTTTCGTCCAAAATAATTTAGACTTAAATTTAAAAATGAATTGATCTTTTGATTAAATAAGGCATTCCATGTGAAATTTCTCCCTGCTTGCAAACCTTCTAATATTTGATAACCTACTGGAGAATTTGCACTACCTTCAAAATCGTTCACAAACATAGAAAAATCTGCAGAAATTTGATTCTTCTTTTTCGTAACATAGAAATAATTTAACCCTACTTGATGTTGGTTTAACATTTCTAAACCAGCAATTGTATTTTTCTTATCCTTTAGCTGATAAAAGAAAGAAAAACGATGATCTCTATTAAAAAGATAACTCAATTTAGGATGTACAGTTTTATTAACCAAGTTATAATTTCTGTTTGCAAAATTCTCTGTGTCTAATATATTTTCTCCATAAGAAGAAGAAAGTTCAAACAACCAAGATGTTGCAAACTTATGTTTGAATTCAAACTGATGAATTAATGCATTATTCTCTTGTGTTCCGATGGAAAACTGTTGTTTATTTCTAGATTTTCCGTAAGTATAAATCCAACTATAATGTTGAAGATTTCGATTAAAGAAAAAAGAGTTTCGAATATTAAACTGTAAACTTAACAGTCCGTTTTCATCTAAATTAAACGGATTAAAATTAAATCCGTCTTCAATTCTTCTTCGTTCATTATTAATGGTAAGAAAGGTTTGATTATAAAAATATGATGATAATTTTTTCCATCCTTTTTTAGTTTTCCATTGTGATGGATTTATTGTGATTGACTGTTTTAAAACGACTTTTTGAGTAGGTAAAAAACTAATGTTAGGCAGAGGAACACGTAAATATTCTGCCTGATCTTGGAACTCTGCGATTTCAAATTCCTCGAACTGTTGAATTCCGTCATTGTTATAATCATTCCATGTATAAAAACCTTGACCAGGTTCTGTTTTCACATAAACAAAATCTTGTTGAGCTATATTTCCAGAAGACGTTTCATAAACGGTTCCTAAAGTTAGAAAACGCTTAAATAATTGTTGATTGTATACTACTTTAGAATTTAATGATTGTCTGTTTTCCTCAAACTTGTTATCTGTAAATCGATAATTGGCATATAGTGACAAATTCGTTTTCTCATTCTGAATCAACCTGCTATCTAAATACAATGTATTTCTATTATTAATTTGTGTGAATTGATTATTTCTGATACTATCATTTGTTCGGTAATTCAGTCCAATTTTAGCAAACACTTTTGTAGAATCTCCTATTCCATAATACCCTTCATATTCTTGGAATTGATGACTTAACAGACTACGATTATTTGTTGTTCGATTTTTAATTTCATTAGTTTCAGCACCAATAAAACCACCAATCCAAGATTTCCCTAAACTATAAGTTCCTTTAGAATACAAACGAAAAAAAGCATCTTTATCAGCAATAGAAGTATTTGATAGAAAGCTACTTTTAATTTGAAAATCAAGTTTGTTTCTCTTCAATCTTGACTGAAATTCATGTTTATTTCCATTAAAACTCTCGGAAAAGTTTAAATGATTAAAACTATATACCAAATAGTTGTTTTTATCTTTCTCTAAATTCAGCTTTGTTACAACCTGATTTTGATTTCCTAATTGCTCTCTAACATTCCAATCACGATTAAATTCTACACTTCTAAATCGCTGTACTGTTCTAAAGTTCTCTTGTACAAACTCGTAATCAAAAGTACTTTTCAACTTCCATGTTCCATCGATAATCGTTTGATTCCATTTTAATTTTGATGCAACTTGCTGATTTTTTTCATCATCTAAAGAAGAAAATAAATTCTGATCACTATCGCTGTACGCTAATTCTGCCTGAATTGTTGTTTTTTCAGTCGGATTATAAGCGGAGTTGACCACGGCAACTTGTAAACTTGTAGGAGCATTTAATCGAATAACAGGCTCAAAGTTTCCTAAATTCTGACCAACATACCTGTAAATTGTTCCTGTGGCAATTGTTCGATCTACGACATAACTTCCTCTATTTGTCCCAACATTTGAAAAAGTAACAGAAAACAGTTCTGCATCTTCATCGGTAGAAAACTCAAAAACTTCAATTCCTCCAACGGTTACTTTTCGATATTGAATTCTATTTGGTGAAAACTGATCTTCGAAAGCACTCGATGCTACCATTTGAGAAATGTCATTTCCTGCATTAGCCAAAATTTGTTTTTGCGCATCAGTTAAACTTTGTTGAATTGGTTGATTTTTAGCATCATTTTCGTTGTAAAAATATCCTGAAAGCGTAAACTTATCGTTTTTATATTGAGCTTTTTCATAAGTAATAAAACGAGTATAGTTCTGATCTGAAAACTGAAATTCTACTCGAATCCTCATATCATTTGTAATTGGATACGTTGTATTAAAACGGATTTCTGCCAAATTATAATCAATAATATAATCTTTGTTTTCTCCTCTTTCTAATTGAATTCCGTTTACAAAAACAGCATCACTACCAGCTACAATGACTATGTTTGCCTGGTTATTGGGACCGAATATTTTATACGGACCTTGATTACCTTCTACTCCAACAAAATTAAACACAGAAAATCGTCCGCGTACAACAGCACCTGAAGCAGCAACGTTAAAATGATCACTTAAATTTGCGTTTACTTGCAGACCAGAAACCTGTTTATCAAAATTGAGAAAGTAACTGTCTTTATTTTCTAATGAAACATCTCCTCCTTTTACTTTCCAATTCTTACTAAATAATTCAATAAAAATCCGATCAAAATCAGTTAAACTTTGTGAATAACCGTTTTGCTGAAGCGGAAAATTTGTATCGAAGATATTTGCTCGTATAGATACTTCTTTAGATAATTTTCCTTCAAGAGTTAGATCTAAAGAAGCGTTGGTAACAGCATTCTGATTATTTCCTGCTGTGATTCCCCGAGATATGAATCCTTGTGTTTTTAAACCATCGAAAAGTTTAAAATCTTTTTTCTTTTTATTGGTGGTTAAACTGTATAGTTTATCTGTTCGGTTCGTGTTTGGAACAATTAAACTTTCATCTAAAATTGAATAAGTCTGCGTAAGAAAGTCTGGAAATCGCAAGTATTCTATTGTAATTTCAGAAAATTCTTTCGCGTTAAGAATTAGTTTAGCCTTTGGGAAATTAACTTGATATTTATGCTTTGGAATAGTATCTCCTTTTGCATTTAGCAACTTAAAAAACGTCGGATTAATACTAACAGAATCTATCTGAATCGTATCGTTTTTTACAGCTACTTTTTTTGATCGAAATTCTTTAAGATTTCTCTGACTAAACCCAGCTGTAGTGATTAACAGAAAAAAAATAAATACTCTTTTGATCATATGTTGTACAACGTATAGAAATCAAAAATAGTTTATTCTTAGGTAATGGTTACGAATTACAATGTTAAAAGGAAATCATTACAATAATTACTCATAAAAACTAACTACAACCGCAATCTGGTCCACAACCATCTTTTTTAGATTTAAAAATAAATTTCCTACCTAAAAAAAGAACTGCTAGTATTACAATTGAGTATGTTATAATCTCTTGAGTCATTATTGTAAAATTTGAAATGTTAATAATGCAGAGATGTACGCTAAAGCTCCCATTCCAAATAATTGGATTAATGGCCATTTCCAACTGTTAGTTTCTCGTTTAACAATAGCTAATGTTGCCATACATTGCATTGCAAATGCATAGAAAATCATTAACGACATTCCTGTTGCAAAATTGAAACGTTTTTAAATTTTTTTTAAAAATCTAGTAATATTTGATATATTGTCTTTAAAAACTATGCAATAGAAAGTAATTCCTAAGAATTTATAATTTTTCTCGATTAAAACCCTTTAATGTTTCTCTAATTAAACCCAACAATCACAAAAAAGTAAAAAGTGACTCTAATAATTATTAGGATCACTTTTTATTATTTTATTTAGTCTTTAAACGGAATAGACTTGTTTTCAGCTCTTTTTTTAACAAACATTATAATACCTATTATTAAAATAATAGCTCCAAGAATCATAATCGTAAAACTATGATTAAAGCCTTGCTTTTTTAGGGTGCAATATTCCAAAAATTATAATCCCTTAATAAAAAGCAGTCAAAGAGCATTTATTATTTTTTTAGTTTAAATAAACTATAAAGAAAAATAATTAACCAAAAAGAAACATAAATAATATTTTTGAAACTCAATTGAACAGAATCCTTATTGAGAAAAAACATTATGAAGAAATAGGCGGTATTTAATAAAGAAATAATAAATATTATTAGATTAAATGTTTTTGTTTGAAAAAAAATCATGAATAAACTTTAAGTTATAATTTAGAGTCTTAAATAATTGCTTTATTTAAGACTTTAAATATAGATAATTTTACTAGACTTGTAGTTACAGAATAATTAAGATTATTCTTGATTAGCCAACTCTATCCCATCAGAAATACCATCATAAATAGCCTTCCCTCCTGAGTATATGAGAGAAGCTACTGCTATTACAGCTAATACCGTTCCTACATCTCCACCTGAGACAGTTTCTAATTGTTCATCACTAAGTTCCATATCTTCGTTATTAATATTTCTTGGAATATTAATGTAAATCTTAGAACTATCTGTTTGATCTTCGACTACTAAATTTACTTTCTCATCAAATTTAGTTTGTGCAAATTCTTCAATTGTCTCTTTAGGGTTGGAAATTAATTGCGATTTAAATGTATTATCTTCCCATGACTTAACTACTAATTTGTTAAGTAATTCTTGTGTTTCTTCTTTTTGTTCCCTCGTTAATATCATAAGATTACTTTAATTGACTTGCAATGTGATATGTTAAACCTACAACAGCATGGTAAATTACTTCATAAACTAAGTTTGGAGTATGCTCATGCTTTGCTTCACCTCCAGAAACAACTTCTAGTTGCTCATCTGTTAATTCAAAATTACCTAAATCAATCTTTCTTGGTATATTTAGATATATTGTATTTTCATTTGTTTGATCTTCTACAACTACATTCCCTTTAAATTCTTGACCTAAAACTTCTGATATTGTAGCTTCAGGATTCTTAATTAGTTCTTCTTTAAAAGTTGCATTCTCCCATGCCTTTTGTACTAATTCATTGTATAGATCTTGACCTTTTTGTTGTTGTTCTAATGTTAATTTCATTTTATAATAAGTTTTTAAAGTTGAATTGTTGGACTTGGATCGAAATCTCCAGTTGGATTAAAGATTAATATGATATCTTTTAATGGATTATCACCTGTAAAAGGATCCGTAGTTCCTCCTGAAACTAATTCTAATTGCTCTTCATTTAATTCTACATCTTCCATTTTCTTTTCAGCAGGAATATTGATATAAACAGTAGACTCATCAGTTTGATCTCTTACTATAAGCGTTTTACCTTCCGGAAGAGTTAACTTAGCTCCAGTCAACTTTTCAATAACAGCAACTGGATTAGCAATTAATTCTTGTTTAAAAGCATTATCTTCCCATGCCTTATTTATTACATCTTGTAATAACTTTTGTTCTTTTGTTAATTCCATAATTTTTAATTTATTATTGTATTTATATTAATTAGTTTTTATTATCTCCACCTAAAATTGGTATAATTGGAAAAGGAATGGCTATCAAGTAACTTAAACTAGCTCCTCTTGTAACAGCTTCTAACTGTTATTCATTTAATTCAATATTTTCTACAGAAATATTAATGTAAACTACTGATTCATCTGATTGACCTCTCACTACAAGCTTGTTTCCTTCTAGAAAACCATTTTTTACATGTTTCCTTATCTATAGTAGTAACTGGATAAACAATTAATTCCTGTTTAAATGCATAATCTTCTCTTTCCCTATATATAACCGTTAGTAATAATTTTTAATCTTTTATTAACTCAACAATTGAAAGTTAGTTTTATATTTGGAAGAAATCAGCTAAAGATGGAGTAAGAACTCTAACCAAAGTTTTTACAATATCTTCTCCACCTGCTACCGCTTCAAGTTGTTCCTCTGTCAATTCTAAATTTTCAATATCAGGTTTAACAGGTATATTTAAATACACTACATCTTTTTCAGTTTGATCAAACACCTTTAACTTTTTTCCTTCTTTTACACTCAATTTCTCTCCTGTTAACCCTTCAATAGCATTTATTGGATTTGAAATTAACCCTTGCTTAAAAGCATCATCTTCCCACGCTTTAACTATTATTTTCTGAAATAATTCTTGATCTTTAGTAGATTTCATATTTTTTTTGTTAATGTATTGTAAAAGTATTTTTATAACACCATATAAAAATGACAATCAACACGTTAAAACTGATTTAATCATTTCCTGCATAAGGGCCTGTTGAAGGCTTAATAGGGTTTATAAAATCATCTCGATCACTTGGGTCTCCGAAAGGAATATCAGGAAATGTCACCCATGGATTAATCGTTCCTCCAGACACTGCTTCCAGCTGATCTTCATTTAACTCTACATCCTCCATATTAGGTTCAGCAGGGATATTTATATATACTGTAGATTCATTAGTTTGATCTCTTACTACTAATGTTTTCCCTTCTGGTAAATTCACCTGTTGTCCAGTAAGTTTTTCAATAGCTGCTACTGGATTTGCAACTAACTCTTGCTTAAAGCTTTCATCTTCCCAAGCTTTATGTATTACTTCTTGTAATAATTCTTGTTCTTTAGTTAATTCCATAATACGTTTTTATTATTATTAAGATATGGTAAAGATAGTTTGACAAAGAGGTGTAAAAACGACAAGAACACTGACAAAACTGCTTTATTAAAACAACTCAATAAACTGATACAAAATACATTGATAACTTACCCTTTCCTTTTACATTTATCTTACCTCTGTATTCAAATTGTAGGTCTTTTTCGTCTTTCACTATTTCATACGTGTTTTGACTTATATTAACTTTTTCAATAGCTCCATTACTTTCCATTCTACTAGCTGTATTCACTGTATCTCCCCAAACATCGTATTGAAATTTTTTAACTCCTACGATACCTGCTACAATTGGACCAACATGAATTCCGACTCTCATATCAAAAGCTGGTTTATCATTTGAGTAATTTTTCTTTTTCCTCTCTTTAATAAATTCTTGCATTTCTAAGGCTGCCAAAATAGTCTTCTTCACTGCGTTTACATCTGGTTTTGGCAAACCTCCTGCTGCCATATATGCATCACCTATAGTTTTTATTTTTTCAATTCCGTAATATTCAATAATACCATCAAAAGCTTTAAAACATTCATTGATTTCTTCAACAAGTTCTTGTGGAGTTAACTTTGATGCTGTTGCTGTAAACGATTTGAAATCTGTAAATAATATTGAAGCTGTTTCAAAATCTTGAGCTTTAACAAAACCTTTTTCTTTTAATTCATCAGCAACTTCTTCTGGTAAGATATTATGAAGTAAATGTTCTGATCTGTCTTTTTCTACCTGTAGAATTGCTTTTGCTTTTTTTGTATAATTTAATCTGCTCCATAATGCTCCTACAATTACAAGAATAAAAACCCCAGAAATAAGAAGAATATTTCTCTGTTTTTCTTGCCTCTGCACTTCTTTATCATGAGCCAATTTCAACTTTCTCTCTTTTTCAACGTTAGCAATACTATCTAACAACATCTCTTTTTCAAACTTCATATTTAGCATTTTGTTAGAAGTTTGTTTTAAATTGAGACTATCCTTCAACAGATGCATTTGCTCAAAATACTTTAAAGCTAAGTTTACATTGTTTCCTTTTTTATAAGAATTATATAAACACTCACATGCTTCTTGTTGTGTTGAAATTACCTTTAATTTTTCAGCTATTTTTAAACCTTTTTTACACTTCTTTAAAGAGATTAATATTTTACCTAATTTTGATTCTAATGTACCTATAGCTACTAAAGAATTACTTTCATATAGCAAATTCTTACTTTGCTCTGATTTCAATAATGAAGTCTTATAATATTTGAAAGCCTTATCATATTCTTTTTTATCTGAATATAATTCGCCTAGCTTAAACAATACTTCTATCTCCCTTCTTATTTCTTTTGTTGAAATTGCTAATTCTAAAGCCTCTTCAAGATGATTTAATGCTTGACTATAATTCAACTCTCTAAGGTACATTTCACCTAAACCACTTAGTACTTGAATTAACTGTTTAGAATTTTGTGATTTTATGTAGATGTTTTTAGCTTCTTGAAAATGATTTTTAGCACTCTTGTAATCATTAAGTTCAAGATATATACTTCCTATATTTTTAGTAGTTGCGGCTATTTGCAACTTATTATTTAGTTTCTCCTGGAGTTCTAAAGCTTTCCTGTAAAAATCAAGAGCTTTAGGATAATTTCCTAAGTAATAATATATGGCTCCAATATTATTATACGAAGAAGCTATCCCTTTTTTATGATCTGATTTTGTATAATACAAAGTACTCTCTTCAAAATTTGATAGTGCCTTTGTGTAATTACCTTGATAATAGAATGCAACTGCAATCTTTCTAAAACAATTCCCTATACCTCTATTATTATCTATAATTTTATAGATAGCAAGACTTTCTTCAATATTTTTTAATGCAGCATCATAATTACCTTTTTTAAGGTTCTTATTACTTAATTTAAAAATACTGTCTGCTTTTATCTTACTCTCTGTGTTACTTTGACTAAATAAAATAGTTGTATTAAAGACAAAAAAAGGAAGTGCGAGTTTTAGGCACTTCCTTATAATACAAACTCTATTGTTTCGTATCTTTCTTTCTTCTTTGAACATACTCAATTTATCAGATTTTTACCCTCCAACAACTTGATCTAAAGCCGACATGCTATCATCAATAATAATCGGATCATCTAAAGTACCACCAGTTACCATATCTAACTGATCTTCATTCAATTCAACATCACTTATGTCTTTTCTTGCTGGAATGTTAATAAATACAGTAGACTCATCCATCTGATCTCTAACGACTAAAGTTTTACCTTTTGGAATGTTCAATTTTTCACCTAGTAACTCTTCAATTACTTGTACTGGAGAGTTGATTAATTCATTTTTAAACGTTTCACTTTCCCAAGCTTTTTCTACAATGGTTTGATATAATTTTTGCCCTTTTGTTAACTCCATTTGTAATGTTGTTTTTTATGTTTCATAAAATTAATTACAGTAAAGTTATCATTAGAAAAAATGACAAAAGCGACAAAAAAACTGATAAAACATCTTTTATAAATTCGAAACTTCTAACAATTGATGATCACACCTTTCTAAAAAAGTTTTAGTTGGTCCATCATCTAATTTTATTGCTTTTGCTTTTTGAAAAGAAACTCTTGCTTCCTGGTAATTGGCTACTTTATAATTTGATAATCCTTCAGAAAAATATTCTAAAAAGTTTTGTTCTTCGTTTGACAAAAGTTCTTCTTTTGATTTTAATACAGTGTAGATTTTAACCGGAATATTCTTTCCTTTTACTAATAATGTATCAATTTCTCTACAATAAAATTCGTCTTTAATTTCTTGATAGGTTTGTTCGCAAATCAATAAGTCAACATTGTAGACTTTTGTTGCACTTTCTAATCGTGCTGCAATATTTACAGAATCGCCAATAACAGTATATTCGAAACGCTTTTCAGAACCAATATTTCCTGAAACCACATTTCCTGTACTTATTCCAATTCCGATATTGACTTTTGGTGTAGTTCTATCTTGGTTTTTATTTAATTCTTTTAGCTTTTCAAACATATCTAATGCACATCGTACTGCATTTTTACTATCAGATATATTCGCATAAGGAACTCCAAAAACAGTCATGATTGCATCTCCAATAAATTTATCTAAAATACCATCAAACTTATATACAGAAGTTATCATCGCTTCAAAATAATTATTCAAAAGCTTCACAATTTCCATTGCTCCGAATTCTTCTGTAAGCGTTGTAAAGTTCCTAATATCTGAAAATAGAATACTACACTTTGAGTAATTTCCTTTTAATAAAGACAAGTTATCTTTATTCATTACTTCTTTGACCAAATGTTGCGGAATATATCTACTCAAATTCGATTGAATTCTTTTCTCTTTAGAGATGTCATTAAAAACCATAATCACACCAATCTTTTCACCTTTAGCATTTTCCATGGGTAATGCACTGATGTTTACAGTAATAAACTTTTGGTTTTCTATCTGAATTTCAATATCATCAAAATATGTTTTCTCGCCAGATTTGATAGTTTCCTCTGCATAAGAAAACAACGATTGCAATGTTTCATTTACATCTTCAATGTGTTTCTCTTCTAAGTTGAAAGAATTATCGACATTGAACATTGAAAAAAATCGACTATTTATAGTTTTAATTTTTCGATTAGAATCTATTGTTACAATTCCATTATCTAGATTTTGAACTAAAATATTCAGGTAGTTTTTCATTCCTTCAATTTGATCAAAAAGCTTAGCGTTTTCAATTGCAATTTTTATCTGACTTGCAAATCCCGTTAAAATATTTAAATCATCTATATGAAATTCTCCATCATTTTTATTGATTACCTGAACTACACCTAATACCTCTTTTTCTGAATTAAAGACAGGAACACTAAGTATAGATTTTGTTTTATATTTTGTTTTAAGATCTACAGCAGGATTAAAATCTGGATGATTATAAGGGTCGTTAACAATTAATGGCGTTTTAGTTTTAGCCACCTTTGCTACAATCCCTTTCTTTGTTCTTACAATAGTATTATTTAAACCTTTTGCAAAAACCGTCCATAATTCACCTGTGATTTCATCAACTAAAAATAAAGAACTACGATCTGAGTTTGTGATTTCAGCAGCTTTATTCATAATTAACTGAATCAACTTATTTAAGTTTAATTCAGAGGAAACAGCTTTAAAGACTTCTAAAAGTTTAGAGAAATTATTTTTAAGATGTTCACTTGTGTAGTATAATTTACTGTTCTTAATTATTAAACTAATTGCTGTAGCAAAGCTATTAAGAACCTTAATATCATTGTTAGAAAAACTATCATTCTGTTTATTTAAGCATTGTAATGCACCTATTATCTCTTTATCTTCATTAAAGATTGGTACACATAAAATGGATTTTGTTTTAAAATTTAATTGATTATCAAATGAGGATGCGAAAAGTGGATTAGCGTAAACATCGTTTACCACTAATGGTTGTTGCGTTTCAAAAACATGTCCGACAATACCAGTACCTAAAGGAACTGCTATAATTAAGTTTTCTATTCCTTGGGCAACAACACTTTCAAGCGTTTTATTTTCTTCATTATACAAGAAAAAAGTACTTCTTTCCACCTCTAACACATTAGAAACCTGTGCTAATATTTCATTTACTTCCTTCAGTATTTTTTCATTTTCTGTCATTATAAAATCGCTTCGTTTATAATTCTATTTTTTCTATAAACATCCGATAACATTTCTTTTCCTTGATCTGATGCCATAGATAAAATATCTACTTCACATATACTTTTAATTCTACTCAACCTGTCTTCTTCACTGGATACATTCCCTAATTCTGAGTCAAATTCTTGAATTGTATCAATCGCTTTTTTAGTAATTTTAACTAAACATTTAAAAGCTTCAGAAGAACAATTATCATTCATATAATTCTGAAATCTTCCACCATTTCTATAGTTAGGATAGGATTCTAAACCTAGAAAATGTAACATCCAATTCTTATCGAATTTTCCTGATACTCGAATTATACCCGCATAATCTGCTATAAGTTCATCGTGGATATTCTTAGCCATTTGTCCGTAATAATTTAGTGTAAACAAATGTGCGCTTTCATGTTCTTTTCTAATATCTACCGATGCTTCTTGCCATAAACTCTCAGATACATTTAATACTTCATGTGCAACACCACTATAAGGTTTTGTACTAAGTATGATTAATTTATCTTGATACAAATCACGATTTGGTAATATTTCTTGTTTGAAAAATTGATTCCACGATATTGCTGTTTTTTCTTCTTGCCAAGCTTTTTTCAGTTTTGAAATTCTATCCCAATTATTGATTCCTTTTATAAAAGCTGCTCCCATTGATTTTGGTAAATCTGCAGGTTCATTTTTATTAGAAAACGCACAAACTAGCGTTTTAAAATCGTTTACATTAGACACAATTAAAACAGGTACTTTACCAATTAATTTACTTTCGTAAATATCTAACCAAAGAGCGTTTTCATCTTCAAGCAACAAATTTGAATTCGTTGTATTTTCTTTACCTCTTAAGGTTACATTTTTATAAGCTTCTGTTGAAGAAATTCCAGCCTTAACGGGAAACTGTAACTGAACTATATATTTTTTTAATGTTTTAAAAACACCTAATAATTTCGATTCTTCATTATATGCTTCCCAAGTTTCTATGTATTTTTCCTCTTTTGAAAACTTAGAAAAAGAAGGTTTAACAAATTTATTTTGAGTATACTCAAATACTTCTTGAATAACCTCTTCGTTATTCGTTAAACCTCTTAAAAAATCGTGTGCTTTGTTATTCATAGTTTAAGCAATTTGTCGCTTCGCTAATTTTGAGAATATTCCATCTTTATCCATTAATTCAGCATAAGATCCATATTCTACAATTTTTCCTTTATCTAAAACATAAATTCTATCAGCATTCATAACTGTACTTAAACGATGTGCAATTACAATACGAGTTGCTTGAAGTTTATCTAAACTTTCTGAAACTATATTTTGAGTTCTATTATCTAACGCACTTGTAGCTTCATCCATAAATAATAATCGAGGTTTATGAACAATGGCTCTAGCAATCATTAAACGTTGACGTTGTCCTCCAGAAAATGTTCCTGCTCCTTCACTAATTACAGTATGCATTCCCATTGGCATTTGCTTAATATCTTCTTCCATTCCAGCCATTCTAGCAGCTTCCCAAGCATCATCTAATGTAAGATCTGAGTTTCCAACAATATTTTTATAAATACTTCCAGACATTAATGCTCCGTTTTGTAGCACCACACCAATTTGCCTTCTTACTAAATCTTTATTCATAGAATCGTAAGAATTTCCATCGTAGAATATCGATCCCGCTTCAGCTTCTTCAAAACCAAGAAGTAATCTCATAATTGTAGATTTTCCTGAACCTGATGTTCCTACAAAAGCTACCATTTCTCCTGATTTAATCTTAAAAGATAAATCGTTTAATACTAATGGTTGGTCTTCATTATATCTAAATGAAACTGAATTCATTTCTATATCACCTTCTAATTCTCCTGGATCTAAACTTTCTCCTGAAGATTCTGGTGTTTCTTCTAAAATAGGCTTTACTCTCTCATATAATGTAATGATATTCAATGAGGTAATTAAAGCCATGCTCATTTTTAAACAATCTCTTAAGAATTGATTGAAAGCACTAATAAAAGCCATAAATGCCCCAACAGAAATCATGACTCCAACTTGACTTGAAGTGGTAACTGTGTAATAAATAAAAGCAAAGAAGAAAATATTAGTCATTAAGGGATAAGAAGCGTTGAAGGTTTCTACATAATTCTGGTAACTTCCAGAACTGAACCCTAGTTTTTTAAGTCTAGAAAACTTATCTGCCCAAAGTGAGAAAACTCTTCTTTCTCCTCCTGTTATTCTAATTTTACTTATTCCTGAAAGAAATTCAAAAAGAAAACCTTGTAAATCTCCCTGGGCATCAGATATTTCTCTATCATACTTCAGTTTCAACCATCCAATTATAGTCATAAAAGCAATAGCAGCAACTGCTAATCCAACACCAATCCAAGCTAAACTTGATTCATAGTAAAATAACAATCCTAAATTCACGAAAGAAAAGGCTCCACTAAGAACTGCTGTCATTACTGTATTAGATAAAACTTGTCTAATTCCATTGATACTTAATGCACGGTTAGTTAAGTCTCCAGCAGAAAACTTCTTGTAAAAAGTAACAGGCAAACGTAATAAATGATCCATAACACCAGCCTGTAGGTTTATACTAGACTTGGTTTCTAATCGTAACTGTAATACACCTTGCATTAACTGTAATCCAGCTGACACAACAGCTAGTAGTATCATTATAATTAACACTTCAACATGTAAAGATTTATCTGCAGTAGGAATTACATCATCAAACATTACTCCTGATAAAATTGGGACAATTAACCCAACTAAACTTCCAGCTAAAGCTGCTAAGATTAAAAACTTTGCATCTTTCTTTACTCCTTTTATCGCGAATTTCCCTATTTCTTTTACAGAACTCATGGTTGTATCAAAACCATAGAAAAACATATAACAAATAGGCTCTAATTCTTCAGCAATTTTATAATCTACTTTCTCTTCTCTACCAGTGATTACATCTTTTATAATGTATGTGTTTGGTGTTTTTTGAATTAAAGCTATTGGTCGTTTATCTTCTTTATAAAAAGCTAATAAATGTCCGTTTTCTTCTTTCCACCACGTACCTCTTAAAATAATTTTACGAACCCTTACTTTAGAAGTTTGTGCAATTGCTTGTAATTGATTTGCTGTACTATTTTTATACGACTCTAAATATTTTGGAGCTTCAAATTTGAATCCGATTTCATTACCTATCAACTGACATGTATTGAATAAATCGTTATCTATATTTTTGTCTCTTAAATCTACAGCAGTTTTTCTTTTTCCTCCTACAATAGATCTTAAATGATCTAATGTATTTGTAAGAGTATTGTTTTCTGCAGAAACTTTTTCTTCAATCCTACGTCTTTCTTCTTCTTTTGCTGATTCGAAATTTGTTTCTAATTTTTTATGCAAATGATCTTGTAAATCATTTAAAGATAACATTACGTAGATTTCATCTTTTAAAACCTCAGCAGTACTCTTTACATAAAACTCAGCTTTATTTTCAGTAGATTCAATCCATAAACCATTAAATACTGGAATTGGATAATTAAATTCTGATTCTAAATCGTATGTTTCTTCTCCTGCATATTTCTTTAAATTTCCTTCAATTAACTCCACCCAAGTAATACCTTTTGATGGATATGCTATTTTACCTTTTTGAAGTTCAATTTTCTTGAATTCATCTAATGTAGCATGGACTCTAGGAACTAAATTATGATGTATACTTTCAGTAGTTTTAACAATCCATTTTTCGACCATACTTTTAAGAATCAAATGATCGATATGCAATAATCTATTTTTGTTTATAGATATCAATGACGCTCCTTTACTAACTGCAATAAGTCGAATACCTTCTTTTCTATCTTGAGAAGTAATTAAACTAAATAATAACTCTGCTTTTTTAGCTGTATATAAATATTTAAGTCCGCTTTTATATTCTCCCTCACCATTAACCTCTGCATAAAACACATCAACTTCACCAGAAGTAATCATCCAAAATCGATCAGATTCATTAAGAATTAACGATTCGTTAGATGTTAATTTTATTTTCTTGTTATCAAACATCCTTTTATTATTTAGATTCAATTAGTTGGGCATAAACCCCATCTTGTTGCATTAATTCTTTGTGTGTACCTCGTTCTACGATTTTACCAAACTCCATCACAATAATCTCATCACAATCCATGATTGTACTTAATCGGTGTGCTACAATCAAACAAGTACAACCCCTTCTTTTAATGTTATCCATAACAATCTTTTCAGATTTTGGATCTAAGGCACTTGTAGCTTCATCCATGACTAAGATTGATGGGTTTAAAGCTAATGCTCTTGCTATTTCTAATCGCTGTCTTTGCCCTCCACTAAAATTAGCTCCTCTTTCCATAACTGGACTTTCGTAACCTTCTGTTCTTGCTGCAACAACATCGTGAATTGCAGCATCTTTAGCAGACTGAATAATACTTTTTTCGGTAACTTTTGAATCCCAAAACGCAATATTTTCATGAATAGATCCTTTGAACATTAAAACTTCTTGATCTATAACTGCCACAGATTCGTTAATAATATGTCTAGGAATTTCTCTTCTTGCTGTATTATCGAATAATATTTCACCTTGCCATGGATCATATAACCCTGAAGCTAATCGAGCAATCGTAGATTTTCCACTTCCTGAACCACCAACTAAAGCAACTCTGCTTCCAGGCTTTAACTTTAAACTAAAATCGTTAATTAATGCAGGCATTGTAGTGTTGTAACCAAATGTTACATTTTTCATTTCAAAATGACCTGTTAATTTGTTTACAAACTTTTCTTGATTAACAACTTCTTTTTTATCTTCTTTAAAATCTTCGGAAACTTCATAATTTAAAACATCATCAATTCTTGCCATGTCTCCTTCAGTTTCTTGTAACAGACTACCTACTCTCACCAATTGATTAACTGGACCAATAAAGTTGTTCATTAAGTATAAGAAAGCTACCAACATACCTAAAGTCATATCTCCATTCATTACTCTAGTAGCACCCACTCCTAATATAATTGCACTATTTAAAGACATTAATAATGGTGGTACAACATTTAACCTTGCAGTTAACCAACCTAACTCTTGTTGAGCATTCATCACCTTAGCTAAATAACCAGTCCAAGTTGTAAAGAAATCATTTTCTCTTCCTGAAGCTTTCAATGTTTCTATCATGCTAATTCCAGAAGTAGTTGTTCCTAAAAGCTTTCCATTTTCATTTGTAAATCTTCTGTTACCGTCTTTTCTAGTTCTCGATACATATTGAAGTGTTATAATATTTATACTTGCTATAAAAATTCCAATACATGTTAATAAGACATCATAAGAAAACATTAACAACGCGTAAAAAACAACCATGATAACATTTAAAGCAGCATTTGCTAAATCCCCACTTAAAAGTTTAGCTACTTTATCATTCAAGGAAACTCTATTTCCTATTTCTCCACTATAACGCTGAGTGAAAAATGCTATTGGTAAATGAAAAACATGCCACAAAAACTTACTAGAAGTTGTTAAAGCTAATTTTGTTTCTAACCGAAGTAGATAATATTGCTGTACGTATACTAATGCAGAATTCAATGCTAGCATACCTCCCATGATTAATAACAATGGCATTACAAAACCTGACAATCCATTTACTAAATACTTGTCTATAAATATTTTGGTAAAAGAAGGAATTACTAGACCTGGAATTACTAAGAATAAACTAGCTATAATAATATAAGTTAGACTTAATTTTGACCCTTTAACCCTAGATGCTAGAGAGCTTAGTAAACCTTGTTTTTCATTCCCTTTCTCAAACTTTTCATTTGGTTTAAAGGTCAATACAACTCCAGTATATGCATCGTCAAATTCTTGATGACTTACATAATACCTTCCTTGTGCTGGATCACTTAAATAAACTCTGTCTTTACTAAAACCTTCGATTACTAAAAAGTGATTAAAGTTCCAGAATATAATAGCAGGCATTTCTAGCTCTTTCAATTTTTCAATTGACTTAGCGTATCCTTTAGCCTCTAATCCATATTCTCTAGCAGCCTTTAATAAGTTAGTAGCTTTTAAACCATCTCTAGAAACACCACACGAAATTCTTAGTTTTTCTAAAGGAACAAATTTTCCGTAGTAACTTAATATAATACTTAAAGCTGCAGCTCCACACTCAACAGCCTCCATCTGGAGTACGGTAGGTGTTTTTACTCTGCGAGGCAACTTTTTTTCCTCGCTTTTTTTCTTGTTAATCATGCTTGGCAATTTTTAGTATAAATCAAAGAACTTCTTTAATGCTGGAACAACCATAGCAATTGGTGGTTCAGACTTCACAGTAATTTTTCCCATACAAGAAGTTCCTTCATTAATTAAAATATTTGGCCCTTGAGCAGATGTCCATTTAAATCCACTGTAAGCATTTTCATCTTTTTCAAATTCGACATACACTTCAAATAAAGCTCCGCCTGATAAAAGTCCACGAACCAATTGATCGTTTTTCACTGTCATCATCATTCCTTTTTGAGTAATAGGAAAGTCAGATACATATGTAATTTTCCCTTTCATAAAACCATATTCTTGCGGTTGCACAGTTGAAGGAACTACTAAAGCTTGCATTCCTTCTTTAATCTTTTTACCATCTTGAGAAGGAATATATAATACACCTCTTAAACGATTATCTGAAGCTTGTTTTTGATTTTTTAATTTAAATAGTGGTGCCCCTTGACCAACGATAACTCCTGAGTCTGTAAGAATTTCAACTACCTCACCAGCATAAGCACTTTTAATTTCTGTTTGAATCGTGTAACGCTCTTCTAAATGCTTTAATCTTCTTTGAGTTTCGGCTATTCTTTGCTTGTTTAGATTAATTTTTTGTTGTAAATCGAAACCTAGATTTAACTTTTGACTAGATGTTTGCACCATTTGTGCTTTTAATCTTTCGATAGAATTCTTAGAAGCCTCCATTTGTTGCTCAGTATTTACAACTTGAGATTTTGTAATTAACCCTTTCTTGAGTAAGTTTTTCTCTGTTTCTAGCTGATTATTTAAAAACGAAAGTGTTTTTTTCTCTGATGCTATTTGTAGCTGAATACTACTTCTTTGTTGTACAATTAATTCTTCTTGAATTCTCGTGTCTTTACTTCCGAAAGACAACAAACGTTGTAATTCAAATTCTCTTTCTTTTAAAGAAGCTTTTACTTCTTCAATTTGTTGAAATAATTCTGGTTGCTCAATAAAAGCAACAACATCGCCTTCGTTTATTGCATCTCCAATTTCAACATTAAGTTTAACTAATTGACCTTGTGAAGTAGCCACCACTTCGTGTATTTCTCCCCCAAGAAGTACACCTACAACATTTAATTTTGTTTTTACATTTCCTAAAAAAGACCAAGTAATTCCTGTACCTAAAACTAATGCTATGGTAAGTAAAGTTATCCATCCTTTAGGACTGGTAACTTTGATTAACTGATCAAGTTTTTCTGGAGTTGATAATTTTTCAAGTGCTGCTTTTCTAAAAAATCCTGCTGCCATTTTTGTTTTTTTTAAATTTTTGGTATTGTGTAGAATAGGTCCCTTGTGATATTCTTATTTGATTCCCCAATCAAAGTCCCCGTTTGATATCTTAAATTCACAATTGCAGATGCAAATTGTTGATGAGCTTGTAAGTATTCTAATTCTGCGAAGGTTAATCTTTCTTGAAATAAAATTAGATTAAGCAATGTTGTTAATCCGTTTTGAAACTTTTCTTTTTCATTACTAAAAACTTGTTTATAATAACTTAAAGATTCTTCTGCTTTTTCAAGAACCAAAACACTATTGTTTAAATTGTTAAGTGCAATAGAAACATTTAAATCAATATTTCTTTTTAAGTTCTGGTTTGAAATTTGCTGGTTTTCAAGAGCTACTTTACTTTTAGTGTAGTTTCCTCTTGCATTATTATTATTGATTGGAAAAGAAAAGTTTAATCGTACACCAAAACCTAAACTTCTTCCCTCTCTTTGTGTTAATGTAGCTAATGCGTTATTGATTCCATTACCAATATTTGCTCCTCCATAATTAACAAAACCAGTTAAATCTAACTGAGGCCTTCTGCCATTTTCTGCAAACTGTAATTGTAGTTTAACTGCTTCTTCAATTTGCTTTGTTGCTTCAATATCACTTCTATTTTCTTGAGCTAGTAGTATATATTTATTTAAATCAAGATTTGCAGTATAACCAGATGTAGTAATTCCTGGAAAATCATCAACTGGAGTATTTATTTTCTTACTATCTTCTTCATTTAATCCTATAGCTCTCCCTAGATTTAACTTAGCTGTATATAAATTTTGCTCTGCTACTTTAGTTTGTCTAGCTTGGTTTGCTAAATCTGCCTGAATTTGAGCTAAATCTCCCGCTGGTTTTTTATCTGCTTCTACTAGTTCTTTTGTGATATCTAATACTTTTTGAACCCTATTCTGGTTTTCTTGAAAAACAGCTAAACTTTTATTTGCTGCAACATATTGCCAATATGCATTTGCTGTTTGTAATAATTCGAATGAGTTTTTGAATGTTAAATTTGTTTTTTCACTCTCTAAATTAAGCATCGATGATTCCTCTAATACTGAAGCAACATTTACACTTCCTCTTAAAAGTGGTTGTGTTAGCGAAAAAGTACTTGTCATAGAATGATCATCAATGTTCGCTCCAATATTTTGATTAAACCTATTTAGAGGAAAATTATCATTCAATCTCGTATAATCAACTGAAAAACTTGCTACTAATCCTATTCTAAACCTTTTTTGCAACCCTAAACCTAAATTTAAATTACTAGCATCTAGTTCATTATTATTTAACAATGAACTTCTGGGGTCTGCTGCAAATAAATTTGAATTATTAGCACCTGCTGTAATACCAGATGTTAATTGATAATCGAAAAAACTTTTTTGAATTTGAAAATCTCCTTCAGCATTTGAAATTGACAATCTATTACTTTCAACTACAGGGCTTTCACTTAGAGTTAATTTAGAAAACTCAACAATACCTCCTGAACTAGAAGTTTGAGAAAAAACTAAACCAACCATACCTATAAACAATACAGTTATTTGAATTTTGAAATTCATATTTGCTTTACTATTAAACTTCTGAAAATTTTTGTAAAATCTGACCAAACCTTGCTCCAGCTTGCGAAACTCCATCTAATACAGATTCATCTATAACATCTTCTTCTTGAGGATTTCCATAACCTAACTGACTTGTTGTTTTACGCAACCTGTTAGATAAGAACAATGCCAAGGCATAATAAAAATTAGCTTTAAATTCAAGGTTTGCTGCTAACCTACTATTCATTAATTCTCTTGAAATTGCATAAACCGATACATTTTCCCCAGCAATAACAGAAACTGAAGGCGGTCTAGACTCTAAAAAAGACATTTCTCCAACAATCTCACCTGGACCGATGTTTGCAATGTGTTTATCCGTGTCACTATCAGTAATTGACAACGATCCTGATAAAACGATATATAAATTTTCTATAGTTTTTCCTTGCTCAATTAATCGATCTCCTACTTCTAAGTCTTCTCTGTAACCATTATTTATCATCCATTCTATATCGATGTCATCTAAATGCCCAAGCAAAAAAAGTACTCGCTTCATAATTCTATTTTTTTTATTTTTTATTTCTGATATGAAGCTAAATTAGAGCAATATGACAGTGTAAAACTGTCAAGTTTTCGGTGAAAAATGACTGATTTTAAAATAAAAAAAGGCGTTTAAATTAAACGCCTTTTTTCTTTGTATTTATGGGATTTACCTCTCTATTTCTCTTGTTAAATTATATTCCCATTTTTCTTGTCTTTCGATATAGCAATTTTAATTTTAAGAAGACCAGAGTATAGCTATCAGAAAATTATATAATTTATGAGAAATAGAGAAAAAGATGACTACCTCTGGCTTCTATTATCTTTCATACAAAAGTTTTTTTGGTGACACTCCATATTGTTGATTAAATAATTTTGAGAAATAATACGTGTCGTAATATCCCACAGCATAAGATATTTGTGAAATCGTATTATATAAATAATCATCAATTAATTGTTTTGCCTTGTGTAATTTCAACACCCTTATGTACTTGTTAGGAGTTAAATACACTAAATTTTTAATTTTTCTATGCAACTGACGTTCACTTACTGATAGATTATATGATAAATCATATAAGTTTATATCTCCTTGCTTTATGTTTTTATAAACCTCATCCTCCATTTTTTTCAACCAACTAATATCTTGCTTCGAAATGTTTGAAGATTTAACCTCTCCTTTACACATAGATTTAACCCTATCATTTGAATTATATATATGAAAAATTAAAGGTTCTGGTTCTTTATTATTATTTACCTTTTTTACAATTTCATCAACAATACTCTTAATTTGCTGACTGCTAGAAAATATGATGTTATTTGAGTTATTAGCATTATCATCAACTACACTATTACTCTCTTTTATTATCGATTCAAGAGGTGTTTCAATACCTTTAATTAACTCTATCAAAGCGTTCGGCGAACTCCAATTTATATTTTGTTGATTATCTAAATTCATAACATTTACTTTTTCTTAATTTACTTTTAACAATCCTCCCCTTATTAATCTTTTACATAATTTTATCTTATTAGTATCATTGATTAAAGGAATTTCATTAATCTTAAACCCACCTTTGTTTTCCGATATAAACTCTAAACAAGGTGCAATCGAAATTGGTCCTCTTATGACATTTCCAGGAAAAATAATTCTTGAAATATTCCCAACTTGTTGTACAGTACTATCTACATTCTTTCTTTTTATTAAGTGAGTATCTAGATCAATACAATCCATCACATCTAAACTTTCAAAGTGACCATCTGCTTGTGGTGAATTTTCCGATCTTAACTCCTCTTTTAATAGTTGAACTGATCCATAAATATTATTCTTTCTAGAAATATCGTTACATAATGTTTGTGAAATTTCTTCAATTTTACTTTTGATCAAACTAATGACATCTTCACTATTTAAATAACCTACCGGTAATGCTTTACGAAGCGAGATATCTGTTTGAGCTAAATTGTGTAATGTTTTACTAAAAAAGTCCAACCATTGTGTTGGATAAACTCCAATAGTTAAGTGTAATGAAGAATCGTCAGTAGTATATGCTTCGTGAGGTATTCCTCTAGGAATATACATCATATCACCTGCTTCTAATATAATTTCTTTTACACCTTGTAATTGTTCTCTTTGAAAGATCGGTTGAAAACTATTAACTAAAGGTGTTTTGTACTGATCATCGTATATTTTCCAATGCTTCTTTCCAGAAAGTTGCACTACAAATACATCATGGGTATCATAATGTGGTAATAATGCTTTTTGATTTTTAGGAGTCAAGTACATATTCCCTTTGGTCTTATGATTTAATAACCGTTTTACATTCTTACACAATGTTTTAATAGGCTTCCAAAATCGATCTATCTCATTAATTACAATAGTATAACCATCACCATAAGCAGCATATAATTGATTTAAGTTTAGACTTCCGTCTTCATTCTCATATTTATTCTTATATAACGGTTCTTGATTCTTTACCACTCGGATATTAGCCCCATTAGGCCTATGGTAATCTAAAACTTCGTCAACTTCTGAAATTTTCAAAAGTGATTCATTAAAAGAAATATTGTCTCTTTTTAAAAGTAGCACCTCCTTATCCCAGTACTTTTCTTTAAATTCATTTAAAGATACTGGATAAATTAAATCTTCAAAGCTTGTTATACTTTTTAAATTTTCTACTAAATTTTCCATACTTATATAATTTAAATTCCCGATTATTTCCCCTGTCTTTTCTGAGACATTTACAAGACAAATCAACGACTGAAAAAACTGGTTTCAAAGTGGACTTTTGTTAGTTTTATAAATCTGAACACATAGATTTATAAATCCATAGCACACTTTTTAACACACAGACGTCTGAAAAACAAATGTTTATCGTTTTTTTAAGAATTAAACTCGATAATTTGGTATTTTTGTCGGCTTAGAATTGATTTTAATGATGAGTAATAAACAAAATCCTTATACTTTTTTAAAGAACTATTGTTTAAGAACACCTTTTTATTCATTAAATTTTTATCAAAACTTAACTAGTAAAAAAGATTTTTCACTCGATGATCTAAAAAAATATTGGGCGGAAAACGTATTTAGAGAAAGTATTTTTTTAGCCTCACCTGAACTCTACTCTGAAATTGAAAAAGTTGTAAAAAGCAATACTCATTCAAAAAAAAATGAACGAATATTTCAATCGGTTTTTAAGTATTTAATTAGAGCTTCATCCAGATGTACTCCTTTTGGTTTATTCTCGCAAATAAGTTTAAATTCAGTTGAAGGAAAGAAACCAACAACGAACTCTTTTAAAAGACGAACAAATTTTGATACAAATTATTTGTTCTCATTATCGGTTAGCTTATCTCAAATTCCTGAAATAAAAAGTCAATTAACTTTTTTCCCTAACACTTCTCTTTATCAAACTAAAAATGGTCAGTTTCGTTATGTAGAATATTCTATTGAGAAAAATAAGAGATCGTACAGCATAGAAGGGATAGAAGCATCGGAATACTTAAACATCATCATAAGTAAATCTGAGAAAGGAAAAACTATAGATCAATTAACTGATTATTTAATCAATGAAGAAATCTCTTATGAAGAAGCAAAAGAGTACGTTGAAATATTAATTGATAATCAAATTTTAGTTAGTGAATTATATCCTAATGTTACTGGTAATGATATTTTATCTGAATTAATTACATCTTTAGAAAAACTCAACGATATTGACCACATCATTAAGGAATTAAAATCTCTTCAGAAAAGTTTATATCAAATAGATCAAACCTTAGGAAATGATAGAAATACTTATCAGGACATTATTAATAAATTAGAGAAAATAAATATTCCTTTTGATACTAAGCATTTATTTCAAACAGATTTAACTTCTGAAAAGGATATACAAACAATTGATGTAAAACACCTTTTCAATATTAAAAAGGTGATTCCTTTATTATTAAAGTTAAATGATTTTACAAAAAATGAGCAGCTTGAAAAGTTTAAAAAAGCTTTTATAGACAGGTACGATCAACAAGCTGTTTCTTTAGCTGAAGTTTTAGATATTGAAAGTGGAATTGGATATGTGCAAAGCAAAGAAGTTTCTGATACTACACCTTTTCTTCAAGATATAAAACCTATAAAGAAAAATTCATCTCAATCAGAACATTTTTTACTGAATGAAGCGCAAGAAATTATTTATCGAAAGTTAATTCAGTCTCAAGAAAACAAAGAGTATACTATAGAAATCACAGATAAAGATTTTGAAAATATTGAAACAGAATGGGATAATATTCCAGATACTTTATCCGCTTTTACAGAAGTTATTCATAATAGTGATCAGCAAAAAATCATTCTACACGGATTAAGTAGTGGCGCAGGAAAATTATTAGCTCGTTTTTGTGGTGTAAATGATGAAGTTTTTGAACACACTCGTCAGATTACTGATATCGAACAATCGCTTAATCCAGAAAAGATATTAGCTGAAATTGTACATCTTCCTCAATCTAGAACAGGAAATATATTAAAAAGACCCCATTTAAGGTCCTACGAAATACCTTATATAGCTAGATCTACAAAGCCAAAATCAAATCAATTATCAATAAATGATTTAACTGTATCAATAAGAAACAAAAAAATCATTTTAAAATCAAAAGGACTTGATAAAGAAATATTACCAAGGTTAACAAATGCCCATTACTATAAATCTCATGCTTTACCTATATATCATTTTTTATGTGATTTAGAATTTCAAAATAAAAGAGCATATTTAGGATTCTACTGGCCAAATATTGCTTATAGATATTCTTTTTTACCTAGAGTTGTTTATAAAGATTTAATTATATCTAAAGCAATATGGATATTATCAGATAATATTATTCAGGAGTTTGTTATTAAATATGATAATACATTAAAATCTATAGAAGATCTAAAGAAAAAATATAATATTCCTAGATACATTCAAATAAAAGAAGGAGATAATGCTTTATTAATAGATACAATACAACATGAAAGTATTAAGTTATTTATTAATACAATTAAAAATAAGAAAAGTGTAATCTTAGAAGAATTTTTACATCTAAATGACAATAATGCTATAATAAATGAAAAAGAAAATTATGCTAATGAACATATTTTCACTTTTTACAACGACCAAAAATTAAATTAAAAGCTATGAAACGAAATTTTATTCTTGGTGATGAGTGGATTTATTACAAAATCTATTGTGGAAAACGTACAGCAGACACAGTACTCACAAACATCATCAAACCTCTTTCTGAAAAATTATTAAAAGAAAACTTAATCAATCAATGGTTTTTCATACGATATACAGATCCGAAACCTCATTTACGAGTTAGGTTTCACATTTTAGATACTGATAAGGTAGGTAATGTTATTAAAATAGTTAAGAATCATACAGAAAAACATGTTAATGATGGGACTATTTGTTCTATTCAAACTGACATGTATTCTAGAGAACTTGAGCGATATGGCTATAGTATTATTGAAGAAAGCGAACACCTTTTTTATATAGATAGCGAAACTTGTTTAGATGCACTAAGTTTAATAGACGATGATATTCTTTTATTTTTATTCTCTTTACGTTCCATAGACACTACACTAAATGCGTTTTATTTTGATATTGATCAAAAAATAAAATTTACAGCATATAATCGTGATCTATTTAAAAAAGAGTTTAATGCTAATAAAGCATTAAGTAAACAGCTAAATATAAAATATCAAACATTAAGAAACCCTATTCTATCTTTCTTTACAAAACCCCATAAAGAATTTACCCCACTTGTTGAATTACTAAATAAAAAGTCAGAAGAAATAAAACAAAAAGTAAGAATTATAAACGATAATGTAAAAAATCAAAATTTAAGTATTGAAGATTTATTAGCTAGTCACATACATATGACTGTTAATAGAATATTTAGAGACAAACAGCGTTTGCACGAATTGGTTTGTTACAGTTGTTTATATAAATTTTATCAATTTCAAAAAAATGTCATTAAATAAAGTTATTCTTTTTATTTGCTGTAGTTTATTTACAATTTCCTATGCTCAACAAGGAAATGATATTCATAGCTTATTATCTAAAACACCTGAACAGTTAGAAGATTATTTTTCTAATATTACTGAAGAAAAAAGAAAAAGTGAAATTGCTGATTCTGTTTTAATGGAAGTAAAGAAATCAAACAATCTTGATTTTCGTTTTAAAGGGTATTTTCTAAAACTATTAGAAAACTCTCACAAACCTTTATCAATAAAATATGCAGATAGTATTTTATATGTAGCCAATAGAAAAAATGATAATTATATAAAAGCTTTAGGCAATTTATATAAAGGAATACAATTGTACTATCAATCAGAACATGTTGAAGCATTATCTTATTATTTAAAAGCTCAACAATACTTTAAGCAAAACAAAGATGAATATTATACTATTAAGATTCGCCACTACATAGGGCTTTTAAAAAATGCTTCTGGAAATGAGAAACAAGCATTAATTTTTTTTAAAAAAAATATTTCGTTTTTTGAGAAAGATTTAAAGCTAAAATCTAAATATGGGTCACAATACATAAAATCTCTATTTGCCTTAGGCGAATCATATAATCGTAATAGTAATTTAGATTCTGCCAATGTAATAAATAAGATAGGACTAAAAGAAAGTTTAAAACTAGATAAAAGTATGTATCCATACTTTCTACTAACTTATGGCGCAACAATGTACTATATGGAAAAACCTGAGTTAGGTATTGATAGCTTATTAAAGGCGACAAAATATCTAAACGAGAAAAAAAACTCTCTATCAGATGCTTACAGGTTGATTTCTTTATCTTACAAAAAAATGGATAAAGACAAATCTTTACTTCAATATTTATTAAAAATAGATTCGGTACATACACTACACCCTAACACAGTTTTAAATGCTCAGTGGGCTAACTCTGAGCTTTACAATTATCATAAAAAAATTGGTAATAAAGAAAAACAACTAGAAAACATAAACAAGTTACTATCTATAGATAGTATCGTAGAAACAAAATACTCCAAATTAGAAAAGAAAATAACAGAAGGTTACGATATACCCAATTTATTATCAGAGAGAGAAAACTTGATTAGCACTTTGAAAAAAGATAGTAATTCCAATCAAAAAACTTCTTTCATCTTTATTTTTTTGAGTTTTTCACTACTTCTTGTTTTATTCTATTTTTTAAGAAAAAACTATATTTTAAGACGTCGATTTCAGTCTATCATTCAAGATATAGATAGAAATGAGCAGCCAAAAATGGCAGATAAAATAAAAGAGAAGGAAGAACCTACTAAAGAACAAGAAACAACCGCTCAAAAACCACAAAAAACAGCTGGAATTTCAAAAGATCTTACAGAGAAAATTCTTTTAGGTTTAGATAAATTTGAAAAATCTCAACGTTTTACTAAAAAGAAATACACTTTAAATTCTTTAGCCAAAGAACTAAATACAAACAGTACTTATCTGTCAAAAGTTATTAATTTAGAAAAAGGAACAAACTTCTCAAATTATCTAAACAATCTTAAAATAGACTATGCAATTAATAGATTAACTAAAGATTCAAAGTTCCGATCTTACACCATAAAAGCCATCTCTGAAGAGTCTGGTTTTAATAATCAACTTACATTTTCTATAGCTTTTAACAAAAAAACTAAGTTACAACCTTCATATTTCATAAAACAACTTGAAAAGAAATAATAGACTAAAAAACAAATATTTAAAAACTTAAAAACATGTTTAGATTTATAAATCTAAACATATACTTCTTTTAAAATTCGTATTCACCTATTAGATTTGCTCTTGAGAAAAAAATTATATAAAATTTATTACAACCATGAGAAATCAGAGAAACGAACAGAAAAAGTTGAGTTTAAAAAAATTCCAAATTGCTAAAATTAAAAATCTACAGATGATTGTGGGAGGTAATTCACCTTTCAATTATAATAATGACGATGATGATGATGATGACTCTGGTGTAGACACTCAAAACAACCAAGGAAAATTATAAAAGAAAACATTTTAGCTTTAAACCATGAATTGTAAAACAGTTCATGGTTTTTAATATTTATATTTGGGTAATGAAAAAATACCTATACTATCTTTCAGGAATTATTCTATTAATTCAATTAGCTTGTACCAACAAAGAAGAATTCAAAATGAACTATCCTACTTTAAACAAACAGATAGTAAAAGACTCTTTTTTTGGTGAACAAATTAAAGATCAATATAGAAACCTAGAAAACCTAAACGATTCAACAACTATAAATTGGTTTGAATCTCAAGATAACTTAACTAATAAAACTCTATTTAAAATTTCTGGTAGAGATATTTTTTTACAAGAATTAAAGAACAATAATAATAAACAGAAACCCAGCTTCTTTCGTTTAAGAGAAGCAAGTAATGGTTATATATTCTATGTAAAACGTATGCCTGATGAAAACATCGGGAAATTGTATTTTAGAAGTGATTTTTCTGCCGAAGAAGAACTTCTTTTTGATCCTAAAAAATTTGATCCCAAAAGTAAAATAGAATATAAAATAAACTATCTACAACCCAATTGGGATGGATCTACAATCGCTGTAGGGTTAAGTTATGATGATAAAGAGTATGCCAAAATTATCGCCATTAACACAAAAGATAAATCTATTTACAAAGGGTTTGCTTCAAATTCTTTACCAAACTCTTATGGAGGTATTGAATGGCTTCCTGATAATTCAGGTTTTATCTACAGTAAAATATCTGATGATAAAAAAGGGAATACTGAAAGCGTAATTTATAAAATAGGTACCTCTTCTTCTAAAGTAAAAGCTGTTTTTTCAAAGAGCAATAACTTAGAAGTACCATTTAAAAACAATGATATTCCAATTTTATATTACACAAATCCAAATAGTGAAATAATACTTGGTGCGAATGTAGAAGGTAGTTCAAGATATCGAGATACCTATTACACATATATTGAAGATATTGAGAATAAACCGAAATGGAAATTATATTATAGCAAAGAAGAAAAAGTAAGAAATTTTAAAATTTCAGATGATTATTTTTATTACAGAACTGCAAAAAATGCTTCAAACTTTAAAATTTGTAGAACACCTTTAACTAAACCTGATTTTGAAAATCCTTTTGTTTTAGTTGAAGAAGATTCATTAGCTGTTATTTCTGATTTTGCTATTACAAGCAAAGGTTTATTTTATGTTAAAACTAAAAACGGTGTCGAGGCTAAACTTTTTAAACTTAATGAAAGCAATAAAGAGTTTTCAGAAGTTAAATTACCGAAATCTGCTGGTTATATTAACGTTTCCTCTAAAGGAGCCAACTTCGAAGATTTATGGGTTGAAACTGAAGGTTGGGTTAATAATAGACAACGATTAAAATTTAATTATACAACAAACATCTTTGAATCTCTGAATTTAATTCCTAATGCTGTTGAATCAAGTTTGAATGATGTTGTAGTAGAAGAAATAGAAATTCCTTCACATGATGGCACTATGGTTCCTCTTTCAATTGTTTATAAGAAAGGAACAAAAAAAGACAAGAGTAATCGTCTTCTAATTAACGCTTATGGTGCTTACAAATGGACTAACTCTCCCTTTATGTATAATTACTTATTACATTGGGTTAAAAATGGTGGAATTTACGCTACAGCTCATGTAAGAGGTGGAGGAGAAAAAGGTAACAAATGGTATAAAGCTGGATTTAAAACAACGAAACCAAATACATGGAAAGATTTAATTGCTTGTACAGAGTATTTTGTTAAAAACAATTATACTACTTCAGAAAAAATAGTAGCTTGGGGAGCTAGTGCTGGAGGTATTTGTATAGGTCGTGCAATTACGGAACGCCCAGATTTATATGCCGCTGCAATTATTAGAGTTGGTGTTTTAAATCCGATGAGACTAGAGTTTGGTCCTAAAGGTTCATTCAATACAAAAGAGTTTGGCTCTGTGAAAGACTCAGTTGAATATAAAGCGCTATATGAAATGGATTCTTATTTAAACATAAAAGACAATGTAGAATATCCTGCTGTTTATCTTACCGCTGGTTTAAACGATGCAAGAGTTGTTGCTTGGCAACCTGGAAAGTTTGTTGCTCGTATGCAAGAAGCATCCTCTTCTAATAAACCAATATTATTTTCAGTAGATAAAAAAGGTGGGCATGGTTTTGAAAGTACCAAGGATAAACAAAACAATGAACTAGCAAATATTATTTCTTTCGCCCTTTGGCAAACTGGTCATCCAGATTATCAAATCAAGAAATAATAATCATTAATTTATAATAATAAAAAAGCCTGAATTCGATATTATATTTTTCGAATTCAGGCTTTTTTTTATTCTTGATGAGTTTTATAAAGCAAACTACAACCACAATCTGGTCCGCAACTATCTTTTTTAGATTTAAAAATAAATTTCCGACCTAAAAAAAGAACTGCTAGTATTACAATTGAATATGTTATAATCTCTTGAGTCATTATTGTAAAATTTGAAATGTTAATAATGCAGAGATATATGCTAAAGCTCCCATTCCAAATAATTGGATTAATGGCCATTTCCAACTGTTAGTTTCTCGTTTAACAATAGCTAATGTTGCCATACATTGCATTGCAAATGCATAGAAAATCATTAACGACATTCCTGTCGCAAAATTGAAACGTTTCTTACCTGTTTTCGGATTAATTTCAGCTTCCATTCGCTCTTTTATCGTTCCTTCATCTTCTACTCCTTCAATGCTATAAATAGTAGCCAATGTTCCAACGAAAACTTCTCTCGCTGCAAACGAAGTAATTAAACCTATTCCTATTTTCCAATCATAACCTAAAGGTTTCACAACAGGTTCTATAGTTTTCCCAGCTATTCCAATATATGATCTTTCAAGTTTTTTTGAAGCTACTTTTTGCTCTAGTTCTTCTGTACTTAAATTGCTTGAAACGATTTCTTTTTTCACATCTTCTTCAGCTTTATGATAAGAAGAAGGTCCGTGAGTAGCTAAAAACCATAACAAAATAGATATCGGTAAAATAATTTTTCCTGCTTCTAAAACAAAGCTTTTAGTTTTTTCAACTACAGTTATTAGAACATTTTTAAGCGACGGAATCTTATATTCTGGCATTTCGATCACAAAAAATGATTTACTTTTTATTTTTAATGTTCTATGTAAAATAAATGCAGCTAATAGAGCTGTTGCAAAGCCTAAGAAATATAATCCTAACAAAGTAAGTCCTTGTAAATTAAAGAAACCCAAAACCTTTGTATTAGGTATAATAATAGCAATTAAAATTGCGTATACAGGTAAACGTGCTGAGCAAGTCGTAAAAGGAGTAATTAAAATTGTAATTAAACGTTCTTTCCAACTTGAAATAGTTCTAGCAGCCATAATTGCTGGAACTGCACATGCTGTTCCTGATATTAACGGAATTACACTTTTTCCACTTAATCCGAAACGACGCATAATTTTATCCATCAGAAATACTACTCTACTCATGTAACCTGATTCTTCTAAAACAGCAATAAGGAAAAATAGAATAGCAATTTGAGGAATGAAAATTACAACCCCTCCAATACCTGGAATAATTCCATCAGTAATTAAATCTGGAAGGATTCCTTCAGACATATTTTCCTTAACACCTTCTGAAAGACTCCCGAAAATTTCATCTATAAAATCCATTGGTACCGAAGCCCAACTAAAAATAGATTGAAAAATAAGTGATAAAATACCTACAAAAATAACGTAACCAAAAATCTTATGCGTAAAAACCTTATCGAGTTTAGCTCTTAAATCTTTGGCTTTACTTCGATCTAAAACATAACTCTCCTTTAAAATCGAATTAATTTTCTGATATCGATAAATCGTTTCTTTATGTTGATATTTCTTTATTTTAGATACATCATCTATAAAATCTGAAAGTTCTGCTTTTTGGGTTGTTCCGAAAGATTGCTGTGTAACACCCAACCATAAATGATATAAAGATTCCTCTGTTCTAACTTTCTGCAAATCTTCATAAAATGAACTATCAATTTTTTTTGCAACCTCCTGAAAATTAGAAACACTTTTAAGCTCTTCATAATTTTCTATAGCAGATTTCAATTCTTTTATTCCTTCATTTTTCTTTGCAGAAATTAATACAACTTTTGTTTCTAAACCTTGTTCTAATTTCGCTACATCAATAGAAATTCCTTTTTTATCCATTTGATCTGCCATATTAATAGCTAAAATCGTTGGAACCCCAATATCTTGAACTTGGGTAAATAAAAGTAAATTTCTTTTTAAATTTTCAGCATCAGCAACCACCACCATTACATCTGGGTAACTTAAGTGTGAAGGATCTTGAAGTACCTTCAGCACAACACTTTCGTCTACAGAAGTAGGATTAATACTATACGTACCAGGCAAATCTGTAATTGTCGCTTTTCCAGTTGATGATAAACTACAAGAACCTTGTTTTTTATCTACAGTGATTCCAGGATAATTTCCTACTTTTTGATTTAACCCAGTTAATCTATTAAATAATGATGTTTTTCCAGTATTAGGATTACCTATTAATGAAACTTGAATAGTACGCTTCCCCATTTAAAACTATAAGTTGGTCACTTTAATTTTTTCTGCAATATCTCTTCGTATTGCCATATGACTTCCATTTACATTGATATACAAAGGATCATTAAACGGTGCCTTCTGAACTAACTCGACCATTGTTCCTGGCAAGCAACCCATTTCTAATAATTTCAATGGAATTACATGTTCGCTTTGTTCAGATATAATACCTGTTTGTCCTAATTTTAATGCTGCTATTGTACTCAAAAATGTGTGTTTAATACAAATACTCTCGAAAATACTGAGAATTGTAGAATAAACGCAAAGATACTAAATTAGAATCGTTCTAAAGAAGTTGTGCTCTTCTCTTTTTAGAAATGGTATATTTGTCGTATGACTTTTGATGAGATAATCGGACAAGAACATATAAAAAAACATTTAATTGCTTCAGCAGAAAATGGTCGCATACCGCATGCACAATTATTTGTTGGTAAAGAAGGTTCTGGAACACTTTCTATGGCAATTGCTTATGCACAACATTTACTTTGTAATTATTCTAACGATGCTAATGCGTGTCATATAAAATGTAATAAACTACAACATCCAGATCTACATTTTGCTTTTCCAGTTACTACTAACGATAAAATAAAGAAACATCCAACAAGTAACCTTTTCTTAGAAGAATGGAGATCTTTTATAGAAAATACTCCTTACGGAAGTTTATACGATTGGTTGAAACATATTGGTGTTGAAAATAAGCAAGGTCAAATTGGTGTAGATGAAGCAGAGGATATCGTAAAGAAACTGTCATTAAAATCTTATGAAGGCGGATTTAAAGTGATGATAATTTGGATGGCTGAAAAAATGAATATTGCTGCTTCTAATAAGTTATTAAAACTGATTGAAGAACCTCCTTCAAAAACTATTTTCTTATTAGTTACTGAAGACGAAGGTCAGATTATAAATACTATTAAATCTCGTTGTCAGGCACTACACTTTCCTAGTTTATCTGAAAATAACATTGTAGATTATCTTTCAAAAAATGAAGGTGTAGAAAATCAAGAAGCAAATCGAATTGCACAACAATCTGAAGGTAATTTAAATAAAGCCATTCATTTCTTACATAACGATTCTAACGATTTAATCTTTGAAGAATGGTTTATTACTTGGATTCGTAGTGCTTTTAAAGCCAAAGGAAATGCTGCTGTTATCCAAGATTTAATTCATTGGAGTGAAGCCATAGCAAAATCTGGAAGAGAAACTCAAAAACAATTTTTACAATATTGCTTACAGTTTTTCAGACAAGCAATGTTGTTAAATTACGGTGCTCCAGACTTAGTATATTTATCACCTCAGACAGGAAATTTCAAACTTGAAAAATTTGCTCCTTTTGTTCATAGCGGAAATATTTTAACTATTGAAAAAGAAGTTAATGATGCTCAATATCATATCGAACGAAATGGAAATGCTAAAATAATTTTATTAGATTTATCTATAAAACTTACACGTTTACTTCATACGAAGGAACAAAAAATCGAAGCATAGTATGAGAATATCTTTTTTTATCATTTGTATCAGTTTTGGACTGATTTTTGTTGGTTGTAAAAACGAAAAAACCAAAACAGAGGAAACTAACCAAACAACTTCTAAAGCAGAAACAAAAAAACAAAGTCTTAAAAGTTTTATGGTTGGTAAGTGGGAAACGCAATACATAAAAATTGAATATTCTACATACCAAAAAGCTGATAGTTCTTATGTTTTTGAAGATGATTTTAGTAAACCTAATTCAGGAAGAGCACAATCTGAATACCTGAATGACGGGACTTTTACCTCTTGGTTTAAGCAGCCAGATAGCACAAAAGTTGGTGAAACTAAAGGAAATTGGAAAACTAAAGCAACTGATAGCTTATATGTAGATTATCAATATTTAGGAAAACAAGTTCAGGTTTGGTATAACATTGAACAAAAAGAAAATAAATTCACTGGTGTTGTTATTTCTGATTGGGATAACGATGGTGAGAACGACGATAAACTACTAATGAAATCTAAAAGAATACAATAAAAATTGCTCAGTTTAAATAATATATCGCTACGAATTAGAATTTTTATCTCAATGATACTCTTAGTATTATTGGCTTCAATTCTTATCGCCGCTGTAACTATCTATCAGTACGGTGAACAAACAAAAGATTATAATGAACAACGTTTCGGCAGAAAAGAAAACGCTACACGTTACGACATTGAAATCAAACTAAAGAAAACTACATATCCTGTTACTACAGCTAATCTTTCTAAAATATTTCAAGATTTAATTTATGAAATAGCTGCTATTCACAAATTAACAATTACAATGTACGACATGAATGGAAAGTTATTAAAATCTTCCATTCCTTACGATTTTGAAGCTGTAAATGAAAAACCTCTTTCGACAGAAATTGTTAGTGAATTAGCCAATAATTCTAACCATAGAATATTGAAATCGGATAGAAATAAAGGAACAACTTATCAGTCTTCTTACACCTACATCAATGACACAAGATTTAAAAGAATTGGTATTCTAGAAATTAAAGTTGCTCAAAACAACGATGAGCAACAAATGGAACTAGAAGAGTTTATGTCAAGATTGATCGTTGTTTACATTCTAATGTTTATCGCTGCGATTTCATTGGCTTACTTTTTATCGAGTTACATCACAAGATCGATACAAACCATATCTGGAAAAATAAAAGAAACTCGACTTAATAAGAGAAACGAAAAGATTACTTTAAGCGCTGCGAGTTCAGAAATTAACTCCTTAGTCGACGCATATAATAACATGATTGATCAGCTTGAAGACAGTGCTGTAAAATTAGCGCAAAGTGAACGTGAACAAGCTTGGAGAGAAATGGCAAAACAAGTGGCACACGAAATTAAAAATCCGCTTACTCCAATGCGCTTAACGGTACAGAGCTTCCAAAGAAAATTTGATCCAACAGACGAAAATATAAGGCAAAAAATCTCTGAATATAGCGAAACTCTTATTCAGCAAATTGACGTAATGAGTTCGATCGCTTCTGCATTTTCTGATTTTGCCAAAATGCCTACACAACGAAAAGAAAATCTAGATGTGATAGATGTTATAAAACATGCATTAGATATTTTTAATGAAGATTTCATTCATTATTTCCCGCAAGAAAAAGAATTATTTGCGAATCTAGATAAAACTCAGTTGATTAGAATCATCACTAACTTGGTTAAAAATGCTACTCAAGCAATGAAAGCTGATGAAGAAAATCCAAGGATAGAAGTAAAAGTTAGTTCAGATTTACACAATGTAATTATCAATGTAACCGATAACGGAAAAGGTATTACAGAAGAAAATAAAAAACTCATTTTCGAACCTAAATTCACTACAAAAACTAGTGGAATGGGACTTGGTTTACCTATGATTAAAAACATCATAGAAGCGTATAACGGCTCAATAACTTTCTCTTCTACTTTAGGTATCGGAACAGTTTTTACCGTAACTTTACCAAAAACTTAACTTATTTATGACTTTTGAAAACATATTAGTTGAAAAAGCTACCGAAATAGCAACTATTACGATAAATAGACCAAAAAAATTAAATGCGCTTAACAAAGCAACTATTGAAGAATTAAACAGTGCTTTCAAAGAGTTAAATGACGACAAAAGTGTAAAAGTAATTTTATTAACAGGAAGTGGAGAAAAAGCTTTTGTTGCTGGAGCAGACATTTCTGAATTTGCTCATTTTTCTGAAGCAGAAGGTGGTAAATTAGCTGCTAAAGGACAAGAGTTACTTTTCGATTTCGTTGAAAATCTTTCAACTCCAGTTATTGCTTTAGTAAATGGTTTTGCTCTTGGTGGTGGTTTAGAATTAGCTATGTCTTGTCATTTTAGAATTGCATCAGACAATGCTAGAGTTGGTTTACCTGAAACTTCTTTAGGAGTAATTCCTGGTTACGGTGGTACGCAACGTTTACCTCAACTTATCGGTAAAGGAAAAGCAATGGAATTAATTATGACTGCCGGAATGATGTCTGCTGAAGAAGCTAAATCATACGGATTAGTAAATTATGTGGTTTCACAAGAAGAATTAATTCCTTTAGGAGAGAAAATAGCAGGTAAAATCATTAAAAACTCTTCGGTTGCTATTGGCAAAGCTATTAAAGCTGTAAATTCTGGTTTTAAAGACGGTGAAAATGGTTACCAATCGGAAATCACTGCTTTCGGAGAATGTTTTGGAACAGAAGACTTTAAAGAAGGAACTACAGCATTCTTAGAAAAGAGAAAACCTAATTTTCCAAATAAATAAATTCACAAAAACTCGCAGTTTAATTGCGAGTTTTTCAATAAAACACTTGCAAATCCCTAGCAAATAGCTAGTTTTAACAAAAAAAATGCGGTTTTTTGTATGCATGGTCATTTTTTTTGTATAAATTGCAAAAAAAACTTTTTTAGCATGTTAAAAGCAATCATTGTAGACGATGAAGACAAGGCTATAAAAAGCTTATCATGGGAACTTTCAAACTTTAACGACGAAGTTGAAATATTAGATACATTTTCCAATCCCAATACAGCTCTTGATTTTATTAAGAACAATCAAATAGATTGTTTGTTCTTAGATATAGAAATGCCTACAATGGACGGTTTTCAATTTATTGAAAAACTGCCAAGAAAAGATTTTGCTATAGTTATCACCACAGCTTATAATGAATACGCAATTAAAGCTTTAAAACAAGAAGCTATTGATTATTTATTAAAGCCTGTAGACACTGATGATCTTGAACAAAGTTTAAAGAAGATATCTAAGTTCACGAAAAGAATCTCAGTTAGCAACACTAATGAAAAGTTAGAGAAAATACTATATAACTTCAATCAAAGATTAGACGAAAAGAAAGTTGTTATTAATGCAGATGGACGTTTAATTTTCTTAGAACCAGATGAAATCTTATGTATTGAGTCTGATGGAAATTATAGTTCTATATACACAACTGAAGGCAAGAAAATAGTTGTTACGAAAAAGCTTAAAGAAGTAAACACTTTACTTCCTGAAAATCTATTTTTTAGAATACATAACTCTTACATAATCAATCTTAGTAAAGTAAGAGAATACTACAAAACAGACGGTTATGTTATTCTAGAGAAAAATCATAAAATACCTGTATCTCGACAAAGAAAAACTGAATTTTTAGATAAGTTTTAAAATGAAAAATAAGTTAGTAGTTTTTACTTTACTTTTTTTTACCTCATTGGTTTTTTCACAAAAACCAGATGTTAACAAAACTTTAGAGTCTATCGTTTCAAAAAAATATAAAGCATATTTTAAACTAGATTCTATTGTAAAAGTTCATCATAACTTAAATAAAATTTCAGAAGAAAGCTTTTACAAATTATACGAGAATAGCTTAAAAAACAACTATAAGATTGGTCAAATCTACGCTTACAACAATCTTGGAAAGGTGTTAAGAACTAAAGATGAATACGCCGAAGCTATTAAATATCACATAAAAGCCTTAAAGCTTGTTAATTCTTTGAAAGAAGACGATATTAAAGCTTACACTTTAAACCTTCTAGGTTCTTGCTACAGAAGATTAGATGATGTAAAAAATGCTTTAAATTGTCATCAAGATGCGTTATCGATTACTAAAAGAGCCAAGACTGAAACTTTAATAAATCTGCATAACAAAAGTATTTCTATAAACAGTATTGGAAATATTTATCTTATTTTAAAACAGTACGACTTAGCACTTGATCAGTTTGAAAAATCGATTGTAATATCAAAAGAGCTACAAAACAAATTAGGACTTGCTATTAACTATCAAAATATTGGTTTTAGTCAGCAAAACTTAGGGTTTTACGATCAAGCTATTGAAAGTTTCAACAAATCACTTGAAGTAAACGAAGAAATTAATTCTGACAGAGGAAAAATTATTTGTTATAATAGTTTAGCTAGCACGTATTTAAAAAAGTTAGAATACGAGAAATCGTTAAAATTAATGGAAGAGATTTATCCTCTTGCATTGGCAAATAACAATAAATTTTACTTAGCTAGAACACTTACTAATTTAGGAATTGCTTATCTGAAAAACGATAAGTACAAAGAATCTGAGAAATACCTAAAAGAAGCAGTTGAATTATCTAAACAATATAATTTCAACCGAAGTCAGACTAGAAGTCAATATGCTTTAGCAGAATTATTTGAGGAAAAAAAAGAAGAAAAAACAGCATTAGATTTTTATAAAATTGCTGTTGATTTTGAAAAGAGAACACTACAAGAAAAAAATTTTTCCTATGTAAATAATCTTATCTCTAAACAAAACATCTTAGCTAAGATTAACGAAAGAGATAATATGGAAAGACAATTCCAAATTCAAGATTTAAGAACCGAACAAGACAGAAATATCTTAATTATTACACTTGTTACAATTGCCTTATCGAGTATTGCATTATATTCTGTTTACCGACAAAAGCTCTTGAATAACGATAGAAAAATCTTACTACTAGAGCAACAAGCATTACAAACACAAATGAATCCTCATTTTATTTTCAATGCTTTAAATTCTATCAAACTTTATGTAATTAATAACGATCAGAAACAAGCAGTATACTACCTTAATAAATTCTCGAAGTTAATTCGTAACATCTTAGAAGTTTCAAAAGTAAAAGAGGTAAGTTTAAAGGAAGAACTGTCTACAATGGATCTATACATGACTATTGAGAATATTCGTTTCTCTAATGAAATAAATTATTCGCTAGATATTAATCCAGATTTAAATACCGACACAATTAAAGTTCCGCCTTTAGTACTACAACCTTTCTTAGAAAATGCAATTTGGCACGGATTATCATCTAAAGAAGGTGAAAAAGAAATTACACTAACTGCACACAAAGTTTCCGACGATATTGTTTCTGTAAATATTATTGACAATGGTATTGGAAGAGAAGCTGCTGGCGCTATAAAAAGATCAAAGTCGCTTAAACGAAAATCGGTTGGTATTGATTTAACTATTGAGCGTTTAAAAACTTTTGCTGAAGATTATGAAGAAGAGTTTACGCTAACCTATCATGATTTAACAAACGACTCTGGAGAACCTGCTGGAACTAGAGTATCGATACAATTTCCTGTAGTTTAAAATTCAAACTGTAACTGAACCCAAACCGGATCTTTCTTTTCTGTATTCAAATTTCCAAAAGATATTCCTAACAAACGCACAGAATTTTTAAGTTCTTCTTGTAAAAGCAACTCTTTAACAATTGGAAAAAACTCTTTTTTCTTCTGTATAAAATACGGTATTGTTTTACTTCTTGTTTGCTGAGTAAAATCACTATATTTTATTTTTAACGTTACTGTTTTTCCTTTGGTTTTGGATTTATCCATTCGTCTTTCTAATTCATCAGCAATATGCTCTAGTTTTTCTAGCATAAAAATTTCAGAAGAAAGATTTTCATTAAACGTTCGTTCTGCGGCTATCGATTTTCTAATTCTATTTGGCTTAACAGCACTATTATGAATTCCTCTAACAATATTATAATAATGTCCTCCTGACTTCCCAAAGAGCTTAGTCAACTCCTCTAAACTTCTATTTTTTAAATCTAATCCTTTAAAAATTCCATGGTTGTGCATTTTAGCTCTTGTCACCTTACCTACTCCATAAAATTTACCAACTGGCAATTCTTCTAAAAAAGGAATTACCTCTTCAGGATTGATTGTTTTTTGTCCGTTTGGTTTATTAATATCAGAAGCAACTTTAGCAATAAATTTATTGATAGAAATTCCTGCAGAAGCTCTTAGCTCTAGTTCTTCCCAAATTCTATCTCTGATTTCTTTAGCAATTAAACTTGCAGAAGGATTACCTTTTTTATTTTCGGTAACATCTAAATAAGCCTCATCTAAAGATAAAGGTTCAACCAAATCTGTATAATCGAAAAAAATCTGTCGAATCTTTGCTGAAATCTCTTTGTAACGCGCAAATCTTGGCTTTACAAATATGATATGTGGACATTTTTTCTTTGCTAAAACTCCGCTCATAGCAGAACGTACACCAAATTTTCGTGCTTCGTAACTTGCAGCAGAAACCACACCTCTAACCTCACTACCACCAACGGCAACGGGTTTCCCTCGTAATTCAGGATTATCCAATTGCTCTACAGACGCATAAAAAGCGTCCATATCTACATGAATAATTTTTCGAAATGGTGGTTGTAATTCCATTGTATAAAATTAAAAAAAGAATAATTTAAATTCATTTTAAAGTAAGATCTTATCTCGCTTAAAATACTTTTCTCTTCGTTTTGCCGTATCTTTGTTCAAATTTTTTGAGTGTCGATGTTGTCAAAGATTAATAACTTACTCCATTACTTTAAATCTAGATTTCCTAGAATTACTAAAATTACTTTAATTTCTGTTTATTTAATCTTTTTAGCTGGTGCTGTTGTTCGTATGACAGGATCTGGAATGGGATGTCCTGACTGGCCTAAATGTTTTGGATATTTAATTCCACCTACTTCTGAAGAACAAATTACTTGGCAACCTAACAAAGAGTTCAAAAAAGGAATGATTATCGTTAAAGATGAAGTTCTTTTTGTTGCTCAGAATGATTTAAAAACTTCAGAAAACTTTACCGCTTCTAACTGGGAAAAATATACCAAACACGATTACGCTAAGTTTAATAAATATCATACCTGGACAGAATACATTAATCGTTTAGCATCTGTTGTATCTGGTTTTGTATTTATCTTTTTAATTCTCGGTTCTATTAAGTTTTGGAACGAAAAAAGAAGTATTACACTACTCTCTTTCTTTGCTTTCTTTCTCATGGGATTTGAAGCTTGGTTGGGTAAAACAGTTGTAGACACTAACTTAAAACCGACAATAATTACTATTCACATGGTTGTTGGTTTATTAATTATTGGGATATTATTGTATCTACATTTTACAGTTTCTGAAAACAAGAAAAGCCATCCGTATAACGCAATGTTCAACAAGCTTTTAATTTTATCTGTGCTATTTTCAGTTGTTCAAATAGCAATGGGAACACAAGTTCGTCAGTTTATTGACGAGCAAGTAAAACAGTTTGGATTTGACAACAAGCAATACAGTTTAATGAATCCTAGTTTTAAGTTTTACTTTCATCGATCTTTTACTATTGCAATCGTACTGGTTAACTTCGGAATGTTTTATTTGAATCAGATTAAAAACTTAGGTTATAAATTAGTTAACTGGATTGTATTCTTAATTTTCTTAGAAACCATTACTGGTATTTTAATGTATTATGCTGAATTTCCTATCGGAACACAAGCTGTACACTTACTTGCTGGAGCTATTCTTTTCGGATTGCAATTCTATTTATGGATGCAGAGTAGAAAATCTATTGCTGTTTCGAACTAATAAATTTGAAAGTGAATATGATCGTCATGACGCACTGCTTGACATCCATGATATCTAACTTTTTTATTTCTTAGTCTTAATCTAGATCTTAAATGCGGCTCTACAAAAAGTTTCTGAACTTCTTTTTGCTTTAGGATAGTATTAATCAAAAACTTTGTTCCTTTATTTGAAAGCTGAATATCTTTATTGATACTTCCGAAAGTTAAATATTTAGGAAAATCATATTGCCATTTCCCTCTCTTTTTACAAACTGAAATTTGGTCGTGTTCTTTTTTTGTTGGTCCACTAAAAACTCCATAACCACTAATCGATTTTTTCTTATTCGTCAACAGATTTCCATCCTCATAAATTAGAGAAACATCAATCTTTTTTCCATCGTTATGACTTAAATGTGGAAGCAAAGGAAAGCCATTGAAAAAAGGGAAATTCGCATCTAAATACACAAGTTTAATTCCTTTATGTTTTTTATGTAATTCTTGACTTACTTCAGATAAAACTTTGTTCAATTCCGGAACAACATAATTTCTATTCGTTATTAAATAAACAAATGAATTGGGCTGTAAATATTCTGAGTTTTTAATCTTTTCTCGACCAAAAAAAGGAGCTAATTCAGGTAAAACAAAAAGCGATATAATAGCATAAGAAAATATGAAAGTTAGCAATTTGAACTTTCTATTTCTCTTTCTAAAAACAAAGATGGTTATCAAATAAATAACTCCGCCTACTTGAGTTAAAATTGTAAGCAAAAAAGTTATGAATAGATGAAAAACAGTTTTAATTATCACCTTCAAACAATCTGGTTTTTGTTTTCTTAAACTGATCTATAAAAAGCTCTTTTTGTTTGTTTCCTTTCACTCTAAAACTCATAATCAATCCAACACTTAACACTAGAAAAAGAATAACAGGAAACCAATTATTTTTATAGATAAAATAAACATCTGTCAATAAAAGAATCAAAAGAAAAATTCTAAAACTATAATTGGTAGGAAATATGTAATCGTGACTTAAAATAAAGTTATTTCCACTTGTTAACTTTCCAATTATTCTGATGTTATTAGACTTTGATGTTCGTGCAAATTCAAAATATTCTGGACTTATGTTTCCTTCGTAATGTTTCTCTAAAACTAACTGATTTAGAACTTTGAATAATGTATCGTTGTTTTCTAATATCGTCTCCATAATAAACGATTTAATCCATGTTTTTCCACTTCAGAGTCTCCATCATTTTAATCATATCCTTTTTGATATAATCTACTGCTGGCAAAACACTATCGAAATTAGGTTTTGAATAAAAGAAAAGTGAAGCTTTTAAAAAGTGCTCTGTACTATCGGTAACATGAAATTGAACCTGTGAAGCTGCATTTCCGTATATGAAATACATTTTTCCATATACTTTTTGTTCTTCATTTATATAATCTTCAGTGTTAGAAATATTATCTGCTTTAACAGTATGTTCAAACACTAACTTTTCTGCTTCAATTAACAACTCTTTTAAGTTATTATCGACTGGTCTGTAAGTTATATCAACAGAAGCTTTTAATTCTGGATATCTAATTTTCAACCAATTTTTAGGTAACGTTTTAACTTGTACTTTTTTAGAAACTTCAAAAGAATAAGGACGTTCTACTGTTATTCTTTCGTAAGTAGGGTTTTCGTATTGTAGACTTAAATATGCTTTAGGTTTAGGTAACGTTTCTCCACCACACCCTACTAAAATCATCATCAAAAAAACACATAAATACCTATACATTTCTAGTAACTTTTACTTGTTTAATTCTTTTTCTATCTAACGCCTCTATTGTAAACGTATAATTTTTAAAATTTATTTTCTCTCCTTTTCTTGGAAACTTTCCAGAAACTTCAAGAATAAAACCAGCTAAGGTTTCACTTTCACCTTTATGATCTTCAAAAATCTCTTCATCTTCATCTAAAACTCTGCATAAATCTTTAACCGTTACTTTCCCTTCAAAAATGAAATTATTAATATCTAATTTAGAATATGTAAGATCATCATCGTCAAACTCATCATTTATATCTCCTACAATTTCTTCTATAACATCTTCTAAAGTTACAATACCACTTGTTCCTCCATATTCATCGACAACTATAGCTAAATGATTTTTTCTTTCTTGAAAATCCTTTAGCAAATCATCTAATTTCTTGTTTTCAGGAACAAAAAATGGTTTTCTCAACAAAGAAAGCCAGTCAAAATTCTTTTTATTAAGATGAGCTAGTAAATCTTTAGCATATAATATACCAACAATATTATCGATGTTTTCTTCATAAACCGGATTTCTAGAATACCCGTTTTCTAATATTGTACTTAATACTTTTTCATATGAATCTGAACTCGATATTGCACAAACATCTGTTCTAGGTTTCATAATTTGAACTGTTTCTGTATTTCCAAAAGTAACAATACCTTCGAGTATTTTTTGCTCATCTTTTGTCGTAGCATCTTCTGATGTTAGCTCTAAAGCTTGTGATAATCTTTCTACTGATAGATTGTTGTTTTTGTTTCCTAATTTACTCTCAACAACATTTGTTAAACTAGTAAGAGGAACGCTAAGCGGACTCAGAATTGCGTTTAAAACATCTAACGGTTTTGCTATAAAACTTGCAAATTGTAATGATTTTCTGCTGGCGTAAACCTTCGGAAGCACTTCTCCAAATAAGAGAATTAAAAAGGTAACTAATCCAACCTGGATTATAATTTTTACAACAGATTCAGAAATTGAAAACACACCTAAGTCTAAAGAAAAGTTTATGTTTCCAAACATAAATTCATCTAGCGAAGCAAAAATTAATACTACAAGAATATTAATAAAGTTGTTTGTGATTAATATTGTTCCAAGTAGTTTTTTTGGTTTTTCTAGCAGTTTTACAACAGTACTTTTTCCTTTAGTTTTTTCTTCAAGCTCATCTAACTCAGTTTGAGATAATGAGAAAAAAGCAACTTCTGCACCAGAAATTAAAGCCGAACATATTAATAGAATTAATAATACGATTAGACTGACTGAATTAAAGAGCGTTGTGCTTGCTGCTACCAATAAAAGATGGGGTTCTGGATCCAATTCTTAAATTTTAGTTAGACTAGAAAGGTAAATCATCATCGCCACTAGGAGCTACATTTTGATTCGTATTTCCTTGCATTGGAGGTTGATTTTGTTCACCAGGACTATTTAAATCGTTCTTGGTAGTTAAGAATGTCATCTCTTGAACATGGATTTCAGTAGTATATCTTTTCTGACCTTCAACTTCGTATTGACGGTTTTTAATTCTTCCTTCTAAATATACTTTATCTCCTTTGCTTAGATATTTTTCACAAATTTCGGCAAGCTTATTTCGTACTACAATATTGTGCCAATCTGTATTAGTTACTCTTTCTCCTGTTTGCCTATTTGTATATGTTTCGTTTGTAGCTAAAGGAAAACGCCCTACCGCATTTCCTTCATCAAATCGATACATTTTAATTTCATCTCCTAAGTGACCAATAAGTATTACTTTGTTTATCGTTCCTGCCATTTTTTTACACTGTGTAATTTCAAATATACAAATTTAGTTGTTCTGCTTTTTGTATTCTAATAAAAAATTGTTGATAAGCACTGGTACTGGATATTCAGCTACATTTTTCCATTTAATTAGTTCTGCTTCGAGATTCTTTGTAGTAACAATCCAAAACTTTGTAAATAAATGTTGATGCGATAATTTATGAACTACATCTTTAGTATTGAATAATTGAATTTTTACCTCTTCATTAAAAAGTTTATTAAACTCAGCTGTATTTACTAAATCTTCTACATCTATACTTTTATTTGTTTCTATTAAAGGAAACTCATAAAGACCTTCCCAAATTCCTTTACCTTCTCTTTTGTTTAGTATTGTTTCTCCATTGTTCTCTACAACCAAATAATTAAAATATCGTTTCTTAATTTTTAGTTTCTTTTCCTTAACGGGTAATTCATCAACACGATTTTTAGCTAGTGCAATACAACTATCAGATAAAGGACATTCTCCACAATTAGGACTTTTAGGCTTGCATTGTATTGCTCCAAAATCCATAATCGCTTGATTATAGGTCCCTATGTTTTCTTTATCAATAATTTGTTGTGCTAACTCTTTAAAATCTTTTATCCCTTTGGTAGAATTTATTGGAGTATCGATACCATAATAACGAGAAAGTACACGATACACATTACCATCTACAACTGCGGTTGGTTCGTTATAACATATAGATGCAATAGCTGATGCAGTATAATCACCTACACCTTTCAATTTTAATAAACCTTTATATGTATTAGGAAAAACTCCGTTTAATTCTTCAGCAATATATTTTGCTGTAAAATGTAAATTTCTTGCTCGAGAGTAATATCCTAATCCTTGCCACAGTTTTAAAACATAACTTTCATCGGCATTTGCAAGATCAAAAACCGTTGGAAAAGCCTCTGTAAATTTCAAATAATAGGGTAAACCTTGTGCAACTCTTGTTTGTTGAAGCATGATTTCACTCAACCAAATATGGTAAGGATTTTTTGTTTTTCTCCAAGGCAGTTCTCTGTTGTTTTTTAAATACCAGTTGATCAGTACTTTACTAAAATCCATTAATTAAAAGTTGTAATCACGAAATTACTGTATTTTATTTAGATTTTTTTAAGAACAATTATTTTTCGAATTGATTAATTATCATATATTTGCACCCTCGTAAAATTAAATTCACAACATATAATATAAAATATATATACAATGACAAAAGCAGATATCGTATCGAAGATTTCAGACAAAACAGGAATAGAGAAGGCAGATGTTTTAGCTACTGTAGAGGCGTTCATGTCTGAGGTAAAAGATTCTTTAGAGAGTGGAGATAATGTATATTTAAGAGGTTTTGGAAGCTTTATCATCAAAACAAGAGCTGAAAAAACAGGTAGAAATATTTCTAAAAATACTACGATTAAAATTCCTGCACACAACATTCCAGCTTTTAAACCAGCTAAAACTTTTACTGAGGGTGTTAAAGCTAAAGTTGCAGTAAAGTAAGATATTAACCTACTCTTTAACAAGAGTTTAAAACATTTTGAAATATGCCTAGTGGTAAAAAAAGAAAGAGAGCTAAGATCTCTACACACAAAAGAAAGAAAAGAGCACGAGCTAATCGTCACAAGAAAAAGTAAGTAGATTATTCTACTTACTTTTTCGTTTGTTTAAAAAAACACAAAAGTTCTTTGAAATAGAGGTTTTAAACCTCTAATTGGTATTTAAAAAATACCTGCTTAAACAATCTTAATCAGTCTTCGTTTTTTACGTAGACACAAAATTTATTCAGATGAAAACAGAATTAATTATTCGTTCAAATTCTTCTGATATTGATTTTGCCTTATTAAGAGATGGTAGACTTGTTGAGCTAAACAATGAAACCAGCGACAATAAATTCTCTGTCGGAGATATTTTTCTAGCAAAAATTGGAAAAGTAATGACAGGTTTAAATGCTGCTTTCGTTAATGTTGGTTATCCTAAAGATGGTTTTCTACACTATCATGATTTAGGACCCCAAGTACAATCGCTAAACAAGTTTATTAAAAAAGTAAGCACAGGTAAATTTAAAGAGTTCACTTTAAGAAACTTTCGTTTTGAAGATGATATCGACAAAGACGGAAGTATTAACAACGTACTAAAATCAGGTCAAAATTTATTAGTACAAATTGTAAAAGAACCGATATCTACTAAAGGCCCAAGGATAAGTTCAGAGTTATCGATTGCCGGTAGATATTTAGTTTTAGTCCCTTTTTCTAACAGAGTGTCAGTATCACAGAAAATTACTGATAATAAAGAAAAAGAGCGTTTAAAAAAGCTAGCAAAAAGTATTAAACCGAAAGGGTTTGGACTTATTTTGCGAACTGTTGCAGAGGGTAAGAAAGTAGCAGAGCTTGACAAAGATTTACAAAACTCACTAAACAGATGGAAAACTTTATGTAAAAGAATTCCAAATACAAATACACCAACAAAAGTATTAAGTGAGTTAGATAGAGCATCTTCAATTTTAAGAGATGTGATGAATGATTCTTTTACAAGTATTGTAACAAACGATGAAAGCTTAATGATTGAAATTAAGGAATATTTACAAGAAATATATCCTGAAAAAGAAAAAATAGTTAAGCTTCATAAATCTAACATTCCTATTTTTGAAAAATACGGTATTGAACGCCAAATAAAAACTTCGTTTGGTAGAACCGTATCTATGAGCAAAGGTGCCTATTTAGTAATTGAACATACTGAAGCATTACACGTAATAGATGTAAACAGTGGTAACCGCTCGAACAAAGCAAAAAACCAAGAAGAAACTGCTTTGGAAGTGAACTTAATTGCTGCTACTGAAATAGCAAGACAATTACAACTTCGTGACATGGGAGGAATTATTGTTGTTGATTTTATAGATATGAAGTCTGCAGAAAACAGACAAAAATTATTTCAACACTTTAGAGAAGTTATGGCCTTAGATAGAACTAAGCATAAAATCTTACCGCCTAGTAAATTTGGTCTTGTACAAATTACAAGACAAAGAGTTAGACCTGAACTCGAAATAAAAACACGTGAACCTAATCCTAACAAGAATGGAGAAGTAGAAGCTCCAATTGTTTTAATCGATAAAATCGAAGCAGAATTAGACAAAATCTTAAATAGTCAAACAGAATACAAAGAGATTACCTTAAATGTACATCCGTTCATATTCGCCTATTTAACTAAAGGAATTATGTCTATTCGTTTTAATTGGTTGTTAAGACATAAAAAGTGGATTAAAATTATACCTAGAGATGCGTATCAATATTTACAATACCATTTCTCTTACAAGAAAAAAAATAAATAAGGCAATATTCTTATTAAGAAATTAAAACCTACTTGGAATTATTCAGGTAGGTTTTTTTGTTTTCTAGAACCAAAATCCTAAATTAAAAAGAAGGAATTTATCTTCATGATCTGGAGACCAAGTGTATTTCAACTCTATAGGCCCAATAATTGTTTCTATTCCATAACCTACTGCATAACCTGATTTCGTGTCTTTTAAGAGTTCTCCACGTCTAAAAACATTTTTTGCTACTCTACCGTAGTTTGCTATAAAACTTAGATAATTCTTCTTAAAAGGCTCATATCTTAAATGAAATTCTGATTTTAAGAAAGATTGATCTGTAAGTGATGAAATATCATAACCATAAAACGGAATAAAATTATTGATATAATTCTGATTGTATCCTCCTACACGATAATCTAAAATCTCCGAATCTTCTTCTCCTAATGTAGCTCCGAATTGATATGTATTTAAAAAAGTAAACTTTTTCCAAAACGTAGTTGCATAACTAAACAATGCATCTACTTGTGAATATTGATTGAATCGTATACTTCCACTGGCAAAATCATTCAGACTTTCATTTCTGTTAGACCACATAAACCATCTGAAATTTGCATTCAGCAAAAATCCTTTTGTAGGAAACATACTTTTATCGAAGTTATCAATCTCTAAAAAAGCAAATGAATTTAAGTAACTACTATTATCAAAAACAGTTTCTTCATCGTTTGTTAAAAAAGTATCCGAAGATATTTTTAAATTCTTGAATTCTACTCCTAAACCAAATGCCGTTCTTTTATTAAATGTAGTTTGAGCAAAAACTCTGTTGGTAAAATCTCGATAATCTACATTGATTTTATTCAAATTATTCTCGTTGAATAAAACATCCGTTTCAAAAGAATTATATCGAGAAGCAAACCCGTAACTCAATAAAAATCCGTTATCTATAAAATACTGAAAATCGTATCTAACATCATCACCAATTACTAAATCTAAAGATAATTCATCGTTTGCCGAAAGTATTTTCTTTTGATTGTAGTTTAAAAGCACACCTGTTTTGTACAGTAAATCGTAATGAACTCCGAGACTCAAAAAACTTTTAATATCATTTTCTTTAACTTTTAACTCTAACTTTTTTCCTTTAAAAGAATTCTTTAATGTGTAATCGATTCTTTGAAAATTCTTTGTTGCTGTAAGTGTATTTATCTTTTTAGAAATATCTCGATACGATACAGAATCACCTTCTTTTAATCTTAATTTTCCTAAAATATAATCTTGTGTGTAATGCTTATTTCCTTTTAAAATGATTCTATCAATTAGAAATAAATTATTCTCTTTATAAACTATTTTTTCTTTTTGCTTTTTATTTTTTTGCTTTTTAGCCAATTCTTTTAAAACTGAATAATAAGGCTTAACAGCTCTTATTCCCGCTTTTATAATTTCATCTTTTTTGTCGAAAGAAACTACAGTGTAATCGGCAATATCAGGATGAATATGTATATCTAGTTTTTTAACTTGTTCGTCTGACTTCTCATACATTTGAAAATTTACAATCTGACTTAGTAATGATGCTACCGAAGATAATTCGTCTCGTTTCAATAACGTTCCTTGTACATTAACACCAATTACGATATCAACTCCTTTCTCCCTCATTCTATCTACGGGAAAATTGTTTGCCACACCACCATCCATCAACAAGCGATTATCAACCTCAACAGGATTTAACAACGACGGAAACGAAGCACTTGCTCTTAATGCCAATGGAAGTGAACCTTTTTCTAAAACAACTTCTTTACCAGTTTCAGTATCTGTAGCTACACAGAAAAAAGGTGTTGGAAGTCTGAAGAAATCGTCAACATTATCTACTGGAGCCAATAATTCTGTTAGAAAATTAAGTACATTCTGACCTTTAGACAAACCTAAAGGAAGACCAATACTTCCATTCTTTATTGGTAAACTTACAGCAGTTTTTTCTAGATATGCTTTTTCAAAATACGATTTATCTTCACGAGAAATATTATCTTGAATCACATATAAAAAGTCTATATCTCGAATTATTTTTTCGATTTGATTTGGTGAATAACCCGCTGCATATAATCCACCAACAACAGCTCCCATACTAGTTCCTCCAATATAATCAATCTGCACACCCGCTTTCTCTAATTCTTGAAGTACACCAACATGAGCAAAACCTTTTGCTCCTCCTCCACTAAGAACTAAACCAATTTTAGGCTGTTCTTGTGCGTAGATTAGTATTGGTAGTATTAATATGGTTAGTAACTTTTTCATTTCTCTTTTTTTTCATGAAAGTAGTCGTATACTTTTTTAGCTCTAGCATTACCTACTACTTCTATTAACTCTCCTAATGTAGCGCTTTTTACTCTTTTGGCTGATTTAAATTTACGTAATAAACTTGTTATGGTTTGTTTACCAACATTCGGAATTTGCTCTAATTCTGATTGAATAGCACTTTTACTTCGCTTATTTCTATGGAAAGTGATTCCGAATCGATGGGCCTCATTTCGAAGATATTGGATGATTTTTAAACTTTCAGATTTCTTATCTAAATACAAAGGAACACTATCTCCTGGATAATAAATTTCTTCTAATCGTTTTGCAATTCCAATAATTGCAATTTTTCCTCTCAGTCCTAAAACATCTAGACTTTTTAATGCTGAAGAAAGCTGACCTTTACCTCCATCAATGACAATTAATTGTGGTAATGGTTTATCTTCTTCAAGTAATCTTCGATATCTTCTGTACACCACTTCTTCCATAGAAGCAAAATCATCTGGGCCTTCTACAGTTTTTATATTAAAATGTCTGTAATCTTTCTTACTTGGTTTACCGTCTTTAAACACAACACAAGCAGCAACCGGATTTGTTCCTTGAATATTGGAGTTATCGAAACATTCAATATGTCTAGGTTCAACACTTAAACGTAAATCTTTTTGCATTTGAGCCATAATACGTTTTGTATGACGATCTGGATCTACAATCTTAATTTGCTTAAACTGTTCTTGTCTGTAATACTTTGCATTTCTAAGCGATAAGTCTACAATTCTTTTTTTGTCTCCTAACTTCGGAACTGTAACTTTTATTTGTTCACCTACATCTACCTTAAACGGCACATATATTTCTCGTGATAAAGAATTAAAACGCTGTCTGGTTTCAACAATAAATAACTCTAGTAATTCTCTATCAGTTTCCTCTAATTTCTTTTTGATTTCAGTTGTATATGACTGGATAATTGCCCCGTTCATAATCTTAAAGAAATTCGCATATCCGTGAGTTTCATCTGAAGTAATAGAGAAAACATCAACGTTGTTGATACTCGGATTAACAATGGTAGATTTTGCTTGATAATTTTTTAAAGAATCGAGTTTATCTTTAATTCTCTGTGCTTCTTCAAAATTCATATCAGCAGCATAATCCATCATAATATTATGCAAGCTCTCTAAACTCTCTTTGAAATTTCCTTTAATAATATTTCGGATTGCTCTTATGTTTTCTATATAAGAAGATTCATCTTGATAATCTTCACAAGGTCCTTTGCAGTTTTTCAGATGATACTCTAAACAAACTTTATATTTTCCTGCATCGATTTTTGGCTTACTTAAATCGTAATTACAAGTACGTAACGGATAAAGCTGCTTTATTAAATCTAATAAATTATGAACCGTTTTTACACTTGTATATGGACCAAAATATTCTGAACCATCTTTGATTACTCTTCTCGTTACAAAAACTCGAGGAAAACGTTCCTTTTTAATACAAATCCAAGGATATGATTTATCATCCTTTAACAGTACATTATATCTAGGCTGATATTTCTTTATTAAGTTATTTTCAAGCAGTAAAGCATCGGTTTCAGAATCAACAACAATATGTTCAATTCTGGTGATTTTTTTTACTAAAACTCTAGTTTTACCATACTCGTGATTTTTAGTAAAATATGAAGAAACTCTTTTCTTTAAATTCTTTGCTTTACCAACATATATAATAGTATCATTTTTATCAAAATATTGATAAACCCCTGCTGAATTCGGTAATGTTTTTACTTGAAGTTCTAAGTCTGTTGGCATGTAACGAAAATACAATTTATTCAATTAAGTTAACTGAATAATGCATTTAAACTACGATCTCGTTATAATGTGAATGCTAGATTACATTGCTTTTTCAAGCGTAAAAGAAAACTCCGATCCTTCACCAAAAGTACTTTTAAGAAGAATGGTTTCGTTATGTGCTTCAATGATATGTTTTACAATAGATAAACCTAAACCTGAACCTCCTTGTTCTCTAGATCTACTTTGATCTACTCTATAAAAACGTTCAAATAATCTAGGAATATGTTCTTGTTTTATTCCTTCACCATCATCAATTATTTTAATGACAAACTTGTTTTCATTGTAAGATTCTACACTTGCAGTAGTAACACCATCTACTTTTCCGTATTTAATAGAATTTACAATCAGGTTAATTAAAACTTGCTCTATTCTTTCAACATCTCCTTTTACAAATAATGGAAAATCGTAAACTTTATCGAATACCAATTGTATGTTTCTCTTTTTGGCTTTCATTTCAAAAAGATCAAAAACAGTTTGAATCAACTCGATAATATTAAAAGGCTCAATCTTCATTTTCATTCCGTCTGTTTCCAATTTAGCAATCATGTCTAAATCTTTAACAATGGAAGTTAAACGTTCAACTCCTTTATTTGCTCTTTCTAAATATTTATCACGAATTACCTTATCGTTTGCTGCACCTTCAATTAATGTTAGAATATAACCTTGAACTGTAAATAGAGGTGTTTTTAATTCGTGAGCAACATTTCCTAAGAAATCTCTACGGAATGAATCTCGCTCTGTTAAGTTTGCAATTTCTTCTTTTTTATCCTCAACATATTCTTGTACAGTCTTGGTAAAGTCTTCAATATCTGTAGTTATTTTATCTCGTTTTAAATCACTTATATCTAAAATCGAAATATCTTGATACAGTTTTTTTACTCTTTGATAAATAAAATGTTCTGCTCTGTATTGGATAACAAAAAATGAGGCCGTAAATACTATAATACCAAAAATGATAATAGCTACTAAACCTAAAGATTTAAAAAAAGACAGGTAAGAAAAAACTGCAATAATAACAGAAATCAATGTTAAATACAGCGCCGATGTTAGCGCATACCTGTATGTTTTTCTTAGTTTATTCAAAAAATACTATGTGATTAATTACTACTTGTCTGTTTCTAAAACAAACTTATATCCAACTCCTTTTACAGTTTTAAAGTGATGGTCTCCAATTTTTTCTCTTAGCTTACGAATATGAACATCGATAGTTCTTCCACCTACAACTACCTCATTTCCCCAAACACTATCTAAAATAGTTTCCCTTTTAAATACTTTACCTGGTTTAGAAGTTAATAAAGAGAATAATTCAAATTCTTTTCTAGGAAGCGTGATTTTTTCTTCTCCTTTGAAAACAACATATTCATCCCTATTAATTAAAATGTCTCCGATTTTAGTTGTAGCTTCAGAAACTGTATCTGTTTTAAGTCTTCTTAATAATGACTTAATTTTACTAACCAATACCTTTGGTTTAATTGGCTTTGTAATATAATCGTCTGCACCAGCATCAAAACCTGCTACTTGAGAGTAATCTTCACCACGAGCAGTTAAAAAAGAAATAATAACATTCTCTAATGGTTTTATATCTCTAATTTTCTCACAAGCTTCAATACCATCCATTTCTGGCATCATTATATCTAATAAAATTAAGTGAGGTGTAATTTTTCTAGCGATTTTTACCCCTTCAGCTCCATTAGTCGCAGTAAAAACTTGATAACCTTCAGATCTCAAATTGTATCCAACAATTTCTAAAATATCTGGTTCATCATCAACTAATAAAATCTTAATATCGTTAGTATTCATACAGTTATAATTATAGTGCTAAACAACCCAAAAGTAACGATAAAATAACAAAAACAGTTAATGACACTTTAACTTAATGTTGATTTAATATTAATAAAAGCATTTAACACAACTATTAAATATCAGATGCTTAACATTAAATTAAAGTAAAAAAACTATGTATGAGTCAGCTAATTTTCTAATTTTGAGTGCATTTTTTAATAAAACGGGATAATATGAAAAAAAACTACTTTTTAACTTTATTACTAACTTTTATATTTAGTTCTGCTTTTTCTCAGGACTTAGTAATAACTGGTGCTATTGACGGACCTTTACCTTCAGGTGCGCCTAAAGCTATTGAATTATATGTCGTAAATGACATTGCTGATTTAAGTATTTATGGTATTGAATCTACCACAAACGGAGCTACTGCTGCTGGAGCTGAGTATACATTCCCTGCTGATGCAGTAACAGCTGGCACATATATTTATTTGTCATTTGAAGACACACTTATTAATCAATATTTAGGAATTACTCCTCAATATGTTGATAACGTGATAAACGTAAATGGAGATGATACTGTTATTTTGTATAAGAATGGAACAATAGAAGATCTATTGGGAAGAATTGGTCAAGATGGTACTGGTGAAGATTGGGATTATGTTGATGGATGGGCATATCGAAAAGACGGACAAGGACCAAGTGCTACTTTTAATCCAAATGAATGGACATTTAGTGGACCAAACGCCCTTGATGGATGTGATAAAAGTGATGATTCTGGAATAAACGCTGACTGTTCTTCTGTATTTCCTGTTGGAACATATGCCGCAACAGCTTCTACTACACCTTCATTAACAATTAGCTCTCCTTCAAACGGATCTACAATATCTTTTACAGATATGGCAACAGTTAAGTTTTCTGTAAGTAATTTCAACGTTGCTCCTGGAGGTACAGGAGACGGTTATATAAAATGGACATTGAATAGCGTAGCTCAAGCTGATAAATTTGACACTGATGATATCACTTTTACTACTACAGGAGGAACTACTTACGAAATATATATGGAGTTAGTTGATAATGCTGGAAATGCTTTATCAACTCCTGTAAATCAAACAATTTCTTTTACTGTAGGACTTCCGTGTGATATTCAAGTAAGTACAATTACAACATCATGTGTTACAGAAACTTCTGGTGTAGACACTTACAATGTTTCTATAGGTTTTACAGGAGGAGGAACCTCTACATACATGTTAACTGCTGATAACGGAACAGTAGGTGGAGATAATCCTTCAATGATGACAACAGGAACAATTACTATCTCTGGGATTACCGAAGGAACAAATATTGTTTTTACTGTTAAAGGAGATACAAGCAATAGTAGTTGTGATTTTACGAGAAATATTTCAAGCCCAACTTGTAAAGGTTTACCTTTTATTGAAACTTTTGATTATGCTGATGCTGCTGTTTTATCTGACCAAGCAGACTGGGAAAGTGTAAACTCTGGAGATGATATAATTACTGCTACAGGTAGTTTAACTTATAGTGGATTAAAGCCTTCTGAAGGAAATAAAATTACGTTTAATGGATCAGGAGCTGAATCTTTCACTAAATTTACTGATGTATCTTCAGGAACAGTATATAGTTCTTTTTTATTAAAAGTTTCTGCTTTCCAAACTGGTACTAATCCTGATACTATAGATGGTGGATATTTTGCTGGTTTAGCTGCAGGTACATCATCTTATGATGCTAGATTATGGGTTAGACCGAATCCAGATACTAGCGGAACTACATTTGATATTGGTTTTGGGCCAGAAAGTTCAAATCCTCCTTTTACAACATCTACTTATAATTTAGGAGATGTATTATTTATTGTAATGGCTTACGATTTAGATAATGATGTTGTAAGCTTATGGATTAATCCAGATGCTGCAACTTTTGAAGGAGCTGCACCTACTGCAGATTTAGGAGGAAATGACACTAATGCTCCATCTTCTATTAACACTTTTATTTTAAGACAGGATTCAACAAACGAAACTCCAACTATTGAAATAGATGAATTAAGAATTGCTAAGACTTGGGCCGAAGTAACACCTAAAGACACTACAACTGCTTCTGTAATAGAAAATGAAATAGATGGTTTTGCGGCATATCCAAACCCTATCAATGGAAAATCACTTACAATTACTTCTTCATCTATCGACAATAAGAAGGTTCAAATCTTTAATATGATCGGTAAAGAAGTATATCAAACTTCTATATCTGGAACAAACAATCGTATTGATGTTTCTGGTGTAAGTTCTGGAATGTATATTTTAAAAGTTGTAGAAGCTAACAAAACTGCAACTCAAAAGTTAATTATCAAATAAATTAAAGTTTATTTAAGTTTATAGTAAAAGAGAGGTTGTATGAGCCTCTCTTTTTTATTTCTGCAATTCGCAGTATCTTTCTTTCAATGAAAAATATATTTCTAATCATATTTGTATTTTTAATCACTTCAGGGTTTTCACAGTCGAACTTTAAGAAATTTAAACAATTATCTTCTCCGAAAAAATGGTGGGTAATTTTTCATCCTTTCAAAGCAAAAAAGGCCCTTGAAATTTCTAAGGAAGCTAGCCGTGTTTCTGATAGTATTAGACAAACAGATTTATTAGATAGAGATCATGCTGGCGGACAGGTTGATGCTTTTAGACATGCATACTGGATGGCTAGATTACGTCAAGAAATTGGAAAACCTGCCGCAAGAACACTTGGAAAAGCGCACGAAAAAGAAAACTATTTAATGTATAAGAAGAGAAAACTTGAAGAGGGCATTGTTCCTGATCAAATTTCTTCTGAAATGGATTTATACAACAATGATATTGGTCTCACTTTAACTATAAAAGGTTGTAAAACTTCAAAAAAAGGCTTAATTCACAAAGTAGCTAATGCTATTAAAAAAGGAAAAATGAAGGTTATTAAAAAGAATAAAAAAGGCGAGTTTTTAACCTTTGATGATAAAAAAATAGAGCCTAAATCTTTACAAGGAAAATGGAAAAACAATAAATGTTTAGTCGATTCAAACTATAAAAGAAATTAGTGATATTTAACTTTCCTTAATACTCGAACTACATCTTTATATTTTATATATGTAGTTTTATCTTCTAAGTTCTTAATGTAATCTTTTGCTTTTTCTAATTGTTCTTTAGCATCTAAAAATCCGTTTAAATAACATATTAAATAATTATTTGGCAATCGATATACGTCTTCGTGTTCTGTAACTGATAATGGAATATTATGCTCAATATTATTGACAATATTGTTACTATTCTCGTAAATATGATTAATAATTTTACTATCGTAAGTTGGCGGCTCAAACAAAAATTCCTTTATAATATCTAGCTTACCATTATCTTTAAAATGAATAATTGTTTTTTCTAAAGGATATTTTATCTCGTCTTTTTCTAGACCTAACGCGATGTATTCAACTATAATAAATGAATGATGATTGATTTTAATTTTCACCTCATCTAAAGCAGAATAGAAAAGCTGCACTTGCTCATTTATCAATTCGATATCAACTCTAGAATAGAATTCTTCGTTATTCACTATTGTCTTTTTTCCAGCCCAACATAACACAAACTGTTCTTTGAAAACTTTGTATTTAGGATTGTACTCATCTTTATGTCTTCCGAAGAAATCAAAAACCCCATCTAAGGTTAATTGAATATTGTTGCTGGCATTGATCTCTATTGCCTCTACAATTTCTTTATTACTGTTCGGAAGCTTAAATTCATCGACTACAGGCATTGAATTACTACCTCTACGATAAAACACTGTTCCTCTGGGATATTTCCAAATAAACTTTGATAAATGTGAGATTTTATCTTTCGGATGGATAGTAACTAACCCTACTACTTTATACCTTGGTAAACCTGGAAAAGGTATATTTTCATATTGAATATTAGGCGGATTAATTAAATACGCGTTAACGAGATTCTGTATTTTACTGTCGTCAAAAAAATCAACGCCAATTACTTTATTGTCTTCATCTCGAATACCAATTAAAATGTAGGAATTATTTTCAGGATTTGAATTGGATAAGGCACAAATATGTTTAATGAATTTTGCTTTCCCTTCTTTACTACCTAAGGATAATTTTTGTTTTTTATCATAAAAACTATTCTCATCGTTGTGAGAAAGCAAATTCTTAATAAGTAGCCTTTTATTAATCATTATTAAGCTACTTTATGCCCTCGACTAGCTTCATAAAGAGTAAACCAATCTTGAACATCTAAATCTATTTGTAATGCTTGATTTGATTTCTTTATTCTGTTTTTATTTGAAGTTCCAATTACAGGAGCAACGTTACAAGGATGCTTTAAAATCCATGCTAATAAGATTTGATCGTTTGTTGCGTTGTATTTAGAAGTTAAATCTTTTAATACTTGTGTTACTCTCTCCGCTTGTTCTGTTTCTAAATTGAAGAAACCTCCTAAAGGACTCCAACTCATCACTTTCATATCTTCTTTGATTAGATAATCTAAAGTACCTTGATCTATTGCAGAATTCTGAATCAATGAAAATTCTAACTGATTACAAGTTAATGGTGTTTTCTTCTTTAATAATTCCATTTGACTTGCAGTAAAGTTTGAAACTCCAAAATCTATAATTTTTCCTTCTTCTTGCAACCTCAAAACAGCCTCATTAATTTCATCATATTGCATTAACGGACTTGGTCTGTGCAATAACAAAACATCTAAATAATCTGTCTTTAAATTCTTCAACGATTGCTCTACACTCCAAATAATATATTCTTTTGAGTAATCGTAATATTTAACTCTATTATCAGGCCTTTCTTCTGTGATGTATTGAATTCCACATTTAGATATTAACTGAATTTGCTCACGTTCTACCCCACTTTCAACAAATGCTTTTCCAAAAGCAGCTTCAGTAGTGTAACCTCCATAAATGTCGGCATGATCAAAAGTTATATTTCCTTCTTCAATACAAAAATGTATAAGGTCGGCCATTTCTTTTGTTGAAAAGTTTTTTCCCCATACACCCCAAGACATACATCCTATAATTATATCTGAAAGTTTAGTTTTCATTCTTATTTAAAATTGCTGCACTTGCTTGTGCGGTTGGATAAACGATTAAATCTTCGATATTAACATGATACGGTCTTGTTACTACAAAATGAATAATGTCTGCAATATCTTCTGCCTGTAAAGCCTTGTAACCTTTATAAACTTGTTTTGCTCTTTCTGAATCTCCTTTGAAACGAACATCTGAAAATTCTGTTTCCACTAATCCAGGATGAATTCCGCTTACTCGAATATTGTATTGGTTTAAATCTAATCGCATTGATTTGTTTAACGCATTTACTGCAAATTTAGATGCACAATACACATTTCCATTCGGATACACTTCTTTACCTGCGATAGATCCTATATTCACAATAAAACCTTCGTTTCTTTCAATCATTGTTGGAATTATAGCTTTAGAAACATATAATAAACCTTTTACATTACCATCAATCATAGCATCCCAATCATCTAAACTACCTTCTTGAATTGAATGTAATCCGTGAGCATTTCCTGCATTATTAATTAGAATATCTATAGCTTTAAATTCTGAAGGAATACTTTCAATAGCCTTGAAAACATCTTCTCTAAAACGAACATCAAATTGTAGTGTGTGTACTTTAGTTTCTTTTGACAATTCTTGTTCTAATTCTCGCAATTTTTCTTCCCTTCTACCACATAAAACTAAGTTATATTTTTGTTTTGCAAACAGATAAGCACAAGCCTTACCTATTCCAGATGTAGCTCCGGTAATTAGTACGGTTGACATAAATTTATATTATTTACTATAAAAATAAAACTTTTAATGTAAACCTTATGTTATATAAAAAGAAAACCGCCCTGAGGGGGCGGCTTCTCTAATTGGTTATTTGAGAAATAACCAACCAAAAATCAACTAACCAAACTTTATTTTAATATTTTTCTTGTAATTTCTTTTCTTTTTATTTTAGTACGTTTTCTATCACTATTCCTTACTGGTTTTTTAGACGCTTTTCCATTTTTCCCTTTCAAGAATTGGATGTATCCTCTACCTGTGAAAACGTATGTTGTTTGAGTACTTAAGTGGAATAACTCGATCTCTCCATCATTTACAACGCTTAATTCAAACTCTTCAGTATCTCCTCCGTCATAATTTAGTGTTAAAAACTTAAGATCGTCGTAATCTCTAATATCGTCTATTGTGTACCCACCTACAAAGTCCCAATTAATAGAAGCAAGATTTGTGCCAAATGCATCGTGAGATGAGTAAAAAGTTGTATTATTCTCTGGAGTAAATTGTAAATAACGCTCTTCATCAAACGGATTAGGTGATCCATTCCTAGCTCCTGTTCTCTCCCAAGCTATATACTCTTGTAAAAAGAACTCTATATTGTCATAAAACAATTTGTCATAATCAAAGTCATTTCTTTGATATCCTATTAAAAAATAACTTACATTATTATTTAAATCATTCAATCTGATTTCATTATTACTTAATTGAATTACTTCAAAACTGTAATCTCCATCTAATCTGTGAAATGTTTCTATAACACCATCATCATAAGTTCTGTATGATCCAACATTAATTCCTAAACCATCTCCTGTTCTTCCTACATCAACTATATTATTATTAGCATACATGTTTCCATTTAAAAATGATACTGTAAATGCTTTTGATAAATATGGAATTTCTGCAGTTCCTATAGTTCTATGAAAATCTACATACCATAAATCGTAACCTGAAACAATCTCTTCTGTAGGCACAAAATCATCTACGATAACTTCTTCATTTCTTACAACACATGAAGTTAGAGTTGTGGCGGCTACAAATATTAGTAAAAGTAATTTTATCGTTTTCATAAGTTTAAGTTTTACGGTTATGCTTATGTGTTTTCAAAATGCGTGCCAAAAAATAAAAGTCGCTCTTTCGAACGACTTTTATCTAACTTATGCTTATTGTCTTATTATAGATTTCCCTTGCTTTAAACTATCAATCTTGTAAAACTTAAGCTTACTTTCATCATAATAACTTATAACTACTTCATCTTCTTTAAGATTAAAAATATTCTTTTGTGAAGGCATATTACCATATTCCTTTTTAGGGTCTTTGTCTAAAATCAAATCTCTATTTATTTTGGAAATGGAATGATAAAATCTTCCTGAAATTATTTTATTTTTCTTTAATGTACTTTTTATTGCTTTTACTTTGTCACTAAAATAAAAAATTGAATCAAATTTTATATCCTTTGGAGATTTATAGACTATGTTAATAATAGAGCTACCGGAATTTGGTAGTCCTCCAACAGTATTAATATATTCTGCAGAAATAATTTTAAAAGGTGGTTGTTTTTCAAACTGATAACTAGCACAACTCATAAATACTAAGATTGATAGTGGAAAAAAGATGTTTTTAATAATACTCATATTTTGACTTTTTATATGGTGTTTTTCAAGGATCGTACCAATTTACGAATTTAAATGAATCCTTTTTTATAGTTTTAACGCATGATAGAGCTAAGTTATTGGGAGATTAAAGAATGGTTTAATAATGTTGATTATACAATTGTTGGTAGCGGAATTGTTGGATTGAACTGTGCTTTACAGTTAAAAAAACGTTTCCCAGAATCTAATGTTTTGATTTTAGAGAAAGGAATATTGCCTCATGGTGCAAGCACTAAAAATGCAGGTTTTGCTTGTTTTGGAAGTATTTCTGAACTTGTAGACGATTTAGAAAATCATACAGAAGAAGAAGTACTTTCTTTAGTTAAAAAACGTTGGAATGGTTTACAATTACTTCGAAAAAATTTAGGTGATAAAAACATCGATTTTCAACAAAATAAAGGATTTGAACTATTTCAAGATAAAGAACTTCTGGAGTTATGTTTAGATAAAAAGCAACAAGTTAACCAACTACTTTCATCTGTTTTTCATGCCCCTGTCTTTTATGAATCGAAAAATGACTTTAACTTTAAAAATATTGAAAGTCGATATATCGTAAATACTTTTGAAGGTCAGATTGACACTGGAAAAATGATGCAACATCTTATCACAAAAACACAAGCTCTAGGTGTTAAGATTTTAAATAACATTACTGTAAAAGATATACAAGATGATAATGGTTTTGTTCATATCAACACTAATTTATTAAGTTTTAAATCCAATAAAGTTTTTATTGCTACCAATGGTTTTTCAAAAGCAATTTTAAATGAAGAAGTAAAACCAGCTAGAGCTCAGGTTTTAATTACAAAACCTATAAAAAATCTACATATTAAAGGAACTTTTCATTTAGATCGAGGCTATTACTATTTTAGAAATATCGATAACCGTATTTTGTTTGGTGGAGGAAGAAATCTAGATTTTGATGCAGAAGAAACAACCGAATTTTCATTAACAAATTTGGTTCAAAACAAACTCGAAGAAATTTTAAAAACTACAATATTACCAGACACTGATATAGAAATAGAACATAGATGGTGCGGTATTATGGGAATTGGAAATCAGAAGAAAAGCATTGTAAAACCTATATCTAACAATGTTTTTTGCGGTATTCGCCTTGGTGGTATGGGAGTTGCAATTGGAAGTTTAATTGGTGAAGAATTAGCAGATTTAATATGAATTTAAAAGAAAAATTACATCACGCATGTGTTGCTTATATAGAAAAGCGAGAACAAACAATCAAGAATATTATAAGTTCGAATAAAAAAGCACTGTTATCTGAAACTAAGAGTTCTGCTGGCGACAAGCATGAAACAGGAAGAGCGATGCTTCAGTTAGAAATGGAAAAAGCTGGTCAACAAATTGCCGTTGTTCAGCAAATGAAAGAAACATTAGCTAAAGTTGACATACAAAGTTCACACGATTTAGTTCGCCTAGGAAGTATTATTGTTACTGAAAAAGCAAATTACTTTATAGCAATTAGCATGGGAAAAACAACTGTAGATAACACAGACTATTTTGTGATTTCCAGCGCGTCTCCTATCGGAAAGTTATTCTTAGGCAAAAAGGAAAATGATACTATAATTTTTAACGGAAATGAATTTACTATAAAAGTTATTCATTAAATCTTATGTAAACCTCTGAACCTTTTTCTAGTTGAGTGTTATTTGCAACAAAAAGAGTTTCATTATCATGTAAAACTTCTACCAACCAATAAGAACCTTTAAAATAGTTCTTACTGACTTTTGTTTTATGTTCAGATTGTTCTACAATTGAAATCTCATGCGGATAATACAGTTTTTCAGTCTTATCTATAATTACCTTATTTACATCATCAAATAACGATGCAACATATCGATTCGGTTTTTCTTTGTATAAATCTGAAGGTGTTCCTGACGCTAAAATTTGATTATTCTGAATGACAATTAATTGATCTGAAAACGACAACGCATCATTACCGTCGTGAGTTGCAACAATGCAAGCAATGTTTTTTTCCTTTAGATATGAAAAAAGATTTCTTCGTAATGCGTTCTTCTTAAAGTTATCGATCTGACTGAATGGTTCATCTAAAAGTAATAATTCTGGTTCTTTCGCTAATGCTTTGGCAATTGCTACACGTTGCTGTTGACCTCCACTTAGATTTTTAACTTTTTCATTCGCATAAGCTTTCATTTCAATAACACCTAACAACTCATTCGTCCTTCTTTCTGATTCTTCAGGATAAAATCGTGACAAGAATTTTGAAATATTTTCAGCAACAGTTATGTAAGGCATTAAATCAAAATCTTGCGGAACGTATTTAAAAAAATCCATCCCTGGAACCAAATGATAAGCCGGACCTAAAACTTCTTGATCGTTCCAAAATATCGTTCCTTTATCTACATCTAACAATCCGTAAATAATTCTTAAAAGTGTTGATTTTCCACACCCACTTTCTCCCATAATACTTAAATGTTCACCTTGGGTAAGACTTAGGCTAATATCTTTAAGTATTGGACTTTTTTTTGAATACGAAAATGTAATATCGTTGACTTGTAGCATGTGTGTAAAAATAAAACCTTTTTACGATAAAGTACTACATGATCTTTATTACAATTGAAGATATTATTCCTGTAAAAATTGATACAAATAGTATATAAAGTATGTAGGTTAAAATGGTAAGAAAAATGATTTTCAACCTTTTATAATTTTTGAAAAACTGTATGTAAACCCAAAAAACATAACCTAAAACAAAGACCATATATAATGTCTCAGTTACAGCATTTTCTCCTGTGAAAGATTTTAAAACAGCAAAAAAAGTATAAATAATTGCTTGTTGACCTGTGATAAAAGAATTTAGGACTATATGTTCTAGGTAATTGTATTCGTATTTTCTGAATGACAAATATGATGCTAAAGAAAAAACAGGTAATAATAGTAATATTGAGTAAGCATAATTTTTAACAAACCATTGATGAAGAACTGTTGCATTTGCATCTAAAGTAGAACCATCTTTGTATGATTTCCACCCGGATAATAAATCTCCTAAAACTGTTTGTTCATTTAAAAGAGTCGACAACAAAGCATAAACAGTAGATAAAATTAACACAAATGTTAACGGCTTAAAGTAGTTTTTTCTTTTTCCTTGTATAAAATCGCGAATACTATCTCCAGGATTTATACTCAATCTTTTAATTGTAAAAAAGAAACCACGATCTAGTTGAAAAAATGAGTTATTTATTTCATCTACAACATAGGCTAAATTAATAGGTCCCACATTGGTTTTTTGTCCGCAATTTGAACAAAATTTTCCATCAACTTTAGTCCCACAATTTTTACAATGCATAATTAAAATTAAAAAGTAGAGTTCAAAAATACAGAAAACACATTATTTCATTTCAATAAAAAAACCGACACTTTCGTATCGGTTTTTAATATTATTTAAAATGCAGCATTACCAAATTCTAACTCTGTCTTCTGGTTTTAAGTACATTGTATCACCTTCTTTAATATCAAAAGCTTCGTAAAAAGCATCTACATTTCTTAAAGGCACATAAGCTCTAAATTTACCAGGAGAATGCGGATCAGTTTTAATCTGATTTTTAATTGCCTCTGGACGAGCCTTAGTTCTCCAAATTGTTCCCCAAGAAAGGAAAAAACGTTGTTCTGGTGTAAATCCATCAATTTTTTCTGGTCTACCGCTTTTTTCTAAGAAGATTTGTAAACCTTCGTAAGCAGCATTTACTCCTCCTAAATCTCCAATATTTTCACCTAAAGTGAAGGTTCCATTTACATGAACATCATCAATAGCAACTAAAGCGTCGTACTGACCAATTAATGCTTTTCCTTCAGCAGCAAACTTTTCAGAGTCTTCTTTTGTCCACCAATTATTTAAATTACCATCTCCATCGAAACGAGCTCCTGAATCATCGAAACTATGAGAAATTTCATGACCAATAACTGCTCCAATTCCTCCGTAGTTTACAGCTTCATCAGCTTGATAATTATAAAATGGAGGTTGTAAAATAGCCGCTGGGAAAACAATCTCGTTATTTACTGGATTAAAATAAGCGTTTACAGTTTGTGGTGACATTCCCCACTCTGATCTATCAACTGGTTTTCCTAACTTAGATATATTTTCTTCGTAGTTCCACTTAGTAACGTTGATCGCATTTTCAAAATAACTTCCACCTTCTTTTACTCCTTTAATCTGTAAAGCAGCGTAATCTTTCCATTTATCTGGATAAGCTATTTTAACTGTTAGTTTACTTAATTTATCTAATGCTTTTAACTTAGTCGAATCGCTCATCCAAGTTAATCCGTTAATACGCTTTTCGAAACCTAATAATACATTATCAATCATTTCTCTAGCCTTCTGCTTAGCTTCAGGTGGAAACTTCTTATCAACATATAATTTTCCGATAGCCTCACCAATTGATCCGTTTACAGATGCTAAAGCTCTTTCATCACGAGGTCTTTGTTCTTTTGCTCCACGTAATTCTTTACTATAAAACTCCCAATTAGCAGTTTCTAAATCTGTACTTAATAAGCCAGCAGCACTATTAATCGTATTCCAACGTAATAATGTTTTAATATCGTCTACAGAACGCTCAGTAAAAATATCGTTCATAGCTTTGAAATAGTTTGGATCTGTAACAATTACTTTCTCCATTTTTTCTGTTCCAACACCTACTCCAATACCTTCTAAATGAGCTTTCCAATCAATAGCAGGAGCTAAAACTTGTAACTCTTCAACAGACATTGGGTTATACATTTTTCTAGCATCTCTTCGATCTTCTTTAGTCATCATTGGTTTAGCTAAACTAGCCTCAAAAGAAACTACAGTTGCAGCATTTTTAGCAGCAGTAGCTTCATCATCACCAAGTTTACCGAACATTTTAGCTACAAAAGCTTCGTATTTTTTAAGTTTCTCTTTAGTATCCTCATCTTCATCTACATAGTAATCACGAGATAAACCTAATCCGCCTGAACCTAAATAACCAGCATTCATATTACTGTTTTTTAAGTCGTTAAAAACACCAAGACCATAAAAAGCTCCACCACCATATGGTGCCATTTGAGTGATATAGTTTTCTACATCCTTTTTAGTTTTGATTTCATCGATCTTTGCTAAATAAGGCTTTAATGGAACTGTTCCTTGCTTATTACGAGCAACAGTATCCATAATACTTTCGTAATAATTTACTGCTTTTTGCTGATCACTATCGATTTCATTTCCTTGAGCATCTTTGATCTTAGGAAAATTACCTTCTTTAATAGCATCATTCAAAATAGCTAATACATCAGCATCTGTTTTTTTACGTAATTCTCCAAAACCACCCCATGATGATCTATCTGCAGGAATTTCTGTTTTATCAACCCAGTTCCCGTTTACATATCTGAAAAAATCTTCAGATGGTTTTACAGATGTATCCATGTTCTCAAGAATAATACCTGGAACCTTTTCTGCTACCTCAGCTTTTTGTTCTGTTTTACAACTTATTATAGCCAACGATGCTATTGTAGTTGTAAACAAGGCTTTTTTAATGTTTCTCATCTTAAAAAAATTTAGTTAAGCGATAAGTTTATTTGTTTCCCTTCTTTTTTAGCCTTTTCATCTTTTTGTTTTCCAATCATAGAACCAATTAGCATTCCTAAAGGATATCCAACAGCTAACATGGAAATATTACCAATAGCTGTAGAAAATATAATTCCTATTGGAATTCCAAAAGTTACCATTCCTAAAACAAACCATTGTTTTTGATAGTATTTTTCTGGAACAATTCCGTGCTCTTTAACTATGAGTTGAATAATATTACTCCTAGTAATTAATAATTTTCTTCTGTATTTTCTTTCACTACTTTCTTGAAAAGAATTAATTGATTTAACCAAATCATTAATTTTAACAATAGAATTTTCAGATAGTTCTGTTCCTCTGTAAGCAACCAATATTTTTTCTAAATCAGAAAACGCTTTTTTGGTTGTTTCTTTTTCAGTGAAATGACTATTCTTCTTTAATTCTATAATTTCCATAAACGATTTAATTTTTGATTACTTATAATAAGAGTCTTTTTTCGTTAAAATGTTACACTTACTAACCTTTAATCTTTGTTTTTGGAGTATATGGTAATGTTTCGAAGCCCATATTATATAATGTAAATCCGAAAATATCTGCTGTTTGTTCAATTGTTTTAGTTAATGAAGTACCAGCTCCATGCCCTGCATCAGTCTCAATTCTAATTAAAACAGGATTGTCTCCTTTATGCTTATCTTGTAATTCTGCAGCAAACTTAAAACTATGTGCAGGCACTACTCTATCATCATGGTCTCCAGTAGTTACTAAAGTTGCTGGATATTCAACACCTTCTTTAACGTTATGTACTGGAGAATATCCTTTTAAATATTCGAACATTTCTTTATTATCTTGAGCAGTTCCGTAATCGTAAGCCCAACCTGCACCTGCAGTAAAAGTATGGTAACGTAACATATCTAAAACTCCAACCGCTGGTAAAGCTACTTTCATTAAATCAGGACGCTGAGTCATTGTAGCTCCAACTAAAAGCCCACCATTAGAACCTCCTCTAATAGCTAAAAAATCTGATGATGTATATTTACTTTTAATTAAGAATTCTGCAGCAGCTATAAAGTCATCAAAAACATTTTGCTTTTGCATTTTAGTTCCCGCAACGTGCCATTTCTTTCCGTATTCTCCTCCACCTCTTAAATTAGGTACAGCAAAAATTCCACCTTGCTCCATCCAAACTGCGTTTGTAGTACTAAAAGTTGGAGTTAAACTAATATTGAATCCACCGTAACCATATAAGATCGTTGGATTCTTACCGTTCAACTCAATTCCTTTTTTATGAGTTATAATCATTGGTACTTTTGTACCATCTTTAGAAGTATAAAAAACTTGCTTGCTTTCATACTCATCTGGATTGAAAGTAATGCTTGGCTTCCAATACATTTCAGACGTTCCTTCTTTTGGATTGAACTTATAAAATGATCTTGGTGTTTTATAGTTTGCGAAAGAGAAATATAATTCTTTATCATCTTTTTCTCCACCAAAGCCACCAGCAGAACCTATTCCTGGTAATTTTATTTCTCTAACTAACTTTCCATTGTAATCGTATTGTAATACTTTAGAAATTGCATCAACCATGTAGCTCGCAAAGAAATATCCTGAACCTGTAGACGGTCTTAAAACATTTTCTGTTTCAGGAATAAAATCTTTCCAATTTTCTGGAGTAGGGTTTGTAATATCTACTGTTACAACTTTTTGATTTGGTGCATTTAAATTGGTTCCAAAGAAAAACTTTGTCCCTTCGTTTTCTATATAATATGTTGTACTATCAAAATGATCTAATATTGTAATAAAATCACTATCTGGTTTTGATAAATCTTTCACAAACAATCTGTTTCCTGATGTTGATTTTGAAGCAGACACAATTAAGTATTGATCATCTTCTGTAACTCCACCACCAACATAACGATGTTTTTCTTCTGGTGTAGCACCGAAAATTACTTTATCTGTTTTTTGAGCTGTTCCTAATTTGTGGTAGTATAATTTGTGTTGATCTGTTTTTGCAGATAACTCACTTCCTTTAGGTTTATCGTAACTAGAATAGTAGAAACCTTCGTTACCTTTCCAAGAAATTCCAGAGAACTTTACATCTACTAAAGTATCTTCTTTTATCTCTTTAGTCTCAACATCCATAATGATGATTTTTCTCCAATCACTACCTCCTTCAGAGATTGAATATGCTACTATTTTTCCATTTTTAGAAAAACTCACATTACTCAACGATGTTGTTCCATCTTTAGAAAATGTATTAGGATCTAAGAAAACCTCTTTTTCTCCATTTCCTTTTTCTCTATACATAACACTATGGTTCTGTAATCCATCGTTCTTATAAAAATAAGTGTAATCTCCTCTTTCAAAAGGCACACTCAATTTTTCATAGTTTAATAATTCCGATAGTCTATTTTTTAATTCATTACGATAAGGAATTTTAGATAAGTAATCGAAAGTAACTTCATTTTCTGCCTTTACCCACTCTTCAGTTTTTTTACTTCTATCATCTTCTAACCATCTATAGTTATCGGTAACTTCTTGTTCAAAATATGTATCTACAACTGGTACTTTTTCAGTCTTTGGATAATTCAATGCTGTTTTAGTTTTAGATTCCTCTTGCTTACAACTCACCACCAGTAAGCCCGCAAGTATTGGTAAAATTATTTTTTTCATTATTTAGATCGATTAGTTAATGTTTTCAAAATTAGATTAAAAAACTTACGATTTGTTACAATTTAAGATGTTTTTAACATCTATAGTTTTTATTTGTAATTTCTGTTACATTTAACGTCTAATCAACAAAACACAAATAAGAGTTATTATGACTGAATTATTGTCTAAAGAAACTTTTCTAGCAAAAGTTTTTAACTATGAAGAAAGTAAAGAGTGGAATTACTCAGGTGAATTACCTGCAATTATAGATTTTTATGCAGATTGGTGTGGACCTTGTAAAATGTTAGCTCCAGTTTTAGAACAACTAAGTGAAGAATATAAAGATAAGGTTGTAATTTATAAAGTAGACACAGAAGCAGAACAAGAATTATCAGCAATATTTGGTATTCGAAGTATACCTTCAATGTTGTTCTGCCCTATCGGAGAAGATCCTCAAATGGCTCACGGAGCTTTACCTAAAAATCAAATAGAGAAAATTATTAGTGATGTTTTGAAAGTATCTAAATAACATCTATTAATAATTATTTAATGTATTATGTTTACCATATACACAAAAAAGTTTACCATTTATACAAAAAGTATATTCAGAACACGATAACATATGTATATTTGCGACGTACTTTTATGTATTCAACATTTACACAATCATAAATCGTAATATTGGGGATTATTCGAATTATGGAATCAAGAGCAACGTTTCTCAGACGTTGCTTTTTTTGTGCCCAAAATCTTCATTAAAAAGTGTAATTTTTTTCATCATTTTTTTCAAAATAAGAATATCAACAAACACAACTACTTGAGCGAAATCATCCAAGTTAAAAAACTATAATACAGATATTTATAAAAAATATTTTTTTAGTGAAATTTAGAAGAAATTATACCATTTGTTAAAAACTTCAAGGAGTTTGTGGATAAGTATGGCTTTATTTTTTTCATAAAATTTTGAATCTTTGTTGTCCCCCCTACAACAACTTTTTTAACATATAATTTGAACGTACAAAAATGGCCGTATTAGAACCAATTTTACAAGAAAATAAAGACAGATTTGTTATTTTTCCAATCCAACATAATGATTTATGGGAATGGTATAAAAAACAACAAGCTTGTTTTTGGACTGCTGAGGAAATAGACCTACACCAAGACCTTGATGATTGGAACAATAAATTATCTGACGACGAACGCTATTTTATTAAACATATATTAGCTTTTTTCGCTGCTTCTGATGGAATTGTAAATGAAAATTTAGCAGAAAACTTCGTAAATGAAGTTCAATACTCTGAAGCGAAATTTTTCTACGGTTTCCAAATTATGATGGAAAACATCCATTCTGAAACGTATTCTTTATTAATAGATACATACATTAAGAATGATGATGAAAAAAATAATTTATTTAAAGCTATTGAAGTTTTTCCTGCAATTAAAAAGAAAGCAGACTGGGCTTTAAAATGGATAGAATCTGATTCTTTTGCTGAAAGATTAATTGCTTTCGCAGCTGTTGAAGGAATTTTCTTCTCTGGATCTTTCTGTTCAATTTTCTGGTTAAAGAAAAGAGGATTATTACCAGGATTAACATTTTCTAATGAATTAATTTCGAGAGATGAAGGTATGCACTGTGATTTTGCAGTACACTTACACAATAATCATCTATTAAATAAAGTTTCTAAAGAAAGGATTAAAGAAATTATAATTTCTGCTTTAGACATCGAACGTGAATTTATCACAGAATCATTACCTGTTAGTTTAATAGGAATGAATGCTAAATTGATGACTCAATATTTAGAGTTTGTAACAGACCGTTTATTATTAGAGTTTGGTTGTGAAAAAGAATATAGCGCAACAAATCCATTCGATTTTATGGAAATGATTTCGCTTGAAGGAAAAACCAACTTTTTCGAAAAAAGAGTGTCTGAATATCAAAAGGCAGGAGTAAAATCTGGGGGAACAGGCTCAATCAGTTTTGACGCTGATTTTTAAGAGCTTACATCATATAAAAACATCTGAAAACAATTAAATCTTAGGGAAGTATTCTCCCTAGGACTAACCTATATAAAACCAAAAATTATCATGTATGTAGTAAAAAGAGACGGTAGAAAAGAACCTGTGATGTTCGATAAAATCACAGAAAGAGTAAAAAAGATGTGTTACGGATTAAACAATATTGTTGATCCGGTTAAGGTAGCCATGAGAGTAATCGAAGGGCTTTACGATGGGGTTACAACCTCTGAATTAGATAATTTAGCTGCTGAAGTTTCAGCAACTATGACAACTGCTCATCCAGATTACGCTAAATTAGCCGCAAGGATCGCCGTTTCAAACTTACATAAAAACACAAAAAAGTCATTTACTGAAACAATGACTGATTTGTACAATTACGTTAACCCAAGAACAAACAAAAAAGCTCCTTTATTAGCAGATGATGTTTATGAAATCATCATGAAAAATGCTGATAAGTTAGACTCTACTATTATTTACAGTCGTGATTTTAATTACGATTACTTTGGTTTTAAAACATTAGAACGTTCTTATTTACTAAAATTAAACGGACAGATTGCTGAGCGTCCTCAGCAAATGTTAATGCGTGTTTCTATTGGTATCCATAAAGAAGATATTGATGAAGCTATCGCTACATACGAATTAATGAGTAAAAAATACTTTACTCACGCTACACCTACATTATTTAACTCTGGTACACCAAAACCACAAATGTCTTCTTGTTTCTTATTACAAATGCAAGACGATAGTATTGATGGTATCTACAACACATTAAAACAAACTGCTAAGATTTCTCAATCTGCAGGAGGTATAGGTTTATCTATCCACAATATTCGTGCTACAGGTAGTTATATTGCTGGTACTAACGGAACATCAAATGGTATCGTACCAATGTTACGTGTATTTAACGACACTGCTCGTTATGTAGATCAAGGTGGAGGAAAACGTAAAGGTTCTTTCGCTATGTACTTAGAGCCTTGGCATGCTGATATTTTTGATTTTCTTGACTTAAAGAAAAATCATGGTAAAGAAGAAATGAGAGCTCGAGATTTATTCTACGCAATGTGGATTTCTGATTTATTCATGAAACGTGTTCAAGAAGATGCTGATTGGACTTTAATGTGTCCACACGAATGTCCGCATTTATATGATACTTACGGAGAAGAGTTTGAACGTTTATACACAAGCTACGAACAAGCTGGAAAAGGTAGAAAAACCATAAAAGCTCGTGAGTTATGGGAAAAAATTCTTGAATCTCAAATTGAGACAGGAACTCCATACATGTTATATAAAGATGCAGCTAACCGTAAATCGAACCAAAAGAATTTAGGAACAATTCGTTCTTCTAATCTTTGTACAGAGATTATGGAATATACAGCTGAAGACGAAGTTGCTGTTTGTAACTTAGCTTCTATTGCGATTCCTATGTTTGTTGGTGAAGATGAAAACGGAAACAAATTCTTTGATCACGATAAATTATTTGAGGTTACTAAAAAAGTAATCAGAAACTTAGATACTGTAATTGATGAGAATTTCTACCCTGTTGTAGAAGCTGAAAACTCAAATACACGTCACCGTCCTGTTGGATTAGGTATCCAAGGTTTAGCTGATGCATTTATTATGCTTCGTTTACCATTTACAAGTGAAGAAGCTAAGAAATTAAATCAAGAAATTTTTGAAACTTTATATTTCGCAGCTGTAACTTCTTCAAAAGATATCGCTAAGAACAAAGGTGCATATTCTACATTTGAAGGATCTCCAATGTCTGAAGGAGAATTCCAATACAATATGTGGGGAATTAAAGATGAAGATTTGAGCGGAAGATGGGATTGGAAATCATTACGTGATGAAGTAATTGAACATGGTGTTCGTAACTCTTTATTATTAGCCCCAATGCCAACTGCATCTACATCTCAAATATTAGGAAACAATGAGGCTTTTGAGCCTTATACTTCTAACATTTATACTCGTAGAGTATTATCTGGTGAGTTTATTGTAGTTAACAAGCACTTATTAGAAGATTTAGTAGAATTAGGTTTATGGAATAATGATATGAAAGAAGATATCATGAGAGCTAATGGTTCTATTCAACATATAGACGCAATTCCACAAGATCTTAAAGATTTATATAGAACAGTTTGGGAAATGAGTATGAAAGATATTATCGACATGGCTCGCCATAGAGGATATTTCATCGATCAATCTCAGTCTTTAAACTTATTTATGAAAGATCCTGATTTTGGTAAATTAACTTCTATGCATTTCTATGCTTGGAAAAGTGGTTTAAAAACAGGAATGTACTATTTACGTACAAAATCTGCTGTAAACGCTATTCAGTTTACATTATCAAAAGAAAAGAACACAGAGCAGGAAGATAAACCAATGAGTCCTGCTGAATTTAAAGCAATGGTTGAAGCTTCAAAGAATGCTGAAGGACCAGAAGATTGTTTAATGTGTGGTTCTTAAAATTTTGAATTTAATTAAAAGGGAGTACAAAAGAGGAGTCGGAAGACTTCTCTTTTTTTATTATCTAAATAAATAACGCATTACCAGTATAAAAATACCAACTATACTTGCTAAAGAAGATGTTATTAAGGCAATTAAAACAGTATTGTCTAGTATGAAATTTAGCTGAGTAGAAAAACCTGCTAAAAAAACAATAGTTAAAACTAAAAAAGTAAACACACTAAGAAAAATAAACGTACGATATGCATATTTCTTACGTTCGTTTCTATCCTGTATTCTATCAGAGATTTCTTGTCGAGTAAGATTAAGATTAATATCAAAATCTAATTCTCTTCCATCAACTCCCGAATCTCCAGCTCCTTTCAGTAAGTCGTCTAATTCAGAATTATGCACTTCTTAAATAGTTTCTTAAGTTCACAACAAATTCGTCGTAATACTTTTTTATTAATCGTTCACCAATAACCCTATTTTCTCCATACCTATAAGTTAAACTCCAAGGAGTTCCTGGTCTGTGAGTAGAAGTTACTAATTCTTTAGACGAAGTATCTTTATAAAGATTCCAAGTTAATCTAACGATTTTTTTATCTTCCATGTCGGTCAAACTTGGTTCATAAGGACTCTCCCATTCATTCTCTAAAGCCATTGACTTAGATGTAATAGGATCTGACTTAAAATGTTTGAACTCATGATAAATACTCGGAACTACAGGACCATATTTCCAAGCTTCGATGCTGTCATCTTTAAAAATAGGTCTATCTAAAATAGATAATGAAAGACCTTGAGCGATATACATTAACTTAACTAATTTCATATTAGTTAATGGTATATTTTGCTCTTTCGAAAGACTTATAAATTCGTTAGCTACAGAGCTAGCTGTTCCCATACCTTTAATACTGTGTTGTTTATACAAATGTAGTGACAATTTTTAACCTTTTTCAATTTCTTTGGTACAAAAGTACAATTTCCGTCGCTAAAAATCAAATAGTTAAAGTTTAGTCATATTTATCTAATATAAAGAAAAAAGATTAAATAACTTTGTTTCGAATTGATTTATTAGAATAAATGAACTGGGAGCAATTACTTTCTTTAAAACGTTATGGTGACACGCAAAAACGCGAACGTATTCTACAAGATGAAACTCGTTTAGGTTTTGAAGTTGACTTTGACCGTATAATATTTTCTTCTGCATTTAGAAGTTTACAAGACAAAACACAAGTTATTCCGTTATCAAAAACAGACTTTGTTCACACTAGATTAACCCATAGTTTGGAAGTTTCTGTAGTAGGAAGAACATTAGGAAGAAGAGTAGGAAAAGAATTACTAGAAAAACATCCTAAATTAAAAGAACTAGGCTACACGTTTAATGATTTTGGAGCTATTGTTGCCGCAGCCTCTGTGATGCACGATATTGGAAATCCTCCATTCGGTCATTCCGGAGAAAAAGCAATAGGCGAATATTTTAAAACAGGAAATGGTAAATCATATAAAGATCAATTAACTGAGAAACAATATCAAGATTTAATTGATTTCGAAGGAAATGCTAATGGTTTCAAAATTGTAACTGAAGATCGATCTGGAACTCCAGGTGGATTACGTTTGTCGTATGCAACATTAGGAGCCTTTATTAAATACCCTAAAGAAAGTCTTCCTAAAAAACCGTCAAAAGATATTTCAGATAAGAAGTATGGATTTTTCCAATCGGAAAAAGATGCTTTTATCGATGTTGTTTCCGAATTAGGAATGTTGAAAAAAGAAAGAAGTGAAATTGCTTATTATCGTCATCCTCTAGCCTATTTAGTTGAAGCAGCAGATGATATTTGTTATACGATTATTGATTTTGAAGATGGAATTAATCTTGGCTTAATTGATGAAAGTTACGCTTTAGAATATATGTCTAAACTTGTAGCAAACATCAATAGAGAAAAATACTATTCTTTAAAATATAAAAAAGACAGAACTGCATATTTAAGAGCAATTGCAATTAACACCTTAGTCGGCGAAGCTGTAACAATTTTCTTAGAAAATGAAGAAGCTATTCTAGAAGGTGAATTCAATAAATCTCTGCTAGATAAATGTAAATACGAAGCTCAAATACGAGATATTATAAATATTAGTATTGAAAAGATCTACAAAAGCAAAGAAGTGGTCGAAAAAGAAGTTTCTGGTTATAAAATTATAGCTGACTTACTTGATGTTTTTGTAACTGCTTTAAACAATAAATATGAGCAACAACAATCCAACTACGATAACTTGGTGTTGAATCTTCTTCCTGAAGAATACAGAGATCCAAAAGAGAATTTATATGATAGAATCATGCAAATTTGCAGCTACATCGCAAGTATGTCTGATGGTTATGCAATTCGCCTTTACAAGAAGGTAAATGGGAATATTGTGTAAAACAATCAAGATTAGTAAGCTACAATGACAAGCTTGTAGCTTACTAAAATCAACTATTATACATAATCTATAAATTGATCAAAACATAGACTTATAACTTCTTGTATCAATTACAGTTTTTTTGTCTTTTTCGATTTTAATTACTTCAATTGATGCTTTTTCACCAGTTTTTGATTCAAATTTTAATTCAAGAACAAAACCTTTGATACTTGTTTGATTAGTCATACCTAATAACGGAGCATAATTAGATTCGATAGGAAAGCTTTCAGTTAACCAAACAGATGCATAACCTTCGTCATTTTTGTAAACATACTCCGAACATTTGTAACCCAAAATTGTTTTTGTATTTCCTGTTTTTACTAAACCTTCATTTCCTTTTGGCATTTTATCAGAATTATCGTATTCCAAAGAAGCTGAATTCTCTTTCTTAATTTTCATTCCTCCAGCATTGATAAAAGAAATAATTTTAGATGGCGTAATCACATTGTAAACCTGACTCGAATTATCAACATTCATTTCCATACAAGTGATTTCTTTTTCTTCACTAAAAAGCAAATTAAACACCGCTTTTTCATCCTTTTCGTTCGTAACCTCAACAGTAACACTTCCTTTAAATGTATAAGATTTAACAGCATCTACATCTTTGGCTTTTTTCTTCTTTTTCTTTAGTGCATTTTCCATTGTTTCATCTGCCTTCTTATCTATTTTTTGTAATGCTTTATTTTCTGCTTTATTCTGAAGTCGTTTCGTTACTTTTTTCCAAAACTGTGCGTTTCCATTTGTTGGAACACATAGTAAACATCCTACAATGCAAATCAGTTTAATAATTTTTTTAGCTCTCATAATAGTATCTGTTTTTTAAATTAATGTTTACTTTTAAAAAAGGTTAACATTAATCTTGAAAAAATAATTTCAGGATTTTGCTTACTTTTAGAAAAAAAAGACACTAAATGAATGATAGTGAGATACTCCAAAACATAAAAAAAGGAGACTCTAAAACACTAAAGGAGATTTATTTAGCATATAGAAAACCTTTTTTAGTTTTTGGAAAAAAATATAGTACATCTGAAGAAGTTATTTTAGATGTGTATCAAGATGCTATCATTGCTTTTCAAGAACAAGTAATGAAAGGTAAAGCCGATAATTTAAATTGTACTTTAAAAACATATTTATTTGGTATCGGAAAGTATATGATTTTTGATAAAAACAGAAAATCAAACAAAGAAGTGAGCATGTTTACTAGCGAAGTAAAAGATGATTATGATGTAGTAGAAGTAGAAGATTTTTCTAATCCTGTTGTTAGTCTTCAACAGAAACAAATTCAAAAAGCATTGAGCTTGTTAGGTAAAAAATGTAAAGAGGTACTAACCTTATTTTATTATAACAATTTAACCATAGAAGAAATAAAAGAGTATTTAAATTACGACAACAAAAACGTAGTTAAGAGTCAGAAATCAAGATGTTTAAAACAATTAAAATCTAAGGTTAATGGATAAATTTATACTCATAGAAAAATATTTTGAAGGAACTTTATCTGAATCAGAACAAGTAGAGTTTGATGATTTGTTAACTAATGATGTTGAATTTAAAAAAGAATTCGACTTTCAACAAAACCTTCAGCAAGCAATTGTACAAGAAAGTAGAGATACACTCAAAAGAGAATTACAAGCGTTAGAAAAGAACTCTTTCCAAGAAAATAAAGTAAAGCGTTTATTCCCTTTTCTAAAAGTAGCAGCATCTGTAGTGCTTATTTTTTCAATTGGAGCTTATTTATTACTCAACAGTAATGATTCCAACGAAGAATTATTTCAAGAATATTATAGTCCGTACACTAATGTAATTCAACCTATTGTTAGAGGTGAAGCTTCAGAAACCATAGAATATCAGGCTTTTTTAAATTATGAAAGTGAAAAATATCAAGAAGCTTTAACTCTATTTGAAAAAGCGTATTCAGAAACAAAAAACAATCACTTATTGTTATATAAAGCCAACTGTTTACTTTCTTTAAATAATCCAAAAGAAGCTATCTTAAATCTAGAAAACTACTTAAAAACCCCTTCAGCTTTTAACGATAAAGCGTATTGGTATTTAGGTTTAAGTTACCTGAAATTAAATGATAAATCAGCTGCTAAAGATTACTTTAAGAAACTAGAAAAACTAGATTCTTTTAAACAAAAAGAAGTTCAGGAAATTTTGAAAAACTTGTAAACTACAAAAGAGATTATTTGCGCTCAGCTGCAAATTTTTCCAATTCCATGTACCAGTTTTTACCGAACTTTCGTATTAAAGCTTCTTTAACGAATTTATAGATAGGAACTTCTAACTCTTTTCCTAATGAGCAAGCGTCGTCACAAATTTCCCATTTATGATAATTTACTGCTGAAAACTCAGAATAATCTTTTACTCGAACTGGATATAAATGACAAGAAATTGGTTTTTTCCAATCTACCAAGCCTTTATTATAGGCCTCTTCAATGGCACACAAAGCTGTGTTCTTTTCGTCAAAAATTACATAAGCACACTCGGCGTGATTTACTAATGGTGTTTCTAATTCACCAAAATCACTTGTAATCCAAGTTCCTTGCGATTCTATTGCAGCAATACCTTCTTCACGAAGAAATGGTTTAACTTTAGAATATATTTCTTCTAAAATTTTTGTTTCCTCTTTATCTAAAGGAGCACCTGCTTCTCCTTCTACACAACAAGCTCCTTTGCATGCAGACAAGTTACAAACAAACTCCTTTTCTATAATATCTTCTGAAACTATGGTTTTTCCTAATTGAAACATAGCGCAAAAATAAACTTATTTTTACTACATTTAATTCCATTAATACATACTTTTGCCGTTTTTTTAAAAAATGTTTAACTAAAAAATATCAGTTATGAACTTTAATTTAAATGAAGTATTTACAGCGTTTATGGTACTTTTTGCGGTTATTGATATTGTTGGAAACATTCCAATTATTATTGATTTACGTAAAAAAGTTGGACATATTCAATCTGAAAAAGCTTCGATTATCGCTGGTTTAATTATGATTTTATTCCTGTTTGTAGGACAACGTTTACTTAGTCTTATTGGAATAGATGTAAATTCTTTTGCCGTTGCTGGTTCGTTTATTTTATTCTTTATTGCTCTTGAAATGATTCTTGGTATTACGTTGTACAAAGAAGAAGAAGACCAAGCTTTAAATGCTACAGTATTTCCTTTAGCCTTTCCTTTAATTGCTGGTCCGGGTAGTTTAACTACGTTATTATCACTTCGTGCAGAATTTCAATTAATGAATATCATCATAGCTGTTTTATTAAACGTTATTGTTATTTACGCAGTATTAAAAACTTCTGCTAGAATTGAGCGTTTAATCGGTAAAAACGGAATCGCAATTATTAGAAAGATTTTTGGTGTAATATTACTTGCAATCGCTGTAAAATTATTTGCTGCAAATATTAAAATGTTACTAGCCTAAATATGATTTTTGATGTTTTAATTATTGGTGGTGGTGTAGCAGGAATGCAATGTGCTTTAGTTTTAGGTTCTGCAAAAGATAAATGGTTTGCTGAAGGAAAAAACATAGGCATAATTATGCATCAAAGAAGTTCGCATCTTCAAAATGCATTATTTAATAATGTTTTAGGATTAGAACCAGGAGCTCTAGGTAAAGATATTCTTCAAATGGGAAAAGATCAACTTCATGAACTTTATCCTCATGTGAATCAAATTAATGGAGAAAAAGTAGAAGCTGTTCTTGATGATGAAAATGGATTTAAAATTATCACGAATAAACAAGAATACTTTTCAAAAAGTGTTGTAATCGCTTTAAACTACGCTAAACCTTTTAACATAGCTGGTTTAGAACAGTATATTGAAAAACATTCACGCGCAAATCCAATGAAAGATCGTATTCAGTTACGAAACTTCAATCACCTTATAAAAGACGGATTATATGTATGCGGAACAATTGCTGGATGGCGAAGTCAATATGCTATTGCTGCCGGAAGTGGAGCTTCCGTAGCTACAGATATTCTCACTTTGTGGAATGATAACATTTCTACAAAAGTACACGACAAAATAAAGGCTGAATAATTACTATTCAGCCTTTTTTCAATACCTGGATTAAAAATAAATTTATCCCCCCGAACAACGTTATTTTAATCCTAGCTCAAATATAACCGCAACTCCGAAGCATTAATCTTTAAAATTCTTTAGTGTTTAAATAGAAGACTTAAGCGTAGATATTATTGACTTTAGATTTGATTTTGAAAAAAATCAAAATGTTTGACCAGAAAACAATAGTGTTCATCGAAAAAAGTTTTATTTCTTCACCTTCTGCTGTTCTTTTGAATCAAATAAATATAAATTTGAGTATTATGAAAACGAAACATGTAATATTAATTTTAAGCCTAGTTATTTTTAACTCTTGTATCGTAAAATCTTTAAATCCTTTTTACACAAAAGACACTATAGAATTTACTAAAGATTTTGTAGGTGAATGGAAGGATAACTATAACGATACATGGAAAATTGTAGATGCAAAACTTGTTATTTCTGAAGAAAATAAAGATGCTTCAGAAGAAACTAAAAAACAAAACGACTTGCTAAGCAAAGAGTATAGAAATTCTTATTTTGTTGAATACAAAACTAGAAAGCAAACTTCTATTTTTCTTGCTACTCCATTCAAAATCAACGGTCAATATTTTTTAGATTTTATTCCTTTTGATAATGAAAAAGGCAATCTTAGTAGATTATTAAAATACCATATAGTTTATACTCATTCATTAGTTAAACTAGATATTTTAGATAATGGAAATGTAAGTATTAAGTGGTTTGATGAGAAACGATTAAAAGATTTATTTGAAAAACAAAAAATAAAAATTAAGCATAAAAAAATTGGAATATTAAAAGATGATATCTTATTAACCGCAACCTCAGAAGAATTACAACAATTTTTAAAAAAGTATATGGTTTCATCATCTGCCAAAAAATGGGAAACTGAAACAAAGTTTACTTTAAAGAAAAGTTAATGAAATTAAACAACATTTATAATATCTGGAGCAGACACAATATAGTTACTTTCAATACTATATTGTGGTTGTTCTTTTTCGGTGTTCTCCTGTTTATTTTTTCAGACTATCCGGTTCAAAAAATTGATTTAATATACACTGTAAGTTATTTAATCACATTAATTCCTCCTGTTACTTTAGCGCTATATTATTTTATTCCTAAATTTTTAAAAAGAGAGAAAAACGTACTTTTTGTTTTTGCGGTAATTGCCTCTACCCTATTATTTGCTTTCTTAAACCTTTCTTTTCACAATAAATTTATTGATCTTATTTTTCCTGATTTCTTTTTTATCTCTTATCTGAAAAAATCACACACCGTTTTACTTTTCATAACAGGAGTTTTTTTTGCTGTTTTTGTTAAGCTTGCTGAAGATTGGATTTATTTTAATCAGAAAGAAAAAGCAGCTTTGCAGTTAGAATTATCAGTTTTAAAAAATCAAATCAATCCACATTTTTTATTTAATGCTTTAAATGTATTGTACTCACTCTCGATCAATAAAAAAGATGAAACTACAAAAGCTATTTTACAACTTTCAGATATTTTGAGGTATGGTGTGTATGATATTGAAAATGAAAAAATATCACTCAGCAAAGAAATAGAGTTAATTAACAATTATATTGATTTTGAAAAACATCGAACAGTTTCTGATGCAACGGTTGTTTTTAATCATTCAATTGAACAAGATATTGATATTCCACCTATGCTTTTACTGCCTTTAATTGAAAATGCATTTAAACACGGTATTAAAAGCGGAATTGAGCAACCCTTTGTAAAAATAAATTTAGCTGAAGAAAATCGCATATTAACATTCACTGTTCAAAACAACTTTATTCCTACTTCTTCAACAAAAGAATATTCAGGTATTGGTTTGCAAAATGTAAAACATCATTTACATATTTTATTTCCTAAAAAACATAGCCTGAATATAGAAAACAAAAACTCTAACTTTAATGTATCATTAAAAATAGAACTCTAATGAAAAAGATCAATTGTATTATTATAGATGATGAACCTTCTTCTCAAAATGTATTAGAACAATTTGTAGAAAGTGTAGATTATTTAGTTTTAAAAAAAGTATGCAATCATGCTATAGAAGCAAAAAAAGTGTTGGAAGAAGAAAAAATAGATTTGCTTTTTTTAGACATTAATATGCCTTTAATATCTGGTTTAGAATTCTACAAATCTTTAAAAGAACCGCCTCTAGTAATATTTACGACTGCATATTCTGAATATGCTGTAGAAGGTTTTGAAGTAAATGCAACCGATTATTTATTAAAACCTTTTTCTTTCGATCGTTTTTTAGTTGCAGTAAACAAAGCCAAAGACATTCTAACTCAAAATGGAGACAAGCTCCTTTTAAAAGCAGATAAAAAACTACATCTTATAAACTTTGATGACATCTTATTTATTAATTCACTTGGCGATTATGTTAAGGTATACCATAATTCAAATTTTCTAATTACATATAGTAAACTTAGTTCTTTAATAGAACGATTACCTAAAAACAAATTCATTCAAGTTCATAAATCGTATGTGATTAATTTTCAAAAAATAGATGTCATAGAAGGAAATCATATTTTAATACAAGAAAATAAAATTCCTATTGGTCAAAAATATAAATCTAATTTCACCAACAAACTAAACAGTTATTAACCTGTTTTATAACAACTTACGGAAAACCACATTTCATTTTGCGGATATCCCTTTTAAAAAACAAAAAAGCCGTCTTACATTTGTAGTGTAATTATTTATTACATAAACATTTAGGGATTATTTACACGATTAACAATATGGGAAAATTATTACTTTTAAAACTTAATAGACTTACTAAGCTATTTGTAGAAAATTTAAGTGAATGTGCAAAAGGAGCAAGTTACGCTTTACAACACTAAGACATTAATTAAATTGACGTATCCCCCCGATACATAAGCCAAATAAAAGAACCACCTTTAGAGGTGGTTCTTTTATTTTATAGCTACAGGAAAAACGCTGTAAAGTATTACGGAAATTTACACCTTTAGTTGCGGTTTTCCCCTTGTACAAACCTTGTCTTTGCTAGTATCTTTGTAGTGTTATTATTTAATAACAAGTTTAGGGATTATTTTAAAAATTAACATCATGGGGAAACTTTTAATTAAGAAAACAAGAATCGTAATCAAGCGTTTTCTTGTTGCTTTAAAAGAGTGGGGTAAAGGAGCTAGTTATGCTTTACAACACTAGAAAACCAAACTAAAAAAGTAAAAGCTATCGGATAAAAACGATAGCTTTTCAAAATTTTTCTCTTTAAACCGTAGGGTGTTTTATATCTGCGTTGTATTACTATCAGATTACAAACATATAAAGGGAACATAAAAATGAAACAATTTGAAGGGTTATTAAGACGATTAACTAATGTTTTTAACGAGATTACTAAAACACTTAGCAGACTTGGAGAAGGGGCCAGCTATGCTATACAACATTAGTTAAACTGAAAGAAGGCTGCCTTGGGGATTTGGGCAGCCTTTTTTTATTTAAATGCGTTTAATCCTGTAATATCTAAACCTGTGATTAATAAATGAACATCATGCGTTCCTTCATAGGTAATTACACTTTCTAGATTCATTGAATGTCTCATAATTGAATACTCTCCAGAGATTCCCATAGCACCCAAAATCTGTCTAGATTCTCTTGCTATTTTCAATGCCATTTCTACATTATTTCGTTTAGCCATAGAAATTTGAGCAGAAGTTGCTTTTCCTTCATTTTTTAAAACACCTAATCGCCAAGCCATAAGTTGAGCTTTTGTAATTTCGGTAATCATTTCAGCTAATTTCTTTTGTTGTAATTGAAATTGCCCGATTGGTTTTCCAAACTGAGTTCTTTCCTTAGCATATCTTAAAGCTGTATCGTAACAGTCCATTGCTGCACCGATAGCTCCCCAAGCAATACCATAACGTGCATGATCTAAACATTTTAACGGAGCTCCTAAACCAGATTTATTTGGTAAAATATTTTCTTTAGGAACTTTTACATCATGAAATATTAACTCACCAGTTATCGATGCTCGTAAAGACCACTTGTTTTTAGTTTCTGGTGTTGTAAAACCTTCCATACCTCGCTCTACAATTAAACCATGAATCCTTCCTTCTTCATTTTTTGCCCAAACAACAGCAACATCACAAATTGGAGAATTAGAAATCCACATTTTAGCTCCATTTAAAAGATAATGATCACCCATATCTTTAAACTTCGTTTCCATTCCACCAGGATTAGATCCATGATTTGGTTCTGTTAAACCAAAACTTCCAATCCATTCTCCAGAAGCTAATTTTGGTAAATATTTTTTTCGTTGTTCTTCAGAACCGTAATTATAAATTGGTCCCATTACCAAAGATGTTTGAACAGAAGCTGTAGATCGAATTCCACTATCTCCTCTTTCTAACTCTTGCATAATTAAACCATATGATATTTGATCTAATCCTGCACCACCATATGCTGATGGAATATAAGAACCAAAAGCTCCGACCTCAGCTAAACCATTTATTAATTGTGTCGGGAATTCAGATTTTTGAGCATAATCCTCTATTATTGGAGACAACTCCTTTTTTACCCAGTTACGAGCTGTATCTCTAACTAGTTTATGTTCATCTGATAATAAATCGTCAACTAAATAATAATCTGGTGCTTGAAAAAGATCGGGTTTCATATTCGTTTTGCTTTATTCAAAAATAGCTAAAAAAACAGATATTACGCTTTCTTTGCGTATGTTTGTCCTAATGAAATTTACCTTAGGAAAGCAAGAACGTTTAAAGAGTAGAAAAATAATTGCACGGTTATTTTCAGAAGGAAATTCTATTAAAGTTTATCCTCTTAGAATGGTGTATTTACAAACAGAGCATACTTCAAATGCTCCTGTTCAATTTGGCGTTTCTGTTCCTAAAAGAAACTTTAAAAAAGCAGTAGACCGAAATAAAATCAAACGTTTATTAAGAGAAAGTTATCGTTTACAAAAAAATATAGTGTATTCGGAAGTTGATAAACCATATGTATTTATGATTTCTTATCTTGCAAAAGAAGAGAGGCAATTTGCAAACTTAAAATCCTCGATGGAGAAATTATTAGTAAAGTTTACCGAAAAAATTTCTGAAGATGAGAAATAAAAAAATTATACTTCTGCTTACAAGTGTTGTAGTTATTCTTTCTTTTTCTTTTCAATCTCGTTTTTTTGAGATTGCAAAACAAATTGAAATTTACAACAGTTTATATAAAACATTGAATATTGATTATATCAATGAAATCAATCCAGGAGAAATCACAACTAAAGCAATAAACAATACGTTAGAAAATTTAGATCCGTATACACGCTTCTATAACGAGCAACAAGTTGAAGATGCTAAAATTAGACGTGAAGGTGAATATGGTGGTATTGGGATTTCTTCTTGGTATTCTAAACAAGGAATTACTATTCGTACAATTAAAGAAGGATTTCCTGCTGATAAAATTGGTTTAAAAGCTGGTGATGTTATTATAAATGTAAATAATCAAAAACTTGAAGGTCTTGATAATGAAAACTTATCTCAAGTTTTAAAAGGCATACCAGGAACACCAGTTTCGTTGACTATAAAAAGAGGATCGAAAACTTTAAATTTCAATTTAGAGTTAGATAAAATCATCGATAATCCTGTTCCTTATTTTGAAATGATTAATGAAGATACCGGATATGTTATTTTAACTCAGTTCACAGTAAAAAAATCTACTGATGGTGTTTTAAATGCAATCAACACTCTGAAGGAAAAAGGCATGAAAAAACTAGTTTTCGATTTAAGAAGTAATCCTGGAGGTTCTTTATTTGATGCTGTAAACATTACCAACCTATTCATTCCAAAAGGAAAAAGAGTTGTAGACACTAGAGGTAAAACAAGAAAAAACTCTAGAAGCTATACCACTAGTCAAGATGCTTTAGACGAAAACATGCCTGTAGTAATTTTAATCAACGGAAGATCTGCATCAGCATCTGAAATTGTTTCAGGAGCTTTACAAGATTACGATCGTGCTGTTGTTTTAGGAGAGCGTTCGTATGGAAAAGGATTAGTACAACGTTACTTTGATTTACCGTATGGAACACAAATGAAAGCAACTATTTCAAAATATTATACTCCTAGTGGAAGATGTATTCAAGAATTAGACTATGCAAACCGTGATTGGAAAACAGGAGAAGTTCCTAAATTTTCTGACGGACAAGTAGGTTCTTTTAAAACTGAAAACGGTAGAGTTGTTTACGATGGCGGAGGTGTAACTCCAGATGTTAAGATTGACATTTCAAAGAAAACTGAAGAAACTGAAAAGCTTTTAGCATCTAGAGCGATTTTTAATTTTGCAACAGACTATGTAAGAGCAAATCCTACATCAGATATTAATTCTTTTTCTTTTAAAGATTTTGCAAGATTTAAAACTTACTTAAAAACAAAAGACACAGCATTTGTTACAGAACAAGAAAAACTTTTTAAAGATGCTTATAAAAAACTAAAGAACAAGAAAAATGTTTCTTCGGATTATAGTTTACTAATGAGTAAAATTAAAGACGATAAAGTTCAGCAAATAGATAAAAATAAAGATGTATTGCTAGAGAAAATTCAAGATGAAATTTTACAGCAATATTTTTACAAAAAAGGAGTTTATCAATATCATTTAAAAAATGATCCGACGATAAAGCAAGCAGTTGATTTATTAAACAATCAATCGAAATACAATAAAATATTAGGAAACAGCTAAAAAGTTATATGTCGAAAATATATAAAGAGAGAACAAGAGCGCAAGAATCTACAAATGCAATAGAAAGACTTTATATTTCTATGCGTCACTTATTTAGTCGTGGGTTTTATAAACCTATGGGAGTTTCAGGAGAAGCACTTAGAAAATCATTATTATCACTAAGACCAGAAATTTATGGTTCTATCGCAGAAGATAAAACCGAACTTAATGGTTTAAATTATATTATAGAAAGGTTACCAGAAGGAATCGAAGAATGTCAGTTTATCAACCTTACTGGAGATGAAGGCTATAGAAATTCAAACTTTAAAACAATAATTCCTCCTAAGCGAAGAAGAAATTGTTATAGAATTGATAAAGATCAAATGAATATTGAGATCACACGAGGAAGATCTGATATTTACGATATTCTAACACACCTTACTTTCTTATTTATTGAATCACACAAAATTAAAGATCGTGTTTTAATAAGTGATGGAAAGAAAACAACCAGAGAATGGCAAAATTTAGAAGATACTGTACTAAATAACAAAACACTTTCTAATGAAGAGAAAGATGTTTTAATTGCTCATTTAGGAAGTATTCTAGGAAGAACTTACGAGGAAGTATATAACGCACACAATACTTACACAACAGCAGAAAATCCACATCGATTCTTCCACTTAATTTACTGGATGGGTAAATTAGCTATTAATGAAGAACTTTATGATAAGAAACGATCTATTCGTTTTAGTTCTGTTTTATCAGAAGAAATAGGACGTCATTATCATGGAGAAATTTGGGCTAATGACATTAAGCAGGTTTTATTAGAAAACAACTTAATCGAAAGACCAATTCACATTATTAGCGCAAATATGCATAGTGTTTTAAACACGTTATATGCTAAAAATGCATTACCAGAAGAGAACAGTAAAAATGAAGGTTTCGGTTTATATGAGTTATTAAGTAATGCTAACAGTAAACCATTACAAACTACTGTAAAAAATTATGCTTCTGAAAACGGATTGTTCTATCTTAAGGATAAAAGTGGAACAAACATTAATGTTCAGATAATTGATACAGAAAAAGTAGAGTTCGAAAATTCTGGATTTACATCGCCAACCTCTTCACAAAAACCCGTAATTATTGTTATGGATTATGCTTTTGGAGAGCAAGCGTATGAAACAATGGATGAGTTATTAAAACCATATAAATGCAATAATGAAGTAATTCATATTGATGTGAAATCGGTTTCAATAATGGGTAAAGCAGGAATTTTAGAAGGTGGAAAAGGAGATATTATGATACCTTCTTCTCATATCTTTGAAGGAACTGCAGATAACTATCCTTTCAAAAACGAATTAGAAAAAGAAGATTTAGAAGGTTTTGGTGTTGAAGTTTTTGATGGAGCTATGGTTACTGTTTTAGGAACATCGTTACAAAATAAAGATCTTTTAAAGTTCTTTCACGATTCTACTTGGGATGTAATCGGTTTAGAAATGGAAGGAGCTCACTATCAAAAAGCAATTCAATCTGCTTCTAAAATTAGAGGAAACATTGGAGAAGATGTTAAAGTAAGATATGCGTATTACGCTTCAGATAATCCTTTAGAAACAGGAGCTACATTAGCTTCAGGAGGATTAGGTATGAGTGGTGTAACACCAACTTATGCGATTACACAGAAAATATTAGAACAAATTTTAAAAGACTAATCATGTCTGATCAACATCATAAAGAAAGTGAAGAAGTAGATTTAGGTTCTTTGTTCGTTATAATCGGACGAGGTTTCTCGAAACTTTTCAATTTCATTGGAACTATATTTAAAGCTATTTTTAGTTTTATCATAGAAATTTTACTCTTTTTTAAAGAAAACATTATCAAATTAGGTATTGCTTCTTTAATAGGTATTGGTATTGGTCTATTATTAGAAAACACATCCGGAGATAAATTTGAAGGAAATCTTTATGTAAAACCAAATTTTGGAAGTACAAGAGAACTTTATAATAGTATAAAATTTTACAACGATCTTGTTAAGCAAAAGAAAAGTAAAAATTTATCTAATATATTCAACATTAATCCAGAAGAAGCTGAATCATTAAAAAGTTTTAAAATAAATCCTATAATTAACGAAAATGATATTTTAACTTCATTTGACGAACTTATTCAGGTTATAGATACTTCAACTGTAAAAAGCTATTCTTATGAAAAATTTAAAAATGCTTTTACCAAGTTTGATTATAAAGTACACGAAATATCGGTAGTTTCTAGTAAAAATAATTTTTTTACTAAGTTAAGTGGACCTATTATTTCTTCAATTATTAATAATAACTACTTCAAAAACTTAAAAAAAATTAATAAGCAAAACTTATTAAGAACCGATTCTTTATTAAGAAAAAATCTACAAAAAGCTGATTCTCTTCATTATGTATACAAAAAAGTATTATTAGAAGAAGCTAAAAAAACAAGTTCAGGAACAAATATCGATTTAGGACAAAGAACTAATGACTCTAATAAAGAATTAAGATTATTTGATACTGATATTAAAATCAATAAAAGTTTAATTGAAATTAATGATGATTTATCAGAAAAATCTGAAGTAATCAATATTATATCTGACTTCCAACCTATAGGTCATGAAATAAAAGAAATTGAAAAAAATAAAGCTTTTCAATTCGGACTAGCAGGTTTAATCATAATGATAGCTGGGTTATTATTACTAAAATTAAATTCATACTTAGAATCTTATAGAGATAATAAATAATCTTAAATTTTCTTCTTTTTAACTAGTTTATAAAATGAAAAAAGTAGCTTTAATAACAGGAATTACAGGTCAAGATGGTGCATATTTAGCAGAACTTTTATTAGAGAAAAACTATATAGTTCATGGTATAAAAAGAAGAGCATCTAGTTTTAACACAAAACGAATAGATCATTTATATCAAGATCCACATGCTAAAAACAGAAATCTTATTCTTCACTATGGAGATATGACAGATGGTACTAACCTCATTAGAATTTTACAAGAGGTTCAACCTGATGAGATATATAACCTTGCAGCTATGAGTCATGTTCATGTTTCTTTTGAAACACCAGAATATACCGCTAATGTTGATGGGTTAGGAACATTACGATTACTAGAAGCTATTCGAATTCTGAAACTTGAAAATAAAACCAAAATTTATCAAGCTTCAACATCTGAACTTTATGGAAAAGTTCAAGAAGTTCCACAAACAGAAAAAACACCTTTTTACCCAAGAAGTCCTTATGGTGTTGCTAAAATGTATGCTTATTGGATTACTGTAAACTATAGAGAGGCTTATAATATTTTTAGTTGTAACGGAATATTATTTAACCACGAATCTCCAATACGCGGAGAAACTTTTGTTACACGTAAAATTACCAGAGCTGTTTCAAAAATTGCTCATGGTTTGCAAGATAAATTATACTTAGGAAATTTAAATGCTCAAAGAGATTGGGGACATGCAAAAGATTATGTTCGCATGATGTGGATGATTTTACAAACTGATAAACCAGAAGATTGGGTTATAGCTACTGGTAAAACAACTACAGTAAGAGACTTTGTCAAAATGGCTTTTAATGAAATTGGTGTTGAGTTATCATTTGAAGGAGAAGGCAAAAACGAAAAAGGAATTATAAAATCATGTAATAATTCTAATTTCAACCTAGAGATAGGAAAAACTGTAGTTTGTATCGATCCTCATTATTATCGTCCAACTGAGGTAGATTTATTAATAGGAGATGCTTCAAAAGCAAAAGAAAAATTAGGTTGGATTCCAGAATATACGCTAGAAGATATGGTAGGAGAAATGATGGAAAGTGACTTAAAGTTAATGGAACGAGAGCGATATTTGGAAAGAGGTGGTCATAATATTTTAAATAATTATGAATAAATCTTCCAAAATATTTGTTGCAGGACATAGAGGTTTAGTAGGTAGTGCTATTATTAAAAACCTTAAGCAAAGAGGTTTTACAAATATTATTACTAGAACACATAATGAGCTTGATTTAACAAATCAAGCTAAAACCGCTTCTTTCTTCAAAAAAGAAAAACCTGAATACGTTTTTTTGGCGGCTGCAAAGGTTGGTGGTATTGTTGCCAACAATACATATAGAGCAGATTTTATATATGCTAATTTGATGATTCAAAACAATGTGATTCATGAAAGTTATAAGCATAATGTAAAAAAACTTTTATTTTTAGGGAGTACCTGCATTTATCCTAAAAAAGCACCTCAACCCTTAAGGGAAAACTCATTATTAACAGGAGAATTAGAATATACAAACGAACCTTATGCAATAGCAAAAATTGCAGGGATAAAAATGTGCGAGAGTTATAACTTACAGTATGGTACTAATTTCATTTCTGTAATGCCAACAAACTTATATGGTCCTAATGATAATTTTGATTTAGAAAAGTCTCATGTACTACCAGCTTTAATAAGAAAAATACATTTAGCTAAATTATTATCTGAAGGAAAAGAATCTAAAATTATTAGTGATTTGAATGTAACTTCAATAGAAGAAGCAAAAGCATACTTGTCAAAATTCGGAGTATCTTCTGAAAGTGTTGAAATTTGGGGTTCAGGAAAACCTAAAAGAGAGTTTTTATGGAGTGAAGACATGGCTGATGCTTGTGTTCATATCATGAATAAAGTTGATTTTAAAGATTTAATCAAGGATTCTAAAGAAGTAAAAAACACGCATATAAATATTGGTACAGGAAAAGAAATATCAATACAAGAATTGGCTCAACTAATAAAAAAAATAGTAGGATTTACAGGCACATTAATGTTTAATAGTAATAAGCCTGATGGTACTATGAGAAAAGTTACAGATGTATCTAAACTAAATAATTTAGATTGGAAACACTCAGTTGAACTCACAGAAGGAATAGATAGAATGTATAAATGGTATAGAAAAGTATAAGAATGAACTATAAAAAACCAAAAGTAATTGCTGAAATCGGTTGTAATCATAAAGGAGACTTCGATATTGCAATTGAGTTATTAGACCTAGCAAAAGAATGTGGTGCTGATATTGCTAAATTTCAAAAAAGAAATAATAAAGAATTACTTACACCTGAACAGTATAAAGCTAAACACCCAAATCCAGCTAACTCTTACGGAGAAACCTACGGAGCGCATAGAGAATTTTTAGAATTTACAGTTGAACAACATAAAAAACTAAAAGAACATTGTGACTCTATTGGTATTGAATATTCAACATCTGTTTGGGATACTACCTCTGCAAAAGAAATGGTAACTTTTAAACCAAGTTTATTGAAAGTACCTTCTGCATGTAACAACCATTTTGAAATGTTAAAGGTACTTAGAGATGAGTTTGAAGGAGAAGTACATTTATCTTTTGGAATGACTACACAGGAAGAAGAGAAAAAAATAGTAGCTTTTTTTGAAGAAACCAATCAAGCAAAAAACAGGTTAGTTATTTATTCTTGTACTTCAGGATACCCTGTTCCTTTTGAAAATGTTTGCTTACTAGAAATCAACCGATTAAAAAAAGAGTATGGGAACCGTGTGAAAGATATAGGTTTTTCAGGTCATCATTTAGGTATCGCTATAGATAATTCTGCCTACACATTGGGTGCAACTTGGGTAGAAAGACATTTTACAAAAGATAGAACTTGGAAAGGTACTGATCATGCTGCTTCTTTAGAACCAACAGGAATGAGAAAATTATGTAGAGATTTAAATGCTACATACAAATCTTTAAATTACAAAGAATCTGAAATTTTAGCAATTGAACAAGTACAAAGAGATAAACTAAAGTATAGAAAGTAATGAAAACAGTAGCTTTTATTCCTGCAAGAGGCGGAAGTAAATCTATTCCTCTTAAAAACATTAAACTGTTTTGTGGGAAACCCTTAATTTATTGGACAATAAAAGCTGCTTTTGAAGTAAATCAAATAAATGAAGTAGTTGTAGCTACAGATAGTCTAGAAATAGAAGAAACTGTCAGATCTTTCAAATTAGAAAAAGTTACAATTTACCAAAGAGAAACTAAAAATGCAGAAGATACTTCATCTACAGAAAGTGTAATGCTTGAATATTTATCAAAAGTAAACTTATCAGATTCTGATCGTTTTATATTGATACAAGCAACTTCACCAATGTTAATAAAGAATGATCTTGAAAACGGATTGAATCTATTTGTAAATAAAAAATATGATGCTGTTTTATCTTGTGTTCGAAGTAAAAGGTTTTTTTGGTCACCCGACGGAAAAGCTTTGAATTACGATTTCAAAAATAGACCTAGACGACAAGATTTTGATGGATTGTTAATGGAAAATGGTGCTTTTTATATAAGTACTGTAAAATCCATTCTTACAAATAAAAATCGAATATCTGGGAACATTGGTATAAGCGAAATGCCTGAATTTACAGCTGTGGAAATTGATGAAGAAGAAGATTGGATTGTTGCAGAGTCTTTAATGAGGAAATTTATTTTGAATCAAAAGAAGCGTAAAATAAAGTTAGTAATTTCTGATGTAGATGGCGTTTTAACTGATGCTGGAATGTATTACACTGAAGATGGTAATGAACTTAAAAAGTTTAATACTCACGATGGTATGGGATTTCAATTGTTAAGAGAAAATGGAATCAAGACTGGAATTATAACTTCTGAAAACACAAATATTGTTTCAAATAGAGCAAGAAAACTAAAAGTTGACTTTTTGTATCAGGGGAAAAAGTTTGGAGGAAAATTAGAATCTGTCTTAAAGATCTGTAAAGAAAATAATTTAAAATTAGAAGAGGTTGCATATATCGGAGATGACATCAATTGTTTTGAATTATTAAATGCTGTAGGTTTTGCTGCTTGTCCTGCCAATGCAACAAAAAAAATAAGAGAAATAGTAAACATAACACGATTAGAAAAAAAAGGTGGAGAAGGTGTTTTTAGAGAGTTTGTGGAAAAAATATTAGCAAATTAAAATGAGAAAAATTCTTTATTACGACAATTGGGATAAAGGATACAGGAACTTTTTACGTTTAGATCCTATTTTTAAAGAAAATGGTTACTCTACAATTCTTTTACATACCTCTTCTCTTGTTGATGAAATTACTGAAACTGACAAAGAAATTGATGGTCTCTATTTAAGAGATATTTCTTTTTACAAAACAAAAAGATTACGAAAGATTATAAAAAGTGAAGCCCCTGATGCGATTATTATGCTAAACTTATCTTTTATGATAGATAGAGCTTTGATTAGGATTTGTAATGATTTAAACATTAAAATTTATCATCTTTCACATGGAATGTTAATTCCTTCCGACAGTATTAAGGTCGTTAAACAAACAATAAAAAATTCTTCTAAAAAAAATATTTTTTCAAAATTTAATAAGAAAAATAAATATGCTCTGTTCAATTATCTAATAGAGTTAAAAAGCTTTACTAAGACAATATCTTTCTTTTACAAAGCAATAAAGAACCATACAAACTACACTCTTTTCCCCATTTATTCAGAAGAATTAAAGGTTAACAAATCGTTTGTCTTTTATCCTTCAGATTATCAAATTATGGTTAAAGATTTTGGTTTTCCAAAAGAAATGATAGAAGTTATAGGTAATCCAGAACTTGATGCTTTTTATAATTCCCAAATTATTGAGAAAACTACTTTTTTAAATACCAACAATATTAAAAACAGTAATTATATAGGTTATTTTGATGATGGACTTTCTAAAACACATGGTTGGAACAACAATAAATGGTTAACTTTCTTGAAAGATTTAAACGATATTATTGTTAGTAAAGGCTCCTCACTTGTTATAAAACTCCATCCACGACGAGACATTAAAGAATGTATTTCCTTTTTTGAAGAAAATAATATCACTTATTTATCTGATGTTGATTTTAAAAACTTTATACATCATTCAAAATTTATTATAAGCCATTTTTCGTCTGTTATTGTTTATGCTCTTCTTCTAAATAAAAAAATAAAATCTCCTAGATGGGGTGTCTCAAGTGGTTTAGAAGAAAAATATCCTAACAACATTATTGAATACTTTTATTCTAAAAAATCATTTGAAGATAGCTTCTCATCAATAGAAACAGATAAAAACGAAACACAAAAATATTTATACAATACTGTCGGAAAAGTAGATGGTAATTCTATCACAAAAGTTGTGGGTAAGATTTTAAACGATTTAAAGGATGAGTAATAAAAGTTTCTTTTTAAATTCTTTAAAATATATTATCGTATCTGGAGCTTCTAAAGGACTAAACTATTTAATTCTATTATATTTTGCTGTAGGTGTTTTTTCTGAACAATATGTAACAATACTTTTACTTCTTTCTTTAGAACAACTACTAAATTTACTACTTCCTTTAAATAACCCCACTATAATTTATTCCAAAACAGTAATAGATTACAATAGGATAACAAATAAATTAATTTCTACTTCTTTTTTATTTCTTTGTTTTTACGTCATAAGTTTTTGGCTTTTTCAGGAATCTATATATAAATATTATGGTGTTTCTAGTTTAATTATTTTCTCTTGTATTCTATTTAATGTTTTTACAAATGGTTATATATTCTATCTAACAAACTTTTATAAATTGATAGAAGACCATGATAAAGCTCTTAAAGTACAATCGCTTTACTTTATCTCTTTTCTATCTATTTTAACATCCTCTTTAATAATAGAAAACAAAGTATTAGCATTCTTTTTAGGAAAATCTATAGGTTTCTTAATTATTATAACACTGATAACCCTATTCAAATTTAATATTACAAAATTTCGTTTTTTAAACTTCACTGTTAATGAATGGAAGAAAATGTTGAATCTATTTTCAATAAGTATTTTAGGTTGGATTTCTGGTTTAGGATTTATAAATCTTGCAAAAATATATTCAACTCCAGAGATTGTTCTAAGAATTGGTTATATCTTAAATTTATGGAATATTTTTTTACTAATTGGTATCGGTGTAAACTCAGTATACCATCCTTTAATAAAAAAACACATTACAGATAAAATGCCTGATATTGCTAATAAAGTAAAACATCAGACATTACTTTTATATTTGGGAATTTCTTTGTGTGCATATATAATTTATTACACTTTAAACTACATAAATCTATTTGGTAATTATCCTGAAATTCAAAAGGTATTTGTTGAAATTCCAAATACTTTAATTCTTTTTGTAATAAGTGCTTTTTATTATGTTATCCATCCTTTTTATCTTGTTTATGATAAATTTAAAACCTTCAATTTGCTTAATATTTCAGCATTTGTTTTTGCTGTTTTTATAACATTTACAGGAACTTTTAATGGTTACAACAATTACATTATATATTTAATATTACTATATTTTTTTAAAAGCTCTTTTCTTTACATTTATGGTGAAAAAAAACTAATTAAAAATGTTTAAAGCAAAAAACTTATTCTTTGTAACTTATTTAGCTTTAACAGCTTTAATATTTTTAACATTTAGTGCTTCTTTTCAAGTTTATATATCTTTCTTTATTAGTAATTTATTTTTACTTTTAGTTGTTATATATCATTTATTTTATGAGAGAGATTATTCTCCCTTTATATCTTCTTATATAGTTTTTTATCTATTATTTTTTCTTCTTGCACCTATTTCACAAATAGACTCTTTTTCTGGAGTAGGAGGCAGTAGACTAGTCAATTTTTTTATCTACAAAGAGAACTTAGTAGTTTATGCTAATACACTAATTATAATATTCAATATAATTTTTATTTGCTTCTACATTACACTGAAAAAAAAGATTTTAAACACAGAGAATACTTCTTTAAAAGAAACGTCAAAAAAATATCTTCCAGTTATTTTATCCATTCTTTTAATTATATCATTACTAGGTTTTTTAAGTAGTTACTCTTTTATAAAAGATGAATTTTTTAATCCTAATTGGTTAAAATCTCAAGAAACGTCAAAAGCAAAAGTTTTAATTAATAAAAAATTTATATTCATGATACCTTTTACGGGTCTTGTATTGTGTATAAAATATATTAAATCACAAAAAAAACAACTTGTAAATTACATAATTATTTCTACCTTTTTTGTGATCTTCTTTGTGCTTTTGTTTTGGTTTAAAAATCCATTAACTGAAAAAAGAAATGCGTTGGGTCCGTTGTACATATGTTTGATTTTTCTGTTTTTCCCTAAATTACTAAACAGCAATGTAAAAACATTATCTTTTTTGTTTTTTTCTATGATTATAGTATTTCCACTAACAGCTATAATCACTCACTCTGATGCTACTTTAGCTGAAATTTATAATAACCCTTTAATACTTATAAATCAAATGAAAGGAGGAGGTATAATTAAAGCTTTCAATACTTTAAATTATGATGCCTTTTTCAATTTTACAGCCTCAATAGATTATGTTGATAAAAATGGATTCTCTTTTGGCTACCAACTCTTAGGTGGACTTCTATTTTTTGTTCCTAGAAGTTTCTGGACTTCTAAGCCAGTGTCTTCAGGAGAATTAGTAGGTGATTATTTAGTTAACGATTTTGGGTTCAATTTCACAAACTTATCTAATCCTTATGTTTCAGAAGGTTTCTTAAACTTTGGGTTAATTGGAGTTATTATTTACCCTATAATATTAGCATATATATTGATCATAATGTTACAGTGGATTAAATCTAAAAATCATTTAAAAAGAATAATGTCATTTTACTTTGCAATGCATTTATTATTTTTTTTGAGAGGCGACTTTACGAATGGATTTTCATATTATATTGCTCCATTAATAGCTGTAGTTTACTTACCTAATTTCATAGAATATATAATTAAAAACATAGTAAAAAGATAAATGAAAACACTTTACAAATTTTTAAAAGAGAAAAGTATTCCTTACGTTTTCATAATTATGTTCTCTTTGATATTATTCCCTAGAAATATAAAATCATTAGCTATAGCTATATTTTCTGTAACAATTCTAACACATGCTATTATTAAAAAAAATAAAATCAATTGGCGTTTTTTTTTAATAAACAGTAGTGTTTATTTGTTAATGATTAGCACTTTATTTTATTCTCATAATATCCAACAAGCATCGTTAAAATTACAGACAATGCTTTCTCTTTTCCTATTTCCTTTAGTATTTTCCTTAATCTCTAAAGAAAACTACATTAAAATTTATAACCATAAAGAAAAACTTCTACAAGTTTATATTTACTCTGTTCTATTATTTAATCTTACAATATTTTTAGGATATTGTATTAATGATCTTGCTTTTTTTAATGTAATAAAACACTATGTTATAATAGTAAATGAAAGATTACATAAATATAATATCCATCCTATTTATCTTTCTATTCACTTATGTATTTCTTTAATTTTCAGCATTTATTTATATAATAAAAAACGAAAGATAGTTACGCTTATATCCATAATTTTACTTTTCTTTTTCTTGTTTATTTTAATGAGAAAAGGTCCTATTTTATCTTTAATATTAATTTTATTGTACTCTATTACTTTTCTTCTCAAGAGGAAATTTAAAATAATAACATCTATATCGTTAATAATTTTTGTTGTTTCATCGTTTTTAATAGTACCAAAAGTTAAAACTAAGTTTTCTGAAATACTAAATATTGAGAAGTTAACCGAGAAAAATATGAATTCTACTAATATTAGAGCTGAGATTTACAAATCCTCTTTAAAGCCTATAAAAGAATCTTTATTTTTTGGTTATGGGATAGGTGACTTCAATTCAGCTTTAATAAACAGCTACAAAAATAAAGTTCTAATTAAAAGGCAATTTAACGCTCATAATCAATACATCAGTTTTTTACTGATTGGTGGTTTGTTTTTACTTTCAATCTTTTTATTAGTGCAGTTTTATAACATACGGTTATCCTACGTAAATAATAATCATCTTTTTATCATTATTTGTCTTTTTTATCTATTTAATATGATGACTGAAAGTATACTTGAAAGAGAAAATGGAGTGATTTATTTTAGTTTCTTTATTTGTTTTTTTGGTTTAAAGAATTATATACTTGATAATGAAAAGTAAGGTATTACTAATTGGTCCTTTTCCTGACCCTATATCTGGTGTGTCATTAGCAAATAAAATTGTAAGAGACTTATTAAAAGAAACAGAAAATTTTGATGTTTCTTTTATCAATACCTCTAATCCTAATTTCAGTGAAGATTTAGGTTCATTCTCTTTAAAAAAAATGTTCTTTTATCTAAAACTAAATTTCAACTTATATAAAGTTTTAAAAAATAATATTATTTACATTACTCCTGGTCAAACTTTTTTTGGAATAATAAAATATTCAGTTTTCATTCTGTTATCAAAGTTCTTAAGAAAAGAACTTATTATTCACGTTCATGGAAATCATTTGATTGATTGTTATAATAGTTTACAAGGGATTAAAAAACGTGTTTTTAAAAATCTAATATCTAAATTCTCAAAAGGAATAGTTTTATCAGAATCTTTAAAAAGAAATTTATCTCCATTTATTGAAGATGAAAAAATATTTATTCTTTATAATTTTGCTGAAGATTACCTAAAAATAGGAGAAACAAAGAAGGAATTCGAAAAAGTAAAGCTTGTTTTTTTAAGTAATCTTATGCAAGAAAAAGGAATTCTTTTTCTATTAGATGCTTTAAAAAAACTGGAAAAAAATAAAATAAATTATGAAGCTAAAATTGCAGGTAACATTGACGAAAATTTAAAAAATATAATTGTTAAAAAACTAAACAAATTAAATCATACCGAATATATTGGTGTTGTGAATGGAAATAATAAGAAAGAATTACTTCTTTGGAGTAATACTTTCATTTTACCAACCTTTTATAAAATGGAAGGTCAGCCTATTTCAATATTAGAAGCATTAGCTAGTCAAAATTATATCATAACAACTAAACATGCAGGCATAACAGATATTATTGATCAAAATATTCATGGTAAATTTGTAGAACAACAAAGTATAGAAAGTATATATAAAGCAGTACTTGATTTAAGCTTAAACTTAAATGAACTCAAAGAAATAGCTCAAAATAACAGTACGTATTTTCAACAGAAATTTTCACTGGACCGCTTTAAAGGGAATTTTATTAAAATATTGAATGCATAAAAAACAAGATTTAAACACATTTAAGTTACCAAAAAATTTTAGAGGAAGAAATCCATTTATAGTTCAACTTTGGTGGATTGTTCAAAGCGTCCTTTTTAGAACTTCCCCACAGTTTTTATATGGATGGAGACGTTTTTTATTACGTTTGTTTGGAGCTAAAATTGGTAAGAATGTTATTATTCGACCAACAGTTAGAGTTACTTATCCATGGAAATTAAACATTGGCGATTATTCATGGATTGGTGACGATGTTGTTCTATATAATTTAGGAAATATTATCATTGGGAATAATGTGGTTATCTCTCAAAAATCATATATCTGTACAGGATCTCATGACTATACCATTCCCTCCTTTCCTATTTACGCTAAAGAAATTAATATTGAAGATGAATGTTGGCTAGCTACAGATGTTTTTGTTGCTCCTGGAATTACTATTGGTAAACAATCTGTTATTGGCTCTAGAAGTAGTGTATATAAAAATATTCCTGCAAATAAAATTTGCTACGGAAACCCTTTAAAAATAGTAAAAGATAGAAATTAATTCTATAACCACTTTACATGATCAATAATCAATTAAACATAACTATAATTTCACCTTTCTTTTTTCCTGAGCCAATTTCTACTGGAAAATTTAATACTGAAATGGCTCTTGCTCTAAAAGAAAAAGGACATCATGTAAGAGTATTATGTTTTCATCCTTTTTATCCGAGTTGGAAAATCAGTAGAAGTTCAGAACAAATTGATGGTATTGAAATAATCCGCGGAGGAAGTTTCCTTTGTCTTCCAAATAATGCTACTTTACGTAGAGTTATTTTAGAAACAAGTTTTTCACTTTTTATATTAAGAAACATTTTAAAATTAAGAAAAAACACAGATATTATTATTCCTGTTTTTCCTCCTAGTCTAGCTTTTTATATTACTCAGTTTTTCCTCAAAAAAAATACAAAAAAAGCTGGAATGGTTCATGATTTACAAGAAATATATGCAAATCAAAAAACAAGTATAATAAGTAAAATAATTGCTAAATCTATTCATTTTGTAGAAAAAGGGTGTTACAAATCTTGTGATTCATTAATTTTCTTATCTCAGGAAATGAAAGATTTTGCTAAAGAGATTTATGATTTACCTGATTATAAATTAAAAGTTCAATATCCTTTTATCACAATTAATTCGGAAAATTTCACAAACGATCTAGAAATTATATTACCTAACACACATAAACATATTGTATATTCTGGTGCATTAGGAGAAAAGCAAAATCCAAAAGGTTTATATAATTTATTTGATTTTTGCTCTGAACAACTTAATGGAGTTATGTTTCATATTTTTTCTCAAGGGAATCACTTCGAAGAACTAAAAGAAAAAAACAATAATAATAAGATTAAATTTCATGCTTTAGTTCCTAAAAAAAATATTGAAGAATTATATCGTAGAAGCGACATTCAAATTGTACCGCAACTAGCAGGTACATCTAAGGGTTCTCTTCCTTCTAAACTTCCAAATTTATTAGTAAGTGGAGTTAACGTTGTTTGTATTACAGATGAAGGAAGTGAAATTGAACTTTTATTTAAAAAAAATAACTTTAAAACAATAGTTTCATCTTGGGATACTGAAAAAATTAAAGATATATTTGAAACATTACTAAAGGATGATTTTAATAAATCAGGTCAAATAGAAATAAGTAAAAAATTATTTCTTATTGATTCAATGATTGATAAAATATTAAACTAATTAAGATTGATTTCAAAGCTGATTAAAAACACCTATATTTTACTTCTGATAGTAGATTTACTACTTATCAATATAGTTGTATATTTTGTTTTTGAAAAAATTCATCAAAGCCTACAATTTAACGCTTACATTTCTGTTTTTTGGTGTGTTACTTCAATATTCACCAATTATTATAAAGTTTACAGGTTCACAAATTTTTATAGGTTATTACGATTAACAGTAGTTCAGGCTTTATTTTTCACACTTGGTTTTTTTGCTTATTTCGGAATTTTTAAGGAGGGAGAAGTTGTTAATACACAATTTAAAACTTTAATAATCACCTTAGGATCTTTAGCTTTATTTAAACTTATTTCTTTTCTGATATTAAAAAAAATAAGACAGTTTGGAAGTAATTTTAAAAAGGTAATTTTCTTTGAAAAGGATGATACCACAAAAAAAATGATCAAGCTTTTTCAAAATAGGGCTAGTCTAGGATATTCTTTCTTAGGTTATTTTTCAAATAAAATAACTGATGATTCGAATTACTTAGGTAATGAAAGTGAACTATACGACTTTCTTAAGCTTAATGAAATTGATGAAATATATGCTACTCTTTCAAATTTAAAGAAAGCACAAGTGAAAAAACTTACTAAGTATACCAGTTTACACAATATAACTTTAAAGTTAATTCCTGATTCTAAAGAGTTTTATAGTAAAAGTAGAAATGTAGAGTTTTATGATGATACATTAAAAGTATTAAGTGTTAAAAAACTTCCTTTCGATTTAATTGAAAATAGAATCATCAAACGTGTATTCGACATTCTCTTTTCTTCATTTGTTTGTTTGTTTATTATTTCTTGGTTGTATCCTGTATTATGGATTTTAATAAAGATTGAATCTAGAGGGCCTGCAATATTTAAACAAGAACGAGAAGGGTTTAATGGAAATGAATTTGTTTGTTATAAGTTCAGATCTATGTACATAAACAAACAAGCAAACAAGGTACACGCTATAAAAAATGATAGTAGGATTACTCCTATAGGTAAATTCATAAGAAAAACTAGTTTAGATGAAATCCCACAGTTTTTTAATGTTTTATTAGGAGATATGAGTGTAGTCGGACCTCGACCACATTTAGAAAGTTTAGCTCTTGAATATCAAAAAGATGTGGACAATTATTTAGAAAGACACGCAGTAAAACCAGGTATAACCGGTTTAGCACAAATTAGTGGCTATAGAGGTGAAATAAAAAAGAAATCAGATATTAAGAATAGAGTTCGCTTGGATATTTTTTATATAGAAAACTGGTCGTTTATGTTAGATATAAAAATCGTTGTTAGTACTGTATTAAATGTTTTTAAAGGTGATGAAAATGCTTATTGATGAATAATAATATCGAAATAACTGCTTGTATTGTATTATATAATGAGAATATCAATGATTTAGAAAACGCTGTTAATTCCTTTTTAAATATTTCTAATTTTACAAAACACCTTTTTTTAGTAGATAATTCACCTCAACTAAATATACCTCTATCGTTAAAAAACCATCCTGATATTACTTATATTTTTAACAATAAAAACTTAGGTTTTGCAAAGGCTCAAAATATTGTATCAGATAAAATAAAAAACTCAAAATATCATTTAGTTTTAAATCCAGATGTAACCTTTGAACCTAAAGTTATACAACATTTAGTTGAAAAATTAAAGAGTGAATCTAACCTAGCTATGATCACACCTAAAATTCAATTCCAAAATGGAAAACACCAATACAATGTAAGGAAGTATCCTACTTTTTTTGATTTAATTATTAGAAGGTTAAACATTTATAAAAGCAGGGTTTATGATCAAGAATATAGAAATAAAGACCTAGATAAACCATTCTTTCCTGAAGCTATACATGGTTGTTTTATGTTATTTAAAACTAACGATTTTATAGCTTTAAATGGTTTTGATGAGCGTTACTTCTTATATATGGAAGACATTGATATTTGTAAAAAAATAGACCAGATCGGTAAGAAAAAGTTATACTATCCTAAGGTAAAAGTTTCACATGTTTTAAAACAAGAATCATCTAAAAATATCAAATTATTTCTTTACCATTTATCTTCAGCTTTTAAGTATTTCGTAAAGTGGTAATACCTATATTTGCAGCCAAATAACAACACAACACACATGAATATTTTAGTTTTAGGTTCTGGAGGTAGAGAACATGCATTTACTTACAAACTATCTCAAAGTAAAAAAGTTAATCAAGTTTTCGTAGCGCCTGGAAATGCAGGAACAGATAAAATTGCTAAAAACTTAAGCATTAATCCGACTGATTTTTCTGCCGTAAAAACAGCCGTTTTAGAACATGAAATTAACATGGTTGTTGTGGGTCCAGAAGCACCTTTAGTAGAAGGAGTTCACGATTTCTTTTTAGCGGATGATCAACTAAAAAACATTCCTGTAATCGGACCTAAAAAAGATGGTGCTTTATTAGAAGGAAGTAAAGATTTCTCTAAACAATTTATGGAGAAACACAATATTCCTACTGCAAAATATCAATCGTTTACTCAAGATTCTTTAGAAGATGGATATGCTTTTTTAGAAACCTTAAATCCTCCTTTTGTTTTAAAAGCTGATGGTTTAGCTGCTGGAAAAGGAGTTTTAATTTTAGATAATATTGAAGAAGCTAAAACTGAGTTAAAAGAAATGTTAACCAATCAAAAATTTGGAGATGCTTCTGCTACGGTAGTTATCGAAGAATTCTTGAAAGGAATTGAACTTTCTGTTTTTGTACTTACCGATGGAAAAAGTTATAAAGTTTTACCTTCTGCTAAAGATTATAAAAGAATTGGTGAAGGAGATACTGGCTTAAATACCGGTGGAATGGGAGCAATTTCTCCTGTACCTTTTGCTGATGCTGATTTTCTTACTAAAGTTGAAGATCGAATTATAAAACCAACTGTTGACGGTTTACAAAAAGATGGGATCGATTATAGAGGATTTATATTTATTGGTTTAATGAATGTTGCTGGTGATCCTTTTGTTATTGAGTACAATGTAAGAATGGGAGATCCTGAAACTGAAGTTGTTTTACCTAGAATCAATTCTGATTTATTTGATTTATTTGAAGGAGTTGCCAATCAAAACTTACATGAGAAAACTTATGAAGTAACTTCACAAACTGCAACTACAGTAATGTTAGTCTCTGGTGGATATCCTGAAGCATACGAAAAAGGAAAAGTAATTTCTGGTTTCGAAGGAATTGAAGATTCTATCGTTTTTCATGCCGGAACTAAAATAGACGATACAGAAGTAGTAACAAGCGGTGGAAGAGTTATGGCAATAACGTCTTTTGGAGACACTATTAAAGATGCTTTAGCTAAGTCTTATAAAAATATCGACAAGATTTCATTTGATAAAATGAACTACAGAAAAGATATTGGATTCGATTTATAGAAATTTTTAACCTGTAAAAAGTTATTGTACCAAAGGTGGGACTCGAACCCACACGCTCTAATGAGCATCGGATTTTGAATCCGACGTGTCTACCAATTCCACCACTTTGGCTAGTAGTATATAGTCGTAAAAATTAGATAACTTTCTGAACTTAAACTAAAAAAGATAAAAATCTTAAATTGTCAGTTTTTACTATATTTTTACTTTTTTCAAATTTACAGGTACTTTTTAAGGTACTGTTTTGAGGATTCAAATATATACATAAATCCTATATAAACACTAGAAAAAATTTATCTTCTTCTACTTCTTTTTATATCCACTATGTTGTATATACCATTCAAATCTTGCATATACACCTCTTGGTTTTCGTAATAGGGGTTTAGGCTATGTAGTATCAACTTTCCTGTCTCTACTTCGTGTTCTATGATTCTTTTTACTAGTATTCCTTCTGTTTTATGAACGACTATGAAATCCCATTTATTGATGTGTAATTTACTAGACCAATATTCTTTTCTTACTTCTCTACCTAAGAGTAAATCTCCTTCTAAAATACTTTCTCTAGGATTATCACATTCCATACTATCTCCTACAACTTCAAAAGTTAAATAATTCCCTTTATATTCTCTGTCTACTTCCCACGGAATTTTTGGTAGTTCATCAATATATTCATCATCTTCCCATCCTGATAAAAATCCCGCTCTAGCTCTTTTGTTTATAAGCGGAACTAGTTTAAACCTTTCATATTCTACCCAAATCGCGTCATTTTTTTCCGATTTCTTGTCTTGCTTTAACATCTTTCCTTCTCCTTTTAAAAGCCATAGGAAATTGATATCATCATAAATGTCGAGAATTATTGAGATATAAGTATCGGAAACAGACCTTGTCAGTTTATTGGTATCTAGGAAACCTCTTTTTATTGACGTTGTATCATAAAAATCTTTCTTACTAATTCCCTTGTAGTCAAGATAGTGTAATAGCCTATGTTTAAAAGTAGCGACATTCATCGTTTTTCGATTTGTTTTTAAACGACTTTTGTCGTTATATTTGCATCATAATTCTGTCAAATATACGATAAAATTTAATTTTTAACGACGTTTGACGTTTTAATCGCTATGAAAAAGAATAACTTAACATTAACAATGCAGCATTTTGGGCAGCTTTCTCCAGATGAGAGAGCCTTGTTTTTGTCGGTTATATCTAGTGAAAAAGTTGAAGTAAAAAAAGAAGAGAAAAAGAGAGTTAATAATCATCCTTATAGTGAGGAATATTTTTATCAATTACTAAAAAAGAATCACAATCAAGAAGTGAGACAACGATTAAAAAAAATGAAAGAGAAGAAGAAAAAGGTTTACAGTACCACAGGATAAGTACTTCTTATCTAACAACAAGCAACCCACAATCGAATTGTGGGTTTGCTTATCCAATTACAAGAGAATCTCCCCCGCAATTACTAGTTATAACACATTAACTAATCATTACAATTTTATTGCTTGCCAAATAAAGAGCAAAAAAAACCTAGTCTTCATGGGAGGACTAGGAAAATTGCTATGAAAAAGAAAAAATATACTACCCGTCGATAGTAAATTGTTTAATTACTCAAATCTATGAAAAAAGAAGCGGAAAAACCTATAAAGAGTACAAATAATTTTACCTCAATTGGTAATTATAATAGCCAAGTTAAAGAGTATTTGGCTAGTCATAAATTGGATATAGTTACCAGACAGACAGTTAAACTATTTCAGGACAATGCAAAACGAAACAAGCTAAATGACAAACAGTATAACAAAGCTGTTGAATCCTTTAATGAAACTCACGGATTGTTACTTACAAAAAGAGAAATTGCGCATACGCAAAAAAAAGCAACGCCTTATCAATACATCAATTTTCCCTACCTAGATAAAGATGGGATGAAAAACGCAATGGATAAGTATCGTCAGTATGTACATAACTACAACACTAAAGTTGCGAAAGCAAATAAGGAAATTGTTAAGTACAATAAAAGTGTTGTGTCTCCTCAAAACATATCTTCAAATGATTTAAAAAGAATTGAAGCTATAAAGAGTAACTCTGAAGGTTTACTTCCTTTTGAATATAATAAAGCTGTTGAACAGATTAACACGGAACTAAAAGCAACTATTTTACCTAAGAAACGTACTCAAACAATTAAGTATGCTACTGAAATCGTTTTTAATGTGTTGGTAGGATTTTACATTGCGCAATTAAAAGAGCGCAATACCTATTTAAAAGCTGTTAATAGATCTACCAGCGTTTATAAAAATGCTTTACCTAAACTAAAGATAGACAACCGCAAATTAGCAACACATACCATTGCAGGAATACCAAGGCTAAGTTTTTGTAAGAAAACAGCACAAAATCATATTAAACGTTTACGAGAAGCAGGTGTATTAATTAACTATACCTATGTAAACCAAAACAAGCCAATTTCAGTGAATTTTAACCCTGAAATTGTTCAAGTTTTAGACGGAAATCCACCAAAGAAACAAATCACACAAAATGAATTAGTTAATATATCAAGTGGGAAAAAGTTACCTCATAATAATGATACTACTAGAACTTTTATAAAAGAAAAAGAAATAAAAGACTATGAAAATTTCATAGTTGAGAATAATTCTTATTCTGAAACGGATGAGATTGTATGTCTTGCAGACAGCTACAAGAACACCACAGCGATAAATACTTTTAAGCAAACTGGGGCGCGAGAAAACAGAGAAACGATTCGCAAATTGTTACCTGATTTTTTTAAAACCACGCCAAAATCTCAAGGAATAAATACGACACTCACACGAAATTTTCTTGCTCGTTTAGTGGATGATAGAGAACTGGCGCAAGACTTATCAAACGGAAAGTATAGTAGCTATACCGTGCTTCCTTATCATTATTTGCGCAAAGTTGCGCTATATACAAATGTTTCTTCAGAAGAATTTAGAGCAATTTTGATACAGGATTTTATCAAATCTTCTGCTAAGATTTGGAAACAACATACTGATGTTCACGCAGGAAGTTGGAAAAATGCTATTAATCAACTTAATGAAGTATTGTTTAGTGGAATTACTCAAAAGGAAACACTCATCGAAAAGCTAAAAGAGTATCGATGGAAACTAGAGTTTGCTCGCAAATGGTTTAAAAAGCATCATCACAATGCATTATTTCCTTCATTATACTTCGATGTAAACCGCAAAACTTCTAATGGAGTTGGTTTTTTCGGACTGCATTCAGTTTGGCTTTCACACTTAAAATATCAAGATAAAAAAGCGCAACGGCAAAGGGTAAATAAGCGCAATGAAAATGCAAGGAAACGCAAAAAAAGTGCAAAACAGAAATTTGTTAATGCTCTAACCGCTTATAAAAAAAAGAAATACACAGCAGAACAACTTTACAACTATGTAAAAGACAATTTACCACATGAGTTTTTAGAGCAGCTCATCGAGATTATGAACAAGGAAAAGAATTAAAATTAATAAATGAAAGAAAATAGTAAATGTTCTTGCGGAGCAGGAAATAAAATTACCTGCCCGAATTGTAGCAAGATAAAAATGGTCATCATGCTAAAAAATGGAAATTCAGAGTTAAAACTCAAAACTACCAATAATCGATATGCAAATCCTGTTTGGTATAGTCCTTTGAGTAAAAACCGAAAACCTATACAACTGATTATCGATAGTATGTATAAACGTTTTGAGAAATCAATTTATAAAGGAGTAACAAACAAAGTAATATTTTATAACAATTCAACTAAAGAACTTATAACAAGTAAGTAAAGAATAATAAAATAGTGCCAACACGGAAAAAGGGTTTGTAGTACGTGATTGAAATTCTGAGACCCTGAAATACCCATTAAGCTCGCCAGTGAATCAATCAGTATTGTTGGTAATAATTACAACAACTAAAGAAAAAGTAAACAATGAATTCATATCAAAAATGGATGGAAAAGCAGGAAGATGAAGCCTTCTTGCGTATGCGCAAAGAAGCGCAAGAAAAGTGCAACGAAAAAGAAACATTAAAACAGAAGCATGAAAATACAACAAGCAACTAACGGAAATATCTTACTATTAGATAATGAAAACGACATATTACACATTTTATCTAGTGTTTATATCCAAAAGCATCCACGTAAGGAAAACGCAATTTTAATTTCTGATGGTATAACAGCAGCAAATGGAACTCAGGGAATTTCTTTACTAGCTAGCACGATTGAAAGCATTAATGAAGAAAGTTTTAATGGTGATGTTTATGATTTGCTAGGAAAGTTGAGCACAGCTATTAGTTTAAATGGAACAATAGCCACTAAAAATGAAGCTTCCTTAACTAAAGAAAATGATCCTAATTATGTTGCCTATTTACAAGCCAACACTTTTGAGAAACTATTGGCTTTTATCAAGCTTCATAAATCAAATATTGGAGGAATAAAAGAAGAAAACGGAAAAGTACTGGAAGAGGAATACTTATGCCAATTTGAAACTTTTATCATAAGAGTAACACTAAGGTATACCTACAGAACTGATAAACCAAATTTAGTTGATGAAATTTTAATGTACGGAAGTACAGAATATGTATTAAAACCAACTAAAGTGTATCAATACGATGTAAATGACACCATAATAGGATATCAATATCGAGAAATTTAGAAATAAAAATTTATGAAAGGGATTTACACCAAAAAGAAGCTGTTTGAAAAATACTATTATTTACCAGAGCGTGAAATAAGAGCCACCATCAATGAAATTATTGCAGAAAACAGAGCCTTACCTCTAGAAATAGCTAAGTTTAAAAAAAATCTTCGCCCAAATGAGGTGCGAAGGTTTTTAGAGGTGTATGATTTGGAATAAAAGAAATATTTAATTTTCTTATCTCTGATGTTTTTTAAAGTTTTCAGCTTGAGAAAAGATTTCCTCATAAACTTCGTCTCGTTCTACTGGCGGGTATCTAAACTCATCTAGTAATAAAATTAAACCAACTTTTAAAGCTGCTTTAATATCATCACGTTTACTCCAATCAGGGAATTTTGCTTGACTATCTACTAATTCTTTTACTTTTTTTGCTAACTCAATTAACTTTTCTTCTGGGTATGTAAAATCATACTTTTTACACAACTCTAATAAGATGTCATAAAATGCCTTTTCTTCAAAATCAATTCCTAATTCATTACCTGCCTTGAATTCATCTCTCACCTGCATTATCATTTCGGTTAATGCTTCTGCCATTTCTTCATAGACTTCACTTCGCAAAATATCATTTTCACTTCTGTCATTGTATCTAGCTACCAAAGCATCCATTTTTCTAGTAAAATCAATGCCTTTTACTTTGTTTACTTTTTTAATTTCTCCAATAGCTTTTGCTAGTAGTTTTTGAAGTAGTTTAATTTTAGTGTTCGGTAATTTTATCTTGTCTATTTTGGCTAAATAATCATCATCAAAAATATCTTGTTCGGCTTCTGTATTCTCTCCAATCTTAAAAATTTCTTCAACTCCATCACTTTGTAAAGCATCTTTTATCATTTCACGAACTTTAGCATTCATCTGCGCTGTGTCTGGAGCATCTCCTTTGGTTAACTTAAAAACTATAGAACGAACTGCTAAATAGAAATGCGTATAATCCCTTTCTTTTTGAGTTAATTTTTCGCTTCCGGCACAAATATCATAAGCTGCTTTTAATCTTTTAACCAAGCCCATAAATCGTACTTCTGCTTCCTTGGTGACTTGTGCAAATTCGGCTGCTTGATTTAATGTGTTTAACTGGTCTAATGCAGAACCATTAAAGTATTTACTATTGTCAAACTTATGGAAGAACTTTCCTAACAAATCTAAATGATTACGAACTATAATTAATGACGATTCTATATCTTCAAAATTATCTTGGTCGCCTTTTCCGTATTTAGCTAAAGCCATATTCATAGCTTTTTTAATACCAATATAATCCACCACTAGACCTTTGTTTTTACCTGCAAATTTTCGGTTTACACGAGAAATAGTTTGAATTAAATTGTGTTGCTGAATAGGTTTATAAATGTAAATACTGTCTAAAAATGGCACATCAAAACCTGTTAACCACATATCTACAACAATGGCTATTTTAAAGTTTGATTTTTCATTTTTAAATTGACGGTCTAATTCTTTTCGATATTCTTTCGTTCCTAAAGCTTCATATAATTCTTTTGGGTCGTCTTTTCCGCGTGTCATTATCATTTTAACACGCTCCATAGGTTTAATTTCTTTTTTCTCTTTTTCTGATAATTCAGCTCCTTCTTCAGCTTGTTTTATTTCTGCCCATCCTGGTCTAAGCTCAATTACATTTTTGTAAAATTCATACGCAATAGGTCTGCTAGGACAAACAAACATGGCTTTACCTTTTACCGTTGCTCCTTCATTTACTCTGTTCTCATAATGATTAACAAAGTCTTCTGCTATTTTTTTAAGCACATCAGGGTCGCCTAAAATAGCATTCATGTTTGCCGATTGCTTTTTGCTTTCTTCTACTTGATAGTCATTTGCACCAGCTTCGGCTGCAACTTCATAATACTTCTCAATTTTTTCTAGTTCACTATTATTTAAAATTACTTTTGCTGCTCTTCCTTCGTATACTATCCTAACGGTAATTTCATCTTTTACAGATTCCGTCATAGTATAAGAATCTACTACTTTACCAAAAACATCAAGCGTTGCATCTATTGGCGTTCCTGTAAAGCCAACAAAGGTTGCGTTTGGTAATGAATCATGAAGATATTTAGCAAAACCGTAGGTCTTCTTAACTCCTTTATCAGTAACTTTTATTTTTTGGTCTAGGTTGGTTTGACTTCTATGAGCTTCGTCAGAAATACAAATTACGTTTGTACGTTCGGTTAGCAACTCTAAATCTTCGGTAAACTTGTGAATCGTGGTTAAAAACACACCACCAGATTCGCAACCTTGCAGTAATTCTCTTAAATGGTCGCGACTTTCTACACTAACAATACCATTATCTCCAATGTAATTTTTAGCATTGGTAAATTGTTCTGAAAGTTGTATATCTAAATCGGTTCTATCTGTGATGAGAATAATTGTCGGATTTTTAAAATACTCGCTTTTCATTAACAGGCGAGTTAAGAATAGCATTGTAAAACTTTTTCCGCAACCTGTCGCTCCAAAATATGTTCCTCCTTTACCATTTCCGCTTGGTTTTTGGGCTAGTTTAATATTGTCATACAATGCTCTTGCCGCATAATATTGCGGATAACGACACACAATTTTTTCATCCTTTTTACTGCTATCTGGTAAGTAGATAAAGTTGCGAATAATATCTCGTAAACGATTTTTGTGTAACATTCCTTGTACCAACGTAAACATAGAATCTATTCCATCAACTTCTTTTGCTAATCCTAAAACACGTCTCCAAGCATAAAAGAATTCATAAGGTGCAAAAAATGAACCTGCTTTATTATTTACGCCGTCACTTATTACGCAAAATGTATTGTAAATAAACAATTGCGGAATATCTCGTTTATAGCGTGTAGTTAGTTGTACATAAGCGTTATGGATAGTCGTGTTTTCCTGAATAGCTGTTTTGAATTCAAATACCACCAAAGGCAAACCATTTACATATAAAATACCATCTGGAATACGTTTGTGGCTACCCACAATTTCTAATTGATTGACAAATTTATAAACGTTGTTGTCCGTTTCTGAATAATCTACCAAATTGATATAAATATCTTTTTTACTCGCATCTTCCCTTTTTAGAATAAACCCATCAGTAAGCATACGCATAAAACGTTTGTTACTTTCATATAAATCAGAAGCAGGTAAGGTTTTTAATTGTAAAATAATTCCGTCAATTTCTGAAGTAGTTATACTTTCTGTAGCATAATTAGAAGCAAAAAAAGATCGTAGATCATCTTCCAAAATTACTTCGTCTTCTGCACGGTTTAGGGTATTCCCTAAAAAATGGGGATAGCCTTCATTTGTTAATAACTCCGCAAAAACATTTTCTAACTGCGCTTCTGTGAATTTTTGACTCATTTACTTACTTTTATAAACCTTCGTAATATGCTTTTAATTTCTTAGACATCAGCTTCCGCCTTTCTTCTAGAAATCTTGTGTAATCCTGATGTGTTGCCTCTTTAATAAAAAACGGAATATCGTTTGCTTTAATATTATCTTCTAAAGCATCTTTATTATCTATAGTGCTAATTTCATTGATACTCTCGTTTATTTGGGTTTCAATTTTACCTAGGTATTCAATGGGCGGCATTTTACCTACTTTTATATTGGTAGCTTGCTCTGTATATACAAAATTTGCTACTTGGTTGTAGGCTTTTTGAGAGTATCCGTTGTCTATTAAATATTGTTTAGGGAAAATATGATGAATATCTCCGCGTTGCTCAATAAGGCTAGAAATAGTCATTGATTTAGATAAAAAAGCTTTAGCATTACTATTTACTTGAGCTGCTAAGTACAATGTATAAGCATTGTTATTGACACTAGAGCTTTCTAAATCGTTAATTAAGCCAAAATCCCAAAAGCCTTCTCCTAAATGAGCTTGCTCCATTTGCAACAAATAGGCGGCAATACCTTTGGCATTAATTTGTTTGATATCTTCATCTATTCTAGATTCTGCTGAACCAGAATAACGCCCAATAAAGATAGATAAGACCAACCATCTTTTCACAAAGCCTTGTATTTCTGGTTCACTCAATCCTTCATCCCTTAATTTTAGGTATAAGGCGTAGGCAAAGTTTAAACTGTTTTGTGATGAAATAAGCTTTCTACTTATTAACCCAGTCGATTTTAATATCATTACAAACCGTTGGTAATTAGTTTGGTTTACAAAGGCTTCTAACCCCTCCGATAATTTGTTATAACTCGTTGCTGCAATTTCATTTTCGTAAGTTCTGGTTTCAAAATTTCTACCAGATAATAAGGCTACTAAATCACTAAACTTACCGCGGCTAAATTTAAAAGTGAAAGCCACACGGAGCATATCTATATAATCAGGGCAATACAAATCATCACTACCTGTAGCCATCCATTTAATAGCTTTATAGTAGTTGCTTTCTGCAAAATTGGTGTCGTTATCTACAATGTGTTTATTAAAACCTTTATCTACCAATAAACGGCAAAAATAATCTACCATTTTACGCATTTTATTACCGCCATGTTGCTCGTCTGAAGCAATTTTAGACATTACAAAATCGGCATTACTTAGTACAACACCTTTTTGATTGATACGAATAAATATTTCAGTTACCGTATCTATATCTAAGCTTGCGTCAAGCTCAATAATACCAATTTGTTGGTTTTTAATACTTTTAAGCTTTTCTATACGTTGTTCTATCACATCCTCATTTTCTTGAGGGTTTAGCTCCATATAGCTTTTTCTTGCTTTACTAATTGTAATTTCATCATTTACAATAGGATTGATATTGTTAATCCATTCCGGACTTCTTTCTTTGGCTTTATTTAAAACTTCAAAAGCTTCTGTTAACGGATTAAAGGCAATACGAATATTAATTTCTTTATAGTTTTTATTTAAAACACGTTGCCCAACTATAGCAGCTGTTAAGGCTGTAATACGTTGTTGCCCATCTATTAATACTTTTTTACCTGCTGATAATTCACCATTTTTTAACTTAACATCAGGATTACGCCAAGTTATAATATAGCCTACAGGATATCCTTGGTATAAAGAGTCTATTAAATCTCTTACCTTCGATGCTTTCCAAACAAAAGGACGTTGAATTTCTGGTATGGCGATATCGCCAGATTTTATCCAGCTTAATAAAGTTTCTACAGGTTGTTGTTGTACACTATATTTTGCCATTTTTAAATAGTTTATTTAATGGAAATTCTACTTTATTCTAAAAAGGTAAATCATTATCCTCAACTGGTAATTCCTCTTGAGCATTATCTTTTAATCCTAAAAAGACTTCAAGGCTTTCTGGGAACAAATTTTCATCAAAACTAAATTCATCTGAATTTAACAACTCCCAAATCGCAAGACTACTTTTGTCGTTAGATTCATAACCAATTACACTTTCTAATTTCTTAACATTAAAATGAATCTTATCTATTCCTGCATTTTCTATTAGATTATAATTAGTAGTAATCATTGCCTTCTTATCACTCTCCGTGTAGATTGCATCTGCTTTTAATAAATCTAGCGTTAAAAAACCTGAAATGGTATCAATAGACAATTCGTCTGCTTCAAAATCCCAATCGTTAATAACAAAATAATCTACTTGAAAATGTTTGCATAATTCTATCAAATAATTTGCTGTTGCTTTTCCGTGATGGCAAACAATCGCTATATTTTCAAAATTCATAAAAGTATCTGCATACCTTTCTTTATTTACTATTGCATCATCATTTGCTATAAAATCTAATACCTTTTGCCTTATAACATATTTGTACACCAAAACATCATTTGGACCTTCAACCAAAATGACCTTTTTACTAAATAAAATCTTACTTAAATTAGGCTCTATAGTTTTTATAAACTCATTGTACTTTGAGTAATTAATAAGTTCATCTGTTTCTTCATCTGCAATACTCACATCAAAGTCATCTAAACTATTATATTTTTTAACCGTTTGGTTGTTCTCATTAATTTCTAATCTAATTAATCCCTTGGTATCAAAAGGGTCAATCATTTTATCAGAATGTGTTGTATAGATTACTTGATGGTCATTTTCTGCTAAACCGCATAACACCGTTTTATAAAAATATTCTTGATGATTTTCGTGCAAAAAACTCTCAGGTTCTTCAAACAAAAACAAACACTTATCATTATCATTAAACTCTGAAATAGATTGAACCACAGCCATAACAAACATTGAGATATAACCATCTCCAAAATGACTAATAGGCACTTGATTTTCTACATCACCATTTAATCCAACCTTAAACAACATTTTTAAGAAAATATCGTGATAATTTGGTAGACCAAAACTTACAGAACAATCATCGTTGCGAAGATTAGATGAATAATTTTTTTTGATAAGACCTATAAATCTATTCAACTCCGAATCTTCTAAAACCTTATCTGTACTAGTTTGTACTTCTTCTTCAAATACAGCTTTTTTATCATTCATTGGAACATCAGAATCTACAATCTTTTTAATATGTTTCGCTAAAAAAGACCTTAGATTTCCCCAGCTTGTTTTATTCGTATTTATTTCCTCTTTAATTTTATGGAAATTGATATAGAATATGTTGAAATATCTAGTTGCTCCAAATGCCTCATAATTTATATCGTCCTTAGGTGTATCATCCCAACCTTGAATTTGTTCTAACCCATTTAAGGATTCAATTTTACTACCTTCAATTTCCTCTCCATCAACAAAAATTTTTAAACGATGATAACCTGTTAAACTTGCAAACTTTTCACCGTCAAATTTTGGCTCTCTACTGCTTGTAGCATTTAAAAGTATAAAAGGAACATTATCCATATCTCTATTATGGAAATCGTCTAGAGAGAAAGTATCTTTAGAAACAAAATTAACTTGTAACCCGTATAAAATAGCATTCAACAAATTGGTTTTACCACAATTATTATAACCAACAATAGCTACTGGTTTTTTATAACTAGCATCAGGAAATACAAAATCTTGTCTGTCTTTAAATGAACGGTAATTTTCTACTGATATGGTATTAATTCTGATTTCTGACATTTATACATATGTTTTATACTGATGCTGGTTTTGTTGCTACTTGAGTCATTTTTGCTAATAATAAACTTTGCAATTCTTTTAGTTTTTTTGACTGTTCTACATTCTTATCAATTTTGAACTGTATAATTTTTAATTTATAGGTGAATTTCTCTATTAAAGTATTATTAGCTAATGCATACGGAATAGATTGAATTATCTCTCTTTTTGCTATATTAACTTGAGCACTTCCACCAGAACCATCAAGTAACATCATATTACCTTTTTTAGAATCTAAAAAGCATTTTAAGTAAATACCTTCCATAATTTCTTTATCAGTTCTTAATATTAAAAGAGCTTGATTTATTACTCCAATTTTATCTTCCTTATTTATCAAAGTAATTCTTCCTAACGTTCCAGAACAACTAATTACTAAATCATCAGGTTCTATGCTAAATCTTTTTAACTTTTCATATTTCTCTTTTGTAATAAAATATCTGAACTCTCTGTGGTTATATATTGCGTGTTGTTGTTCGTAAACGGGTATACCTTTTTTTTGCATATCACTTTTTTTCAGTGCAGAGCCAAAAGGACCTCTTATATAACCTTTTTTACTTAATAATTTTCCAAGTGTAGTAGAACTCCACCCAACAGGAATATCTTTATCCAATTCTTCATTATAAACCATTTCGCCACCCGAAGATTTATAAGGTTTGCCAATTAAATGAGGTGATCCCGAAGCTAGTTCGGGACAACTTTCCTCTGTAATCGGAAAGTTGAAATCCACAAACCAATGTTTGTACAAGGCTTGTGCGGTAGCTTCTAGGTTGGTATTTATTTTTTTGTTGAGATGTATGCTTTGGGTTACCGTGTTGTACTCGGCTACTATTTGACGTTGTTTTTCTATGGATGGGATTGGTAATTGAGTGTCACAAAACTCTTCCCAATCAAAAACTTCTCTTGCACTACCGTGAGACTTGAAGCGAGCATAACGGTCAAATTCAGGTCTTCTGAACCACATCATTAAATATTGAGGAATTACTTCTTGTTCATCAATAACTTTAAAAACAGTATAGGCTTGAGAAACAATAGCTTTGTCATAATCTTCTAAGAGCGCAATAGAGATTTTATCTCCATTTCTAGAAGTAACAGGACCATAAGCAAATTGATTCTTCTCAATTATCTTATAAGTCTTCATATTTGTTCCAATCGTATTGGCAATTGAAGGCATCAATACTTTTTTGATACTTACACCTAACAAGGTTGTTACCTCTAATTCTGTGTTACGAATATTAATAGGTTCAATAAAATTGCCTAAGCGTTTATAGTTCATAGCCAAGAGATTTAAAAACTTTCTGTAAATCTGCTTTTGAGGCTTCTTCTTGGGCTAACAAATCTTTAAGTTCAGTTTGTAAGCCTTTCATTTTGGTATCAAAATCTATGTTTTCGTCTCGGTTTACAAACTCAATATACTTACTAGGCACTAATGAATAGTCTTTTTTAATGACTTCACCTTTTTTAGCTGAATAACAGTATTCTGGAATATTCTCATAGGCTTCTTCATCAGTTTGCCAAGTATGAAAAGTCTTGGCAATATCTTCTATTTGAGTAGGAGCAAACTGAATATACTTTTTCTCAAAAGGTTCACCTTTTTGGCGTAAATCCATAAATAAAATTTCATCTTCACGGTTGCGATACTCACGTGTTTCTGTTCCTTTACTAACCTTTTTTTCGGTTTTGTTCTTGTTTAAAACCCACAACGTTACAGAAATATCTGTGGTATAAAACATATTCCTTGGTAAAATAATAATAGCTTCTACCAAGTTGTTTTCAATCAGTTTTTTTCTAATTTTATATTCCTCGCCTCCACCAGATAATGCACCGTTTGCCAATATAAAACCAGCCACACCATTATCGGATAATTTGGAAACCATATTTAAAATCCAACCGTAATTGGCGTTACTTTTTGGTGGTACATCATACCCTTGCCAACGTGGGTCGTCTGTCAATTCATCTTTACCACGCCAATCTTTTTGGTTAAACGGTGGGTTTGCCATTATAAAATCAGCTTTAAGATCAGGGTGTTGGTCTGCTCCAAACGTATCAGCTGCTTTTTCTCCTAAATTGGCTGCAATACCACGTATGGCTAAATTCATTTTAGCCAGTTTGTAGGTGGTATTTGTGTATTCCTGCCCATAAACAGAAACCTCTTTTTTATTTCCGTGGTGGTTTTCTATAAACTTAACCGATTGCACAAACATACCACCAGAACCACAAGCAGGGTCGTAAATAATACCTTGATAAGGTTCTATTAATTCAGCAATAAGATTTACAATACTTTTTGGCGTATAGAATTCCCCTTTTCCTTTCCCTTCTTTAATAGCGAATTTGGCTAAAAAGTATTCATATACACGCCCCACAATATCGTTTTGTTTGTCTGCAATGGTGTTTATTTCACTTATTTGGTCAATAAGCGAAGCGAGTTTGGTTTTATCTAACCCTAATCGTGAAAAATAGTTGTCTGGCAACGCTCCTTTTAGTGCAGGATTGTTTTTTTCTATTTGGTGTAAAGCGGTATCAATTTTAAGTGCTAAATCATCTTGTTTGGCATTATCTTTTATAAAGCTCCAACGAGAAGTTTCATTTAAGAAAAAGACATTTTTCATATTGTAGAAATCTTTCATTTCTACATATTTTTCTTTTCCTTCTGAAATTAATTCTTCTCTTCGTTCTTCAAATTTATCACTAGCAAATTTTAAGAAGATTAGTCCTAAAACAACGTGTTTATATTCGCTAGATTCTACAGAGCCTCTTAATTTATCGCAAGACTGCCAAAGGCTTTCTTCTATTGATTTGGTTTTTACAGCTTTTTTAGCCATTTAGTTTATAAGTTTCTAATTGATTAGTGTTATAGCATTTCAGGTTCTTAACACCCTATTTTACTACTAAACTAAAGGAAAATCAATAAATAAAAAAGAATTCCTTTTCTTTTTCATTAATGTGCATGTAGGTTTAGCTTTAAAATTAGCAAATGCTACCCAATCATAACCAAAATTCTCCAAAGCTACCCAATCCTAAAAGCACGCTGTTTCTTCGCTATACTTTTGTAGTAAGAAAAAGAAAAAGCGTTGGATAGCAAAGCCATAAACACCTTATTATACCGTCCACTAAAAAAAGGAAAAAACTACGATAGTTTACTTCCTTTTAGTGATTGTAGCAGTACCAAAATTGCTACAGGAAATACTAAGGTAGCTATCGATAGTATGGCAGTATGGGCTAAAAAATATCAACATCATACTACAGCTCTTGCAAAAGAGAAATTCTTAGGCTTACCCTTATCAAAATTATGTAAGGAGCTTCATAGTTTTTTGTATCATCATTTACAGTATAAAATTGATGAGTACGACCAATTACTTAGAAGTCCTGCATGTGCTTGGGCTACTCGCTCACGGGGTCTGGACTGCAAGAGCTATAGTATTTTCGCTTCTGCTATTTTACTGAATTGTGGTATTTCTCATTATTTAAGACGTGTGAAGTATAAAGGTGATGACGGTTTTTCTCATGTGTATGTAGTTGTTCCTAAAAACCAAAACAGTTCGGATTTAAAAGATGGGTATTATGTTGTTGATGGCACACTAAAAAGTAACAGAGAGCCTAATTTTTATAGGTCTGATGATGTTTTTATGAGTACTAGTTCACAAGGATTATCAGGAATTGATGGAGAAATAACGAAGGGTGTTGGAAAACTAGTTAGCTATGCAGTAGATGAGTTTATTGCGGAGATGAATTCTTGTAGCGGTTCTACTTACGATGCTTCGGTGGTAGAGCTTAAAATTCGTAGAGATTTACGAGATAAATTACAGCTAAAGATTACAGAACTAGGAGAAGCAATTCTATTTAGAAATAGAACCAGAATTCAGCATCTATTTAATGAAATTTTTAAAGAAGTTGATTTAGGAATTGCACATCTAAGAAATGAAACTGCTTTTAGTTCTTTTGAGCTTTGCGATGGAGAAACCTTAGCCACTGCACTCGCCTTTGCAGAAAAGTTAAAAATCTTCATTGATAATTTTTTCGCCGAGTTTAAAAAGTCAAACAGGCATTACAAAATTGAAGAGTTTACCAAGAGTGCAAATGTAAATAGTCGCACCTTATATTTTGTTGTTCCGAATGATACGAATCCCATACAGGCAGACTATAGGTTTATTGTTTTAAAAGAAGAAGCAAATAGCTACGGACTAGATCCTATTTTTCCTTTTGAAGCAAATCTAAATGAGTGGCTCGTTAATAATATCACTCATTTAAAACAGCAGTATAAGGATGGTAGAGAACTCAGTTATGAAAAAGAGATTACTCCAATTTTAAACAAGGTTGTTGAGCTTAGAACAAAAGCAGATTTAGGAGGTGAAATGCTATACTATTTTGAACAGCCTTTGCAACGAGCCTTATACCGAGTATGGCTAAAATATGATAGCCAGTATGTAGACTTTTTAAAACAAGAAGCTGAAAGTGTAGCTACTGCCAATGAGTTAGCACTTCGAGATTATCAACAGCGGTTTAACAAAACCATTGAAGAAGATAAAAATGTAAAGAAGCGAAAAGCTCTTAAAAAGCAGTTGGGTTTAGGCGGACTCATATCCGCTTTATTGTATGTGTATTTTAAAAAAATGTGAAGTTATGAATGAAGAATTTGACACGCTAAACAAACATCCGATAGCATTACATGGATGGTTCGATGGTTTTTGTCCTTCCAACGGAATCGCTGACAGATTAAACAATCAAGCTAAAGGAGTTTGGGCGCAAAAAGCCGAGTGGGATACCAAAATGGAGAACCTAAAAAACGGTAAACAAGCCGCCGAATGGGAATCCTTAAAAAAAGAAGTTCGGCGATTAGAACAAGAGCTAAAATCAGAACAAATAAAGCTCAATCAAGAACAAGGAATTGCGGATGCTTTAGGATTGGGTGCTTGGTGTAATGGAGCAGTTTCTAAACGTAAAAAAGCCGAAGAGAGTTTGCGTAGTGCCGAAAAATCATTAGGAGAAATCAAAGGAGCCTTTGAGACGTTAGAGCGTCAACAAACCGAAGGAATTAAACAAGCAAGTCAGGTAATTGTAGAAAACAAAACCAAGGTAGAAGCTATTAAAAGACAAATTGTGGTATTACGTGAAAAGATTGCCCGATATAAAGCAGAGCGAGACCATAAAATTAAGATTGAGCAAAACGCAAGTTTGGTAGAAAAGCAAAATGCAAAAACACAGTCTTTTGTGGGTAAACTAAAAGAAAATGCTTTGCCTATTCTTGGAGGAATTGCCCTAGTTTCTGCCTTTGTGTATGTACAAAGAAGCTCACCCAAAAAAAGAAGAAAAGTAGTTGAAGTATAAACAAAAGAGAAGCTTATGAATTTAATGAAAACACATTTTTTGCTTGCCCAGGAGAGTGAGCAAAACATAAAAGGCTCTGGCGGACTTCATGGAGATGGGAGTTTTTGGGATGGTGCTAACCTGATGGGGATTTTAAACACTATTGGAGGTACATGGACACAGATAGAGCAGGCAAAAAATGGAAAACCTGTCTATGTTCAAAATGCTAGTGGAGGACAACAAGACATTGCTCCTCAATTACTCGCCAAGTTGGAAGAGCAAGCTCAATCGCAACAAACCTCTGTAGATAATCTTATGCGGATGATGGAATTGCAGTTTAAAGCCAATCAAGAACCAAAAAAAGACAATACACTCTTGTATATCGGTTTAGGAACAGCAGGTGTAGTTGCCGTAGGAACAATAATCTATTTAATCAGTAAAAAGTAAAGAATATGAAAAAGAAAGAATTTGTAAACTCATTAGTCAGCTTAGCAAGTATGACAGTGGGAGCTATGGGTTCAAGAATAGCTGCCGATGCTATTCCGATGCAAAATAGTACCATAAAAAGAGGCTTGTTAGTCTTAGGAGGAATTGCAGGCGCATCGAGTTTGGATAGAAAAACAACCATGCGAAAAATCGGTCAGGATGCTGCAATTTCTATGGCAGTAACTCAAACAGGGTATTTATTGAGAGATTGGTTAGGCGATAGTTTTAAGGATAACAAAATATTATCTCCAGCCTTGGGTAGTCCGTTAGAAGATTATGCCGTGCTTGATAGTAGTAATTTCTTGTCGAGTTATACAGGAGCAAACTATGATTTTATCTCTGAAGATATCGGCTATGAAGAAGTGCAAGATTTTGCAGGATAAAAAAGAAAAAGTATTAAACAATTAAAGAGAAACAGAAAATGAATTTTTTAAGAAACCAAGAACCGTATTTAAGAATCACCGAGTATTTAAAGTATAAAAACTCGATGCGTAAAGCCAATGAGAAATGGAATATTTCTGCTATGAAACCAATGCCAAGTTTTTTATATGCCAATAAAAAAGTAGATGTAGGAGGTTCGGTTGCCTTGTTAACAGGTTCATCAGTTGCTAAAAGAGGTGTTACCAATTTTGATGGAAACTCTCTAGTAAAAGGACGTGTTTTTGTCGCAAGTGGAATTTCTATTAAATGTGCTGTAGCAGACGAGACCACTCCTGTACAAGATGTAAAATATAGCAATGATTCGATTCCAAATGTGGTAATGCAAGCACACATTGTTGTGAAACAAAAGAATGAAATTTTAATTGACTTACCGATTAGCGATATCATTGAAGCTAGTGAAGAAGGAAGTATTTATTTCAACTTAGGTTCATTTGCTTTATTGGAAGATGATACCATTACCGAGATTGAAATTCAATATCCTGAAGGCGCAAAGTTAGCTTTAGATGCAGGGAAAGCATTATTTACCTCGTGCAGATTGTCAGGTTTTGCAACCTACCAAAAACGATAAGAGTAATTTGTATTGATTAAGCTTTGCGTTTGCAAAGGCGCAAAGCTTTAAAACCAAAGCGCATGAAAAAGATATTTAAACGAATAAAGGTTAACAAAGAGCTGCTTAAAATCAATGGTAGCATTGTAAAAGATTTTAGTGAGTATTTAGAAAATGAAACACACGATACCATTCCTTCAGGAAGTGTAAAAGGAGTTTATTTTATTTCTTATTTGTCTGAAACAATACCAACACCATCGACAGGAGAAGGAGGACTTGTACCGACCAATTTTGCATTTCCATCAATACTCACACATACCAATATCACTCTTAAAGATAGTAGAGGACATTTACTCACAGAACCTACAGATATTAAAGATTATCAGCATAAAAACGGAGGTTATAGCAAAGGTTTTAAGGAACTCAATTTTGAGAGTAATAATGAGCGTATTAGTATCTCATGGGAAACAACAGGAGGTATGCCGATACTAGGAGAGTTTGTATTTATCATTGAATCCAATTCTTGTGAGTGTTAGTATGAAAGTAGGTTATGCCGTAGAGCGTCATACCGATGATTTTGAGATTGATTTTTCAAGGAAAGAGCATTGTAAAGGAGTGTTGAGATTAGAAGTTTCAGTCATAAACCCAAGTATTCCATTACTAGTAAAAGACGGTTCAGGAATTAGAATTGTAGCAGGAGATAGTCCATTTGTTATCTCTTCAAACTTTCCAATTACCAAAGGAAATATCCGCTTTGAATTCTCAGAGTATGACCATTTAAAAGAAACAAATAACAAAGAAGAAAAGAAAGCCATTGTAAGGTATTTGTATTGTGAACAGTAGACTAGTAGACATATTAACCACTCATTTAACAGCATCAGAAAATCATGTTGTCAAGATAGAATGTAACGGATTAAAACTAGTAAAGTCTGGTTCAAAAAGACGGTATGCATTTAGTCTTGAAGATATTGAGCAGAAATATGTTTCCATAGCTAACTTTTTACAGTCCTTACCAGAAAAAGGTTTTGATAAAACAGTGGTGTTTTCATTACAGAAAATGTATGGAAGTCCAAACCGTACAACGTACCACTTGATAGAGAAAATTACAGAAGATTTAATAACAGACGATATGAGTGCAGAGCAGTTTTACCGAGAAGCTCCTTCTCAGTTACCAAGTATGATGGGAGCATCTAATTTTTTAAGCGCGCCCGAACTGGTTGCAAAAATGGTAGAAGCAGAACGCTCTACAGATTACAAAGAGCAAGTAAGCGAGCTTAAAGAATATGTAAAGGATTTAAAAGCACGTAATAGAACTTTAGAAGAGCAGAACAATTCCTACAAGCTAAAATTAGATACAGCCAAGGAGCGTGAGGAATTAAGAGTAGAGCGAGAGCTGTTGAAGAAGAAAAGCTTTTTAGAAACTCCTGCATTTGAAAAGACCATGGAAACCCTTGGTGGTATGATTCCAAAAGTATTGGAAGCTGCTAGCGTAAAAAATAATGGTTCATCTGCAAGTTTAGCAAGTCCAAACCTATCTCAAGTTCATAAAGCGTTTTTACAAAAACTAACGAGTAAAAATGTAAGTGATGAGCAGTTACTCTTTTTTAACTACTTACTTGATAATTGGGATGAGGATTTAATTCAACATACTGCTGCTTATATCGAAAACAAAGAAGACACTTATGAAGATACAGAATAAACAACAGGCATTACAAGAACTAGAAAAGCTACCTGAAAAAGTACTGATGCGAATGGCAGAGCTATCTCAGAACAAAGAGGCAAGAAGTTACTTTACATGTCCAATTAAATACGGTGCAGTAAAGAGCTTTTTGAAATAAAGAAAAAGCTATGACAAAGACAAAGAGTATAAAAAAGAAAATACGTGAAATTGCTACCAAAGAAAATGCGAAAACAGCTATTGAAAAAGCAAACTCCGTTAGTGAGTATTTGTTAGACAATAAGTCTTTACTAATTGTACTTGGAGGTGGAATCATAGGATATTTAGTTTATAGAAGAATACAAAAATCTGCCGATGCTGTTGCTGATATTTTTAAAAGCGACGACCCCGATCATATCATTCCAGATATCAGCATCAATGATAGTAAAGTCACAATCACTAAAGAACAGGCAAAACTACTAGCGAAATCTTTACTCGATGCATTTAACCATGAGACTTTCTTTGGAACTAGAGCCACTGATGAAGAAAAAGTAAAAGGTGTTTTTGACAAGTTAAAAACTGGAGATGATTTTAGACTAGTCTATACTGCATTTGGAAGAAGAAAACGTTTTGCAGGAGGCACACCAACACATTGGTTGGATAAGAAAATCTCAGATGATTACGATTTGATTTATTGGCTAAAAGAAGAAATTTCTGAGATGTGGGATAGTGATTTATACCATCAGGTAAAAGCGCGAATTGAAAGCGCAGGAATGTTGTTTTAAAAGAAAAAGAAAATGGAAGCAGATTTACCAATTTACGGATTAGCACGCCCGAACACAAAGGGTATGTATAACGAATTTGACACAGAAACTAACCATGAAAATTGCGGATGTACTATGAAATTAGCACCAGAGATATTATTAAAAGGAAAGATAACAGATTCCAAAACCAAAGCTCCTTTTGAGGCAGGATTAGTAAACATTTATAATGCTACAAAAAGCAGAGGAACTACTCCAGATAGTAATGGATTATTTGAATTGGCAGCTTCACAGAATGATGAAATTCGTATCTCTTTTGTGGGTTATAAAACTATTTCAGTAAAAGCTTCAGAGCTTCCTAAACTCATCGAATTACAGGAGAAAGTAGAGCAATTGGATGAGATTATTATTACAGGTAAAAAGACCTCTAAGAAATATGTTTATGCAGGAATTGGGTTTGCCACCTTACTACTGATGTATGGAATTGCTGAAGATGAAAAACAGAAAAAGAAAAAGTAGAAATGATAATTAGTATGAAAGCAAGTACGCTATTAGTATTGAGTTTAGGAACTGGAGTGATTTCTTTAGTTACCTATTTTACCACAAAGAAAAAGCAGATTGAGCGTATTATCGAGCAATTGGAATTCAGCGTTTCAGGAATTTCAAATTTTGGAATTTCTTTTAAGCACGTTGCTATGGATTTACACATTGAAATTTTAAATCCAACAGGAACGGATTTATATATCAATACAGGATTTGTAGAGGCTAAGATTCTTAGAGCATATCATAAACAAACAAGAAAGCTTTTAGCCTTTACCAATCTTAACACCAATAAGATTAATGTTCCTAGTGGTAGTCGCTATAAACTTACTCCTATTCATGTTAAAATTCCGCTACTAACAGGAGGTAAACTAATTTTTAATCAGCTTACAAGTAAACCTATGATTCAAAAGGATTTGATAAAAGAATTAGTTTTTGAATTGGAGATTGAGGCTTTTGGAAAAAGAAGAGTGATAGAATTATAAAAAAGGAAAAAGAAAATGGCAAGCTATGAATTATTTAAAAGCTCTTTGGAAAGAGCTGAAGGAGGCTATCAGAATTTAATCCACGATAAAGGGAATTACAATTCTAAAGGAGAGCGAGTAGGAACAAATCATGGAATCTCTGCAAAGTTTTATGAAAAGGTAATCGGTAGACCACCGAGCATTGATGATATGAAAGCTATTACCAAGTTTGATGCACACCTACTTTTTGAAAATGAGTTTTGGGATAAAGTACGAGCCAATGAAATACAAAGTCAAGCTGTTGCAGAAATGATTGCTGACCACGCAATCAATGCAAATCCTAAAGTAACTGCAAAAATGGTACAAACTACTCTTAACAACTCTTTCGATAGAAGCTTAGTTGTAGATGGAGCTGTAGGTTCAAAAACTATTGAAGCCATTAACTCGGTAAATCCGACAAAATTATTTTACAAAATAGGACAAGAACGTTTATCCTACTACGAAAACTTAGATGATTATAAATATTTCGCTAAGAGTTGGGATAGCAGAGTTTATGCTTTGGGAAGAAAATTCGGTGTTGAAATCAAAAAAAAAAGAAATTGGCAATGCTTGTGGGATTTTCTGGAGCAGTAGTAATAGGGTATTTGGTATATAAAAATTGGAAAAAGAAATGAGCGTAACAAAAGAGTTTAAAGCATTAAATGGTAAGGACATTACAAAAAGAGAACTCGTAAGACTTATCGAAAAAGCTAAAAAGGAAAACAACACAGAAGTAGTTTATAGATTATCAAAAATACTATTAGACAACCCGACTTATGAAGTGTTTTCGGTATCAATTAAACATTATCCAACATCTTTAAATGCACCGTATCATGTAGGGGCTTATAAAGAAGCATTAACGGAGACAGGAAAGCTCAGAAAAGGTTGGCGATTTGAAAGAGGAAGAGTGGTTAAAACCGCAAAGATTCCGAAGCCATCTAAAAAAGAGGGATTACAAGCAAATGGAAGACTACAAAAAGGCTATCGATATGCTAAAGGAGGTAAAATTGTGAAAGTTACCTCAAAAAAAAAAAAAAGGATAGTAAAATCTACTAGTTCCAATCTAAAAACAACAAACGATTTCCCTATTGAATTTTTAGCAGGATTGGACTATGTAGAAGGAGATAATAACTCGGAGTATGCGTTGGGTACTCCGCAGTTATCTCCTAAAGAAATTTATGAGCATATCACTGATAAAATGATTACGGCGGTTAAAAATGCTAAAGATGACTTTAAGGAGGTGTGGGATGAGAACTATAGGAATAAAGCAGGTTATTTAATCCCAAGAAATTTTAAAGGAGGCAATAGTTATCGTGGTGTAAATACCCTACTACTCAAGGGCGGAAATCTATTTCACATTTTCGACAATCCGTATTTCCTAACAGAAAAACAGATTGAGGATTTAAAAGGAAGTTTAAAGAAAGATGCTAAAGGAGTGTTAGTGGTGTACTTTACAAGTTTATACAAATTCAACGGCAAAGCCAACGATGAACCATTTACAAGTTATAGAAAAGAAGAAATGCTTGCACATTTAAAATCCATAGGCTATACTGCACAGCACTTTGATATACTGGTAAAGACCATACCGATTTTAAAACAGCATTTAGTGTTTAATGGTAGTGATATTAATGGTATCGATTTTAAGCTAGATAAATTAACTAAAGAGCAAAAGGCACGATTAGGTTATGTTGCTCCAAGTGATCCAAAGAACAAGGATGCTAAAAACCCTATTGCCGAGCTAATTATTAAAAACTTTCCAAAGGATAGTGCTAAGATAATTCACGGACATAAAGGAGCGAGTTACAATATTATTAAGGATGTTGTAAAGATGCCCGATTTTAAAGCCTTTGTTTCTTCAGAGGATTATTACAGTACTTTATTTCACGAAATGATTCATAGTACTGCTCATAATTCTAGGCTCAAAAGAACATTTGGGCAACAATTTGGTGATTTGGATTATGCCAAGGAAGAACTTATAGCGGAGTTTGGAGCCGTTTTTTTATCAGCACAAGCAGGGATTTTATGGAAAACACAGAAAACTCATGCAGCGTATTTAAAGAACTGGCAACTCGCTACACAGCTCATGGGAGAAGATAGTAAACTACTCATGCGAAGTGCTACTGAAGCACAAAAGGCAGTTGATTATCTCCTTCAAGTAAATGAAGATAAAGAGCCAAAGTTTTACGAGGATTTTAAAAAGGCTACAAAGGCTGATTTTAGTGTTGAAGTAGAAAAAGTTAAGACTAAGAAAAAGTCATTAGTTCCTGTTTCACTCTCAAGACCACAGGTGCGGAAAATTATCAAAGTACCAGGAGAAACGGTAGATAAAAATTCAGCAGCTTTTTTAAAGAAACAGCGTAAACACAAAGTAGTGAAGCGTTATGAGATAGCAGATAAAGACCTAGCTGTTTTCTTAGGAAACTTGGAGATAAAGCCAAAAGAGAGTTTAGTGGCTACCATAGCAGGGAAACAAGGAAGCGGTAAAACACGATTTGCTTTTCGTTTTATTGATGCACTTGCAAAAGAGTATAAAGTAGCGCATATTACAATGGAAGAACACAAAGACAGTGATTTGTATTGGGAAAAAGCAGATATGTATTTTAAGGGAGCAAATACCCTGCAAAACACTAATATCTTTAGTATGGAGAATATCTCGGAGCTTGATACCATTATAAAAGCGCATGATGTTATTGTGATTGATAGTTTTGCCAAACTGAAAGAACTGGATAGTAAACTAGAAATAGATACGCATCTTAGAAAGAAGTACGACGGTAAGCTGTTTTTAATTGTATTTCAACAAACCGCAGACGGCAAAATGAGAGGCGGTTCTAAAAGTGCTTTTGACGGAGATTGTATTTTTTATGTAGAGAAATCTCCACACTTTAAAAAGCATTATGTATATACCGATAAAAACCGTTATCAAAATAGGAATTTAGAGGATTTGAAGTATAATATTTTTTCGGGGAAGTTGGGTTCTACATGTAATAATGAAATAATGTTTTAATAATAGAGTATGTATAAATACTATTACTGTTTTTATCTACAAAAAGAGGCAAGAATTAATACCCTGCCTCTTTTTCTTTTTAATCCTTTTTCTCGTTCTTAAATAAGTCTAAAAATTTTATTATTTGATTCTGATTGGAGTTATAATGTTTCCTCCACCTCCCGATCCATCTTTGTCTTCTACATTAAAGCTTTGAACATACCAGTTAGTACATCCGCACCTATTTTTTAATCTTAAACCGATATCTATGGTACCTGTGTAGAATGGATATACATTTGCAATTCTATTATTATCCGAATATCTAACTTCACTATTAGGAATACTCCACTCATAATCGAAAGTGTACAAATCTTGTTCGAAAGAAGGTATTAAAAACTCTGATAAGCCTTCAAATCTAGACCATTCTTTCGAATAGACTTGTGTACTACCAACTAATCTATAACTTGAATATTCATTTAGAGGTTTTCCTATCCAAAATCCTTTTTCATCTTCCATCATATTTTCACCTTGTCTCTTAGCTGATATCCAACCTAAACCGTTTGTGGAACTATTAACTGGTGTTACAGTGATACTATTATTTGTTTGAGAAGTAACAATTAAATTATCGCTTACAGACCATTGTGTTTCACCTTGACATGAATTTATTGTCTCACTAATATTAAATGTTTTGTATTCTGTATAACAGATTGTATTTTCTCCTCCAATTGTAAAAGGTTTAACATAGACAGGAGGTAACTGAGGATTCCCTTTAATTTCTTCAATCAACCAGCTTACATTTTCATTAGTAAGAAAAATATGTTCTTCATTATTCTCTGGGGCGTAATAACTATCGAAAGGTGTTTCTCCAGTACAAACTAAGTTTTTATCTGCTAAATACTCATATAAAAAAGAATTTCCGTTAAACGCTAATGCACTTTTAGTAGGTATAAAACTATGTGTTTTAAAACTAATACTTTTGTCAATTTTAGCAAATAATCTAATATACCACTGATCAATTTCAGCTTCATCATATAGAATGTTTTGAGTATCAAAAAAACCACCTGGAGCATTGTCATAACTACCTTTTTCATCAGAAAAAGCACTTTCTAATTCACGATAAATATTCCACTCTATAAAGAAAGTACTTACTCTTATTCGACCATCAAAAACTCTACTTTCTTTATTTACTCCTGGACTAAAGTAAACATTCGAATGAATCCCTTCAAAATTAAATAATAAACCGAACGCTAAATGATTTAAAAGACGAGTTACAAGAGTAGGGTTTATTTCAATATTTAAAATTTCACGTCCACCTATGCCTATATTTTCACCAAATATACTACCATTAACAAGACTAATTTTTCTTAAATTTTGTGGCATTCCTAAATTATCTAAACTGTTTTGAAAACGATTTCTAAAATTTGGAGCACCAGCAACCGATTTACTTTTTGCTAGAAAATGATGAACGAGCATTTGTTTAGCTGCAGGTGTATCTAAAAACTCATCTATTTTATCTTTTACTTTTCCCAAAAAGTCATGAAATCTTAACCAATATTGAGCACCAATAGGTACATTAGCTCCTTGATGAGGACTATCAAAACTAACCCATAAACGAGTATTATGATTCCATTTTGTGTTATCTCCAGTTTCTGCTAACTTCTTTTCCATAAATGCTAAAGCGTATCTAGAAATTAACCCCCCCATACTAGGTCCTAGAATCACCATTTCCTCATTTCCTTGTTGAAGCTGTTTCAACTCTCTTATCAAAGAAATTAAAACAAATGCATTTCTCTCAATGTAATCAGTCCCTCCATCTATATGCTTACCATTGGAAGTATATCCTTTATGGTTAACAATTACTACATCATATCCTTCTGCTTTTAATTTATCAATGAAATTTTCATTTCCAAAATTCATTAACTCAACTATACTCTTTGTGCCTTGGTTATGCCCAATATCAGTTCTTTCAATTTTTCTTGTATCTCCTGGGTCAAAACCATCTAATATAATAAACGGTTTATCTAAAACATTATCTGAATCATTATAATAGATTCTATACTCATTTTTACCTAAATGTTCCTGAGATTCATTATAACCTTGAAATGCTAAATCAGAGTGAGCTTGTATTTCTGTTAAGGTAGGGATTGTCGTAGAAGACTTTTGTAAAGTTGTCCTATCTGGTATACCAACATATAATTTAGCATAAGAAATCTTTTGAGTATTATCAGATAAAGTAGTAATAAACTTAATTACTTTAACCCCTTCCGTTTGATACTTAGTCTCAAAAGTACCTGTATTGATATTAAAATTACTAATAAGGTTAAACGTAGTTCCATTTGTTAGTAATTGTAGGTTTTTTATTGTTTTTCCCTGTTTGTAAAGTTTACTATCAGCATCAATTTTATAGTTTATAGTATTACCAACCACCTTACTTACAAGTGGAGATATAATTGTTGCTTGTTTCTTAAAGAATGGATTCTTTCCTGAAATATTATAAAAAGTTTGGGTACTGCTATTAAACCCAACATTTGGGTTTTGCGTAGTACCTGCATCTCCGTAATGAAATTCTGTATTTATTATTCCTATCGGGACGGTATTTGTCGAATAATTTTTGATTTTTAACTTATCATTGAACTCCTCTAATGAAGAAAAGTTTTTCACATAGGACGCTTGATATAACTCATACCAAACTTGTTTGAAATGTTCATATGATGTCGTGTCTTTTCGCGCTTCCTGATTAAAAGATAAAATATCTGATACGGATAACACTCTATCTATAAGTATATTGCTTGTTATTGAGGTTTTGTTTAAGCTTTCTATTTTTTTATCCACCTCAGTTGTATATAGTTCACTTCCACTGTCTTGTGAATGTAAGGTTACAACAGATAACATAGCAATTATCCCACAAGTAATTTTTTTCATAATTTTGTAATGTAGTTTATATTAATGACCAATTAAATTGATATTTCTGCTTTGAGCAGTTGCTGCGAACAACTGCTCATGTTTTTTAATTTTGGTTTAATGTTTTTAAATCTAAATCAAACCTCCCCTCTGTAATTTCAATAATATCTTTTTCATTTTCAGTGTTTTTTAATTTCAAATTAAAAATCCCAGCGTACAACCCGTTTTCAGAATCAGCCTTTGTAAAAGTGATAGATCCAGAGTTTTGATATGAAGTAAGTTTTGAATCATATATTAAACCAAAGGAATGGTTGTAATCAGGTTTATCTAGACTTGCAGCAACTCCAGGACTATCTGAAAAAACATAGGTTTCTTCAAGTGGAGACTCCTTTGCTATATAGAGATAAATATAAATACCTTCATAGTTGTTAAGTGCTATACTAAAATATTCATATTGAGGTAAATTTGAACCTTTAATAACAGTTATTCCTTTTGGCTTATCTCCTCCAACTCCTGAAAAACCTGTTTTATCTTTAGGTATAAAGACCTCACCATTTACCAAACAACCCATTGTGTTTTCTCCAGTTTGAGAAATGGGTGGTAACTGATCTTGTTCACTGATATCGTCACTAGAACAACTAAATAGAGCGAATGCTACTAATAATATCGGTAAAAAATATTTTGATTTCATAATTAATGGGATTAGTTTAAATTTTTTTTTCAAGTTAGTACCTATCAAAGTATTAGAAATTTTCAGTTCACAAATTAATAGAACTTATTGCTTTTGGGCAAGAATAACATGATGTCATTCATGAATTACTTGTTGATATTTATGAATTTCCAGTGTATTTTTAAAATATTCCAGTAATTGTTATTTTTGTCAAATATTTTTCCCTAAAAAAAAATTGTAATTTGAGTATCAAGGACTTTTTTAACTTATTTTTAATTGTAAGCTCTATTCATGGTTTTATATTTTGCTTAGCGCTTTATTTTTCGAAGCAAACAAAATCAAGAGTATTACTATTTGTTAACTTATTGGTGCTTTCAATCTCTTTAAATAACTTTCAATCTTGGATTCTAGTGAAGAATTTTTTTCAAAACAATTCTTTTTTACAATATTTCGAGATTCCTTGGCATTTTTTAGTCGCTCCTTTCTTTTTTCTTTTTTTAATGAGTTATTTAAAGATAGAGACAAAAAGTATAAAATTAATTAAAGTAGTCATTCCCGTTTTTGTTTTCTTTATAATAATAAGATTGGGGTTTTTTATATATGAAAACAATCATCATGAGGTTGTATCTATTTATTTCAAGCAATATGTAATAATTGAGGAAATTATAAGTAGTATTTTTTCATTGCTAGTTTTCATTTTTTCTTACCAGAAGTATAATTCATTTAAAAAAACAATTAAACTAAATAATTTTGATGATTTAAATTGGATAAAAATTTTCTTTAAGCTTGGGCTGTTAACGTATGTTTTTTGGTTTATTCCGTTAATAATAACCCTTACTTTTGACTTTACTGTTTTCATGCCTTCTTATTATCCTTTAAGAGTTTTTACAACTATTCTCATATATTGGTTGGGTTACCAAAGTATAATTCAAATAAGAGTGTCTGAGGAGAGAAAATATCTACGTGAATATTTACTTAGTGAATCAAATTTTACTGATAATTCTGAAGTCAGTACATCTAAAGTTGTAAATACAACGAATAAAAGTATAAACATCTCTGAAGAAATTATTGATAATGTTTTAAGAGGGTTAACTGAATTTGAGAATAAAAAAGACTATATACAGCCTGATATCAGTTTACAAATTCTTGCAAAAAAACTAGATACCAATACCAATTATTTGTCTAAAATTATTAATCATTATAAAGGAGTTTCTTTTTCAATTTATTTAAACTCTCTAAGGATAGAAAATATAATTAATGAATTAAAAGCGAACCCTAAAATTAGAAAGTTTACCATTAAAGCTATCGCACAAGAAGCAGGTTTTAATAATTCTGATTCGTTTTCGAAAGTATTCTTTAAGTTAAAAGGTGAAAACCCATCAGAATTTATAAAAAAATTGGATTGATAATATTTCGTTCTATAAATTTAATATGACTTTTTAAAAATCTACAGTATAATTTTTAGTATAATCCTCAGGTAACGAAGCTCCGATTTCTCTTAGGTAGTTTTCTAATCCATCTAAAGATTTATGCCTAGTAATCGTCATCAGTTTATGTTTGGCTTCTAAATCTGTTAAACCTTCTTTTTTGAAAGAAGAGTACAAATCTAAAGCAACAGTATGTCTTGCAGAGTAAATACCATGATTCTGATTTAATCGAATTTCTTTTCCAATAGTATCTTTTAGTTTTTTAAATCTCCTACTAAAGAATTCTGTTTTAGAACTTTCTCTTTTTACCTCCCATAGACCAGGTAGTTCTTCTTTGGTAAATAAAAAATCATCGGAGTTGTATTTGTGCAATTCCATTTTTTCTAAAACCTTTCTAAGTGGTTCAATGATTAAAATGTTTGCTCTCTCCGTTTTTGTTTCTGCTTGAAGAATAACATTGTTCACTAAGTCAACATGTTTTACTTGAAGTCTACATATTTCTATTGGACGCATTAAACCATATGTTACAAATTTCATAAATTGAAATAAGTAATTGTCATGTTCAACTAAATAGTTTTTAATGCTATTTAATTGTTGCTTTGTAAAAGGTTGGTTCTTTTCAGGCTTGGATTCTAAGTTTGGAATTTTTAGAGCAACATTTTTTTCAAGAATATCATCATTAACCAATTGAGATAACAAAGAAGAAATTAATCTTTTGAAATTATTTCTGGTTGTATTGGAAGAGCTGTTGGTAATTTCGTTTAAGAAAATTACAATATGCCTTTTAGTTAGTTTGGTAATCTCTTTTTCTCCTAACTTATTTTTCATAACCCAATCAATAAATTGATTGTAAAGGCTCTTGTTTCCATTTCTAGTTTTCTCTGCCCAAGTTTTATTCTTTTCTTTTAAAGCTATTTCGAAAGCTTCTAGGATTGTGAACTTTTCTTTATCAATTAAATTTTCACTTTCTACTTTTTCTTGAAAAGGGTTGTAACCTTCTTGTAGTAATCTAAGTCTAGCTTTTCGCAAATGATTACCAATCATTTTTCTTTCAGTAATGGTTTTAATTCTATTCAAGCCTTTTTTCTCAATAATCTTTTCCATTTCTCCTGTAAATGGATTTCTGAAATAATAAGAGATGTACCAAGGTTTAGTAATATCAGGTTTGTTATTTCCTTTTATCTTAGGTATATATAGTATGGGTTCTGAGAACATCTTTTTTATAGAAATTACAGGCACTTTTTCAGGTACTTTTTTGTTGTCAAAGAAAATAAAATTTTTCATCATTTACATTTTTTTGATGTAAATAACTGAAATGAAGATTTTTAAAATGTTTTTGATTTAAGTCTTTGAGTGTTAGCTATTCAGTATAGCAAAATCTTTTGAATCCGACGTGTCTACCAATTCCACCACTTTGGCAATAATAGGCTGCAAATCTAAATATTTTTTACTGAATTCATTTAAATCTCTTTATTACTGTTCAAAATAATTTTACTTTTGCGCAAACACAACAATAAACACAACTGATAAATGTCTTATAATCAACTTACTCCTAAATTGTTTGCCTGCAGACAAAGTATGGAGCTAGCAAAAAAAATAGCAAAAGAATATGGCGAAGAGCTAGGTAATGTTAAAATTACACCTTTTAGCGATGGTGAATTTCAACCTGCTTTTGAAGAATCAGTACGTGGAAGAAGAGTTTTCATTATTGGATCTACTTTCCCTACTGCTGATAATTTAATGGAAATGCTGTTAATGTTAGATGCTGCAAAACGTGCATCTGCAAGACATATTACTGCTGTTATGCCTTATTTCGGATGGGCAAGACAAGATAGAAAAGATAAGCCTAGAGTAGCAATCGGTGCGAAATTAGTTGCTAATCTTTTACAAGCTGCTGGAGCAACTCGTATTATGACCATGGATTTACACGCAGATCAAATCCAAGGTTTCTTCGAAAAACCAGTAGATCACTTATATGCTTCTACAATCTTCATGGAGTACATTGAAAGTTTACAACTTGAAAATGTAACTATAGCTTCTCCAGATATGGGAGGTTCTAAAAGAGCTTATGCATATTCTAAATACTTAGCTAGCGATGTTGTAATCTGTTACAAACAAAGAAAAAAAGCTAACGTAATTGAGCACATGGAATTAATTGGTGAAGTAGAAGGTAAAAATGTAATTCTAGTTGATGACATGATCGATACTGGAGGAACATTAACTAGAGCTGCCGATTTAATGGTAGAAAGAGGTGCTAAATCTGTAAGAGCAATTTGTACGCATCCTATACTTTCTGGTGATGCTTATGAGAAAATTCAAAACTCTAAATTAACAGAGTTAATTGTCTCAGATACAATTCCTTTAAAAAAGGATATTTCTAAAATAAAAGTTGTATCTTGCGCGCCCTTATTCGCTGATGTTATGCACAAAGTGCAAGAGAATACATCGATAAGTGATAAGTTTTTAATGTAAATTTTTTAAATAAATATAAGTAATGCAATCGATTACAATCAACGGATCTCAAAGAGAAAGCGTGGGTAAAAAAGCTACTAAAGCCCTACGTAATGCTGGAAAGGTTCCTTGCGTATTATACGGAGGAGATAAGCCTGTTCACTTTTCAGCAGAAGAAAAAGCGTTCAAAAGTTTAGTATACACTCCAAACGTATATACTGCTTCGATTGAACTAGACGGTAAAACTTACGCAGCTGTTTTACAAGATATTCAGTTTCACCCAGTAACTGACAAAATCTTACACATTGATTTCTATCAATTATTCGAAGATAAGCCAGTAACTATGGAAATTCCTGTTAAATTAGTAGGTAGTTCTAAAGGGGTTATGATTGGTGGTGCTTTACGTCACAACATGCGTAAAGTAAAAGTTAAAGCTTTACCAGCTAACTTACCAGACTTTATTGAAGCTGACATCACTGAATTAGAAATCGGTAATAAACTTTATATTACTGAATTAGCAAATGAGAACTTTACTTTCTTACACCCAGATAACACTGTGGTTGCTCAAGTACGTATGTCTCGTAACGCTGCTAAAGCTGCTGCTGAAGCTGAAGAATAAAAATATTTTTATTTATTCAATATAAAATAAAAGACCGACAAATATGTCGGTCTTTTTTAATTCAAACAATTTACAAATGAAGTTTCGTCTTATTTCTTCATTGCGCTTTCAATAACTTTCATGGTTTCATCAGCCTTAGCTAATTTTGCCCATTTTAATGCTGTAAATCCTCTTTTCGACTTCGTTTTTAATTTAGCTCCATTGTCAATTAATAACTTGGCAATTTTAGCTTTGTTATAACGAGCAGCAAACATTAACGGTGTTAATCCCGTAGATTTCTTATTTATATCTTCACCGCTTTCAATCATAGCAGCTACAGCTTCATAATTTCCTTCTTTAATTAACTTACAAAAAGTAGTAACATCTGCATATTCAATAACAGTAGTATTAGCGTTGTTTGGTAATTCCGAAGCATTTATTGTAGTTGTATAAGCTCCGAATGCTAAAGCGATGGTTAAAATGATTTTTCTCATGGTAATACAATTAATTAGTGGTTGTTCATCTAAAAGACGCACATAACTAAAAAGTGTTTCACTGTATTCACCTAATTAACAAAACAATAACTTTCGTTAGATTTCTTTAACATTTCACAAGGTTTATAACCCAATAAAAGATTAAAAACCTAAAAAAATATAGTTTTCACAATCAATTTGTTAAATTTTTCAAAAAAATTAATACCTTAACAATCAGTAATCTAAATTAAAAACTATGGGTAAACGATTAATGTATCTTTTAGGTATTTTACTTACCATCGTATTTGGAACTTACTTTAGCTATATTATGTGTTGTAATCAAGAAGATGATAGTGTTAACAATACTTCAACCTCTACTGCAACTCAAAAAAAAGTGTACGAAACACCTACTTCCTACCCTTTTTTAGTTAAAGATGTAAACGGAAATCTTTCCTTAAACGCTAAGGATAATTTTAACTTTGAAGCTTCTAACCTCAACTTCTTAACTCCTATTTCTTCAAGTTTAGATTTAGAAATCGGAAAATTAAAAGATTATTTTTCATCAAATACAGATAAATCTTTATCCATAACAGGATATTATACTGATGAAGAAACAAACGATTCTGCTTATCCTAATTTAGGTTTAGCTAGAGCAAATTCAGTTAAGAACTTTTTAATTTCAAAAGGTTTTCCCTCTAAAATTATGAATACTTCTAGTGAGTTGAAACAAGATATGATTGCAGATTCACTTCATGTATATCACGGTCCTTTAGCTTTTAAAATTTCTGAATTAAAAGATAATACTGAAGATTTAGACAAATTGGCTAAATATATTAAAGATCATGCTATTGAATTACATTTCGGTTCTGGTCAATTCAAAATTAATTTGACTCTTGAAGACAGACAAGAAATTGCTGATATCGCAAAATATTTAGATAAAGTAGATGGAGCGACTTGTATAATAACGGGACATACTGATAATACCGGAAATCCTGAAATTAACTTAAGCCTAGGTCAGAAAAGAGCAAATTCAGTTAAAGAATATTTAATAAAAAACGCTGCAATACCCGCTGATAAAATTATAGCTACTTCTAAAGGACAAACAGAACCAATCGCTGACAATAACACCAAAGAAGGAAAAGCAAAAAACAGAAGAACAATAATCACAATTAAATAAAGAATAAATTATGAGTCCATGTATATACATCCCAATTATAGTAGGTATTCTTTCAGCTATTTTTGGATATTTATTAGGTAGACTTTTTAGAGGTACAAATGATGTTGAAAACAAGAATGATGAATCTGTAATCTTTGAATTAAAAAATAAAATCTCACAATTAGAAACCAACTTAGAAGCTTGTAACAAAGCTAAAATTGGTTTACAGAAAAAACTAGATGTATGTGAGGAAAGTAAACTGAATTTAACCTCAGATTTAAAACTAGCTAAAGATGCTAATACCAATTTAAATTTAGCTGCAGCTTCAACTAATGATAATGAAGCTGAACTATCTGCATTAAAAGAAGAAATTTCTAATTTAAAAACTGAATTAGACACCTGTGAAAAAGCTAAAATAGCTTTACAGCTTGATTTAGATAATGTAAAAAATGATAGCGCTAACTTAGCATTGATTCCGTTTGACGCAAGTGCTGCAAAAGCAGTATTTGGAAAGAAAATAAAACAAGATGATTTAAAAATCGTTGAGGGTATTGGACCAAAAATTGAAGGTCTTTTCCATAATTTTGATATTAAAACCTGGAAAGCTTTAAGTGAAGCTACAGTAGAAAAATGTCAGGAAGTATTAAACAGCGGTGGTGATCGCTACAGGATTCATAAACCAGATACTTGGCCACAACAAGCTAAGCTTGCTTACGAAGGTAAATGGAAAGAATTACTAGAATGGCAAGATAAACTTGACGGAGGAAAACTATAAAAATAAAAAAAGCTCGACAAACAATTTTGCCGAGCTTTTTTAAATTAACAATCTACTATTTATCTAACAATCAATGTGTATTGAGGAGTAGGGTTTAACGGACAAAAATATACGTACTCTCCTTTTTTTAATGTTACTTTTTTAGAAGTAGACTTCTTATTGTTTTTAGCTAAAGAAGTTACATATGCTTCTTTAATGTGGTTTGCTTGATCTGTTTTTCCTTTTGGAGCTAAAACAAAACCAACATCTTTACCAACGTTACTGTTAGCGATTTCGAAAACATAAGTTCCTTCAGATAATGTTAACGACTTTTGAGTAAACTCTCCTTTAGTTTGCTCTAAAGCTACAGTTTTAACGTCTTGTGCATTTACATTCATTACTGCACCTAATACTACTACTAAAATTGCTATAATTTTTTTCATGTCTAATTAATTTATTGTTTAGGGATTTAATACTTATTTACTTTACTTATTATGAATTTACTGTGAATTTTCCTGCTTCAACTGCTGGGAAATCAATCTCTGTTTCTGCGATGTGGTTCACGTAGTTTGTTAATGTGTTTGATACAACATTTAATACAATCTCTAAGATATCTCCATCGTTATATCCTGCTGCTTTTACAGCTGCAATTTCTTCAGAACTTACGTTACCTCTGTTTTTAGTTACACTTTGTGCAAATTGTAAACCTGCTGCTACTTTATCATCAGCAGAACGACCTTGTCTGTTTGCTTCAGTTTGCTCATCTGTTAAACCGTTCATTTTTCCAATTGCAGTGTGTGCAGATAAACAGTAGTTACAGTTATTTTCTTCTGCAATAGCTAAAGCTAATTGCTCTCTAAATTTGTTTGAAAAGTTTCCACTAGCTGTTAAATCTCCTAATGATAAATAACTTTGTAATGTTGCTGGTGAATTACCAAAAACTTTAATTAAGTTTGGAATAAATCCTAATTTACTTTGTACAGCATCAAATAATTCTTTTGATTTTCCTGTTGTAGTTTCTGGGTTTAATGTTTCAATTCTTGTACTCATTTTCTAAGGTTTTTTTTAGTTATTATTTTCTTGTTTATTACTTAATTCGTTTTGCTCTTCGTACTCTTGGTAACCCCAACAGTTCGGACATTGATAAATGTTTATTTCCATGTGTTTTTTGTTTTAATGAGGATTAACAAATAATTCTGGTACAAAGATGCGACGAGAATAGACCTTAAAAAATGGACAAAAGTTCCTAAGCCTTGGACATTTGGATTTTTAGTAGAAAAACAGGGTAAAAACAAGAAAAAATCCGCCTTGAAATGTCTTCAAAAGCGGATTTAGAATAGTATTGTAAAGAACAACTATAATTGTACTTTCTGTATTTTTTTGAATTGTGCTGGAGAATTTCCTGTTGCTTTAGTAAAGAATCGTGAAAAATAAGCCGGATCGTTAAATCCTAAATCAAAAGCAATATGTTTAACAGCTTCCGAAGAATATAATAATTGCCTTTTAGCTTCTGTAACTATTCTATTCTTAATAAAATCACTTGGAGTCTCTGCTCCTATTTTTTGAAAATGCTTTGTTAATGATTTTGGAGAAATACCTAATCTGTTTGCATATTCTGTTACACTGTGAAGTTTTCTAAAGTTTTGCTCTACTAACAAACTAAAATCTTTAAATAGTTTTGTTTCTGTATCGTCTTTAATAATAGAATGCTCCTTTTTCATACGAACAGAATAAATAATAAACTGTTTCAGGAAAGATTGCAGCATATCGTATTGTGCAGTTTCAGCTAATTCAAATTCTTCTACTAAATTCTCTAAAATGAAATTTAACTTCTGAATATCTTTCTCTGTAGGATTTACAAAAGGAGTTTCATAAATATTATTGAACAAAACTCCGTTACAAGAAATCTCGGTATCATGTGTTTGAATACAATAAAAATCTCTCGTAAAACTTAATTGATATGCTTCTTTTATTTTTTCAGAATCAACAGTAAATACCTGTCCAGGAGATAAAAAGAAAAGTACTGTACCATCAAAAGAATAACTTTTAAAATCTATATTATACGTTCCTTTACCTTCTTTTATCCAAAAGATTTTATACTCGTTAATCTGAGTTGGTTTATTCACAACACATGCTTTTTCAAAATCTACAAGTTGTAGCGAAAAAACATCTTTGAATGTGTAGGTCTTAATATCTTGAATTGCCATAAACCAAATTTACAAATTGGTCGTGAAATTGAAAATTAATAACAATAATAGCTTTGTTTTTTATTCAAAAAAAAGAACCGTTAAAACGAATTTTAACGGTTAACTTTTTCAATCTTCTTTTTCTCTTTACTTACGTTCTCTTTTATCTAGCTATTTATTCATATTCATATATTAAGCTACTTTCTCTAAAGTTCTATAATCTAATATTCTGTTTTTTGGATAGGCTTTAATGCTCACACTATTTCCTTGATTTCCTCCTAACAAATACACATAACGTTTCGATTCTTTAATTAAAAATCCTACGTGACCTTTCCAACTACTTGGGTCTTCTCTCCATAATACAACTACATCTCCTTGTTTTGGTTCGCTTGTAGATGTTCCTACAGTTAGCCAACTTCTAGCATTTAATTGATTTGATTTCTCGTAACCAGCTTGCCCTGCCACCCAATTAGCAAAAGCACTGCACCATGCTGTTTCATCACTATATTTGGTTTTATCGAAACCCATAGTGGTAAAATAGTTCAGTATTTGAGGGTGATCTTTCGCCCCTTTTACTTCTTTAACTCCATATTGCGATAACGCCACTGATATTAATTTATTCATATACATTTTTTTTAATAAAAGCGTTAGCAGACAGAACATAAAAAGTTAAAGGGTTCTTTATCGTTTTCTTCACCAGATTGTGGTTTAACCCAACTTTGTGTTTCTACGTAACATAAAAGATTCATTATAAAACAACACTAATTAATAGCAATACAAATATACAACATACTACAATTAAAAACAAACATTTTGCAAATTGTTTTTGTAATTTGTTATATTAAATAAAAAACAAAAGCTCAAAATTAGATTTCGAGCTTTTGTTTTTTGTGATATTACTGTTTTTCAGCTTTTTGTAAGTTGCTTACAAGTTTTCTATTTCGATTTCTTCAGCAAGAAGCAACAAAACATCTGTTTTTGTTACTAAAGATTGAATTTGAGAGGTTATTCCTCGCAATTGTTCATGCATTGTGCAAAACTGCCAAACTTCATGTATAAATTGAGTAAAATCTGTTCCTGGATCGTATTTAAATTGTTTGGTTTGATAAATAACTCCCAACAATTGTTTTACTGAAACTTTAGCTTTTTCAATTGTATCTGTTAATCTAGCGTACACTTTCCATAAATCCCCTTGCGCATCAGTTAAAAGTCCCGAACAAAATTGTAATAATTGTTTTCTTTTGTGTTGACTATTCTCTGGATGATATGTAGATAATTCTCCTCTTTTTACAGCAAACATAGAAGATTCTGCTAAATTATTCTGTTTAAACAACTCTTCGGTTTCTGCTAACCAATCACGTAATTCTTTTGAACTTGCATTACTCTTTTTTTCAAGTAAATCTACTATTGGATGTATTTTAGAGAGTTGAGTTTCTAAACTTTTTAAAGTATTAAGGATTGATTTTCTCATTATTATTCAGGCAATAATTTATTACTTACGTTTCCTTCTTCATTTTCAGAAGCATACCATTCTAAACTTTCTTCTTTTAAAGTCATTTTAATTTGAACGATATTTTCTGGTGGTAATTCTCTTAATTTATGACCTTCTACAATTACTCTTGGTCCAGCTTTAGCTGCCGAATCATCTGTTACAGGCGCAGATTTTACATAACCTTTTACATTTTGACTAACCGCATTTTGAGCTCCGATTAAATCTACTCTAACATATGGAGGAATTGGATATACTTTAGTAAATGCTCTAACCGCTCTTTCTGCATACGCACTTAACTCTTTATCGATACTTAAACCTAATTTTAAATTCGTATCGAGCTTTACAATTTCTTGATTGATCGAATTCTCTAATTCTGTAACTTTATAATCTGGAAAATCATCTTCAATAGGAGGAGCTAAAGATTCTTCTCTAGGAGGTTTCACATCATCAAAAGGAACAATATCTTCAACAGGTTTTATTTCTTGAGGAAAAGCAGCAGCTTCATCTTTACTGATTACATCTCCTTTAACATCACCAATAACATTTTTTTTATAAGGCAAACGATCTTGTAAAACTTTAATCGTTGCATTTCTTAAACTTGTCTTGTTCTCTACACTTGCAACATATGTTGTAGTTGTATCATCTTGACCTGTTTCTGCAATTGCTACTGGAATTGTTAATTCTATATTTTCCGCCTTAAAACGTGGTATAGAAAAGTGTTTTAACAATTCGTGTTTAGAAAATTGCTCTGCAACTTCTAACGATTTTAAATCAGAAACTAATCTTGCTTCTGCAATACTTGAAGCAATACTCCCTAAATATTCATTAAGTTTTACCATTATTTTGTTTTAAGTTTTTAAAAGGAAGGCCATTCAAAATGAATGACCTTCGAGGTTAGGTTAATTCAAATAAGCTTTTAAGCTATAGTAGCAATACTATCTTCTAACATGCCTAAAATTCTATTTAATCCTTCTGGTAATTCTTCGTTTACAGCTCTAACTCTAACACCTAAGTTGTATGTTTTATCAACTTTAGTTCCTTGAGTTGTGTTTCTTCTGTAAGAAGCAGAAGCTTTAAATTTGATGAACTTGAATTTTAAACCTAGTTTAGCATCTAAAGCAAACTTTGTATCGATACTTCTAGTTTCAACAGAACTTAAACGTGCGTTAAAATCAACATTTACTTCATCTATACGTAAAGATGGGATTGTTAACATTGTTAAAAACGGAACCTTGATTGCCACGTTACTTTCAAGAAACTGATTGTCTGTATCTGTGTCGGCTGGTAAACCTTCATCAGCAAGTTCGATAGCAGTTTTTCCAAAATGTGGGTTAGCTGTAGACTTTTTGTACTTGAAATCGACATAACGTAAATTGTCTACACTTGCTGGATCACCATCATTTTCAAACCCTACTCTCTCGATGAAATCTACAGTAGCCATAGAAGCTTCTGTTTGGGCTTGGATTGCCGCTTGTAACGGACCTCCGATATACACGTTGAAATCTAAACTGTTTAATTCTGGTACTAAATTTGGCATAATAAATAGGATGGTTTTTTAATAGGCTTACTCTGTTTTTTTACATGGTTTTTCTGCTTTCCCCCATGAAAGATTCTAATTTGATTCTTTCACAAAATGTTTCTGTCCTCTTCTATTAATTCACAAACATATACACCCAAAATAGGTGAACAGATTGCAGTTTTATAGCATCATGATTCAAATGATAAGCGCTTTACTATAAAAGCTTCAAAAAATATGTTGGAATTAATGTTGAAGAGATTTTAAAAAAATGAAGAAACTCAAGTTAAAACCTCAAAAAAAGTACCGTTTGGAATTCATACAAAATAGCTCAATTTGCGACTGTATGCCAACTGACGATTACGAGTACAAATATACAATCTTTTTTTAGTTTACACAAACTTTTTGCTGTTTTTTTTGTAAAATGATTAATTTTAACGTAGTAAAAATCCCGAAACATAATTTCGGGATTTATTTTTTTGTGATATTGCTGATTATTTACTATCATATCTATCCTCATCAGGATACCAGTAAAGATCATCAACTTCTAGTAAAGTTCCATTTTCATAAGCTTTTAAATAATTCTCTATTGAAAGCATAGTTCCAAAAGTAACCACCCTTCCTTTTTCTTTTTCAACCATAAAAGGATGATTATTAGCTAAAGACTTTTTTTGATCTCCTGTTAAAACAAATTCTTTAGATTCAAAAATATAAACGCTACCATATGGTTTATCTGATAACTCATCTGAAAGAACCATTTCTATATTACTTTCCTTTCCTAACTTTTCTATATAGCGCTCGGCTATTTCTTCCATTTCTTTATTTGTTAACATATCCGCTTAAAATCATTTCTTATTACTAAAAAACTCTTCAACACTTAAAAAGTTATTAATAGAAACTTTAACATACAATATTTCTTTTTTTTAAGTTAGACACAACAGAAATAGATCGTTGACTTTCAGTAGAGGTAAAAACGGTATAGAAAATATCCATAACCTCTCCATCTTTTGTTTTAAAGTCTTTTCTAAAAAATGTTTGAATATCTGATATTTGAATAGGTATAAGGTCTAACTTTAATTTTATTTCTTCACTGATTATTATTTCATTCTTACTAATCTCATTCCTTTCTTCCTTGGTTAAATCATTAAGATAATTTAACTCATCTCTATATTTTTTTTCAAATGATTTAAAAATATCTTGGTAATTCATGAATTGTACACGTATTAAAGTGAATTCCTCCTAACTCTTCTTTTTAAGATAAAATTCTCATCGGTATATTTTTGAGTTTCTACTTTTTTCTGTAAGATTTTGTTTAAATATATCAAAAGCTCTAAAATACTTTTTGAATATCTATTTTGGCTTTCTAATTTTAGGAGGAAAAATAAACCTTTTTACTCTTCTTCTGCTATATATATACTCTCTGATTTCATTTATCTCTTCTTTTTCTAATTCATCATTGTATTTCACTCTATCTTTTTCAAATGAAAACACCTTACTTAACTCAGGTGCGTATTTAAAAACATTTGATGTTCTTTCTATTTGTTGACCTAATAATATATATTCATTTTCAAAATATTGATCATAATCACCTTCGTCACTAAAAACCGCTCTATTCCAAAACAAAATCCTCTCAACTACATTAAAAACATCTTTAATTTCCATGTTTTCATATGCTTCATCTAAAATCTCACCTCTCTTTTGAATATCCACTAAACTCTCCAATATTTTTTTTATCTCTGGACTCATAGACATTTGTTTTTAAGAAGACACAGCTCTAAACCCATTTAAAAACTCAACAAATGAATTTGCTAGTTTATGTATTTCTCCATCTGAATAGTAAACATAAACATTACCAAAATCTCTTTTTCTCACTGATATTGAAAAATACCCTGTTCTTGATCTTCCAATAGTAACTTTTCCCTCAGGGTAATCATCTAAACCTACATTGATATTGTATTTTTCAAAAGTGGTTGAACCATATTTAATTGAAAAAATATTAAAAATCTCTATATCGTTATCCCAAATTTCTGGCTTAAAAAAATATTCTCTTAATGGTCTCATACCATTGTTTTTAATCATAAACTCCTTATAGCTTTTAGGCAATTTTATTGAATACAACTTTTCTAATTCAACCAACTCTCTAGGAGTTAAGTCTTTTTCTTTAGATGTAAATTTCATTCTTCTATTCTTATTCTTGTAAGTAAATCTATTGTATAATAACTCAGTATACAAACTTTTCAAAAGTCATTTACATTTTTAATTTTCACACATATGTTTATATTTTACTATATTTGTATAAAAAACAAACATTTTACATAAAATGTTAAAAATGATGAGGATGGACATTTCAAAAAAAATAGCAGAAATAAGAGATTTTCACAAATTAAATAATTTGTCATTTTCTAAAAGAATTGGTGTAACAGGAACAACGGTTGATAGTATTGTAAATGGTCGTCCGCAACCAGATGGTAGTCGTAAAAAAACCAAACCTGGTTACGATGTATTAACATCAATCATTAATGAATTCGGTATTAATCCAGATTATTTATTCGGAAAAAGTGACATAATGCTTTATAAAGATGTTCCAAACAGTAATTACAACGGAACTCCAAAAGTTGTTGCTACGAATTCTTCAGGAGATGAAAATATCGTTTTTGTTCCTACGCAAGCTCGTGCTGGTTATTTAAATGGTTATGGAGATTCCGAGTATATTCAAAACCTACCTTCTTTTCACATGCCACATTTACGTCATGGATCTTTTCGTTGCTTTGAAGTTCAGGGTAATTCAATGGTTCGAACTTTTTTTGACGGTGATTTAGTATTCGGACAATATGTTGAAGATTTACAAGATATAAAAGACGGAAGAGTTTATGTAATTGTAAGTAAAAATGATGGAATCGTTTTAAAACGTGTAATCAATAGAATATTAGAAAGAGGCAAACTAATATTAAAAAGTGATAATAAAACAGGTAATTATCCTACTTACACCATAAATGCTGATGAAATTATGGAAGTTTGGTATGTTACGATGTATGCATCTAAACAAATGCCAGAACCAGTAGATGTTTATGATCGACTACATGATTTAGAAACTCAAATAGCTTTACTTCAAGAACAAGCAAACAATAAAAACTAAAAAAGCCCAAAATGGGCTTTTTTTTATTCTAAATCTCTTTTCAACATCTTATGAAAATGATGAACTCCAGTTTCTCTAGTTGCTGAGAATCGACCATCTGTATAGAAACGTGATCGTAATCCTTTTTGTACACCTTCAACCACCCACTCATCTTCTTGCTGGGTTTTCTCTCCTAATTGTTCTCCACTCATTCGTTCCCAAATTTCTCTATCTTTTATGTAGTATAAGAATTCAACTTTAGTAAAGTTTTCTGCATAAGGACGCACAATATTTAACTGCACTCCCCAAGGATAAAAATTCAACATAAAGTTCGGATAGAACCAGTAATAATATGCCGAAATATTTTTACCATAATCTGGATGATCTTCAGGAAATTTAAATGTTTCCGCTCCATTTTCTCCATAACCAATTTGCAATACCATATCTCCATCACAAATAGTATCATAACTTCCATAATCTAAAATGCTATTCAAAGCAGGATGCACAAATGGAATATGAAAACCTTCTAAATAATTATCGATATACAATGCCCAATGCGATTGCACATTGTAAGTTTTTGAATATTCTGGAGCAAACTCAAAATCATCAACATTTAAAAATCCAATCCTACTTTCTAACTCATTTAAAATCTTAGAAAAATCTTGTTCTGGTGCTAAACTTGTAAATAAAAATTTAGACCATTTTTTTAATGGTAATTGATGTAAGTGCTCACAAGGTCTTGGAAAATTCTCTACCTCTTTAAACTCAGGCATAAATTCAAACTTTCCTTCTAAATTAAATCGTCTACCGTGATAAGAACAAACTAACTTTCTGTTTTTCCCAGGATGGTGAGAAAGAATAAAACCTCTGTGCGTACATACATTTGACAAACATCGAATTTCATCTTTTTGTTTTGTCAACACCAAAGGTTCTTCAATATATTTTTCTAAAAGATTGAATGGATAAGTATTTACTGCAACATTGAAAATTTCTTGTTCATCTCCAATGTATTGCCAACTTTTAGCAAATACATTTTCCTTCATTGCTTCCCAAATTTTAGCATCAAAATAAAAATCCGACGGTAATGTAGCCGATTCAGAAATTTTAGCCGTTACTTTTTTCATGATAAAAAATATTCAATAATGTGTAATAATTAGTGCAGTATTGGTAACAAAAGAAATGATTTTGTGACGAAAAAAAAACAACATAGTTTTATGAAATTTATCGAATCTTTTATTTAAACCCATTCTAAATATAAAACAAAAGAATATTTAATCCTTGTACAAACAGTACTTAGGTCTTAACTTTGCTAGTAATTATTTCATTCAACAATTAAAAATAATGAGCGGATTATTAAAATCTTCTATAGGAAGGAAGTTTGCTATGGCACTTTCGGCACTCTTCCTAATGGTTTTCTTACTACAACATTTTGCAATTAACATTTTATCGGTATTCAGTCCTGACGCTTTTAATGAAGCTTCTCACTTTATGGGAACATTCTGGGCAGTTCAGTACTTACTACAGCCTGTCTTAATTTTTGGTGTGATTTTCCATTTCGCAATGGGATTCGTGTTAGAGATTAAAAATAAAGCTGCTCGTACTGTAAAATATGCTAAAAATAATGGAGCTGCAAATTCTACTTGGATGAGTAGAAACATGATTTATAGCGGATTATTTATTTTAATCTTCTTAATCATTCACTTCATTGATTTTTGGATTCCTGAAATGAATACAAAATACATACAGGGAGATTTCTCTGGAATGCATAATGGAGAGTTTAGATATTTCCATGAATTACAAGAAAAATTTGTTCCAATCTGGCGTGTAGCATTATACTGTTTAGGTTTTGTTTTCTTAGCATTACACTTATTACACGGATTTAATTCTGCTTTCCAATCAGTAGGAGCAAATAATAAATATACTAAAGGATTGAAAACTCTTAGTAAAGTTTATGCAATTGGTCTTCCGTTAGGATTTATCATCATTGCTTTATTTCACCATTTCAATCACCACTAATACAATTTAAGTATGGCAACTTTAGATTCAAAAACACCAAAAGGTCCTATTGCTGATAAATGGACTAATCATAAAAATAAAATCAACTTAGTTAACCCAGCGAACAAACGTCTAATTGACGTAATTGTAGTTGGTACAGGTCTAGCAGGAGGTTCTGCTGCTGCAACTTTAGCTGAGTTAGGATATAATGTAAAAGCATTTTGTTTTCAAGATTCTCCACGTCGTGCACACTCTATTGCTGCACAGGGAGGAATTAACGCTGCAAAAAACTACCAAGGAGATGGAGATTCTACCTACAGATTATTTTACGATACTGTAAAAGGTGGTGACTACCGTTCTCGTGAAGCAAACGTTTATCGTTTAGCTGAGGTATCTGCAAATATTATTGACCAGTGTGTAGCTCAAGGTGTACCTTTTGCTCGTGACTATGGTGGATTATTAGATAACCGTTCTTTCGGAGGAGTATTAGTATCTAGAACTTTTTACGCTAAAGGACAAACTGGACAACAATTATTATTAGGAGCATATTCTGCAATGAACCGTCAAATCGGTCGTGGAAAAATCAAGATGTACAACCGTCACGAAATGTTAGACGTTGTAATCGTTGATGGAAAAGCTCGTGGTATTATTGCTCGTAACTTAGTTACTGGAGAAATTGAGCGTCATTCTGCTCACGCTGTTGTATTAGGAACTGGAGGTTACGGAAACGTATTTTTCTTATCTACAAATGCAATGGGAAGTAACGTAACAGCTGCTTGGAAAGCTCATAAAAAAGGAGCTTACTTTGCAAACCCTTGTTACACACAAATTCACCCAACTTGTATTCCAGTATCAGGAGATCATCAATCAAAATTAACGTTAATGTCTGAATCATTACGTAATGATGGTCGTATTTGGGTTCCAAAGAAAATGGAAGATGTAAAAGCAATTCGTGAAGGAAGTTTAAAACCTACGCAAATCGCTGAAGAAAATAGAGATTATTACTTAGAGCGTCGTTACCCTGCATTTGGTAACTTAGTTCCTCGTGATGTTGCATCTCGTGCTGCTAAAGAGCGTTGTGATGCTGGTTTCGGAGTAAATTCAACAGGAGAAGCTGTTTATTTAGATTTTGCTTCTGCTATTGAGCGTTACGGAAAAGAGCAAGCTACAATTAAAGGTTTAAATGTAAACGATGCTGCTTTAGTTAAAAAATTAGGTCAGGAAGTTGTAAAGAATAAGTATGGTAACCTATTCCAAATGTATGAGAAGATTGTTGATGAGAATCCATATGAAACTCCAATGATGATTTATCCAGCGGTTCACTACACAATGGGTGGAGTTTGGGTAGATTATAACTTAATGACAAGTGTTCCTGGATTATATGCAATTGGAGAAGCTAATTTCTCTGATCACGGAGCGAACCGTTTAGGTGCTTCTGCATTAATGCAAGGTTTAGCTGATGGTTACTTTGTATTACCATATACAATTGGTGATTATTTAGCGGATGATATTCGTACAGGACCAATTTCTACTGAGACTCCTGAATTTGACGAAGCTGAAAAGAGTGTTCGTGCTACAATAGACAAGTTTGTTAACAATAACGGAACAAAGTCTGTAGATTATTTCCACAGACGTCTAGGTAAAATTATGTGGAACAAAGTAGGTATGTCTCGTAACGAAAAAGGATTAAAGGAAGCAATTGAAGAGATTTCTGCTTTAAGAGCTGAATTTTATAAGGATGTAAGAGTGCCTGGTGGTGCAAATGAGTTTAATGAAGAATTAGCAAAAGCTGGTCGTGTGGCTGACTTCTTAGAATTAGGAGAGTTATTTGCTAAAGATGCATTAAATAGAACTGAGTCTTGTGGAGGTCACTTCCGTGAAGAATCTGTTGAATTAGATGGACCTCAGAAAGGTGAAGCTTTACGTAACGATAAAGAATTTGCTTATGTAGCTGCTTGGGAATACAAAGGTGAACCTAAAGATGCTGTTTTACACAAAGAAGAGTTAGAATTTAACGATATTGAATTAAAACAACGTTCATACAAATAAGGAAAGAATTATGAAGTTAACGTTAAAAATTTGGCGTCAAAAAGGCGCTAGCGATAAAGGAAAAATGGTTGATTATAATATCAACGATATATCGCCAGATATGTCTTTCCTTGAAATGTTAGATGTTTTAAACACACAATTAATCGAAACTGGTGATGAGCCTGTTGCTTTTGATCATGATTGTCGTGAAGGAATTTGCGGAATGTGTTCTTTATATATTAATGGTGAAGCTCACGGACCTGATAGAGGTGTTACAACTTGTCAATTACACATGCGTAAATTCAAAGATGGTGATACTATTTATATTGAGCCATTTAGAGCTAAAGCATTTCCGGTAATTAAAGATTTAGTAGTAGATAGATCTGCTTTTGATAGAGTTCAACATGCAGGAGGATTTATCTCTGTAAATACTTCAGGTAACACACAAGATGCAAATGCAATTCCTGTAAATAAGGAAAATGCTGACAAAGCTTTCGATGCAGCTACTTGTATTGGATGTGGTGCTTGTGTTGCAACTTGTAAGAATTCATCTGCAATGTTATACGTTTCTGCTAAAGTTTCTCAATTTGCTTTATTACCACAAGGACAAGTTGAAGCTACAGATCGTGTATTAAACATGGTGAAGCAAATGGATGAAGAAGGATTTGGTAACTGTACAAACACAGGAGCTTGTGAAGTAGAATGTCCGAAAGGAATCTCTTTAGAAAACATTGCTCGTATGAATACTGAATTCTTAAAAGCTAGTTTAAAAGGATAAAATAAACTTTCATATACTTAAAAACCCAAGACTGAGTCTTGGGTTTTTTGTTTCTTTACACCATCAAATATTATAGATGATAAATCACGTAGATTTTTATATAGCACAAGAAGAAAAATATCTTGAAGAGGTTAAACTTATTAAAAAGGAAATATCGAAACTAAGTATGCTTCGCTTATTTGTATTCTTAGCCACTGCATTTGGAATATATCTTTCTTTTGAATTTTGGAAAATTGCCATTATAATAGCTCTTATTGGTATTACAATCTTTACAATCTTATTACTTAAATACACAAAAGCAAAAAGAAAACAATCGTTACTTAAAACTTTAGTAGCTATAAATAAGGAGGAACTTGAAATTAATGCTGGTAACTTTTATAATAGAGAAGATGGATTTGATTTTCAAGATCCGAAACATTATTACAGTTTAGATATTGATCTATTTGGTATTGGTTCTTTTTTTCAATTCATAAATAGGACTTCTATATATGAAAGCACATTGAAACTGGCTAATCTTTTAAAAGCTAATAATACTGAGGATATTCATCTTCGTCAAGAAACTATAAAAGAATTAGGAGAAAAACCTCACTGGCGTCAAAGGTTTCAGGCTATTTCTAGCTTGATTAAAACAGAAATATCAGCAATAGACATCATTGATTGGTTGAAAAAATATAACCGTTTTATTCCTCATAAAATGCAATGGGTTTCTTTAGGGTTTTCTATTGTATCATTTGGTTTATTTACATGTGTATTTTTAGATCTTATCAATACTAATATTATTTTTTATTGGATGACATTAGGTCTGGGAATAACCGGTCGATATTTAAAAAGAATTAGTAATCTTTCGCAAAATTCAGATAAGATTAAAGATACATTTCGTCAATATTCACAACTCTTAAATGAAATTGAAAACGAAACATTTACTTCAGCTTTATTAAAAGAAAAACAACTTAATATACAATCAGAAGCTGAGAAAGCTTCAACTATCTTTAATCAGTTTACCAAAGCTCTCGATGCTTTAGATAATAGAAATAATATTATTGTAGCAATTCTAGGAAATGGTTTTTTCTTACTTGACATAAGGAATAGTTATAGAGTTGAACAATGGATAGAGACATATAAAGATGTTGTTGAAAACTGGTTTGAAGTTGTCACATTTTTTGATGCCTATAACAGCTTAGGAAATTATAGTTTTAATCATCCTGAATATGTGTTTCCAGAAATTAAAAAGGATCAAAAAACTATTTTAAACACAAAAAGTTTAGGTCATCCTTTACTTAAAAAAGAAAAAAGAGTAGATAATAGTATTGTAATAGACAAAGAACAATTCTTTATTGTTACTGGTGCAAATATGGCGGGTAAGAGTACTTTTTTAAGAACTGTATCTCTTAATATTGTTATGGCTAATATTGGCTTACCAGTATGTGCAAAATCGTGTACATATTCGCCAATTAAATTAATTACAAGTATGCGAACTAGTGATTCGTTAGCTGATGATAGTTCGTACTTTTTTTCTGAATTAACTCGCTTAAAGTTTATTGTAGATCAAATCCAAGATACTCCGTACTTTATAATCCTTGACGAAATTTTAAAAGGAACAAATAGTACAGATAAAGCTATTGGTTCTCAAAAGTTTGTTGAAAAACTAGTTGCTTCTAATTCTACAGGAATTATAGCTACTCATGATTTAAGTTTATGTGAAATTGAAAAGAAACTAGATGAGGTAAAGAATTTCTATTTTGATGCTGAAATAATTAACGATGAGCTTCATTTCGATTATCGCTTTAAAGAAGGTATCTGTAAAAACATGAATGCAAGCTTTTTACTAAAAAAGATGGAAATTATTTAATTCCCATCTTTTGTTCTTTTACTGAATTGCTTTTTCTACAAAACCTTTAAGTTTTAATAATTTTCGTTCTTGTTTAGCATTTGAAAAAATAGTGATTGCTTTAGAAAAACCTCCAGGTCTTTTTGTATCATAAGAAATTGAAATTTCTCCTTTTTCTCCTGGCATTATTGGACGTTCTGGTTTCTTAGGAACAGTGCATCCGCAAGTAGATTTAATTTCTTTAATAATTAATGGAGCATCGCCAATATTTGTAAATTCAAAAGTTCTAATACCATCAGAACCTAAAGTGATTTTACCATAATTGATAACTTCTTTTTCAAATTTGAATTCTTGGCTGTGTACTATATTTCCTAAAAGAAATAATAGAATTGCTGTTACTTGTACTTTCATTGTATTCTTATTTTAAATTAATTGTTTCTATTTCTTTGATTAAGGTTTTAGCATCTTTATTATCTCGATTAATACTAAGCGATATGTATAATGATGCTAGTGCTTTTTTATAATGCTTTTGTTCTTTATACAAAATTCCTAAACTGTTATGTGGAACATAATGATTCGGATACATTTTCGCATTCAACTCAAAAGCAAACTTTGCCTTCTCGTATTGTTTTGCTCGTAACTTTACAAAACCATAAGTGTTCAGTTCTTTTACTCCTTCATCTATTTGAGGTAAAAAACGTATCAGTTGTTTTTCTATAGTTTGTAGGTCTTGTTTTTGATTATTAAATAATTTGTCCAGTAAATTTGCTGCATTGTATTTTGAAGTATATTTTTCGTTAGCAACAATTTTATATAAATCTCGTTCTAATGTTTCTTTAGCATCTTCAACTATACGATTCACTTCCTTTCCATTTTTATAAATTATAAATGTGGGAACTCTATGAATATTCAACCCTTTTTCTTCTCCATTTGGAGATTGTTTATAAGCCTCTTTTTTTCTGTCTACAGCGATTAATTCAATAGCTTCTTTTGGAAATTTAGCTTCATCAAGTACTTTATAAAAAGCCGGTACATTACGCTTACTATCTCCGCACCAACTTCCAAAAAAGATCTTAATCTTATAATCTTTCAACTTCTTTTTTAAAAGCTTTGTAAGTTTATCATTCGTTAAATAAGCTTCATAATTTTTAGAAAACCAACTAAAGTCTTTTTGCTCTAGCATAGTTCTAGAAACCTTACCTAATAACATCGGATTTCCTTTTTCATCTTTGACAACAGAACCTAGTGTTTGCGAATAACAAAATGTGAAAAGTAGTAAACTCGTTATGGTTAGAAATAGTTTTTTCATAATTAACTCATTGTTTTTCACAAACATAAATAGCTATATTGTGTTTTAAAAAAGAAATAAACGTACAGTAGAGAAATAAGGATAAACAACGTAAACATCTGTATATAATGCATTTCGTACCTTCATTTTTGCATTTTATACTTCAATATTTGTTTATGGTTTTATAATCTGTATTTTCATCCAATAGAAATGGAAACTATTAAGAAACATATCACAGAGGCAATAGTACACGTACTTTTTTGGGTGTTATTTTGTTTTATCTCACTTTTTATTTTTTCTGAATATTATTGGTCAGAAAATCCTTTTTTACAGTACGCTTTTATATTAGTGAGCATTGTGTATTTGAATCATTTTATCTTACTTCCATTCTTCGTACAAAAGAAATGGTATTTTATATACACTATACTTTTTGTGTTGATTTCATTCTTTGCTACGCAGTTTTATTGTAATGTTTTTACAGCTTGTGGCTGCACTGTAATGAAGTGTTTAAGCAATTATTTATGGCAAACTATTGTTCCTTTAATATTCTTCTCTTTTATCTGGCTTTTGTTTAAATATCTCGGGAAAGAAGATGAAATTAGAAAAGCAAAAGAAGAAAAGGCAGCTATGGAATTAAAGTTCTTAAAATCTCAAATTAATCCGCACGTACTATTCAACAACTTAAATACAGTGTATTCGTATGCTATTGAAAAGCCAGAAGAAACTCCAGATTTAATTCTAAAACTATCTGAAAATCTAAAACATGTATTATATGAAAGTAATTCAGATTATATTTCTATGGAAAAGGAAATGAATTACATCGATAACTATATTGAGTTTCAAAAAATACGAACTGCAGGAATCAAAGATGTACATTATCATAAATATGTAGCTTCTTTTGAATATAAAATCGCACCATTATTACTTATCACTATTATTGAAAACGCATTTAAACATAGTACACCTAGAAGTAATATTACTATAGATATTTCTGTAAAGGATGATATTTTAACCTGTTTCTGTGAAAATAAATATAACGAAGCTAGTATTACGCAAAAAGATCGTATTGGCTTAGAGAACTTACAAAAACGGTTAGATTTACTATATCCTAATAAACATACTATTACTATTGAGAAATCAGATACATATATAGTTACGCTAAAAATTGAATTGGTATGATTTCTTGTGTAATTATTGAAGATGAAATTCCTGCTCAAAAGATTTTACAACGTTTTTTGAGTAAAACATTTAATATAGAGCTATTAGCTAGCTTTCAAACTGCTAAAGAAGCACATAGTTTTTTACAAGAGAATACTGTAGATTTTGTTTTCCTCGATATTAATTTACCAGACATTATGGGAATTGATTTCATGAAAACACTTATTAACCCTCCGTATGTTATTATAACTACAGCTTATCCAGATTATGCTTTAGATAGTTTTGATTTAGATACAATTGTAGATTATCTAGTAAAACCTTTCTCTTTCGATCGTTTTTTAAAAGCTATTCGTAAAATAGAACAGCGTATAAAACATGTAGAAACTGAAACTAACGAAACTATATTTTTAAATATCGACAAAACTTTACATAAGGTTTTATTGCATGACATATTATATATTGAGTCTGATAGAAACTATTTAACTTTTGTTACTAACGAGAAAAAGCATGTTTTTATCGATTCTTTGAAAAATTGGACTGTCAAACTTCCTGAATATTTCATTCAAGTTCATAAATCGTATATCATCAACTTAAATCATGTTGATAAGATCTCCGGAAATGAAATTCATATAGACAAAATTCGTATTCCAATAGGCAGAACTTTTAAGTCTAATTTCATGATGAAATTTAATCCTAAAAAATGACAGTTTTTTTAAAGTGAAAGCATAAATCTGACGTCCACTTTTTAGGCTAAAATCACCTTAAATTAACAGTGTTTTTTGAATTTTTTATTTTTTAATATTAAATATTCAATATTAAAAACGTCTTTTTAGTTGTTTTTAGTAATTTTTATTCATTAAAAATATATTTTTACTGAGAATAATTCAATGTTTTCTAAACGTTAATTTTTAGAGAACTTTAACAAAAACCACCTCAAAATAGACGTTTTATTAACATTTTTGATAGTCAAAAATAAGGAAGCCTGAACTACTTTTGGATCAACAAATTTTAATAAAAAAATATAATTAAAACCCGAAAAAAACCAGAACAATGAAAAAGCTAGTAACATTAATCGTAGTAACATTAATTAACTTTTCTGCATTTGCTAATAACGCTGATAAACCAGTAAAAGCAATTAAATCTGAATTAAGAACTGAAATCGTTAAACTTTTAGGTAAAGCTGATTTCGATTATAACAAGAATATTTCTACTTCAATAGAATTTACTATTAACAGTAAAGGTGAAATCATCGTTTTAACTGTTAACTCTAATAACCAAGATGTAGACGCTTACGTAAAAGCTAAATTAAACTATAGAGTAATTACTGCTGACTCTAAAATCGCAGGTAAAACATATAGAATGCCTTTAACTTTCTTAAAGAAGTAATTGAGGTAATTGTAAGAATTAATCAATATTTAAAAAGGACTTGTTAATCTGATTAACAAGTCCTTTTTTTATTTATGATAAGTAGTAAGTTCTTTTCAAAAAAAGAGGTTGACGTAGTGATCAACCTCTCATATAATCCCCTAAAATGTTTTCACCCTTGTTACTTGATGATCACACTACAAAGGTATGAGAAGGTCACAGTTTTATAAAGGGGATTTCCGCAGTAAAAGATGTGGATTTGAGCAAAAGGATTCTCCAAATAACTTAGACCTTTTGATATATAACAATTTTAAAAACAATATTTTACAGTTAATTTTAAAAAAAAGAAAAGAGACTTGCTATTTTAGATTAGCAAGTCTCTTTTTATATATAGTAAGTAGTAAGTTCTTTTCAAAAAAAGAGGTTGATTTTAGTGACCAACCCCTCATATAATCCCCTAAATGTTTTCACCCTTGTTACAGATGATCACACTACAAATGTATAACAAGGTCACAATTTTAGAAACGGGATTTCCGCAATTAAAAATGTGGATTTATGCACACAATAAATAAGGTTATAAAAAGTGAAAAGGGACTTGCTAATTTTGATTAACAAGTCCCTTTGGTATATATAATAAGTAGTAAGTTCTTTTGAAAAAAAGAGGTTGATTTTTTAGTGTGACCAACCTCTCATATAATCCCCTAAAATGTTTTCACCCTGATAACAGATGATCACATGACAAAGGTAAAAGAAGGTCACAATTTAAAGAAGGGGATTTCCGCAATTAATAATGTGGATTTATGCATTAGTTAATTTTAAGCAATAAAAAAACCCTTTGAGCAATTACTCAAAGGGCCTATTCTTCTTTCTAATCTTTTTCTGGAATTCTTCCCCAAAAATGTGAATTATTTGATTAATTCCGAGTCAAAGGTAACTCAGGAATCTTCCGTAGAAAAAGGGATATCTGTATGCAAAAATGTGGATTTCCGCAGCGATTAATCTAGAATACCTAACTCCTTAGCTTTCAATACTAAATCGGTATTATTATTCGCTTGTAAATCTGTTCTTAATTTTGCTAATTTGTTTTCTATAGATCTAATCTTTAAAAAACTACCATCATCTTTAGTAATTATACCTTCTAAATTACTAATCTTCGGATGGTTTGGAAGTTCTTTTAAAATCTGAATTGCAACATCATCCATTTGAATTTCAATTAAAGCTCTCTTTAATAATTTCTGATGGATTTCATGCGTGTAGTAAATGTCACCTCCTAAAATTTTCTGGATAGCGAAATTTAATTCATTAGTATTACACTTACCTTTTAATAAATATGCAGATGGATTTAAGTTTTGAATTACGTTAAAGATTCTGTTGGTTTCAGAATGCCCCGTAATTACACCAAACTTAATCGGAATTTTCTCTCTTATTATTGTTTTTAGTAAGTTTTCACCACTATCAATTTTGCATGTAGCGTCTGCATTATCAAAACTTAAGTCGGTAAATAAAATTTGAAAAGGTTCATCAACTAATGCAACTTTTATCTTTGCGTAAGCATCGTCACACGAGTTTGTAGTTACAATTTCTAGGTTATCAATATCTTTTAAGTAGGAAAGTATTCCTTCTATAATAAGTTGATGATCGTCTGCTAATAGTATTTTTATTTTATCAGGCATTTAAGGGCACTTGAATTTCAATATTGGTTCCTTTATGTAACTCACTTGAAATTGCCAACTTACCCTGTAACTCTTCAACCCGCTCTTGCATATTTTGTAACCCAATTCCTTTTTTAGAAGTATTTGTATCGAAACCAATACCATTGTCTTGTATTGTCAAAAGTACTGATTTTTTATATACTTTAAAACTTATATCCATTCTCGTGGCTTCTGCGTACTTTTTACAGTTTTGTATACTTTCTCGAATACTTAGGTACAATACTCTTTTTATTGGGTTGTCTACTTCTGTCCAATCGATCTTTTTTAAATGATGCGTTCTTATTCTAAAATTAGGTTCGAAATAATCGCTAACTAAATTGATTATCTGATCGATAAAAGTTACTTTTTCAAAACTTATACTACTTAATTGATGTGATAAATTACGCACATTGTCTTTAACCATTTCTAGTTTTTGTGCTTCAACTAAAAGCTGTGATTGCGCTAATTTTTGATGCAACATGCGTAAATCTCCAGCAACTTCGTCGTGTAGTGATTTTGCAATTTGTCGACGTTCTTTTTCTCTAACTTCTATTTTTTGTAGTTGAGCTTGAAATAATAATTTCTTTCTACGGAAAGAGAAGAAAGAAACACTAGATAATAAAATTAACAAACTTAATGTAGCTACTAGCCAACCAATTATTTTCTGTTGTCGTTGCTTTTCAAAAGCAATAACTCTACGTTCATTTTCTGCTTTTAAGGATACATTCTCTTCTTCTTTTTTTGCTGTTTCGTAACGAATTTTAGCAAACTGATTTTTTAGTTTACGCTCTTCTGTAAATAAACTATCATTTAACTTAATATATTCTTCTAAAAACTGCTTTGATTGTTCTCCCATAGATAAATCAGAAAGAATTTCTAAAGCTTCTAACCAACGTTCATTATTATGAGTTTCTTTTGCTAACTCTAAAGCTTTATTGGCATGATATCTCGCTTTAATTATGTTTTTTCTGTCGTTATATACTTCAGATAATAGATTATGAGTTATACTTAAATTACTTAGATCACCTTTATTTTTTCTAATTTTTAATACTTCTTCATATCTATTTATGGTAGATTTTTTTTTGTTCAGTTTGTATTCACTGTATGTTAAATTCTCTAATAATAATGCGTAGCGTAAAGGATACTTAATCTCAATACTATCAATAGCTAAACCAATTAAAAAATATTCGATCGCCTTTTTATGCTTTTCTTGATTTTGATAAGATAATCCTATTCCATTGTAGATGTATGGTAAATTTTGAATATTGCTATTTTTAACATTAGCTTCAATAGCTTTTTTAAAATAAAAATTGGAACTTTTATAATTATTTAAATTTCTAGATATAATTCCTAAGTTATTGTAAATACTTTCTAAAAATCGATACGATTTTATAGGTTCTAAATATTGTAACGCTTCAATAGAACTTATTTCGCTACCCAAGTAATCTTTAGCATTACGCTGCAAATTAGCTATACTTAGTAATCGCCTTCCTGTTTGTATAGAATCATTAGTAAGTTTTGATATATTCTTAGATTCATGATAATAATAAAATGTACTATCGTTCTTATAAGTTAATTTATTTTGTAAGGCCTTGAAATGGTAATATTTCGCAAGTAAAACAGAATCCTTATTTTTTGCATATATTGAATATACTTGCTTGGTTATATCTTTAAGTTTATTTAATTCTTTTTTAAAAAAAGCTTGTCTACCACTTTGAATGATGGCTTCACGGATAGAATCGTATTTTTCTCCTTCAAAATCTTGAGCTTGAAGAATAAGGGGAAAAATAAAAAGCAAAAAAAGTTTTCTAACCATCGCTACAAAAATAAAAAAACCATTATTTCCAAAAATAATGGTTTATATCTTGTATTAAAAATGAAATTTATCTAATCTCCATCTCCATTACCATCTCCGCCTCCGCCGTCCATATCATTTTCACTTCCTCCTGGAAACTTAATAGCTTTCTCTTCTAAAACTTGAGTAATCGTTCTCATATGCTGTTCTTTTTTAAAAATTAATAAATAACTATGTTAGCGTTTTAAAATTACCCTTTTTATTATAATTCTGCAAGGTTAAAATAGGTTTACTCGCTTTTTAAGCTAACTACATCTTTTTCATGATAAAAAAAATCAATTTTAAGATATTATTCTTTCAAATTGTGTAGCATTTACTTTAAAAAACATAGAATTTATAAGGTAAAACGTCGTTTTAATCCTCGATTGATAATAAAATTGGTTGTTTTTCTTAGTGAAATAATAGATCATTGCGAATTCTTCGACTATCGCTCAAGACAGATTATACATGCGAAAAGCAGCAATCTGTTTATTAATTTTCCTTGAATAGTAATTCGAATTCCAAAAGTAAAGATTACTTCGTCAATATCTTTCCTCGTAATGACTGTAAAAAAACGTCATTGCGAATGCAACATAGTGAAATGAAGCAATCTGTTTATTAACTTTCCTTAAATATTAATTCGAACTCTAAAAATAAAGATTACTTCGTCATTAGCTTTCCTCTTAATGACGGTAAAAAACGTCATTGTGAATCTTTCGACTGTCGCTCAAGACAGGAAATGCAGTGGAGTGAAGCAATCTGTTTATCAGGTAACTCGAAATAATAATTCTAACTCATAATTAAAAGATCACTTCGTCATTCTTCCTCGTGATGACGGTAAAAAAACGTCATTGCGAATGCAACATAGTGAAATGAAACAATCTGTTTATCGATTTTGTGAGATTCTGAAATAAATTCAGAATGACGGCTCTTATTTTTTCGTCATGCTGAACTTGTTCCAGCATCTCATTTATCAACTTAAAAGAATAAATTAAAATCATAAAAAAACCGTTACTAAAAATAGTAACGGTTTAAACTAATAATATCTTACCTTAACAGATTTCTGTTGTTTCATCACAGTAAAAATCTCCATCTCCATTTCCATCTCCTGGACAACCACCAAATACGTTTACTAATTGGTCTTTTTCAATTTCAAATTGTTTTAAATTCTCTAACATAATTTTATGTATTAATAGGTTAATAAAGTAGAAAAATACTTTTAGAATACTTTTAGAATACTTTAAAAACAAAATTTCATTGTTAAAAAAATATAAAAGCTGTTTAATTCTAAACTAAAACTCAGTTTTGCAATATTTTATAAATTAAAGATTACTTCGTCATTAGCTTTCCTCGTAATGACGGTAAAAAACGTCATTGCGAATGAACCCTGAGCTTTGTCGAAGGGAAAATGAAGCAATCTGTTTATCGATTTATCTTGAATATTAATTCGAATTCAAAAACAAAGATTACTTCGTCAGTATCTTTCCTCGTAATGACGGTAAAAAACGTCATTGCGAATGAAGCAATCTGTTTATCAATTTTCCTTAAATAGTAATTCGAATTCCAAAAGTAAAGATTACTTCGTCAATACCTTTCCTCGTAATGACGGTAGAAAACGTCATTGCGAACAAAACGCAGTGGAGTAAAGCAATCTGTTTATCGATTTTCCTTAAATAGTAATTCGAACTCTAAAAATAAAGATTACTTCGTCAATATCTCTCCTCGTAATGACAGTAAAAAATGTCATTGTGAATGAACCCTGAGCAACGTCGAAGGGAAAATGAAACAAAAAAAAGAACATCCAAAACTGAATGCTCTTTTAAAAATTTTTAATCTAATTATCTTTGACGACAGCTATGTGTAGGATCTAAAACTTCTTCACAAACCGGAATTAAAAAAGTATTTCCGTCTCTCTGTGCTGTTTGCATACATCTGTTAACAGCTCCACAAATGTCTCCTCCGTTGATTCGTTTTAAATTTTCCTTTGAAATTGCAAAAGATTTTAAGTGATTTAAAGATTTCATAAATTAAATATTTTGATTAATTAGAGTTAATTTGTCTCTAAACTAAAAGAGTATTTTAAACGATTACACGCTACTTTGTGGAGTAGTGGGTTTTCTTTGTGTAATACCTAATTTTAATTGTAAAGTAATATTGAGCTATTCTTCTTTAAAACTATAACAAACCTTTTATCGATTTATACCAAATTTGTGAAGTGCTTTTCAATAAAAAAACCGCTACTAAAAAGTAACGGTTCAATTATATTTTTCTAATTTTTTAGCTTCTCATTTTACTGAACAAATCCCATAAAACCACACCACAGCTTACTGATATATTTAATGAGTGCTTTGTTCCTAACTGCGGAATTTCTATACATTCATCTGAAACAGAAACTACTTCTTGTTGTACTCCTTTTACTTCGTTCCCGAAAACAACTGCATATTTCTGATTGGTTTTCGGCATAAATTCATCTAACATGGTACTGTTTTCTGCTTGTTCAATTGACAATACTTTTACATTTTCAGACTTTAGTTTTTCAACTAATGTTAATGTATCTTCAATATATTCCCAAGTTACAGATTCTGTAGACCCTAAAGCTGTTTTATGAATTTCTTTACTTGGCGGAGTTGCAGTAATTCCGCATAAATACACTTTCTCAATAAGAAAAGCATCCGAAGTTCTAAATACAGATCCAATATTATTTAAACTTCTAATATTATCTAACACCACAATAATTGGTGTTTTTGTCGCTGTTTTAAATTCCTCTACAGAAATTCTTCCTAATTCGCTATTTCTTAATTTTCTCATCTCTTCAATTAACAGTAATCAGTGATTAATTATCAATTTTCAGTCGTCAAAATTACTCTTTTATTGTTTACCGATAATTGTTCATTGTAAAGTAAGCACTGAGTATTTTTTCTATCTTCGCAAAACTAACTTAAAATACATAAACTTGGCAAAAACAAAGGCAAAAAAGGTAACGCCATTAATGCAACAGTACAACGGAATTAAAGCTAAATATCCGGATGCCATGTTATTATTTCGCGTAGGTGATTTCTATGAAACCTTTGGTGAAGACGCTATTAAAGCCTCAGAAGTTTTAGGTATTGTATTAACCAAACGTGGAAATGGAAGTGAAAGTGAAACGGCCTTGGCTGGTTTCCCACATCATTCATTAAATACCTATTTACCTAAGTTAGTAAAATCTGGACTTCGTGTTGCAATTTGCGATCAGCTAGAAGACCCGAAAATGACCAAAAAGATTGTAAAACGTGGTGTAACAGAATTGGTAACTCCTGGAGTTTCTTTAAATGATGAGGTATTACAATCGAAAACCAATAATTTCTTAGCTGCAATTCACTTCGGAAAAAAACGATTAGGAGTTTCTTTTTTAGATGTTTCTACAGGTGAGTTTTTAGTAGCTCACGGAGACGAAGCTTACATCGATAAATTATTACAAAACTTTTCACCAAGTGAAATCTTGGTGCAAAAACAAAATAAACAACGTTTTTTAGAAGCGTTTACTAACGATTTTCACACCTTTTATTTAGAAGATTGGGTTTTTCAAAAAGATTATGGTTATGATACATTAATCAATCATTTTAAAGTTCAGAATTTAAAAGGTTTTGGTGTTGAAGAAATTACGGATGGTATTATTGCTGCTGGTGCAGTAATGTATTATTTGTCGGAAACACAACTGAATAAAATAGAACACATTCAATCTGTAGGACGAATAGCTGAGGATTTATATGTTTGGATGGATCGTTTTACGGTTAAGAACTTAGAACTATACGGAGGTAATTCTGTAAACTCGGTTTGTTTATTAGACATTATCGACAAAACTATTTCTCCTATGGGAGGACGTTTATTAAAGCGTTGGTTGGCTTTACCGTTGAAAGATTTAAAACCAATTCAACAACGACAAGAACAGGTTCAGTTTTTAATTGATAACGAATCGTTTTTTGACACCGTTACTTATCAACTAAAACAGATTTCCGATTTAGAACGTTTAATTTCTAAAGTTGCTACAGGTAAAGTTTCTCCTAGAGAAGTTGTTTTATTAAAGAACTCATTAAAGGCTATTCATCCGATAAAATCAGCTGCTGAAAGCACTAAAAATGCTACAGTAAAAATGATTGGTTCTTTACTGAAAGATTGCAATGATTTAATTGAAAAAATAAGCACAACTTTATTTGAAGATGCTCCAGTAAACATTAACAAAGGAAATGCAATTGCTGATGGTGTTTCTGAAGAGTTAGATGAATTAAGAAGTATTGCAAATTCTGGAAAAGAGTATTTAGACAATATGTTGGCTCGTGAAACTGAACGCACAGGAATTCCGAGTTTAAAAATAGCTTTTAATAATGTTTTCGGATATTATATTGAAGTTCGAAATACACATAAAGATAAAGTTCCAGAAGATTGGATTCGTAAACAAACTTTAGTAAATGCCGAACGTTATATTACTGAAGAACTTAAAGAATACGAAGCAAAAATTTTAGGTGCAGAAGATAAAATTCAGTCGTTAGAAGCTGATTTATTTATTGAGCTAATTCAATACATTGTAAAAGATGTTCAAGATGTACAAAGCAACGCGCAATTAATTGCACAACTCGATTGTTTACTGTCTTTTGCAAACTTGGCAAAAGAAAACGATTATGTGCGTCCTGTTGTTGATAACTCAACAATATTAGAAATAAAAAATGGTCGTCACCCTGTAATTGAAAAGCAATTACCAATTGGTGAAGAATACGTGGCTAACGATGTGGTTTTAAATCGCGAAAACCAACAAATCATTATGATTACTGGTCCGAATATGTCGGGTAAATCTGCGATTTTACGTCAAACTGCATTAATCGTTTTATTAGCACAAATGGGAAGTTATGTTCCAGCAACTGAAGCGAAAATTGGAATTGTAGATAAAATATTTACTCGTGTTGGTGCTAGTGATAATATTTCAATGGGAGAATCTACATTTATGGTAGAAATGAATGAAACCGCTTCGATCTTAAATAACATCTCAGAACGTAGTTTAGTTTTATTAGATGAAATTGGAAGAGGTACTTCTACTTACGATGGAATTTCTATTGCTTGGGCTATTACCGAATATTTACATGAACACCCTTCAAAAGCGAAAACATTGTTTGCTACGCATTATCATGAATTAAATGAAATGACAACGACGTTTGAGCGAATTAAAAACTTTAATGTTTCTGTAAAAGAATTAGAAGACAGTATTATCTTTTTACGTAAACTTGTTGCTGGTGGAAGTAATCATAGTTTCGGAATTCACGTTGCTAAATTAGCTGGAATGCCAAATGTTGTGATTAGAAAAGCGAATAAGATCTTAAAACAGTTAGAAGAAAGTCATGCTAACAAAAATGTGGAAGACACGTTAAAAGATGTTCAAAACAACGACATGCAAATGAGTTTCTTCCAGTTAGATGATCCTTTATTAGAAGATTTAAGAGAAGAAATTTTAGCTACAGATATTGATACATTAACACCTATTGAAGCCTTAATGAAATTGAACGAGATTAAGCGAATGTTGGTGAAAAAATAGGTTCAATATTCAATTATCTTTGATCAATTATCAATAGTAAATTTCCATATTAACGTCATGCTGAATTTACTTGTGCTAAGCTTATTTCAGTATTTTATTAATATTTCCAGTTAGTATAATGATGAGAACCTGAAATAAATTCAGGTTGACGTTATTTACTCTGCATTCTTAAAATCACAAATCTTAAAAAATTCATTTCGAATACTTGCTTCGTTATAACGACCTCCGTATTCTACAGTAGTAGTAAAGCTTTCTTTATCTTTAATTCCTCTTGATGAAACACATAAATGTTTAGCATTAACCACCACAATTACGTCTTCTGTTCCTAAAGTTTCTTGAAGATCTTTTAAAATTTGAATACATAATCGCTCTTGTACTTGAGGACGGTGCGAATAATAATCTACCAAACGATTTATTTTAGATAAGCCCACAACTTTATCCTTTGGAATATAACCTACATGTGCGTATCCTGTAATTGGTAAAAAATGATGTTCGCAAGAAGAATCTATTGTAATATTTTGCTCAACTAACATCTTTTGATATCCGTACTTATTCTCAAAAGTAGAAATCTTTGGTTTGTTCGCTGGATTTAATCCGTAGAATAACTCTTTCACATACATTTTTGCAAAACGATATGGAGTACCAGATAAACTATCATCTGTTAAATCTAAACCTAACTCTTCCATGATTTTTTTAAAATGAACCTGAATGTTAGCTATTTTTTCATCATCAGACTTATCAAAAGCATTAGGAACCATTGGGGTTTTAATGTTTGTAAGTATATGATTGTCTCCTATGTGATCGTGTTTTTCCATAAATATTAGATTTTTAGCTTACTGTACAACATGTTTCATTTGAGCACTGGCAATATTTACTATTATATAAATGTAATCCTACTAAGCTTAAAGAAACAACATACATAGCTGCTTCTGGAATAGCGAATAATGCAATTTTTTCATTTATAATAATGAATGCTAATAATACCCAACTCGAAAATAAAGCATATTTCATCCATTCTTTTGATGTTTGGCTTGCTGACTTAAAAATAGCAAAAAAAGAAATCACTAAAAAAATATAATCAATACTCTTCCACCAAAATGGTGCAGTTGTTCCTTCACAACATACTCCATGAGCTTGAATTACAAATAAAAATGGCGTAAAAACACAGTGAATTAAACATAAACCACTTGATAATGCACCTAATGCATCAGATTTTTGACTCAATAACATCAATTTTTTTAATTTTGCAACTAGTTTGCAAAAATACATCAATTTGTATTAACGCAACTAAAATGCATTAAATTTGTTTTTATGGGAATCGTTAGAAAAACTAAAGCTGTTAAAATATTATTAGATTTATTTGATAATGGATTTTCTGCTATCTCTGCTGTTGATTTAGTTGAAAGACTAAAAGATGAAATGAATAAAACTACTGTTTACAGAGCCTTAGATCGTTTAGAGGATGATGGTATTGTGCACTCTTTTGTGGGGAAGAGTGGATTGAAATGGTATGCGAAATGTAAAAGTAGTTGTACTGCAGATCATCATAATGATGTTCATCCTCATTTTGAATGTAAAAAATGTAAGAAAGTAATGTGTTTACCTGTAGAAGTTACGATTCCTAATATTCCTAATCATACAATCGATAACACAGCGGTTTTTATAACAGGGATTTGTGATAATTGTAACGATTAATTATAAATTAAGTCGTCTTCAGTATTTATCTTTTTATCACTTCCTGCAGATGCTAAAATGTATGAATTTTCAACAACTTTATAAGAAAAAGTAGTTCCCCAACCATCGACTAGTAAATCGTTACGAAGCGGATTGTTTCTTTTAATTGTTTTTAAAGCTTCAGGGTATTTACCAAAAACTTCTCTTTCTTTTTCTAATAGTGCTTTAATTTCAACAGCTTTATCTTCTGTTTTACTTTTATCAGCTTTGCTTGTATTTACTATGTAAAATACAGTAGCTATCAATGATAACACCACTACTAAAATAGTAACTCTTCCGTTAGGTGATATCATTCTCTTAGGTGGTAAGTTATTGGCTTTTTCGTATGCTCTTCTTTTCTTTAGTTTTTTCTTGAAAAACAATTGCTGGAATCCTAAAGCTATTTCAGCAAAGAACTCTATTAAACTAGCTACTAATTCTCCCATAATAATTATTTAATTTAAACTATGTTTTTCCTTGTTCAATATACTTATTTTTGTTGACTATTATGCAACACGATATTAGTTTCAAATATATTAATAAATTAGCTATTCCTGCTCTAATTACCGGTGTTGCAGAACCTTTACTGTCTACAACAGATTTAGCTATTGTTGGAAACATTAAAGAAAATGCTACCGAAAGTATTGCTGCCATTGGAATTGTTGGTGCTTTTTTATCTATGTTAATTTGGGTATTCGGACAAACTCGTAGCGGAATTTCGTCTATTGTTTCTCAATATGTTGGTGCACAGCGTATCGATGAAATTAAAAACTTACCTGCACAAGCCACAGTAATAATTGTTGGTGTTAGTTTACTAATTTTAGGATTGAGTTACCCATTTGCTAAAGAAATTTTTCAGTTTTATAATGCATCCGGACAAGTTTTAGAGTATTCTGTTGATTATTATAAAATCAGAGCTTTTGGTTTTCCTTTTACATTATTTACAATAGCTGTATACGGAACTTTTAGAGGTTTACAAAACACGTTTTATCCTATGGTTATTGCAATTATAGGAACTGTAGTAAATATTGTTTTAGATTTAGCTTTTGTTTACGGAATTGAAGGATATATTCCTGCAATGCATATCGAAGGAGCTGCTTATGCAAGTGTTATTGCACAAATTGTAATGGCTATAATTGCGTTGGTTTTACTGTATAAAAAGACTACTATTTCTTTACGTTTTAAACTACCTTTTAATCAAGAAATTCCGAGATTTATTTCTATGGTACTTAATCTATTTGTTAGAACTATAGCTTTAAATTTAGCGTTGTACTTCGGAACTTCTTATGCAACGGCTTACGGAAACGAATATATCGCTGCCTATACAATTGGATTGAATTTATGGTTAATGGGCGCATTTATAATGGACGGATATTCTTCTGCTGGAAATATTTTATCAGGAAAATTATTAGGTGCAAAAGCTTATAAAACTTTAGTAAAATTAGGAAATCGATTAATTCTATATGGGTTTTTACTGGGAATAGCTTTAGCAATTATTGGTTTTGTTTTATATCAACCTATTGGAAGGTTATTTACGCAAGAAACTGAAGTTTTATCGAGTTTCTATGAAGTGTTCTGGGTTATTTTACTAATGCAACCTTTCTGTTCTTTGGCGTTTATTTATGACGGAATGTTTAAAGGTATGGGAGAAATGAAATATCTACGAAATTTATTGCTTTCTTCAACCTCAATGGTATTTATACCAACATTGCTTTTTTTCGATTATTTAGATTATAAATTATACGCTATTTGGATCGCTTTCTTCGCCTGGATTATTGCTCGTGGATTACCACTAATTCTTAAGTTTAGAAGTAAGTTTTTAAGATTAGCTAACGACGAATTATAAATCTTTCTCAAAAACAATCTTTTGTTGTCCGCTGGTATTGGTGTACACTTGAACAATATCAAATCCGTTTTTAATATTTAAAATCAGCATCGGTTTAAAACGATTCATCGATTTTGTTCGAAGTTTTTTATATCCTTTCCCTTTTATTAATTCTTCTTGTTTCTTAGCTAACTTTTGAGCAATTCCTTTTCTTCTGAAATCAGGTAATACTCCACCAACCCAACTGTAAAAAGTAGTTTCATTATATCGATATCCTATTTTAAATCCGACAGGTGAATTTTCAAAATAAGTCAACACAATTATTACATCGGTTTTACTTGTAATCCTATCAATGAAAAAATCAAGTTTTGCATCATCAAAAATCGTTTCATATAAATGTAAAAGTTCCTTTAAAATAGTATCTTTAGGAATACCTTCAACAATTACCATTTTTATGTTTTTCATGGTTCTTTTTTTCAGAAAAAATAAAATTAAGACTATTTTTGAACAAACAACTAAATAAATGACAACAACAAGACCTAACGGAAGTTTATATACACATATAGAGAATAAAATAGCAACTATAGAATTTGGGCATCCTGCCAGTAATTCTTTTCCTAGTGAATTATTAGATCGTTTAACAAAAGAATTAAATTCATTATCTGATAATGATGAGGTAAATATTATCGTTTTAAAGTCTGAAGGAGAACGTGCTTTTTGTGCTGGTGCTTCTTTCGATGAATTAGTAGCTATTGATAATTTAGAAGACGGAAAAAAGTTCTTTTCTGGATTTGCCAATGTAATTAATGCAATTCGTACTTGTTCAAAATTAGTTATCGGTAGAGTTCAAGGAAAAGTTGTTGGTGGAGGTGTTGGTTTAGCTGCAGCCTGTGATTATGTATTAGCTACTGAAGCTGCAAGCATAAAACTTTCTGAATTTACTATTGGTATTGGACCATTTGTTATTGCTCCTGCTGTAGAACGTAAAGTTGGTGTTAGCGGATTAGCAGAACTAACATTAGATGCTACAAGTTGGAAAAATGCGTACTGGGCAAAAGACAAAGGATTATATGCTAAAGTTTTTGATTCTCTTTCTGAATTAGATAAAGAGGTAGAATTATTAGCTGAAAAACTGGCTTCTTACAATCCTGATGCTTTATTTGAAATGAAAAAAATACTTTGGGAAGGAACTGAAAACTGGGGTGAATTATTAATAGAAAGAGCAAAAATTACTGGTAGATTAGTACTTTCTGAGTTTACTAAAAATGCTCTAGCAAAATTCAAAAAATAATTCGAAGTACAACTATGGAAAAGTCAAAATCAGGATCGCCAATTTACAGATACGACGAAACAGATAAAAATAAATTTGAAGTAGCTTCTGGAGAATCTTCTCTAGAATCTATTTCTAATCATATTGAAAATCATGTTGGAAAAATCGATATGGTTTTTCATGAAATTGTTTCCGATCAAGTACATATCGACATACATTGGGTGAAACCAACAAAAGAAAAACCTTATCATACTTTAATTACTTCTGGAATGAGTGATAAACCAATGAATACTCCAGAAGGTATTGAAAATTATGAGTATGCAGAATTAAGTATTTGTTTGCCTGAAGACTGGAAAATTTCTGAAGAAGATTTTAAAGATGAAAGTAATTATTGGCCAGTTCGATGGTTAAAATTCTTAGCACGTTTTCCTCACGAATATAATACTTGGTTAGGTTACGGACATACATTGCCTAACGGTGATCCAGCTAAACCTTTTGATGCTAAAACAAAATTAAGTTCTGTTGTTTTATTACCGTCTATTGTTTTTGGTGAACAATTTAATACACTACAACTAGAGCAAAAATCGATACACTTTTACACACTTATTCCTTTATATCAAGAAGAATTAGATCTTAAAATGACTAAAGGTGTTGAGTCTCTTTTTGATGGTTTTGGTAAGCATAATGTTTCCGATATTTTAGATATTAATAGACCTAATGTTGCTAAACGCAAAAAATTGTTTGGGTTATTTTAAGTAAAAAATAATGATGAATAATAAAGCTGTTATAATCTTAATTACATTCTTATACTTTATTTTAGGTTGTAATGAAATAAAGAAAAATAAAATTATTGGGACTCCTATTGAAAATTGCAATAACCCTTCAGATGCAATAGTTAAGTTCGAAAAAGTAGGTGAAGATGATCTTATAAACTCTTTTTTTAGCTATACTGATACTCAAAAAATTAAAATCAATACACCTGAGAAACTAAAGATTGAAAATTGGATTAAGGATGCTGTTTTCAGTAATAATAGAAATTTACCACTTGTAAGAGAATGGAATATTAATGATGAAGATATTTGTTTTATTCAAACCTCTACTGTTGAACAATCAAAAGATTCATCTGATGTAGGAAAATCTGTAGATATTAAAATTTGTAATTCTATTTTAAATAAAAATATTTCTGCTGGTAATTATTGGAGTTTTGAAACAGATGATCTTTATGTTTTTATTCAGTATTGTTTTAATAATGAAAATTATATCAAAAGAGTTGGATATTATGCAGTTGAAGAGAAAAGCTATGATAAAACTAAATTAGAACGTTCTTTAATAACTCATTTAAATAAATATAAAGCGAAAGTTAATATAGAAATCACGATAAAAGATAGGAAAAACAATATAACCTATTATGATAATATATTATCAGACAACTGTATTTTATATACTGGTTTCAGAGAATTTAATTGATAATTTTTAAGTTATGATATCTCTAGTTAGAACCGATTCAGAAAACAAAGATTTTAAAGCTTTAGTAAAACAATTGGATGCTTTTTTAGCTGTTACAGATGGTGACGATCATGATTTTTACAATCAGTACAACAAACTCGATCTTATTAAACATGTTGTTCTTATTTATGTTGATAACGAACCTTTAGCTTGTGGAGCCATTAAACAGTATGATATAACTACAATGGAAATTAAAAGAATGTTTACTTCTGAAAAAGCAAGAGGTAAAGGTTTCGCTTCACAAATACTAAAAGCATTAGAAATTTGGGCAAAAGAACTTTCTTTTAATCGCTGTATTTTAGAAACTGGAATTAGACAAGTTGAAGCGGTTCATCTTTACAAAAAAAACAATTACAAGATCATAGAAAATTACGGACAGTATTCTGGTTTAGAAGAAAGTATTTGCTTCGAAAAATATTTGGATTAACGCTTGTTTTTATCAAAATATTCTGGCTTCCAAATAAGGTTTCCAAAAACTATTCTCAATTTATCTTTTAACGTTTTGCATTGCTTTACTTCTTTCCAAATATGAACATATTCAATAAAATTAATAATAATTGGATTATTCGTTTTTATGTTCTTCGTTAATCCATAAACCACTTTTTCCTCTTCCCTTTTAAAGGTTCCAAATAACTTATCCCAAACAATTAAAATTCCTCCATAGTTTTTATCCAAATACTTTTGATTCGATCCATGATGAACTCTATGTGTCGATGGAGTATTAAAAACTTCATCTAACCAACCTAACTTTTTAATATGCTCTGTATGTATCCAGGTTTGATATTGTGCTACTAAAACTAAAGCTACAATAGTTTGAAAAGGACTAAAACCGATTAACACCATTGGAATTAAGAAAATCCACTCAAATAATCCTTCTACAAAGCTTAAACGCATCGATACTGTTAAATTATAATCTTCTGAAGAATGATGTACACTGTGATGTGCCCATAAAATTCGATGTTCGTGTTCTAAACGATGCATCCAGTAATATGTAAAATCTGCTGCTAGAATGGCAAAAAACCAAGATCTTAAATCCATTTGGATTTCAAAAAAAGCAATCCATTGAAAAAGAATTAGAAACAGAATTCCAATACTGCCTAATATTGTTTTTTCTAATAATTGGTTGATTATAAAGATGAGTAAATTCGCTCCAGTATCTTTCCATCTTCGTTGTTTAGAAACGAAAAAATCAACAACAATCTCAAATAAAATCAAAGAAAGATTGAACACAAAAAAGATAGCCACATAATTTATAATAGGTGCTTTTTCAAATAACAGCGTAATTGTTTTTAAATCCATGTTCGATAATTTTTCTAGTTCAAAATTATCTCAGGAATTCAAAAACTGTTTGTCCATTTAAGACAATTACACAATTGGAATGTAAATTTCTGTAATTAGTTCTTCTTTTGGTGTTGTACTTTCATCATTTACATAAAACTCCAATATAGGTTGGTCTGCAAATTCTAATTGTACATCTTGCATCCATCTAGCATAAATGTTATTGTAGGTTTCGTAACAAGATTCATGACTTCCTTTGTGTATAAATTTTGCATATTTCTGAGCTGGAATTTCCTTTATTCCAAAGAAACCCTTAGTGTCAAAATCTTGATGATCTTCTAAAATAATTCCTGCATTATATCTGCATTGTAAAGTATCTGTTATGTCATCATCATCTAAAATTTCACCTAAAAGTATGGTCTCATCACACAATAACTTCTTTTTAAAAGCATATTTTATCAAACTATTCCATGTAGTTTCTATTCCATGAATATCTTCATAAGAACTTTTGTATTGTAGATATAGAATTTTTAAACTTGGTAAATGTTCAATAGCAAATGATAGCGTTTTAGTAGTTTTCTCTTTTTTCTCTTTTTTCTCTTGCAAAATTCTGGTCGTAATCTCTTGCTGAATATGTTGCGAATTTCTGTACTTAGAAGGTGAACAATTAAAGTGCTTTTTAAATGCTTTACTAAAAGCAGCTAAATCTTTATAACCAATATCTAAAGCAATATCAGAGATTTCTTCTTCTGAATATTTTAAAAACTCAGCGGCTTTTTCTAATCTTTTTCTTTTGATGAATTGACCAATAGTTTCGTGTTGTAATGCTGCAAATATTCTATTGATATTTCGATACGAATAAAAAGAAACATCTTCTATATCTTCTGAAGTAATATCGGTTTTAAACTTACTTTCTAGATATTCGATGAGTTTCTGATATCTTTCTATTTGTGTGTTATTCTTATTCATCTTTTCTATTCATAAAATTATATAATTTTAATCGTAACCTGTTTGTTCTTTTCAGACATTATATGGTTACGATTCCTGTTTTCTGAAAAAATAGAACGTTAAAATCTACCTAAAGCTAGTTATAGCTACAAACTTTTAAATTAACGTATGCAACGCGAGTGAATTAAAATTGTATTTTTGCAAAATATTTTAACTGAAATTATGGGAGATAATATTATATTTCTTGGATTAGCATTAGCTGTAGGTATCGTTTATTTTGTTAATAAGTACAGAAATAACAAAAAATTTAGAAGGTAGTGAGTAGTATTAGAGTAACAAAGAAATTCACTTTTGAAACTGCTCATGCATTGTATGGATATGATGGAAAGTGTAAAAATATACATGGGCACAGCTACAAGTTATTTGTAACAGTAATTGGTGAGCCAATATCAGATACTAATAATCCTAAATATGGAATGGTGATTGATTTTGGTGATTTAAAAAAGATTGTAAATAAAGAGATCGTTGATGAGTTTGATCATGCAACATTATTTAACAAGAATACACCACATTTAGAGTTAGCTGAACATTTAAAAGAAAACGGACATCATATTATTTTGGTTGATTATCAACCATCTAGTGAAATGATGGTGATTGATTTTGCTAAAAAAATAGAAACGAGTTTACCTGAAGGTGTTCGTTTACATTCTTTAAAATTACAAGAGACTGAAAGTTGTTATGCTGAATGGTTTGCATCAGATAACAAATAGATTAAGTTTTAAAAAGCTTAGCATTAAATACACTAAATAAAAAAGAGATTGTTTTAAAAAGCAATCTCTTTTTGTTTTATATGAAACGTTAGTTATTATTTTCCGTTAAACTCATTCATAGTATTTGAAATTCCAGCATTTATAAACGAAATAATAGCATTTATACTTGTTGGTACTCTTTCTATAAGTTCACTTTCTTCTTCATTACTCCATGTTCCTAAAACAAAGTCTACTTGTCTACCTTTTTTATATTCTGAACCTACACCAAAACGAAATCTTGGATAAGAACCTGTATTCAACTTATCCTGAATATCTTTTAATCCATTATGACCGCCTGCACTTCCTCTTCCTTTAATTCTTATTTTTCCGAAATCGATATTTAAATCATCAGTAATAATTAAAACGTTCTCTATTTGAATGTTTTCTTTCTTCATCCAATACAAAACAGCCTTACCACTTAAGTTCATATATGTATTTGGTTTTAAAACAAATACTGTTTTTCCTTTGATTTTAAGTTTAGCTAAATCTCCTAATTTTTCAGTAGAAAATTGTTCTTCATGCTCTTTAACAAACGCGTCTACAATTTTAAAACCAATATTGTGTCTGGTATTATCATACTTTTCACCAATATTCCCAAGTCCTACTATCAAAAATTTTTTCATAATATCTTCTTCAGATTCTTGTTTTTGCCCAAAAATTCTACCTATCAAGGAAAGAAAATTCATAATGAGTATTAATTTACAATTTGCAAATCTAAAAAACCCTCGTCGTTTTTAATTCATTTTTAGCATTTATCTATAGGCAAATTGGTATCTAGCTTTATTAAACCTCCACTCATCGATAAAAAAAAATTGGAGCTTAGATATACGCTATCTTTGAAGTGTTAGTTCGTATTACAATTGATAATATATAGATACTATGGCTCGGGGGGCTATACATTTATAAGCAAAAAAGTCGTCTTGGTAGAGGCGACTTTTTTGTTTCTTATACTTTCAAAATTTGCATTTTTATCGTCAATATTTTACTATTCATCTAAATAAAAAAGCATCTTAAACCTTATCTAATATCGATCATCGATTTTATAGGTTTCCTCAATAATCTTACTTCTATTTTTGCCCCGCTTAATAATAATTTGGCTTGAAGGGGGCCGATTTTTTATTGCTTACAACTACTAGCCACCAATAACTAGGTGGCTAGATTTTTTTGTTAAAAAAATGTTAATTAAACCTCTGTTAATCTACATTGAAACCTTTGTTAACTCTACAAACCCTCCATTCATCGATAGTTCCCAGAAAAATAAAAGCATTCGTAATATCTTTACAGTGGAAAGAAAGTAGTATATGAGTTTCTGAATAACATAATACAAGGTTTATAGTTCGGGGGGACTATAGTTATTTAGACACAAAAAAAGCCATCTTCTAGAGATGGCTTTTTAATTTATATAATATTCTAATTTCTTATAAATCGAATTTTATACCTTGAGCTAAAGGTAACTCAGTTGTATAATTGATCGTATTTGTTTGACGACGCATATAAACTTTCCAAGCATCTGAACCAGATTCTCTACCTCCACCTGTTTCTTTTTCACCACCAAAAGCTCCACCAATTTCAGCTCCAGAAGTTCCAATATTTACATTTGCAATTCCACAATCTGAACCTGCATGAGATAAGAAACGCTCAGCTTCACGAAGATTATTTGTCATAATCGCAGAAGATAAACCTTGAGCAACACCATTTTGTAATGCTATAGCATTTTCAACATCTCCTGAATATTTTAATAAGTATAATACCGGAGCAAATGTTTCGTGTTGAACAATTTCAAAAGTATTTTTAGCTTCAGCAATTGCTGGCTTAACATAACAACCACTTTCGTAACCTTCTCCTTCTAACACTCCACCTTCTACAATAATGTTTCCACCTTCAGCAACAACCTTCTCTAAAGCTTTGTTATACATTGCTACAGCATCTGTATCGATTAACGGACCAACATGGTTATTTTCATCTAATGGATTTCCAATTCTTAATTGTTTGTATGCATCAACTAAAGCATTTTTAACTTTATCGTACATATCTTCGTGAACAATTAATCTACGAGTTGAAGTACAACGTTGTCCTGCAGTTCCTACAGCTCCGAAAACAGCTCCAATAACTGTCATTTTAATATCTGCATCTGGAGTAACAATAATTGCATTATTTCCTCCTAATTCTAATAAACTCTTACCTAAACGTCCTGCTACTTCTTTAGCAACAATTTTACCCATTCTAGTAGATCCTGTTGCAGAAACTAAAGGTATTCTTGTGTCTTTAGAAATAAATTCTCCAACTGCATAATCTCCGTTTACTAAGCCAGAAATTCCTTCAGGTAAATTATTTTCTTTTAAAACTTCAGCAATAATATTCTGACAAGCAACTCCACATAATGGTGCCTTTTCAGACGGTTTCCAAACACAAACGTCACCACAAATCCAAGCTAAAGCAGTGTTCCAAGACCAAACTGCTACAGGAAAATTAAAAGCAGAAATAATACCAACTACACCTAATGGATGATATTGCTCGTACATTCTATGTCCTGGTCTTTCAGAATGCATTGTTAAACCGTGTAACTGACGAGATAAACCAACTGCGAAATCACAGATATCAATCATTTCTTGAACTTCACCTAAACCTTCTTGATAGCTTTTTCCCATCTCGTAAGAAACTAATTTTCCTAAAGCTTCTTTCTTTTCTCTTAGCTTTTCTCCAAACTGACGAACGATTTCTCCTCGTTGAGGTGCTGGCATCACTCTCCAAGTCTTAAATGCCTCAGTAGCAGAAGTCATTACTTTTTCATAATCTTCTTTTGTAGAAGCTTTCACTTTACCTATTAATTTCCCATCTACAGGAGAATAACTTTCAATAAGCTCTCCGTTAGAAAACCACTGAGATCCTGTTGATGTTCCTTCATTTATTTCATTTAACCCAAGGGTTGTTAATGCTTCTTTAATACCAAAATCTGTCATTTTGTAGTTACGTTTTAGTTGTTTAAATTGATGTCAAATTTACAAATAAATCACCATTTTAAAAATTAAACAAAAATCTTGTTTTTTGTTTAAAATCAAACTTATCATGAAAACCTTTTTAACTAGCTTATCCTTAGCATTTCTAATGGTAAGCTGTAATACCACAACCGAAAAACCAAAAGAAGCTCCAAAAAAAATTAATGAATTTGCTATTGTAATTCATGGTGGAGCTGGAACTATTTTGAAGAAAAACATGACTCCTGAAAAAGAAGAAGCCTACAAACAAAAGCTAGAAGAAGCTATTAAAGTAGGTTATAACATTTTAAAAGAAGGAGGTAAAAGTATTGATGCTGTTGAACAAACAATTCATGTTTTAGAAAATTCTCCGCTTTTTAACGCAGGAAAAGGAGCTGTTTTTACACATGAAGAAACTAATGAACTTGATGCTTCAATAATGACTGGAAACGACTTAAATGCTGGTGCAATTGCTGGTGTTACAGATATTAAAAATCCGATTTCTTTGGCTAGAAAAGTAATGGAAAACTCTGAACATGTAATGCTTTCTGGTAAAGGAGCTTCTGTTTTTGCTAAAGAACAAGGTATTGAAATTGTAGACTCAAGTTATTTTTACACAGAAAGTAGATTTAAGTCTTTACAACGTGTAAAAGAGAAAATGAAAGCAGAACTTGATCATGATGGTAAAACAGCTTTTTACGATCCTATAATTAAAGATTCTAAATTCGGAACTGTTGGTTGTGTAGCTTTAGATAAGTCTGGAAATATCACTGCTGGAACTTCTACCGGAGGAATGACAAACAAACGCTGGAATAGAATTGGTGATGCTCCAATTATTGGATCTGGAACTTATGCTAATAATGAAAGTTGTGGTGTATCTTCTACAGGTTGGGGAGAATATTTTATTAGAGCTCAAGTTGCTCACGATATTTCTGCTTTAATGCAGTATAAAGACCTTACTTTAAAAGAAGCTGCTAGAGAAGTAATTCAGAATAAACTTACTAAACTTGGTGGTACAGGTGGTATTATTGCGGTTGATAAAAACGGAAATATGGTTTTTGAATTTAATACCGCTGGAATGTACAGAGCTTCTATGAATGCTAAAGGAGAAACTGAAGTTAAGATTTACAAAGAATAGAAAGTTTCAAATAGTAATTTCATTTGTTACTTTATAAAAAGAGCAATTATTAAAACTAATTAATAATTGCTCTTTTATTTTGCGCTAACTATACTTCTATATTACATGTTCCACATGAAACGGATATTTATATTCTTTTAAAAATCAAAGGTTACACCAGAATAGATTCCGAAAATGAAAGGAGTAAATCCGTTTGAGTTTCCTGAAAAAGTGTTCAGCTGAGCCTTTAACATCGGATTTAAATTTAAGTTCAAATGTTTTGACAATTGAACATCAATATTAATTCCTAAGTTTCCGCTAAAGTTTAAAGAATTTAAGTTATTAGCCTCTCCTATATCTTGATTAAAAACACTAGAATTTAAGGCTATCGAATTTTCATTTAAAAACAAAGTACTGAATCCTGTTACTAACTGTGTTTTTACACTTTTTGATTCGTAAAAAAGATATTGTACCTCAACAGGAACTTCAAAATAACTGTAAGTCTGTGCTAAACTCCCCTCTTCTACTCGTATTCCTGGACTTAAAGATGTTGGTGAATTTACTGAATTTGCATCTCCTGGTTCTAAACTTAAAAACGTAAATCTGTCGTTAATACTAAAATTAACAGCTGACAAATTGTTACTTGATGCAATTGTAGAAACTAAACCTACATTTTCGGTATTAATTACATTCTTTTGAAACTGAACTCCTGTTCGTAATGACCATTTATCGTTTAATTGATACGATACTTTCATTCCGTAAGCTAATGTTCCATCCGTAGAAATTGAATTTTGATTTAATCTTTCGTCAATCGGAGAACCTCCAGAAAAAGCACTTGAAGCTAGTAAACCTACAACAGGGGTAACACTCCATTTTTTCTTTGCTTTTTCTGCATTGTTCTCCTTTTCTTTATCCTCTTCTACTAATGCAGCAATTGCATTGATATCTTCTTTTTTCTTTTTATTTATCTTTTTGTTTTTTGATTCTGGTATATTATTCTTTGCTATTAAAGTCTTATCATTTTCTTTAATTATACCTTTTTTAAGCTCTTTTTTATCGTTTTTAGAGTTCTTATTAGTATTTACAATTTTACTATTTATAATGCTCTTATTTCGTTTTTTTACTGCTTTAGCTATAGTAATTCTTTCTTCTTGTATTACTGATTTGTTCTTTATGGGCTCTTTCTTTACGAACTCAGAAGCTACAGCTTCCTCTACTTTATTAGTATTAGTTTTTAGATTCGTGTTTGTAGTATCTATATCTATTTGAATTGTTTTAGTTTCAACTGTATTTCTATTAGAATTTTCTTCTGTAATAGGAATTATAAGATTTGGATCTGTACTTTCTTTAAAAGGATTTGTAATTAGTAATGTTATTAATAAAATTGCAGCAACACCAGAAGATAACCACCAAAATGGTAGTACTCTTTTCTTTTTTTTCTTAGAAAGTTTATCTTCGATATTCTGCCATATTTTAGGATCTGGAATAACTTCAAAATCCTTTAGGTTTTCTTGAAACAGTCTATCTATATTTTTATCTTCCATCATTATGCCTTTTCTAGTTTTAACTGATACGCTTCTATTTTACTTTTCAGAATTTTCTTTGCTCTAGATAAATTAGATTTCGATGTTCCTTCAGAAATATTTAGCAAATCTGCAATTTCTTTATGTGAAAAATTATCTAACACATATAAGTTGAACACTAAACGATATCTGTCGGGTAATTCTTGTATTAAACTTAATAATACATCTAAATTGATATTGCTATCATCTAAGCTTACCTCTTCTTCATCCTTTATTTCTATTTCTTCTTTAACAATATATAGCTGTGTTTTGTCTTTATATTTTTGAAGTGCAGTAGTAATCACAACTCTTCGTAACCAACCTTCGAAAGAACCTTTATTTTTATACTGATGTATTTTATCAAACGCTTTTAGAAAACTATCTTGAAGCACATCTTCTGCATCTTGATAGTTTCTACAGTACTTTAAGCTTAGGGCAAAAAGTTTCCCTGCAAAGATTTGATAAACCTGAGACTGAGCTTGTAAGTTCTGCTGCTTACATTGTTCTATGAGTTCGTTTATTTTGATAGTACAACCAGTAATTTTATTCGACTATTGTTGTTCTCTTTATTTAATTGTATTGTAAATTAAAACAGGTGATCCGTTTTCACAAGCAACATCTACCGGTTGTGCAATTAGACTACAATCTGAAATTGCTCCGCTCTTCTTATTAATCTCTTTATTAAGTTCGTTGTAAGCTGCTACTTTTTCTAAAAAATCACTAACATCAATTGTAGTAGGATATGCAATATATCCCCAAGGACCTCCACAAGGTTTTGCTCCGTATGCAGTAAAAGCCCAATCGTTTGCATTTTCACAAGATTTACTTTTTGCTAATGCTTCAATTTCTTCAAATTTTTGCTTTAATAATTCTTGATCTTCTTCTAAATCTGAAGTATTATCTGAACAAGACATAAAGGCTAACAATGCGATTGTAATAATTTTTAAATTTTTCATATTTCTCTTTTTTTATCTTACTAATGTATAGGCTATATCATCGAAAGCAATTCCATAATCTATTAATAATGCTTCTTCTTCAAATTTAATATATCCTCTTCGTTCTCCTACAACTAAAACTTCATATCCGTTAGTATCAGTTTCTATAGTAAAACTATAAACTCCTGAATGATTATGACTAAAGTTTTGTGTTGTTGGCGTTTCTATACTGTTAACAATTGTAATGGTATTGGTTTTAAAACTAATATTCCAAATTATATCTCCTTTATCATAAGTTATACCTTGAGCTAAACCTCCTTGTAAACCTACTACATTCCATGTTCCTTCTAATGAATTTTCAAATTCATCTTCACTACAACCAACAGTTGTTAGTATTAATGTTAAGACTAACATTAAGTTTAAGTACATTCTTTTTTTCATTTCTTCTTTAGTAATTATAGTTTATTTCTTGATCCCAATTTTCTAATTGAAGTAAAATCTGATTTGCATCTGTAACTCTTAATTCAGTAAGATTAAATTGAATTTCTCTACTAAAAACAGCCAAACAAGCTTCGTTATTAATAAGTTCTAATCTTAAATTTCGTTTTGGAGGAAACGATTCTGAAACTTCACCAGAATCTATCAGATTGATAATCCAAAGATCTCCACTACAACCCGATGAACTAATATTAATTGTTAGTATGTTATTTTCTATAGATACATCTGTAATTGTATAATTATCTGAACTTGTGTTTTCGTATCTTGTATTATCAATTAAAAGCTGATTATAATTTCGCCATAATACACCTAAAAATTGTGCATTATCTTGAAAATCTGGACAAGTATTTACTCCTGCTATTCCACCAAATTCGCATATTACTTCTCCTCTTTCATTGTACACTTTTGTTAACGCATCAGTACAATTCACACAATCATTAATTACATAAACTCTCTCTTCAAGATACTTAAATAGTAGTATCTCTACTTTTACAGAATTCATTAGTCTTTCAAAATTTTCCTTTTTCTGTTTTAACCATTCCAAATTCTCCAATGGATTAATCGCGTATTTATCCGTATGATATTCTTGTTTTGAACAAGCGAATAAAGAAAGACTAATGATTAGACTGTAAAATACCCTTTTCATAATTTAACTATTAACAAATTTGTGATTTAACTCACATGATTCACTTAAAAGATGTCACTTTTCTAAAATGGTTGCGTTAGTATCTTGTATTTTTGTTTTAATTATGAAAAATTGTTTCACACATATTAGTTCAGATAGCGAATTTGAAGAAAAAGCTTTTCAAACTTTTTCACATCAATTTGAAAATAATCCCGTGTATCGGTCATTTTGTGATTTGTTATACATACATCCTAGCGATGTAAAAGAAATACAACAAATTCCGTTTTTACCTATTCAATTTTTTAAATCACATCAAATTTTAAGTACTACTAATGCAGTACAAGAAGTTTTTAGTAGTTCTGGAACTACCGGTAGCATTACTAGTAAGCATTATGTTACCGATCTTTCTTTGTATGAAAAAAGTTATTTAGCTGGTTTCAAACATTTTTATGGAAACATCGAAGATTATGTTGTTTTAGCTTTATTACCAAATTATTTAGAGCGAAAAGGATCTTCGTTAATTTATATGGTTAACGATCTTATTCAAAAATCTAAGAATTCTGATAGTGGTTTTTATTTACATAATTTAGATGAACTTGCTACAAAATTGAAAACCCTCGATAATCAAGGAAAAAAAGTACTCTTAATAGGTGTTTCTTTTGCTTTATTAGATCTTGTTGAAGCCTATTCATTCAATCTAAAAAATACGATTGTTATGGAAACTGGTGGAATGAAAGGAAGAAGAAAAGAACTAATTAGAAAAGAGCTTCATAGTATTTTAAAACAAGGATTTGGTACGAGAGAAATTCATTCTGAATATGGAATGACAGAATTATTAAGTCAAGGATATTCAACAGGAAACGGAATATTTAATTGTCCGCCTTGGATGAAAGTATTAACTCGAGATACCGAAGATCCTTTAACTATAGAAAATAACAACAAAACAGGAGGAATTAATGTTATTGACTTAGCAAATTATAACTCTTGTTCTTTTATTGCCACGCAAGATTTAGGAAAAATATACGACGACAATTCTTTCGAAATCATTGGTCGTTTTGATAATTCTGATATTCGTGGTTGTAATTTAATGGTTTTTTAGAGACTAATAAATATATTTATATACTGATTTAAAATCATATACCGATGAAAAAAACAATCTTCTATCTAGTTGCAATTTTTGCATCTACCCTTTTTTATCAATGTTCAAAAACAGATGATAAAGTAGCTGTTGGGGGTTACGATGTAGTTTCTTATTTTAAAAGTGAAACTCCTGTAAAAGGAAGTGAAACATTCACTACAGATCTTAATGGAAAAACATATTATTTTTCTAATGAAGAAAGTTTAAAAGAATTTACAAGTGATCCTGATAAGTATGTTCCTCAATATGGCGGATACTGTGCTTATGCAGTTGCTGAAAAGAAAATAAAAATGGGTGTAGATCCTGAAGTATATGAAATAAGAGATGGAAAATTATATCTTTTTTACAATTCTTTTTTCGCTAATAAACTGAAAGATTGGCAAGAAGGAGATACCAAAGCACTTCAAGTTAAAGGAGATAAAAACTGGGAAGAAATTAAAAATTTAGATAAATAATGGGTCGTTTTTTACTTGCTTTACTTTTTGTTGCGACTACAGCTTTTAGTCAAACTTCACATTTGAATACTAAAAAAGGAGTTGTTGCAAAAGGTTACGATGTTGTGGCTTATTTTGGTAATGAAGCCATTAAAGGAAAAAAGAAATTTAGCACAGCATATGAAAATGCAACATATAGATTTTCTTCTGAAGAAAATTTAAATATTTTCAAAAGTAATCCTGCTAAATATATGCCTCAATACGGAGGTTACTGTGCTTATGCAGTTGGAGTAAATGGCGAAAAAGTAGATATTAATCCTAAGACTTTTGAAATTAGAGATGGAAAATTATATCTATTCTATAATTCTTGGAGAACCAACACTTTAAAAGCTTGGTTAAAAGAAGATCCAAACAAATTAAGAAAAAAAGCAGATGAGAACTGGTCGAAAATAGTGAACTAACTTTTTTCTTCTTGTTCTTGCATATCTTTAGTTAAATCCAGCCTTCTTAAGGTTGGATTTTTTATTGCTGTAGTTATTACTGTTAATAACGTCATAGTTCCTCCAAAAACAACTGCAGTAACAGTTCCCATTAATTTAGCTGTTAATCCACTTTCAAAAGCTCCTAATTCGTTTGAAGAACCTACAAATATTGAATTTACAGATGCTACTCTACCTCGCATATGATCTGGTGTTTTTAATTGTAAAATCGTTTGTCTGATTACCATAGATATTCCATCTGTAACTCCACTAAAAAATAGAGCTACAAGAGATAACCAAAAACTAGTTGATAAACCAAAAACTAGTATACAAATACCAAAACCAAAAATGGCTACTAAAAGCTTCTTTCCAGCATTTTTGCTAACTGGAATATAAGCTGTAATTAACATTGTTAAAAAAGCTCCCACAGCTGGTGCAGCGCTTAAAAAACCAAAACCTTCAGGTCCTACTTTTAAAATATCTTTAGCAAAAACAGGAAGTAAAGCCACTGCTCCACCGAAAAGAACAGAAATCATATCTAAAGTTAAAGCACCTAGAATTACTTTGGAATTTTTAACAAATTGAATTCCTTCTTTTAAACTTTCAAAAATAGGTTCTCCAATCTTTTTATTTAAAATAGGCTTTTTCTTTATAAACAATAATAAGACTAAAGATAGAGCTACAAGTGAAAATACGATTAATAGAGAAGAATCAACTCCAAATAAACTTATCGAAAAACCACCAAATGAAACACCTAAAATTTTAGCTAGTTGCCAAGTTGAACTATTCCAAGTAGCAGCATTCGTATATAGTTTCTTTGGAACAATTAATGCTACCAAAGAAAAAATAGTTGGTCCGAAGAAAGAACGCAATAAACCTCCAAAAAATACTAGTGCATAAATTGAATATAAAACTGCATTATAACTCCAGCCTTTTGTATAATAATCGGAAGTAAGAAAATATAACCCTAAACTTATTAGTGAAAAAAGTGCAATACATATTGCTAGTAAATTTCTTTTTTCTTTTTGATCTACTACATGTCCTGCAAATAAAGCCATTGAAACAGCTGGAATAACTTCCATTAAACCAATAATTCCTATAGCTAGTTTAGAATTAGTGATTTCATAAATCTCATATTCTAAAATAAGAAATTGCATTGACCATCCAAAAACTAATACAAACCTTACTAACAAAAAAATATTGAATTCTCTTATTCGTAAAGATGCAAACGGATCTTGTTTTTGCATAAAATTTTAGCTTAGTTTTAAATCCATCAGGATTGAAAATGTCTCATTAACATCTTGTTCTTTCACTACTATAGTCATTTCATGAGTAGTAGAAATAACTTCTTGAACAGCAATATTTGCCCAAGCAAACTGTTTTAAGATAAAGTAATAAATACCTGACTGTTCTAAGTTTTCTTTCGGAAGTTTAATCGTTATAGATGCTAAATCGTTTACATTGTTAATTAAAACTTCTTTTTCAAAAGTTTCTTTAATTAACGGTTGTAAAGTTTTACTTGCTACAATATTTGTTTCAAAAATACCTTGAGATATTGTTAAAAATAAATCGTTGTTTTCTGAGGCTTCGCCTAAGATAGTTGCTATTCTTTTAAATAATGTTGAAGTATTTTTAAAAGTAAAATCACATAAGTCTGAACGTACAATTACATCACCTAAATCTAGCGCTAACTTCTTTATATTCTTACGGATACGTAACTCATTTGCAGGTGACAATCTATTAATTGCCATCATAACTGCACCTACTTTCACTTCTTTCTTTAATTGTTGAGCTACTTCAGGTAATATTAACCTGGCGAGTGATGATACGTTGATTAGCTTTTCGTTAAGGGCTTCTTCTATAAAAGGAGTTTTTCTTATAGTAATTTCAACAGCTTCTTGAATTGTTTTCATCGATGTTTAAAATTATACTAGTTGTTGTAAAAATATTAAATTTTGTTAATTTTTATTTAACTTTTTATAAAATATTTAATAACTTTTTTATGCCGCTAGATTTTTTTTTTAATTTACTTTTGTGTCGTGAAAAATTTAGGGCGTTAGATGATGTTTGATTTCATTTTGTAGGTATTATTTGAAGGGTTTTTATACTTTTAACTTGAAAAGTTAATCTAACATATTTGTTAGTTTCTCAAACACTTCTTTCGCCTCTTTTTTCCCATACAAAATGCTGTAAATGGCATCTATAATTGGTGTTTTAGCACCATTTTCTTCATTTATCTTGTAAGCACTTTTTGTCGCGTAATAGCCTTCAGCAACCATATTCATTTCTAACATTGCAGACTTTACAGTATATCCTTTTCCAATCATATTTCCGAACATTCTGTTTCTACTAAATACCGAATAACCAGTCACTAACAAATCTCCTAAATAAGCAGAATTATTAATGTTTCGCTTCATACGATGTACTTTTTTAATATATCGTTTCATTTCACGAATGGCATTACTCATTAATACAGACTGAAAATTATCTCCATATCCTAAACCATGTGCAATACCAGCCGCAATAGCATAAATATTCTTTAACATGGCAGAATATTCTGTACCGAAAATATCATCAGACACTTTAGTTTTAATATATCTTCCTTTGATACATTTACTAAGTTCTTTTGCTTTTCTTTGATCTTGAGAAGCAATCGTTAAATACGATAAACGCTCCATCGCAACCTCTTCAGCATGACATGGTCCAGCTATAACTCCAATATTTTCGTAAGAAACATTATAATTTTTATGAAAATGCTCTCCAACAATTAATCCTGTTTCTGGAACAATACCTTTAATCGCTGAAAAAATGATTTTATTATCTAATGATGCTGTTAATTTTTCTAATTCAGAATTTAAAAAAGCAGAAGGAATCGCAAAAATAAGTACATCGTAATTCTCAACTAACTCGTTGATATCGTTTGTTAAATCTAATTGTTCAGGGTGCAATTCTGCAGAGCTTAAATAATTAGGATTATGCTTATTTCTTTTGATATGTTCTATTGCATAAACGCTTCTCATATACCAACCAATTTTGGCTGTATTTTCGGACAACATTTTTACTATTGCAGTTGCCCAACTTCCTCCACCAAGAACTGCTATTTTTTCAAATTCGCTCATCTTTGTTGTTTGTTTTATAATGCTAAATTAATAAAACTATAATCTAGTAAGGAATTGTAAGTATTATTTATCTTTGAAACGCTAAAAAATGTGAAATGAACGTTGAAATAATTAACAAATCAAAGCATCAAATTCCTACGTATGAAACTGAAGGTTCTGCAGGAATGGATTTAAGAGCTAATTTAAATGAACCTGTAATTTTAAAGCCTTTAGAAAGAGCTATTATTAAAACAGGATTGTTTATTGCTTTACCTCAAGGATATGAAGCTCAGGTTCGTCCTAGAAGTGGACTTGCAGCTAAAAAAGGAATTACTGTATTAAATTCTCCTGGAACTGTAGATGCAGATTATAGAGGTGAAATTGGAGTGATTTTAGTAAATCTTTCTAATGATGAATTTACAGTGAACGATGGTGAGCGAATTGCACAATTAGTAATAGCTAAACACGAACGTGTAAACTGGCAAGAAGTTTCTGTATTAGATGAAACTGAAAGAGGTGCTGGTGGATTTGGAAGTACTGGAGTTTAATTCAATATTTTATACACCTGACTCATTTTTCTGTATTTATCATGCAATAAATCAAAAGGTAAAAAGCAATGTGAATGGTATTGATAACCTAGTTTTTTATAAAACTCAAAAGCTTGTGGTTTTTCATCCATAGCATCTAACCAAATCATTTCATATTGTTTTTTCTTTGCTTCATTTTCTAACCACAATAATAATTGCTTTCCAACACCTTTACCTTGTGTTTTAGAATGTAAGTAAATTCGATGTAATTTTACTGCTTTTCTTTTCTCAGTAAAATTTTCTAATTCACTATTCCAATTCACTTTAAAATTACCAACTTTTTCTCCATCAACGACTACAAAGTAATAATCTGAATTTAGCTCTGCTAACTCTTTTACTATATTTTCTTCAGAATACTGACTGTTTATATACCAATTACCAGCATCTTCCCAGAAATAATCATAGGCTTGAGGATATACTTCTTTCATTAAATCAAACAAAATTGAAGTATCATTTGAAGTTATAGGAACTAAACTTATTTGCTCGCTTACTGTAATCACTTTTTTCTTTTAAAAATAAAAAAACAGCTGTAGTTAAACTACAACTATTATCGAATTTCACAGAAAACTATTCAGTGTTTATTTTTTATAAATTTCATTTCCATTAAAAACAGTTCTAATCACTTTTGTTTGGTTTATCTGATTTGTTGGAATCGTAAAAATATTCTGATCTACAACGATAAAATCTGCCAATTTTCCTACTTCTAAAGAACCAACTTCATTTTCTTGTCGCATAACATAAGCACCGTTAATTGTATAGCCTTTAATAGCTTCTTCTAATGAAATATTTTGCGGATTACGTGTTACTGCATTTTGAATTCCTACAAAAGGATTTAATGTACTTACATTCCAATCGCTACTTAATGTCAATCGAACGTTAGCATCTGTAAGAGATTTTATCGGAACTAAGTTATTCGCTAATGTTGTTCCTACCAATTCTACATTTTCTTGCCAGAATTCAGGTTTTGTAAATTCACCTGCTACTTGCGCATCTGCAGTAATATTTAATTGTTTAAATCGTGTAATATCTTCACTATCTACCATTTCAACATGAGTCAATCGATGACGATTTTCTAAATTACTAGCATTTTCTATTGCATTTATAGCTTCATGAACTCCTCTATTTCCTATGGCATGAATATGAAAATCAAATCCAACACCTTCTAGTTCTCTAATATATTTTGCTATTCTATTTTCAGAAAAATAATTCAGTCCATTGTTTGTAGTTTTATTAAAGTAATCTACATGATAATCTGTGTGTAAAGCAGCTGTTGTATTGTGGGTAATTCCATCTGAATACAACTTAATTTGATTGATCTTTAATAAGCTATTCTTATTGTTACTAAATAATGACTTTAAACTAGTAATTTGAGCATCGTCATCGGCTTCAGGATACGCCCAAAGTCCTAAATTAAAACGAGCAGTTAACATTTTATCTTCTGCTAATTGTTGCCAAACTTTATGTTGATTTCTCTTCCAATATGTTCTTGCATCTGATACAGATGTAATTCCATTTTTAGCAAGTTCTGGTAATACATAATTTACCATTCCATCGTATTCATTATTACTATTTTCTAAAGATTTTTGAGCTATTTGAAAAACAATATCTCCAGCATTATCAATTAAAATTCCATTTAGTTTTCCTGCTTCTTTCATAAGAATTCCTCCAGTTGGATTTTCACTTGAATCTGTAAAATCTGCAAGTTCTAAGGCTTTAGAATTTACCCACATCGAATGTGATGTATGTTCCATAATAATTACCGGCCTATTTGGTACAATTTCATCTAAAAGTAGCAACGGACTTTCTTCTGATGTTAAAAGTGTATTTATAGAATGACCAAAACCTATTAGCCAATCATTATCTATCTGTTCTTGTGAAGCTTGCTTAATTATGGGTAAATAATTGTTTATATCTTCTTCATTTTCATCTAATGTAAATGTTGTACTCGTTGCTCCTACTTCCATTGGATGCATGTGAACATCGTGAAAACCTGGTAATACTAATTTCCCTTTTAAATCTATTTCTTCAACAGCATTATCCAAAGCATTTCTAGCTTCTGAATTCGATCCAACAAAAACAATTTTATTTTTTTCAATAATCATTGCTTCTGCCCAAGGTTGACTTTCATTAACCGTATAAATTTTACCATTAAAATATAACTTTTGATTGCTAGCGGTAATACTTATAGATTCTCTTTTTGAACACGATTGTGAACCTAATATTAAACTTAAAATGAGTACTATAATTTTCATTTTATTCATTTTTAAAACTGATTTTTAATCAGCCTTTAATTGGTATAAAAATTTCTGTTTTATAATCTGCTTCATTCGATGTATTTCCTTCATGAAGAATGTAGAATTCTAAAAATGGCTTTTCTGTGATTTCATAAGAAGTTGTGAATAACCATTTCGTAAATATCTTATCGTAAGTATCGGCTATAGTTTTGTAAGAGCCTATGTGTTCAAAAACTGCATAAGTTTCAGATGGTATTCCTTTAGTATTGAATTTAGAGTTTACCAATTCTAAATCATCTATAACCAAACAAGCATCGTAATGATAGCTTAATTTTTCTGATATAATAGGTTCATCCCAAATAATTCCAAAAGATTCAGCTGTATTTACATCAACTCCTAATCTTTCTGATTGTTCAATAAAATTATCCCAAATACTATCTAAATCAGTACTATAATAATCACCTTTAAAGGTAGTATATAAGACTCTTTTCTCTGGTAAAACAGTAATTCTTTCCTCAAAAAAAGGCATAATTTCTTCTGTTATTTTTTCGCTTTTCTTAAATAATTCTTCTTTTTTATTTCTATACTTTGAAGGCGAAATACCAAAGTGTTTTTTAAATGCTTTACTGAAAGAAAATACATCTGAATATCCAACTTCTTCGGCGATCAGTTTTATTTCTTTTTGTGAATACACTAATATTTTTGCTGCGTTTTCTACCTTCAATCTTGTTACATAAGCTCCTATAGTTTCACTATAAAATGCTTTAAATACTCTCTGTAAATTTCTGTATGAGAAACTCGATAATTGTTCTAATTCTGTGATAGAAATTTTCTGATTGTATTGAGTTCTTATGTAGGAAACTACTTGTTGCAACCGTTGTTTATAGAATTCTTTTGTTTCCATATGGCAAATGTAGTATTGAAAATAGTCAGCGCTTTTGTCCTAAATTGACAATTGACATTTTAAGATACAAAAAAAGCAATTGATTGACTCAATTGCTTTTAGATATAATTTTATTTTAGAAACGAACTATTCTTGGTTATCGATAGCTTCTTTAATTTTAGTTTCTAATTCTTCCATTAATTCTGGATTGTCTTTAATTAGGTTTTTAACAGCATCTCTACCCTGACCTAATTTTGTGTCTCCATAACTAAACCAAGATCCACTCTTTTTAACAATACCAAGTTCTACACCGATATCTAAAATTTCACCAACTTTAGAAATTCCTAATCCGTACATAATATCAAATTCTGCAGTTTGGAATGGTGGTGCTACTTTGTTTTTAACAATTTTTACTTTAGTACTGTTACCAATAACACGATCTCCGTCTTTAATTTGTGTTCTTCTACGAATATCTAAACGAACAGAAGCATAGAATTTTAATGCATTACCACCCGTTGTAGTTTCTGGATTTCCGAACATTACACCAATCTTCTCACGTAACTGGTTAATAAAGATTACTGTACAGTTAGTTTTACTGATAGTAGCTGTTAACTTACGTAATGCTTGAGACATTAAACGTGCATGTAATCCCATTTTAGAATCACCCATTTCACCTTCAATCTCAGATTTTGGTGTCAAAGCTGCTACAGAATCGACAACAACAATATCAATAGCTCCAGAACGAATTAAGTTATCAGCAATTTCTAATGCTTGTTCACCATGATCTGGTTGCGATATAATTAAGTTATCAACATCTACTCCTAAACTTTCAGCATAAAAACGATCGAAAGCATGTTCTGCATCAATAAATGCTGCAATTCCACCAGCTTTTTGAGCTTCAGCAATTGCATGTATAGTTAAGGTTGTTTTACCAGAAGATTCTGGTCCGTATATTTCAATAATTCTTCCTCTAGGATATCCTCCAACACCTAACGCTAAATCTAACCCTAAAGAACCAGAAGAAATCGCATCTACATCGTCGATTACTTTATCTCCTAATTTCATTACAGTTCCTTTTCCGTAAGACTTATCTAATTTATCTAGAGTGAGTTGAAGCGCTTTTAATTTCGCTTCTTTTTCTTTATCTGTTGCCATAAAATTGGTAAAAATTATTATAAAATAAGATATGCTAAGTTATGAAAAAAGTAGTGTAATTTTGATTCCTTTTTCAGATTAACTATTTATTATGGAACATCGTCATTTTATTATTCATAAACCTTTTGGATTTCTTTCTCAGTTTATCAACAATCAAACTAAGAGACAGAAAAAAATGTTAGGAGAATTACACGATTTTCCTGAAGGAACAATGGCTATTGGACGTTTAGATGTAAAATCTGAAGGTTTATTATTGTTAACAACCGATGGAAAAGTAAGTGATTTTATTACGACACGTGGTAAAGTAGAGAAAGAATACTATGTACAAGTAGATGGTGCAATTACTAACAAAGAAATTAAATTGTTAAAAACCGGTGTTAAAATTGGAATTAAAGGTGAAAAATACCTGACAAAACCTTGTAAAGTTAGGGTTATTAATACTCCAAATTTTCCGGAACGTTCTATGAAAATTAGAGACGATCGACACGGACCAACATCTTGGATTTCAATTATATTACAAGAAGGAAAATATCGCCAGGTTCGTAAAATGACTTCTGCAGTTGGTTTTCCAACACTACGTTTAGTTCGTGTTCGAATAGGAAATATATGGTTAAACGATTTACCTTCTGGTGGTGTTAAAGAAGTTTCTAAATTAATTTAATAAATTTATTACTTATTAACCTTTAACCTATTATTATGTTTTCGAAAATTTCAAAATTAGGAATTGTACTAAACAAAACAGAATTAAAAAATATTAACGGTAGTCGCACTCGTAACAGATGTAAAATTGAACTTGACTGCCCTGGTGGCTTTTATTGGAATAGTTTACTTTGTACTTGTGAAATGATTGAGTTTTAAAAAATAAGGCTATCTAAAAATTTAGGTAGCCTTATTTAATTTATTTAACTCTTTATCATATGAATATGAGGAATTCCATCTTCTATATAACCTTCACCAACTTGTTGAAAACCGTGAGATTCGTAAAACTTTTGTAAATAAGTTTGCGCACCTATTTTTATAGTTTCTGTAGAAAACTTGTTAATAACAGTATCAATAGAGAATTTCATTAAATCGTGACCGTAACCATATTTACGTTCCGACTGTTTTACAATAACTCTACCTATACTAGCTTCTTCAAAATAATCTGATGGTTTAAATAAACGCGTGTAGGCTATAATTTCATTATTCTTTACACCTAAAACATGTAAAGCTTTATCATCTTTACCATCGATATCTTGATATACACAATCTTGTTCAACAACAAATACTTCTGAACGTAATTGTAATAAACTATAAAGCTCCCTTAAAGAGAGCTCATTAAAATATTTTACTAAAAATTCCATTTGTTAACTAGTTATTAACTACAAGCGATTTTAGATACTCTATTTTGGTGACGACCACCTTCGAATTCAGTAGCTAAGAAAATTTTTACAAAGCCTAATGCTTGTTGTAATGAAACAAAACGAGCCGGAATTGTTAATATGTTGGCATTATTATGTTGTCTTGATAAAGCAACCAATTCGTTGTTCCAACATAACGCAGCTCTAATTCCTTGATGTTTGTTTGCAGTCATTTGTGCTCCGTTACCGCTTCCGCATAAAATAATACCTAAATCGGCTTCATTATTTTCAACTGCATTAGCTGTTGGATGAATTGTATCTGGATAATCCATACTACCATTATCATCTGTTCCAAAATTAACTACAGTATGACCTAATTCTTCTAATAATTTGATGATTTCAAACTTATATTCTGTTCCTGCGTGATCATTACCAATAGCAATAGTCATAATTTCTTGATTTTAATTGTGTTGTTGGCCACAAAAATAGTGTTATTAACGGTTATCAACAGTAATTAACAATGCTTTTTTTTAAAAGGGTAATAAACATCTTAAAATAAACGATTTATCAATATTTCTAAATTGTTAAGAACTACTAAGAAGTTTATCAAAAGAATTTTTGGCTTTCTGAGTTTTTTTTACAATACAGCGATCTACATGAATTATGCAACTTTTTTTTTAGTTTTTTAATTTGAATTTATCAACATAAAATTTACAATTTATTTACAGTGAACAAGAAATTAACTATTCATAAAAATAAGTGTATTTCTAATCAAACGGATTGTTAATAACTCTATTTCTTAGTTGATTTTCAGTCTATTTTTATGCTTATAAATTGTTAATTTCATTTAATAAGTGATAAAACCAAATTTAAATTCAGAAAACAATTCCACAAATTAACACACTATTATAATCAGCTTTCTTTTTTTTAAAATTTTAAATAAAACAATTAATAATAATATAAGTTGTTAATAAGGAAAAATGGACTATGAAATTTTGATTAGGTAATGAATGTCTTTTTTAGAAGAAATCACTTTTGTTGAGTCATTCTTACTAAATGTCGTGTTTATACTTACTGCAGCAATAATGATTCCTGTAATGAATATTACAAGAAAGAAGATAATTATTTTGCGTAAGTTTTTCACTTTGTAGTAGTTAGTTTATATAAAGACGAGAAAATTTAAGAGATGTTACATTTTTCTTAAGATTTTTTTAAGAAATAGTTTTAAGAATAATTCTTTGTACTTTGGTTGTACGAAAAATTTTAAATAATTATATGCCTAAAAAAAAGAAGATTTATAAGAAGAAAGGTAAGGTAATCAAAGACTTAACAAGAAAGATATTCAGAATATTGAATGAGGATAGTAATAAGACTTTTAATTACAAACAAATTGCTAGCAAAATAGCAGTTAGTGATACAGACGGAAAAAATCAGATTATAAAGAAGCTAGGTGAACTAGCGAGCACAAAAAAAATTATTGAAGTTGAAAAAGGAAAATATAAAATTAATGAAGATCGTAAATATCATATAGGTACCATAGATTTAACAAGTAATGGTAATGGATATTTTATTTGTGACGATTTTGAAGATGATATTTTTGTTCCTTCAGTAAACATAAATAAAGCTTTACAAGATGATATTGTTAGAGTTTATGTGTATAACAAAAGAAAAACATCAAAACTCGAAGCTGATGTTGTAGAAGTTATAGAGAGAGCACGCCAGGAGTTTGTTGGAACATTACAAATGAGCAAAAATTTTGGTTTTGTTTTACCAGACAATTCTAAAATGTATGCAGATATATTTGTTTCGAAAGGAAAATTGAATGGAGCTGACAACGGAGATAAAGTTGTAGCGAAAATTACAGATTGGCCAGAAAACTCTAAAAATCCGTTTGGAAAGATTACTCAAATCTTAGGAAAACCAGGTGACCACGATACTGAAATCCATTCTATCTTATTAGAATACGGTTTACCTTATGAGTTTCCTAAAGAAGTAGAAGAAGACGCAGAAAAATTATCAATAGAAATTACTGCTGAAGAAATTGCTAAACGTAGAGATATGAGATCTGATCTTACGTTTACTATTGATCCGAAAGATGCAAAAGATTTTGATGACGCTTTATCGTTCACTGTATTAGAAAATGGTAATTACGAAATTGGAATTCATATTGCAGATGTTTCACATTATGTTCAACCTAAAACTATTTTAGATGATGAAGCTTACGACAGAGCAACATCTGTATATTTAGTTGATCGTGTGGTACCTATGTTACCAGAAATGCTTTCGAACGGTGTTTGTTCATTACGTCCGAATGAAGAAAAATTGACTTTTTCCGCCGTTTTTGAAATGAATGAAAAAGCGCAGATTGTAAATCAGTGGTTTGGTAGAACTGTTACTTATTCTGATAAACGTTTCGCTTATGAAGAAGCACAAGCAATTATAGAAAGTAAAACGAACGTAGTTCCTGAAAATGTTTCTTTAACTGGTTCTGAATATACTGTTGATGAAAATATTTCAAACGCTATTTTAAAATTAGATGAGTTAGCTAAGAAAATGCGTGGTAAGCGAATGAAAGCTGGTGCGATATCTTTTGATAAAGTAGAAGTTAAGTTTCATTTAGATGAGAATGCAAATCCAATTGGAGTATTTTTCAAAGAAGGAAAAGATGCTAATAAACTGATTGAAGAGTTTATGTTACTAGCTAACAGAAAAGTAGCAGAATTTATTGGTAAAGCTAAAGGTGGAAAACCAAGCAATAAAACATTTGTATATCGTGTTCATGACGAACCAGATGTTGAAAAGTTAGCTTCTTTACAGAATATTATATCTAAGTTTGGTTATAAAATTGATACACAAACCAGAGAAACAACTTCTCAATCTTTAAACACACTCTTAAAAGAAGTACAAGGAAAAGGAGAAGCAAATATGGTTGAAACTTTAGCCATCCGTTCGATGAGTAAAGCTGTGTATACGACACAAAATATTGGTCATTATGGTTTAGCATTTGAGTATTATAGTCATTTTACTTCACCTATTCGAAGATATCCTGATGTAATGACACACAGATTGTTACAACATTATTTAGATGGAGGAGCTACGCCAAAAGTAGAGACTTATGAAGAACGTTGTAAACACTCTTCTAAAATGGAAGAACTTGCTGCAAAGGCAGAACGTGATTCTATTAAATACATGCAAGTCAAGTACATGCAAGATCATAAAGATGAAGAGTTTGAAGGTGTGGTTTCTGGTGTTACAGAATGGGGAATTTATGTTGAAATCTTATCAAATAAATGTGAAGGAATGGTTCGTATTCGAGACATTAAAGATGATTACTACATTTTTGACGAGAAACAATATGCTGTTGTTGGACAAGCAACACAAGCAATTATTCAACTTGGAGATCAAGTAGTTGTAAAAGTTAAACATACCGATCTTGAACGTAAACATTTAGATTTTGAATTGATTTCTCACTAAACTTTAACTTTTTAAATATACTATTTATTTAAATTTTTAGTTTTATTTACAAATCCATAATCACCTAATAATGAAACAAATATTTTTTATAAAGCTTTGTTTTTTATCCTTAGTAACATTTGCTCAAACCACAATTACCAAGCAACTTAAAGATTTTGAAATTCTTAAAGTGTATAATGGTATTGATATTGAATTAATAAAGTCAGATAAACAAGAAATTCATATCACAGGAGAAAAGGCAGATAAGGTTAAGATTAAACAACAAGGTAAGAAGTTAAAAGTTTTACTTCGTTTTCCTGAAACAACAGCAGACGGAAAAGTAAAAGCAAAATTATATTTTAATAAAGATATACAAACAATAGATGCTAATGAAGGTGTTACATTAACATGTAAAGAAATCAATCAGAATCATGTTGAGATCAAAGCACAAGAAGGCGCATTTATGAACTTAGTTGTTAACACTAAACATTTAACCGTTAAAAGTTCTTCTGGTGGCGTAATTAAACTTTCAGGAGAAGCTAAAAATCAAACTGTTAAATTAGATTTAGGAGCAACATATCATGGTTATAACCTAAAAGTTACTAACGTTTCAACAGTTACTGCAGGTTCTGGAGCTAAAGCTGAAATTGATAGTGGTGAAACACTTAATGCTAAAGTAAGTTTTGGAGGAACTATTCTTTATAAAGGAAAGCCAGAAGTAATTGAAGAAAAGAAAGTAATTGGTGGAACTATTGAAAGAAGTAACTAAAGTTTTTTATATCTTTGCACTACAAAATTTTGGATGATGAATACATTAACAATTTTATTAGGAATTCCTGGAGGACCACAAATATTAATAATCTTAGTTGTGGTATTGTTGTTATTTGGAGGTAAGAAAATTCCTGAATTAATGAGAGGTTTAGGAACTGGTATCAAAGAATTCAAAGATGCTACCAAGAAAGACGAAGAGGAAAGAATAGAAGAATAATATTTCACTATAAGATAAAAAGCTCACAATTTGTGAGCTTTTTTTATTGCATTAACTTCGTAACTACTTCTTTTTTCAATCGTACACTAATAGGTATTTTATACTGATATATAAGTATTTGATTACCTACTATTTCATTTACTTTATTTTTAGATACCACATATGATTTGTGTGTTTGAATAAATAAATCTTCTGGTAATTGTTCTAGCATTTGTTTTAGTGTACTATGCGATACTATTACTTCCTCTTTTGTAATAATCTTCACATAATTTTGCATCGACTCTAAAAATAGAATATCCTCAACAGTAATCTTTTTAATTGAATTAGATGTTTTAATAAACAGGTTTTCAACAGTATCTTTTGAATTCAGTAAACGTTCTGCTTTATTAACAGCTTTTAAAAAACGATCAAACGGAATAGGTTTTACCAAATAATCTATAACATCAAAATCAAAGCTTTCTAAAGCATGTTCAGAATATGCACTAGTAATTACTACCAAAGGTGATTTTTGTAATGTTTTTAACCATTCTAAACCAGTTATCAAAGGCATGTTTATATCTAGAAATACTAGATCAATTTCATGTGATTGTAAATGTTCATTTGCAATAATTGCATTCTTACACAAAGCAATAACATTCAATACAGGTATTTGATCGCAATACTCTTTTATACCTTGTCTTGCAATAGGTTCATCATCAACAATTAAACAGTTAATTTTTCTCAATGTAAATCAATTTCAAGTTTTACTTTATATGTATTTTCTGTATTTGTAAGATCTAAATTGTATTTATTTTTATACGTTAATTCTAATCTCTTTTTTACGTTTTTTAAACCTATGCCTCCACTCCTATTTCCTTGTATTAAAGAGTCTTTTGTATTTTCTACGATCAGTTGTAATATGTTATTTTTTTCTTCTAAAACTATAGATATTCTATTGTCTTTCGAATCATTATGATTACTAACATATTTAAAAGCATTTTCAATAAAAGGAATTAATAATAACGGCATAATCAAATTATTTTCCTTTTCGATTTCAATAGAGAAATCTAGATGAATATCTTCTCCTTTTCGTATTTGTTCTATACTGATGTATTCTTCAATATAACTAACTTCTTTGTACAGTTCTATTTTGTTTGTATTACTCTCATACAATTGATATCGAAGTAAGTTAGAAAATTTGAGAAGTGTGTTTTTAGCATTTGCATCATTTTTACCGATGATATGATATATGCTGTTAATTCCATTGAATAAAAAATGTGGATTTAACTGAGCTTTTAAGTACTTTAATTCTGCATTATGATTCTCAACCAATAATTCTTGTTTGACACGCTCAGATCGAATGTATTCTTGTTGAAATCGATAATAGAAACCAACAATAAAATATATAAAATGAAAAACAGAGTTATGATAAATCCAGATGATTGCAATGGCTATAGGATGGAAATCGTAAACTCTATTATCTATTGCAAGTTTAACATCAAGGTATGTTTCTAAAAAAGTAATTAGAAAGAATAAAACGATAGCATAAATCCAAAACTTCGTTTTTTTCTGCTTTACATAGAATTTAGGAACCAACCAGAAAATCTGAAGATAAAATAAAGTAGCATTAAAAAACATACCATATAGGTATGCTTTTTTCAATAATCCTCCTTCTTTTCCAAACCCATTCCAACTTAAATTACCAGAAGTTATATATAGATAACTTAATAACCAGAAAGTTAAGTGTAGTAGAACAAGAAATATTTTCTTTTTTATCATTTTATTAATTTCTTAAATATAGAAAAACATAAGTTATCTACACTTGCCGATTTACTATTGAAAGCAGAAATATTAGATAAAACCAATACAGCTTTTTTAGATTGTTTACTAAAAACTAAGCAAGATCTATATCCACCAGTTCCACCATTATGCCAGTAAAACTTTTTATTTTTATTATCTATAATCTGCCATCCTAAACCAATTTTAGCCACTTTATTTTTAGCATAAGTTTCTTGTAATGGTAAAGTATACAAAGCATCATTTTCGAAGTTCTTACGTATGAATTTCTCCATATCTTTAGTTGTAGATTTAATTCCACCTGCGCCAACCATAGCATCTGTAAAATCCCAATTGCTAGCTATACTTCCATCTTCATTTAAACCTTTTACCAATTTATTTTTATTAATAAGATTCATAGAAGAACTGTTCATAGATAACGGATTAAAAATTACCTCTTTTAATAGTTCTTCGTAAGACTTATTTTCTTTTTTTGTGACGATATAACCTAATAATCCCATCCCTAAGTTAGAGTAAATACTTTTTGTACCCGATTTAAAAGCATAATCTAAATCTGTCTTTAAATAAGCTAATAAATCATCTTTAGTATAGTTTTTATAAGGATTATCTGGAGTTTTCTCCCTCTTACTATAAATGTTTGTTGGTAATACTGGAAGCCCAGAACTATGATTCGATAATTGTTGTAAAGTAATGCTGTCTCCTTTATGTATTTTAAAATTGAAGTTACTTTGTAAAGTCTCATTTAAACTACTTTCTCCCTTCTGTACAGAATTTGATAATAGAATATTTGTAAACACTTTTGTAATAGATCCTATTTCAAAAATACTTTCTTTATTATCAATTAGATCTACGGTATCATTTAGCTTTTTTACTCCAATAAACTCTGAATTATCAACATCTATAACCAATACCGATAACTCTGTATTAGTAGGAAAACCTTTTACAAAAGTTTTAATATCTGAACTATAATCTTTGTTATTCTCTTGAGCTTTAATATTAAATAAGCTTATTAAACCTAAGATAATACAAGTGTTTTTAAAGTATTTCATTTTCATTGTTTTATTATTTGATAACAAAGAAATAAATGATTTACATACTTAACTATTTTGTTTGATGAACGTATATATTTACTTGATAAACGTAAAAAAGCCAGTAGTTATACACTACTGGCTTTGTTTATAAGCTTAGAAAGATTTTCTATTCAGTATCGTCTTTCTTTTTGTTTTTAGCTCTTTTCATTGCTTCACCAATTTGATTACTTGCAGTAAATGAAGCTACCATGTTATTTAACATATCGCTACCTGCTTGCGGTGAATTAGGTAAAAGAATTAAGTTACTGTTAGTTTCTTCTCCAATCGATTGTAAAGTATCGTAATGTTGCGTTACAACGATTAATGCAGAAGCTTCTTGACTGTTTATACCTACTTTATTTAAAACTTCTACAGACTCTTCTAAACCACGAGCAATCTCTCTTCTTTGGTCAGCAATACCTTGTCCTTGTAAACGTTTACTTTCTGCTTCAGCTTTTGCTTTCTCAACAATTAAAATACGTTGAGCATCTCCTTCATATTGAGCAGCAATTTTTTCTCTTTCAGAAGCGTTAATTCTGTTCATTGCAGCTTTTACTTGAGCATCAGGATCGATATCTGTTACTAAAGTTTTAATAATGTCGTAACCATACTCCATCATTGCATCATTTAATTCAGATTTTACTGCAATTGCAATATCATCTTTCTTAACAAATACATCATCTAACTTCATTTTAGGAACTTCGGCACGAACTACATCAAATACATAACTTGTAATTTGATCGTGTGGATAATCTAACTTATAGAAAGCATCATATACCTTATCTTTTATAACTTTATATTGAACAGAAACCTTTAAACGTACGAATACATCATCTAAAGTTTTTGTTTCTACTATAACATCTAATTGTTGAATTTTCAAGCTTAATTTACCTGCAATACGGTCCACTAATGGTATTTTCAAATGTAAACCAGACTGTCGAATACTGTGAAACTTACCAAAACGCTCAATAATAGCAGCAGTTTGTTGTTTCACTATGAAGAATGCAGAAATCAATAATATTACTGATAAAAATATTATGACTGGTACTAAAGGGTTGCTTAATAATGACATAGTTAAATTTTTTTAAGTTGATTTTTTATAAATATAGCTATTTAAGTTACTTATATGACGCATTTTTTTTTAATTGTTACAATATGTAGTAATTTTATCCTAAACAAACTTTATTTATGGAACTTATTCAAAAACACATCACAGAAATACTATTGCTATTATTTCTTATTGTTACTTTCTTACAATCTGGAATTGATAAGGTAACTGATTGGAATGGTAACTTATCTTTTATAAAAGGACATTTTAAAGATTCACCTCTTAAAAACTCTGTTCCTTTTTTACTAGCAATAATTTTAATTATGGAAATTTTAGCTGGTGCTTTAATGTTTGTTGGAATTTTTCATTTACTTACCACAGGAGCAAAAGAAATTGCATTAACGGGAGCTATACTTTCTGCTTTAAGTTTAATATTTCTTTTAATCGGTCAAAGATTAGCAAAAGATTATGCAGGTGCAATGACATTGGCAGTTTACTTTATGATTGCCATTTTTGGAGTATATTTACTTAGTAAGTAAAATCTATATAGTATAAAATAAATATAATTTTTAATTATAATAAACGCTTTAAATAATGAGATTTAAAGCGTTTTTATTTTTAACTAATATGATTTTATGTATTATATATAAAGTCTCTTTAAAACTATGTATAAATAATTATTTCTTGTTTTTTAAGATATAAATGTGAGATGAATATTCTTTCGTGAATAATCCCCTAAAATTTGAATATAAACCAATAATAAAAGCCATAATAAAATTATTTTTACCCTTTTTATATTTTTCCGACAACATTGAAACATAAAAAGAATCAAACAACATTGGTTTTATATTTACAACTTCCATTTTAAATTTATCAAAGATTCTTGAGATGCTATTTTTTGAAAAATGCCAAACATGTCTTGGTACATCATAAGCAGCCCAAAAAGATTTATAATAAGTAGCATCGTAACTCTTATAATTAGGCACAGCAATAATTAAAGTTCCATTTTCTGTTAACATGTTTTTAATTTTATTAATAGTCTCATCTAAATTGGTTACATGTTCTAAAACATGCCACATAGTTATAATATCAAATTTCTGATTATTTAATTCATCAATTGAATTAAATATAACTAAATCTTTAGTTCGTCCTATATCTCTTGCTTTAGAATTTGGTTCAATACCTGTAACTTCCCAATTGTTGTTTTTACATTCTTTTATGAAATCTCCAGTGCCACATCCAATGTCTAATATAGATTTACTTTTATTACTGTAATTATTTATAAGTTTTATTTTCCTGGATATCGTATACTTTCTTACACTCTGATATATCTTATTAATTATTCCTTCACTGCTATCTGTGTGTGAAATATATTCTTCGCTTTCGTAATATGAACCTAAATTATCTGGTATAGGTTCTGTGATTAATAAATCGTATTCCTCGTTTCTTATTAATTTAAATTTTTCTTTACTTACAGAATGATCTTTACAATCTATAAAAAGGGAAGTGTTTTTATTGTAGTTCAAGTTATTTTTTATTTTAAGTTCCACGTGAAACTTTTAGGTTTAAAAAGGTAAATTTAAAAAATGTTCCACAAGGAACATTCGCTTTTTTGGTTTTAATTTTAGAGAATAAAAAAAACGTTCCATGTGGAACGTTTTAAAATTATCTACCCATATAAACTAATAATACGGAGACGTCGCTTGGAGAAACTCCACTAATTCGACTTGCTTGCGAAATGCTCGTCGGTTTTATTTTTAGAAGTTTTTCTCTTGCTTCATATGATAACGACTTTACTTTTGTGTAATCGAAATTAGAAGGTATAGGAACGTTTTCTAATCTATTTAATTTATCAGCATTACTTTTTTCCTTTTCTATATAACCAGAGTATTTTAAATGAATTTCAACTTGCTCTATGATTTCTTTATTAATTGAATTTTCTTGAATATAATTATTCAATTTCTCTATTGATAAAAGATCGTTAAATGAAAGTTGAGGTCTAGCCGCAATTTTATATAGTTTCATTGATTGATTAATAGAAGCTAGATTTTTACTTTTTAAGATCGGGTTTATTTCTTCTTTTTTAACGCTAAGGCTTTTTAAGAAGTTTATAGTGTCTTCAGTTCTTTGTTTCTTCTCTTCTACTCTGTCTAAACGCTCTTGTGATGCTAAACCTAATTTATATGCCTTAGGTGTTAATCTTAAGTCTGCATTATCTTGACGTAATAAGGTTCTGTATTCTGCTCTTGAAGTAAACATTCGATATGGTTCTTCAGTTCCTTTTGTGATTAAATCATCAATTAAAACTCCTATATATGCTTCACTTCTTTTTAAAATAAAAGGTTCTTTATTTTGAGTTTTTAAAGCTGCATTTACACCAGCCATTAATCCTTGTGCAGCTGCTTCTTCATATCCAGTTGTACCATTAATCTGTCCAGCAAAGAATAAGTTTTCTATTAGTTTTGTTTCTAAAGAATGTGTTAATTGAGTTGGTGGGAAATAATCATATTCTATAGCGTAACCATATCTAAAGAATTTTACATTTTCGAATCCAGGAATTGAGCGTATAGCTTTGTCTTGAATGTCCTCTGGAAGCGATGTAGAAAATCCATTTACATATATTTCAACTGTATTCCATCCTTCAGGTTCTACGAAAACTTGGTGTCTTTCCTTATCTGCGAATCTATTTATTTTATCTTCTACAGAAGGACAGTATCTAGGTCCTGTTGATTTAATTCTACCGTTAAACATAGGAGATCTGTCAAACCCTTCTCTAAGTAAATCGTGAGTAGTTTGATTTGTATATGTAAGGTAGCAAGAACGTTGTTCTTTTAATACAGATGTTATAGGTAGATAAGAGAATTTTTCAGGATTTTCATCTCCTGGTTGTTCTGTCATTTGAGAATAATCTAATGATCTTCCATCAACTCTTGGAGGAGTTCCAGTTTTCATTCTTCCAGACTCAAAACCTTTTTCTACTAAATCTTCAGTGATTCCAGTAGAAGCTCCTTCTCCTGCTCTACCACCACCAAAAGTTTTCTCTCCTATATGTATTAAACCATTTAAAAAAGTTCCTGCTGTAACGATTACAGTTTTAGCCTTTATCTCTAAACCAAGGTTTGTTTTTACTCCAATTATTTTATTTCCATCGAAGATTAAACCATTAACAGAATCTTGATAAAAGTCTAAGTTTTCTGTTTGTTCTAACATGTTCCTCCAGCACTCAGCGAACTGCATTCTGTCCGATTGAGCTCTCGGACTCCACATTGCAGGTCCTTTCGATTTGTTTAGCATTTTAAATTGTATAGCTGTCTTATCTGTAACAATACCACTATACCCACCAAGAGCATCAATCTCTCTTACAATTTGTCCTTTTGCTATTCCTCCCATAGCAGGATTACAACTCATCTGTGCAATGTTCTGTAAGTTCATTGTGATAAGAAGTGTATGTGCTCCCATGTTTGCACTAGCTGCTGCAGCTTCACTTCCCGCATGTCCTCCTCCTACTACAATAACATCATATGTTGTCGTGAATAAACTCATTTTATATGTGATCTTTTAATGGAAATTCTATTATATAAAAAAATCCGTTCCACGTGGAACGGATTACAAATTTAAGGTTTTTAAACAAGTATTTTCTTTGTCTCTCATGATTTGTTTTTCATCATCTGTTTTGTCTTTATAACCCATATAATGTAAAACACCATGTATAATAACTCTGTGTAATTCTTCTTCGAATGGAACTTTAAATTGCGAAGCGTTTTCTTTTACACGTTCTATTGAAATAAAAATATCACCACTTACTAATTTACCCATGGTGTAATCGAAACTAATAATATCTGTGAATGTATCGTGCTGTAAAAATTCAACGTTTATCTTATGAAGATATTCATCATCACAGAAAATATAGTTTAATTCTCCTTGTTCGAATTCTTCGTTTTCTATACACTCAATAACCCATTGCGATGTTTTATCTTCATCTTGGATTTTAAAATCAGTTTCGTAGTTAAAAGTTATCATTTAATTTTATTTGTTTGGATTACTAAACCTTTCAAAGTTCTTGAATATCCGATATGTCTAAAGGTGTTTTTAAGGAAACAACTTGATTTTTTAGATAAAGAAGTGTTCTTTTTAAGTTTATCTATATACTCTTTTTTGTTTATTTCTTTATGTTTAGTTTCAGGTAAAGCTTCATTAAAAATTTCACCATCTTTACTAATTACAAGCTCAAAATATCTGTCTTTTTTGTTTTTTATTACGTAATTTAAAGATACTTCATTTGGTTGAGATGGTCCAAATCTGCTTGGTAAATTAGTTCTTATATTGTTCATTATATTTTGATGCATCATTTGATGTTGTTGAAACATCATGTGATGATGCCACCAATTGTAATTGTAAGTATAATTTGCATCTACATAATCTACTCTTAAAATTAGTTTATCTGTCTTAGTTTCGTTTACTGTTATAGTAGCGTTATGTTTGTTTTTACCTGCTTTTTTAAGGAAATATTCTAATCCTTTGAAGTCTTTACTGGCTTTAATTTTGTTTAAAATAGAAGAATCAATAGTGATTTGGTTTAGTTTTTTACCTGTAGAAATATCAGATATAAGTATAGAACCTTCAGTTTTTGATAATCCTAATTGGAATAAATTACCTTTAAAAAAGTAAGAAGTAGCTTTTTTAAATTTCTTTTTACTTGGGTTGTTAAAAGTTTTTAAGGTAGGTTTCAATACATCATCTTTTAAAGAAATACTTAAAGTTTCTGTAATGTTGTATTGTTTCTTGTCAGAAATATCAATATTGAAAAATCCTACTGCTCTCTGCTTTATATCACCATCTTTTGTGAAAGTTAAAGCATTATCATGATAATATAAACGAAGATTATTCGTAGCTCCGTTTGATACAAACTCGTTTGTTCTAATAGGCGATACATATTTATCTTTAAAAAACTTATATACTTCATCGTTACGATCTTTGAATTTATATGTCTTTCGAATCGGTTTTTTGTTGTTCATATATGAGTTTATAGAAATGCTGTCTTCGTATTTGTAAACTAAGATAGATTTGTCTTTTAAACGTATTGTAGAGTAGATATCTTCATGACTGAATACATCAGATTCAGAAACTGTACTCTGTTTTAAATCATAATCAATACGTTTTAAAAAGTTTTTTCTTTCTTTTTCGAACTGTAATAACACAGATAAAACATCATTATCATAATGAAAAGTAATCACAGAATATTTGTTTTTACTGTTGATTAAAGGAAGTGTTAAGGTTTTATCACCATCAAAAATGTAGGAATGAATGGTTTGTTCTTTTGTTTTTTTATTCTTTGAGAAGACTAAATGGAATGATTCGGTATCGTTTAAATCGCCAGAAAATGTTTTTTTTACTTTGAAATGTTTAGGTAATTGAATAACGTTATTTGCATGAGATATTGCAGCAACCAACAATATACATGCAAAGAATAAGATTCTTTTCATCGTTTTTAGATAGTTTTAAATAGATTTTTATTTTTTAGAAGCGTTCTTGTTATTAAAATATTCTTGAACCTTCCTCTTGTAATTTTGCTGCAAAGGTAAAGATTGTCTATTTAAAATTTCAGTTTGATTGTAATATTGCTTTTTAAATTCAAGTTCTTTTATTCTATTTCTGTTGTATTGCTGTAAATTGGTGTTAGATTTTCTCTTCTTTTCTCTCCCCTGCTCGAAAGTAGCTTTATCTAATTTTAAAAGCTGGTAGTTTAAACGTTGCATTCTTTGAAGTGTACTTTGATTGAAACCTTTCTCTAGTATTTCGTTTTCTAACTGCTCCATTTCACGTAATGCTTTTTTACCTTCTCCATTTCCTCCTTTACCATTTTTATTTATAGCATCTTGTAATTGTTGTCTTAATTTACTTTGCTCTTTATAAATTTCATAAAGTTCACCGTTTAAATCATCGTTTTCGCCTGGTTGTCCTTCTCCTTTTTGCTGTCCTTGTTTATCGCCTTTTTGTCCTTTTTTGCCGTTCTTACCATCTTTTGGTTGACCGTTTTCTCCTTCTTTAGGTTTTCCATCCTTACCATTTTTCTTCATTCCTTGTTTCATTTTATCCATCAAACTTTCTTGTTTCTGAATAATATCAGGTAAACTAAAAGAACTTCCTTTTTTACCTTTTCCGCTTCCACTACCCGGCTGTGCATTTTGCATTGCATCTAAAGTGTTACTTAACATATTAGCCAGTTCATTAGCAGAAGTCATAACGTAACGTTGGTTTGTGATACCGATTCTAAATCTACTTTCAGTAAAGTTTTCTAAAGACTCATCTAAATTGTAATGTGTATCTGCTAAATGATCTTGTATTTTAGAGCTTATTTCTGGCACGCGAAGAGATAATACAAATAAACTATCGTCTATGTGTTCAAAGTATGTTTTTAATTGATTTTGCTTCTTTAAGTATTTACCAAAGTTTGGATGTCCAGAGTTGATATCAGAGAATTTTTCCATTAAAGTTTCTTGATCGAATGAAAAAGTAACTAGATTTTCAACAATGCTTCGAAGATCTTCCATGTTCTCCTCTTGCATTTCGCTACTCATCATTTGCATAGATTGCTGCATCTTTTGACTCATTTGTTTCATTTTTTGAGCAGCTTTCTTCTGATTTTGCTTTGCTTTTTCGTTCTGATTGTTCTTTTGATTCTCTTGAACTTTATTTAATTCTTGCTGAGCTTCCTTTTTTAATTGATCTACAGAAGGAATTTTCATAGGACGTTTAAGTTTTTCATTCTCTTTTTTAAGTGAATTCAACTCTTCCTTTTGTTGTTCAAACTCTTCTTTTAACTTCTCTTGTTCTTTTTGAGTATCGTCTTTTTTACTAAGTTCTTCTTGTTTCTTAGATAACTCATCCAGTTTCTCAGCAATTTGATTCATTTTTTGCTCAACATAATACTGTTTAGCTAATTCCAGAACACGTTCTAAACTCTTTTCTTCTTGTTTATTTTGCTGTGCTAATTGCTTAGTTTTTTTAATTAAATCTTCTTTTTTTAGTTTTTGAGCCATTTTTTTAAGCTCCTCTAATAGTTTTTTCTGTTTTTGTAATTTTTTAAGCTCTTCTATTCTCTTCTGTAAATTCTCTTTCTTTTTCTGTAGACTCTCATTTTTCTCTTTTTTTTCAGAGAAATTTTCTTTCAATTTTTGTGTTTGCCTTTGCATCATGTTTTGATACTGTTCTTGACGTTTAATTAATTTCTCAATCTTTTTCTGATCGTTCCAGTTCATATTCTTCTTGTTTTGAAGATCAAACTGTACTTTTTCTAATTCTTGTTTACTGTCTTGTTGCTTTTGTAATGAATTCTGAATGTTTTCTAAATAATCTTGTTGTTCATTTAACAATTCTCTATCTAGTTCTTCAGAAGTTTTCTTTCTGTAAGAAAATTTCTTACTTGTAGCTTTTTTATTGCCATTTATAGCATCATTGTCATAAATCTCAAAGAAAAGTTCATAGTCTACGCCTTCTACGATATTTAAACCGTCAGGAAACTTTGAAAAGAAACTTTGCACATTTTCCCTAGAAATTTCAACTGATTTGGTGTTTTTCTTTTCAGGATTGTCAATATCGTAGTAAACCATATCTAATTTTTTGAAGCCATAATCATCAGATATTTCACCAGCAAAGTAAACTGGACCTCTAGAAACACTATCGATATTTGATTTTACACGTATTCTCGGAAATTCATCATTAATCACATTGATTGTGAAATTTAATTTTTCATAATCCTTTAGTTTTTTGTTCGAGGTACTAATCACATAATTCAAATCTTCCAAAATTCTTCTCTTATATGTGAATTCATCTTTTTTATCATTTTTAAAACTTGAAGAATTACTTTTAGTAACGTATGTAACGCTATCAGTATCAGAAGTTAGAACTTTCCAATTTATAAATGTTCCTTGTGGAACAGTGATATTCGTTGCATTAGAAAGTTGTTCGTTTTTCTTCCTTACATAACTAGGATAATTAATACCCATACTAATATTTTTTATTGATGGAGTATTAATAATATTTATTTGATAGTTAGTAGACTTAATGTTATTTGCTTCAATAAAAAATTGAATGTTTTTATTTACTGATTCAAAAGTATAAGAGAATAAACCTGCGCCGTTGTTATCTAAATAATATGATTCGTTATTAAAATTGATTTTAGCTTCTTCCGGAATAATATTTCCTTTTGTTTGAACATATATAGTTAAAGGATCTCCTTTTATTACTTCTAAATTTTTTGAAGTTAATTCAAAAAGAAATGGTGCTGGCGGATTATAAGCAATACTATGGTTTACTACACGGTTTAAACTTTCATTTAATTTACCACCTAAACCAGTTACAAAAGTTAATAACCAAATAAAAACAGGAATAACTAAGTATTTTAAATATTTTACGTTTACAGAAAAGTTAATTGCGTTAGTAAAAGGGATTGGTTGTAATTCTTCCGCTTTTTGATCGATACTAGCTAAAAGTAATTCAGAAGTATTAGTGTTGTTTTTAAGTTGTAGAAAATTTAATAGCTTGTCTTGTACTTCAGGAAAATGATTACCAATTAATTTAGAAGCAGCTTCATTTGTTATTCCTTTTTTAAGTCCGAATAGTTTAAAAATTGGAAAACATATAAAACGTATTAAAAGAAATAGTTCAACAGCTATAAATAACCAAAACAAAACTGTTCTTGCAGCAGGTTTTAACCAAAAGAAATACTCTATAAACAAAGTAAAAAGTAAATAAAGTAAACCAAGAGTTAAAAATAAAATACTACCTCGAATTAACTCATTTGTGTAGAATTTTCTGCTAAACTGTTGAAGTTTTTGTTCAATACGATTGAAATCACTCATAAAGTAAAATATTAACTCATAAAAATAATCAATTTTATTTTTGGTCTAGCTTGATAGAAAAGTTAAAAATCAACTAAATATCTTAAAACAGTTCTTTTTGTTAAATTATATTTAAAACTCTAGTCTTTAACATTTTTGAAAAAAAATAATTCTAGATTTATAAGAATTATTAACCTCATAAATCATAAACATTATGAAAAAAGAATTTTTAAAGCTTCAAAACACTAAAATTTTATCTAAAAAAGAGCAAAGAAATATCCAAGGAGGAATCTGGGGAAGTTCAAATTGTACAGCTACTGGTTGTGTTGCTAGACATCATGCAGGTGGAAATGGTTTCGTAGGATTTGAAGGAGGACCATGTGCTTTAGATGCACCAACTCCAGAATCTTGTATAGGAACTGTTCGCAACGGTTTATGTTGTATAGGTTCTTTTAACTAAGAAAATATATTTTAAATAGAATTAAAGCTACTCTAATTTAGAGTGGCTTTTTTTATGAATTTAATAAAAAAATGAGTTAAAAAATTCTAAAATAAAACTATGTTAAGAACTATAGGCTTGAAAACGAGGTATATTGTAAAATCAAACTTTTTCAAATTATTATAAAATCTTACAAATTACTTTTATTTTTTTCAATTTTCACACTAGTATTTGCAAGCTGTTCTGATGAAAACACAGATACAGTAGAAAACATAGAAGCAGTATCTAGGTTAAACCTTTCTTATGGTTCAGATGCAAGACAAGTATATGATCTTTACTTACCACAAGGGAGAAGTTTAGACACAAAAGTTATTATTTTACTTCATGGAGGTAGTTGGGTTTCTGGAAGTAAAGAAGACGTTAATTTTATTAAAGATATTATTACAAGCGAACTTAAAGATTATGCGGTTGTAAATATGAACTATCGACTGGCAAGACCAGGAGTTTCTCCTTTTCCAACACAAACAGATGATATAACTTCTTTAGTAAATCATTTAAAGGCAAAAAGAAATGAATACATGATTTCTAATGAGTTAGCTTTCGTCGGAGTTAGTGCTGGAGCGCATTTAGCAATGTTTTGGAGTTATACTTTAGATACAGAGAATCAAGTAAATGCTGTTGTAAGTATTGTCGGTCCAACTGATCTTTCTAACAACGATGAAACAACTTTTTTAGGACAAATAGTAACTTCTGCTGGTGTAGATCCAACAGAAGAATTTTTTAAATCTAATAGTCCAGTTTTTCAAGCAACTCCAGATTCACCACCAACTATTCAATTTCATGGAGGTTTAGATGAATTAGTAGATAGAAATCAGGGAGTTAGTTTGCGAGATAAATTAAACGAATTAGGTGTAGAAAATGAATACACATTGTACCCTTTTGCAATGCACGATTACAGTTCAGAAGATCTACTTATTTTTGATACTTGGTTAAAAACCAGAGACTTTATTTTAAAACATCATTAAAAATAAAACTGAATAATATATTTAAAGTGCCCAGAAAATTAAATTTCTGGGCATTTTTTGTAAGGAAAATACTTATATTGAAACTAACAGTGAAAACATTTAAAAACATGAAGAAACTAGCTTATTTTTTACTTTTCTGCTTAACAGTAAACACTTATGCACAAAGTCCTTGGACACAAAAAAAAGGTGAAGCTTATTTACAATTAAATTTCACCACAATACCTTCCTATTCTGATATTTTTGGTAATCCAGATTTTCAAACAGAAAGAGAAATTAGTGATAATACTTTGCAATTATATGCTGAGTATGGTATTTCAGATAAAACAACATTAATAGCGAATTTACCTCTTAAATTTGTTTCTACAGGAGATTTAGTAAATGCTTCTCCAGTATCTGTAACTGCTGAAGGTTCAGAAACTTCACTAGGAAACATTCAATTAGGAGTTAGACATAATTTTTATAACAAAAAATGGTTAATTTCTGGTCAGTTAATGGTTGAAGCAAACACTGGAAGTTTTGACGCTGCAACTGGTTTAAGAACTGGTTACGATGCTTGGACATTTACTCCAGTTATTTCTGCTGGTAGAGGATTCGATAAATGGTATATTCAAGCATTTACAGGTGTAGATATTAGAACAAACGAATACAGTTCTGCATTTAAATTAGGTGGAGAAGCAGGTTATAAAGTTGGTTCTTGGTTATGGTTAGCTGGGTTTTTAGATGGTGTTGCTTCTTTCCAAAATGGAGAAGTTCAACAACCTATTACAAACTTATTAACGAGCTTATATGTTAACGATCAGAGTTATGCAGCTTTCGGATTTAAAATTATTGGAGAAATCAATAAAAACTTCGGAGCAAATGTTGGTTTAGGTGGAGCTTTAAGCGGACGAAGAGTTGCTAAATCACCTGCATTATCGTTCGGTTTATACTACAAGTTATAATATAATTTCACATAAATAATAGAGAAGAGAGTTTCATATGAAACTCTCTTTTTTTGTCTTTTTTGCTTTGTCTTTTAAAACTATCTTTGCCACGTTAAAAAATTAAAAAAATGTCTGATAACGTTCGTGTGCGTTTTGCACCAAGTCCAACGGGACCATTACATATGGGAGGTGTAAGAACCGCATTATTCAATTATTTATTTGCAAAAAAACATAATGGAACATTCGTTTTACGTATCGAAGATACCGATCAAACACGTTATGTAGCTAATGCAGAACAGTATATTGTGGATGCTTTAGAATGGTGTAATATTCCTTTTGATGAAGGACCTGGTAAAAATGAAAAATTTGGGCCATACAGACAGTCAGAACGTAAAGATTTATACAAACAATACGCAGAAGAATTATTAGCCAACGGATGGGCTTATTATGCCTTTGACACTGCAGAACAGCTAGATGCGCATCGTAAAGATCACGAAGCAAATGGTAAAACATTTATTTACAATTGGCACAATCGTGAAAAAGGAAGACTAGTAAATTCTTTAGTACTTTCTGAAGAAGAAGTACAACAAAAAATAGCAGCTGGAGAAAAATATGTAGTACGTTTTAAAACACCTCAAGATCAAACTTTAATCCTAGAAGATGAAGTTAGAGGAACTATTAAAATAGATACTAATACATTGGATGATAAAATTTTATTTAAATCTGATGGTATGCCAACATATCATTTAGCAAATATTGTTGACGATCATTTAATGGAAATTTCTCATGTAATTCGTGGAGAAGAATGGTTGCCTTCTCTCCCATTACACTCGTTGTTATATACTGCATTTGGTTGGGAATCGCCAAAATTTGCACATTTACCATTGATTTTAAAACCAGTTGGTAAAGGAAAATTAGGTAAGCGAGATGGAGATAAATTAGGTTTTCCTGTATTTCCCCTTGAGTATACTAACGAAGAAACTGGAAATGTTACACGTGGATACAAAGAAGATGGATATTTCTCTGATGCTTTTGTAAACATGTTGGCTTTATTAGGTTGGAATCCAGGAACTGAACAAGAATTATTTTCTTTAGAAGCTTTAGTTGAAGCGTTTGATTTAGCAAGAGTTAGTAAGTCTGGAGCAAAATTCAGTCCAGATAAAACAAAGTGGTTTAATCAACAATATTTACAGCAAAAAACTGACAATGAGTTAGTTGAGTTATATTTACCAATCCTTGAAAACCAAGGAGTTACAACTGACAAAGATTTTGCTGAAAAAGTAGTTGCTTTAATTAAAGAGCGTGCGGTATTCGTTCAAGATTTCTGGGATTTATCAAGTTTTTTCTTCCAAGATCCTATAGAGTACGACCCGAAAGCTGCTAAAAAGCAATGGAAAGAAACTACAGGTGAGTTAATGACAGAGTTAGTTACTGTAATTGAAGGAATAGAAGAATTTTCAATAGAGAACGCTCAAACAGAAATTAAAGGTTGGATAACTTCAAAAGAAATTGGTTTTGGTAAAGTAATGCAACCATTACGATTAAGTTTAGTAGGAAAATTAGCGGGACCAGACTTATTTGAAATTATGACTATGGTCGGTAAAGAAACTACAATAAAAAGAATTCAAAATGCGATAACTAATTTAGGTTAATCCATTTTACAACATATAAAAAGCGCTATTAAACTTACTTAATAGCGCTTTTTTGTTTTCATAGTATTAGTTTTTTGTTTCTTTGTAACCAAATAAAGAAAAAGAAAAGAATGTTTACAACTACAGTTAAAAGTACTTCAGAAGAAGATATTTCTATCTTGATACAAAAAGACAACCACTCTTGGAATTATTTATGTGATTGTGGAGAAGCTAGTGGTTTGACAGTTAAAGAAATACAGAATGTTAAAGCTGTATTTATCAGTCATACACATATCGATCATTTTATAAATTTTGATGCAATTATTAGGCATCAGATTGGTACTGAGGAACATGTGATTATTTGTGGACCAAAAGGTATTGCAGCCCAAGTACAATCAAAGTTACAAGGTTACACGTGGAACCTTATTAATGAAGGAGCAATTACTTATGAAGTAAGAGAATTGTTATCAGAGAATTACTACGAGGTTTACGAACTAAAACCTGCAAAATGGGAGTTAGAAAAAGTGAAAAAAGTAACAAACAATTTCATTTTTGAGGATAAAGACTTTCATATTTCATGTGTGATGTTAGATCATAAAATTCAAACAGTAGCTTATAGATTTCAAGAAAGAGAAAAAGTAAAAATTGATATCAAAAACACAAATTTTAAACCAGGCAAATGGGTTAAAGAATTGAAAGAAGCTTTTGAAAGTGATGTAAAGGAAAAAGAAATTAGAATTGAGGATGAAAATTACAAAGCAGAAGATCTATTTTATCTACTTAAAATTGAAAAAGGAGACAGTTTAGGAATTATTATGGATCATGCTGCAAGTGAAGAAAATCATATCAAAATAAAAACACATTTTTCAGGATGTAAAAATGTGTACATAGAATCTTTTTACTTGAATGAAGATAAAGATTTAGCTGAAAAGAATTTTCATAGTTATGCAGCTAAATCAGGAGAAATAATGAAACGTTCCGAAATTGAAAATCCTATTCCTGTTCATTTTTCAAGAAAGTATAAAGAAGAACAACGTAATCAGCTTCAAAAAGAATTTTACACAGCATTTCAAGAAACAAAGATTAGTTAGTAAGCCAAGTCAATGAAAAAATACATTTACATCGCTATTTTATTATTTCCGTTAACCATATCCTCTCAGATTATTAATGTAGAAAATTTAAGAAGAGTAACCGATACTACGGGTTGGTCTGGATTTGCACGGTTAGATTTACACTTGATAAAAAACAGGAATAAAATTTTTGGAGTTTCAAACAGAATTCGTGTACAATACAAGAGAAAAAAGCATTTGTGGTTATTCATAAACGATTTAGACTTTCGAGAAGCGAATTCTAGGAAGCTTGTAAGCAAAAACTCACAACATCTAAGGTATAACTATAAAATGAGTGATAAAATCGCTCTAGAAGCGTTTTTACAGTCTCAGGAGAACAAAATAGCTTCGATACGATTCAGAGGTTTAGTTGGAGCCGGTTTACGCTTTAAATTGTCTAAATCGGAGAAATACAAGCTATATTTTGGGAATTTAGTTATGTATGAAAACGAAAAAGTAATAGAATTAGATCAAAGAGTAACCAATATAGATTGGAGAAACAGTTCTTATTTTTCTATGAGTTTATTTCCTGCAAAACATATATCGATTGCCAGTACAACATATTTTCAGCCGAGATATGATAAACTTTCAGATTTTAGAGTTTCTAGTCAAACTACTATGAGTTTTAGAATTATAAAGAGATTAAGATTCGCAACAACATTTACGTATCAATACGATGAATTTCCAGTGTTAGGAATTCCAAAAGAACAATATCGATTAACAAACGGAATTATGTATTCGTTTTAATGTTAGCGATTTAAACCAGGAAAAGAATTTACAGGTTTGATTTTTAAATCAGGGAAGTTTTCGGTGATGTATACTTTCAGATCTTCGCCGTATTCTACGATTTCCCATTCACCGCAATCGTCGGCATTATTTTCAACAAACTTAACCTTTAAATCGGGAAAAGAATTTACGATTTTTACACGAACATCAGCTTGAGAAGCATATTCAACAAGTCTTATTTTTCCGTATAACTTATTCCCTTTAAAACGACACAAATCGTAAGAAATATCTGGATTTGCTTCTGTAGTTTTCTTTTCATTTTTGATGAACATAAAGATTGAAGCAGAACAAAAAAGGAATACAATAAGACTCTTCATAACAATTTAAATTTATTTGGTTGATTTTTAAATGGTTTAATGTTGGTTAAAATAACAAGCGCCACCAATACTAGAAGTTGGTTTACCTGCAAACATACTTCCGATGTCAAAAGAATAAACAATTCCACCAGTAATTTGAATGTGTGAACGCATACTTTCAAACATTTCTAACGAATGTTTATAATACACTTGTGTATTTAAACCAAAAGATTTTGAAATCCAATACGTTAATCCAGCTCCAATATTCAAAGTTGGTGTCATTTTTCGTTCAGAATCTACCAAACTTCCACCAGCAAAAACATAAGGAACAAAATCTTCAGATAGATTATTGAAATTGTAACGTACAGAACCATCTAAAGAAAAATACTTCACAGAATTATCGATAAATCCTACTCCGAAAGAGTTGAAAGACATAGCTCCGTCTAAAGATAAATTATTACCAATTGGTATGGTAAGATTTAAACGCGGAATCTGAATCATGTTTTTATCTCCAATAAAAGCAGCATCTTCATCAGAAAATTTTACAACAGCAGTTCCTATTCCAATTTGCCATTTTCGCTCTCTTTTACTCGATTCTGTTTGAGCCAAAATATTGGCAACAGTGAACACTGTTACGAAGAAAAATAGTTTTCTCATAATCATAATTTGGGGATGGGTTATAGAACACTAAACTACTAAAATATTATTTAGCAAAGTATTTTCGACTTTTTAAATGTTTAGTATTGAGTTTATTGGTACTATAATAACTTTATAAAGTATATATTATTTCAATTGCTATTAAATTTTAAAAACACAGTCTTATAATCAAAGTAAAGAGAAGAAAAAATAAACGCTTCATTTTTAATAAAATAAAGTGCATGTCCCGCTTTTGTCCTACCCTGTTTTATGGTTTAAAAAGATCATTTTTTTACGTTTATGAACTCTTAAATTCTACCAAATAATCATGAACGAAACAAATCAATTAAAACGCAAAAACATTATAGTTTTCATCGCATTAATTTTTACGTATTCTACTGTAAAATTATTCAGTCAAAGTAATACATACACTTGGCCTAAAAGTAAGGGATATCAATCTAAGGAGGCTATGGTATTAACTATGGACGACAATTCCACCTATACAAAAAATCAGAACTTTTATGTTACTCATGGAAGTAGAAGTAATTGGTTTCACAGAATAAAATTTGAAGTACAAATGGAAGGAGGAGCAGGAACAAGAAACGGTATGTTTATGGATACTTCAAATTTATACTTAGTTGCAGATTGGGATAACAATTCTAATGATGAAGATATAGTATTTGGTTTCAATAGTAATGCATCGTCTAGAGTAGACGAAAAGATGCGTCTTACCGATGAAGGACTTTTAGGTATTGGTACCAATTCACCTAAAAAAAAGTTACATGTGAATGGAGACATATATGCAAAAGGACATGTTTTTTTACATGCATTTGAAGGAGATAGAAAAGATGGTACTGCATACATACAAGCTAGAGATGATTCTAATAGCACTAGTGTAGGATTACAATTACGCTCACAAAATGAAGGAAAACTTATAGATGCATTTAAAATAAATCCAGATGGAGATATCGGTATTGGGATAGTAGATCCTCAAGTAAAACTAGATGTTTTAGGAAGTGTGAAAATTTCTGGAAATTCGACATCAAATGATGATGGAAATTTAGAAGTATCTGGAGACTTAACCATTTCAGGAAATACCAATTTAACTGAAGAGGTAAACTTAGATAAAGGAATCACAGTAAAAGGAAATATATCTTCTCTAGGAACACTAGATGTTAAAAGCCAAATCAATTTTTCTAATGTATTAAACTCACAACAAGTACTTGTTAATAAGGGTGTTGATTTTAGATTATCAAACATAGAAAACTCTCATTTTTCAATCAAAAATGCTTTTGGAAACAATGCTTTATATGTAAAAACTGATGGTAAAATGGGTTTTGGTGCTATCAATCCGAATAACATTACTGAGCAAGTACATGTGGCTGGAAGAATAAAAGCTAGCGGTTTTATAGCAGATGCTTCTTCTTTTCCTGATTATGTCTTTTCAAAAGATTACAAATTAATGCCTTTAAAAGAGGTGAAAAATTACACAAAGGAAAATCAGCATCTTCCAGGAATGCCTTCAGAAATAGAGGTAGTTAATAATGGATTAGATGTTAACAAAGTAGTTATTATTTCTGTAGAAAAAATTGAAGAATTATACTTACACACTATTAATCAAGAAGAAAAAATAAAAGAACAAGAAAACGGATTGAAAATGATGCAAAAAGTAATTTTTCAATTACAAGAAAAATTACAACTACTAGAAAATAAAGTCAACCAAAATTAAAGGTAATTCGTATTTAATATCATGAAAACAAAACTTTTAATTATAGTTTTTAGCATTATTTATGGATACTTTTTTAGCCAAGTTAATGCGCAAATTGCTACTTCAAAAGCAGCATCAGTATTAGATTTTAGTTTTGAGTCTTTACAAGTACCTGATTTAAAAGGGAGTCAAACAACAAAGGCAATTATCACGATATCTCCAGATGGAAAAGAGAATTCTTTTTTAACAAGATCAGTATCAGGGATAGAAATCGTAGAAAATGAAAATAACAGTGAAATAAAAAAGAATCAGTTATGGTGGGTTGTTCAAGATTTTAAACATCAAGCCTTTGCTTTAGTAAGTGTAGAGAATGGTGCTGATTGGATTTACTTACAAGAAACGAATGGAGCTTATTCACCAGTTATAGCTACTAATGATATTGTAGAAAATGAATATATAGATGATAATTATTTCTTTGAATTTGTAATGCCATACAATACTCAGGAAGACAAACATTATATAATTCAAAGTGCAGCTAAAGCTAATAATTATTTAAAAGCAGTTGCTGAAAATATTAGTATAGAAAGCTTACAAACAGAAAATTCTACATCTTTTACTTTTGAATTCAACACTTTTAAATCTTTTGAAAATCAGTATATAGCTGTGCCAACGTATAGTTCTAATGCTCATATTATAGAAAATATTGCTGATTCAGATAATAAATTTACAAGAATTACGACGGATGATTTTTTAGCCCCTATTGAAGACAATACAGCCATTATTGGTTCAGGAAATATAACAACTTTGGTAGAAGGAGGAACAGAAGATATGTTTCAAGTAGTTTTTAATGATAAAGCTGCTGCCAAATTAGGTTTGTTAGATTATAATGTAAGTGTTTATAGTAAAGAAGCATTACAATCACCAGGATCGAGGTTACTTACTTCTGGAATTGAAAAAAGAGACAATGGTATTATCTATATTTTTAATAAAGGTAAAGAAGTTGCTACAGAATTCGCACCTAATTTACCGATATATTTTGGTCACGAAAGTGGAAAACTATTGGCAAAACAAGGCGATAAACAACATGTCTTAAAAGGAGTTCCTACCCCTATTTTATTGAATAGTGATAACGGAAAATTTAACAGATTTCTATCGATAGTTAGAAGAGGTACTATTGATATATCATATAAGCCACAAGCAATTTTAGTGAGTGGTACTGATTTTGGAACAGTAAATGCTCCAAACGAACATACTACAGATCCTCAATTCTCTTTTGCTCCTTCAGGAAGACCAACAAATACCTTCGATTGGAGACAAGAATATTATTCAATGGCTTATGATGCTGCAGGAATTCGTACTGCGGTAAATGTAAAAAGTCCTTTTTATTCCAATGAACTTAATTTAAGACCTATTTCTTCTAAGTTTTCAGTAGATGGTACTTATCAAGGAGGAGAAGATTTTAGTTCTATTGATGGATGGGAATTTGTACAAATGGATTTTGGATATGACAAATTAGGAAATCAAAAAAGCGAACTGAGAGGAGAACCATACTTCGTATTGTACAACCGTTTTACAGGAAAATTACGTGTATTCTTATACGTTTATAACGGAACCATTGCTAACTTTTTAAAAGTATCTATATTAGATAAACAAACAGCTACGTATTCTGGTCAATATCATCAACCAAGATTATGGGCAAGTTATTTACAAGGAAAAGCCTTAGATAATCCATTTTTAGGAGCTCCAGAATACAGTAAATACATTGAATTAAGCGGAACAAATAAAGGGAAGTTTTATTATGTAGATTTTACGTTTAATTATGATCCATGTACCTGTTTCTTTGAATCTAACTTACAAATAAAAGTAGATAAAGTTACCCGTGGAACAATGGAAATTGTGGGGAAAACTCTAGGTGGAAGTATTCCTGCAGGTGCTGATGGTTATGATGAATGGATGGATAAATCAGATTCTTTTTTAACTGGGGTTTTAGATGCGCCTTTTGGAGAGCAATCTCAAAGTTTAGGAGATATAAGTTTAACTAGTTTAAACCAATGGAACAATACACCTTGGAGTAATGAAACTGAATTTACCATACCAGGTAGAAAAGTACCCGATTGGGAACGCGAAGCATTACGTTTACAATATGAAGGTACAAAAAAGATGTCTGCTGGTGATTTTACTTCTGCTTTTGGAAAAGGGGTTAAAGCAATAGGAGAAACAATGGATGCTGTCGATGGAGCAACTGAAGCTAGTGGTGGAAAAAAAGTTAAAGCAATTGGTGAATTATTAGATGCTGCAGGTACAGCAGTAAAAGGAAAAGGTAGAGCTATGACAGCAGCTGCAGTAAAACTAAGATTAGATAATTTAGAAGATGAACCAGATAAAGTAATTCCATTACAATTTCCAGATCCTCAACCAAGTTTGGTGTTTGCAGAATTAGCGGCTAAAGGTTCACTTACTATAGAATCTAATATTTTTAAAGATGTTATAATTACAACTCCTGGTTCAGAAAATGCAGAATTTGCTCCAATTGAAGCTGGAAATGGAACTAAAGGAGCATTTCCTTACTACAATGAATCTTTAGGTGTTTTTAACTTAGTATTTACCCCTAAAGTAGCTGTAAGTGTTGTGAAAAACGTGGAAAATAGATTCGGAGCACATTTACGTTTACTACAAAAACCATATGTAACTACGAATATGGATAATGTTTCAGGAACTGAATTTGGTTTCTTTATGGCCAATTATGTAGTTACAACCTATAACAAAGAAGGATATTCTATAAATTCTGTTCGAACAAAACCTTTTTTAATTTCAAATGGTACTAATGTAGATAATTCTATTCCTACGACTTTAGATATTACTGATTTACTAGATGAAGATATCTTGGAAGAAAATATGGGTACAGAAATCATTTCAGCAAATAACTTTAAAAATTGGATTTCTGTGACTTTGGAAATTGATTATATGGGACTTTCTGGTGTTGGTGAAAGCGGACAACAAAATGCAGAAATGATAAGACAATCATATGATGCTATTACTGAATTTTCTTATGATGAAGTAAGTGTTGATGTTGCAGATTTAAATCAAACTGCAGAAGAAAAAGCTAATGAGAACTTTGCTGTTTCTTATCCTGGAATTGATAATCCAATCTGGGGAGAAAACTACATTATTACTAAAAATACAGAAGGTTTTGAAAGTAAAATGGGAGATTTTTGTAGAAACTCAGTCCCTTTTATAAATAAAGCTAAACGTAGTTCTGTAAAAAATAAGAGAACTCACAAAGCAAAAGTAACTGTAGTGAATAAAGAAGACGATATTATCAATAATTTAGAAGAATTTACGGTTTCAGCATACCCAAATCCAAGTACTAGTTTTTTTAATATCAACTATAAAACTTTAGCAAAAGGAGAAATTTTATTTTCCGTATCAGATTTGAATGGACGTATTATTTTATCACATAAAGACATAGCTAAAGATAAAGGAGAACAAAAAGAAGCTCACATTGATTTACAAAATTTAGAAGGTATTTACATGTTAAATATTCAGTTTGAAAACGGTAAAAATTACACGATCAAACTAGTTAAAAAGAACTATTAATTTTTAATTGTTCCACAACTTCCCTATCGAATTAATTTCTTTAGGGAAGTTTTTATTTACGGTAGTTTATATTATTGTTACGTTTTAATGATTTCCTATTTTAATAAGAGCAAAACACTAGTTTTACCTACATAAATAAATATGAAAATGATTATTTACAATGAAAACATTGGCTTTAGGCTTTAGTATTGTTTTTATTATATTTTACTTCAACAAAGCAACAGCTCAAAATAAGCAAATAGTAGATAGTTTGCTGCAAATTGTGAATACTAAAAGTACAGATACTACTCTGATTAAGGCTTATAACGATTTAGGTATTCAATATGCTAGTTCAAATCATTTCAAAGCGAAAAAGTTTATAAGAAAAGCATTACGAATTGCTCATAAAATTAAGGCACCCAGAGGAATTGCTGGATCAAGTAACTGTTTAGGTATAGTTTATTATTATCAAAAAGAATACGATTCTGCGTTAGTGCATTTTAAAAAAGCACTTTTTCTTAATAAAAAAGTAAACCATTTATGGGGACAAGCCTCTGCCTTACATCAAATTGGAGCTGTGCAAAATTTTCAAAGTAATTATTTTGAAGCTATTGAGAGTTTTAAACAATCAGGAACATTATTTTTAAAACTCAAAGACTCTATTTCGTATATAAAATCTATTGAAAATACTGGAGTTTCTTATTTATTAATGCGACACGATAAAAAAAGTTTAGAGCATTTATTCAAAGCAAATAAATTATATGAAAAACGTGGAAATCCTTTAGGTTTAGGAAGAACAAATATTCAAATTAGTAATGTCTTAATTCGTCAAAAAGAATACTCTAAAGCATTAGAATTTTTAGAGAAAGCGCTACCACAAATTATTCAAGGAGGTAATAAAATACACCTGCTAGTTTTACTAAAAAATAAAGGTATTGCTTTGAAAGGAATTAAAGCGTTTGATAGAGCTTTAGAATTTTATAATCAAGCATTAAAAATAGCACGAAATATAAATCATAACAAAAGAATCTGTGCTTTACAGTCTCTTATAGGTGATTTATATTATGAAAGAAAACAGTATGAAAAAGCAATAACTATTCAAAAAGAAGCTTTAAAAAATTATCCAAAATCAGATTATAAAGACAAGAGTTATACAAGTATTGGATTGGCAAATTCTTTTTTAAAATTGAATAAATTGGATTCTGCTGTGTATTATGCAGAAGGAGCATTACCATTATCCAAAAAAGCAATGCGTTTAGATTTAGAAAAAGACGCTGTAGAAATACTTGCAGGCATCGCAGAGCAAAAAAAAGACACTGCTAAAAGCTACGCTTATTTTAAACAGATATCGTTGCTTAAAGACTCTATAAATGCGATTGAAAAACAAAAACAAGCAAGAGAATTACGAGCAAAGTTTGAGTTTGACAAAAAAGAGAGAAAAATTAAAACGCTTACCAAAATAAATCAGCAAGCAAAGCAGAAGCATATTGTATTGATAATTGTCTCTTTTTTAGGAATTTTTCTTTTATCCTATTTCGTACTTATCTTCCAAAGAAAGCAAAAACAATCGTGCATAGAAAAATACTTTTTAAATAAAGAATTATTGAAGAAAGATGAAGAATTACAAGAAAAAAGCAAGCAGTTAACTTCAAATTCGCTACACTTAGCTAATAAAAACAAGGCGTTAAAAGTACTAAAGAAAGAAGTAGAAAGCATTAAATATGCAGAAGATCAAAATACCCAATACAATTACCAAAAACTTCTTCAAACCATAAATTTTAATATGACAGAAGATAAAGATTGGGATAATTTTAAAAAGTATTTTGAACAACTACATAACGATTTTTATAGTACAATTAAAAATAAATACCCGAGTGTAACTGCCAATGAACTGAGATTGATGGCTTTATTGAAAATGAATTTATCAACCAAAGAAATAGCAGGAATTTTAAATGTTACTCAAGAAGGTGTAAGAAAAGCAAGGTATCGACTTCGAAAAAAACTAAAAATAGAGTCGAATACAATGCTTTTAGATATGGTATTAAATATTTAAACAGCGTTTACTTTTTTAATAGCAGTTGTAAAATCATCCAAATCGTTATCATTCATTACTAAGTGAATAGCTTCGTCGCAAACTTTTTCAACATTATCTAAAGGAAAAGTCAAAGCAGTAGCTACTTTTCGTAACAAAACAACTTCCTTTTTAGTAACATCATCGTCAGCAAAAATCATTTTTGTTAGCAAGTATAAACGTTCAATACTTTCATCGTATCCTACAGGTGGATTTACAGGATATGCATCCGGATTTTCAAGTATCTTTTTATACTCTTCTTCAGTAATATTTAATTTTCTCGCAGCTCTATCTAATAAACCTTGTTCTCCTTCAGTAATGTTATTATCTGCTAATGCAATTTTAACAACACTAGCAAAATAACCGATTTCTTGTTTGTGTTTTCCGCTGGCGTATAAATCTGATATAGACATGTTTTGAATTTTTTGTTATGTATAAATTTAATTAATCTTCTATGTTTTTAGATCAAAAAAAAGATGAAAAGTCACTTTTTACCTAGCTATAATTTAAATATATTTATGAGAAAAGGTTAAAAATTAAACTTTTAGCAATAAATGTTGTCTTAGAAACAAAATCCCTATCATGAAACAACTACAATACATAGCCCTTTTTTCAATACTATTTTTTTCGTGCAGTACAGATGAAAATATAGATATTCCAGAACAAAATCAAGATATACCAACAATAAAAACCGAGGTAACATACGACGTTACAATTACAAAAGATATTGTATATGCAGAAGGTTTAAGTCACGAATCTATTAACAGTACAAATGCAACAGTAAAACAATTGAAATTAGATGCTTATGTTCCTAATAATTCAGTAACAAACAGACCAGCAATTTTGTTAATACATGGCGGCGGATTTATTTCTGGATCTAAAGAAGTTCCACAAATGACCAATTTAGCAAATTACTTTGCATCAAGAGGTTGGGTTGCTTTTTCAATAAACTACAGATTGCAAGGAGATTTAGGAACAGTTCCGTCTGCTTGGGTTCCTTTTGCGCAAAATAATCTCGATCCAAGTGCTGTAGATCAATTTTTTGCTTTATATCCAGCGAGTAGAGATGCAAAAGCTGCTTTACGTTGGTTGTATGCCAATGCTAACAATTACAATATCAATACAGATTATATTACTGTTGGTGGAGGTTCTGCAGGCGCTGTTACGGCAACAATGTTAGGTGTTTCTAGTCCAGAAGATTATACAGAAGAAATTTCAATGACAGTAGATCCAACTTTAGCAACAACAAATCTAGATCAACCAACAAAAGTACATACGGTTTTAGATTTCTGGGGAAGTGGAATTACTGTGGAAATTTTAAATGATTTATACAACAAACAACGTTTCGATACTTCAGATGCGCCGATAATTATTATGCACGGAACAGAAGATCCAACAGTTTTATTTAGTGAAGCTGAAAAACTAAGAGACAATTACATTTCAACAGGAGTTAATTATGAATTTTATCCTTTAGAAGGAAAAGGACATGGACCTTGGAATGCAACAGTTAACAACAAAAGATTAGAAGCTTTGTGTTTCGATTTTATTGTTGAACAACAACAACTTAAAACAGAATAGTAATTTATAAAAGGTTCATAACCAATAAAAATACCACTCAATTTTTAAAGCCAGATTAAAATTTTAGCAATAAAACTTTAGCAATCTGTAAAATTAATTTTAAGAATATTATAGTTGTATTACTATTCGAAAAGTAAGTTTTTTCGATGTCGATTTTAGGTAATTTCACACTCAAATTAACCTATAAATCTTCATTAAAAATGAAAACTTTTAAATTACTTATTGCAGCAGTAGCTTTAGTAGCTTTTAACAGCTGTCAGAATGATGATACAGTGACTACAGAAACTGTACCAGCAAGTAATCAAAACCAACAATTTGTTAAAGTAATTGATGTTTCTAACACTCCAGAAGTACAAGAAATTGTAAAAGAATTACAATCTGGTACTAAATTAAATGCAGGTATCGTTTCTCAAAGAATCGTAAACTGTACTTTAGATAGCGATATCGGTTGTGGTAGTGAAACTGCATTAGAAATTGAAGAGTATGTAAATACTTCTAACTGTATTAGCTTTACTCAAGGATCTTTAATTTTTCCTCCACAAGCAGAGCAATTCACATTCGATTATTCTTACTATATCGATGGTGATTCAGACATTAATTTAGATAGATATCAATATCAATTTGATGCGCATATCGCTGAGATCGAGCGTCAAATTAAGCCACAAAAAATCGCTTTTATTCAAGCAGATGCACAAAACGGATGTTTTAACGAAAGAGGTTGGAATGTAGACCAAGTTGTGTACACAGTAATCTTAGGAAACTAAGCTACCGAATTTAAGAATTAAGTATACGAAAATACCGATGGTGAAAACTATCGGTATTTTTAGTTTTTATATAGCGTATTTCAAAAAATAAAAAGCATAAATTTAACCTATCAACCTTTTAAATAAAGAAACATGTCTGGAGGAGATTGGAAAGCAATGTTTAAGGCGATTCAAGACAATGATATTGAATTGTTAACGTATTATTTAAAGTTAGGTATCGATCCTAATTATCAACATCCAGAGTTTATGGCTTTGCCTTTAGCAGAAGCAATTCGTTATAATCATTTAGAAATGGTAAAACTCTTATTATCCAAAGGAACAAACCCACTTTTAGTAGAGTTAGAAATAGGAAAATCTATAGTTGAAATAGCTTTACAGAAAGGAAATAAAGAAATTATAGAGCTTATTAAAAGTTATAAAAACTAAAACAATTTGAGTACAACAAAAGATTACTGGTCGCAACGCTACATTGAAGAAAGAACCGGTTGGGATTTAGGTACAGCTTCCCTCCCATTACAAACGTATTTCGATCAATTAACCAACAAAGATTTACGCATTTTAATTCCTGGAGCAGGAAACTCTTATGAAGCAGAATATTTACATAAAAACGGATTTTCAAATGTTGAGGTTTTAGACATTGCAAACGAACCTTTACAAGCATTTACAGAACGAAATCCTGATTTCTCTAAAAATCAACTTTCAGAAGCTGATTTTTTTGAGTTCGAAGATCAATATGACTTAATTATTGAACAAACATTTTTTTGTTCCTTCCCTCCACTTCCAGAAACTCGAAAAGCTTATGCAAAAAAGATGCACGAGTTATTAAAACCAAACGGAAAATTAGTTGGTTTATGGTTTGATATTCCACTAACTGGAGATCTAGAAAAACGTCCATTTGGCGGCGATAAAGAAGAGTATTTGAGTTATTTCTCTGAATATTTTGAAGTCTTATCTTTTGAAAAAAGTTACAACTCTGTTCCAGCCAGAAAAGACATAGAGTTATTCGGTATTTTTCAGGTTAAGAAATAGATTACTATTCCCGTAATGAGATTCCGAAACAAGTTCGGAATAACGTTTGGCGTGGAACATCATGTTCTCGTCAAGCTGAATTTATTTCAGCTTCTCATACTGCTGAGAATAGATCTTAATTTTAGGTTGATTAAAAAAATTATAATTCATTCTTTTTTCCATTGATGAAAAAAGAAGCAAAAAAATCTAGTCTTCATAGCTTTTTACACATAAAACTCACATCCTCGAAACGTAATGAAAAGAACTCGCTATCGCTCAAACAGCTTTTCATTTTGCTCGTTTCTTGCGGTGGATTTTATGGTTCAATCTATGTATGACGTTTAAAATACAAGTGTTTATCGTGGAACAATTTCGTTCGTCAAGCTGAATTTACTTGTGCTGAATTTATTTCAGTATTTCAGTTTCTCATGATATTGATTTTAAACTTTATAGAACTTCGACCTCAGAGAATCAACGTAAATAAAATAGAGAACAAATTCGTTAAGAAATAAAATCTGTTTGAGGCAACGCCGAGTTATTTTATTGGTCTCAACTAATGGTCTAAAACCCTGCAATTTTATTGCAGCACTTTCAGTTATATGAAAAATTAATACCTTTCAGATATGGAAAGATCACTACGTAAAGGTTCTCATACGGTAATTAGGTTAACCTGTCATATAGTTTGGGTTACAAAATATCGTTATCAGATATTGAAAGGAGATATCCAGGTTCGTTGTCGAGAACTTCTGATGCAAATTTGCGATGCAGAGAACGTATCGATTTTAAAAGGAGTAGTTAGTTCAGATCATATCCATATCCATATGCATATAGAATATGCACCTAAACAAAGTGTTAGCTATTTAGTAAAGCAGCTGAAGGGTAGAAGCTCTCGTAAACTTCAACAAGAATTTAGAAAATTAAGTGATCTTTACTGGGGGAAACATTTTTGGGGAGCTGGCTATGGTGTTTGGAGTACAGGCAATATTACAGATGAGATGGTTAATTAGTATTTAGAGCATCATAGAAAACCGAACTCGGATAATTCTAATTTTATATTAGAATAAAAAAGGGGGACTTTTAGTCCCCAGTATAATAAACCTCTGTACTTTCAGTACAGAGTGATTTAGTTTAGAATTCGTTCGAAGATTTTTAGTTGATGATCTGAAGTCTTGATTTTTGGTTCTTTGTATCAAGACAAAGAATAATAGTAGCAAATGTAATTACGAACGAAACGCAGTGTAGTGAAGTAATCTCTCAATCAGAAAGTATGTTCATTCTTTTTTCCATTGATGAAAAAAGAAATCGACTTTAGGAGATTCATGAAGACTTAAACCAATAAAAAACGACTGAACTAACAAAAAAATCTAGTCTTCATAGTTTTTCACACATAAAACTCACATCCTCGAAACGCAATGAAAAGAACTCGCTATCGCTCAAACAGCTTTTAATTTCCTCGTTTCTTGCGGTGGATTTTATGGTTCAATCTTTGTATGACGTTTATCGTGGAACATTACGTTCTCGTCAAGCTGAATTTATTTCAGCTTCTCATAGTATTGAGATGAGGTTTTGGAATGTTGAATTCATTTGTACTTCTCTTGATGAGATTCCGAAATAAGTTTGGAATGACACCTCTGTTACTAAACTAAACTGTTAAAACAAGATACTTTTCAAAATTGAATTAATAATTTTTATTATGTTTAAGCCATGAAAAAAGACAAAGAAATAGACCAGTCCCCCTGTTCCTTTCACTTTTTCTTATTCACAAACTAATGTACACCCATAATAAGCTTGCGGATATCCGTAAAGTATTGTGTTGTGCTATGGTTAGTTTAGAATTTTAATAAAAAGTAATTATTTTTGCCTAAAATAATAATTTAATTATCCTATTTAATATGGAAATTAATAGATTAAAGATTGTTTTAGCTGAAAAAAGACGAACAAATAAATGGTTAGCTGAACAAATAAAGAAAAGAGAATCAACGATTTCTCTTTGGTGTACAAATTCAAGACAACCTTCTTTAGAGACTTTATCAGAGGTTGCTAAAGTATTGAATGTTGATATAAGAGATTTATTAAAATCAACAAAACAAATCTGATCGAAATGAAAAAAAAGAATACATACATAGATTTATTTGCAGGTTGTGGAGGACTTTCTCTAGGACTTCATAACGCTGGCTGGAGAGGTTCTTTTGCTATCGAGAAAAGTGAAGATGCATTTAAAACATTAGAATATAATTTAATAAAAAAGAAAAAACATTTTGATTGGCCGTCTTGGTTAGACCAAAAGAATCATGATATTAATCAAGTTTTAAAAAATCATTCTAAAAACTTAATTAAGTTGAGAGGTAAAATTGATTTAGTAGCTGGAGGACCTCCTTGTCAAGGGTTTTCAATGGCTGGAAGAAGAATTGAAAATGATTCTAGAAATGATTTAATAAACTCTTATGTAGAGTTCATTAACTTAGTAAAACCTAAATTGATTTTTTTTGAGAATGTAAAAGGATTCACACAAGGATTTAAAAAAAATAACAAAAAAGGAAAAGCTTATTCTATTTATGTAAAAGAAGAACTAGAGAGAATTGGATATAAGGTAAAAGGTCAATTAATTAATTTTGCTGATTATGGAATACCTCAAAAGAGAACTAGATTTATTTTGGTAGGTATTGATATAGAGTATGTTAAATCTAATTCTATCTTAAATGAGGAAACTTTTTTTAGAAAAGTTGAAAGTAATAAAGAGGAATTTTTAATAAATAAAAAACTTATTGTAAATCCAACATTAGAAAATGCTATATCTGATTTATTAGAAAGTAATGGCCAAATAGAGTCCGAAACTCCGAATTTCAAAGAAGGAGTTTATGGTTGTATAGAATCTGAATACCAAAAGTATGTTAGAAAATATAAAAGAAAAGATAGTAAAGTTGATAGTCATAGGTTTGCTAAACATACTGATAATGTTAAGAATAGGTTTGAAATTGCTTTGAATGAAAAATTAACAAGCTCAGAATATCGCGTACGATTTAATCTTAAAAAAAGTAGCACAAAAATTCTTGAAGCTAATAAACCTACTCCTACTATAACTACTTTACCTGATGATTATATACACTATTGTGAACCAAGAATTATGACGGTTCGTGAGTATGCTCGAATTCAATCATTTCCTGACTCTTATCAATTTAAAGGTAAATATACCACTGGTGGCAAAAGGAGAACTCAAGAGGTTCCTAGATATTCACAAATAGGTAATGCTATTCCTCCTCTTTTTGGAGAGCAGGCAGGACTTGTTTTAAAATCAATTTTAAATGGATAAAGGTGTTTTAAAATTTGATGTAAAAACAGGAATGAAAAATATTATCGGTAGAGATTTAATTACTGACGATTTTATTGCTATTTATGAATTAGTTAAAAATTCCTATGATGCTTATGCTGACTATGTGAAAATTACCTTTGATAAAGATGAAATTATTATCTCAGACAACGGCAAAGGAATGTCAAAAAATGACTTACAAAAAAAATGGTTTGCTGTAGCATATTCAGCAAAAAAAGAAGGAACAGAAGATCTTGATTTAAAAAGAGAATCCCATTTAAATAATTTAAAATCTAGAAGATTTTATGCAGGAGCAAAAGGTGTAGGTCGCTTTTCTTGTGATCGATTAGGGGGGCAATTAGATTTAATTACTTCAAAAATAAAAACAAATCAAGCTTTTAATGTAAAAATTGATTGGAACCAGTTCGAACAAAATGCTGAACAAAGCTTTGGTTCTATAGAAATACCTTTTAAAGAAGTAAAAAAAGATATATTTTTTCCAAAAAACTCTTCCAATGGAACTATTCTTAAAATCACAAATTTGAATGGAAAATGGGATAAAGGAAAAATTTTCAATTTAAGACGTTCTTTAGAAAAATTAATAAATCCTTTTTCTGAAGATAATTCTTTTAAAATTGAAATACAAGCTTCAAATAATATACAATCAATTAGAAAGACTGATAGTAATTTAAGCATCAATGGTGTAATAGGAAATAGTATCCTTAAAATACTGGATTTAAAAACTACTCAAATTGATTTAAGCCTTAAAGGAGAACTAATTACAACAAAAATAATTGATAGAGGAACCTTAATTTATCATATAGAAGAACCAAATAATTATCATTCCATTATTGATGATTTAGAAATTAACTTATATTTTTTGAATAGAAGTGCGAAAATAAATTTTGGTAAATTAATGGATATTGAACCAAAAAATTATGGAAGTGTATTTCTATTTAAAAATGGATTTAGAGTTCAACCCTATGGAGATATAGGTGACGATAGTTGGAATTTAGATAATAGGAAACAGCAAGGTTATAACCGTTTTTTAGGAACAAGAGATCTTTTTGGTAAAGTAGATTTAACAACAATTAATTTCAATGAATTCAAAGAAGTTTCAAGTAGAGATGGTGGTTTAGTTGAAACAGTAGGAAAAAAAATACTCTTTGATATTTTTATTGAAAAAGCTTTTAAGAGGTTAGAACGTTATGTGGTAGGTGTACTTTGGGGTGAAGCTTTTAAAAGAAAAAATTACTTTTTAAATAAAGATCTTGCTGACATTCATAAAAAAGATTTAGAAAAAGATAAAGATAAAGACCTTTTTGGAGATGCTTTAAATAGTATAGGAAGTAAAATTGATTTTGTTAATCTAATTAAAACTTTAGGGGATGATAAAGATATTAATATCATAAAATATAATAAAGATCTTGTAAACCTTGTAAATGAAAAACTAGAAGACGTTCAACCAAAATTTATCGCTGATTTAGAGAAAATAGCAGAAAGAACTAGTGATGAAAATTTATTAAATCAAGTTAGATTAACAGAAGATTCTTTTAGTAAAATTATAAAAGAAAAAGAAGATGCAATTAAGCGTGAGGAAGAAGAAAGGAGAAAAAGAAAAGAAGCTGAGGAAAAAGTAAAGAAAGAAGAAAAAGCAAGAAAAGAAGCTGAGGAAAAAGCAAGAAAAGAAGAAGAAAAAAGGATTAATGCTGAATTATTGACTGTTAAGAAAGAAAAAGAAGTTGCTTTAGCTTTGGTAGCCAAATTAAAAGCTCAGCAGAAAGAAAAAGAGGAAAAAGAAAAAAATAAAAAATTATCAGATAAACTTTCTATTGAAACTAAAAAAACTCAATATTTAACTGCTACAAGAAAAACACTCAGTGATGACGCTGAACAACTTGTACATTCAATAGATTTATATGTTGGAAATGCTTCTAAATATGTCAATGAATTATTAACATCTAATATAAATGAAGAGGTAAAATCAAAAATATATTCAATTAAAAATAATATAGATAAGGCTATTAAGGTTTCTCAAATAATAATTAAATCAAACTTTGATTATAAGTTTACTAATCAGAGAATAAACCTTCCAAAATATGTAAAAGAATATTTAGAAGATTTATCCAGAGAAGATCTAAATATTAAAATTAATAATCTTTTTGAAAAATACTCTTTAATCAATCCTATAGATATTGATATTGTTTTAGATAACTTAGTTTCTAACTCAATTAAAGCTAATGCAAGTAATATATTAGTTGAATTTTTTAAAATAGATAAAAAAATAGAAATTTTATATCATGATGATGGTATTGGTGTTTCTAAATTATTAGTTGAAAATCCAAAATCTATTTTTGAATTAGGAGTAAGGGACTCAAAAGAAAAAGGGTCAGGAATTGGAATGTATGATGCTAAAAAAAGAATAAAGAACATGAAAGGTTCGATAGATTTTATAGGAAATAATATAAAATTAAAAGGAGCCTCATTTAAAATTACTTTATAATGAGTCAAGTACCACTAAATTATCTAGTATTTGATGATGATTCAGATGCTAAAAAACAATACGATAACAAAATCAAAATTGATGGATGTGAAGTAACTCCTATTGTTATTAACCCTATTGACTTTTTTAATGTGGAATCTAATGAATTTGAATTAGATAAGTTCAAAAGTGAAATTAAAGAAAAAACTAAAGGAAGAAATATAAACTTGATCATTACCGATTGGAATATATTAAATAAGAATGATGAAGGATTCCGTGGTGTAAAAGGGTGGGATATTATTGAGTGGGTTATTGAAACGAAAGATAAATGGCGAAGTAGAACTTTTTTAATTTATTCTTCAGATATAAAAAAAGCTTCTGATTACGTTTTAGAGAAAATAAAAAAAGAGATTGAAAATCAACCTGAAGAGACAATTCCATCCTTGAGTTTTATAAGAGAGATTATTGAGCTTAAAATAAAATTCTGTAAAAGAGATGATCAAAGGTTTGAAGAAATAAGAACACTCTTAAAAGAGTCTAATACAATTTCTAATGTTGTATTAAATTCAATTTTATCTTTTGAGGAAGGCATGATAGTAAATACTGGAAATTCGAATTTTGATGGTAAAAAAATTTCAGATATTTTAAATTCAAATAAAATAGACAATGGTGGTTTGAAGTTCATTCGAGAATTTATTGAGCTGTCTATTTCTCACTATTCCTATTTAAATGAATAATTATAATTCTACAATAATTTTACACGCCATTGATAAATCTACTTTATTTTTAGATAAATTTAAAGATGAGTTTAGTGGAGTGTATAAACCTTTCAATATGAATGAAGATTCAATTAAAGGTATTAAAACTCTATTAGGAGATTTAGAACCAAAATCTTTAATTGTTTTTTTAGGACATGGTAGTTCATCGGGCTTGTTTGAACCAGATGATACACATACATATGAAAAGTACTTTCTTAATGTAACTTTAGGTAATCTCTATTTTGATGAACATGATATTTTCCTTTTAAGCTGTAAATCTAACGAATACATACAAAAAATTTATAAGTCTAATTATTCAGTAGGTTTTGGTAATATTATAAGTTCAAAAACAGAACTTGATTTACATAATCAGAAAAGTGAACTAGAAAAAGGTTTAAGTGAAGAAGAGATAAAAACTTTCAATGAAATTTATGTCAATTCATGTATTAAAGTGATCAAAAATATAATTAATGGAGACATTTTATTTCAAGATACTCCCAAATACATAGCGTATTATATTAATAAAGAGATTAATAAAATATTATTAAATAAAGATAATAATAACAGAATTGAATTAGCTAAGTTATTATTTGAATTTAGAAATCAAATTCAACTTAAATACAATTTAAGAACCTAAAACTTTTAAAAAGAATCCCCGTATCTTTGCTCAAAATTTTTACCGTTGAGTAAGCAAACCATTGTAAACTACTACCAAAATGCTACAAAGGTAGCTTTGGTACAACAAGCCTTACAACAAGAAAAAAACCACTTTCAATTATCGAATCTGGTCGGTTCTTCGTTGTCTTTTGTGATATCCGAAACTTTTAAAACTGCCGATAAACCTTTTCTATTTATTTGTAACGATAAAGAAGAAGCGGCATATTATTTAAACGATCTGGAGCAATTATTGGGAGAGAAAAACGTACTGTTTTATCCCGGTTCGTATCGTCGTCCGTATCAAATTGAAGAAACCGACAACGCCAATGTATTGTTACGATCGGAAGTGCTGAACCGTATCAATTCACGAAAAAAACCAGCGATAATTGTTACGTATCCTACTGCTTTATTTGAAAAAGTAGTAACGAAGAAAGAGCTGGAAAAAAACACACTCAAGGTAAACCAAGGTGAAAGCTTATCACTCGATTTTATCAACGAAGTATTATTCGAATACAATTTCAATCGAGTTGATTTTGTTACCGAACCTGGAGAGTTTTCGGTACGTGGAGGAATTGTAGATGTGTTTTCATTCTCTAACGACGAACCCTATCGAATCGAATTTTTTGGAGATGAAGTAGACAGCATCCGAACATTTGATGTAGAAACACAACTGTCGAAAGAAAAACTCACCAAAGTGAGTATTATGCCAAATGTAGAAAACAAGGCATTACAAGAATCACGAGAAAGCTTTTTAAAATATATTTCAGCAAAAACGGTATTGCTGATTAAAAATCAGGATTTACTTACTGGAAATCTCGATAAATTTTTCCGCAAAGCGGAAGTAGAATTTGAAAAACTGTCGGAAGACATTAAACACTCAAAACCATCAGAATTGTTCTGCGACGGAACATTGATTAAAAATCAATTGCAAGATTTTACGGTGGCTTATTTGGATAAAATGTCATCTCGAGCGGAGTCGAGAGATGTTTCAGCATCTCATCCAGATAAAAGTACTGCTCACACAGGTGAGACCCTGAAACAAGTTCAGGGTGACGGTAAGATTTCATTCTCAGTCCGTTCACAGCCTTCTTTTAATAAGCAGTTCGATTTATTAATCGAAGATTTAAATGTTCATCATTCTAAAGGATATACCAACTATATTTTTTGTGCTAATGAAAAGCAAGCACAGCGTTTTCATGATATTTTTGAAGATGCCGATGTTGAGGTACATTACGAAACTGTAGTTTTTCCGATTTATCAAGGATTTATTGATGAAGATCAGAAAATAGTTTGCTATACCGATCATCAAATTTTTGAACGTTACCATAAGTTCCGACTGAAAAATGGTTACGCCAAAAAACAATCGATTACACTAAAAGAATTAACCAATTTAGAAAAAGGCGATTATGTAACACATATCGATCATGGAGTTGGAAAATTCGCAGGATTACAAAAAATCGATGTTGAAGGAAAGAAACAAGAAGCGATTAAATTAATTTATGGCGATCGCGATATTTTGTATGTGAGTATTCACTCGCTACACAAGATTTCTAAATTCAACGGAAAAGATGGAAAACCACCAAAGATTTTTAAACTAGGATCGAATGCGTGGAAGAAAATCAAGCAAAAAACGAAAACTCGCGTTAAAGAAATTGCCTTTAACCTAATAAAACTTTATGCAAAGCGTAAATTAGAAAAAGGACACGCTTTTGGTCCAGATACGCACATGCAACATGAGTTAGAAGCGAGTTTCTTATACGAAGATACACCAGATCAGTTTTCTGCAACGCAAGATGTAAAAGCCGATATGGAAAAAGATCAACCAATGGATCGTTTAGTTTGTGGTGATGTTGGTTTCGGAAAAACAGAAGTTGCCATTCGTGCCGCTTTTAAAGCTGTAGACAATGGAAAACAAGTTGCGGTGTTAGTACCCACTACAATTTTAGCGTTTCAGCATTTTAAGACGTTTTCTGAGCGTTTAAAACAATTTCCTGTACAAATAGATTACTTAAACCGTTTTCGTACCGCAAAACAGAAAAAAGGTGTTTTAGAAGGTATTGCCGATGGATCTGTAGACATTGTGATTGGAACACATCAATTAACGAACAAAAATGTACAGTTTAAAGATTTAGGTTTATTAATTATTGATGAAGAACAAAAATTCGGAGTTGCAGCAAAAGATAAATTGAAAACCATTAAGGAAAATGTAGATACGTTAACCTTAACAGCAACGCCAATTCCACGTACGTTACAATTCAGTTTAATGGCTGCGCGTGATTTATCAGTCATAAAAACACCACCACCAAACCGTCATCCGGTAGAAACGAATGTGGTTCGTTTGTCTGAAGATATCATGCGTGATGCGATTTCCTACGAAATTTCACGTGGAGGTCAGGTTTTCTTTATTCATAACAGAATCGAGAATATTAAAGAAGTTGCCGGAATGTTACAACGTTTGGTTCCTTCAGCAAAAATTGGAATTGGACACGGACAAATGGAAGGGAAAAAGCTAGAGGAATTAATGCTGGCTTTCATGAACGGAGAGTTCGATGTTTTAGTGTCTACCACAATTATTGAAAGTGGATTAGATGTACCAAATGCCAACACGATTTTTATCAATAATGCCAATAACTTCGGATTGTCAGATTTACACCAAATGCGTGGTCGTGTAGGACGTTCGAACAAAAAAGCATTCTGTTATTTTATTACACCACCGTATCATATGATGACGGAAGAAGCGCGTAAACGAATTCAGGCTTTAGAAATGTTTTCTGAATTAGGAAGCGGATTGAATATCGCCATGAAAGATTTAGAAATTCGTGGAGCTGGAGATTTATTAGGAGGAGAACAAAGCGGATTTATTAACGATATTGGTTTCGATACGTATCAGAAAATTCTGAAGGAAGCGATTGAAGAACTGAAGGAAAATGAATTTAAAGATTTATATCCTGTTGATGAAAATGCTGGCCCGAAAGAATATGTAAAAGAAGTTCAAATTGATACTGATTTTGAGATTTTATTTCCAGATGATTATGTGAATTCTATCACAGAGCGTTTGAATTTATATAAACAATTAGGTGAGTTAGAATCGGAAGAAGCATTACAAGTTTTTGAAACCAACTTAATCGATCGATTTGGTGAATATCCAACTCAGGTTCAAGATTTACTAGATTCTGTTCGTATCAAATGGTTAGGAAAATCATTAGGATTAGAGAAAATCATTCTAAAGCAAAAACGTATGATTGGGTATTTTGTATCCGATCAGCAAAGTGATTTCTATCAAACCGAAGCATTTACCAAAATGTTGAGGTATGTACAGCACAATTCTAAAAGCTGTGTGATGAAAGAAAAGCAAACCAAAAATGGTTTACGATTATTAATCACATTTATTAAGATTGATACCGTTAAAAAGGCGTTAGAAACGTTGCAGAAAGTGTAAGTGTCATTGCGAACGAAGTGAAGCAATCTGATTATTGTTTAGTTTGTAATTGTTTTCAAATTCAAAGACTAACAGATTACGTCGTTACTATCGCTCCTCGTAATGACGGTTTGTAAAAATATAGGCGTCATTGTGAGCAAAATAAAGTTGAGTGAAGCAATCTATGCAGAGTAGTTTTTTAATTCAAAAAACACAAGACAAAAGAAGATGAAAAAAATATTGATAGTACTAGTGTTTGCTATTTGTATAGCACCAATTTATAGTCAATCTATAAGCGGAACAGTTAAAAATGCATCGAAAGATGTAAAACTATCGTTACGCACTATAAATAAACGCGCAGTAAAAGAAATTTCGCTGCAAGGAAATAGTTTTAATACGAGTGATTTAGAAATACGAGAAGGTTTTTATAAGTTTAGAAAAGATAATAATTCGGTGTATGTATATTTAAAGCCAGATTATAAACTTCAAATCAATTTCGATGCTAAAGATTTCAACAAAACAGTTAGTTTTTCGGGTCAAGGAGCTGAAGCAAATAATTATTTATTAACGAAGAAAAAGTTATTAAAAGAACGTTGGAAAAATTCAGAAAGCTTTTATAAAGAAGACGAAACTAAATATTTGAGTATTATAAAATCTATTGATAAAGAATTAAAGACTTTACTTAGTCAAGTAAACGATGCTAGTTTTAAAAACAATGAAACGATTAACTTGAGATTTAATTGCTTACAAAACTTATATAATTACTCAGTTTCTGCAGTCTCACACACAGGCAAACCAGTAACGCCAAGCACAAATTTTTTAAAACCATTACAAGAGTTAAATTATAACGATGCAGATTTATACGACCAATATCCTTCTTACAAAACATTGGCATCAGATTATTGGCATGACTTATTAAAAAAAGCGAAAAGCTTTGAAAGTATGGATGCTGAATTCAGTAAAATTTTAACGAGTCAACTTTTTGTAGATGTCATTGTAGACGCTTATTACAGAATTTCAGATACGCCAGAAAAAGCAAAATGGTACTATCAATTGATAGAAAAACATGTCCCGAATCAGAGTTTTGTAGAAAAAGCAAAAATTAAGTTTGATAAACTAAGTACTACTGCGATAGGACAAAAAGCTCCGGCTTTTACTTTTAAAGACCGAAACGGAAAGGATGTGTCATTAGAAGATTTTAAAGGAAAATATGTGCTTATTGATATTTGGGCAACTTGGTGTACTCCTTGCTTAAGAGAATTACCATATTTGAAAAAAATAGAGAAAAAATATCACGGTAAGAACATTGCATTTATTGGACTTTCTGTAGATAATAAAACAGAATACGATCTTTGGCAACAAACGTTGAAAGATAAAGAAATGAATGGAATTCAATTGTTTACCGATAAAGCTTTTGAGTCTGATTTTGTAAGTGATTTTGGTGTAACATCTATCCCTCGTTTTATTTTAATTTCTCCAGAAGGGAAAATTGTAGAAAGTCATTTAACAAAGCCTTCAAACGATAAAACACACGCACTTTTAGACAAGCTTTTAAACTAGAATATAATATTAACGATTTTCGTGTTTGAAAAAAACAATAAGTTAATTATAAATGAGTTAATTTGTAGTGATGTAAAGGATAATGATTTATGAAAAAAATAATTACTTGTTTGTTACTGTGTAGTATATCAAGTCTTTTCAGTCAAAAAATAACATTCAATATCGAAAACGATACCATTGGTAGCACGTTTTCTATTCGTAAAGTTACAAACGAAGTAGTTCGAAATGTAACGCTTAAAGAATTGAATTTTGATTTAGATGGTATTAGCCTTGATGAAGGATATTACATCTTAAAAAAAGAAGAAGACAAAGCTGTACTTTACATAAAACCAGAACACGAACTTACCATTTCTTTTGATGCAGAAGATTTTCATAATTCAATTGAATTTACAGGAAAAGGAGCTTTAATTAATAAATTTTTAGCCGAAAAAAATGCGATTCGCTTAAGCGATAATGGTACAGAGAAAAAATATTACGACCGTGATTTTTACGAAGGAAATGAATCTAATTATTTGAAAAAGATTGACGGTTATTACAAAGGTTTATACGGAACTTTATTTTCAGGAAACTTAGATAAAGATTTTGTTGAAGAGGAAATGAAAAACTTGCAATATGGTTATTCTTTAGATTTATTAAAATATGAAGATGCCAAAGCTTATTATCAGTTTAATGATAGTATTTATCCGTCTAAAGCTTTTTTAGAGCCTCTTACAAATATTCATTTTGATACAGAGTACTTATTTGAGAAATATGAATCTTATGCGCAATTAAGTATTTTAAAATGGCGAAAAGACCTAGAAAATGCCGCGGATTTAAAAATGATGAGAGATATTTTATCTTCAATTCGTACACAGCCTTTAAAACAAGGCGTTTTAGAGAGTTTATTCGAATTAATGAGTGCAGATACTCCACAACGTACAAGAGACTATTTTAGCCTTATTAAATCGAATTCTGCAACTTTAGAATTAACAGCAAAAGCAAAAACGATTTACGATCAAGTTCGTTTGGTTGAAGCAGAGAAAAATTTATCAAAATTCGATTTCTTAACAAGCAATGAAGAAGAGGTAAAATTAGCCGAATACAAAGGGAATTATATCTTAATGAATATTTGGGCTTCTTGGTGCGAAAGCTGTGTTCAAGATTTTGAAACGATAGAACAACTTAAAAAAGAATACCACGATTATAACATTGTTTTTATCAATATTTCGGTAGATAAAAAAGAAGATTTTTCGAAGTGGTTGTCGATTATCGAGAAAAACAGTAATAAAGGAGCACATTTATTTTTCGATGGTTCTAAAGGAAAGTTTGTAAAAACATATAATATTTCTTCAATGCCAACTTGTGTGTTATTATCAGACAAAGGAAAAGTGATTACCGACAAATTGAAGCTTAGTAGTAAAAAAACACGTCGTCTTTTAGATAAAATTTTCACCAAATAAGAAGAGTTCTTCTTATGCTTTCTTTTGAAATTTCTAAAACTTAATTCGAAGTAAACTATTGGTATTCCTTATTTTCGCGGGGAATGCAAATTTATCATACACTTCAAATAGGAGAATTCCACACCAATCATTGCGAAGATTTTTTAATTATAGAAGACATATCCGATACTGAAAAACTATTGGCCGTTTTCGATGGCTGTTCCTCAGGAAAAGAATCTGTTTTCGCATCAATTTTATTCGGAAAAATACTAAGAAACATCAGTAAACAAGAGTTTCATAAATCCTTTGTTGTTAAGGAGAAATCTTCGATACAAGAAAAAATGAAAGCTATTCTTTTACAGTTTTTCAATAAATTAAAATCAACGAAACAAACACTCGATTTAGATACTTACGAACTGCTTTCAACAGTTATTATTTGCTTGACAAATACAGAAAATAAAACAGCAGAAATTGTTGTTGCTGGAGATGGTTTAGTTACTGTTGATGGTAAAAAATATGATTTTGAAAGTAACGATAAACCAAATTATCTTGCGTATCATTTACAGAAGTCTTTTGAAGATTGGTTTACAAATGAAACTCAAAAAATAACGATTAATCACTACAAAGATCTTAGTTTAGCAACCGACGGAATTTTCGCATTTAAAAATTTAAAGAATAGAACTAAAGAAAAACCAGAAAGCGAAATCATAGAGTTTTTGCTGCATGAGTCTGTAAACACAACTTTAGATACAAAAATTAAAAGACTAAATCAACAATACGATCATCTTCCAACAGATGATATTGCGATAATTAGAGTACAAAATTAAACGTATGGATAACACACATTTTAAAAAGATTTTAGGTTTATTATTAGCCACTTTTTTTATTAGTACTTCTGGAGTTTTAGGTAGATATATAGCAATGCCTTCTGAAGTAATTATCTTTTTTAGAGCGGCATTTGCCATGCTGATTTTGTTTGTCTTTTTAAAGTTTAAAAAAGAATCGTTATCACTAAAATCAAAAAGTCATTTTTTACCTTTTGTAGTTGGGGGAGTTTTTATGGGAATACACTGGATAACCTATTTCTACGCGCTTAAACTTTCAAATGTTGCTATAGGAATGCTGTCGTTGTACACATTTCCTGTGTTGATTGCGTTTTTAGAACCTGTATTTTTAAAAGTGAAATTCAATCCGATTTACATTGTACTTGGAATTTTAGTTTTACTCGGATTATACATTTTGTCTCCAGATTTTACCTTTGAAAACACAACCGTTCAAGGTATGATTTTCGGTGTAATTTCAGCACTTTGTTATGCTATTCGTATTTTAATTTTAAAACGTTATGTAAACGAATATAATGGTGTGGTTTTAATGTTTTATCAAACAGTAATTATATCGATTTGCCTCTTCCCTACACTATTTTTTATGGATATTTCTGGTGTACAAAGTCAGTTACCATATTTGTTGTTACTTGCTTTTTTAACCACAGCAATTGGACACAGTTTAATGGTGTATTCTCTCCAGTTTTTTACGGCTTCAACTACAAGTATTATTAGCAGCGTACAACCAATTTTCGGAATCATTCTAGCATTTATTTTCTTGCACGAAATTCCAAATATAAATACATTAATCGGTGGAAGTTTAATTTTAGCTACTGTTGTTATTGAAAGTATACGAAGTAAGAAAAAGTAGATTAATCAATACCTAAATCTGTTGTCATAGCATGATGTAGTTCGATTTCATTAACAGGTAAACCAACACAATCACTAACAATTCCAATAACGATTCGTTGGATATCATACTCAGAAATCAATCCTGAAATATCAATGATTTTTTGATAATTTAAAGAAATGATCCAATCAATTAATTCACCAATATTTCCTTTGGTAATAGGAGATTTACGTTTGAAAATTTTTAGACCTAAAACTTTAACATGCGTATCTAACTTATCGTTAAAATCTAAAGGAACCAATTCAGGTAAAGTAAGTTGTAAAGATCTTTCTAAATCTTTCCATTGAAAAGCTAAATTACTTAGCTTAAAAACGTCCATTATTGGTGTTTTTAAACCAATGGTTGCTGTACTTGATGTAGTTTCTAAAATCGCATTTTTAATGCGGTTAAAAAGAAGTTCTTTTCTTGTGTTATTTTGATGTGAAATTCTCTTAGTTACAGCATTTATTAAATCTTGAACAGTGTAGATTTGTTCACATTCCTGATCTGGGATATCAATTTTAAACGTTTTCTCAACAGTAACAATAAGTTCAACACTATCTAATCCCATAAAAAATTATCGCATAGTTACATCTTCGTAATTTCGTCTTACAAAATCTAAAGCACTTTCAAGAACTTCTCCCATATTTTTGCTTTTTTTGAAAGAGATATCTTTCGTAAAATCATGAATCTGCATTTTTAGCTGTTCTATATTTGCATCATTAGAAATTTCATCATTTTTCATACAAAAAATCAGTTCATTCAAACGATCTTCAGAAGATAAAATACGCTTAGCTACAATCGATCTTTCTTCTAGTTTATATTGCTCAATAGAATTTTCTTGAAGCTTATCTCCTACCAATTGTACCATCGGGTAATTTTCCTTGAAAAACTGCGGATAATACACTTTGAATTTTCCTTCAAAACATTGCTGATCAAAGTCAATTGCTCTAATTTTATACACCACACTATCAAAGTCATGAGTAGGAACAATCACATAATTGTAGGAACGCATATCACCTAACAAACGAATCATACAACGTTCATTAAATTTTACAAACTCTTTGGCAATTTGAGATTTTTGAGGCTCAGTACAACTTGGTAAAATTTCTTTAATAAATGTATCTCCAGGAATTCCGGCAATATGTTCTTCAATTAAAGTGTCTTTATACACCAAGAAGTTGAGGTTATAAGGAGATAAAATATGCTCTAATTCTAAACCATAAACACGTGAAGCATCTGTTTTCTTTACGTAGAAATAGGTGTAATTATCATTTAAAACATTTCTCACTTTCACACGGAAAGGTTTCGAGTTTCCGAAAGTACAGTAATCAACAGCATCGATATTTAAATATTGAATGTTGTCTTCGTTACCGTTGGAGTGTAAAATGTTGTAGACTTTCTTTAAGCTTAAATCAATTTCTTGTCGATCGAATTCAGAAAAATAAACACGTACCCAAAGTGTATCTTCATCGTTCTTGTCGTACACAACAACAGAACCTTGAAAACGGAGTAAATCTTCATAAAAAATCGGAATCTTAATATTTCTGCTGTGTTCTATCAAGTAATCATTTAGAAAGTGATTGATAGGAAAAGCAGGCTTTTTTTTCGACATTAATTTTTCTTCAGAGTGCTCCATTGGGGTGTTTTTTTCAAATGTAAGTATTTTAAATGAAGAATTTTTGGAATAGTGTTTGTTGCTAGAACGAAAAACTACAAGACTATGAAAAACTACAGAATTACAATTCCCAAACCTTGCCATGAAGATTGGCAAAAAATGACGCCAAATGAGAAAGGACGTTTTTGTGCATCATGTACAAAAACAGTGGTTGATTTTACTAAAAAATCAACAAAAGAAATTCAAGAATATCTCACTGAAAATAAAGGAAAAAGAGTTTGTGGTCATTTCTACAGAAAGCAATTAGATTCCATAGTAATTCAACTCCCAGATATTGTTTTTAATACGAATTTATCATTTCAAAAACTGTTTTTTCTAGCGCTACTTATTGTGATGGGAACTACATTATTTAGTTGTAAAACGGAGCAAAAAACTCAGAAAATAGAGAAAGTAATGTTGATTGATAGCATCACTAAAGTTGAAAAAACAATAGATTCCTTAGCAGTTTTCAATCCGAAAGATTCTCTTAAAACGAAACCTACTTTTTGTCCTTCGCCTCCAGAGAAAAAAGATGATGTTGTAATTCTAGGAGATTTACCAATTCCAGAAAGTGGAGAGATTGTTGTTGAAACTACAGGAGATGTTGTCGAAATAAATTATGTTGAAAGAATAGACGAAGTTTCTAAGTTAATTGACAATTTGAAAGAAGAAGATGAAATAGAGCCTGTAGTTGGAATTATAACTCCTGCAGAAGAAAACAAAGAAAAATTCTACTCTTTTCGTTTTGTAGATAAACAACCAAGATTTAAAGGTGTTGTTAAAAGAGCAAATGAAACATGGGAAAAGAACTTTGAACGAAAGATAAATGAATTTGTAATAAAAAACTTTGATTTTTCAACTACTGAAAACTTAGGATTATCCGAAGGTAAAAAGAAAATGTTTACTCAGATTACAATTGATACTTTAGGTAATGTAACTAATATTGAAACTAAGGCACCGCATCCTACGCTTAAAGAAGAACTCAAAAAATTGTTTGAAAAACTACCTCGATTTATTCCAGGAAAACACAACGGAAAAAATGTAAGTATTCGCTATATAATTCCAATAACCTTTATGGTTGAATAAAGCATTTATAAGTACATTTGTAGATAAACAATTGAAATAGAAATTAAAAAGATGAAAATTTTAATCATCACAGGACCACCATATTCTGGAAAAGGAACACAGTGTGAAATTTTAAAGAACCTTTTAAATTATAAACACATTTCTACAGGAGATCGTTGTAGACTAGAAAAAGAAAATGGAACTGACATCGGTAAAGAATTATCCAAATATGAAAAGAAAGGAGATTTAGTTCCAGATGAAATTATGAAAACATTATTCAGTCAAATTTTAGATGAAAACAGATCTGAAGAAGGAATTATCTTAGACGGTTATCCGAGAACAATTCCACAAATGGACGATTTATTGGCTTTAGTTTCAGAAAAAGGATTGAGTATTGAAAAGGTAATTGATATTGAAGTTCCGAAAGAAGAATTACTACTTCGAGCAAAGAAACGAGCAGAAACTTCAAATCGAGAAGACGATAAAGATCCTGAAACACATTTGAAACGAATTCGAATTTTTGAAGAAACAACAAAGCCAGCGATTGCTTATATGAAAACAAAATTAGTGGTTACTACTTTTGATGGTATGGGTAATATTCAAGAAATTACGAATAGAATTCAAGAGAGTTTGATGTTATAGGCAATGTTGAAAATAAGATCTTTTATATGTCAGGTCGAGCGCAGTCGAGATCTTTTTTACTAATAACTCTCTATTGAATAGATAGAGATGAACAAGATTTCGACTGCGCTCAGTCTGACACTTGACTTGAAGTTATATATTACACCTCAAACATTTTTCCTGGTAAAGGTTTTATAATACCTTTTAATTCCATTTTTATTAATAAACCTGATAATTTGTATACAGGTATTTCACAATCTACAGCGATAAGATCTAATAATTGTTTTCCATTCTTTAATAAATAATCATACACTTTTTGTTCTATCTCGCTTAAGGTTACAAATAATTCCGTTTGCTTAGCAACAGGTTGTTCTTTTACATCCCAATTCAGCATTTTTATAATATCATCAGCTGAGGTTAATAAATGTGCCTGATTTGTTTTTATTAAATTATTACAGCCTTTACTGTAATAGTCACTCGTTTTTCCAGGTACAGCAAAAACATCACGATGATACGAGTTAGCAATATCAGCCGTGACTAATGCTCCTCCCCGCTCAGCAGATTCAATAACAATTGTTGCTTTCGATATACCTGCAACGATTCGATTTCGTTTTAAAAAATTTTCACGCATTGGTTGTTCGTTATGCCAGAACTCTGAAATTAATCCACCATGATCGATAATTTTCGGAAGAAACTGTTTGTGTTTTTTAGGGTAAATCTCATTCAAACCGTGTGCAAGCACAGCTATCGTTTGTAAATTATGATCCATTGCGGCTTGATGCGCACAAATATCAACACCATAAGCAAGACCGCTTACAATTAAAGGATCGTAAACAGCAATTGATTCAATTAAATTGCGACAAAATTCTTTTCCATAGTTTGTCATGTTTCGAGTTCCAACAATAGAAATAATACGATCTGTATGCCAATTTAAATTTCCATCATGAAAAAATAACAACGGTGCATCCTGACAATTTTTTAAGTTCTTCGGATAATCTTCATCAAAACAATATGAATATTGGATGTTATGCTTCTCAATATAGTTGAATTCTGCTGCTGCAAGTTTTTGAGTTTTTTCAGAAAGTAGATTGTTAATGGTGTACTCTCCTATTCCATCGATTTTAAGTAAAGACGATTTTTTTTCTTGAAAAATTTGTGTTGCAGAGCCTAGTGTGCGTATCAATTTTTTTGAAATAATGTCACCAACGTTTGGTGTTGACTGTAAACGCAATACAGCCAATAGTTCTTTTTCTAGCATTTTCTTTTTCTTAAATTAGAAGGCCAAAAATTAAAAAATATGACCTACTAAACACAAATATACTTTTTTTAAATCAACAAAAAAGCTAACTTTGTACTTATGATGATGAGAAGCTACATAAAGGAATTGTTATATCGTTACGATTGTGTGATCGTTCCGAACTTTGGAGGATTTGTATCAAATACAACTAATACACAATTAGTTGATGGAATTTTTTATCCACCTACAAAGAAGATTTCTTTTAATGCTCAATTGCAACATAACGATGGTTTATTAGCTAATGAAGTTGCTTCTGTTTTAAATATTTCTTTTGAAGAAGCTGTTGCTAAAATTTTAGAAACAGTTGCAGAATGGAAAGAAACGCTTAAAGAAAATACTTTAGAAATTAATGAAGTTGGATCTTTAACTTTAAATGAAGAAAGTCAATTAGTATTCAAACCTAATACAACTACAAATTTCTTAACAAGCTCATTCGGGTTTTCACCAGTGAATTACCCAGTTATTGAGCGTGTTGAAGAAAAAGTAATTCCTTTACCAACAGTTACTTCTTTTGATGAAGAGAAAATGACTGAAGAGGAAAAATCTACTAAAAAGCCATTTAGAATTGTTAAGTATGCTGCAGCAGCTGCTATTTTAATAGCTGGTACAGTTGGTTTACAACAATTCAATAAGAATAATAACAACAATGCTATTGGTGAACAAAACCTAGTTGAGGAAAAAATTCAGCAAGCTACTTTTGTTATTGACGATCAATTGCCAACAATTAGTTTAGATATTGCTAAAGAAGATAGCGATGCTACTGCTTATATTATTGCTGGAGCTTTTCAATTAGAAGAAAATGCGCGTAAAAAAATTACTGAATTAAAAAGTAAAGGTTACGATGCTAAAATTCTTGGTAAAAACCAATGGGGCTTAACACAAGTTTCTGTCGGTTCTTACGCTTCTAAAGATGCTGCTAAAGAGGTAATTGAAAAGGTTAGAGAAGAAGCTTCTAAAGATGCTTGGATTCTTGTAAAGTAATTCCGATATTTTTTTTATTAAACTTTAAATCCATTGTGGGTTTAGTTATCTTTGCGGGAAATTTTAGAAATGGAAGCTAAAACCCCACAACAATCACGAACAGTACTTACAGATCTTGTTTTACCAGGAGAAACAAATTATTTAGATAATCTTTTTGGTGGAGAACTATTGGCTCGTATGGACAGAGCTTGTAGTATTGCTGCACGCCGTCATTCACGCAGAATTGTTGTAACAGCTTCTGTAAATCATGTTGCTTTTACCAAATCTGTACCTGTAGGTAGTGTAGTTACTTTAGAAGCTAAAGTTTCTAGGGCTTTTACATCGTCTATGGAGGTTTTTGTAGATGTTTGGATAGAAGACCGTCAATCTGGTGAAAAAACGAAAGTAAACGAAGGTATTTACACATTTGTAGCCGTAGACGAAACAGGAAAACCTGTGCCAATTCCAAAAATTAATCCAGAAACTGAATTAGAACAACAACGTTTTGACGGAGCTTTACGTAGAAAGCAACTAAGCTTAATCTTAGCTGGTAAAATGCAACCTAAAGATGCTACAGAGCTTAAAGCTTTGTTCGTCGACTAGATTTATTTGTTATTTCATCTATTTCTCCATTTTCTGAGAGCATAATGGCTATAGATCTTGTTTTTTCAAACTGAGAGAAAACAATAATCATAATTACGGTAATTGGTACAGAAAGTACCATTCCTGTAATTCCCCAGATTTTGCCCCATACAGAAAGTGCGAGTATTGTTACAAGCGGACTTAAATTTAAAGATTTACCAAACAAGCGAGGTTCGATTACATTTCCTACAACTACTTGAATTATTCCAACAGCAACGGTAATAATTAAGAACGGAGTAAAATCTCCAAACTGCAATAAACTAAATATTGCAGGGAAAAGTGTACCTATTAACGAACCTACGGTCGGAATATAGTTTAATAAGAAGATTAGAAAGGCCCAAAACGGCGCACTATCTACTCCAACGAAAAGAAGTACAAAGTAGCTTAAAATACCCGTTAAAATGCTTACATAGGTCTTTAATCGTAAATAATTAGAAATAGAATCTTCTATTTTATCAATCATCGTTTGAATACTCTCGTAATTATTATTTCTACTGAAGACCATATAGATCTTTTTTACAAAAGAACGTTCTTCAAGAAATAAGAATAAAGCATAAATGATAATCATAAACGTGTCTCCTAATATTCCGCTTACACCATTGGCAACATCACCAAGAACAGATCCGTAATTAAAATCACCAACAACAGATTTTATCGATGTTAAAAGATCTACATTCAAATAATTACCTAGACCGTTGATAATCTTCTGAATATTAGGTTCGTATTTTGTGTACGATTCGGTAACATTAGTAACGCTATTCGTAACAATTTCCGAAACAAATCCAAAAGCTAAAATGATGATTGTAAATACTAAAATATTGCTAATCCATTTAGGAATAAACTTTTCTGCAAAAGGAATTTTATATATAATTTTTCTAATCTCACGAGTAAAAAACCAGAAAATAACCGCAAAAATAAACGGGATTAAAATGCCTTTACCTATAACCAAAATAGCTATAATAGCAGTGGTAACAATAATAAAATTAGAAGCTCTATTCATTAGTTAGATCTTATCCATTTTGCTGGATCGAGTTTAGTTGTGTTTTTATTTAAAACGAAAATTAAATCTGTTTTTCCTGTTACTTTATTTGTAAAAACGGTTCCTAAAGATGTTCCTGTAGTTACACTTTGTCCGTTTTTCACAAATACAGTTCGTAAATTAGAATATGTCGTAATGTAATCTCCATGCTGTACCATTACACTTTTTGTTCCCTTATCAGACTTTGTAATACTTAGTACTTTACCATTAAAAACACTTTTCGCAGCAGCACCTTTCTTCCCTCTAATATGTAAACCTGTTCCGTTAATTGTAATCGACTTAAATGTTGGATGCGGTTGAACACCAAACTTTCTCGTTACAACTCCGTCTATAGGCCAAGGAAGACTTCCTTTGTTTTGTTCAAACTTGGCTTTTAAATTTTTCTCGGCTTTTGTTAATAAGAACTCACCTTTCTTAGCTTTTCCTTTTTTACCTTTATTTGCTTTGGCAATGGCAGCTCTAATGATGCGATCTATTCGTTTAGCAACAGCTTTTTCTTCTCTGATTTTTTTATTTAACTGACGCTTGTATTTACTTTCTTGATTTTTAATTTTACTTACTAATTCCTCCTGCTCCTCTTTTTCATTTTCTATTCTCTTTTTCTGAGTAGTTTCGGTATTAATAAGTGATTTTTTCTGATTCTTCTTTTTCGTTAGAGAATCATTTAAGCGTTCAATATCTTTAGTCTTCGTAATTATTTTCTGAGCCTGTTTCTTTCTGAAACTCTTGTATTGCTCAATATATTTAATTCGCTTATAAGCTTGTAAAAAGTTTTCTGAAGACAATAAAAACATGGTTTTACTTTGTTGCGACTTGCTTTTGTATGATTTAAAAACCATATCTGCATAATCAGCTTTTAAAGTAGAAAGTTCTTTATTGTTAGATGATATTTTTTTTTCGTTTTGCTTTATTTCTTTGTTTAATTCTTCGGTTTCTAAACGAATAGTTTCAATTAACTGTTCACGAACCGTTATTTTCTGACTTAAATCTTTTAAGTCGTCTAAAGCATTTGTTTTTTCTTTTTTAGTTTCAAAAAGTAACGTATTGATCTTTTTGATTTCTTTATTAATCTTTTTACGGCGTTTTTCTAGCTCTTTTCTTCCTTGAGCATATGAAGACATGCTAAAGCAGAAAAAACTTAAAAGAGATATGTAAAAAAAGCGTTTCACTATAGTTCTATTTCTTTATATCCAGAAGGAATTCTGAATGGCATTTCAAGATTTGTATTAAAATTAACCGATCGAACATCTATGCTAATATTAGTAAATTTATCTTTCTCCTTAGCTGTTATTGTTGTTTTCTTAGGGAAAAGAAATTTTCCTTTTTTAATATAATCTGCGTAACTAATGTCTAATCGTTGTGCTTTTAGTTCATTAACTAAATGCTGTTTTTTTAATTTATAGTGATTAGGGTTTATTTGGTAAAAGATATCGAATAACTCCAATTGTTTTTTTGGATACAATTGATAAGCATTATCAATAATAGTAACCTTTTGCTTGTTTTTCGATATATCTAGAACGGCCTGACCTAGCAACATATTTTGAAGTTGTGTGAAATTAACATCAAAACCAAGTAATTCTTTTAGCATAGAAAAATCTCCTTCAAAATAATTCTTTTTGTACGGAGAGTAAAAACTAACTTTTTCTGGAGTAATTTTAGCTTTAAAAACAGTGATTAATTTTGTTCCTTTTAACCAAATTACTTCGTCTTTTTTGATTCTCATTTTTACAGAGAAACCAATATTTTCCTTTTTGTCTTTATACTTAACTTTAAGTTTAGCATCGATTGTTTTTCCATCAAAATCGGCAGACAAATGCTTTTTAACAACTCTTCTTGCAGATAACTCTTTAATTGCTGTACTATTGGCAGCATCTTTAGTTGTTTTACAAGAAAACAAGGTAGATAGTGCCAAAATGAGAAGTATCCCGTAAGTTTTTTTCATCGATTACTTAATTTTTTTCTGGTATTTATTGATGTTTTTATTGTCACCAGTACCTTTATAAGCTCGTAAAAGCTCTTTATAAAAACGTTGTTCCATTTTTTGGTCATCAATCACAAAATCAATACCATTTTTAAGTGTTGTTATAGCTTTTTTAAATTCTTTGTTATTATTTAACGCAAGTCCGTTCATTAAATACACAAAAGGTTGTGCAGGAAAAAGTGTTAATCCTTCTTCACTGTAAACCAAAAGTTCTTTACTGTTTTCCTTTTGTAATTTTTGTAAAAGATTACTCAGGTTTGTAAACGTTTTGTTCTTTTTAAAGGCAGATTCTAAACCTTCATTTTTAGTAGTAATTGCTGCAGTTCTTTTTTTACTACTTCTTTTATCTAAACTACTTTTTAATGCTCGTAGTCTGCGATTTAATAATTTAGCTTCCGATAATTCGTCAAGTAACTTTCTAGCTTTAGTTCTGTTGTTATCCATTAAGTACAAGAAAACTAATTCCTGTTTCTTTTTAGGGTACTTCGCTCCTATTTTTTGTTGAATTTCTATAGCTTTATTAAAACGACCAGATTTACGATAGATTTTAACCAAATGCTCTTGAATCCATAGATTTTCTGGATCTTTTGCTAAAGACTGATTTGCATACGTTGTTGCTTCAGGAATCTTTTTTAATAGCAAATAGTTCTTAGAAAGTTCAAATAAAACAGCTTTTTCGTTCGGAACTAAAGCATTACATTCTTCTAGTTTTTCTATGGCTTTTTGATGTTTATAAATCGCTTTTAATGTTATAGCATCAAAAAAAAGGCTTTCAAATTCTAAAAGTTTTTTTTCAGAAATTGAAGCTTCAAGAACCAAGCTGTCTTGCGCTTGTATTGTTGGTATTATAAACAAAAAAGAGAGTAGAAGACTTAAGTATATAAGTCGATAGTTCCACTCTCTTTTCAATGTTTTTTTATGTAAGTTCTGTATAATCACCTATACTTATTGATGTAAATTTTCCATTAAATTTAGCAAAATTACCAATCATAGCGTTATCAAAATTGGCATTACTTATTTGTACGTTGGTTTGGATTAATGAATTACTTATAGTTGCGTTTTCTACTACACTGTTTTCACCAATAGAAACATAAGGTCCTATTTTAGTGTTTTTTAGTACTACATTTTTTCCAACGTAACAAGGTTGAATAATTTCTGAATTTTCTAAAACAACATCTTCAGAAACTAAGTTATTTCCATCGGCTTGTTCAAAACCTAAAACCTGCTTGTTTGTGTCTACAGTAGGATCTTTTTTACCGCAATCCATCCAAGCATCAACTTTTCCAGGTATAAATTTAGCACCTTGTTGCTTTAAAGATTCTAAAACATTTGTTAATTGATACTCATTATTTTCTTTTAAGTCGTTATCAATTAAATATTGAATTTCTTCTTTTACCTTATCTCCGTCTTTGAAATAATAAATTCCAATAATTGCAAGATCAGATACAAATTCCTTTGGCTTTTCAACAAAATCAGTAATAAAACCATCATCTAATTTTACAACACCAAAAGCGCTAGGATCTTCAACTTGTTTCACCCAAATAGCACCATCTGCATTTGTGTCAAGTGTAAAATCTGCTTTAAATAAAGTATCAGCATAAGCGACAACACATGGTCCGCTTAACGATTCTTTCGCGCAATAAATTGCATGAGCAGTTCCTAATGCTTCTTCCTGAACATAAACAGAACCTTTTGCACCCAAATTGTTAGCAATTTCAATTAGTTTATCTTTAGTGTCAGATGGAAAACCTTTTTTAGCCGGACCAATAACAAATGCAATTTCTTCTATTTGTTGATCGATTACCTTGCTAATATCTTCTACTAAACGTTGTACAATAGTTTTACCTGCTATTACAGTTAATGGCTTTGGAGTTGTTAATGTGTGTGGTCTTAATCTAGAGCCAACACCAGCCATAGGAACAATTATCTTCATTTATATTTTTCTGTTTATTTACAATCGCAATATACTATATTAATTTCTTTTGTTAAGCGAGTTAAATTCCTTTAGGAATAGCATTAATAAGTGTTTTTGTATATAGTTTTTTAGGGTTTTTATAAATATCATCTGCGTCTCCAATTTCTTCAATTTCGCCTTTGTTCATTACGATAAGTTGATCGGACATATATTTAACTACAGCTAGATCGTGAGAAATAAATATATAAGTGAAATTGTATTTAAGTTTTAACTCATTTAATAAATTTAAAATTTGAGCTTGAATGGATACATCTAATGCTGAAACAGATTCGTCACAAATAAGTAATTTTGGTTGTAAAGCAATTGCTCTTGCAATACCAATACGCTGACGTTGCCCTCCGGAAAATTCATGAGGATATCTATCAAAATGAGAAACATCTAAACCAACATTTTTAAAAAGTTCTAATACATAAGTTTTTCTTTCTTTGTTGTTAGAAAGTATGTTATGAACTATCATAGGTTCTAAAATAGCTTCACCAACTGTCTTTTTAGGGTTTAATGAAGAAAAAGGATCTTGAAAAATGATTTGTATAAGCTTTCTCATTTTTTTCAATTCTTTCTTTTCAAGTAGTGTAATGTCTTTTCCTTCAAAAAATATTTGACCAGCCGTTGCTTTTTCTAATTGTAAAATAGTGCGGACTAACGTGGTTTTTCCACAACCAGATTCTCCAACCAAACCTAAAGTTTCGCCTTCATAAATTGAGAATGATACATCATTTACAGCTTTAACAATATTTGGTTTTGAAAATAAAAATGAATCAGAAATAAATTCTTTCTTTAAATTTTTAACTTCTAAAATAGGAGAGGAGTTGTATATTTTTTCATGATAAGCTTTTCTTTCTTCAGTTGTAAATTCTTCATTTTTAACAGTGTTTTCAATAAAGTCATTTACTGTTGGAAGTTTCTTTAAGCGGATATCTTCCTTAGGTTTTGATCCGATTAAAGCTCTGGTATAATTTTCTTTCGGATTTTTAAAAACTGAAACAGCATTTCCTTTTTCAATAATTTCTCCTTTATACATTACAACAACATCATCCGCAATTTCTGAAACTAAATTTAAATCATGAGAAATGAATAAAATACTCATTTTTGTTTCAGATTGTAATTCTTTCAGTAACGCAATAATTTCCTTCTGAACCGTAACATCTAAAGCAGTTGTAGGTTCATCTGCTATTAATAATTTTGGTTTACAAGCAATAGCCATAGCAATCATTACACGCTGTTTTTGTCCACCACTAATTTCATGAGGATATGAATTGTAAATCTTAGATGGTCTAGGTAATTTTACCTTTTCAAATAGATTTATTACTTCTTCTTTTATTTGTTTTTTAGATAAATAGGTATGGATTTTTAAGATTTCCGCAACTTGTTTTCCACAAGTCATTGTTGGGTTTAAAGAACTCATAGGTTCTTGAAAAATCATAGAAATTTCATTACCTCTATATTTTCGAAATTCTTTTTCGGATAATGTTAAAAGATTTTGATCTTGAAATAGAATAGATCCAGTATGATTAGCACTATTCGGTAGCAATCCCATAATGGCTAATGAGGTTAGTGATTTTCCACTACCGCTCTCTCCTACGATACCAAGAATGCTGTTTGATGAAATACAAAAGTTAATTTTGTTAATTACTTTAATTCCTTTGAATGAAATTGAAAAATCCTTAATTATTAACATATAAATTGACTTTAAAATGGGTTTTTGTTAAAAAAAGAGGGTTAACTCTATCTATTTTAAATAATTAACCTGATTTTTTTTGGATTAGATCAAAAAAAAATTATATTTGGCCCACTATTAACAAAATTTTAAGGATTTATTTAGGTTATTTTAACTGTGAAATCCTTATACTTTTTAACCCTTCAAAAATGAAAAACAATTACTGTACAAAGTTATTGCTTTTCGCTGGATTGTTGTCTCTTGGATTTCAGTCTAATGCGCAAAACAAGAAGCAAATTGAACAGATTCGTAGTCAGTATAACCTGACGAAACTTCAAAAAATAGAGAAATCTATTGAATCTAAGGAAAATTTACAGAGAAAAGAAGCTGTTAAAATCGCAAAACAGCAAGGATGGGAAACTTCTATTACAACTAAAGATGGAGTTTTCTTACAATTACAAAAAGTAATAGACGGAACCCCAGTTTATTATAAAACATTTAACGTTGATGCTGCAAGATCTACAAGAACAAATCATTTAAATAATGGAGGTTCTTTAGGATTGAACTTAATGGGACAAGGAATGACAGCTCACGTTTGGGATGGTGGTATCGCAAGAGCATCTCACCAAGAATATGATGGAGCAGGAGGAAACAACCGTTTCTCTGTAGGTGATGGAAGTTCTACTTTAAATTTCCATGCGGCTCACGTAACTGGTACTATTATCGCTTCTGGCGTACAAGCAGATGCTAAAGGTATGGCACCACATGCAAGTGCTGTTGGTTATTTTTGGGATAACGATCAATCTGAAGCAACTAGTGCTGCAGCAAGCGGAATGTTAGTGTCTAATCACTCTTATGGTTTTGCTGCTAGAAATCCTAATACAGGACAAGTTCAATTACCTCAATACTTCTTTGGTGGATATATTGATGAGTCAAGAGCTTGGGATGAAATCTTATTTAACGCACCAAACTATTTAATGGTTGTTGCTGCAGGTAACGATGGAAATGATAACACAGCAAACTCTAACCCAACTGGAGGTTCTGGATGGGATAAGTTAACAGGGCATTCAACTTCTAAAAATAATTTAGTAGTTGCGAATGCACAAGATGCAAACATTGATGCAAATGGAAATTTAATTTCTGTATCTATTAATAGTTCAAGTAGTGAAGGTCCTACGGATGATTTCCGTATTAAGCCAGATATTACAGGTAATGGTACTGGAGTTTACTCTACTTACCATAATAGTAATAGTGCATATAATTCTATTACAGGAACGTCTATGGCGTCTCCAAACGTGGCAGGTTCTTTATTATTATTACAACAACATTATAACAATGTGAATGGTAATTTCATGAGAGCTGCTACTTTGAAAGGTTTAGCACTTCATACAGCTGATGATGCTGGAGCTTCTGGTCCAGATGCTGTTTTTGGATGGGGTCTTTTAAATGCTAAAAGAGCTGCTGAAACTATTACAGCTAACGGAGCTGCTTCTAAAATTGAAGAATTAACTTTAACTGCTGGTCAAACATATACAATTACTGTAGATTCAGATGGAACTAGCCCTTTATTAGCTTCTATTTCTTGGACTGATAGACCTGGTACTGCTGTTACTACAGTGAATTCAACTACTCCAGTTTTAGTTAACGATTTAGATATTAGAGTTTCTAAAGGAGGAACACAGTTTTTACCATATGAGTTAACTGGACCAACTACTAATGCAAAAAGAGATAATAATGTAGATCCTTACGAAAGAGTTGATGTAAGCAATGCTTCAGGATCTTATACAATTACAGTTACGCACAAAGGAACATTAACTGGTGGAAGTCAAGCATTCACTTTAATTGTTACTGGAGTAACTGGTACACCTGCTGTTTGTAACGCTACTACTCCAACTGGAGTTAATGTAAACGGAGTTTCTCAAACGGGAGCTACTGTAAATTGGTCTGCTGTTGCAGGTACTACTTATGATGTAAGATATAGAGTAGCTGGAACTTCTTCTTGGACTACAACTGCTGTTTCTGGAACTTCTTTAGATTTATCAGGATTAACAGCTGCAACTCAATATCAAGTACAAGTTCGTAGTAAGTGTCCTGATGGAACAAATTCTTCTTACAGTTCTTCAACTACATTTACAACAAGTGCTCCTGCAGCTTGTCAATCTTTACCTTATAGTGAGAGTTTTGAATCTAACGATGGATGGACTCAAGTTGGTGGTGATGATGGTGACTGGGTAAGAGATAGTGGTGGAACTCCATCAAGTACAACAGGACCAAGTTCTGGTGCAGATGGATCTTTCTATATGTTCTTAGAGGCATCTACAAACGGAAGTACAGGTCAAATTGGAAATAATGCTACAGCTATTTTAGAAAGTGGATGTTTCGATTTATCAGGAAAATCTTCTGCTGCATTTACATTCCAAAACCATATGTATGGTACAGATATGGGAAGTTTAACAGTGCAAGCTTCTTCTAATGACGGAGCTTCATGGACAAATATTTGGACACAGTCTGGCAACCAAGGAAATCAATGGAATAGTGTTTCTGTAGATTTAGCTAGTTACTTAGGTTCAACAATTAAATTAAGAATCGTTGGTACAACAGGAAATGGATGGAGAAGTGATGTTGCTATCGATAACTTAGGATTAACTGCTGAAGATGCAGGGTCTGATACTCAAGCGCCTTCTGCGCCTTCAAATGTTCAGGCTTCAAGTATTACTAAAACTACAGCTACTGTTAGTTGGTCTGCTTCTTCAGATAATGTTGGAGTTACTGGTTACGAAGTTTTCCAAGGATCAACAAGTTTAGGAACTGTTACAGGTACTTCTGCAAACCTTACAGGTTTAACTGCAGATACATCATATACAATTTCGGTTAGAGCTCAAGATGCTGCTGGAAATCAGTCAGCTGCTGGATCTGTAACATTTACAACTGAAAGCGATACACCGGCTCCTGTTTCTTATTGTGCATCTAGTGGTAATAGAACACAATTTGAATGGATTGATAACGTTGAGTTAGGTGGAATTGCTAATGCTACTGGTGCAGGAAGTGGATATTCAGACTTTACTTCACAAGTTGGAACGTTAGCAAGAGGAAGTTCTAATAGTATGATTGTAAGCGCAGGTTTCTCTGGTCAAGCATATACAGAGTTCTGGGCTGTTTGGATTGATTTCAATAGAAACGGAACTTTTGAAGATAGTGAAAAAGTAGTTTCTGGATCTTCTTCTAGCGCAAATAACCTTTCTGCTACCGTAGCTGTGCCTTCTGATGCTGTTTTAGGTCAAACTAGAATGAGAGTGTCTATGAAGTATAATGCAGCACAAACTGCTTGTGAGAGCTTCGCAGACGGAGAAGTAGAAGATTATACAATTAATATTGTTGCTTCTACATCAAGTTCAAGTTTGTTTGCAACATTTAGTGATGCAGATGCGTTAGGTAATGAGGATGCGATAAGTGTTGCAGCATATCCTAACCCAGCAACTAATTTTGTTCAGGTTAAATTAAGCTCTAGAGATGCTGTATTAAGTTCTTATACAATTGTGAACACAATTGGTCAAACTGTTCAAAAAGGAGTGTTAACTAGCGAAAGAATTGATATTTCTAAGTTAAACTCTGGTGTATATATATTAAAAGTTAATGATACACAGAAAGAAATAAAAACACTTAAATTGGTTAAAAGATAAAACCCTTCAATTATTTACAACCAATCATAAAAGCCCAAACAATTGTTTGGGCTTTTTTTTATGTTCTTAAACAGAAAAACAGGATAAACCCCTATTTTACAGTGTGCTGTGGTTTTTTCTGAAAAAGATTGCTATCTTTAGAATGAAACTCTAGCTAACCTATGAGTATCTTTATTGGTATCCCCCTTCCTCAAGGATTAGATTGCTAATCGATGTGTAACCCCCAAACACAAGAGGACATGAAGAATACGTTCTTAACACTGCTGATGCTTCTTTCTTTAACATGCTTTCCGCAAGAAAGAAGAAAATGTCACTCAGACGAAAACTTTGAGTACAGAAAAACAAAGACCCCCGCGATTCAAGATAACTTGAATCGAATTGAGAATTTTACTCAAATGAGAATACAGCAATTGGAAAAGCTCCACGGTAGAATGGAACAACAGCTTATCACTATTCCAGTTGTAGTACATATTATCTACAGTAACGACTTAGAAAATATTAGTGATGATCAAGTTCAATCTCAAATAGATGTATTGAACGAAGATTTTCGAAAAACGAATCCCTACGTTACGGATAAATGGCCTCAGGCTGCTGATACTAAAATTCAGTTCCGATTGGCTTCAATCGATCCGAATGGTAATTCTACTAAAGGAATTACAAGAAAATCAACAACAAAAAAGTCTTGGGGAGCCCAAGACAAAATGAAAGATTCAAAATCTGGTGGAGTAAATCCATGGAATACTGCAGAGTATTTAAATATATGGGTTTGTAATATTAGAAATGGAATTTTAGGCTACGCGCAATATCCTGGAGGTACACCTTCAACAGATGGCGTAGTAATTAATCCTAAGAATTTTGGGTCTTCAGACAAAGGATCAAACTTTTATTTAAGTGCACCTTTCGATAAAGGAAGAACAACTACGCACGAGATAGGTCATTTTTTAAACTTACGCCATATTTGGGGTAATAGTACAGTTTGTGGAACTGACGATTTAGTTAGTGATACTCCTGAATCTAATGGACCAAATCATGGATGTCAACATGGAACAGTTTCTTGTGGGTCTGAAGACATGGTAGAAAACTTTATGGATTATTCAGATGATGCTTGTATGAGCATTTTCACATCTGGACAAAGCGCTAGAATGCATGCAATATTAATGGAAGGAGGATTCAGACATGACTTAGCGAAATCTAATAAATTTGATACTGTATCTAATGATCTTACAACACCTGATGGATTAATAGTTTCTAATGTGAAAACTCACGAAGCTAATATTTCTTGGGATTTAGTTGAAGGTGTTTCTTATGACGTAAAATATAGAGTTAGAAATACAGATACTTGGAATCAAGTTTCTGTTTTAGGAACTTCTATACTATTAAATGAATTATCTGATAATTCAGAATATGAAGTAAAAGTAAGAAGTACAAGTGCTTCTGGAGAATCTTTATTTAGTGAATGTGTAAAGTTTACTACACCTGTTAAAGATGCTTATTGTGTATCTAAAGCTAATAATGCAAACGAGTTACATTTAGGGACTGTGACTTTAGGAGATATAAACAATAGTTCTAATACAGAAGATGGGTATTCAAATTTCACTTCACAATACACTAAGGTTTTAAAATCTAGTGTTGTTGATTTTGAGTTAACTCCAGTTTGGACACGAGGTATTAATTACGAAGCAGGCTATGCTATTTTTATCGATTACAATCAAGATAATGATTTTGACGATGAAGGTGAGGTTGTATTTACTCAAAACAAAACAACTGATACTTTAGTTTCAGGAAGTTTTACAATACCTAATTCTGCTTTAGAAGGTGAAACACGAATGCGAATTACTGTAAAGTATTACGGGGTTCCTAGAAACTGTGAAACTTTCGAGTATGGTGAAGTAGAGGATTATACATTAAAGATTTATAATGCAGATCCAGATACTTACGAACCTGTTGCACCAGAGAATTTACATGCGTCAGAAATTTCTGAAACATCAATCACATTAGCATGGAATGAAATTATAGATGATGTTAATGTTGAAGGTTACGATGTGTATGTTAATGATGAATTTTTAGATTATGTAACAACTTCAAGTATAGAGCTTAATAATCTTGATATAGCTACAGAATATAAATTATCTGTAAAAACTATCGATTGCTTTGGAAACGAGTCTGATTCTTCAAGTGTTTTGGTATCTACAATAGGAGAGATTATATCGTATTGTAAATCTAAAGGAGAGAATACGGCTTATGAATGGATTGATAAAGTAGAGGTAGGAGAGATCTCAAATGAAAGTTCACATAACAGTGGTTATGGAGATTATACCAATTTAACGGCAAATGTTGTTAAAGGAAGTGAAACACCAATCGTTGTAAGTTCAGGTTTCTTGAATTATAGTTATACTGAATTTTGGACTGTTTGGATTGATTTTAATCAAGATGGTTCTTTTGATTCAGATGAAAAAGTATTAGAAGGTTCTTCATCAGATGAAAACGATTTATATGGAATAATTACTATTCCTACAAATGCATTACTTGGTAAAACTAGAATGCGAGTTGCTATGAAATACAATGCTAAAGCTACAGCTTGTGAATCTTTTTCTGAAGGAGAAGTTGAAGATTATACATTGAATATTATCGATGTAGATAGTATGGAAGAATTAAAAGAAGCAGACATTTCGAATGCTAGTTTCTTAGGGAATGAAAAACAATTAAGTGTAACTGCAAGTCCGAATCCTGCAACAGATGTTTTAGATATTGTGGTCACAGATAATAAGCGAGATCAAATGGTGTCTTACACCATTGTAAATACTATGGGACAAGTTGTTCAGAATGATAATTTAAACAGTTTAAAACTAGATGTTTCTAAACTTAGTTTTGGTGTTTATGTATTAGAAGTTCATGATGGACAGAAAAAATTTCAAACGAAAATAGTTAAGAGGTAATCCCCTTTTTTAATTATTTCTCTAAAAAAGCCTGAGCATTGCTTGGGCTTTTGCTATTTATGTTGAAATATTATTAACATAGATTAAGAAGTGATTAAAAATAATTAAATATTTAAGATATTGTTTGGTTATTTTATAGTGAAAATATATTTTCGGCCTCCCTTTTCACAAAAATTATTTAGTAAGTTTTCAAAATCAACAATTATTTAAGAGTTTTTGTGAAATAAAAATTAAACCATTAAAAACCCTTATTTAAATGAAAAACAAAATTACTTCAATTTTGGGAGCATTCCTTTTTACTACAACTCTCATGGCTCAAACTACTGTAAAGCGAAATTGTAACGTTACAGAGCTTTTTGAAGAAAAAATGCAGAAAGACCCGAGCTTAAGACAAAGAATGCTAGAAATAGAGTCTTTTACACAACAAAGAGTACAATTATTGAATAACTTAGAAGGAAAAATAGTTGGAAACGTAATTCAAATTCCTGTAGTTGTTCACGTTTTATATACAAATTCAACAAATAATATCAGTAATGCGCAAATTCAGTCGCAATTAGATGTGTTAAATGCAGACTTCAGAAGAACAAATGCAGATGCAAATAACAAATGGTCGCAAGCAGCAGATAGTCAAATTGAATTCTATTTAGCTGAAGTAGATCCAAATGGTAATGCTACTACTGGTGTTACAAGAAAAAGAGTAACTAAGTCTACTTGGTTAACTGATAATACAATGAAAAAATCTTCTCAAGGTGGAGTAGATCCATGGAATACAGAAGAGTATTTAAATATGTGGATTGTAGATGATTTAACAAATAGTAGAGGTAATACTATTTTAGGTTATGCACAATTTCCTTGGGACAACGATAAATCTACCGATGGTGTTGTAATGGCAGATCAATATTTCGGTACTTCTGGTACAGCACGTGCGCCATTCGACGGTGGTAGAACAACAACTCACGAAGTAGGTCACTTCTTTGGTTTACGTCACATTTGGGGTGACGGTGGTTGTGGTGTAGACGATTTTGTATCAGATACTCCAGAATCAGATGCGCCAAACTATGGTTGTACAACAAATCACTCTTCTTGTGGATCTTTAGATATGGTTGAAAACTATATGGATTATTCAGATGATTCTTGTATGAATTTATTCACAACAGGTCAAAAAAACAGAATGCGTTCTTATTTAGAATCTGGTGGAGAAAGAAGAAAATTAGCTTTATCTGATAAAACAAGTTCTGGTGGTGGAGGTTCAACACCAACTCCAGATGTAAACTATTGTGAGTCTAGTGGAAACCGTTCTTCATTCGAATGGATTGATAATATCGAATTAGGAGGTATTAGAAATGCTACAGGTTCTAACGATGGTTACGGAGATTTTACTGCGCAAGTAGGAACATTAGTTAGAGGAAGTTCTAACACAATGATCGTAAGTGCTGGTTTCTCTGGTCAAGCATATACAGAGTTCTGGTCAGTTTGGATCGATTTCAACAGAAACGGAACTTTCGAAAGTGCTGAGCAAGTAGTTTCAGGATCTTCATCAAGTGCAAATAATTTATCAGCAACAGTTAATGTACCTTCTAATGCTACATTAGGTAGAACTAGAATGCGTGTTTCTATGAAGTATAATGCAGCACAAACAGCTTGTGAAAACTTTGGAGATGGAGAAGTAGAAGATTATACGATTAACATTGTATCTACAGGATCTGGAACTAGAGTAGATGCTAGTGCAGGAAGAGAATTAGGAAACGAAGAAGGATTTGCATTTACTGCATATCCAAATCCAGCACAAGATTATGTTCAAATCAAAACAAATAATAAGTCTGTAAGTTTAACATCTTATAAAATTGTAAACACAATTGGTCAAGTTGTTAAAGCAGGGAAACTTACAGAAACAAACAGTGTAAATATCTCTAAATTGAATCAAGGTATTTATGTTTTAGAAGTTAATGATGGTCAAAAGTCATTTGTTACCAAGTTATCGGTAAAAAATTAAAGCATAGGTAATCCCCTTTATTGTTGACTAAGCCCAAGCATTTGCTTGGGCTTAGTTTTTTTATAAACCATGTTATTTCAATTTTTTAACACTTATCATGATTTATTCTTAAAATTTATAATAGTAATTGTGGTTTTTGTTTGTTTTTAAAACATGATTTTAACTCTTTTGTTTTTAATTTTTTAAAAAATTAACATTTTATTTGGTTTTGCTTGTGTTTTCACTATTTTAGCTTCACAAAATTAAATAATCGAGTTACCTCCCACATCTCCACTAAACTTGATTATTTATTATAAACCATTAAACCCTTTAAAAAACAATGAAAAAAATTACTTTTTTGTTTCTACTTGTTGCTGGAACAATTTTTTCGCAACAAAGAAGGAATTGTCATTCTATGGAAAACCTAGAATATAGACAATCAAACGACCCCCAACTACAACACAGAATGCAACAAATCGAAAGTTTTACTCAGAATAAGTTGCGTCAACTCTCAGGATTACAAGGAAGAATAGATGGTGATATCATCACAATTCCTGTTGTAGTACATATTATTTACAGTAATTCACAAGAGAATATTAGTACTGCTCAAATTCAATCGCAAATCGATGTATTGAATGAAGATTTTAGAAGAACAAATTCAGATGCTACAAACAAGTGGTCTCAAGCAGCAGATACACAAATAGAATTCCAATTAGCTGCTATCGATCCTAACGGAAATCCAACCAATGGTATTACAAGAAAATCATCAACAAGAACTTCTTGGGGAACAAACGATGCAATGAAATCGTCTGCTCAAGGAGGAGTTAGCCCATGGGATACTTCAGAGTATTTAAACATGTGGGTATGTAATATTGGTGGAGGAATTCTAGGATATGCACAATTTCCAGGAGGTAGTGCTTCTACTGACGGAGTTGTAATGAGTCCACAATATTTTGGAAGTTCAGATAAAGGTTCTGGATTTTACTTATCAGCTCCTTTCGATAAAGGAAGAACAACAACACACGAAGTAGGACACTTTTTAAACTTACGTCACATTTGGGGTGACGGTGGTTGTGGTGTAGACGATTTTGTTTCTGATACACCAACTGCTGGTGGAGCAAACTACGGTTGTGCTACTGGTAATACTTCTTGCGGTTCTGAAGATATGGTAGAAAACTACATGGATTATTCAGATGATGGATGTATGAACTTATTTACATTAGGACAAAAAAACAGAATGCGAGCAGTTTTAGAAGCGGGAGGATCTAGAAGAAGTTTAGCTTTATCTGATAAATTTACACCAGTTGCTTGTAATGCAACAACACCAACAGGAGTTTCTGTATCTGGAGTTTCTTCTTCAGGAGCAACAGTTAGCTGGAATGCAGTAACAGGAGCAACTTACGACGTAAGATATCGTGCAACAGGAACATCTTCTTGGACAGTAAATGCTGTTTCTGCAACATCAGCAGCGATTTCTGGTTTATCAGCTTCAACTCAATACGAAGTTCAAGTTCGTAGTAAATGTTCTTCAGGAAATTCTTCTTACAGCGCTTCTGCTAACTTTACAACTACTGCAGTACAAATTAACTACTGTGCTTCTCAAGGAAATAATGTAAGTGACGAATATATTAGTAATGTAACTTTAGGAAGCATCAATAATGATTCTGGAAGTGGAAACGGATATTCTAACTTTACTTCTATTTCAACAAACTTAAGTAAGTCTTCTTCTGCTTCAATAACAATCACACCGACATGGACAGGTACTGTTTATGCTGAAGGATATGCAGTATTTATAGATTATAACCAAGATGGTGATTTTGCTGATAGTGGAGAAACTGTTTGGACTCAAGCTGCAACTAGAAACACACCTGTAACAGGAAGTTTCACTGTTCCAGCTGGAGCAACTGAAGGAGCAACAAGAATGCGTGTTTCTATGAAATATAACGGTGTGCCAACTTCTTGTGAAACATTTACTTATGGAGAAGTAGAAGATTATACAGTAAATATTACTTCAGGAGGTTCTAATCCAGATCCTGGTTGTGATACATTAAACTTTAATGATTATACATTAACATCTTTCTCTAACCAAGATTCAGCAGGAAATGCATCTGTAGGTTCAGGCGGAAACTCTTTAACATTAACTAACAATACTTGGAAGTATATCGCATTAAATTATACAGTTACACCAAATACAGTAATTGAATTTGATTTTACGAGTACTTCTCAAGGAGAAATTCATGGAGTTGGTTTTGAAAATGATAATTCATTAACATCAAGTAGATATTTTAAAGTTCACGGAACACAAAATTATGGTGTAACGAATTACGATAACTATGCTGGTGGAACTAAAACTTATGTTATTCCTGTGGGAGATTCATATACAGGAGCAATGGATCGTTTAGTATTTATTAACGATAACGATGCTGGTTCTGGAAACAATTCTACATTCTCGAATGTGAAAATTTATGAAACGTCGTGTTCGTCATCAAGAACTGTTGTTGAATTCGGAGCAAGAATAGATGTTTTAGGAGATCAAGATGAGGATACTTTAACGGCATTAACTTTAGCACCAAATCCGGTTGCAAAAGGAAATATTTTACAAGTTTTAGGAACTTCAGAAAACACAGATTTATCAAAAACAAACTATGCAGTAGTAAACATGCTAGGGCAAGTTGTTAAAAAAGGAAATTTAGGGAACGGATTTATCAATACAAACGCACTAAACTCTGGTGTGTACATATTAAATCTGACCAACGAATACACAAATACGTCCAAACGTTTTGTTATTAGATAATTGTACTATTTTGAATGTAAAAGGGGCCGTTTTTTAAAACGGTCTCTTTTGTTTTTATAGTAGTTGAAATGATTACATTTGTCTTTTATTTAGAAATTCATGAATTACCTTACTGTAGAAAATATTTCCAAAGCTTATGGAGAGCGCGTTTTGTTTGAAGATTTATCTTTTGGAATTAATAAAGATCAGAAAATAGCTTTCGTTGCTAAAAACGGAAGTGGTAAAACATCAATTTTAAATATTATTGCAGGAAAAGATACTCCAGATACGGGGCAAGTTATCAGTAGAAAAGGAATTCACATCGTATATTTATCTCAAGAACATAATTTTGATGTAAATCAAACGATAGAAGAAACGATTTTCGCTACTGAAAATAAAATCCTTCCTATTATTCAGCAATATGAAGCTGCGTTACAAAATCCAGATGACGCTGAAGCATATCAAAAAGCATTTGATTTAATGGATCAACACAATGCTTGGGATTTTGAAACACAATACAAGCAAATTTTATCAAAATTAAAATTAGATAATCTACAGCAAAAAGTAGGTTCACTTTCTGGAGGCCAACGTAAACGTTTAGCTTTAGCAATTATCTTAATTAATAAACCCGATTTATTAATTCTTGATGAGCCAACCAACCACTTAGATTTAGAAATGATCGAATGGTTAGAAGCATTTTTTGCGAAGGAAAAAATTACGTTGTTTATGGTTACGCACGACCGTTATTTCTTAGAACGTGTGTGTAATGAAATTATAGAATTAGATAACGGGCAACTTTATAAATACAAAGGAAACTATTCGTATTACCTTCAAAATAAAGAAGAACGAAAAGCTTTAGAAGCTACGAACCTAAGTAAAGCGAAAAGTTTATACAAGAAAGAATTAGATTGGATGCGTCGTCAACCGAAAGCAAGAACGACAAAATCTAAATCTAGAATTGATGATTTCTTCGAAATCAAACAAAAAGCACACCAGCGTAGAAAAGAGCACGAAGTTCAGTTAGAAATTAACATGGAACGCTTAGGAAGCAAGATTGTAGAATTACATAAACTTAAAAAAGCGTTTGATGATAAAGTAATTCTTGATGGTTTTGAATATGTGTTCAAAAAAGGAGAACGTATTGGAATAATAGGAAAAAACGGAACAGGAAAATCATCGTTCTTAAATATTTTAACCAAACAATTACCATTAGACGGCGGAAAAATTGTAGTTGGTGAAACCGTAAAGTTTGGATATTACACCCAAAAAGGAATCACGATTAAAGAAGGGCAGAAGGTAATTGAAGTGATTAAAGAATTCGGAGAAGAAATTCCGTTAACAAAAGGAAGAAGAATTTCTGCCGCACAATTACTAGAGCGATTTTTATTCGACAGAAAAAAGCAATACGATTTTGTAGAAAAGTTAAGTGGAGGAGAGCAGAAGCGTTTGTATTTGTGTGCGGTGTTAATTCAGAATCCGAATTTCTTAATTCTCGATGAGCCAACTAACGATTTAGATGTAGTAACACTAAATGTTTTAGAAAACTTCTTATTAGATTATCCTGGAAACTTAATGGTAGTTTCGCACGACCGTTATTTTATGGATAAGATTGTAGATTCTTTATTTGTTTTTAGAGGAAGTGGAGTCGTGGAGAACTTCCCTGGAAATTACTCTGATTTTAGAGCTTATGAAGATTCTAAAGACCCAGAACCTAAAACAGAAAAGAAAGAAGCTGTGAAACGCGAAAAAACACCTCAAAAAGGAAAGTTAAGTTATAATGAGAAGCGTGAGTTTGGTGTTTTAGAAATTGATATTGAAAAACTACAAAAGAAGAAAGAACAAATCGAAGGACAATTCGCTAATGGAGAAGTGGCTTCAGATGACATTAACGACAAATCTGTAGAACTTCAACAAATTATAGAAGATTTAGAAACCAAAGAAGAGCGTTGGTTCGAATTATCTATGAAGATGGAGGGGTAGGATGAATAATGTCATAGGTGTTGTTATCTTTCTTGTAGTGAATGTTTTATAATAACGGTCTAGTGTGTAAGTCGTAGCGGATTTCTACTTACTAACTTTTAGGTTTTGCACTGTCTTTTATGTTCATACTTTCGTTTTATCACTTAAACCGCTATTACTTATACACATCTTTATTGTGCGCTGTTATCTTGTCATTTCAATATCTCCTTCGGAAAAGTTAAACTTTATAGGTTGGTTAAAATATTTACCATCCGTAGTTTCTACATTGACTAAATATTTCCTTTTTATTAAACGTTCTGTTAAGGCTTTGTGTTTTTTAATTATAATATTATCAATTAAAATAAGCCCTGAAGAATTTGGAATAATATCTAAATTAAAAGTCTCAATCCTAAGTAAAAAAGGTCTTGATTTTATTTTGTTTTCAGGGATAAATGGTGTGCCGATTGATGGATTGTTTTCATTTGTTTCATAGCCATTAGTAGGCTTAAGTTCCAAATCTTCAGTAAAATGAAGGGGAATCATATTTTTGTAGTAATCAGAATGTCTAATTTGTCCTGAAATTGTAATTGACAGCGAAGTCAATATTTGGCTACGCTTATCATCTTTATCTATTCCTTCTGAATAAAATGGATGATATTCGACTTCTATATTATTGAATATACTTGAGGGCCAAATTATTTCATCAATGAATGCTTTATCATCTGGTATGTTTGAAATATCGAATTTATCTTCATAGTAACAATCTTTTAATAATCTTATACTTTCCTTGATTCTATCAATAAGTTTAATTTCATACTCTTTAAAATATAACAAGTAATCATCAAATCTTTCATCTTTAATTACTTGTATTTGATTATAGGCATCATATAGAGTATTGAGGTTTATTTGTGTTCTTTCCAAAAATGTCACTTTATCTTTTTTCAAGGTCAGATTTAATAAGCCAAAAGGTTTAAATGAAGCTAATCTATAATCCACAGGTGCCGATTTATCTTTATCAAAATCAGCTAAAGTTGTACTTAAGTTTTCTAAAATTTCGCTTATTTTAATCGAACTTGAACTTGTGACAACTGGGCTGAATGACTTGATGCCTTCAGAACCCTGAGCTAAATATGTTATTTCTACACGACCATGCTTAGAAATTTCTTTGAAAAGGTTATCTATATCAAGTTTTGTTTTAGCATCAACTGAACCAAAACCATTAGCTTTGATATTCGCTGTTGCTGAATATTTGGAAATTATATGATTTTTGATTTCCTTTTCAATATTACTGATGCTTACAATTGCATACACAGAAGATTTTCTTGTTTCAAACCTAACATAATGTGTACCACATCTTGTAATAAAGTCTGAAAAATTGCCATCATCTAATAGTTTTTGAAATTGCGATTTAAGACTATTATCTTTTAACTTTAATCTTCCATGGCTTGTCTCTGCTTTAACCACAAAGTAAATTGAATTCGAGATATTCTTAAAATAGTGATTTAAGGTAAAGTCGTATGTTAAAGAACCACCACCACTTAGTGCATCACTTAAGTTTAATGTCGATTTAATGTCAGAATGATAAGAAAGTTTAAAATCATTACTGACTTCTTTGTAAGACGATATAAAAAGTGAAGATACTTCCGTTTTTACAGCTCCTCCGTCTATCCACTCTTTTTCTGAACTCGTGAAGCAGTCTTGCTTAGAATCAAATATAGAATTATAATCTATGCTTGCACCAAGATGTAAATTTGTTGAAGGGTCATAAGTTATAGTTATATCTTCTTGGGCAAACGATTTTGCGATAAATATGATAGAGATATAAATTAAGAATAGTTGAACTTTCATAATTATATGATTGTATATTTTCCTTCAGTTTTGTTAGGCATATTAAAGAAATCAGTACTTCTTTCTTCTACATATTTGTAATTAGAATGTCGTAATTTTCCATCTTGACCTTGCTCACCCCATTTTCCATTTTTACCTCTTTGTCCAACATTTCCTTTAGCACCTGTATTTCCGCAGCCTCCATTATCACCATTTTCTTGCCATATATTTGGAATACCTTCTGCATGACCTTTTCCGCCACCACAACCTCTAATACCAGGAATTCCTCCTTCACCTCCTTCACCTCCTATACCAGGTCTTCCGCCTTTTCCGCCTTTATACTTAGCAACTACTTTCTTATCTATTCCTTGAAAAAGAAAATCTTGCATATTTGGCTCGCTAAAATATATTTCTATCAGACCTCCACGACCTCCATTTCCTCCATTTCCTCCATTTCCTCCATCACCACCATTTCCTCCGTTTCCTCCATTTCCGCCTCTACCTCCATCACATGCTGACTTCCCACATTCATTTCCGTCTCCTCCGTTTCCTCCACGACCACCATTACCTCCTTCTCCACCAACTCCTCCTTTTTGACCATCACCGCCGTTGGCACCATTGCCACCTTGTGCTTCGATATCTATTTTAAGATTTTTATCAAGTGTAATTTTATTTAACTCTATTAGAATATTTGAAGAATGTGAGCCATTCTCTCCATTTCCACCGTCATTACCTCTTTTTCCTTTCAGACCAATGCTACCGTGTCCACCTGTATTACCATTTTTACACCCTTTGTTCCAAACTTTCGGCGGACAACAAATTCTAGAACCACAACTTGCATTCCTACCGTTACCTCCTTGACTACCACTTTTGGCTTTTTGAGTTATAGGTGAGGCTTGAGTATTATATGTTTTACCAGATTTTCCTAAAACTCCTCTAATACTTTTTATTTTGACATGACCACCAAGATATTTCGTTGGATAAAGACCTAAATCACTTTTAGTAAAGATTATTCCATTGTTCATAAATTTTATCGAATCGAATTTTAAGTAAATCTTTTTAGCATTATCTGCATAAATGTTTTCATCTCTATGACTAATTTCAATAAAACCACTTATTAAAAGCGTTTGACCAGATTTTCCAATAATACCATCATCTTCGATTAATAATTTTTGAGGGTTATTCGGGTTATTTGAGCCTAATTCAAAAACATCTTGTCCGTAAATAATAAAGCTAATTAAAATCGTGATAATTGTTAAGAATTTGCTTTTCATGATTCTTTTATTTTTAGTTAGTGATTTTTTTGTAATAGCGCACAAGGTTGTACATACAGAACAAAGATCAATATATACAATCTATATAGCGGTGTATACACACGGTTTATAAATTATTTATTTCCAAGAAAAACAAAAGAAACAGGAGGATTGGCTATTACTTTAACTTTCTCGATCGGCAAGTAAATCAATAAACAAATTCGTTGTATAGGAAAAACACCCTTTTTTGATTTTCAGTAAGTTAAGGTTCTGTAAATAACTACATCCTCTTTTATTGTTTATATATCTGCCTATACAAAACTACTTGTAGAGTTGATTGAAAAGAATACTTACAAATAGGTATTTTTAACATATGAAGGAATTATAAAAAAGTTGTTCGGAAACAACTCTATATCTTAATAAAGATGATTCTTCTGATAAAAGAAAATCAGATTTTCTAAGAATTAAGTTTAGATGAAGAAGTGGAAAAGTAATTTTATCACTTATACTTTCTCTCCCGAAGCGGTATAAATATCAACCATACTAAATGCATCAGGAGTTGATCCGTTTTTATTCAAAAGATCTAGTTTTTCTTTGGCCTCAGCAACAGTAGGAATATGACCTTGATCAATATACCACAATACAGCTTTGTGTCCTTCAATTTCATTAGACCATTTTTTTCTACTTTTTAGGAAATAACTGTGTACAGTTTTATAACTATAATTACGTAAAGTCTCATAGTTTTCCCAAACAGACATATTGATGAAAATCAATTTATCCTCGTACGGAGTTTCTAGATCTGTAGCACTTTCGCCACTTTCATCTTTCAATCTCCAAATAAAGCCTTTACTTTCCTCAGCAAGTAAATTCACTGGAGCGAGAAAATCTTTAAATTCTTTAATTATCGGAGAGTCTAATTCGTCTTTTAATCTAATGATATTGTATTGAGCAAGATGTTTCGTTTTCATAGCTTTTTAGGTTGAAATTCTAGGATCTTAAATTGATACTACATGTTGCTAAAATTACTAAAATTCACAAAGAAATCTATCCCCTAATCGGGGGAATTATAATTTGCAAAAACTCATTTACAAGCTTTTTTAACAAGTTTTATCTATCTGACTTAGAAAATCTCTTCTTCGTTCTTAAAACTCTTAAATTCGATCGGATTATTACTAAAATCTAATACAAACATGGTTTTCTGTTCGCCATGAGTTCCTTTGTAACGTGTTTGCGGTGGTATTATGAATTCAATATTATGAGATTGTAACGCGTTTTTAATAAATTCAAATTCATGATCTTTTACAATGCAACCAAAATGTGGAATCGGAACTTTTACATTATCCACTTTTCCACAGTAATCTAACTCAGGAATATTATTAGAAACATGAGTAGACAATTGATGTCCGAAAAAATCAAAATCAATCCAATGTTCGGTTTGTCGTCCGATAGTACAGTTTAGTATTTCATGATAAAATTCATGCGTACTTTCAATATCTTTAACCTTAAAAGCAAAATGAAATCTGTTCATAATTAATATCCTTTTTGTATTGAAACTACGTTTATAAATTCTTTTCCGTTTGACAAGCTTTTGTAATTCGAAACCACAATATCAGAAGCCGTTTCAATATTGGTTATAGCAGCAATATGTGGTGTAATGGTAATATTTTCGTGTTTCCAGAACGGATGATCTTCAGGTAAAGGTTCAGTTCGAAAAACATCAAGTAAAGCACCTGATAAATGTTGATTATTTAATAACGTAAGTAAATCGTTTTCCACTAAATGTTCTCCGCGTCCAACATTAATTAAATACCCGTTTTTGTTTAGTTGTGAAAGATGTTTAAGATTTAGAATATTTTCTATTGCTGAGGTTAATGGTAGAATATTAATTAAAATATCTGTGTTTTTTAGTGTATTTATCAAACCTTCATTTCCGTGAAAACAAGACACATTTTCTAATGTTTTTTCTGATCTCGACCAAGCCTTTACTGTAAAACCAACTTGCGCTAATTTTGTAGCAACATGAGTTCCGATTTTTCCTAAACCTAAAATTCCAATACTAGTATTTTGTATTGTTTTATAGGGTTTTTGTTGCCATTGTTTTTCTTTTTGAGCTTTTTGATAATCAGCAAATCGTTTTATATGAGATAAAATACCTGTTAAAACAAACTCGAACAGATCTTTGGATAATCGGTCATCTACAATTCTTGTCACGACGCAATCTGAAGCTAAATCCTGACTTTGAATTATATGTTCTACTGAAGCTCCAACAGATTGCACCACCTTTACATTTGGAAATTTTGCTAAAATATTCGACTCAGGTTTCCAACACAAAGCAAAAGTGATAGCTTTTGGATCAGTTACATTCGGATAAATCTCAATAGTTGCATTTGGCAATTTTGCTTGTAAAGCTTCTTGCCAAGGCTTCGGATCTTTATTGTTAAAACAGATTACAATGCTCATATTCTTTTTTTACAAATTTCTAGTTTTTAGTATAGTTATGAAAATGCAATCGTTTGTGTTTTTGTAAATTTACTTTTGAATGAAGTGTAATTTTAAAAATTTACTTATGATTGACAATATAGATACGCAAATTTTAAAAGCTTTAGAAAAAGATGCACGACTTTCTTTTGCGGAAATAGGACGTTTAATTAATCTTTCTGCATCTGCAGCAAGAGAACGTATTTTAAAAATGGAAGATGTAGGTTTAATTAAAAAATACACAATTGAAATTGATCATGCTCAGTTAGGCTATGATTTAGAAGTGTTTATTTTGGTAAAAGTATTTCATGGAAAATTACGTTCGTTTTTAGATGCAATTCCGACAATTCCAGAAATTAAAAAAGCACACAGAATTACTGGAAATCAGAACGTACATGTAAAAGCGATGCTTAAAAATCAATTGCACTTACAACAATTAATTGATCAATTAATGCCATTTGGTGATACACATACCTTGTTGGTATTATCGGATGTGATGGAAAAGAAAAGTTAATATCATTACCAAAAAAGAAATTCGTTTCTAGAAAATTAAGATTACTACAACCTTTTGAGGTTTCGTAATGATCTATGTTTGAAAATTTCAGTTGCTTCCATTTCTAATTTTTTTCAAATAATGATCTAAAACCGCTATAATTTCAGGAAAGTTAGCTCTTCCAAATCCTACTCTTATGTATTTACCTTCATATTCAAACATTTCTGAAGGAACAGTCATAATTCCAGTTTCTTTTACTAATGTATTACTAAATTCTAAAGCAGAATTATCGATATTAAGCTGAACAAAAGATGTTGAACCTGCTTTTGGCGGAACAAAATTTATGATTACATCTTGCTGATCAACAAACTTACTAAAGAGAGTAATATTACTGTTGATTTTTTTAAGATTTGGTTCTAAAAACGAGTTGATATTATTCAAAGCCATTATAGACAAAACTTCACTAGGTGCACTGTTACAAATGCTTAGATAATCTTTAAACGCTACAACTTTCTGTAAAAAAAATTTGTCTTGACTAACCAGCCAACCTGTTCGTAAACCTGCTAAACCAAAAGTTTTTGATGTTCCCCAAAGACTAATTCCTTTTTCGTAAAGATCACAAATAGGTTGTAATTCTTCTATATCTCCATGAATCAATTTATGATACATTTCATCTGAAAATATATAGATATCGTGCTTTCTAGCGATAGCAACTATTTCATTTATTTGATGTTTGGTTAAATAACTTCCTGTAGGATTATGCGGGAAATTTAGAATAATCAGTTTGGTGTTTTTCTGAATGAGTTTTTCTAAATCTTCCGTGTTGAAAGTCCAATCTTCAGAATTAGGTTTCCAAAATGAAAGCTCACAATGGATAGATTTCACAACTTCTGATAACGATTGGTAACATGGTGACACTGTAATAGCATGATCTGTTGCGTTTAACAAAACATTCATACTGATAAAATTCAGTTCGCCAGGTGTTGCTACGACAACATTTTCTATGGAATTTAAATTGTAATGTTGAAGTATGGCTTCTCGTAAAACCGGATTTCCTTCACTTTCGGTATATCCTAATTTTAAATTTTCCCAGAGTTTTAGTTCTTCTTTAGAAGCATTTTCTAATATATAATTCAATTCATAGCCATCGCAATCAGAACTTGATAGTAAATACTTTGCCGTAAACTCGTGTTGTGCAAAATAGCGTTCGAGTTTAAAATCGTTTATTTTCATAGGTTTTTCAGAAGTTAAATAATCCCGTTCAGATTAGGCGTTTTTTAGTGTTATTCTTTGATTTCCTTCCATAATTCTCTCATATAAGGAGATATTTTCCAAATATCATGAGTTTCAATATCAAAACAACTCCAATAAAATATTGTGTATTCGTGAATTTCAAAGTCTTTAATTATTCTTTGTTTTAGGTATTTCCAATTTTCATCAAAGTGATTTTTGTTTTCAATGTCTGTTAATGCTTGGATTAACATTTCCATTAGACTAAACTTTTTGTCTTCGTTTGTCTGTTCGTCATAATGTATAAAGTAGTTTCCTATTTCTTTTGATTCAGCAATTTCATAAGGCCAATCATGCATCCAGTCAGAATATGGGTAACCATATTTAGCAATCAATTCTTTAATTGCTCTTTCATTTTCCACATCTGAATTTTGGTTCTTCTACTTTCATTTTCTAAATACATTACAACGGTTTGTTTATGAAACATAGCATGTAAAAGATATTAAATTATCGGATTAATACTTAGCCAAATTTTATACATCGCGTTGTAGTCAGTTATTTGTTCAATCTTGTAATCATAATTATAATATTCCATAATGAAAAGAAATCAGACCCATTATTTGTTATAAATACTGTTTCATTTCCATCAAAGTCCATAATAGACAATTCACTTTCATTCTCCTTTTTTATTTTTTTAAGTTTCGTTTTTCTAGAATCTCTTTTAAGATGATGTTCTTTTAAGTTTTTAGAAATTACTTCTTTAATTGAGTTTAATTTTACCGAATTAAGTTTATTTCCATCAAACCCTACAATCATTTTGGTTCCAAGTGCAGTCCAGTTCTTTTTTGAATCAGTAAATAGTAAGATTACTTTTCCGCTATCTTTTTCATCAAAATGAGTCAAATATTTCATTTTAATTTCATCAATTAAGTTTTCAAATAGAAAGACACTTTTGTTCGGTAAATTATGTTTAGAAGCTCTCCACTTAATTCTATCTTCTAAAAATTCGACTGTTTTTTGCATTCTGTTAATTAGCTGTGGTCTAGTATTGAAATAGTAGTGGATTTTCACGCACTAACTTTTCGGTTAAACACAGACCTTTTCAATATTTATTCATTTTATCACTTAAACCACTATTAGTTGTATACATTGTTAGCATACGTTAAATTTGTTCTAATTTAGATTTGTAAGCCTTGATATTTTTATCTCCATTTCTTGAAGCTAGATCAATAGCTTTTATGTAATGTTTTTTTGCTTTTACTTTATCTCCTATGTTTACATAAGCATCACCTAAACCTCCTAGAATAATTGATGAATTTTGAAACTTTTCGAATCCTACAGTAAGTATTTCTATTGCTTCATTTGGTTTTTGATGTTTTAAGTAGAACTGGGCATACCTATTGAACCATATATCTCTGGTTTTTGATTTATAAAACCCTTTAAATTCATTCATAAAAAAATCAAATGATACAAAGTTGTTTTCCTTCATCGACTGTAATAGTAGGAAGTGCTTGGTATCCATATGAATTTCTTTAGATAAGTTATACTTTTTTCCTCTTTTTATATAATACTCTTTCAGTGCACTAATACCTCCAAAATCGATAAACTCTTTTAGGCTATAAAATCGTAAATATGGGTAATCCCAAAAGTATTTGTTTAACCCTTCATGAATTGTTTTAGTTGGTGTAGAGTGATGGTTTTCTTCATTGAGAATTTTATAATACCATTTCAAACCACTCGAAGCGTGTTCTTTTAAAATTTCACTAAGGCTTTCTAAAGATGGAATTGACCATGATTCTTCAGGACTTATAGAAAAGTATATAAATTCATTGACATTATCTTTTGACATCAATTTCTTCTTCAAAGTATCTAGTCGAGTTGCATTTATATGGGTTGGACTTGCAATAAAATAGGCAGAGAACATACTTTGTGATTGCGCTAATAATTCAATAGCTAATCCTCCCGCCATTTCCCAACCAAAAAATAGACGTTTCGAAGAAGTTCGATAATTTCTATCCACATAAGGAATTAACTCATTATCTAAAAAGTCAATAAACATTTTTGAATCATCAAAAAATAACTTCCTTCTTTTTCGATTATTGGTATTTATGCCTATAACTATAAAGTCAGGTGTTTTTTCTTGCCACTTCAAAGTGTTTTGATAAAGAATACCGTTCAAAAAATATCTTTGTCCGTCTAAAATGTAAAGAACAGGATAGTCTGTCTTAGTATGCTGGTAGTTTTCGGGAAGGTAGATTGAAATTTCTCTTTTCTCTTTTAAAATATCAGAATTAACAATGTGCTTCTCACCAATAAAATTGGAGTTTATTTCTTGAGCGTGAATATTGTTAAAAACAACAGTAAACAATACAATAGAAAGAGAAATTATTTTCTTCATAGTTGTTTCATGATGTGTGCTAACGTCGAGTATAACAAGCGTAGTATTCCGCAGGGAGCTATAATTTGTTATACAGTGTTAGGCACTTTTTATCTGGTTTAAAATATTCGTTACCTTTTCTTTTAATTCTAATTTGTCAATTCTGTCAATAGCAAAGTAAGCATTTCTTCCAAATCTATCCTCTAACATAGGGTTCAAATCATTTTGAAGTAAAAACTTTAACCTTTTTAGAACGTGGTCATATGGCTCATTTTTATTCAAACAATTCACAATTTCTCTTATTGAATCATAAAAGGATGAATCTTGTGCGACCTGTTCATTAATATCATATCCTTGCTTAATAAGTGTTTCCATTATATCAAATCGATCTTTTTCAAGAGCATATTTAAACGATGAATGTTGTCCTTTACCAAATTTTGGAAGTAAGTACTGTGTGAAATTTTCCTTTTCATGAAAAATTGATAATGGTAGAAGTCTTTTCATTACGTTTTCACTATTATCAATTGTTCCATTTTCTAATTCAGAGATGAGCTTTTCATATTGTCCATCATGATATAAACCAATGGGGTAAAATTCATTTTGCTCTTTCTGATAAGGCTTTAATTTACCATACTTTGGGTTGGGTTTTACTAAAAAAAGTTCTCTTTTGTTATATTCTTTTATTGATTTTTCGTGATAAGCTTGGTAATCAATTCCTTTATGTTCACATACTTTTATATCATCCCAGTCTTCTTGAAAATCAATGATTTTATCTTTATAAAAAGTTATTACAATTCCATGTTCATAATCAAGACAACTACTACAATCAAACATATAATAGGCATAAGAATCTTTATCAATGGTTTTTATTTTAATTGAATTAATACCATATAGTTTATTCAAGTCTTCGACTTTATTTAATTGAGGATAACATTCAGGGTATTCACTTTCCCACATAAATTCTTTATAAGTAGGGTAAATTGTTTTTTTACTGAATGTCAATAACTCGTTAAGAATAGATTTTTGATTTTTAGAATCAAGTAAATAGTTAACTGTATTTAATTGGCTTTCTTCAGGGTCAGGACTTTTATTTCTTTCGTCAAAAAACTCTAAACGAATAATTGAATTGTCTTTATTTGAATCTTGATATTTATATTCTGGATTATCAAAGAATTCAAATTCATTTAGTTTTATCTCTGTTTTCCAGTCACCTTTAAATTCAAACATTGTCTTTTATTTGGGTTGAAATTGCGCCTAACGGTTTGGCTATAGTTATTAAGGGAATTAAAAAGCGATTAATTCCCTATTAAACACTAAAACCGTATTAATTATAGCCATTGTTGTAGTTAGTGTTTTTTATTTAGGTATATATTTATTTCTTTTTTCGTCAATCAAATATTTAGATTTGCCATTTGAAACAATAAAATAAATATTAGCCTTTTTTCGATTTGAAAAATCTGTTTTAATGTCGTTTTCTGAAGTATAAATTATATCAATTATTTTAAGTTTCTTTTTAGGTTTTATAAGCCATTTCATGGTCACTAGATCTAGAACCCCAGATTTAGAAATAGAATCCATATAAACATCTCCATTGTGCTGTATACTGAAATTAAAACTTTCATTGTGGTATTGTGGTAACGTTAGTAATTTACCATAAAGCATCCTGCTTCCTGATAAAGTCACAAAAGCTTTTTTTCCATTGAAGTCTTCTATATAAATCAGACTATCCCCTTGATATTTATATTTGGTGTATGTAATTGATTTATATATAAACCCTTTTTTAATTTCTCCTTTTGTGTTAATTATTACGTCCTGCTTTTCACCTCTAACAATTGTATAATATTCTTTCTCAAATAAGAAAGGCTTTGATATATTCCAATAATGATGATTGCTTCTGAAATATGCTTTTGAATAAGCAATCAAGTTACCGTTATCATTTACTTTAAAACCTCTGTATCCATTTATTGAATCTAAAACCTGAATATCTTCTTCTGAATGAAACTCTTCACTGTCATCATATCTCAAATCAGTTACTTTAAGTTCATAATTTTTATTAATTTTAACATCGCATTTTCCATAAGAAAAGGAAATGTCTGGGTTAAAGGTTGATGGGTACTTCATTAAAGCTTTGGTTAACTTTTTTTTAGTTTTTTGATGCATTAATCCCCATTTTTCATTATCAATATCATAATATGGAATTAAATCTGTTGGTTTGTAAGTTTTTATCTTACTCAAAAAGTCCTTTTGTAAAGTTGATTTACATTTCTCGACTTGAGAGAATATATTGTTTATAAAGAAAACTAAAAGAATAATTAATCCTGCTTTTTTCATTTATTTGTTATTTATAATATATCTAACGGTGAATTATTATTTATTTCCAAAATTCCCACCACTTTTTTTGCTGAACTTTATTTTCACTTATCATTTTTAGAAGTGGACTTTCAATTTTGCCATTATTCATTAATTCTTGCATTTTCAAGTAAGGTCTAGTAATGTCAAAATATATTTTTTTACCTGATTGACACTGAATCAAATCGAATATTTTGTTTTCATTTTTAACAAGACTTTGACTTTTAAATTCTTCTTGAAAATATCTCAACATATCTTTCTCATCAGAGATTCTTGTCACAATGTAGGGCATTTCTTTTGTTCCATTTCCTGTTAAGCTAATTCCCTCCATTATTTTTTGAGCAAAAATTAATTCAGCTTGAGCACCTTTTTGATTATTCATTTTGTCTAAAGCGAAATTCTTATATAAATGTGCTCTTGGTGATAAAATTAAATTTATACTATTATATTCTATGGCTTTTGATAGTTCATTTTTATCTAAAAACTCTTCAATTATATTAAGGTCATCAGAGTAAGGATCATAATTTGAATGGTCAAATACTTCTTTTTGTGAAGAAGTAAAATTTACACACGTAGTGTCCATTATGAAATCGAAAAAATTATCTGTCATTCATTATTGTTTTTGGTGATGGCTAACGGTCTCGGTTATGAGTAATAGCGTGTGTTAGTACTTAACTTTGAAAGTACACAACAAGCTGAAAATCCTTACGGGTTTTCAGAAGTAAGCGAGAACAAGCAATTACTTATAGCCAATGTTGGCGGTAGTTATTCTTTTGGTTCAGAGAAATGATTTCCTTCTCCTAACCATTCTCTCTTTAATCCAGTTAGTTTTATAAATTCCTTTTGCTCGTTTTCAGTTGCATAGTCAATTACAAATTGTTGTCCTCCGTCATCATAATAAGTGTATTTTCCATTGGTTTTCAATTCAGATGGTAAATACGAAAATCTTTGAAAAAAAGAATCTGAAATGTAGCCAACTTTCTCTAATTTCCATTTTTTGTCAATTCCATTTACTTTAAAAACTATCCATTCGTAATTATCATTGTCTATTTGAATTGATATGTTAGAGTAATTAATTTCTCCGCTAGTAATTGCTCCCATTCGTTCCATAAACCAAATATATTGGTCGCTTGGGTCTATAAATTCAAGGTCAAACCAAATACATTCATCACTAAAGTTAAATCCAGAAATCTCCGGACTTCTCCAACCAAAATAATAGTATAATCTTGAAAATGGATTTTGTTCTATTTCTTGTAACCTTTCTTTTCTAATTTCGTCCCAAGCCGATTTTGCGTAGCCATCAGTTAATATTAAGTCTTTTGTTACTCCATCTGCAAACTCATAGCCTAATGATTTGAAAACTTTAATTTGTTTCTCGTAACTAATAGATTCAACTTCTTCTTTTATTTCTATTCCTTTTTCAGTCTTTACTATAGAGTCATTTTCTTTTGACTTACAACCGAAGAATCCTAATATTCCCATAAAAGTCAATATTGCTAATTTCTTATTCATTTGTCATTCTAATTACTGCTAACGTTCAGTATAAGAAACGTAGGGCAGTTGATAAGCGATACGTTTCGGTTTGGTACTTAGCCAAATATAATATTTTGCTTTTATCTTTTTTATTGAAAATGCCAAATTTTATATTTGGCGACTTCATAGAAAAACACAGAACTTTCGGAAAACCTAAATAGCCCTATGTTTTTTATACATTGTTGTGCTACGTTGCTGTTAAAATGGTAAGTCTGTGGGTTCATTTACATCTATTTCTTCAACAAAAGGTTGTTCATTAATAGGAAATTCGCTTTTTAAAAACTGTACATTTCCTTCACTCATTTTACTATACAATTCTTTACATTCAATACTATTGAATTGAGGTTTTGTAGGAGCGTCAAAAAATAAAGTGTAAATATATAACCACCATTCGTCTTCAATTTTTTCTTCTATAATTTGTTCAATCAATGAAAAATATTTGTCAAGATTAAGTTCATTTGTTTTGGAGTATGAATAACAAAGCAATACGGGTAGACAATCTCTCTCTTCAATCAAATAGTCTGAATATTCTTCAAAATTTTCAATCTCAAAATTGTATTTTATAGCCAATTGTATACCCCACAATGATACATCAGACCTAGAGTATTCTTTATGTTCTTTTAGTATTGAATTTATTTCTTTTTTTATTAATAAAGTTAAATCATCATCAAGAGAGTTTTTACTTAAAATTTCATCAAAAACATCAATGAAATATGGAAATATAAAGCAAACTCTGGATAAATACATTATTAAATATATTAGAGTATCTTTTGATGTATATGTTTTTTTAGATAAAATTCTAGTTGCATATTTTATTGCTGAATCATTAGGGTTTTCATTAGTTAAACTTATTGCTAAATCAATAAATTCAGAAATATTAATAAGATGACTATTATCTAAGTTCTCTGATGATAAAAAAGTGTTTGAATAAGTTTTTAGTTTTCTAATCCATTCTTCCTCAATAGGTTTTGGTAGTTCAACTATTTTAGTTTTTTTCTGATTAAGCCTTAGATTAAATTTTTCTAATTCTTTACTTAGTTTTTTAATAAATGTATCGGCTTCTTCTTTTGATTTACAATAGCATTTATAATCATCTATAAATCTGAAATATTTATAATTAAGTAATTCTTTATCTATTTGAGACAAAACAAGTTCAGAAATTATGCTAGAAGTGTCTGGACCAATTGGTATACCAACAGTTTCATTTCTCTGAGTACTCCTAATAGCAAAATCTAATTTATTATACCAAAGGTCTCTATTTCTAGAATTGGCTTTGGCTTCTATTTTGCCAACTAATGCCCACGGAATAGAATGAGAATAAATACTTGGATAACAATTTGCAATATCTGCGTGGACTAAATACTTTGCTTGAAAAGATTTATCTAAGCTTAAAAACTTTTGGTCTTTATTTCTTTCATAGGACAGCATTGAAACAAGACGGTTGTTTAAATTATTAGGTTTTGGAATAACCATACTTCTTTCATAATAATCATCAACTTCTCCAATTTTCTCAAATATTGAACTCCAATTATTTTTAATTTCTAATGCTAATCTGTTATAAGCGATTGGATGAGGAATACTTAAAATTCTTGGAGCGTTATTATTTCTTGTTAGACGAAAAACAATATTTGAACAAACTCTATTTTGTAAAACAGTAATTCCATTATCTCTTACCCATTTCCCATAAAGTTCACTTGAAAAAATTTTATCAATCTTTTCAGGAAATAAGCCAAAATCTAATAACTTTTGATAAATAACATTTTCGTCAATTTCTTCCATAGTTTTTTAATGTAGCACAACTCTGTATTTCCCAACCAACGGTAAACATATTTCACTATTCAGTTGTATATACGTAATTCGTGTTCTTTAAATTAAATTTTTAGAAAAGTTAAGGGAATAGGAGGATTGGTCTATTTCTTTAGCTTTTTCTTTCTAAATGTAGCTAATTAAAAAGAGGCAAGCAAAAAAAATTGTATAAACCCAGTTCGTTTGGTAAACTTAGGAACAAGTTTAGTTTCTCCTGTTCCTGTAGCTCCGAAGATCATTATTCTTATATCAAAAACGAATATAAAAGAAAAGTGCAAAACACTAGGTTTTGCACTTGATATGTTTAGATGTTATGGTAAAATAACACTTTCACTTTTATGAGTTTACTGAAAACACTCGATATAGAAAACTAAATTATCAGCATCGGCAGTAGAAACATGCGAAGATGTAAATCCGCCTTGATTATTAAATTGAACTGGAGTTAATTCGAAAGTTTCCCATTCTGTTACAATTCTAACACGTTGATAAAAAGCAAAACCTTCATCAATTCCTCCGTTAATTGGTTCAAAAATTACAGTGTATTCAAAACTTCCATTGCCCAAGTCTTCTTTACACCAACGTTTACGAACTCCTGGTAACGAACTTCCTCCGCTACTTGTTGCAGATAAACAAGCTCCGGTTTCTTCTACCCAAGGGCTACAATTGTCTGAATCGTTATCATCTGAATCAGAATTTACACGTGCAGTACTTTCAGCAGATTTCCAACTTACGCTAGCACCATCGGTAACTTCAGTATCTGTAAGAACTCTTTTAAAACCATCTTTTGTAAATCCTGAAAATTGTAAAATTCCACCGCGATCAACCGTTACATCTACACTTTTGGTTTCACCAGATCTAATTCCTGTTAGTAAAGCCAATTCAGATCCACCGATGTCATTTCCATCTTTATCATAAACGAGAACAGCAGAAGTAGATTCTGAGTCTGCTGCACTACTCGGACTAAATGTATAAGTGAATTTAAAAGTTACTGATCCGTCGTCGTCTTTCGTACAAGCCGTAAGGGTTAAACAGATTAAAATAAAGTAAAATAGATTTCTCATATTATTAAGTTTGAATCGTAAAACTATTGCAGTTGCGTTTGCGAGTCAATACTTATAAATGGGTATTTTTGAATTTTACTTTTTTAAAATGGAGCAAAAGTATCTTTTGGTCCGTCTGGTATACTCCAACGTTGTTTTGCAGTAATGTTTTCTGGTGTAGTATTAGTTAATGCTGAATTCCCAAAATTACCATAACTACTTGCATTTCCTCTAGGAATTTGCATACGATCTCCATATAACCATACAACCAAATTATTACGTTGTCCGCTAGTGATTGGATGTGTAGCATGCGGAACACTTCCACGATGAATTATGGCTTTACCGGGCTCGAAAACAGTACGCACAACTTTTCCTGTGGTTTTATCATGAAAATCTACTTGCGAACCTGTAAATTTTTCCTCTGGTAAATTGATATTGATATTCAATGTTGCAGCTGAAGCATCGGTATGCGGATGTAAATCTTTATCCTTATCAGGATTGTATTGAATAGAAAAACCAAACGTTTGGTTGTCGTAACCATAAGTCCCCAATAATAAACGAGCAACCGGACGCATATAACGATCCATAATATCATTATAAAATGCTTGGAAATTAGGAGCAGCAAGATGACCTTCTGAACGCTGATCAAGCATAATTCCATAACGATTTAATTGAATCCCGTATGGAGGACGGGCTGGAATTTGTGAATTCATAACTCCTTCTAAATAATTACGAAATTCTGCTAAACGCTCAACATCAAAAAACTGAGCGGTATAAACTCCTGGAATAATTTCTTCCCATAAATCGGCAACTGCATTTTCCTTTCCTGGGTTTTCCCAAGCATCATTAATTGCTTTTCTCAATTTAGGATCGAGTAATGTTTCATCAGGAATTAGTAAATCGTCTTTGTTTTCAATTTCCCATTCAGCCCATGCATCTTCAAGTAATTTTCTATTCGTGTTCCAAAATTCTGAAACAGATGCTTCACGTTGTAGCATAGCTTTACGAGAAGGTAAGGTGAGCGCACGAGCTTGTGCGAGTGCATTTTTATTTATCATTTTTTCTTACTATTAAATTTGTTTTTAGGATATTTTGAAATATCCAAAGACTTACTGTGTTCTATTTTAAATTGTTGAGGTAAGTCTTAGCTTTTAATTACGATGTAAAGTTAAGGCGAGAATCTGCCCGAAGTTTGGTAAGAAAAAAGTAAATTTTAGTAAAAAACAAAGATTTTGTTTGTTTTGGGAAGTGTGTTTCTTATTGAATGCCAATCAATGTTTTAATTCCGTTAATCATAATCATTGAAGCTTTTCCTGTTTCTATAAAGTATTCTAAATCAGAACCATTTTCTAGAGTTAAGGAACCAAAAACAAAATCATCTTTCATTGACTTAAACATTCCAGATCCTTTGTCTTTTGAATTTGTAAGTTCACCTGTAGCTACAATATTATTTTTATTTGTGATTAGTCGTTGGGTTGTTAAAACACTATAATTGTTTGCATTTACTACTGTTGAACAAATAATTAATTCATTTTCCCTTAAGTTAATATCTATGTCATTATAAGGAAACTCTTCATTTGATTCGTAAAACTTAGTAAACTTATAATCGTAGGGTTTAATGGTGCTTCGTTTGATAGCAGCAATGCAAATATTATGTTTTGATTTGTCTGTCTTTTTCATTTTTCTAACTTTTTATTCTTACAATTTAAATACGGCACCAATATTTAAACTTATGAAGAAGTTTTTTCCTTGTCTTTCTTCAGTAGAACTTGTCAGTCCGATTAGATTATAGTTTTCGATTAGTAATGAAAATCTAGGAGAGATCTCAAATTTATAACCAAGACCACCGCCTAATCCAAACTGAGTTGAGTTTGCAATGTCATTAATGTCAACAAAACCAACTCCGTTGTTAAAATCTCCTTCAGCATTAGTTAAAAAACTAATAGCAAATCCATAATTTATATACCAATTTCGTTCTGAACCAAAATGATAACTTATACCCACAGGAACAGTGATATAATTTGTTCTTTCAGAATATTCATCGGGAATCAAAGGAAAGTCAACGTTATTTGCTCCCATTTTTTGATATAAAGCTCCAGTTCGTAAACTCCAACGATTATTAAAGAAATAAGATCCGTAAACTCCTAATTGAACTCCAGTTACTGATGAAGCATCGAATAAAACTCCGTCTAATTGATAAGCGCCACTATAACCAATTATTGGGGTTAACTCGATATCTCCTTTTTCTCTTGTTTGACCTCTACATAGTAAACTACTTATTAATAATGCAGCACAGACTAAATATTTCATATTTATTTTTTTAGTGTATTAATTGTTGTTTTTATCTCCAATGAAAGTAATAGCAAAACCAAGGAAACAGAATCCGCTGATTAAAGAAAACCCTAGCGGTGCAAATGTTAATCCACTGGCAACGGTATGTTTGTTAGCGACATGGCTATTTGGATTAACTCGAATAAAATCTGCAATTTCTTCTTGACTAAATCCTATAGCAATACCAGCAGCAATAATTCCTAAAATTAGAAGTATTAATCGGGCGTGTTTTATGTTTGTCATCATATGATTTTAAGTAGCAATTAGAAATAAAATCTAAGAAGATAGTAGGAGTCTATTTCATTAGCTTTTTCTGTGATAAAATTAGCTAATTAAATAATTACAAACAAAAAGATAATGCTGTTATTCTTTGATTTCAATTAAAGGATCTTTATCTAGTAATTTTATATCATCTGGTATTGGTGCATAGCTTCCTTCAATAGATTCTAAACACTCTTTACCTGTAGTTTTATCAATGTAATATTGACCAAAAGCTACTTCATTATCTAAATAAATAGCAAAGATATTTGGTCCTTCTACAATTTTAGTGTCAAATCCAGAGTGAGGTAAATTGAAAGCTTTTACCACAAAATCAATTTTCTTTTGATCTTCAGTGTTTGGATGATACAATTTTTCAACACCAAAAAAATCAAAAGGAGCAACACTTTTAGAAGTTAGATTTACTTCAAAGTCATATGTTAAGTCCTGTTCTTTTTTTCCAAGAGGAATAAACTTGATGATTCGTTTATAATAAACAACTGTTTTTTGAGAGTTTTTCCATGCAGAAATTTCATACAATGAAGCATTGAAACGAAAGTTTGGATATTTAGTAGCCAAAATTGTATTCGCTTGAATGATAAGTTGATCTTTATTCAAAGTCATTTTATTTTTTTGAGCAAAGTTTGAGAGACTAAAAATAAAAATTAAAGGAACAAACAGTCGTTTCATCATGTTTCATGGTGTTTTTACATTAAGGAATTAAATTCTTCAGTAGGAATCATTCGTATTGCAACCATTCCTTTTTCAATTAGAAAATCTCTTAATTTTTGATTTATAATGATCAAATTAGGTTGTTCTTTCAACCTGAATATAGCTAGGTTATCTGTTTTTGTTGCATCAATTTTAAACTGTTCTACAAAGGTAGGTCTATCCCATGGTTTTGCACTCCAATCATACCCCTCAACACAAGCTTTTAATCCAATAATATTTGTTAAATGATAGCCGTATTCTATTTCATTCGTTGCTGGATCTAACATTTTTGTGGGTTGATACTGATAATTTTCTACCCCAAATTCATCAAACGCATCTAATAGTTCATTCCTGAATAATGGAAGAATTCCTCCCATTATATCTCCTCTGAAATCTCCACTACCTAAAGACAATTCTAGTTGAATTTCTTTTTTACTGTAATTAGGTTGTTTCTCTCCAGTCATGGTATTCATTATCTCAATTCCTTTAGGGACAGACATAACCGTAGCCAATCCCTTAACCCTTAAATCGGCGAATAGTACGTAATAGTTCATTAAGAATAATATTTAGCGGTAAATAAAACATTAATTAAGTCATTATTTTCTAAAGTCTCAGCATATTTTTTTACAAAGACATCCATAATAGTTTGTTCCTCTTCATTAGGATATTTTAAACGAGCATAATCTCCATCTCTTTCAAGAATGTTTATGAATGCCGTAATATCTTCTGTATCTGTATTTACAAGTACTTCTTTACATTGATTCATAACTTCTTCATTAAGAATATCCGTAGTGTTTCTGATGATAGTATTAAACATTAAAACGAAATTTCTTCCTCCAATGTTTCTAGAATTAAACGTATCTAAACCAATAGCAAGTAAATCTGGAAGTATTGTTTGGGTTCCTCTTTGAGCAATAGTTTTAGTTATGTGTACGTAAGCTTCATTTTCTTTGTTTGTTTTTAGAAGCGCTATTAAATCAGTATCCATTCCTTTTATATTGAAGTATGGGAGAGCTCTAGTTGCCCAACGCGGGCTTTTTTGGGCTCTAGCCATAACGATATCAAAATTGCTTCTTTTTTCTAGTTCTAAATGTGCAATTCCTCCTATATCATTCAATGCTTGTGCAGCAGCAGAAACGCACTGCGGATACCCACTTTTAAACTGATTGATAATTTTAGGAATAGCCTTTTCTGCTTTTTGTGTTCCTAAACCTTTTAAAGCTTCTCTTGCTACAAGTTCTCTTTCGTAATCTAAAAAGTTTAAAAGTATATCTGTAATACGTTCGTCTTTAAACCAACGCAAAGCAACAATAATATCATGAAGTTCGTAGGCATCTATATCTTCAATTTGAGTACTTGCAATCAAATAATCGACTGCTTCAGAAGCTTCTTCTGCTACGATCTCATGTTCATAAAAAAGTTGACCAACAGTTTTTAAAAGTTGATACGATTTATCTTGTAAACAAGGAGATAACAAAGCAATTTCTTCTTTGCTTCCTATTTTGGCTAAAACTTCCGAAATAGCCTGTAATCTTAATTCAGGAGACAGTATATTTAGGTTAGCAAGATTAGCTATTTCAGGTAGTCGAGGTTTTACTAAATGAATAAAATCGTGGTGTCTTGCTAATCCAGCTGCTCCGTTAATAATGTGATATGGATGATCTTGTTTAAATTTGAATTGTAATTTATCTCTAAAACCCTCAATACCTTCTGGATATTTTAATGGAGGAGGAGCTATGCTTAAAACAAGTCGTTGTTTTTTATCACTGATGTTTTCATCTTGATATTGATTGTCATGCATGAGAGTGTCAATACTATTGATTAGAGCATCGTGAGCCTCATGATTTTCAGGTAAATCTTGTAGTGCAATGGCACAAAGTTCTTCATAATCTTCTAAAGCATCTTTTCCGTGAGAATTCAATGCCCATACTATAACATCCGTAATTATTTCTACAGGAAGCTCAGCAATTAAGGTTAAAAAATTTCTGTCTAAACGACTAAGATGTTTCGCATCTATGTAGCTATACTTATTTTTCCATGCTTCAATAAAAAAGTTATTGTAGTTGGCAGGAATTCTATTCTTTATGGCGTGACATAATGGTACAAGTCCAGTAAAATCTTCAGCGTCTAGGTTTTGAGAGACTATTTTAAATACATGAAATAAAGCTTCTTCGCTTATTTTATCCCATTTGGATGCTAATAAATAAGGAAGGGTTGTCTCATCATCACCGTAATAATCTTCCCATTCAATTATTGATACAGGAATTTCACGTTCTATTTTTAGTAATAGATTGGAAATAGCTTCGTAATCTTCTCCAGATAATGTAGCAATGATAAGATCTTCTTTCTCGTTATTAGCATTTACAATAGCTAAAAAATCATCATCTTTTCTATATCCATGAAAATCTCTATCATCTTTTGCCATTTGATGATAATCTGTATACTCTTCTAAAACGATGGCTTGATTCAAATGATGTAACATTTTTTCCTTGTCTTCTTGCTGTGCATAAAAACAAGCAAGATTATAATGTGCGCTGGCAAACTCCGGATAAAACTCTAGCGATTTGTGCATACTAGCTATAGCTTCTTCTTTTTTATCAGTATACCAAAGACATAAGCTCAATCTTTTATGTGCAAAGAAACTTTTTGGGTCTTTAGCTAATGCTTGCTCTGCAAAATCTAATGCTTTTTCCCATTGTTTTCTTAGGGAATAAAATAAAGATCTATCTATTAATTCGCTTGTATTCATGGTTTTAATTATTAGCTGTTGTTGATTTTTTTATTGAAATTTTATGGATTTCTCCATTACCTTGAATTAGAATTAAACTCTCACCAGTACGATAACAACCATAAATAGTTGAACTATCTTCACCATATACTTCTATAATTGGTAATTCTTTAGTGTAATTTATGGTTGGATTTCCGCTTACATCAATACTACTGATATACGTTTTGTATTTCCTTTCTTTATTGATTCTTTTGAAATCTAAATGAATAATGTAAAGTGTTTGATCTATTAATTCCCAACCTCTAATACAGTGGTTTTTTAATATTCCTTTTGATATCTTTTTGATGTTGTTATTAGAAATGTCAAAATGATTTACAGCAATCCAAGCATCGCCTCCAATTTCTAAAACTAGCATTCGGTTATCAGTAAGTAATACAGGATATCCAATACCATTGTCTACAATTTTTTTAGCTGCTATTCTTTGTGGATCATCTGGATTTGTAATGTCCATAGCAAAAATTGAATTTTGATTAATCCAGTATATTGTATTTTTTACAACCTGAGTATAGAATGCACCATTGTAAACATCGTCTTCAGTTACAGGAATTACATAGTTAATTTCTGGATTTGGATTTTCTAAAGTTGGAATATCTGAGACTTGAAAATTGAAATGAATTTTATCTTTATGCGTTTCTGATATTTGGATATATAATTTATGTTGAGCAATACAAGCTCCTTTTATAAAACCATTTTTTGTTTTTTGTAGTACTACAGTTGGATTTTCAATGTTCTCAAAATCTATAATTGCGATTCTATTTCCTCTTTTGGCTATTAATAGTAATTTTTGACCTACAAATTGAAAACTAGGCTCGTAAAATCGCCCTCCTAGTTCTACTGAGGCTATTTTTTTGAAGTTAGCATCCCAAATATTTAAAATAGTATCTTCTTGAATACTAAATAATAGATTTTGATACCATTGTATAAAATGTATCCAATCTCTGTTATAATCTGTATTTAAAATGTTTGCTTGCACTATCATTCTTTCATCACATTTTTAACAAACAAAGATCTTTTTTAAAGCTGAGATATTTCCCCCTGTTTTCAGTGAAAACAGAAGAAGAGACAAAAACCAATAAATATCTTGTATTTATTGGTTTTAATTAGATCTGATAGCAGGGCTCGAACCTGCGTCCACCTGGTCCAAGAGCCAGGCGCTCTACCACTGAGCTATATCAGAAAAGATAGGTGCAGGGCTCGAACCTGCGTCCATTCGGGTGAGAGCCGAACGTTCTACCGCTGAACTAACCTACCTTATTTTTTATCTTGATAAAAAATGTACTTTTTTACCTGAAAAATACTTTTGCTTTTTAAGCATTGTTGCTAAATATGGATTGGAAATGACAACACCATGAACTAATTCTGGAGTAGGTTTAAACTTAACAACTTTATGGGTTTTCGGCGCAATCCAACCAGATTTATTAGGATCTAATCCTGCTTTTTTACAATACTTAACAACTAATTCTTTATTACATTTTTCTTTTCCTTGAAATACTTCCCAGGGTAAAGGAATTTTGTTCCAAACTTCTGTGTTTGGATCTAAATTTCCTCCGGAACTAAAATGCCACGCTACAACATCTGCAGCCATTAAACGTAATACTTTTCCAAAGCAAATTTCATTTAAAATATCATCCATTCCTAAGGCGTAAATAATATTCATCCAATTGTCTCTGGCTTTATTCCATGCGTTAGCCGTATTGTTCCATGTAGTAGAATCGTTTCCTCGACTAACAACCATAGTTTCAAGATTAATATCACTTCTTATCCAAATCTCTTCTAAAAACTCAGCAATTTCTTGAAGAATGGAAGTCCATTTACCTAATAATTTTCCTTTTTCTTCGTCTGAAAGATGTTGTAAGACTTCTTTACTAGTATAGATATGAGAAATTGCCCACCAATTAGTTTGATTCTTTGTTTTACTAATTGCTTGTTTTTTTAATCTATTGAAAACGTTAATTTCTGAATCAATTCCTTTACAACGATTTAATAACATGTTTGATATTTCATCGAATGACCTTTCTTGACTAGTATTTGTAAATACGCTACGTAAATTACAACGTGCATTATAGTAAGCAATAAAACATGCTGTATTGATGTCTTTTTTGAATTCTTCAAAACTTAATGTATGCGATAAACCGTGTTTACCAATTTTTTGAAATTCAATTTTTTTAATTTCGTTACTATAGGCAAGTAACTTCTTTTCTAAACGTTTTAAAAGTCTCCATTTTTTATTATAACGTCTTTTACTTATATCTAGGCCATTCTCTTTTCTCTGATGTTTATTTAAACGGTCTCCAAGAAAATTGTTAGCACCAAACTCTTTATTAATCAAAGGAGATATTTCTCTAATGAACAGTTCAACTTGATTGATATCGTTGTAATCTATTTTTCTTTTGACTTTTAAATCAAAAATTTCAATTGCTTTTTTAATTTGCTTTTCTGCTCCAATAGCAGTGGCAAATTCTTGCATCATAGATGTATAACCAAAGAATACATTTTTAAGAGAACCTTTGGATGCTTTTTTTAAAATGATTTTCTCTTGAGGGGATAATTGATCTCCTAAAAGCTCTTGAATCATTTGAGCAACATCTTCCGGACGTTTTCTCTGTATTAGTGTTTTATGTAAATCTTTTATCGTATTCATCATCGATGATTTTTAATTACAGTACAAGATTACAGGCTTATTACGCATTCTTTTTGCGTAGAGGAAATTATTTCATTTTTTTAGAAAACACATGCACTTTACTTTTGCTGTACAATCATTTTGTGAGCTTTTATTAAGCTTTTTATGCCAGAGTCCATGTTTCTGTTTTTTAACCAAAGTCCAGTTGTTAACAACGAATTACCTGTGAAATTTTGTTCGGTAAGTACTAAGTTTTGTTTTGGGTTTATCATTAAGAAACGTTCTCCATAGCCGTCAGACCATACTGTTTCTGTACTAGAATCAATCCACCATTGATAACCAAAACCATCATAACGACCATAATTAATATGGTTTTCTTTTAAGTTACTGTGCGAGGTTATACTTTTTTCAATCCATGTTTTAGATACGATTTGTTTTCCATTCCAAAGACCTTCGTTAGCAACCATTGCACCAATTCTAGCTAAATCTCTTGTACTTAAAAACAGATAATATTGTTTGTGTTTTGTAGGTTTTTTAGGATAAAACCATGGAGCGCCAATAATCACATTGTTTTCAGAAAAATCTTGTAAACCCATAGGTTTTGCTAAATATTTTTCCATAAAACTTCCAATAGACATTTTAGTTTCTTGTGTAAAAATGGTTCCTAAAGCATTTGCATCGAAATTATTTGAGAAAAAGTAAGTTCCTGGAGCATGACTCTCTCTTTTGGGTCTATCTGTTATCTGTGAATCATGTTCTCCTTGTGAAGGTAGAAATACACCAGATTTAAACATTAACAAGTCTTTTATTGTAGCCGTTTTTTCTTGCTTTGTTAAAGGTACAATTTCGTCGATATTTAGCTCTTCTAGTGTCTTGTCAATGTTGATCAAACCTTTGTCAACGGCAATTCCGTATAATAGACCTAAAATGGATTTTCGAATAGATGCTGTATTCATGATTTTATCTGTAGGACCATATTCATAAATAATCTTTTCATTTTTCAGAATAACTATCGATCGCGTTCTTGATGGTTTCTTTTTTGGAGTCAGAATATTTTGAATCTTTTCAGGAAGAGGTTTTCCGTAAGTTAATTCCGTTTGAAACTCTGGATCTGGATTACTAACCTTTGGGACAGCGAGATAAACGAAAAAGAAGATTAGTAATAAAAAAATAGTTGAAAGTGTTCTTTTGATAATTTTTTTAGTTCTCATATGTCTATTTTAAATAAGCATCAATATTTATTTTTCTACTTCTATCATTTGCATCTTTTACAGCTTGTAAGATGTTGTTTAATACCAGCCGATTGAGATATTTTCCATTTGCGATTACAGCTTCAATATTTTGTGTATGTTTTATATTTTCTAGTGGATTTTTATTCAGAAGTACTAAATCAGCTCTGTAGTTAATTTCAATTATTCCAGTGTTTTCACTCATCCAATCTGCAGTTGCTGATGTTGTAGCTTGTAAGATTTGGGCATTGGTTAAACCAATTTCACTAAGCGTAACCAGTTCTTCGTGTAATGAAAAACCAGGAACAGCTCCAGCTGCTCCGTTTGCATCTGTACCAGCTGTAATTACTACATTATTTTGCACTAATGCTTTTGTAACGATATCTAGAGCTTGTACAAACGTTTTCAAATAGGCATTAACTTCAGTTTTTTGTTGTTCCGTAAGATTACTAGAGTATTCATATGAATTGTTTCCAGGAAGCCATCCTTTTGAAATAGATGAACCTTCAATCCAACCTGGATTTTGATATTCTAAAGCAATAGTTTTAAGATAGTCTGCTAAGTGAAAAGCTTGTTTTACCACACTTTTATTTGAAGCAACTGTAGTAGATATTGTAATATTATTCTTTTTTAATTGCTTAGCAATTTGATCTACATTTTCTTCTAGATGTTTTAGGAAAGCATCTGCGTTTTTAGATGTAATTCGTCCGTAGCTTAACATAGATGCGTATGTAATCGATTCTACATGCGATAATTGTGATTGACCAGAAGTATAAAGTTCATCTAATGTTATAGGCACAGGTAAATGTCCGATTACAGGAATATTGATTTTTTTAGCTTCATCAAGAAGTGCATAGTAACTTTCTTTATTAAGATCCGAGCTTAGTTTGATAGCTTTATAACCTTTGTTTTTATAGTAATGAACAGCTTTTCTTACAGCTTTTATAGTGGTGTAATTTTGATGACGTCGTTCCATCCAACTTCTAAAGTTAGCTCTCATACCTTCTTGACTACTAACTTTTGGAGAAACGATGTAAATATTCGGACCTAATGCGCCAGCATCAATTTCTTTTTGATATTCAAAATGTTCATCCATTCCTGTCATTTCTCCTATATGAGTAATTCCGTTTACGAGGTACAAAAGCAGATCATTTTTACTTTTCTTTAAATGCACATGAGAATCAATTAATCCAGGAATTAAATATTTATTGCGACCATCGATTAGATGAAAATCTTTAGTTACAGGAATACTATCAGCATGAATTGCAATGATTTTTTTGCCTTCTACTAAAACGGTCTGATTCGGAATCATAGTTTGTGAATCTGTACTTAGTATATTCACATTAGTGATGGCTAATTTTCCTGAAATTGATTTGAATTGAGATGTGTTTACAATTTCTGTATTTCCTCCTAAAACGTGATCGATCTCTGAGCGATAATACAGGTAAGTGCTAAAGGCGATTGCTAAAACAATAATAAAAACTCCTAATATCCATTTTTTAATTGCTGACTTCATATGTCTTTTGTTTGAATTCTTTTTAGCAAAAGACATGATAAATCTTTATTCTGTTACCTCTGAAACCATTGAAAACACTATCAAAAAATGTTTTTGAGAGTACATAGCATAAAAAAAGAAGGTCATTCGACCTTCTTTTTAAATTTATATGATGTGCTATTTTATTTATTGAATAAAACAGAAGCTTGTCCGTATTGGAAATGAATTGGCATATGTCCAGGATCATATTTATACATGTAAATATCTACTGCTGGCTTTTGGAATAACATAATAATATCTGATCCTCCAAATCTGAATTTACCAAATTCTTGTCCTTTTACAACAGTTTTTCCTTGTAATTCAGTATACATATCAACACCAGAAACCTGACACATTCCGATTGGTAAAATAGCTACTTTACCAACTTCTGGTCCTGCATCCATAATTACAATTCCTCTTGCTTGGTTAAATTCGTAACCATCTTCTGCACCATCAGGAGCATCCCATTGTCCGTTTTCTTGTAGTTCTACATTTAAAAATACTTGCCCTTGTACAGGAATAATTTCTAAAATCTCTCCACTTACTGGTGTATGGAAACGGTGATAATCGAAAGGACTTAAGAAATAGTGTACAAATGTTCCTCCGTAAAAATCTTCACTATACTTGCTGAATTCTAAAAGTTGATCAACAGTTCCAATAGTATGAGTTCCTTTTAAAGATACTTTAGTTTCAGTACCTTTTTCATCTAAAACATTTCCGTTACTATCGATAGGATAAAATTGCTTGTAAGTACAATCTGCAGGTGAAGTTATAACCGTATTATCTTCTGGAGATGTAATTGGACGTAATGGACTTCTTCCTGTTTCTGGATCTGCATCATTAAATTCTCTGTAAAAGAATTCGTTGAATGTTTTCCAAGTTTTTTCGTTTTTAGCATATAACGGGAAGTTATACATTGTATCGTATTTAAACGATTGTAAACTTTCTTTAGTTAAAGAATCTTCAGTATCTAAGAAAGTACCCCAAGCTTGAGCGAAATCTACTAACCAATTAGCAAATTTTTCGAAACTTTGCATTGTTAATTCAGTACCAGGAACTTTTTGATCTATTAACCAGTACGACTGACATAATAAATCGTATACCTTTTGATTATAACCATTTTGCTGATCGTTACTTTTCCAAGCATTCGGATAATTAGGATCGTTACTTTCGTTTGGTACTAAACGAACATATAAATCTAAATAATCTAAGTAAGCCTCTACTGTTTTAGGCCATCCATTTCCTTGAAAAACATTATTAATTGCATGATATAAATCAGAATTTAATCTCTCTTTTGCTTCAGTTGAAGCGATAGTTAATGAAGCTTCTAAAGCAGCATACATTCTTACATCTTCAGAAAGAATTTGCTTTAATTTGGCAACTACGGGGGCGTGTTGTTGTGTTCCAACTGGAGCTACTACAGGTGTTTGCGTTTGTGTTTCCATACGTGTTTTTTAAGATTGATTATTAATATGAAATTAAATTACTTAAAAATACAATCGGAATATTAACTTATAGTTATAAGAATCTGATATTTAGGTATAAATGTATTTAAAACGATCATGAATGTAAACGATTTTAACTTAAGAAAAATTGAAGTTTGGATCGAGTTTAGATTGTTTCATCCCTACACGAAAAATAGAATACGTTACATCTTTAAACGGATCGTCGTAATTTCCTGTAACTAAATCTGCATTTGAAACATTAGACGGAACTAATTTTCCGTAAGTAGGATAGTAAAAAGCATTAGAATTAATAAACGTATTAAAATCCTTTCCTTTTGCTAATACACAAAAACCAGGAGATAACGAACCTATCTTTATTCGCTGACTTCCACCAGTGTAATCTAACTTAGCTTTTTCAGATAAGGCTAAACGTAAAGGTCTGCTTTTAAATAATATTTCTGGTTCCGATTTGTCTAAACGATTCAGTAATTCATCAATCATGTTGATGGCATTATTTGTAATTGCAGGAAAACCTAATGTTGAAGTTAATGTTTGTCCACTATCTGATTGTAAAAACTTAAAAATTCGTTGCCACCATTTAGGTTCACGATGTTTTACTACTTCAAAATTTAAATTTGCTAATCCACCAGGAATTTCAATAGGTCGGTTTCCGAAAGCTTGTTTAAAATCAGTTTTTAAATCCTTTGGTTCAGCAGGTTTTTCTTTCGCTTTGTTATAAAGATCTAAACCAGCTGCGATACTCCAAAAAGCGGTATCGAAATATCGATCTGTAGAATCTTTATCTTTTCCGATATTAATTCGCATTGTTGCTCTAGAATTTTTATCGATGTCTATATTATTTGCAATATGAAATGATTGCATTTCTAGATTCATTAAAACATCTGGTTCGTCTGAAGTTCCTTTTATAGATGAAGTAACTTCTGAAGATTCTAATATAGCAGGACCGTCAGCTTTGTTTGATAACTGAAAAGCAATAAACTGATTTTCTAAATCAAGCTCGGTAACATGTTCTACTCCTTTTTTATACGATACAGCTCCTCTACTTTCAGGCAAACCAAAAGTTGAAAACTCTGGACTATCTATAATTTTTTGAAGCTTATCTAAGTCGTGAATAAGTAATTCTGGTGTTAAAACTTCGTTTTCTTTGAATTCAAATAGTTTCATTTTTTTGTTTTTTAAAATAATGAGACTATAAAGATTGTTCTTATCTATAATGAAATCAATCCCTACATGTAGGTAAAAGAAAACTGTTTTAAGGCTGTTTAAAGAGTTTTATTTGATGTTTATAGCAATATTATTATTGTTTTCTTTAATGTAGTTTAAAAGATGGTTTTCTAAAGCTTTATCATGTTCCATTGCAGTATATACAAGTTGTTTTACATGTAAAAGAGAATCTTTTACATTCTGATGAATAGAAGCAATAGCTTTAGCACGATGTTTCTCCAAGTTATTCATAAATTCAGGAGCTTGTAAATTTTCATTCATAAGGCGTTGGAAAATTGCCTCGTAAACGATCGCTTCTAATAAAGTGAAATCTTTATTTTTTAATGAATGTTCATTTAATCCGTTTATTCCAACACAAATTTTAGTGCTATATACGTCTCCTTTTTTTTCAGATAAAAAGAATCTAGACGCAATTACCATAAGCTCTTCTTTAGTAAAATCTTGCCTTTTATCATTATAAAAAGTTTCATAAAAGTACTGTTGAAATTTCTTCCCTTTCAATAAAGAGTTGAAAATAGTATGAGCTTTTACGCTATCAGGTAAAACTTTTGAAACAGAATCTATAGCAATTCTATTGGTAAGTAAATATTCGTATCGTCTTGGAGTTTTATTTATTTTTAAACTAATACTATCGTTAATATTAGTCAATTCTGCATTTACGAACTCGAGCATTTTTCCTTGATATTCGAATTTTTCTATGTTTAACTTAACATAAGAACTGATGTCAAACTTTTGCTTCTCCTTTTGACAGCTCGAAATTAAAAACGGAATTAATAATAGATAATATATTTTTTTCATAGTAGTAATTGATTGTTTCTTTTTGCAATTGTGTAAACACAGGTTTCACAAAAATAAGAAACAATGAAAAACTAATATTATTGTCTTTTTATATGATATGAAAATTAAGAAAGTGCTCCAATAAATATAGTAGCAGCAATACCAAAACCAGCACCAGAAACGAAAATATTCCATTTAAGGTGTTCGCCCTTTAGTAATTTGGTATATACAAACAACATGGCAGTAAAAATGGCTACAATAAATAACTGACCAACTTCTATTCCTAAGTTAAAAGCAAATAAAGGCTTAATAACACTGCTATTAAACATCATCACTTTAAAGTTAGATGCAAAAGCTAAACCGTGAATTAATCCAAAAATTAAAGCAATAATGTATTTTACATTTTTGTTTGAAAATGTACCTTGTTTACCATAGTTTTTAATGTTACTAATGGCAGTGATCATTATTGTAAAAGGAATAAGTAAGTCGATAACTTTTGGATTATCTGGAATATATCCAAGAGCACTTATAATTAATGTAATACTATGCCCTATAGTAAAAGCCGTTATGATAACTAAAATTTGTTTCCACTCTTTAAGCTTAAAAGCAGCACAAAGTGTCATTACAAATAAAAGATGATCATAAGCGTTAATATCTACAATATGATGCCAACCGCTATTAAAAAAAGTGGTAAAATTATCCATTTGGTTATGTGTTAAAAAGTATAAGTGTAAGAATCTTCAACTTTAGTAGTTTCGAAGTATTTTGATTGAAAAAATGGAGGAAATCTAAGTTCCATTCTGTTGGATTGTAAAAAGCCAAAAACATCAAATAATAAGGCGTTTTTCACATCTATATTATCTCCTTTATTTACAGTGAAACTACTTTCAGAAAATTTAATAGTTAATACATTAAAAGCTTTTTCGAAATAAGAACTATCGTATTTGAAAGTGAATTTTTTCCCTTTAATCTTAATTATATAATATTCATTAAAGTAACTTTCGATATCGGTAATGTCTTTTTTGTTTAAACTGTTTACATTCATTGGTCTACCGATACTCTGTAAAAAATCATCAACAAAAACTTTACATTCTACTCGAATGTTTTTTTGATTTTCATCGTACTCAATAAGTGATGCCGTTACTTTTAAAGGATGTGAAAAAGAAGAAAAACTAAAAGTAATTCCTACGAGTAAAAAACCGATGTGTAATATTCTTTTCATATCATGAACTATTTACAAGGAATTTTACCAGCTAAAGAATTTACTTCAGTTTTTAAAACTGATGTTGTTGTTTCCTTAGGATTATACACTATTGAAACCTGTTTACTATGTAAATTAAGAATAGTTTGTTTAACTCCTTTAAAGTTTTTCAATCCACCTTCGACAACTTTTTGGCAATTATGACAACCTGCTTTAGGTATATCAACCACTAAAATAGAATCTTGATCAGATTTTACTAAAACTCTAGTTTCTGGCTTAATTCTATTACAAGAAGCTGTAATTATTATTAATAAAATTGCTAATGTAGACCTCATTTGAATGCTGATTTCATTATAGGCAAAGCCTTTTGAACCTTTTCCTCAGATTCAAATATATGAAAAAAGACCAAAATTGCAACAAAGTTGCGTTAACAACAAGTAATAAGAAATTTACACTAAAATTGTAGTTCCTGTTGAGGTTTTATTTAAATCTTCATCAAAATAGAAATCTACTCGACCAACATTAACACCATAAGCACCAACTTGATTGATCAACATGTTTTTATCATCCATGTTTTTCACAATAGTTGGTTTTGGTAAAAAAGTATGTGTATGCCCACCAATAATAAGATCGATATTTTTAGTAACCTTTGCTAAATTAAGATCAGAGATTTTATCAGGGTTATTCTTGTAATAATAACCTAAGTGAGAAAGACATATGACTAAATCACATTTTTGTTCGTTCTTTAATTCGTTCGTAATGTCTTGCGCAATTTCTACTGGATTTAAGTATTTAGTTTCCTTGTATAATTGCTTATTTACTAATCCTTCTAACTCAATACCTAAACCAAATATTCCTATTTTAATTCCATCTTTAATTAAGATTTTATAAGGTTTTACATGAGTATCTAATACCGTGTTTTTAAAATCGTAATTTGCACAAACAAAATCAAATTTTGCATTTGGTAATTGTTTGTAAAAACCATCAATTGAATTGTCAAAATCATGATTTCCTAAGGTAGCTACGTCGTATTTTAACATACTCATTAGCTTAAATTCAATTTCTCCACCAAAGTAATTGAAGTAAGGCGTTCCTTGAAAAATATCACCAGCATCTAAAAGAAGTGTATTAGGATTTTCTTTACGAATTTGCTCTACTAATGTCGCTCTTCTAGCAACACCACCTTGATTGGCATATCTTCTATGACTAGGTTTAAAAGGTTCAATATGGCTGTGTGTGTCATTGGTGTGTAAAATGGTAATATGACGTTGCTTTTTTTCAGTAAATGCAGGTAACGTTAATCCACCTACCATAGCTAATGCAGAAGCTCCTCCTACTTGTTTAATAAAATTTCTTCTTTTCATTACTTAATAATTACACGGTTATCAATTGTAGTACGAATCGTATCTGTCTTTTTAAAATAATCAATAATAGCTGTTCTTAGCTTGTAACCTAACTTTGTTAGTTTCTTAGGATTCTTCAAGAAGTTCATTCGATCTCCTCCGCTTTGTAAATAATCTGTAGTAACCACGGTATAGGTTTTACTTGGATCAAATTTTTCTCCATTAATTTTTAAATCACATGTATCGCCTTTAATAACAGCTTCTACGTTTTTAGACAAAGGATGTGCTTTTTTATTTTTCAAGAAGTAGGAAATGAATTCAACCATTTTATCACCGGTTAATTCAACTACAACAAGTTCGTTTTCAAAAGGCATTAATTTAAAAGCGTCTTCTTTTGTGATATTCCCTTTGGTAATAATAGAACGTATTCCTCCATTGTTTAATAAGGCAAAATCTATCGTTTTGCTAGTTAACTTTTTATAGATAGGATTACTTAATTCAAAAGTTAAATCGGCCATTAAATTTCCAAGAGAACTCTGCATAGCACCATCGTTTTTCACTAAATCTTTTGGTGTATAACTTAGTACTTTTTGCATTTCTTCTACAAGTTGTTTTTTATATGGTAAAACAGCATCATTAATGTCTGCATTGCCTCGAAAAGTACTGTCAACTGCAATGGTTTTTGCAGTTATTTTAGTGAGATGTTGCTCTTTTTGTTTGCATGAAGTAAATGCTATTAAAAAGCAAAACACGTAGAAAAATCTCATTATGATATATTGTTTATTTAGTTGATTCAATTTATTCTTTAGTTTTAACTGTACAATCACTCAGAATGTAATTGAAATGTTCTACATCAGAATCATTTAGGCTCAATGTTCCAGTTACAGTTACAATGTCGTCTGTTTTAAATTCCAGTTTTTTGTCAAAAACTAATTCTACAGCAGTTTCTGGTCCGCCAACACCACAAAAGAAACAAGAAGCCATTGGTCCTTTCGATAAAATATAAATTTTTCCGTTAGGATCTAAGTTTAAAAAATAACCACTTATTGTTATTACTTTACCTTCTAAATTCTTAACTGATTCTGAAAACTTAGGGTGTAAGAATTTATCATTGTACTTCGGATAGAATTTTTCAGTAAAGGTAACTTTAGCTAAATCATCCCAAGTTATTTTCTGTTGTCCGAAAGAAAATAAACTAATAAAAAAGAAGGTTAGGAAAACAATGCTATTTCTCATTAGATAAAATTTTAGATACGTTCATAGTAACAATAGGATATATGGCTAATGCTATTGCTACGAATACAAAACTAACAATTACTATACCGATAGAGAAAATATCATTAAAAGAAAGTGCTTTTAAAATTCCTTGTTGATATCCAGACTCTGCAAAAACAAACACAAATTTTAAAAGTATTTTAATTAATAAAACACCTGAAATAAAAGCAGTTAATGCGATTACAAGACCTTCGTAAACCATCATTTTTATCAACTGAAAATTACTTGCACCAAAAGTTCGTAAAAGTGCTAAATCGAAAGCTCTTTCTTTAACCATTTTATATAAACTGATAAAAATGATCATTCCTGAAATGATAAGAATAAGATAAGCAATCCAATTAATGGTTTTAAAACCTATTCCTGTATAACTGTAAAGTTTATCAAGTTCGTATTTAGGTAAAGCAGCTTGCATGTTGGTACTTTCATTTATTTTTCTTGGCATTGTTAAAAGTGCAACAGGATTTTTAAATGAAATTAATAAAGAAGTTACCTGTTTGTCTTCTTGAGAAGATTCATGCTCATGGTCTTCGAGGTCAGTTTCATGATGTTCTTCATGATCGTGTTCGTTGTGTTGATCATCTATTTCATGACCTTTATGTTCATCATGTTCGCCTTCTTCATGATCGTGATGGTCATGTGCATCCCAAATACTTTCTAATTTGGTAATTATTAATCGATCAATAGCTTGGTATGTTGGTTTTAATATTCCAACAACAGTAAATACTTCGTTGTGAACATCAATTTCATTTTCTATTAAACCATGAGAACTCAAGAAAGTATCACCAATTGAAAGTTTTAGTTTTTCAGCAATTGTAGCGCCAATAACTACTTCTAAACTCTTTTTTGTAGTGGTGCCTTTTTCTAATTCGGCTTTATATAATTTTAAAAAATCATCAGTTGTACCAACAATTCTGTATCCTTTGTAATTGTCTCCATAGGAAATAGGAACTGCTGTTTTTATTAAAGGGTTTTTACCAATTTTCTTTGCGTCTTTGTAAGAGATGTTCCCTGTAGGATTATCAAGATGTAAGACAGAAGCTAAAACCAATTGTAAAGGACTTCCTTTAGCACCAACAACTAAATCTATACCCGCTAAATTCTTTTCAATTTGATGTTTAAACGATGATTTTAATTGCTGAATTCCTAATAATAAACCAACACTTAGAGCAAGTGTAAAAACACTTAAGAAAGTGTAAAGAGGTTTAGATTTTATATTTTGTAATGTAATTTTCCAAATATTCATTATAAAGTAATTTGATTTTGGAAATATGGTTTAATTCTTTGGTCGTGAGTGATTACAATTAAATTAGCTCCTGTTTGTTTTGCTTGTTCTTTTAGTAGGTTGATTACTATTTTACAAGTATCATCATCTAAACTAGATGTAGGTTCGTCTGCTAATAAAATTTTAGGTTTATGAATTACAGACATAGCAATGCTTAATCGCTGTAATTGCCCCTCACTTAATTCATTTACATTCTTGTTTTTAAGATCGCCAATTTCTAATTGATTTAACAAATTGACTATTTCTTCTGTTGAAACTTTAGATTGGCTAAAAAACACTCGTGCTTGCATGTTTTTTAAAACACTTAAAGAAGTTATAGCGTGTTTTTGTTGGAAAACAAGACCAATATTTTTACCTCTAAATTGATCTAATTTATTGTTAGATAAAAGGTTAATATCTGTATTAGCAATAATTACTTTTCCTTGTTGAGGTTTTAGTAAGCCTGCTAATAAATGAAGAAAAGTAGTTTTCCCGATACCAGATTTACCAAGAATTAATAAATCTTCGTTTTGTTCTAAATTGATATCAGGAAAACTAAATGTATGATTATACTTTTGATATTGAAAAGTAAGATTTTCGGTTTTAATCATATACTACTTGTAAACTTATTATAAGCTTTCTATTGGCCAACGATCTTCTTGAGTAAACAAATGATTTTTCCATAATTCAACTTCGTCGTTGGTAAGTAAACAGTCTTGTAAGTCGGAAATCATTTCTTCTCTTTCAAGTTGTTGTCCGATAAAAACAAGTTCTGTTTTCCTATCGCCAAAATCGGTATCCCAATTTTCTTCTATTTGAGCTCTGTTTTCAGTAAAAGCTGCATAATTAATTCGTTCAGAAAATGGCATACTTGCCCACCAAACACCAGCGCTATCTGCTTTACAAGAACCTCCGGCAGAACTCCAAATTAAAGCTTGATTTCTTCGCGAAGCTAACCAAAATAATCCTTTACTTCGGATAACATTCTGTGGAAATTTTTCATTTAAATATGCTAAAAAACGCTGCGGATGAAAAGGCTTTGTACTTCTAAAAACAAAAGAACCGATTCCGTATTCTTCCGTTTCAGGAACATGTTCGTTTTCTAATTCTTTAATCCAACCTGCTGAAGCTTCAGCTTTCTCATAATCAAATAAATTCGTATTGATAACTTCGTTTAAGTTTACATTTGATTGACTAGTTGTTATGATTTTTGCTTCTGGATTTAAACTATGAATAATAGCTTTTAATTCTTCTAAACTTTCTTTTGAAACTAAATCTGTTTTATTGATAAGAATAATATTAGCAAACTCTATTTGATCTGTTAAAAGGTTTACAATAGTCCTGTCATCTCCATCAATATTGGTAAGTTCTCTAGTTACTAAATAATCAGAGCTTGAAAAATCTTTCAAAAAGTTAAAAGCATCTACTACGGTTACCATAGTATCGATATAGCTAAATCGACTTAAGTCAATTGTACCATCTTCACTTTCAAAAGAAAAAGTTTGGGCAACTGGAATTGGCTCACTAATACCTGTACTTTCAATAATTAAGTAATCGAATTTCTTTTGAGCGGCAAGCTTTTCTACTTCAACCATTAAATCTTCTCGTAATGTACAACAGATACAACCATTAGACATTTCAACGAGTTTCTCTTCCGTTCTAGAAAGTGTGTTTTCGTTTTCTATAAATTGAGCATCAACATTAACTTCACTCATATCGTTAACGATAACAGCCACTTTTAATCCTTCTTTATTATGTAAAATATGATTTAATAATGTGGTTTTTCCTGCCCCAAGAAAACCACTTAAAACGGTTACTGGTAATTTTTTCATTGGTTTAGTTTTTATGCTTCTAATTCTCTTAGTTTATTCATTTTTTCAATTACTACACCTTGTATAGCAACAACAGCAGATTTCGGAATATTATCTTCATCAAAAGGCCAAGTACTTGTTGGGTTTTTAATGTCTTTTGTTTGTTCTCCAGGATGTTGAACACTTAAAAATAATGTTTTTCCGTCAGGAGAGAACCAAGGTCCGGTAAGTTCTGCGTCTTTTGGAGCCGATGCTACTCGAATTACTTTTCCAGCATCTTTTCCATAACGTGGAATTACAAAAAGACTATTGTTTTTAAACGGCATATACGGTTTGTCTTTTCTGTTCATTGAACTACCAGACATATCCGATGTTATCCATAAATTTCCTGCCATATCAAAAGCAAGGTTATCTGGACAAGAAAAACCATTTTCTTCACCTCCTGCAATATAAGTAGAAGCTTTAAATGTAAGTGCATCAAAAGCACCATTAGTTTCTTCAATTTTCATGATAGAACCATGAAAATCACCTTTGTCTTTATTATTCGTTAACGTAAGGAAAATATGTCCTGTTACCGGATCTATCTCAATATCCTCAGGACGATTTAATTCTGTAGCCCCTAATAATTTTGCAGCCTCTCTTGCTCGGATTAAAACTTCTGTTTGATCTTTAAATTTTTCTTTCAATACAGGTTGATTTTCCCAATCTAAAGCAAGCCATTTACCATTTTCAGTATCAGCTACGTATAATGTTCCTTCTTTTAAAGAACCAGGTTTCGATGAAATGAATTTATATAAATGCTCACTGTTTTTATCGTCTCCAGTGTAGGCAACAACACGTTTATCTTCTAGTTCATATAACGTACAACATTCATGAGCAAATCTTCCTAAAGCTATGTGTTTTTGTGCAGCTCCGGTTTTAGGGTCAATTTCTACAACCCAACCATAATGTTCTGGCGGATATTCGTAAAACTTTTCCCATCCATATCTACTTGGTCTATGCGTAGCTTTATTATTCTCGTTATATTTAGTTTCACCAAAGAAACCATCATAATTTTCTTCACAAGTGATAAATGTTTTCCAAGGTGTAATTCCTCCCGAACAATTTGCTAAAGTACCTTTAACCGTAGAAGTTCCTTTTATAGGTGTGTCCCAGTTTAATTTTATATCAGTCTGAGCCGTAATTCGTCTGTTTAAAGGATCGTTTTTAACAACTTTCCATTGTCCGTTTTCTTCTCTAACTCTAACAATAGTACCACCAACATTATACATTTCTTTATCAACTTGCTCGATAGTTCTATGTTCCGCTGGATTATCGTAATTTCTGTAATTAAAATCAGATACAAATAATGGATTAACATATTCGTGATTTACCCACAACAATCCGTCTTTTGGGTTGTTTTCATCTAACGGAATAAAACACGTAAAATCGTTATTAAAACCAAAAGTATCGTTATCACTAATAGCGTCTCCCCATTTAACCACAGGATGATAATTTAATCCTTCTGTAAGTAGTAAATCATCTTTGTCTGAAGCTAATAAGTCTTTTAATTCAAAGTTTTTTAGTTTCTCTAAATATCCTGCATCTGTTACACCTTTATTTTTAGAAGGTGTTGTGGTATTTCCACAACTTGTTAAAAATGGAGGAACTATTGCTAATCCTATTCCAGCTTTACCTAAAAATGAAATAAATTTTCTTCTATTATATTCCAAAATAGTTGAGTTAAGTTTATAATTAAATGGTTGAAATTTATGTCTGATAGACGAGCACAAATGTACAGATAAAAACACTTAACGCAACTGGGTTGTTTTTAATTTAACAAGATTGAATATGTATTTTAACAATTTTCAGAAAAGCCATAGAAAAAAGTACTTTTAAAGAATAAAAAATCGTGCTTATTCAATGTGTGTCTTATATAGATTATGATAATAATTTCTTTGTCAAGTCGAGCGCAGTCGAGACTACATTATTATTAGTGAAAAAACTACTTCTCGACTGCGCTCGAAGTGACATTTACGAGTAGTATTTTATTTACAGTATGTTTTTCTTTTTCCTAAGTTGAACTCACGTATTTATTGTGAGTCAATTGTACTCCTCCAGCCTCTTTTTCAAATGTTCTTACATTTTCTACATCTTTTATTTTTATCAAAAAATCAGTTAGTTTTTTTAGTTTGTCATCAGCTAAATTTCCTTCAAATGGATTGATATAAATCGCATTTCCAAAGTTGTCTTTGGTTTTTTCAGGAGAATCATCAACAATTAAAGTGCGTTCTAAAGTAAAACCTTGTTTTTTAATTTTCTTTAATCTTTTTTCGCGAACATATCGATCTAAGTCGTAATCTCTTCGAATCGTGCAACGAGATCTTGCCCAAACAAACTCGAAGTTTATAGTTTCAGGACGAATAGTTTCAACAATATCATTCACATATTTGTCGTCTGCAGAAGACCAAATAGCTAGTTTGAAATGTTGATTTACGAAATCTAAAAACTCATTTAAAAACGGACGCTTATACACGAAATAATCAGCATATTCAAAATCATGTGGAATTGTCAATTTCTTTTCTGTTGCATGAATTAAGGTTTCATCTAAATCTAAAATTAAAAGTATAGGTTCTTTAGTTTCCATTTATACACTAATAATATTTTGATGTTCTAAAATAGGTAAATTCAAAAAACGTAACACGAGTTGCGCAACAGCTACAGTATCGTTTTCACAATAACGAACAATTCGATTTAAATCATTTTCTTGATAATATACCTGATACACTTCGGAACCATCAATGTCTTCTTTAGGAGATGGAACACCAAGAATATGTGTTAAAAGCTTTAAAGATGTATAGTGTTTATAATCTCCAAATTTCCATAACTCTAAAGTATCTAAATGCGGAACTTCCCAAGGTTTTTTACCCACTAAATTTAGCTTTTTTGGAAGCTTAATATTGTTAATAATCATTCTTCTGGCAATGTATGGGAAATCAAATTCTTTTCCGTTGTGCGCGCAGAGAATATGTTTTTCTTGTTTGAAATGATTATCAAGCAGATTTTTAAAGTTTTTGAGTAATGCATACTCATTTTCATTTTTGAAAGAAGTAATACGAAGCTGTAGTTTTTTATTCTTTTCGATAAAATAGCCGACAGAAATACAGATAATTCTACCAAATTCGGCCCAAATACCGGCTCTGTGGTAAAATTCTTCAGCAGTAACTTCTTCTTTTCTTTGGTAACGAGTTTTTAACCCGTACAATTCTTGTGTTTCCTCAGGAACATCATTCCAATGTTCATATTGAGGAACCGTTTCAATATCTAAAAACAAGATATTTTTCAGGTTTACGTGTTGTAACATGAATATATAGCAATTTGATTTTCAGTGTGCAATTTTGGTAAAAGTATGAAAAAAATTGAAAATGTCACTTCGAGCACAGTCGAGACGTTTTTAGTAAAGTAACATGTGGATTTTAAAGTCTCGACTGCGCTCGACTTGACAACTATTTTTATTGATTCATTAAATCTTCGATTTCCTCTACTTCGATTGGAATGTTTCGCATTAAGTTGAATGGTTCTCCTGATTCTTGAACAACTACGTCATCTTCTAAACGAATTCCGAAACCTTCATCTGGAAGATAAATTCCTGGTTCAACAGTAAATACCATATTTGCCTGAATTGGTTCGTGTAATAAACCGTAATCATGTGTGTCTAATCCCATATGATGAGAAGTTCCGTGCATGAAATACTTTTTATAAGCTGGCCAATCTGGATTTTCATTCTGAACATCAGCTTTGTCTAACAAGCCTAAACCTAACAATTCAGAAGTCATTAATTTACCAACTTCAACATGGTAATCTGCCCAAATTGCTCCAGGTACTAACATTTTTGTAGCTTCATTTTTAACTCTGTTTACAGCATTATACACATCTTTTTGACGATCTGTATAACGACCAGAAACAGGAATTGTTCTACTCATATCACTCGCATAATTTGCATATTCTGCAGCAACATCAAAAAGAATTAAATCGCCATCTTTACATTGTTGGTTATTCTCAATGTAGTGTAACACATTTGCGTTACTTCCGCTAGCAATAATTGGTGTGTAAGCAAATCCTTTAGAACGATTTCTTAAAAATTCATGAGCAAATTCAGCTTCAATTTCATATTCCCAAACACCTGGTTTTACAAAACCTAAAATTCTACGGAAACCTTTTTCAGTGATATTACATGCTTTCTGAATTAAATCGATTTCAATTTGATCTTTTACAGAACGTAAACGTTGTAAAATAGGATTACTTTTAGCAACACTGTGTGCTGGATATTTTGCTAATAACCATTTTGTAAAACGAGCTTCACGAGTTTCAGTTTCTATTTTAGCTCTGTAGTGTTCGTTGGTGTTAATATAAACAGTGTCTGCATAAGCCATCATTTCGGCTAATACTTTTTCTAAATCTTGTAACCAAAAAACAGTTTTAACGCCACTTGTTTCAAAAGCCTTTTCCTTGTTAAGCTTTTCTCCTTCCCAAACAGCAATATGCTCGTTTGTTTCTCTTAAGAATAAAACTTCTCGTAAGCTTTCTTTAGGACAATCTGGATAAACAATTAAAATACTTTCTTCTTGGTCTACACCACTTAAAAAGAAAATATCTCTGTGTTGTTGAAAAGGTAAAGTAGAATCTGCACTTACAGGATAAATATCATTAGAATTAAAAACAGCTAAACTGTTTGGCTTCATTTGAGCCATAAAGTTTTTTCTATTCTTTATAAATAGGTCTTTATTTATAGGAAGATATTTCATTTAGATTTAGTGTTTATACGTTAATATTCCCAAAAATAACCAAAGAAAAAACGATATACTAAAGCCAAATGGCGCTATTTTACTTTTTTACGAATTCTACTCATGTGTCTTTTAGATATTCCTAAAAAGGAAGCTAAATAGTGTAATGGTATACTTTTAAGTAATTCAGGATCGTTAGCTAGTAACTTTTGATAGCGATCTTCGGGTGAAAGTGTCAGAAGATTAATTCTATAATCGTCGATTAAAAATATTTGATTTTCAATGAGTTTATAATAGAATAAAAAGAAAGCTTTATTATTTTTTAAAAGATGATTGAATTGCTGAATAGAAAGCACTTGTAAATTCACTTCACTTAAAGCTTTGATATTTTTTCGTGAAGATTTTTGATGTAAAAAGCTTTTTAAAGCCGATGTACATGTATTTTTTAAGGCTAAATATGTTGTTTTTTCTTCACCATCAATAGTTATATAGTGTTGAAGAATTCCACTTTCAATAAAACAGAAATAATCACAAATAGCTCCTTCTTTAACAAACAGTTCGTTTTTAGAAAGAGTTTTTTCTTCGAAAGCATCTACAATTTCATTAATATGAATATCAAGTGATTCGTCGTTTATAATTTCTTTTAAATAGATTTTTAAACTCATTCTATCTTCTGATTATGCTGATGCTAAACATTTTGGTTTAAAAATACTATTTGGTAAATAATTAATGAATTTAAAAACAGGGTTTTTTAAGATTTTTTCCTGTTATTGTTTTTCGGTTTTCTTTTAAAGTTGTTTCTGTTTTTTCGAGGAGTATTGGAATTACTTTCCTTACTATTGTCGGATTTCTTTTTAGGTCGAAAATTTCGTCTTGTTTGATTCTTTTTACTTGGCTTTGAGTTGTTATTACTTCCTCTTGAAGTTTTTTTCTGTTGAGGTTGTTCGGTTGGCGTAAGATCAAAACCTTCTAATTCAACAATTTTTAGCTTTTGCTTTAATAACTTCTCAATGTTTTTAACATACTCTAATTCTTCATCAGAAACTAAAGATATAGCTTCTCCGCTTGCACCAGCTCTACCTGTTCTACCGATTCTATGCACATAATCTTCAGGAATATTAGGTAATTCATAGTTAATCACATGAGGTAATAAAGGAATATCTAATCCACGAGCAGCAATATCGGTAGCTACTAAAACACGAACAGTATTTTCTTTAAAACCTTTTAAAGCTTTTACTCTAGCACTTTGGCTTTTATTTCCATGGATTGCAGCAGAAGAAATATCTCTTTTCTGTAGCTTTTCAGCTAGTCTATTTGCACCGTGTTTAGTTCGTGTGAAAATAAGAACTTGATTCCAGTTACCGTCAGAAATTAATTGCGTTACCATTGCTGCTTTTCTACTTTTTGGAACACGATATATCTTTTGCTTAACCATTTCCGCAGTTGTATTCTCAGGAGCAGCTTCAACAAGAATCGGGTTTGTTAAAATTCCTTTAGCTAAGGCTTTTATTTCTTTAGAAAAAGTAGCAGAAAAAAGTAAGTTTTGGCGTTTTTCAGGTAGTAAGGCTATAATTTTTTTAATGTCTCTAACAAACCCCATATCTAACATTCTGTCTGCTTCGTCTAGAATCAGAATGTCTATTCTTTTTAGTGATAATGCTTTTTGGTCATGTAAGTCTAATAACCTTCCTGGTGTGGCAACTAGTACATCTATACCGTTTCTTATCGTTGCAATTTGTTTTTTAGGTTTTACACCTCCAAAAATAACGGTAGATTTAATATTAAGATGTTTACTATAATCACGAACATTATCGTAAATCTGAGCTGCTAATTCTCTTGTTGGAGTCAATATTAGCGCACGTATCGGTCTAAATTTCGGATTTTTAGTATCTGTTATTATTTGCAATATAGGCAATGTAAAACCTGCAGTTTTTCCTGTTCCTGTTTGTGCAGATGCTAACACATCGTTACCTTTTAAAATTACAGGTATTGCTTTTTCTTGTATCGGGGATGGGTTTGCATATCCTTTTTCTTCAATTGCTTTTAAAAGCTCTTTCTTTAACCCTAGTGATTCAAATGTCATAAATATATGTATAGGAATAAATTAAGTTTTATTCCTTTATCGATCGCAAAGGTACTGTTTATAGATTTTGTAAATGAAAAAAGCATCTAAATTAGTTTAGATGCTTTTCTGATATTCTTGTTGGAGTTAGAAATACGTTATTTCTTAATCGCATTTTTAATAACTCCAATAATAGCCATTAGTACTCCACCACCAACGGTTCCACCTGCTATGCTTCCCAAAATTCCACCAATATCTAAACCTAACATACCAAGTAAATGTCCGCCAAGACCACCACCAAGAATTCCAACAACAGAATTCCATAATGTACCCATTGAGAATTTTTTTAACAATGCACCAGCAATATTTCCTCCTAATGCTCCTGTTAATAGACTAATAATAATTTCCATTTTTTTGATTTTTTGTAATTTATGTTGAATTAAATTAACGAAAAAACTATCTAATAAACAAGTTGTTATGTGTTTCCAATATGGAATAAAGGATCTCCAAGGTTCACAACAGGGAAGTTGTTTTTAGCTATAATATAACCATCTTTAGGTGATTTTACAGAGAATTTTGTTTCACCATAGGTATCCATAATAAAACCAACAATTTCTCCTTTTTTTACTGAAGCTCCATTTTTAACTTTCGGATTAAAAATACCAGCTGCTCTAGCACGTAACCAACTCTTTTTGATAATTTCTATAGTATCGTTTTGTAAAGGAATTTCTATAGTTTTATCAATCATATTGAAATAACGAAGTACTCTTAATGTTCCGTAAATTCCTTGGTTAATAGCAAATTCGTTTAATCGTAACGATTCTCCACCTTCGTAAACAATTACAGGAATATCATGCTTAAAACATTCGTTTCGAAAAGATTTAGGAATAAGTTTAGAACCAAATTTGAACGGAGCGTTAAAAATATTAGCTAAAGCTTTTCCTCGTTCGTCTTGTGGAGTATATCGAATTTGTGCGTAATTACTACGTTGAGCTCCGCCAGTATGATAATCGATAGCAAAATCAACATTTTTAGTAATCTCTTTCATAAGATAATATGCTAATCTACTTGCTAAAGATCCTTTTGTAGAACCAGGAAAACTTCTATTTACATCTTTTCCGTGTAATTCTCTAGAAAAATCTAAAAAGCCAAAGATGTTCAATAATGGAACAACAATTACACATCCTCTATGAATTTTATACGATTTGTCAATTAACATACGTCTTACCAATTCAATACTATTGGTTTCATCACCGTGCAATCCACCTTGCAATAAAATAGTCGGACCAGGCTCTTTTCCGTTAAATACATATACTGGAATTTCTATTAAAGTTCCTGTAGGTAATCTATCTACAGGGATTTTTATCAGTTTCGATTCACCTAAAGAAATTCGCTCTCCGCGTATAACTATCTCTTCATTCTTGAATTCTTTGTCGAACATTTTTTCTCTAAGTATTTTATAATTTCTTCAGCAACATTAACTTTAGTGTAAGCTTCAACACCTTGTAAACCCGGAGTTGAATTTACTTCAATAAGTAATGGTCCGCGTTTCGAACGAATTAAATCGACACCGGCAATTGGCAAACTTAAATAACCAGCTGCTTTTATAGCCATTATTCGTTCTTGATTTGTTAATTCTACTTTGGTAGCTGTACCACCTCTATGAATGTTTGACCTAAAATCGTCTTCTAAACCTTTTCTTTTCATAGCGGTAACAATTCGATCGCCAACAACAAAAACACGAATATCTTCACTATTACTTTCTTTGATGAATTCTTGAAGTAAAATGCTCATATTCATTCTGTAAAATGTGTCGATAATCGATTTCGCAGATTTTTTACTTTCTGCCAACATTACACCCATTCCTTGAGTTCCTTCTTGCATTTTAATAATTACTGGTGCGCCGCCAAGTAACTCTATTTGTTCTTTAATGTTTTCAGGATTTACAGAAAAAACAGTATCAGGAATCGGAATTCCTTTTCTGTTCATAATTTGAAGTGTTCTCAATTTATTTTGAGATCGTAAAATTCCTAAAGATCGAGCAGTGCTAAATATGTCGTTCATTTCAAACTCTTTAACAATTGCGGCTCCATGTCGAGTTACCGAAGCACCAATTCTAGGAATAATTACATCTGGTTCATCAATTATATTCTCTCCTTCGTAAATAATTTCTCTTTTACCGCCACTAAGTTTTATGGAACATTTTGTGTGATTAATAACACTAACATCATGTCCGCGTTTAACAGCCTCGGTATATATTCTTTTGGTAGAATATATATTTTCTCCAACTGATAAAATAAAAATATTCATGAAGATGCTTTTTACACAAATCTAATCAAAATTAAAATGGAAAGTATTTTTTATTTTTGATACTACTTTTAAATCCAAACCAAATGAAACAAATCCTTTCTATATTCCTGTTTGCAGGAATAGCGGCATTTTCACAACAAAATCCGACAAAAGCCACTATTGTTCAAGATGCACTTCAGCAAAAAGCAACAATGACTAAAAACTCATTAGTAAAAAATATTCCTTTTGAAAATATTGGTCCGACTGTAATGAGCGGTAGAGTTGTAGATATAGATGTAAATCCTAATAATACTGTTGAATTTTACGTAGGATATGCCTCAGGAGGTTTATGGTATACAAATAATAACGGAAATACATTTACACCAGTTTTAGATAATGCGCCAACTCAAAATATTGGTGATATTGCTGTTGATTGGAAAAATGGTACAATTTGGGTGGGAACAGGTGAAAATAATTCGTCACGTTCTTCTTATGCTGGAATTGGTATTTTAAAATCTACGGATAAAGGTAAAACTTGGACAAACGTAGGTTTACATGATTCACATCATATCGGTAGAATACTAATTAATCCAAACAATCCAGATGAAGTTGTTGTTGGAGTTTTAGGTCATTTATATTCTTCAAACAATGAAAGAGGAATTTATAAAACTACTGACGGAGGAAAAACTTGGAGTAGAACATTATTTGTAAATGATGATACAGGAATTATCGATGTGCAACAAGCTCCGAATAACTTCAATACATTATACGCTGCTTCTTGGGAAAGAGAACGTAAAGCTTGGAATTTTGATGGTGATGGAAAGAACTCAGCAATATATAAGTCTATTGATAGAGGTAATACTTGGAAAAAAGTTTCTGAAAATAATGGATTTCCAAACGGAGATGGAGTTGGAAGAATAGGTTTGGCAGTTTATGATGAAAATACTGTGTATGCTTTTCATGATAATCAATTTAGAAGAAAGAAGGATGGAAAACAAAAAAGTGATTCAAAAGCATTAACAAAAGATGATTTTAAGAAAATGTCTACAGACGAATTTTTAAAATTATCGGATAAAAAATTAAATAGTTATTTAAAAACAAACGGATTTCAAGAGAAATATAGAGCAGACAACGTAAAACAAATGGTTCGTTCGGGATCTGTAAAACCAATTGACTTAGCAAAGTATTTAGAAGATGCAAATTCATTGTTATTTGATACACCTGTAGTTGGAGCTGAAGTTTTTAAAACAACAAATGGTGGAAAATCTTGGAAGAAAACCCACGATGGATATTTAGATGATATTTATTATTCTTACGGATATTACTTCGGAGAGATTCGAGTAGATCCGCAAGATAAAAACGGAATTTATGTTTTAGGTGTGCCGATTTTAAAATCTAAAGATGGAGGAAAAACGTTTACGTCTATTAGTAGAGAAAATGTACATGCCGATCATCAAGCACTTTGGGTGAATTCAAAAGTTCAAGGTCATTTAATTGATGGAAACGATGGTGGATTAAATGTTTCTTACGACGACGGTAAAAGCTGGTTAAAGTTAAACACACCACCAGTTGGTCAGTTTTATGCGATTTATGCAGATAACCAAAAGTCGTATAATGTTTATGGCGGATTACAAGATAACGGTGTTTGGGTAGCAAATCATAATGCACAAATCAATAAAGCTTGGCATCAATCAGGAAAAAATCCATATGAATCAATTATGGGGGGAGATGGAATGCAAGTACAAGTAGATGATAGAAATCCAAATATTGTATACACTGGATTCCAATTTGGAAACTATTTCCGATTAAACAGAGAAAACGGAGGTAGAAAATACATTCAACCAAAACATACTTTAGGAGAGAATCCATATCGTTTTAATTGGCAAACACCAATATTATTATCGAAACATAATCAAGACATTTTATATCTAGGAGGAAACAAATTACACCGATCTTTAAATCAAGGAGACGATTGGGAAACGATTTCTGATGATTTAACTCAAGGAGGAAAAAAAGGAAATGTTGCTTACGGGACATTAACTACAATTAGCGAAAGTCCGTTTCAATTTGGTGTATTATATGTCGGTTCAGATGATGGATTGGTACACATCACTAAAAATGGAGGAGGAAGTTGGGAGAATATTTCAAACACACTTCCAAAAGATTTATGGGTAAGTAGAGTTATTGCTTCTAAACATAAAAAAGAACGAGTATATGTAACCTTAAACGGATATCGTTGGGATGATTTTACAACTTATGTTTATGTTTCTGATGATTACGGAAAATCTTGGAAAAACATCGCTAATAATATTCCAGCATCACCAGTAAATGTAATCAAAGAAGATTCAGACTATGAGAATTTACTATACTTAGGAACAGATAACGGTTTATATGTTTCTTTTGATTCAGGAAAATCTTGGGAGATTTTCAATAAAAACTTACCTAATGTTGCTGTACATGATTTAGTAATTCAACCAAAAGCAAAACATTTAATAGTAGGAACACACGGAAGAAGTTTATACAAGGCGAATATTAAGCCGTTGCAAGAATATTCTAAAGTGATGTCTGACACAAATAATAAAATCTTCAGCATTAATAACATTAGAAAAAGTGGAAGATGGGGAAGTTCTTGGAGTAAGTGGTTGCAACCTTATACACCGAGTATTACGATTCCGTACTTTTCAAATACAAATAAAGATGCGACTTTCACGGTTTATAATGGAGATGTTGTAGTAAATTCGTTTAAAGTTGAAACGTCTAAAGGATTTAACGAAGCGAAGTTTGATCTAAGCTTTAGTAAGACAGGATTAAAAAATTATAAGAAAACAAATAAAGAAGCTGTTTTAAATGCAGCCAAAAACGGAAAAACATATTTACCTAAAGGAAAATACAAAGTAACCATGGGTAATGCAATAAATACATTTGAAATAAAGTAAATGGGAGCAATAAAAGTAACGAATATTAAGATCTTTACGAACCACGGATGTTTAGAAGAAGAGGCAAAAATAGGGTCAGAATATAGAGTTGATATCGAAGTTAAGGGAAATTTAACACTTTCTGCAGAAACTGATGAATTAAGTGATACGATCGATTATGTGCACTTAAATAAGATCGCCAAAGAAGAAATGAATAAGCGTTCTAAATTATTAGAACAGGTGGCTAAGAGGATGTTAGATCGAATTTTTGATGAAATACCTTTGGTAGATGAAGCTGAAATTAGCGTGTCAAAAATAAATCCACCAATAGGTGGAAATGTGGGAGAAGTAACAATTGTGCTATCAGAAGTGCGTAAAAGTTAAAAAATACTTGCCACTAAAAAGAAAAAGTTTAAATTTGCACTCTCACTAAAGGTGTCGTGGCCGAGTGGCTAGGCAGTGGTCTGCAACACCATCTACAGCGGTTCGAATCCGCTCGACACCTCAAAAGTCTCAATATTTTATATGTTGAGACTTTTTTTATGTTTAAAAATGTTACATATTTTTCTGTTTGTAACTTAAAAACTGCAGAAAACGTGTTTTTTTAACCCATTCATAATAAATGTAACATTTTTGAAAGTTTCATAATAGGCTTTAACATATCTTTGTTTCATATTAAATCTTTGGTCATTAAAAGCTAAGTTGGGGGACAGATGTTTTTATTTAAAGACTTTTAAGATTTAACAGTTAAGATAACACAATCTAGAAATAGATTGTGTTATTGTTTTTTATAGCGTTTCCTTTTCAAATTGAATAAAAGGTTTTACTCTTATGTTACGATAAACAATCCTTGTTTTTATTGAATTTATAGGTTCCTTTCAAAGGATTTTTTTCCCTTTTAACCCATTTTATTTCCCTCTAACTCTATTTAATAGTTTTGTTAGCAGAGTCTTAAAATACTTTTGTGGCGTAAACCAGTAAAAGTATTTAACATGAAAACATTTAATTATTTCATACTAGCAATGTTGTTGTTAGTAGTATCATGTAGCGACGATGAAGACGCTAGAGAACCAGACAATGGTAATCCTCCTACTGCAGCAAAAAAAGATGTTGTGTTTAATGAAATAAAATATCAAGGAAGTAGAGATCTTATTGAAATTTATAACAGAGGAACCGAAGCAGCAGATATTAGCGAATATTGGCTATGTTTAGGACCAGGAGCATATCAAAAAATTGGAGACTTAACTCCAGAATCAGGAAGTACAACTATTCCAGCTGATGGATATTTAGTAGTAAGTTACAATTTACCTGACGATAAAGGTGGATTAGGATTATATTCTACTAATGAATTTACGAATCCAGATGCAATTATTGATTTCGTTCAATATGGAGATTCAGGATCAGCTAGAGAAAATGTTGCTGCATCTGCAGGAATTTGGACAGCAGGAGATTTTGTACCTACTGTAAAAAGTGAAGATAATAGTATCATTTACGATGGTGAAGGTAACGGTGTAATGAACTGGGCTGAAACTACTCAAGTTACTTTTGGGAATGAAAATGTATTAATGGCACCAGCTGATGATGTTCGTTCGGTTGTAATTAATGAGGTTAACTACGGACAAGATAAGTTAATCGAGTTATGGAATAACGGAGATGTTGCTGTTGACTTAAGTGACTATTGGTTATGTTTAGGACCAGGACAGTATTTACAAATCAGAAATGCTTCTGTAGTAAGCGGATCTGCACAATTAAATCCTGGTGAGTTTTTAGTAGTAAACTGGGATCAATTAAGTGAAAGTGCTGGGTTAGGTTTCTATTCAACAAATGCATTTACAAATCCAGATGCAATTTTAGATTTCGTACAATGGGGAGCTTCAGGAAGTGCTAGAGAAAATGTAGCAGTAGCTGCAGGAATTTGGACGTCAGGAGATTTTGTTCCACAAGTAAGATTAGAGAGCTATAGTTTAGCTTACGATGGTGAAGGTGATGCTATTTCTGATTGGAAAGAAGCTGTAAACCCAACTTTTGGTAGAGGAAATGCTGCTGAAGCTGCAAAAACAAGATTCACAGTAACTATTACAAATAAGATTAATTATTTAGGAACTCACGTTTTTAACACGCCAACAGGAGCTGCAAATCCAGGTCCAGTTACAGATGTTAACGGAAGTTATTCAGTAAAATTTAAAGCAGTACCAGGAACTAAATTAAGTTTTGCTTCTATGTCTGCTGCAACTAACGACTGGTTCTTTGCTCCAAAAATGAGCGGAATTGATCTTTTCGATGCAAGCGGAAGCGCAGTAACAGGAGATATTAGTGAGCAAATTTATTTATGGGATGCTGGAACAGAGGAAGAAGATCCTGCTACAATAGCAACTGAGCCTAATGGAGGAACAGCTGGTAGTCCAGATGACGATAATACAGTTCGTGTAGTAAATGATGATGTTACTGCTTATTTAAGAACTGAGTTAGCTTACGATAGTTCAACAAGATATTTCACATTAACATTAACAAATTTAATGGGAGCTGCAGGAAGTACTCCAACCGTACTTACACCAGGTTTAGCTGTATTACACGCTCAAAACGCACCTTTATTCACAGTTGGACAACCAGATAGAGGATACGGATTAAAAGAAATCGCAGAAGCTGGTAATCCAATGCCATTATACCAGTGGTTTAACGCAACAGGATCTCAAGGAGCTCCATTACGTTTATCATCTTCGTATACAGTATTTTCTCCTGCAGTATTATATGCATTTAGTACAGCAAAAGATCCATGGTTTGTACAAGGAGAACAAGCAAAAGCATCTAGTGGTTTAGAAGAAATCGCAGAAGATGGAAACAACCAAGTAGCTTACGAATACTTAAAAGGTTTAGGTCTTCCAGTAGCTAAGAGTAACGAAACTGCTCCAGTAAAACCAGGAGAATCGTTAACATTCACTATTGAAGTTCCTCAAGGTTTAGATTATAAATTAGGATTCGGAACAATGTTAGTAGATACTAACGACTGGTTCATCAGTTATAACAATAATGGTGTTGCATTATTTGATGAAAACGGAACAGCGTTCTCAGGAACTTCTGAAAGTGATGAAACATATCTTTTTGATGCAGGAACTGAGGCTGACGAAGAAGTTGGATTCGGAGCTAATCAAGCGCCAAGACAATCAGGACCAAATACAGGTGCAGCTGATGGAGACAATTTAATTAGAAGAGTAGCAACATTAAATGATGTACAATTTGGAAAAGGAGCTATTAATAGTTCTCCAGGTGTAACATGGTTTGGTGATCCAAGAGGAGGTTACAATTTAATAGAGGTGAATATCCAACCTCAATAAATAAACGTACGATTTGAATCAAATAATGTATAGTTTTTAGAAAATGTTGATTCATTCTATGTATTAATTTGGGATTATTTCTCCAGCCGTAATGGCTGGAGTTTTTTTTGAACTATGTTACATTTTACTCTTAGTGAATTGTTTAAGTTTTTGATTTTTATTGTTTTAAGCTGTTGTTTTCTAATGTAACTAAATTACAGTCTGTTAATTGTTGTGAGTTATATCTTTGCGAATAATAAATAAGTAATTCCTACCCCACATACCATGTTAATAAAAACAAAATTATCGCTCCTATCATTAGTTGTTTCTCTGAGTGTGTTTTTTTCTTGCAGTACTGAAAAAAGAAAAGAGATTAAAGAGGATAAAGTAAAAGCAGCATTAGTTAATACATTTAATTATCAGCCTAAAAAACTTGTTAATGGTAAATTAAAAGCTGTAATAGAATTGGGAGCTTCAGGATTTAATTCTTTTGTGATAAATGTTGACGCTGAGAAAAACTGGGAAATAGTCAATAAAGAATATGGAAAAAGCTTGATTTTAGATGGAGAAGCTACCGTAAATGGGGTAAACACAATTTTAGATCAGTACTTAGAAGAAATTAAAAAACTTGGAGTAAAAGGAGAAGATGTTCATTTTGTTGTTAGTTCAGGAGCAGAAAAAGAGGAATTAACCACGATTATTAAAGAAGAACTTCGTAAGAAAAATCAGAAAATTACAGTTGTTACTGCTGAAGAAGAAGGAAAGTACGCATTAAAGTCAGTTCTTCCATCGGAATTTAATGAAACTGCTTTTGTTGTAGATATTGGTTCAGGAAATACTAAAATTTCATATTTAAATAAAGATGAAATTTTTGCAGTTGAAACTTACGGATCAAAATATTTTAAAAAAGGAATTCCTTCAAATAAAGTTTATGATGAGGTGTCAACAAAAGCTAAAAACATTCCTTCGGAAAAAAGAAATGTATGCTTTATTATTGGAGGTGTGCCCTATCAAATGGCGAAAAAACAAAGAGTAAATAAAGAACGATTTACAACACTTAATAAAGATGTAAATTTTTATAACGGCCTAATCGAGAAAAAAGGAGATAAAGTAAAAAGTGGACTAACAATTTTTAAAGCAATCAACGATACAACTACTCCAAATACTATTGTTTTTGATTGGGATGCTAATTTTACAATCGGATTTTTATTGAATTTAAAATATTAAAAATCCACCAACATGTAAAATATACATATTGGTGGACTCTTATTTAATAAGTAGCTTAAGAAGATTACTTTATTTCTTCTAGTTTTTTTATTAGCACTGTATCGTCTATAATTGAATTTCTTTGACTTTTCAACATTTCGGAAGTTGATTTTGGCAAATGCTCTTTTGAGTTAATTACTTCATTATACTCTTTAATAGAAGCTTTTTCTCCACGAATAGCTTCTTCTAAAATTGATTTATCATTATCTAAAGAGAAAAATGCTTTGGTATCCATCCAGGCTCTATGTATTGTTCCTAGACTACTTCCGTTGTCTTGTGGTAATCGTCCAAATAATCTAATTTCTTTTTTTAATTCATTTCCGAATTTTTTACGCTCTTTAGCTTTTCTTTCAAATAAATTTGTTAATACATCACTATCTACATTTTCTGCTGCGGTTTGATACCCTTTTTCAGCATCATAATTCTTCATTAATAATCCGTTTAATTGACTGGCTACTTCTTGTGTATAACTATACATAATATTCTTTTTTTAAATGAAAAGTAATTTGCTTTTGAGATGCTTACTTTTTAACATCTACAGTAAATAAAATCGAGCTAATTAAGCTTGTTTTCTATTTACAATTAAACCTAATAACAGAATAGATAAACCAATACCTAATACGACATATGCGTTATTGTTATTTTGAGTTTCAATTTCAGCGATACCTAAATCAACTGAAGACTCTGGTTTTATGAGTTGATATCCTCCGTAGACAAGAAATGCTAATCCTGCCAAAATGAATATCAGTTTTATTATTTTGTTCATGTTTTTGTTTTTTGAAGATTAATGTTTTTCATTAAAATTGATATCTCAGTCCTAACGCTATATCTAAATCTAGGTCATTACTATAATTATCATTAAACCCAAGTTCTGGTCTAATATCTAATGAAATTAAAAGCGGAATTTTGAAGTTATATTCTATACCTAAATCTCCGGTAATAAGAGCAAAAACTCCATCGTTATTAGGAGTACTAAAAGATCCTAATCCTCCACCAGCACCTACGTACCAATTAAAATTATTGTCGATAGGTTGAACCCATTGGTATAACCCTACCAATTTAAAAGCTTCGACATTGTTAGAATCTCTAAGACCTAAATCAAACTCTAATCGGTTGTTATCAGATAAATAACGTTGGTAGGAAATTTCTCCTCCAAAACCATCATTATCACCAAGTCTTAAACCAATAGCATTTTTAGCTATAGTTTGTGCTGTTAACGATGATGTTATAAGTAGAAAAGTTCCTAAGATTATCTTTTTAATATTGTTCATTTTATATATGTTAATTTCTTACACTACAAAATTACAGGAAGAGCTTGTGTAAGCTTAGCTCATATAAAGTAAGTCTTAGCTCATTTACTTTTTTCTGTTGATTTTTGTTAACTTTACTCAGTATAATCATACTATGAAAACAATAAATATAACAGCTAGTAGCACAGAAGGTACTGTAAGACAAATTAGAGATGCTATCGGCGGAAAAATTATCGAACGTTGGGGAGAATACGTACTTCAAGTTGATAATGAAGTTGCGCAAGGAAAAATTACATTTATCAATTTTGAATGGGGTGCAAGCGTTTTAGAATATGATATTACTTTTTTAGATGATATCACATTGGTGATGGATGCGTCTGAATATAACCCTATCCATTTTACATATGCTTCAGAAGGATATTGTTTTCATCGATTTGAAAAAGAAAATAAAAAAAGAAAAATAGAGCAGTTTCAATCTGTAATTATTACCAGTAAAGATGGCGGATACAATTATGGTTATTTTGAAAAAAATGTGAAGGTTCATATTCATTTAATACAGGTTAGTAGAGTACTTTTCTTGAAGAAACGTTTAAACGACGGAGCAATCTTAAATCAGAAGTTATATAATGTTTTTCACGATCAGCAACACGAAAGTGTTTTTGCATACTTTGGAACTTACAATTTAAAATTAGCAAATCTAATTAAGCAGTTCGATAAGGTTAAACAAAAAGGAATGATACGAATGTTGATAAAAGAAGGTATAGTATATCAGATTTTATCAGAACATATTTTACAGCATAATAAAGATGTTGCTCTAAATAAAAAGCCAAATTCATCACTAACTAAGAAAGAATTAAGTTTAGTTAGAAAAACGGCAACAAAAATTTTAAAAGATGTTTCGTTAGATTATTCTGTTGAAGACTTAGCTTTAGAAAGTGGTTTAACGCAAGCTAAATTGCAAGAAGGTTTTAAGTTGTTGTATACAAGAACGGTAACAGAATATGTGCGTCATGTACGATTAGAAAAGGCAAGAGATTTAATGAATACTACAGATTTAAATATTTCACAAATCGTTTACACTATAGGTTTTAGTAGTAGAAGTTATTTTTCAAAAATCTTTAAAAGAAAGTATAATATTAGTCCGAGTGAATTTTTAAAAAATAAAAAAGAAGCAGATATAAAAGTTGCATAAAAAAATAGTTTCTTAAGCTCGATTTTTAAAAATGAAATTACGAGTAAGAAACTATTTCTTGAATATTAAATTTTGTTACATAGGGCTTAGAAAGAATATAATCAATCTCTTCTATGGTTGATTTTTTATGTAACCAAACAGCTTTAAAAATTTCAGGTATTTGTAAAGGCATTACATTATGTAAATTGTTTATTGAATCTAAAGATTCATCTGCGTCTGTATTTATCACGCTACAAGTAACAAAACCATCTTCCAAAACATTGTAAACACCTGCTAAATAAAAAGGTTTTTGCATGTCTTTTTCTATCAAGAAATTTGTAACACTATTATTGTTCAAATAGTAGGCGTAAAATCCAGTTACAATTATTAAACATCTTCTTTTTTGCAATGCTTCATTATAAAGATTGTTATTTCTAAGTTCTTTTTTATGAACGTGCAACGTATTTTTTAACCGTTGAAATTTTTTCCAACTTCCTTCATAATTATGAGGTAAAATACCCCAAATCCCCTGTGTAATTAAATCTGGCTCTTCAACAGTTATTATAGATAATGATTGCTCTTTGTATCCTTCAATTTTAAGTCTTGGTTTGTAAAGTATCGGATATTTAAATGATGTGCCCAAAGTCTCAACCAAAGAAGATAAGTTTGATGTATTAGATAAGCTATAAATCATTTAATACTTCTTAAATAATAACACCCGAAATTATAACCATAGTTAACCCTATAATTAATAAACTTGTTAAAATGTAAAATCCAGATCTTGTTGCTTTATTATTCTGGAAAATATAGTTTTTACTTTTGTTTTTTGTGTTTTTTTTAAAGATTTTAAAATCTTCTTTACCTTGTTTCATAATGTTATTAGTTTTGATTATGACACAAAATTACAGTGAATTAAAAGTGTTTTTTTGTTCATATGCTTTTAACATTGACTCATTTCCCTTAAGTCTTTTGAGTTAAGATCAATTTTATATGAGCTAAGAAATGGTGAATAGTGATCCTAACTTTGCCGTAACAATTAGTATTAACCTTAAAAAACTAAATATTATGTTACGATGGTCATTAACCTTTATAATTATTGCAATAATCGCTGGATTCTTAGGTTTTTCAGGAATAGCTGGAGCAGCAACAGGAATTGCTAAAGTCTTATTCTTAATTTTTATAATCTTATTTATTTTCTCTTTAGTAAGAGGGAATTCAAGACATGTGTAAAGACTAACTCAGAGATATAAATTAGGTGAAAACACATATTTCAACCTAAAACTTTCATTACTACTCACTAAATCTTTACAAATACTAAACACATATGAACTTAAATAATACACTTGATACAGTTAAAACAGCTATAGCAGATTACTGGAATGGGTTTTTAACGCATGTTCCAGGAGTTATTGTTGCTGTTTTAATTGTTATAGTGGGTTTCTTGTTGTCTAATTTTATATCATCATTTTTTAAAAAGACGATTTCTGTACGAACAAAAGATCCATTAATAACTAATTTCTTAGGGAAAACAATAAAATACGGATTAATATTATTAACCATAATATTTGCACTAAATACTGCAGGTTTAGGTCATATTGCAAGTGGATTTTTAACAGCAGCAGGAGCCTCGGCCGTAATTATAGGTTTTGCGTTTAAAGATATTGGTGAAAACTTTATTTCAGGTGTAATATTATCATTTAATAGACCTTTTAATGTAAATGATACAGTTCTAATTGGAGATATATTTGGAAAGGTAAAATCAATGGAATTTAGACATTCAAAACTTAAAACTTTTGATGGTAGAGATGTATATGTTCCTAACAGTGATATAATTAAAAAACCTGTTTTTAATTATACTGAAGATGGCTATTATCGTTCTGATTTTATTGTGGGTATCGACTATGATGATGATATCGATTTAGCAAAAGATGTTGTAATTAAAGCAGTAACAAATACTTCTGGAGTAATCGATACGAACAAGCATAAATGTTTTGTCACTGTAGATTCACTCGGAACCAGTACAGTTAATCTTAAGATTTTATTCTGGACAAAAACAATGGAGTACAAAAGAGGAGCTTTAGAGGTGAAGAGTGATGTAGTAAAAAACGTTAAAAATGCGATAATTCAAAACGGTTTAAATATGCCTGCTGATATTACAGAGGTAAAACTTTATGGTTCTCAAAAAGACATTCCGATTTCTTTAAATAAATAAGAATTAATTAACATACATTATAATAACCTTCAAACATCTTAAGATTTAGATTAAGATGTTTTTTTATTTTTGTCTGAAGTTAAGTAAGCCAATTATTAAAATGAATTTGTTCAAAACCCTAAGTATATGCATGCTTTTACTCTTTTGTTTTTCCTGTAAAAAAGCAGTAGAAAAACAAGAGGTAAAAAAGGAAAATTTCACATACAAACCTCAAAAACCAGAAAATGGAATTTTAAAAGGAGTTGTAGAACTAGGAACATCAGGTTTTAATTATTTTATCGTTGAGATCGATTCCCTAAAAAACTGGGAGTTAAAAAAAGCATCTTACAATAAAAGCTTAATTGCTGAGGCAATGACGAATGCAGATGAAATCGATCATAAGTTAAATTCATTTCTTTCAAAAATTAAAGATCTAGGAGTTACTGAAGAAAATATAAATTTTGTTGTTAGTTCTGGAGCAATGAAAGAAGAGGTTACTCAATTGATTATAGAAGAATTAAGAAAGAGAAATCATGTTGTTCAAGAAATTACACCTAAACAAGAAGCAGTTTATGGGTTAAAAGCAATTCTACCAGAAGAGCTAAAAGGTCAAGCATTTGTAGCTGATATAGGTTCTGGAAACACAAAATTTTCTTTTATTGAAAACAACAAAGTTGTTGGAAAAGAAACACATGGAAGTAAATATCATCAAAAAGGAACAGAAGACGAAGATGTATATTCAGATGTAAAAAAAGTAGTAGCATCTGTTCCAGAGAAAAATAGAAAATATTGCTTTATTCTTGGTGGTGTTCCATTTGAATTAGCAAAAACTTTACGTAAAGAAAATGAACGTTATACAGTACTTTCATTAAATAAAAAACAATTAACACAACTTGCCGAAGAAAAAGGTAAGAAAGTATTATCCGGACTTAATATTTTCTATGCTATTGCAGATGAAAGTAATTGTCAAAACTTTATTTTCGATTGGTCAACTAACTTTTCTATTGGATATTTATTAGCGCAAGAAAACGAAAATTAAAATCCAATAAAATCATATTATCATAATATTTATTAAGTATTACAATATTATTAACGAGTTAAATCGTTAATTTTTCGCATCTTTGTTTTTATGCGTATTTATCCTATTGAAACCGGTAATTTTAAATTAGACGGTGGAGCAATGTTTGGCGTTGTTCCAAAGTCAATTTGGCAAAGAACAAACCCAGCAGATGCAAATAATATGATCGACATGTCTATGCGATGTTTACTCATAGAAGATGGAGATCGATTAACGCTTATCGATACCGGTATAGGAAATAAACAATCCGACAAATTTTATGGCTATTACTATCTATTTGGAGATTTTTCTTTAGATAAATCGTTAGCTGAATTAGGTTTTCACAGAGACGATATTACTGATGTGTTTTTAACACACTTACATTTCGATCATTGTGGTGGAGCAATTCAGTGGAATAAAGATAGAACAGGCTTTGAACCAGCATTTAAAAATGCTAGGTTTTGGAGTAATAGTCGTCACTGGGATTGGGCAATCAATCCAAACCCAAGAGAAAAAGCCTCTTTCCTTTCAGAAAATATACTCCCAATAGAAGAAAGTGGTCAATTAAACTTTTTACATTTAAATGCTAAAGATTATGTAGGATTTGATGTGTTGTTTAAAGATGGTCATACAGAAAAGCAAATGCTTCCAAAAATTCAATACAAAGACAAAACCATTGTTTTTATGGCAGATTTATTACCCACTGCCGGTCATATTCCTTTACCATATGTAATGGGATACGATACTCGCCCTTTGTTAACGTTAAAAGAAAAAGAAGCATTTTTAAAAGAAGCTGCAGACAATGAATATGTACTTTTTTTAGAACATGATGCACATAACGAACTTATTACTGTAAAGCATACAGAAAAAGGTGTTCGATTAAAAGAAACTTACAAATTTAGAGAGATATTTAATTAATGATAGAAATGAAAACGAGAGTATACAAACCAATTTTATCTTCAATCGTTTTAGTGAGCTTAGCAAGTTGTAGTTCAACTGCTAACATTAAAAAGATAGCAATTCCATTAGGAGTTAATAATGAAGTTGTTATTTCTGAAAAGAAAGCAGCTTTAACAGATTCACAAAAAAAGAACTGGCAACATTTAGACTTAGCAACAGACACAATTCCTGGAATGAGTGTTAATAAAGCTTACGATTTCTTAAAAGGAAAAAAAGGAGTAGAAGTTGTTGTTGGTGTTGTTGATAGTGGTACAGATTTAAAACACGAAGATTTAAAAGATGTAGCTTGGGTAAATACTAAAGAAGTTGCAGGTAACGGTATCGATGATGATAAAAACGGATATGTTGATGATATCAATGGTTGGAATTTCTTAGGAGATTCTTATGCTGAGCACTTAGAGTATGAGCGTATTTTAATGAATCCTTCTGTTGCAGATGCTGAAACTTTAGCTGAAGTAAGAGCTTTTCAAGAAGAAAAGATTACAGAAGCAAAAAACAACCAATTCCGTTATAATGGAATTTTAGCTCAAATTAAGTTTGCAAACGAAGCGTTAAAAAAACATTTGAATAAAGATGAATTTACTTTAAAAGAAGTAGAGGCAATCAAAACAGATGATAACGAGTTAAAAGAAGCTGTAGCAATGGGAAAACAAACTTATGGTTTTGGTTTCTCTTCTCTTAATGAAGCTGAAAAGTATTTAGAAGGAGAGCTTAAAAAAGCTAAGAAAACTATTGATGGAGATAATCTTAAAAAAGATTACCGTACCGTAGTTGGAGATAACGCATACGATATCAATGATAAACCAGGTTATGGAAATGGAAATACTGGCCATTCTGATAAAGATGAATCTCATGGTTCTCACGTTTCTGGTATTATTGCTGCAACTCGTAACAATGGTAAAGGAATGAATGGAGTTGCTACTAACGTAAAAGTATTAGCAGTAAGATCTGTTTCTAACGGAGATGAGTATGATAAAGATGTTGCTTTAGGTATTCGTTACGCAGTAGATAACGGAGCTAAAGTAATTAATACAAGTTTTGGTAAAGCTTTTTCACCAAATAAAGAATGGGTTTACGATGCAATTAAGTATGCTGCACAAAAAGACGTACTTATCGTAAATGCTGCAGGAAATGATGGAAAAAATATTGATGTTGAAAAGACATTCCCTAACGATGCTCCAGATTTAGTAAATGAAATTTCTGACAATTTCTTAACTGTTGGTGCTATGAGTGCTAATTATAATGCAGATCTTCCAGCATCATTTTCAAACTACGGAAAATTAAACGTTGATGTTTTTGCTCCAGGTGTAAGTATTTACTCTACTTTCCCAGATAACAGATATCAAGCAATCAGTGGAACATCTATGGCTTCTCCATCTACAGCAGGAGTAGCGGCGTTAATTCGTTCTTACTATCCAGAATTATCTGCAAGTCAGGTGAAGAGAATTATCATGAATTCTGGAACTAAAATTAACATGAAAGTTAATAAGCCAGGAACTGGTCGTAGATATGGAACAAATGCTGAGTTAGTTCCTTTCGAAGATCTATCAGTTTCAGGTAGAATTGTTAATGCTTACAATGCATTAAAAATGGCAGACCAAATTGTTAAAGCAAACAAATAAATTATAATCAAAGAGCATTTTTTTAATGCTCTTTTTTTCTAAAATCTAAATAATGAGAAAAATTATTTTTTCACTTTTATCTGTTGGATTGTTTTCATTCGGAAGTTTTGCTCAAAAAACTTCACATGCTCCAGTAGGATATTGGCAACAAAAAGCTGATTATACTATGGATATAGATATGGATGTGAATACAGCTCAATATAAAGGAAAGCAGAAATTAGTGTATACAAATAACTCTCCAGATGAGTTAAATAAAGTATACTATCATTTATATTTCAATGCTTTTCAGCCGAATTCTCAAATGGATGCAAGATTACATACGATTATGGATCCAGATGGAAGAATGGTAAATATCTCAGGAACTTCAGAAGAGAAAATTACAGAGAGTAGAATTAAAAAATTAAAGCCAAACGAAATAGGTTTTATAAAAGTAAACTCATTACGTCAGAATGGTAAAAAAGTTTCTTACGAAGTTGTAGGAACAATTTTAGAAGTTACACTACACTCACCAATAAAATCAGGTAGAAAAGCAACTTTCGAAATGGAATTTGATGCTCAAGTTCCGTTACAAATTCGTAGATCAGGAAGAGATAGTAAAGAAGGTGTCGCTTTATCGATGACGCAATGGTACCCTAAAATGGCTGAATATGATTTTGAAGGATGGCATACACCTCCATACATTGCAAGAGAATTCCATGGTGTTTGGGGAAATTTTGATGTTACATTACATATCGATAGAAATTATGTTGTGGGTGGAACAGGAGATTTATTAAATCCGCAAGAGGTTGGTCATGGTTACGAAACTAAAGGAAAGAAATTAAAATTACCAAAAGGTAATAAGCTTACTTGGAAGTTCTCAGGAAAGAATATTCATGATTTTACGTGGGCTGCTGATCCAGAATATAGGCACGATATTTATAAAATGGATAATGGTATCGATTTACATTTCCTGTATAAAAAGACAATGGATCAAAAGTTTATTGATGGATGGAAAAAACTGCAACCTAAAACTGCTGAATTAATGAAGTATTTTAGTGAGCATATTGGTAAATATCCGTACAATCAGTATTCTGTAATTCAAGGAGGAGATGGTGGTATGGAGTATGCACAATGTACTTTAATTAGTGGTGAAAGATCTTGGGGAAGCTTATTCGGCGTTACAGCTCACGAATTAGCGCACACTTGGTTTCAATTCCTTTTAGCAACAAACGAAAGTAAACATCCTTGGATGGATGAAGGTTTTACTACCTATATTTCAAATAAAGCAAGTAACGATATCTTAGGTCAAGACAGACCAAATCCAAATAGTGGTTCTTACAGAGGTTATGGATTTTTAGTAAAGTCAGGAGCAGAAGAGCCTTTATCTACACATGCAGATAGATACGATACAAACAGAGCTTATGGTATCGCAAGTTATAGTAAAGGAAGTATTTTCTTAAGTCAGCTAGAGTATATCATTGGTTCAGAAAATGTAGCAAAAACATTAAAAGAGTATTTTAATGCTTTTTCTTTTAAACATCCAACACCTAATGATTTTAAACGTATTGCTGAAAAAGTTTCTGGAATTCATTTAGACTGGTATTTAAATGAGTGGACACAAACAACTCATTTTATCGATTACGGAGTAAAGTTTGTTAAGGATAAAGCAATTACTTTAGAAAGAATTGGAGCAATGCCAATGCCAATTGATGTTGAAGTTGAATATGCCGATGGAACTAAAGAGTCTTTTAATATTCCTTTAGAAATGATGAGAGGAAATAAGACATCTTCAGCAACATTACTAAAAGACTGGGGATGGGCTTATCCAACATACACTTTTGAGGTTTCTAAAGACGTGAAAAGTGTAAAAATTGATAAAAGCGGATATATGGCAGACATAAATCCATTAAACAATACTTTTAGTGTAGAGTAATCGAATTATCTCACTAAAGTAAAAAGCAGCGAAAACGATTAGTTTTTCGCTGCTTTTTTTCTATATAAATAATTACTTTTGCTTCAAATATTATTGAAAATGTCAGAAGAAAAAAAATCACTCAATTTTATTGAACAAATCATCGAGGAAGATTTATCGAATGGAATGAAAAAAGAAAACTTACGTTTTCGTTTTCCTCCAGAACCTAACGGTTATCTTCATATTGGTCATACTAAAGCTATCGGAATTAGTTTTGGTTTAGGAGAAAAGTACAATGCTCCTGTAAATTTACGTTTCGATGATACTAACCCTGCCAAAGAAGAGCAAGAATATGTTGATGCGATAAAGAAAGATGTGTCTTGGTTAGGATATCAATGGGAAAACGAATGTTATTCTTCAGATTATTTTCAGCAATTATACGATTGGGCAGTTCAATTAATTAAAGACGGAAAAGCCTATGTAGACAGCCAAACTTCAGAAGAAATGGCTGAGCAAAAAGGTACCCCAACTGAACCAGGAGTTGCAAGTCCGTATAGAGATAGAACTGTTGAAGAAAACTTAGAGCTTTTCACTAAAATGAAAAATGGAGAGTTCGAAGAAGGTGAACATGTACTTCGTGCAAAAATAGATATGGCTTCTCCTAACATGTTGTTAAGAGATCCGTTAATGTATAGAATTCTAAAGAAAGCACACCACAGAACAGGGAACGATTGGGTGATTTATCCAATGTATGACTGGACACACGGTGAAAGTGACTATTTAGAGCAAATTTCTCACTCTTTATGTTCTTTAGAGTTTAAGCCGCATCGTGATTTATACAATTGGTTTAGAGATAATGTTTTCGAATATAGCAAATCTGCTTATCCGTTAATGCCAAAACAACGCGAGTTTTCTAGATTGAACTTGAGTTATACAATTATGAGTAAGCGTAAATTATTGAAATTAGTTGAAGAAGGTGTTGTTTCTGGTTGGGACGATCCGAGAATGCCAACAATTTCTGGTTTACGTAGAAGAGGATACACACCTGCATCTATTCGTAATTTTATTGAAACAGTAGGAGTTTCTAAACGAGAGAATATTATCGATGTTGCATTGTTAGAGTTTAAGATTCGAGAAGACTTAAATAAAAATGCAAATAGAGTAATGGCTGTTTTAAATCCAGTTAAATTAGTTGTTACAAACTATCCTGAAGATAAAGAAGAGATTCTTATTGCAGAAAACAATCCAGAACTGGATGCTGGATCTAGAGAAGTTCCTTTTTCTCGTGAATTATACATCGAAAGAGAAGATTTTAAAGAGGAAGCAAATAGAAAGTATTTCAGGTTAACCTTAGGTAAAGAAGTGCGCTTAAAAAACGCGTATATCATTAAAGGAGAAAGTTGTGTAAAAGACGATGAAGGTAATATTACTGAAATTCACTGTACATACGATCCTTTAAGTAAGTCTGGAAGTGGAACTGAAGAAAGCAAGCGTAAAGTTAAAGGAACATTACATTGGGTATCTAAAAAACATGCTGTAGCTGCAGAAGTTAGAGTTTATGATAGGTTATTTTCTGATGAAGCTCCAGACGGACATAAGGACAAAGATTTTATGGAGTTTTTAAATCCTGATTCTTTAAAAATTATTAATGCTTTTGTAGAACCTAGTTTAGTAAGTTCAAAAATTGGTGAGCGATTCCAATTTCAACGTTTAGGATATTTTAATGTAGACGACGATTCAACATCAGACAAGTTAGTGTTTAATAAAACCGTTGGTTTACGCGATACATGGGCAAAAGTTAATAAATAATAAGACTAACAATCTAAGAATTAATTTTTTGAGGTTTTATAAAAATCAAAAGCATTCAGGTTAAAAAAATACGGATAATACATTTTTTTTTGTTTTTTAACATAATTTCTGTAATTTAGTAGTCCCAATATTATTAATTACCAAGTAATAATCCCCCCTAAGATGAAAGATTTACGTTGGTTACTTATATGCTTGATTTGTGTAAACATAGTAACGTCTCAATCTAACAGAACTTGTGAAAAGCAAGAAAAAACTCTTATAGAAGACCTCAATAGCATTAATAAATGTAAAGCTAAAGGAGAGAAGAATGTTGATGCTATACCAGCAAGACATGTTATTCTTGGCTTTAATAGTTATAAAAGCAGGTTTTTCAGAAAGAGAAGAAAAGAATTAGCCAAAATTGCCAATTCAATTTCAGCAAAAGGTATTTCCGAAGAACAAAAAGCAGTTAATTTAGTCAATGAAAAAATTGATATTAAGGCTTCTGAAGATTTGGAAAATAAAATATTTACATTTCAAAATGTAGATGAACTTCCGAAGTTTGATAATTGCGAAAATTCTCAAGATAATTTAAGGTGTTTTAATATAGCTATTGGTAGCTTTATTCAAGAAAATTTCGAATATCCAGAGGAAGCTATAGATAACGGAATTGTTGGGCAAGTAACGATTAGCTTTGTAATTGGTAAAGAGGGGAAAGTGACTGACGTAGTAGCGATAGACAAAGAAAATGGAAAAAATATCTTAACGAAATACAGTGAAGATTTAATATCGAGATTATCTAAAATGAAACCAGCAATGAAAAACGGAAAACCAGTTCAAGTTTCTTATGAACTTTCATTAGATTTCTCTTTATAGAAAAAAATATAAAGCATTAATAAAAAAGGAACCTATTCGGTTCCTTTTTTTGTTACTGTAAAGTTTAAATTTGATATCCAATTTGCACGTAATTCGGGCAATTCATCTGGATAATAAATAATTGATTCTGGTTGTCTTTTCTCTAGATATTTTCCAGTATCCCAAATCCCATTTCCATTCTCATCAATAATAGCTCTTATCATGTAGGTATCTGGAACTAATAAGTTGAACTCAATCTTTCCAGAAGAATTAAGAATTTTCTTTTTGAAAACCTTATTGTCTTTAAGTAATTCAATAATTACAGGAGCTTTTACTTGCTTATCAACACTTAAAATAATACTCCCATAATCTTCAGTGTCTTTTGTGTTGAATTTATAATCAAGAGTGTCTTTAGAACCTACTTTAAAAATATCTTCTATAGCTTTTGGTAAAGCTGTTAAACGGTATGATCTCTTCATTTTTTTCTCAAACAAAACAGCTAATTCAGTATTCGATATGGTTTTTAATTCATAATCTACATCTGTACTATCTGTTAAGTTTTCTAATGAGAATTTAGTTTTATCAACGTTTATTATAGGGTTATTTGTACTTAAGATCAACGTGTCATTTAAATGTAAAACAGATTTTACATTCGATGATACAGATAACGAATCCATCTTCTTTTTTCTTAGGGAAACTGTAGCAGTATCTATTGAAGTTTTTTCAGAAATAATAAAGTTTAGAGAGTCTAGTTTCTCTTTTGAATAATACCAGTAGTTGATGGTGTCTTTATCTTTTTCAAAACTTGTTCTGTATACAAAATCCGAAGGAACTTTCGAAGTAAGTTTTATCTCGATGTTTTCTTGTTTTCCTGTAAATCCGAATTGTATTTTTCCTTTTGTAACTTCTTTTCCTCGTTTAAATATGTAAGGTTGAATTTCTTTAAAAAGAATCATTGGCTTCTTCTTAATACTATCTTTTGGTAAGTACAAAGTATCTTTAAAGAAACCGATTTTATCAGTTCTAGGATTGAATTTATAATCCGGACTTTCTTCATCAACAGCCATTAAGAAATATTTTCCTTCTGCAATGTTGGTGAATTTATAATTAATTGAATCGTAAGTTCTAGTAACGTAATCAGGTTTGTTCTTATAAACAATAGAGTCGGTATAAGTTGAATCTATTTTATAAAGTAACACACTGTAATTTTTCTTCGACTCTTTAATGGTAATATCCTTTATAGATCCGGCAATACTTAAAGAATCTATAAAATCTCCTGTAGAAAAGATATATTTAAAATTTTCTAACGGATTGTTTTCGTTATTATCTTGAACAGCATTACCAAAATTAAAAGTATAAGTAGTATTCTCTCGTAAAGAATCTAAGATTTTAATATTGATGTATTTACTTGGCGTGCCTTGTGGTGTAATTAACGGGTCATTCTTAAAAGGAGGTGAAACAATTAGTTGTTTATTTAAATCCTTTAAAACAATATATTCATCAAAATAAATACGAATATTATCATCTTTAAAATTTAAGCTTTCATAGGCTGGTTTAGCCAAAACTAATATAGGAGCATCCTCATCTTTTGGTCCACCTTGCGGTCTACCTTTTCTTGCGCAACTCGAGAGTAAAAAAGAAAAACTTAAAAGAAGTAAAATAAAATTGTAATGTTTCACAAAAGTAATTTTAAACACAATCAAAAGTAGTAAAAAAACCGTTAGTCTTTACTCGTGTAAGCCATTGTTGCTACACTAATTTTTATGTCTTTTGTTGCATTTAACGCATTTATACAAGATTCTATTGTTGCGCCAGTTGTTATTACATCATCTACAAGTAAAACATGTTTGTTTTCAAAAAACGTAGTGTCAATAAGTTTAAACTTCGATGAACTCTCACTATATCTGTCAAATCTCGATTTTTTTGTTTGCGTTTTAGAGTTAGAAACTCGAACTAATTTGCCTTCATTATAGTTAGAATTTAAGTTTTTTGCTAAACTTTTTGCAAACGAACTCACCTGATTATAACCTCTCTTTTTTAACTTTTTTTTATGCAAAGGTACAGGAATCACATAGTCTATATCTGTAAATCTTTTTGAGTTAGATAATTCATACGAGAACCAGTTTCCTAGAAAATCACCTACATCTTCACGATCGTTATATTTTAATTCATGAATTATTTTCTGAGTAATATTATCTTTTCGATAATAAAGAAAAGACACAAAGTCTTGCAAATTGTTATTGGCAAGAAAAAATAGTGTATTAAATAACTTATCCTTAATAATTGGTAACTCATTTTTACAGTTTACACAAAGTGTTTTTTCATTATGAAAGAGATTATTTTCACAATTTAAACATAAATTAGGATAAAAAATTCCAAATAAATCCTTTAAAAAGCGCATATTTGCTAAGCAATTTTCGATAAATTTATAAAATTAATCATACTTGGGAAAGAAACTTAACTTCTTTAAAGAAGCATTACTCACGGCTAAAACGTCTGGAACTATTACTCCTAGCTCTCGTTTTCTAGCTGAGAAGATGCTTAAAGGAATCGATTTTAACAATGCTAAACTTATTGTAGAACTCGGCTCTGGTAATGGAGTTATCACAAAACATATTTTAAAAAAGATGCAACCTCACAATCATCTTATATGTTTTGAAATCAATGACCAGTTTTATGAAGAGTTGTTGAAAATTGAACACCCTCAGTTAACAGTCTTAAAAGTTTCTGCAGAATTTTTAATTGAAGAAATCAATAAAAAAGGTTTTGAAAGTGTAGATGCTATAGTATCTAGCTTACCGTTATCCATAATTCCGAAAGAAATTTCCCAAAAAATATTACAAGAGTCTTACAAATCATTAAATACAAACGGAACTTTTGTTCAGTTTCAATATACATTAGATTACTACAAAAGACTAAAACAACTGTTCAAAAAGGAAAACGTAAGTTTAAATTTTGAACCGATAAACATTCCTCCTGCATTTATTTACAAATGCATAAAGAAATAGTAACTACAATTTGTATTTTTGCCTTCTATGATAGAAACAAGAGAAGCCATATCAGAAAAGGTTGTATTGATAGGTGTAATTACACAACACCAAAATGAAGACAAGGCCAATGAATATCTAGATGAATTGGAGTTCTTGACCATTACTGCTGGAGGAGTTCCAACAAAACGATTTTTACAGAAATTAGAAAAACCAAATCCTAAAACTTTTATTGGTACAGGAAAGTTAGACGAAGTAAAAATGTTTATTGATGCGAACAACATCGGAACGGCGGTTTTTGATGATGAATTATCACCAGCTCAATTACGAAATATAGAACGTGTTTTAGATTGTAAAATCTTAGATAGAACAAATCTTATTTTAGATATTTTTGCTAGTAGAGCTCAAACTAGTTCAGCAAAAACTCAAGTTGAACTTGCGCAATATGAATATTTATTACCAAGATTAACTCGAATGTGGACTCACCTCGATAAGCAAAAAGGAGGTATCGGAATGAGAGGTCCTGGTGAAACAGAAATAGAAACCGACCGTCGTATTATTCGTGATAAGATCACTTTACTTAAGAAAAAACTACAAACAATCGACAAGCAAATGGCTGTTCAAAGAAAGAACAGAGGAAAACTTGTTCGTGTAGCTTTAGTAGGATATACAAACGTTGGTAAATCTACTTTAATGAACCTTATTAGTAAAAGCGAAGTTTTTGCAGAAAATAAACTCTTTGCAACACTTGATACTACAGTTCGTAAAGTAGTAGTAAAAAACGTTCCTTTTTTATTAACCGATACTGTTGGATTTATTAGAAAATTACCAACACAGTTAGTAGAATCTTTCAAATCCACTCTAGATGAGGTTCGTGAAGCAGATTTACTGTTGCATGTTGTAGATATTTCACATCCAAACTTCGAAGATCATATAGCATCAGTAAATAAAATTTTAGATGAAATCGATAGTGCTAATAAGCCTACGGTCATGATTTTTAATAAAATTGATGCGTATACTCACGAAACTATTGATGAAGATGATTTAGTTACTGTAAAAAGTAAAGAACATTACACAATAGAAGACTGGAAAAAGACATGGATGAACGATCTTGAGAAGAAAGCATGCTTTATTTCTGCCGTTAATAAAGAAAATATTGAAAACTTTAAAGATTTAGTCTACGATGAGGTTGTGACTATTCACTCTAAAATCTTTCCTTATAACAATTTCTTATATTAAGACAATATTTATACTGATAAATTGTTAAATATTCAGAAAGAAAGGTATAAATTGCTTAAAAATTCAATGATTTCAAAATCTTTAGCTATTTTTATTTACTTTTGCAAGTGGAACATATTATAAATTTATTAAACTTATAAACATTGTTGTTTGTGGGTTTTTAACTCCCCTACTTATGAAGAAAGTATTTTATGCAGCATTTTTCGCATTGTCGATTAGTGCGTTTGGACAGAGTAGTCAAGAAACATGTGATACACCAGAAAGTCCTGTAGAGGACTTAAACAGTATCACCAAGTGTACAATAAAACCTTTAAAAAAAGGAAAAGATAAAAGATCTAGGCAAATCTCAGTTAGAGTATCTGCTCCTAAACGAAGGTTCTTAAAAAAGAGAAAAAAAGAAGCAGCTTCAGGTGTTAATAACTTAAATAGTACTGGAGTTTCAGCTGTAAACCATTCAACCGATATTTCTAAGACGTTAAAATTAAAAACGAATTTATCTGCTTTAAGCAATACGCTTTCTAAAGAAGAAGTTAGACAAGCTGAAAAGTTTAGTACTGTAGATAATATTCCTGCTTTCCCAGATTGTAAAAGCGAACAAGGAAACGATCAATTAGATTGTTTTAACACTGAAATGATTAATCATATTCAAGAACATTTTAGTTATCCTGATCAAGCTTTATTAGATAAGTTACAAGGAGAAGTTTGGGTCCGTTTTATTATAGACAAAGATGGAAATGTTACAAATATAAAGGCTTTAGGTCCGAAAGGTGGAAAAATCTTAAAAGATGAAGCTATTAGAGTGGTATCTAACTTACCTAAATTTAATCCAGCAACAAAAGCTGGTAAGCCAATTTCTGTAAAATATGGTTTTCCTATAAACTTTTCTTTAGAGGATAATTAAATATTTCGTAACTTCCATAACGCAGAAATTCAATTAATCAAAAATTATAAGCAATGGTCAAAAAATTACTCTTGCTGCTTTTTATAACGAGCAGTTATTTTTTGTTGGCGCAGACAGAAGTTAAAGGTTTAGTCTTCGACGAATATTTAGAGCCTTTTCCTGGAGCAACTGTTAAAACAAGTGAAGGAAAATCTACAACTTCTAACTTTGATGGAGAATTTGTAGTAAATGTTAAAAAATTCCCCGTAACAATTACCGTAACGTTATTAGGTTATCAAACCGAAACTATTCAAATTTCTAGTCCAAATGATGATTTAAATATCATCTTAAAAGAAACATTAGGTTTAGATCAGGTAGTTGTTTCTGCTTCGAGAACTCCAGAACGAGTTATAGAATCGCCAGTAACCATTGAAAGAATTGATGGTAAATCGATTAAAAGAACTCCTTCACCGAATTTTTACCAATCTTTAGGTAATTTAAAAGGAATTGATGTTTTAGATAATAACCTTTTAACTAAAGCTATTGGTTCTAACCGAGGTTTTGTTAGTACTGATAACAATCGTTTTGTACAGTTGGTGGATGGAGTTGATACTGCTGTCCCTGTTTTCGATTATGCACTAGGTAATTTATTTGGTTTAAATGAATTGGATGTAAAGAACGTCGAGATTCTTCCAGGTGCGGCATCTGCATTATATGGGGCGAATGCCTTCAACGGAATTTTATTAATGACTAGTAAAAATCCATTTGATGATGCAGGAGCAAGTGTAGCTTTTCAATCAGGAGTTACAACTCAAGAAGGAAGAGGAGCTTATGCTTTTTATGATGTAAGTACTAGATTAGCTTATAAGTTTAGTGATCATTTTGCAGCAAAAGTAAGTCTTAACTATATCCAAGGAAAAGATTGGGTAGCTAATGATAGAACCGATGCAAACGGTAACGGTTTTAGTCATTTAGATAATCCAAATTATGATGGAATTAATACTTACGGTGATGAAGTAAGTTTGAACTTAGTTGATTTAGCTTTATTGGCTACGCCTTTTACCGCAGATCCAACTTCTCCATTATTTGGTTTAAATCCATTAGGGTTGATTTCTGGAATTAATGGTGTAGAAAGACAACGAGTAAGTAGAACAGGTTTTGCTGAAAGAGATATTATAGATTATGATGTTGATAATTTACTTTTTGATGGTTCTTTACACTTTAGACCATGGGGTGAAGAAGGAGCAGAAATTATCTTTGGATCTAAGTTTAGTATAGGAGATAACATTACTCAAGCAAGTAATAGATATGATCAATCGAATTCGTTTATGAGACAATTCAGATTTGAAGTTAGAGATAAAAATTACTTTGTTAGAGGTTACTATAATGAAAATGATGCTGGAAAAACAATTGATACAAGTTTAGCTGGAATCTTTGCTGGTAGTGCATGGAAAGGTAACAGAGCTTATTTTGAAGAGTATGCCGGAGCTTATTTTGCTTCTTTAGCAGGAGGACTTTCAAATGATCAGGCACACTTAGCAGCAAGAAGCTTTGTAAATAGAGATTTTCCAAATGTAAATTCTGCAGCTTATCAAAACTCTTTAAAGCTTGCTAAAGAAACAACCTTAGCAAACGGAGGGGCTTTATTATCTGAAAATTCTGGTTATTATCATGTTGATGCTAACTTAAATTTAGCTGAATTTATTGACTTTGCTGATATTCAAGTTGGAGGTAGTTTTAGAAGTTTTGCTTTAGATTCTAACGGACAAGTATATACAGATGATGATGGAGTGTTACGATACAGACAGTACGGGGTTTATACTCAAGTACAAAAGAAGTTTGTTGATGATAGATTAAAGTTTACAGGAACAGTACGTTTTGATAAATCAAGAAACTTTGAAGGTAACTTCTCTCCAAGAGCAACAATTTCATATGCAGCTGGAGAAAATAGAGATCATAACTTTAGAATTGGTTTTCAAACAGGATTTAGAAATCCAACTTCTCAAGATCAATATTTAGGTTTAACTTTAGGAAACTTAGTATTATTAGGATCGGTAGAGGAAAACTTAACAAGAGAGGTTATTACAAGAGAGTTTGTTTCAGATCCAAGTCAAACAGCTACTTTAGTAGGTACTTCTGCATTTAATAATTCATATACTGCAGCTTCTATCGATGCTTTCCAAACAGATTTTAGATCGAATGCTATCAATGGTAATTTAGGAGTAATTAATCCTAATCTTTTACAAGTATCTAATTTCGATTTAGTAAAGCCAGAAATTGTACGTTCATTTGAACTAGGTTATCGTGGTGCTTTAGACGTAGCTGGAAAATTATTTGAATTCGATATTGTAGGGTATTATAATTTACATAACGATTTTATCTCGTCAACAAATGTAGTTGTTCCATTTTATGGAGATGTTAACGATCCTACTTCAAACGCTGCGTTAGCAATTGCTAATAACGATTTTCAAAGATATTCTATCGTAACGAACATTGATTCTGAATTACAAGTTTTTGGTTTTTCAGCAGGTTTTAGTACAAAATTATTTAACAACTTCGATTTATCAGGTAGTTATGCTTATTCAGACTTTAATGTAGAAGATACTGCAATCGATTTTAAGCCATTCTTTAATACTCCAAAACATTCTGTAAAGGCTCAATTCGGAAATGATCGTTTATTCAAGAATTTTGGTTTCTCTACGAATGTAAGATGGCAAGACGAATTTTTATACCAAACAAGATTTGTTGATAGAGTATTAGATAGTCGTTTTGTGTTGGATGCACAAATCAATTATACAATACCATCTTTAAAATCTTTTATTAAGTTAGGAGCTACTAATTTAACAGGTGATGAATATGTTAGTGCCTTAGGTACAGGTACAATAGGTTCTCAATACTTTATTTCTTGGACAATTAATAATTAATAGTATTAACATAAATATAAAAAAGAGGGCTAATTTGCCCTCTTTTTTTTGCTTTTTTCAAAAAAAAACAGTAATCATGTTTTTTTATTCAAAATAAGTTGTACTTTTGCCGCCTAAAACCCAAACATACTGCTAGGTAAATTTGTAAATGTTAAACGTATGAAAAAAGTATATTTACTTGTAGTTTTATTATTATCCCTTAATAGTTTTGGTCAGGATACTTGTGATACACCTGAAGAAACTACCTTAGAAGATTTAAATAGTATTACTAAATGTTCGATCAAACCTGCTAAGAATAAGAAAGATAAAAGAAGCCGACAGATTACAGTTCGTGTTTCTGCTTCTAAAAGAAGATTCTTAAAGAAAAGAGAAATCAAAAAGAAACTAGCCGTTTCTGGAGCTAGTAATATTAATTCATCAGGAATTTCTACAATTTCAACTGGCAATACTATTTCAAATAAACTTTCCCTAAAGAAAAAATCAGCATCTAGTAGCATTGCTGCTTTGACTAATAGTTTATCTGAAGAAGAAGTTAGAAAAGCAGATCGTTTTAATTCAGTTGATAAAATTCCAGCATTTGCTAACTGTAAGAGCGCAAAAAAAGGAGATATGGTTGACTGTTTTAATACGGAAATGATGTTACACATTCAAAAACACTTTAGATATCCTGGCGAAGCTGTTAGGAATATGGTTGAAGGTGAAGTTTGGGTACGCTTTATCATTGATAAAAATGGTGAGGTTAAAAACATCAAAACTTTAGGTCCTGAGAACGCTGAAATCTTAAATGAAGAAGCTAGAAGAGTAGTAACTAAGTTAGCTAAGTTTACTCCTGCTAGAAAAGATGGAAAACGTGTAGCTGTAAAATACGGTTTCCCTATTAACTTTTCATTAGAAGAATAGAATAATTCCAAATCCTTAATATAACAAAAATGTTCAAGAAACAATTAGTAATGATTGTTTTCACTCTGTGCGCTATATCTACGTTTGCACAAGTGGAAATAAAAGGTGTGGTATACAATGAGTACCTAGAGCCTTTTTACAATGCTAAAATCAAAAGTAAGTCGGCAGTGGCATTATCTGACACTAGCGGTAACTTTACGATTACACTTAATGGAGCTTTACCTCAAACTCTTGAGATTTCTGCTTTCGGACACCAATCTGAATTTGTAGAAGTAGAAAGAGTAGGGCAAAAAATCAATGTAATTTTAAAAGAAAATTTACTATTAGATCAAGTAGTAATTTCTGCATCGAGAGTTCCGGAAAGAATTATCGAATCTCCAGTAACTATTGAAAGATTCGGTTTAACAGACATTAGAAAAACATCTTCGAATTCATTTTATGATGGATTAGCGAATTTAAAAAGTATTCAAGTTAGAGAAAGTGGATATGGATTTAAATCTGTAAACACAAGAGGTTTTGCTGATTTCGCTAACTCTAGATTTGTACAGTTAGTTGATGGTATGGACACAGCAGCTCCTGCATTAAACTTTAGTGCTGGTAATTTATCTGGTGTTTCAGAATTAGACATCAACAATGTTGAAGTATTACCAGGTGCATCTTCTGCATTATATGGGGCGAACTCATATAATGGTATCTTATTAATGAATACTAAAAGTCCATTCGATTTTACTGGAATTAGTGCTCAATTTAAATCTGGTATCATGTCTCAAGATTTATCAGGAAATAATGAGTTCTATGATGCAACAATAAGAATGGCATACAGATTTAGTGATGCTTTTGCAGCTAAAGTTAACTTATCTTACTTTGATGCTCCAGAATGGCAAGCAAATGATTTAAGAAATAGACAAATCGATACTGGTGAAATTATTGATGGAGAGCAAAACTCTGTTTTAAGTTACGATGGTGTAAACTTATATGGTGATGAAGTAATTCAAAACTTAAATAATATCGCTCGTACTTACTTTGGTGGTGCAACTTTACCTCAATTATATACTGTTAACTTAACAGGTTATGCAGAAAGAGATTTATTAAGAAGCTATAGAACTAAGAACTTAAAGTTTTCTACGTCTTTACACTATAGACCTTTAGAAGATGAGTCTTTAGAGATTATTTTAGCTACAAGATTAGGTAGAGGAGATAATATTTTCCAAGGAACTTCTAGATTCGCACAAAGAGATTATTTCATTGGCCAATCTAAATTAGAAGTTAAAGGAGATAACTTCTATGTAAGAGGTTATTACGTATCTAACGATGCTGGTAATACTTATGATTTAACAAGAACTGGTATTGCATTAAACACTGTAGGAGCTCAAAACAACACTGCTGGTGTTTGGGGAGTTGATTATGTTTTAGGTTTAATCAATAATGGTGGTTTTAACCCAGATAACTCGATTAATGTAGATCCAACTATTTTAGCTGCTGCTAGAGATTTTGCTAACCAAGCAAGATTAGCTCCAGGAACTTCTGCATTTAACACAGAATTTGATAGAATTACTTCTACTTTAATTACTCAAGGTGGTAGTAAAATCTACGACAATAGTTCTTATTCTCACATTGATGGTAACTATAACTTTACAAGTTTATTAAACGATTGGGCAGATGTTCAAATAGGAGGTTCTTACAGACAGTATAATTCAGACTCTAAAGGAACAATCTTTAATGATGCAGATGATATCATTAGAATTGCTGAATACGGTTTATATTCTCAAATTCAGAAAAAATTCTTAGATGATAGATTAAAGTTAACAGGTTCTATTCGTTACGATAAATCTGAAAACTTTGACGGAAATTACTCTCCTCGTTTCGCAGTAAACTATGGTTTAGGAGAAGATAAAAACCATATCATTAGAGCTTCTTATCAAACAGGTTTTAGAAACCCAACTATTCAGGAACAATATTTATTAATTCCTGCAGGAAGAAAAATTAATGTTGGTACATCTTTAGATAACTTAAGTACAGTTAATGTTGGAGGAATTACAGGAGATAACATCCTTAACAATTCATTATTAACTAGAACTGTTTTCCCAGAGGATACAGGTTACCAAGGACCACGTAACGTAAAGTCTACTTATGAGGCAATTGTACCAGAAGAAGTACAAACAATTGAATTAGGATATAGAAGTATGTTTGGAATTAGTGATTCTAACAACTTAATTATAGATTTTAATACTTTCTATAGTATCCACAATGATTTTGTTTTCTTCCAAGACGTTATTACACCTAACGCAGGAACAGTATTCCCATTAGGAAATACACCATTAACTGCAACTCAGTTAACAGATCCTAACATTGCAAACGGACTTATCGATCCTGATACAAACGTATTAGTTTTAGATGCTGCTTCGATCAACTCTGGTTTAGTAGAATTTAATATCGTAACAAACAGTAAATCTGTTGTAAACTCTTATGGAGCAAGTATCGCTCTTAATACTAAAGTTTTCAATCGTTTTGATTTAGGTTTAAGTTATGATTACATCGACTTTACTTTTGATGATAAAGATTTTGGTTTATTCGAGCCAAACTTTAATACACCAAAACATACAGTTAAAGCACAATTAGGAAACGAAAATCTTTTTGAGAACTTTGGTTTCAATGTTAATGCTAGATGGTTAGATAAATACAGATGGGTATCTCCATTCGTTAAAGGTGATGTTGATGCTAGAACAGTATTAGATGCACAAATCAACTATCGTATTCCATCAATCAAATCTCAATTCAAAATTGGAGGAACAAACTTATTAGGAAAAGAGTATTTAGTAGCTCCTGGTACAGGAAGTATCGGAAGTTTATACTACATCTCTTGGACAATAAACGACTAATAACTTAATTAAGTTATCATATTTAAAAAGCTTGTGTGAAAACACAGGCTTTTTTATTTATTGCTTGTTAGTGAAAAATGAATAATAATGAAAGTGTATCTAAATTAAGTATTCTAGGATTGTTATTCACATTAGTAAATTGTACTGATTCAGCTAAAGTTATAGAAGCTAAACAGTTGTTCAGCAAGATATAGAAGCTTATTTAGTAAAAAGTCTAAGTAATATCGAAGATGATGATGAAGATATAGAATAAAAAGATAATATATTCAATAAAAATAAAACCGCGTTATTAAGGATAAATAACGCGGTTTTATTCGTTTATAATTTTAAATCAGTTATTCGATAATACCTAATCTCTTAGCTCTTTCTTCCCAGCTTTTTCTAGCTAAATTTTGAAGGTTCGCAACATTATCACTTTCATCCATAATTTCTAACCCTAATAAAGTTTCAATTACGTCTTCTTGAGTTACCAAACCACTTACAGCTCCAAATTCGTCTACCACTAAAGCAATATGTTCACGTTGTGCTATTAATTTCTCGAACAGCTCAGGAATTGGTAGTTCTCTGCTAGTAACAATAATATCTCTTTTAATAGTTTCTAGTTTCTCTTCTCCTTTACCGTTTATAATGGCTTCTAAGAGCTGATCTTTCAAAAAGTACCCAACTATATTATCAGTAGATCCAGAGTACAAAGGAATACGAGAAAAACGCAATTTAGCATTGTCATCAAAGAATGATTTTATAGTTTGACCTGCATCAGCAGTTTTTAATACTGTTCTTGGTGTCATCACATGTTTTGCAGAAACTTCTTTGAAGTTCAACATGTTTTTAATCACTTTACTCTCATTTTCTTGAAATACACCCTCTTTTTCAGCGATTTCAGTCATAGCAGAAAAATCTTCTCTACTTAAAACACTTTCTCCATGTCCGCCTTTACCAAACATTTTTGTGAATAATTGTAATATCCAAATTATTCCAGTAAACTTTAAAATAGTGATTAAGATATTTAAAGTAGTTGTAGTAAATCCAGCTAAAGATTTCCAGTAGGTAGCTCCAATTGTTTTTGGAATAATCTCTGAAGCAACTAAGATTAATATAGTCATAATTGCAGAAACGATAAATACACCACTAAAAATTCCAGTAGATTCTTCTCCTTTAAATACAGTTTCTGCCTGAGAACCTACTAAAATTGCTCCTACAGTATGTGCAATAGTGTTTAAGGTTAAAATTGCAATTAAAGGCTTATCTACATCCTTTTTTAGCTTTTCTAGTCCTAAAGCAAAAGATTTACCTTCTTTCTTTTTTACGTTTACAAATGTTGGAGTAACACTTAGTAAAACAGCTTCGAGTATCGAGCACAGAAAAGAAAAAAGTATTGATATTGTTCCGTAGAAGAAAAGTAGTCCCATTATTAAATTTTTTCGTAAAAATAAATAAAATATAAAACCCCAAGCAAACACTTGGGGTTATTACTATAATATTGCTATAATTTCTTAGAATCCGTAGTTTACTCCTAAACCAAAAACTTCTCTAGTTTGAAAACCTTTAAAAGCATTGTCGTCGTAAATAGTTTGTAATGCTAAGTTTGCAGATAAATACTTGTTAATTTTCATTACGATGTTAACAGTATAATCAAGATCTATATTTTGAGGATCTTCTAAATAGTTGCTGTATAAGTTAACAATGTTCTCTACAGATACATTTTCCATAATTGTAAACTTATAGTAACCACTTACAGAAGCACCTAACTCGTAACGAGTAGATTCACCAGCTTCAACTCCAAATGCAGGAGCTAAATCACTTGATAAAACAACTAATTTAGAAGTTGCAGGCGCAATGTTTACTTTTAAGTTATCTGACTTTTTCCATAACATACCAGGACCAAATTGGAAGTATGCAGGAGAAAAGAAGTGAGATTGTTGTACTCCACCAACATCTGTAGAAGACATTTGTGTTTTAAAGTTAAAGAAAGCAGAATAATACCAGTTATTAGTTGCTTTTTTACCAGCTATAGAGTTAAACTCTAAACGGTCATCTGTTTTTTGAGCACCTTGTCCTCTTAATTTTGTTAATCCGTAAGAAGCTATAATCTTGTTATCCCAAGTCCAATCACCTCTTAAGTAGTTAAAATCGTAGTTTAAACCTAATGTACCAGAGATGTTATTTGTACCTCCAGCTAACCAATTGTTAAATGCAGATTGATTAAATAGAAAAGAAATATTTCCTTCTTTTTTCCAACCTTCTTTAGGTTCATCTTTTTTATCTTGAGCAGTAATAGTAAGCGCTCCAAATAAAATTGCGATAGCTAGTAATTTTCTCATTATCTTATTTTTTGATTTTTAAGGGCGCAAAAGTACGCCTTACTTTGTCTTTAGACAATACTATTTTAAAATAGTCACTTAAAATTAGATAATATAATTTAATCCTAGTCCAAATAATTGTTTGAATTGAATTCTAGTAGACGCATTATCATCTATAATAGTATGAAAACCAAGGTTTGTAGATAAAGACTCATTAATTTTCATTAAAAAGTTTATTTGATAATCAACATCAATATTTTGAGGTTTATCTAGATAATCTGCATATAAAGCAACAATATTTTCCATTGTAATGTTTTTGGCAACATTAAATTTATAATATGAAGACAGATTGAATCCTAAACTGAAACTTGAATTTTTTCCTTCATCAACACCAAAGTTTCCAGAAAATTCATTAGAAACAAATGTAAAACGAGATGTAGAAGGTGCGATATTGATAAACTGATTTTCAGATTTCTTCCATAGCATACCTGGTCCAAAACTTAAGTAAGCAGGAGAAAAAACATCTGAAATAGCAAGATTAGGTTCTTTTGTATAGTCGAAACCTCTAGAATATTGTGTTCTAAGATTATTGAAGAAAGAAAAGAACCAGTTGTTTTTAGATTTATATCCTAGTAAAGAATTGTATTCGAAACGGTCGTCTGTTTTACGAGTACCTTTTTCATCTACATAACTTAAACCGTAAGTAGAAAGAATTTTATTATTCCAGTTCCAATTATCTTTCTTGTAATTAAACTCTTGGTTAATATTAATGTTTCCAGCTATAGTATTTGCTCCACCGGCTGTCCAATTCAAAAATGTAGATTGGTTTAATAAAAAAGTAATCTTGGTAGAAAACTTCCATTTTTTTTGCGGAATACTATCCTTTTTTTCTGCTGTTTGAGCAAAAATACTAATACTAACACTAAGGCATAAAAACAATAAAAACCGTTTCATATCTAAAACAAACTTAATTACTTCTTCTTGTATAACGGGACTGTAGAACAAGCCTCACCATACATGATCGACTTTGCTACAGGTTGAATTTTTGATATTAATAGGGGATATGCGCTTACAGGAATTGGTTTGTTACTGCAACCTTTTATAATCACAGGTTTATCCTGAAAAGTGTCTAAAGATAAGGTATTTATAATTTCTGTAAAAAGAACTGTTTCTAATAATTCTAAATTACCAATTACTACTTTATTAGCGAAACGATATAATTCTGTTGAAACTAATAAATATGCCCAAGAAGGAATAATAGCATCTGTTGCACAATGCAATGCTACATAAGCACCTTGATATTGAGACCAATCGTGATTTTTTACATGTGCTCTAAAATCCTTTTCTTTAAGTAATAAACCTTCAAATAGCCAATCAGAAATATCGAAAAGCACACGCTTTCCTTCAACATAATAATCTTCAAGATCAAAAGTTACTAGTTTACTGTTGGCTACTCTATTTACTATTTCGTCTGCCATACTATAACATTCCTAATTCTAATTTGGCTTCTTCACTCATCATTTCTCTAGTCCAAGTAGGATCAAAAGTAATTTCAACTTCACAGTCGTTAATTTCTTTTAATGTTTTTACCTTATCTTCTACTTCTACAGGTAAGGTTTCTGCAACAGGACAGTTAGGAGAAGTTAATGTCATTAAAATTTTCGCATCATTTTCTTCAGATACAAAAACATCATAAATTAATCCTAACTCGTATATATCCACAGGAATTTCTGGATCGTAAATAGTTTTTAAAACTCTCACGATTTTATCTCCTAAATCTTCTAATTGTTCGTCTGTCATAATATTAAAGTTCTTTATAAAAATATTCGGTAATGTAAGTATGTCCTCCTAATCCAGCTTTGAATGAAGATTTTACTAAATATCCATTTCCATCATAACTGTTTTCAATTGTATCAACAAAAGATAATTCTCCATTATCCTTAAATTTTTGTTGCTCTATTACGTTGTTTGTATTAGGGCGTCCAATACCAAGTCTTTCAAAGAATCCATTAGAAACACCTTCAGCAACACTTTTATTTAGTTTTAAAATAGGTTTAAAGTATGGTATTCTAGAATATGGGTTATTCAAATTGTCGTATTTTACTATTCTATAACCAGATATATATTCTCCAGTTTGATTAAGTTTTATGGTATTATCTGTAATAAATTCATTTATTTCAGAATAATCAGGGCTTCCTGAAGTAGAAAATACCTGTACTACTTTATTATTAGAATTGTAAATGATTTCTTTTTCAAAAGTTACAATTCCACTGGATAAATAAGTTAAACTTTTAATTTTTGTTATGTTTTCAATAGTATAACTTAATTCAATTTTTTCAAATAATTGATCTCGTTTAAAATATTCTATAAGAACTATTTTATCATTTTCATAAGAAAAAGTATAATATTCAACTAGTTCTTGATCACTAATAATATCAATCCTTATTAACCTATTTTCTTCATCATAGCTATAATTTTTTTCATATTTTGAATATTCACTGCCTTGGTAATAGTCAATATTAATTGATTTTAAAGGCACTTTGCTTAATTCTATTTGCTCAGATTTCTCAGAATCACTACACGATACATGTATCAATATAATAAGCAACAAAAAATACTTTTTCATAGTTTTTAATTATTAAATTCTAGCTTGTTGGGCTATAGCATACATTTTAATTTGTTTAACCATAGATACTAATCCATTTGCACGAGTAGGACTTAAGTGTTCTTTTAATCCAATTTCATCAATAAAATTAGTATCCGCTTCAAGTATTGCTTTTGGCGTTTGGTCGGAATATACACGTAATAATAACGCTACAATTCCTTTTGTAAGAATAGCATCACTATCTGCCGTAAACTTAATTTTATCTGTATCAATTTCAGAATGCATCCAAACTTTAGATTGGCATCCTTTAATTAAATTCTCATCAAGTTTATACTCATCATCAATAATAGGTAACGATTTACCTAACTCAATTATATATTCATAACGCTCCATCCAGTCTTCGAACATTGAAAACTCGTCAATAATTTCTTCTTGTATTTCTTTGATAGTCATTTTTTAGAACTATTTTTGCACTTTACAAATTGTTTTGTGCGATTATTGTGCAAAATTACTGATAAAAATTAATAAATGGGTAAACTATTAGCGGTTGGAACTGTTGCCTTTGATGCAATAGAGACACCTTTTGGTAAAACTGACAAAATATTAGGAGGTTCAGGAACTTTTGTTGGTTTAGCAGCTTCTCAATTCGGAGTAGAAACAGGAGTAGTATCTGTCGTAGGAGGAGATTTTCCTCAATCTTACTTAGATATGATGCAAAGTAAAGGAATTGATACTACTGGTATCGAGATTGTAAAAGATGGTAAAACATTCTTTTGGAGTGGAAGATATCATAACGATATGAATTCTAGAGATACATTAGTTACTGAATTAAATGTATTGGAAACTTTTACACCTGTAGTGCCAGAAACTTTTAAAAATGCTGAAGTGGTAATGTTAGGAAATTTACATCCTTTAACACAAGCTTCTGTATTAGATCAAATGAATGAGCGTCCGAAATTAGTTGTTTTAGATACAATGAATTTCTGGATGGATATTGCATTAAGTGATTTACACGAAGTGTTAAAGAGAGTTGATGTAATTACAATTAACGACGAAGAAGCTCGTCAATTAAGTGGAGAATATTCTTTAGTGAATGCAGCTAAGAAAATTCACGAAATGGGACCAAAATATGTGGTAATTAAAAAAGGAGAGCACGGAGCTTTATTATTTAATGATGATAATATGTTCTTTGCACCAGCTTTACCATTAGCAGAAGTTTACGATCCAACAGGAGCAGGTGATACTTTTGCAGGAGGATTCTGTGGGTATTTATCAAAAACAGGTAATTATTCATTTGAAAACATGAAGAACGCCATCATTTATGGATCGAATTTGGCTTCTTTCTGTGTTGAGAAATTTGGAACACAACGCATGGAAGAGTTAACCAAAGACGAAGTTCAAAATCGCTTGGAAGCTTTTAAACAACTAACACAATTTAATATAGAATTAGTATAGAAAATCCGCGCCTTCATGCGCGGATTTTTGTTTCACACACACAACACAACTTAAAGAAGAATAATGAGTGATTTTTTAAAGCACGAATGTGGTATTGCTTTAGTTAGGTTAAAAAAACCGCTTCAATATTATAAAGACAAATACGGTACTGCTTTTTATGGTTTAAACAAGTTATACTTGTTAATGGAAAAGCAGCATAATAGAGGTCAAGATGGTGCAGGTTTAGCTAGTATTAAGTATAATGTAGAACCAGGTACAAGATATATTAGCAGAATTCGTTCAAATAAAACACAACCGATTCAAGATATTTTTGGTCAAATTAATGGAAGAATCAACGATATTTTTGAAAAGAATGAAGAGAAACTAGATGATGTTGCATGGCAAGAAGAAAACATGCCTTACATTGGAAATTTATTCTTAGGTCATGTTCGTTACGGAACTTTTGGTGGAAACAGTATTGAAAACGTACATCCATTTTTACGTCAGAGTAATTGGAAACATAAAAACCTTATTGTAGCAGGAAACTTCAATATGACAAACTCTAAAGAGCTAATGAAAGAATTAGTGACTTTAGGTCAACATCCAAAAGAAGCAACAGATACAGTTACAGTAATGGAAAAAATAGGTCATTTCTTAGAAGATGAAGTGGCAGATACTTATAAAAAAGCTAAAGCTGCAGGTTTTAATAAAAGACAAGCGTCACCATTTATTGAAGAGCATTTAGATATTCAACGAATTTTAAAACGTTCTTCTAGAAATTGGGATGGAGGTTATGCTATGGCTGGTTTATTAGGTCATGGAGATGCTTTTGTATTAAGAGATCCATCAGGAATTCGTCCTGCATTTTGGTACGAAGATGATGAAGTTGTAGTAGTAGCATCAGAAAGACCAGTAATTCAAACTACATTTAATGTTCCAATTGAAGAAGTTAAAGAATTACCTCGTGGTAAGGCATTAATTATAAAGAAAAGCGGAGCTACTTCGGTAGAACGTATTATAAAAAAGAGAGATAAACTTTCGTGTTCATTTGAGCGTATTTATTTTTCTAGAGGAAGTGATGCCGATATTTATCAAGAAAGAAAAAATCTAGGAAAGTTTGTTTTTCCAGAGGTATTAAAGTCAATTAACGACGATATTTCAAATTCTGTTTTCACATATATTCCTAATACAGCTGAAACTTCTTTCTACGGAATGATGGAAGCTGCTGAAGATGTATTAAACCAACAAAAAACTGCTGAAATTTTAGCAGGTGGAGGAAAGCTCTCTGCGCAAAGGGTAACTGAAATCTTATCGGAAAGACCTCGTTTTGAGAAGATCGCTATTAAAGATGCTAAACTAAGAACTTTTATTACAGACGATAATAGTAGAGACGATTTAGTAGCTCACGTATACGATGTAACTTATGGTGTAGTAAAACCTACAGATAACCTAGTTATTATTGACGATAGTATTGTAAGAGGAACTACATTAAAGAAAAGTATTATTAGAATCTTAGATCGTTTATCGCCTAAGAAAATTGTTGTTGTTTCTTCTGCACCACAAATTCGTTATCCAGATTGTTATGGTATCGATATGGCTAAAATTGGTGACTTTATTGCATTTAAAGCTGCATTAGAATTACTAAAAGAAACAGATCAATATCATATTGTTGATGAAGTATACGAGAAGTGTAAAGCACAACAAGTGAATGCTGATAAAGACATCGTAAACTTTGTAAAAGAAATTTACGCTCCATTTACTCACGAACAAATTTCAGGAAAAATAGCTGAAATGTTAAAAACGGAAGAAGTAAACGCAGAAGTAGAAATCATTTATCAAACTGTAGAAGGATTACATAATTCTTGTCCGAAACATAAAGGAGATTGGTATTTCACAGGAAATTACCCAACACCTGGTGGACATAGAGTTGTTAACGAAGCATTTATCAATTTCTACGAAGGAAATGATAAAAGAGCATATTAATAAAAACTACATTGTTTTTAAAAAGACCACTAATGAGTGGTCTTTTTTGTTTTATAAAACTAAATAAATAGTACTTTGGTAATATATTACAAACCAATTTCGCAATGAATGTAGAAGAGAAAATAATCGATTATAAACAAGTTTTAGAAAGTTTATATAACACAATAGCTTCAGAAGAAAATAAAGGAGCTATAGCTACTTATATTCCAGAATTAGCCAAAGTAGATTCGAATAATTTTGGAGTTTGCTTCTTGTCTACAAATAACGAAGAATATGGTGTAGGAAATTGGCAAACAAAGTTCTCAATTCAAAGTATTTCTAAAGTATTGTCACTTAGTATAGCATATCAAGTTTTAGGAGATAAAATATGGGAACGTGTAGATGTAGAACCTTCAGGAACTCCTTTCAATTCTTTAGTTCAGTTAGAATCTGATGGCGGAATTCCAAGAAATCCGTTTATGAATAGTGGCGCTATGGTAATTTGTGATATGCTAGTGAGTCATTATAAAAATCCGAAAGAAGATTTTTTAGCTGCAGTAAGAGAAATCTGTGAATCTAGCGATATTCAGTATTCAGAAACTGTGGCAAAATCAGAGGCTTCCGTAGGATATAGAAATAAAGCGTTATGTAATTTTATTAAATCCTTCGGAAACATAGAAAACGAGCCAGAAGAAGTTTTAGATTTTTACTTTAACATGTGTGCTATTGAAATGAGTTGTCAGGAATTATCAAAAGTATTTATGTTTTTGGCGAATCCTAATTTTAAGACTTCAAAAGGAAACAATGTTTTAAGTTTAAGTAAAACCAAAAGAGTGAATGCAATTATGCAAACTTGTGGATTTTACGACGAATCTGGTGAATTTTCTTTTCGAGTAGGTTTACCAGGTAAAAGTGGTGTTGGCGGTGGAATTGTAGCTATTTATCCAGGGAAATACTGTATTACAGTTTGGAGTCCGAAATTGAATGAAAAAGGCAATTCATATCGAGGAATGAAATTTTTAGAAGCGTTTACTACAGAAACAGAACAATCTATATTTTAAGACAGTAGCGGTTTCAGGTAGAAATAAAATTTAAAATTTTTGCAATTTTTTAACTTTTTGTTCGACTACAAAAAATATTAGAAAATGTAAATTTTAGATCAGCGTATGTCTTCAAAATTAAAATACTGGTATTTGCATAAACATAAACTTTTTAAAAACTTAAGTTATGAAGAGATTGATAGTTTATGCATTTTAAAGCGTTTTAATAAATCGAAGAAAAATGAAATTATACAGTTACCATACAGCGAAAAAGAACGTGTATATTTCTTAAAAAAAGGAACGATAAAACTGATAAGTATATGTGAACAAGGTCAAGAAACATTGATTGATGTATTACAAAAAGGTGACTTATTCGGAGATTTAAATTTAGAACGTTCAGAAGAAGTAAGTAATTTTTTTAAAGTAGTTTCCGAAGAAGCAATTATCTGTACATTTTTAAAAGAACGATTAGAAGATTTAACGCTTAAAAAACCAGACTTTGCACTAAAGTATATCAAGTTTATTGGTTTTCGCTACAAGAGCATTCAGAATAACTATCGAAACTTATTGTTCAAAGATGCCAAATCTCGTTTAGTATTGTTACTAAATATGCTGATAGAAAAAGAAGAAGTAACATCAACTTCTTACATTTTACCTAACTTCTTAACGCAAAAAGATTATGCACAATTAATTTGTGCTTCTCGTCAAACCGTAATTTCCTTATTTAAAGAGCTTGAAGATGATGGTTTGCTTAACTACGCACAAAAGGAAATATCGATTCCAGATATTCATAAAATCAAGGAATGTGTCGAAAATGTAAAGTAGCTTACATTTTACATTTTATCATTTATCTAACATTGTACTGTGAAAATTGAGTACAATTTTAAACAAAACAATTATGATTTCTAAAACTACTATTTCTTGGCTGTTACGAATCGTTGTAGCTGTTATTTTTATTCAAACACTGTATTTTAAATTTACAGCGCATCCAGATTCAGTACATATTTTTTCAAGTTTAGGTTTAGAACCATTTGGAAGAATAGGTCTTGGAGTAGCAGAATTAATCACTTCAATTTTATTACTAGTACCTAGAACAAAAATTACGGGATTAATTTTATCAATAGGTATTATTTCTGGAGCTATTTTCTCTCATTTTTTAGTGATTGGAACGAATGTAGAAGGTGATGGTGGAACATTATTTTGTTTAGCTCTAATAATTTTATCAGCGTGTATCGGATTACTATTTATTCATAAAGAAGAAATATTGGGGATGATAAAAAAGTTGCAAAAAAGTAAATAGTTTTTGAGATTAACTATGCAGAGGAAATAATTATAACGTAGTTTCATGCTGTAAACAAAACCTTTTCTTAATTTTAGAAAAGGTTTTTTGTTATAAATTTATAAATGATAAATTTTAAAATATAAGTAGTGAAATACTTTAGCTTAGCGATATTATTAGTGTCGTTATTTTCTTGTAAAACCAAAGAAAAGCCAATTGAAATACCAATGGAGAAAAAAATTGTTGTAGCACACAGAGGAGCTTCAGGATATTTACCAGAACATACAATGGAAGCAAAAGCTATGGCTTATGCAATGCATCCAGATTATATAGAACAAGATTTGGTATTAACTAAAGACGATGTTCCTGTGGTTATTCACGATATTCATTTAGATGAAGTTACTAATGTTGCTGAAGTATTTCCTGATAGAAAACGTGAAGATGGGCGATTTTATGTAATTGATTTTACTTTTGAAGAAATTCAACAACTCAAAGTTTGCGAACGTTTCGATCATAAGACAGGGAAACAATTTTATCCAAAACGTTTTCCTAAAGGAAAAGGAAAGTTTAGACTGCATTCATTTCAAGAAGAAATAGAATTAATTCAAGGTTTAAATCAAAGTACTGGGCAAAATATTGGTATTTATCCAGAAATTAAAGATCCAGGATTCCATCATGAAAATGGAAAAGATATCGCTAAAATTAGTTTAGATATTCTTAGAGAATATGGATATACTTCTAAGAAAGATAAATGTGTTTTTCAGTGTTTTGATGCGAAAGAATTAGAGCGTGTTCGAAAAGATTTAAATTCTGATTTATTCTTAGTGCAATTAATAGAATTTCCTGAAGAAACTAAACAGTTAAATCATTTTGCAACTTATGCAGACGGAATCGGACCGTGGTATAAGCAGATTGTAGATAAAAAAGAAAAAGGAAAATGGTTGTTTACAACATTGGTTAACGATGCACATGAACTCGGATTACAAGTACATACATATACATTACGATCAGATCAATTAGGAGAGTTTTCTTCTTTTGAAGAACATGTAAAAACAATATTATTTGAAGCTGGAGTTGATGGCTGTTTTACAGATTTTCCTGATCAAGTTATTAAAATATTACCATAACATTTTAGAACATATGGTTACTAAAAATCACCTTTTTTGGGTGATTTTTTTGTTTTAGCAAAGCAATAATTTTGCGGCTAAAGGGAGAACATAATGTATAAAATAATTGAAGAAGAAGTATTTAGAGAAAACGATACTCTTATCGATGTATTCAACAACATTTATCTTTATAAAGTAGGATATAAGAACTTAGAAAAACTATCAAATTTTGTTTTTGAAAAATATGCGTTCCACTATCATAAAAAATACAATTGGAAGCCAGATGATGAAGTAAGAAAGGCAATGTTTGAATCGGATAAAAAGCAATTTAAAGATTCTGTTTATTTCGCATATAAAACTTTAGATGATCGTTTTTTAGGCACGATAAAAGTGAGTAAAAGAACTACGCAACAGTTCTCTATTGAAAAAGATTTTAATATCAATATAGATGATTTTGTAAAAAGTCAAAATTTCCCTGTAAACACAATTTGGCATTTAGGTCGCTTGGCAATAGCGTCAGAGATTTTAAAAACAGAATACACAGTGTCTAGCAAAGAATTAATAGAAAGATTATTAATTCATTCACTCAATTATATAGCTGTAGATGAAAACAATTTAATGCTGGCAGAATCAGATGTGTTAATTCATAAAATCTTTGATCAGTTAGGAGTTCACATGGAAATCATTGGAGAGCAAAAAGAATTTTTAGGAAGTCCAACTTACCCAGTAATGTTAAAAGCATCTGCAATTCGAAAATGGTTCGAAACATCAATAAACAATAAACTTCAATCAAATTAATTAGAAGATGAAAACTATAAAAGCAATATCAGAAATGCATGATAGCGAGAGGTATCATAAAAATGTATTGTATATCACACCAGAACAACAAGATAAAATTAAAGATATTAAAATCGTATTTGGAGGTGTAGGTTTAGGAAGTGTAATTGCAGAATCACTTTTACGTTTAGGATTTGAAAACTTTGTGTTTATCGACGGAGATGAGGTAGAAACTTCTAATTTGAATAGACAAAACTATACAGAAGAACATATTAATACTTCTAAAGTAGCATCGATTACTCAACGTTTAACTGCGATAAATCCTGAAGTAAAAGTTACGTATCATCATGTGTTTTTAGAACCAGACACTATTGAAAACTACGTTAAAGGTTGCGATATAGCTATTAATGCAATTGATTTTGATACGTTACAAACTCCTTTTGTTTTTGATGAATGTTGTAAAGCACTTGGTATACCAGTAATTCATCCTTTAAATTTTGGTTGGGCAGGAGCAGCTTATGTGGTTACCCCAACGAGTGAACAAATTTATGATGTAGCTAGAAGTACAGGAAGATTTGAGTTAGTTTTAATTCAAAATATGTTGAATTATTTCGAAAATAGAAAAGATATCGACTTATCGTGGTTTTACGCTTTTTATGAAGCGTATAAAGCAAAATCAAAAGAAATTACACCACCACAACTAATTGTAGGTTCGCATATTGCTGCGGCCTTAGTTACCAATATCGCTTTTAGTTTAAGTAATAATTTACCTGTTAAAACATACCCCGAACCTTACTTTTTATCAACACGATAAGAATAAGAAACAAAAAAACCTCAATATTTACTGGGGTTTTTTAATTCTAATATGAGTTTTAAAATTCTAGTTCTTGTTTAAATTTTACCGATTGTCGTCTAGAAACTTCTACTTCTGTATTGTTCTCCATTGTAAATTTTAATTTTCCATTAAACCAAGGAGTAACATTTGTGATATGATTTAGATTTACAATTTGTTGTCTGTTAACTCTAAAAAAAGAGTTTGTAGGTAATCTACTTTCAATTTTGTTTAACGATTTGTAGATCAAAGGTTTTTTGTCTTTAAAATATACTCGTGTGTAATTACCAACAATCTCGAAAAGTGTAATATCTTGTATGGCAACCATCCAACAATCTTCTCCGTCTTTTAAGAAAACCTGACTGGTTGGTGTGAATTGTTTTTGAGGATTTTTTTCTGTGTTTTCCTCTATTTCAATTCGATCTATTGTTTTTTGTAATCGATCTTTATTAATTGGTTTTAATAAATAATCGAACGCATTGTATTCAAAAGATTTTATTGCATATTCATCATAAGCAGTGGTGAAAATTACCTTCGGAATTTCATCTAACATTTCCAATAATTCAAATCCGTCTTTTTCTGGCATATTAATATCTAGAAATAATAGATCAGGAAAAGAAGTGTTTATCATCTCAAAAGCATCATCTACATTTTCGGCTTCTCCAATTACTTCAATATGTTTATGTTCTTTCAATAAAAGTTGTAACTCTTTTCTTGCCAATCGAGAATCTTCAACAATGATAGCTTTTAAGGTAGTTTTCATAACGGAAGTTTTATAAGCGCAATTACTTCGTCTTCAGTTTCATTTAAATCAAAACTAGCATTATTTCCGTATAAAATTTGAAGACGATCACTAATGTTTTTCAATCCAATTTTAGTTGATGATTTTCCTTTTTCAATTTTACCTGTATTTCCTACTTTTATACATAGGTTTTTGTTTTCTTCGAAAATAGTAAGTGTTACTACGCCACCTTTCTTTTGCTGAGAAATTCCGTGTTTAATTGCATTTTCAATCAACATTTGAATAATCATCGGAGGAATTTCTTGAGTTAGCAGATTTTGATCTACATTTTCTACATAAGTTAATCGATCTTCAAACTGAATATAAGAAAGCTCTATAAAATTATTCACCATTTCTAATTCATCTTTAACTTTAATAGTGCTATCGCTACTTTTAGAAAGAGAATATCGAAGCAACTCAGATAAACGAGTAATCATGTCTCTAGCTTTTTCTACATCTTCTAACATTAATCCACGAATATTATTTAAACTATTAAACATGAAATGAGGATTAATTTGTCCTTTTAATGTATTCAGCTGAGAGTCTTTTAAAGAACTTTCTAACTGTAAATATTCAATACGTCGCTTTTTTGAATTTATAATTGTTTTAATACTGATGTAAAATAATGCCCAAAAAAGAATGAATAAGAAAATGTTTAGAAATGTAGAAACCATCATAATGTGATTTTTAGCATCTAAAGCTGTTTCATGAATTAAGTTATAAGTTACATACGATAAAACGATTAATGATCCGGCATAACCCGAAGAGGTTGTAAAATAAGCAACAATAACTTTTACTGATTCTTTTTTTAGCTTATCTAATGATTCTAGAAAACTTTTGATGTAGTTTCTGAAGATTGTACTCCAAAAAATTCCTAGAAGAAAGAATAATAAGGTTTCTGTAAGTATATACTTTTTTGTTAATCTTTCAGAATTGGTTAGAAACTTAGCATAGCCGTTTAATAATGATGGAATTCCCCAACCCACAATTTGTAAAATCCAGAACAGTAATTGTTGCGATCTTTTTTGCATAAATATTAGCTCTTAAAGTAAAGATACTATTCTTAGTAGAATTAAAAACGTTTTAAAATCCAATCTTTAATTACTACCAAAGCATCTTCCGAGAAAGTTTCTTCAATAGTAGCATATTCTTGAACACTTCCTGTTTCTGCTTTCTGAAATAAATGATTAAATCCATCTAATTCTACAAATTCAGCATCTTTGTTTTTAGCTTCTTTAAGAGCAGTTTTAATTCCGTTTAAGTTTAATTGAGAAAGTACTTGTATGTCTTTTGAGCCGTTTAATGCTAAAAACGGACAAGTAATTTTTGATAGATATGCCTTAGGATTTGTTTTAATAAAGTTCAACATCCATTTAGAAGTAAGCATTTTAATTTGACCGTCTATCACAGGTTTTGTTAACTGCATTAATAAAGGACTACTTGGATCTGCTTTCTTTTGTTCAGCTAAAAACGAATGAATTTCTGTAGCAATAGTTAAAGAATCTGAAGATTTCTGAGTTATATCGTACATTTTCGCGGCTAATTTTTCATTCTTATCGATAAAATCAGCAGGTACATTTTGAAGTTCCATTGCTTTTCTCGATTGAGTTAATAAAATTTCAGCACCATCTACTCCTGGTCCAGCAAGAGAAATAACAAAAGCTAAGTCTTTACTTTGTGAAGCGGTAATTGCAGCAATTAAAGAACCTTCGCTATGACCAATTAATCCGATCTTTTTTGTGTCAACAACATTTCCTTTAGTTTTTAAGAATGCAATTGCACCCAAAACATCGTCAGCAAAATCGTGACTTGTAGCTCCTTTAAATTCACCTTCAGATTCAGCAATTCCACGATCATCAAAACGTAATACAGCAATTCCATTATTAGTTAAGTAATCTGATAATACTAAAAAAGGACGATGATTAAATTGCTTTATTTCGCTATTTCTGTTTTGTGGTCCAGATCCAGAAATTAAAATCGCTACTGGTGGATTTTTTTTATCCTTAGGTAATGTTAATGTTCCTGCCAATTTAAAATCTGCTTTTCCACTTTTAAAAGTTACATCTTCTATTTGATAAGAAAATGGTGCAACAGGATCTTGAGGTCTTTTTTCTGATTGTCCGAAAACGGAAAGTAAACTAGAAATAAAGAATAAAAAAAGTAGTAAAAGTAAACGTATCATAATCAGTAAATTTTTTTAGCTAAACTAAAGATCTTTTTCGCTTTTTAAGCTTGAAATATGATAAGTGGTAAAATAGAAATGCAAACGGTAATTATAAGTAGTGAAAACTGTAAGTCGCTAAAAACAAGGGGTTGAGTGAGAATTTCAACCCGTTTTATTCCCTTTTAACCTCTGTTTTTCCCTCTCACCTATGTTTTTTTTAATAAGAAGAGTTATTGAAGGTTATTTGTAGTGTTGTTAGCAAATAACACCTATCAACATTTAATTTTTAACTACTATTAAACACCTTTATTATGATTTTAAAAAGAATATTAATTTTAAGTTTTTTCGTTTTTTCGAATATAGTATTAGTGAGTCAAAATGATACTTGTATGAGTCCATCTGAAGATGATGATCTTCTTTCAGAACTGAATGCAATCGATAAATGTGTTATTGAAAAAGAGGAAAAAGAAGTAGCAATACCAAAAAAGAAAAGATATCTTAGAATAAGAAAAACGAATTATTACGCAAATCTGAGAAAGAATATTAACGACTTAAAAAAGAAGAAAAAAGAACCAGTTAAAGAAGTAATTGCTAAAGAAGTATATCTTGGAGAAGTAACTCAAGAACCAGTTTTATTACTAGCAAACCAAAATAAAAGAAATTTAAAAGAAAGTTTAGATAGCTATGTTACTGATAACTTAGTATATCCTGAATCTTTAAGAGATAAAAATGTTGAAGGTATTGTATGGAGTAGCTTTGTTATTGACACTAAAGGGGAAGTGAAAAACATTGTTACTTTAGGACCAATTGGAGGTAAATTATTAGAAGAAGAAGCTGCTAGATTATTAAAGGCATTACCAAAATTTACTCCAGGGGAATTAGATGGAGAAAAAGTTAACGTAAAGCATTTAATGGCAATAAAGTTTGAATTAAATATATAGTTCGTATTAGATGTATATATCATAATAAGTGGGAGGAACTATAAAAAGAGATTCTAAATGCATAGAAAACATTTAGAATCTCTTCATTTATTTTATTAAAGTCTAAAAACCTACTTTGTTAAAGTATCTGTTCCTAAATAACCATCATTTTTATTGTAATACCAAGCTCTCACTTTAGGCATTTTTATACCATTGATAGTTTCTTCTTCAGAAAGTAAAATATATTCGCCACTATCTTTAGTTGCTTTAAAGAACTGATAAACTTCCATAGCATAGGTTTTCGGATTAAAATAAAAATACCAAGTATCTTTTCCTACGTTTGCATCATAAGTAGCTTTTAAAACCAAATATTCTTTTCCTTTAAAGGTTTTCTTTTCTACTTTATCATCGATAATAGTTCCATTATCTTTTAACTTCATCGGTAGACCATATAAATATGTGTAGTAGTTCTTAAACAAATTTGCTCTGTCACAACTCAATTTGTGTTCTTTTAGAATTGCTTCAGAAGGATTTTCATTACCATTGAAAGCAATTGTACAATTTTCCTTTTCTACAGTATATTTAGTTGTGTTTTCGCCTCGTTTTGCTTCTACAGAAAAAAACTGATTCGGTAGATTGATTTCTATTTTACTATCTCTTTTCGGATTATTAGGAGTTGTCATAGTAACATTTAGTGTTCCTTTAAAGGCTTCCCAATTTCCGTTTGGATCGTGGTATTTAATAGCCTTTTCTAATAATTCTTTTCCTGAAATATTTTGAGCGTTTACCAATAAATTAAAAGAGAATAATAAACTTAAAAGAAGCGATAGTCGATACATAGTACATTAGATTTATTGAACTAATGTACTGTTTTTTGAAGAATGTATACGTGAATTAACAATTTACAATTGATCTTCAACAAACTTTTCAGCTAATTCTTTTAGATAGAATTTTGTTCGATCGAAAGCATCGTTAACATCTGTGGCAATGTTGATAATATCTTTTGCATAATCAATTTTGAAATGTTTTAATTCTTCTGAAGTCAAAGAAATTTCTCCGCAGAATACAGCGACTTTGGTTAAAAGGTTTCTGGCTTGTAAAATACCTTGAATCGTTTTTCCATTTTTAGTCTGTTCGTCTAGTTTTCCTTCACCAGTGATAATCCAATCAGCATCTTGAATTACTTCATTAAAATTCGCCAGTTCTTTGATTAAATTAATACCAGAAATAAGTTCACCTTTCAGAAAAATATGACACCCAATACCCATTCCTCCAGCTGCACCACCACCTACAATTTTTTGAGTTTGTGTATTAAAATGATGATCTAAAACTTTTGAGAAATGAATCATACCGTTTTCCAATAGCATAATATCACTTTCTGAAGCTCCTTTTTGTTTTGCATACACGTGAGAAGCACCATTAGATCCGTATAACGGATTGGTAACATCGCAAGCTATTTTAAATGTAGTGTGTTGTAATTTAGGATGTACATTTTTGGAAGAAACCTTTTCAATTTCATTAAGATTTTCTCCAATAGGATGGACCGGATTTCCCTTTACATCGTAAAATTCATATCCTAAAGCAGTTGCCATTCCAATACCGCAATCGTTAGTTGCACTTCCGCCTAATCCGATAATAATTGTTTCTGCTCCTTTTTCTAAAGCATCAATAATCAGTTCGCCGGTTCCGAATGTACTTGCTTTTTTAACGTTTAAAACATCTCCAACTAAAGCTTTCATTCCTGAAGCTTCAGCCATTTCTATAAACGCTGTTGTTGTTGTTTCAGAATATAAATAACTGGCCTCAATTTCATTGAAATAGGCACTTTTTACTTGTTTGGTCATTAAATTTCCACCTAAGTAATATTGTGCAATATCAATAGTACCATCACCTCCGTCTGCTAAAGGAAGTAGTTTGATATTATCTCGATGAACAAAGTTTTGTAATGTGCTTTTAAAGATATCACAAAACTCAAACGAAGAGAGTGTACCTTTAAATTTATCTGGGGCAATAACAATACGCATAACAAATAGTTTTAGCTAAAAAGCTGTGGAATAAATAGACTAAAGATGATGATAAGAATAAAGAAACCTACTAAAATTCCTGTTTCACGAGTTAATACAGATTGTAAATTGATGCTGTATGTTTGACTTTGCATTTGCTTTGCAGGTACTTTTGGAGTCAATTTACTAACCAGTACAGCTAAAACTACAGCAATTACAAAACCAGTTAAGTTGTACCAAATCCAGAATAAATCAGGAACATTTTGAATTCCAATATTTGCTAACGCTTGATGAATATTTTCTGATCCGCTATAGAATTTTCCTTGATTGATAAAGTAAGTAATTTCAGGAAGGTATTTAAAAATTAGATTTATAATTACTGAACTTATAATGGCAACATTCATTCCTATATGATTTACTTTTTTGAAGAAAATAGCTAAGATGAAAGCCGCTAAAATAGGTCCGTAAAACAATGAAGAAATGGAATTGATAATTTCAATAACTGTACTTTGACTGTTACCAAATAAGTAGGCTGCCAGAATACAAACAGCACCCCAAAAAACAACTAATATTTTAGAAGTGAAAAGATATTTTTTCTCTGATAATTGTCCTTTGCTATTGAAAAAATCTTCAATAGTTACAGCGCTTAAAGAGTTGATTGTAGAACTTAAGGAAGACATTGCGGCAGACATAATTCCGATCATTAATATTCCAATAAAACCGTTTGGTAAATATTTAGTGATAAATACAGGAATCATTAAATCAGGTTTTATTCCGTTCCTAGCATATTCAGCAGGATAATGAGTTTTTGTAGTCGTAACAATACTGTCGTAAAATTCAGGAATGTTATTTACTAAATAACCAATAATTAATCCCATAACACAATACACAAAAACTACAGGAAAACGAAGTAAACCATTTGCCACCAATAGTTTTTTTATTGAAGAACTATCTTTTGCTGAAAGTAAACGTTGTGCTTGAGTTTGATCGGTTCCGTAATACGATAAGTATAAAAATAATCCACCTAAAAGCATAGGCCAAAATCCGTAATTTTCGTTGTTGTAAATTCCTAAATTATCTAGTTCTATAACTTGCAATCTAGAAGCATCAAAACCTTTAAACTGACCAATATCTTTCATCATATAATATGCGACACCTAAACAAATAATTAAACCCAAGAAAAGAATGATCATTTGAATTGCATCTCCCCAAACCACAGCTTTCATACCGCCTTGATAAGAATAAATAAGTGTAACAACACTTATGATTAATAAAGTAAGATGAAAACTAATACCAACTACAGCTTGAATAATTAACGCCATAGTAAACACCATTACTCCAGTACCTAAAGCTCTACTTATTTGAAAAACCAAACTGATAAGTTTTCGTGTTGAAGCAGAAAAACGTTTTTCTAAATATTCATAAACACTAACAACTCCAGATTTATATAATGGGGGAATAACAAAAAACATAATACCTACCATGGCTAATGGCACACCAAATTCAAACGTTAGCCATTTCATACCACCACCTTGTTTTAAACCGACGAACGCAGGTGCCGAAATAAAACTAATGGCAGACAATTGCGTAGCCATGGTAGATAAGCTTAATGGGAACCAACCTAGACTTTTACCTCCTAAAAAGTAATCTTTAGAAGTTTTATTCTCTTTAAAAAAATATCCCATGCTCATAAATGCAATGAGATAAACGATAATAAGTGTATAATCTAGCCAGTTCATAGGTATCTATTATTTAGGGGAATTAAATGTTATTCGCTTAATAAATCTATTAAAAGTGCTGCACTCCAAGAAAAATTATTTCCTCCATATCCAGCTGTATTATTTTGATGCTCTTCTTTTCTTGCATCGAAATATTCGTAAAATCCGTTTTTTTCTAATATTTCAATAGAATCATCCTTCACGCGTTGCGCTATAGCATTGTATCCGTATTTATTCAATCCGTGATATAATAACCAGTTTAAATTAATCCAAACCGGGCCTCTCCAATATTGTTTTGGTTTATAACGTTCGTGAGTTGGATCGAAAGAAGCACACATGTACTGATCTTCATTTCCAAATTTATCCATTAACGTACCAACTAATTCATCTGCTCTTTTTTGATCTGGAATTTCAGCAAATAAAGGCGCAAAAGAAGAAGAAGAAACATAACGTAATAACTTCTTATTTCTTAAATCGTAATGGCAATACGCTTTTAGTTCTTCATCGTATAATTTATCATTAAAACTTTGAATAGATTTCTCTGTGAGTTGTTTTAATGTCGCTATTTTATCTTCGTTTCCACCAATTAATTCATACAAACGAATTAAAGATTGATTAGAAGCAATAAGCACTGTATTAAAAAGCGGATCTTGAATTAAGAAAGGTGATAATTCTGCAATTTTCTCATCATTATAATGATGAGCTTTTGCTATTTCAATAATGTGTAAATAATGATTATATTCTTCATTGCTTGGTCTTTGAGAAGCATCTACATGAGTTGTGTCTCTTCGTTCAAATTTATACTTTGGAGATTCCATGGTGTTCCAAACATCGTCCCAAATAGGAGAATTGTCTGTTCCCGATTCCCAATTATGATAAATGTATACCAATCCTTCATCTAAAGGATCTCGATGCTTATAAAAATACAAGCTATATTCATAAACGGCATCAATTGTAGCTTTAATAAACGCAGTAATATCTTCTTTGTTTTCAGCAATGTGATACATACGTTCTAGCATAAAACCAAGAACATGTGGTTGTGTCATTCCTGTAGTCGGAATTTTATTAACAACTAGTGGACTTAAACTAGATTGATGAAATTCTGGTCCAGGGAAATAGGTGTCACTTTCATTATGAAAAATGATGTGCGGTATAAATCCGTTTGACCATTGTGAATCGATTAGTGTTTTAATCTCTTTCTTGGCTTTTTCCATGTCGAAATGAGCAAAACCGATAGCTATAAATCCAGAATCCCAATTCCATTGAAAAGGATATAAACCCTGGCAAGGAATGGTAAATCCTTTTTCCTGATAGTTGTTATTTAATATCTCTCGAGCTTTCGAGATAAGTTTTTGATCTTTCATAAAAATTAGTAAAAGAGCATTGGCTTATGTGTTGATAATGATGTTGCTAAGCCAATGCTTTATAAAAAAACTATTAACAAATTGTGTGATTAAAAGTTGAAGGTTGCTGTTAAGAATAATCTTCTTGGTAAAATTGGTCTACCGAAGAAAAATTCTGCATCACCAGCTTGATTAACGTTTCTTGGATCTCCTTCTGTTACTCCGTCTGTATCGAATAAGTTGAATACAGAGAATCCTAAACGTAAATTATCTCTTTTCTCGTTTAAATCGAATGTATATCCAGCTCCAAGTCTTACAATAGAAATTGGATCTAATTCAACGTTATTATTATCTGCTGCGAATTTGCTACCTGTGTAGTTTAAAGAGAATACACCATCAAATTTCTTGTCATCGTAGTGTAATCCTAAAGCAGTAATAAAATTCGGTTGTCTTGCTAGTTTATTACCTTCATTAATTGAAGTACTTCCTCCGTTTACTAAATCTTCATCTACATTTTCAGTAATCTCATGATCTTGATACGTAAGAGTTCCTCTGAAGCTTAAGTTTTCAATGAATTTATAATCCCAGTTTGCTTCAACACCAAATGTAGCTGTATTCTGAGAAGATCTTGTTAAATCTACTAATTGACCAGCATTAAAACCTTGAGTAATTCTGATACGATCACTTAATCCTACGTAATACGCAGCAAAAGAACCAGAAAGTTTTTCGCTTCCATATTTAGCTCCTGCTTCAAACTGAATGATTTGTTCAGAATCGTATTTACTGTTTGTTACTCCAGTTGAAATTGGTGCAAATCCTCTTAATTGTGGGAAGAAATATCCTTTAGAGAAGTTAGCATATAAGTTTACTTTCTCATTTAATTCATATAAACCAGCTAAAGAAACTGCCCAATCTGTAGCAGATACAGAAGCTCTTGTAAAACTACCATCTGCATAACTTACGTTAGCAAGTTCTGGAGTTAATTCTGGATTGTCGTAAACTTGTTCTTCAACAATGTTTCCGTTGCTAAATACACCATCTGTAGATTCTAGACGGAATCCAACATCGAAACGCCATCTATCAAATACCATTTCATCTGTAATGTAAACCGCACTTCTATTTTGGGTTAAAAATCTATTTGAAGTCATACCAATTCTGTTGTATAAACCACCTTCAGAATACACGACATTATTTCCGTTTCCATCTGTATAACTTAAATTGATTAATCTTGGATTATTATTGAATTCTGATAAAACACGATATTGAAAGTTTACATCTTCAGCTTCAGAACGAGCTAAGAAAGTTCCTAAAGTAATAGAGTGACTTCCGTTATCGGTATTAATTTTCTTTACAATTGCAGCTTCCCCTGCATAATCTGTCATCGGACGTAAACGGTCGATATGTAAATTATCAAGTACTAAATCGTTACCATTTACAGGAACTGTACTTCCTTGATAAGTTGCTGTAAAATCAGTGTTTCCTGGAGCAACATTATTGATGTATTCATTTAAAGTGATAGGATTGTTATTCGCGCCATTTCCTCCAATGTATAAAGCAAAATTATGCTCGTACTCTGCAAATCTTATTTTTGACTTAAATTTTAAATCATCAGTAAAATTGTAGTTGAAATCGGTAAGTACATAACCACCTTTAGTAGAAACTCCATCTTCAATTGGGCTGTTATAAATTCCACCCGGAGTTCTAAAAGAAGTATTTGCTAATTCACCAGATAATAACTGAAAAACTTCTTCACCATCGTTTCCTGTTAATCTAGATCGAGATGCTCCGTCTAAAGGTAATGGTAAAAAGAATTGAGCATTATCGTTGATGTATTGTCCATGAACAGTTAATGAACCATTTTCGAATTTCTTTTTAATATTTCCTCTGAATTGCGCTCCTTTTGTTGGTAAACCTGTTACAATCGGACCTTCATCGTATCTTACAAACCCAGTAAAAGCGTAATATGTATCAGAATCTTCTCCACCTAAACGACCACCAGTATAAAAGTCAGTTTTTACACGTCCTTTATTAGCCCATTCTACATTGATAATATTATTTGCATCTGTATCTCCTGTTTTACTTGTGTAATTTAAAATACCAGCAACAGATCCAGCCCCGTATAATACTGCTGCTCCACCACGAACAAATTCAAATCCCTTAAAACCAATATCTGGTCTTGCATAAACATCGTGAGCAGATGAATTTAATCCGAAAGTACTCATTAAAGGCATTCCGTCGTATTGTAACGGATTAAAAACATATTGTCCGCCAGAAGGTAAACCTCTTACAAATACATTTGTAGCTGTTTCACCACCACCACCTTCAGCAGTAACACCAGGAACACTTCTAATAATATCAGCCTGACTATTGGCAGATAGTTTTGTAATCTCTTTTTGTTTTAAAGAGCTTATAGATAAAGGTGCGTTTTTTTGCGATCTAAAAGTACTAGATGCGGTAAGTACAACTTCATCAAGTACATCTCCACCTTCTTGAAGAACAATGTCTTTTTGAATTGTAGTTCCATCCAATTGTATTACTTCTATAAATGTTTTAAATCCTACAAAACTCGCTCGTAATGTTTGTTTACCTGTAAGAGAAGTAACCAAGGTAAAATTTCCATCAAAATCTGTAGAAGCTCCAGAAGAAGTTCCTTCTATAATGATGTTTACTCCAGGGATAGGCTCACCCTGTTTGTCTTTTACTGTACCTTTTATAGTTGTTTGTGCAAAAGTTGAAAAACCATAAAACGATAATAATACTATTAATATTTGTTTCATAAAATTGCGAATTAGTTGCTAATAGGGTAAAAATATTATTATATGTTTATTTTTTTTTCGATAATTTTACGAAAAATTAACGCAAACGTTACCGCAAACGTTTGCATAAGAGTATTTCGTTAAGATTTAACCTAAAATTTACGTTATGAAAAAAGAAACTACAACATTAAAACAGATTGCAGCGAGTTTAAATCTTTCTATTTCAACAGTATCAAGGGCGTTAAATGATCATATTGATATTAGTGAAGAAACAAAACGTAAAGTAAAAAGAGAAGCAGAACGACTACAATATGTGCCCAATATTCTTGCAAAAGGGTTTCGAAAACATAAAACAAATATTATAGGAATTATAGTTCCGAGTGTTATTCATTCGTTTACAGCTACAATTTTAAAGGGAATATTATTAGAGTCTGAAAAAACTAATTACACAACCATTATTGCGGAAACAAATAATAATCCTGAGAAAGAAAAAGACGTTTTAAATACAATGCTTCAATTTGGTGTTGAAGGAATTTTAATGGCCTTATCTAAACATACTAGAGATATTTCACCAATGTTGCATGCGCTAAAAAAACGACCTTTAATTCTGTTTGATAAAGTATCAAGTAAAATTCCTTGTACTCAAGTGGTGATTGATGAGGTTGCTGCTGCAGCAAATGCGGTTGAACATTTGGTTAATATTGGAAAGAAGCGTATTGCGATTATTAAAGAACGTGAAGATTCATATAATTCTGAAAAGCGATTTGAAGGTTATAAGCAAACCTTAAAAAAACACGATTTGCCAATTGATGAGAGTTTAATTTTAAGTACAGATGATTCATCAATTAATGAAGGGAAACGATTAGCAAGAGAACTAATATGTTTAAAAGATAAACCAGACGCTATTTTTTGTATTACAGATGATTTTGCTATTGGTGTGATTAAAACATTAAAAAAGTTTGCTATAAAAATACCAGATGAAATCGCGGTTGTAGGTTTTAGTAACTCATCTCACTCAACAATTATAGAACCTAATCTTACTACTGTAAATCAGCCAGGAGGTAGAATCGGAAAGTTAGCCATGCAGCAAATGATAAGAGAAATTGAAAGCAATGAAGTTTTCGGAACGAGTAAATCTATTGAAATTCAAACGAATTTGATTATAAGAGAATCTACTTTTTTATAAATTAAAATTAAATCAGAGAGTAAAATCGTGTGTTTTTTACACTTTGTATTTATTTTGATAAGTCTTCTATTAAGTTTTGATAATCTTCAAAATACAACTCTCTCATACTTTCAACATAAGGACGCTGATTTACGTAACCATCATTAAAATCCTTTAATCCAGAAAGTAGCATTTCTTTAGCTTCTTCTATTTTTCCTTCTTGCTTTAAAATAAGGGCTAAATAGTATTTTCCATCAGCATAAACATCGTATGAATTTTTTAATAACAATTCGAAATTCTCTTTAGCTTTTTCAAAGTCATTTGTTTCATAGTAAACGATTCCTTTGTATAAATAAGTTGTAACTTCAATAGTACTTGTTCCGAATTTTTCAATTTCTTCATTTATATATTTATCAAAGTATTTTAAAGAGTTCTCATAATCTTTTAATCCTAAGTAGGCAATTCCTATCCAATAATGAACACTATGACCTTGAGGTGCATCAGTAAAGCTTGGATTTAATGCATCACTAGCATTAAAATCTGCAATAGCTTTCTTATAATTTCTGTAAAACCATAAATAACAATAACCTCTGTATCCTTGCCAAACTTCAGGATTTAAAGCTACAGCTTTATCCATGTGTTTTTTCCATAAGTGTGGCATTCCTCTTTTTAAATACGCGACAGACATTTCTCTAACAGCTTCGGCATATGTTGGGTCAATTTCAATAGCTTTTTGAATTCTAGTCATGCTTTTTGGAGAGCCCTGATATAAGTGTGCGCCTTCTTTAAAAACTTTTTCAGCTAAAACTCTTTGTTCTGTTTTTCCCATTTGATTTACTTTCTCTTTACAAGAAGACAGAAGACTAAAGCAAATAAGTAAACTAAGGTAATATTTCGACAATTTCTCCATTTTCAATGCGATAAGATATGTACATATAATAATTTCTTGGCTGATTTTTATAAGAAAAAACTGCCCAATTTCTAGAATCTGAAGTTAACTTTAGTAATTGTTTCACCATGTTTTTATTCAATGGAGATTCCTCTAAATCTAGATTCATTTCAATGATTTCAAACCAACCCGCGTTTCCTTCGCAGTTTATCAAAAACCGAAAGTTTAAATATCCAGAATCGGTGTAAGACTCGTTTTTATAATTTGAAAGGATAAAGTTTTTGAACTGTTTTTTACTTCCTTCAAAAGCATCATCAGGAGCACCGTGATGTATTTTATAAATACTTCGATCTCCACAAAGTGTGTATGTATCGTTTAATAAAGCTTTTTCTTGATCTATATATCCAATATGATGAGAGAATTGCTGCGTATCAACTTCAAACTTTCCGTAGAAATTATAATACAGTATAGCAAAAGTTGTAATTCCACCTAAGAACAAAATAGAAAAGACGTATAGTGTAGTTTTTAGCTTTTTTCTTTTTTTCATGAGTCAAATGTAATTTAAAAAAACATAAAATTTTGATAAAAGAGAAATCTATGTACAAACGACAAATAAAAGAGTACGTATAGCAAAAGTAGCATAGAAAGAAAGTAAGATTTGAATAAAAAAATCCCGAACTAGGCGGGATTTTTAATTTATAGAATTCTTTTGTCTTAATTGTTAAAGCGAAGCGATTTAGTTTCTAAACTATGCTTCTTGTTGTTGAATATCTAATTTAATACTCAATTCTTGTAATTGTTCATTATCAATTGTTGCAGGTGCGTCAATCATAACATCTCTACCAGAATTGTTTTTAGGGAACGCAATAAAATCACGAATTGTTTCTTGTCCGCCTAAAATAGCAACTAAACGATCTAAACCGAAAGCTAAACCTCCATGTGGTGGCGCTCCATATTCAAAAGCATCCATTAAGAAACCGAACTGAGCTTTCGCTTCTTCTTCAGTAAATCCTAAATGTTTGAACATAATCGCTTGTGTTTCTTTATCGTGAATACGGATAGATCCACCTCCAATTTCGTTTCCGTTTAAAACTAAATCATAAGCATTTGCTTTTACAGCTCCTGGATCTGTATCTAATAATTCGATCTGACCTGGTTTTGGAGAAGTAAATGGGTGGTGCATGGCATGATAATGTCCAGTTTCCTCATCTAACTCTAATAATGGGAAATCAACAACCCATAACGGAGCAAATTCATCTGGTTTACGTAAACCTAAACGTTCAGCTAATTCCATACGTAATGCACTTAACTGTGCACGTACTTTATTCGTGTTTCCAGATAAAACACAAATTAAATCTCCTGGTTCTGCTCCTGTAACTTCTGCCCATTTTGCTAAATCTTCTTGATCGTAGAACTTATCTACAGAAGATTTAAAACTTCCGTCTTCGTTACATTTCACATATACCATTCCTAAAGCTCCAACTTGCGGACGCTTAACCCAGTCAATTAATTTATCAATTTCTTTACGAGTGTAAGAAGCAGCTCCAGGAACAGCAATTCCTACTACTAACTCTGCACTATTAAATACTTTAAAATCTTTATGTTGTGCAACTTCGTTTAATTCACCGAATTGCATTCCGAAACGAATATCTGGTTTGTCATTTCCGTATAAACGCATAGCGTCATCAAAAGACATTCTTGGGAATTTATCAACTTCAACTCCGTTAATCTCTTTTAATAAATGACGAGTCATTCCTTCGAAAATCTCTAAAATATCTTCTTGCTCTACAAACGACATTTCGCAGTCTATTTGTGTAAACTCAGGTTGACGATCGGCACGTAAATCTTCATCTCTAAAACACTTTACGATTTGGAAATATTTATCAATTCCACCAACCATTAACAATTGTTTGAATGTTTGTGGCGATTGAGGTAAAGCGTAAAACTGACCAGCATTCATACGAGAAGGCACTAAGAAATCACGCGCTCCTTCTGGTGTAGATTTAATTAAATATGGAGTTTCTACATCAATAAATCCTTTGTCAGATAAATATTTACGTACTTCCATCGATACTTTATGACGGAATAATAAACTGTTTTTAACAGGATTACGACGAATATCTAAATAACGATATTTCATACGAATATCTTCTCCACCATCAGTTTCATCTTCAATCGTAAATGGAGGTAATTTAGCATCGTTTAAAATCGTTAAGTCAGAAACTAAAACTTCGATGTCTCCAGTTTCTAAGTTAGGATTTTTAGAAGCTCTTTCGATTACTGTTCCTTTTACTTGAATAACGAACTCTCTACCTAAGGTTTTTGCTTTTTCAATAAGATCTTTTGAAGTTCTTTCTTCATCAAAAATCAACTGTGTGATTCCATAACGATCTCGTAAATCAACCCAGATCATAAAACCTTTATCTCTTGATTTTTGAACCCATCCAGCAAGGGTAACTTCAGTATTAATATGCGATGCTCTTAATTCACCGCAAGAATGCGATCTATACATTTTTGATAATTTTAGATGCGCAAATTTAACTATAATTGTTAGTTTGTAAAAAATTACTATAGTTTAGTTTTTAAGTTGAATTATCTATTTTTTTGTATTTCTAAAACATCGGAGAAATGACACTACAAGAATTCAAACATAAATTACAAAACGAACCTGCTACAATAGATTTTTCAGAAACGATATCAGTGATCGAAGACAACTATAATTTTACACCTTCTGCATTTAAAAACGGAGTGTTAGAAAATGAAGTTTCTCAAAATCAAGGTTCATGCAAAGTGTTTTCATTTGCAATTCAACAAGAACTTACACAAGAGGAAACTTTAGCTTGTTTCGGACAATATTATGCTGAGGTTGTTAATGAACCTAACGGAACAGGTCATCAAAACATCAGAAATTTTATGAATACTGGTTTTGAAGGATTGAGTTTTGAGAATGAAACGTTATTCAAAAAAAGTTAATTTTTATTGTCTCTTTTTAATTGATTGGAGAGTAGATTAATAAATAAATTCGACTTTGTTTCTTTTTCATATTTTATTAGATCTTTTAGAGACATATTTGGATATAGTTTTTTTAAAACATAGGCGTTTAGAGGTTTTTTTATTACTATACAAATTGTAAAAACAAATATTAATGTTGTCATCTATTACATTTAATAATTTCAATCAAATTTATTCATCATTAATTTTTTTTTAATAAAAAAGTCCATAACCTTTCCGTAGCTTCACTTAATTAGAAAAAAATAAATTGAGAAACATAAAATAACCTTTTAATTGAATCTTAGCAATAAACTCAACTTAATTCAAGACCTAAAAAGAATTAAATTTTTACAGAGAAATAAAAGTGTATTTTTAGCATATTAAAAATTGTAGTATGTATAAGAATACACTTTATTTTATGGTTTTGTTTTTCGCATTTACTTTAGTAAAAGCCCAAGATGATGGAAAAAGTAATGAAGAAGTAGTTGATTGGTCTGTTGATGATTTTATAGTTTATTGTCCGGAAAACATAAAGCAGAATCTAAAAAAAGACTTGTCTTATGAAGTGAATCTATGGAAAACTAGATCAAATTCTTTTGTTGCACACTATTCGGGAAACGATTTTGGAGATTACCATCATATAAATTTTACAGATGAAAACGAAAATATATATGATTTTGGTTTTGGAAATAATGATTTCGGAACTATTATACTCTTTTTTAAAGACAAACAGTTTAACGACAATCCAAAATATTTAAAGAAAAAATTTAAAGTGTTTTGGAAATGGAAAGTATCTTCATTTCCTTGTTGTAATGGTGATTACGAAATGGTTAAAACCTACAAGCCATCTATAACAAAACTTCAATTATTAGATTAAATAAATTAAGAGTTTTGTTGTGATCAATTTTTAGGAATCTAAGAATATATTAAGCTTTCACAGAAAAATAAAAGTGTATTTTTAGCCCATTAAAAAATTGTAATATGTATAAAAACACACTTCTTATTTTATTGTTTATTATTTCAATAGTTTCATGTAAGAAAACAACTGATAATCAAAAAAATAAAACTTTAAAACCAACTAATTATTCAGAGGTTTTAAACCAAGAATTTACTGGAGATTTAGCTTACAATACTACAGCTTTTGTAGAAAAATATTGGAGAGTTGTAGGAAACACCGGTTTTAATAAATCGATATATAAAGTAGCAGAAGAATTAGAAAAATCTGGATTTGTAAAAGAAGAAAATGCCAAAGATGGAGATGTTCTTACCTATCGTATAGAAAAAAGACCATTACAAAGACCAACCTGGGAATCTGTAGATGCTTCATTAAGAATTGCAGGTAAAGAGGACATTTTATTACAGCACGATACGAATAGAAACATGATTGCTTTAAATTCTTACAGTACACTAAAAGAAGGAATTACTGCAGAAGTAATTTATGTTGAAGACACTAAAAGTTTAGAGAAAATGGATGTAAGAGGAAAGATGGTTTTTGCTGAGGTTCATCCGTATAGAATATTTAAAAAAGCTATAGTAGAAGGTGGAGCAGTTGGTTTAGTAACTTATAACAATCCAAGTTATTTACAGCCAGAGAAAAATACAACTTCTATTCAATTCCGAACAATTCCTTTGAATGAAAAGATTAAATCTTGGGGAATAGCTTTGTCTTATAAAGCAAGAGAAGCTTTAAAAAAAGAATTAAGCAAAGGAAAAGTGAAACTTACAGCAGTTGTAAATACCAAAATTTATGAATCTGAAGAGTTAACTATTGTAGCCGATATTAAAGGAACTACTTATCCAAAAGAAAGATTAGTTTTCAGTGCACACGTTCAAGAGCCTGGAGCAAACGATAACGCAACAGGAGTTGGTGTTGCTTTAGAAATGGCAACTTTAACAGCTAACTTTATAAAGAATAATAGGTTTACAAATAAAAGAACATTAACGTTTCTTTGGGGAGATGAAATTGTTTCTACAAGAAGATATGTAGAAGAAGATAGTATTAGAGCTAAAGATATTAAATGGGGAATCTCGTTAGATATGGTTGGAGAAGATACAAAGAAAACTGGTGGTACTTTCTTAATTGAAAAAATGCCAGACCCGAGTGCAATTTGGACTAGAGGAAAAGACAAGCATACAGAATGGGGAGCTGCAGAAATGAAGTTGTCTCAAATGAAACCTCATTACTTAAATGACTTCTTAATTAATAAATTCAAAGCTCAAGGAAAAATTGCGAATTGGGAAGTAAATACAAATCCATTTGAAGGCGGAAGTGATCATGTTCCGTTTTTGAAAGGCAATATTCCAAGTGTGCTATTTTGGCATTTTACAGATCAGTTTTATCATACAGATAACGATCGTTTAGATAAAGTATCGCAGGAAACTTTAAAAAATGTAGGTGTTGGTTCTTTAACAGCAGCTTATACGCTATTAAATTCAGATAAAACCACTGCAACAACAATTTTGAATGAAATAGAAGTAGCTGCTTTAGCAAGATTACAAGAGGAAAAAGAGCAAAGTAAAATTGCACTTTCAAAAGGTGATTCTTTAACTACTCAAGTAAGAATTATTAACGCTTGGAATAATTGGTATGTGAAATCTGCTGAAAAGACACTAGATATGGTTAAGGATTCTTTAACTTTAAAGAAAAAAATCACCAAAACACAAGAGAAAATTAACACAACTTCAAAACAAATAGTTGAAGAGTTAAGTAAAAAATAGGATGTACAATATACCAAGTTATAAAGCCAAAAACGAACAAGAAATTTTAGATTTCATCAATGAATATCCATTTGTTCAAATTACAGGTGTAAACGAAGAAGGAAAACCTGTGGCTACTCAAATTCCTGTGATTGTTGAGAAGCGTAATGACGAATTGTATATCATAGGACACATGATGAAAGAAACAGATCATTGTAAAGCGTTTCAGAAAAACTCTAATGTATTATCAGTTTTTACTGGACCTAACGGATATGTGAGTGCTTCTTGGTGCGTGAATTCGAATAAAGGTTCAACTTGGAATTATATGAGTGTTCATGCTGAAGGAAAGATGTCTTTTTTTGAAGGAGAAAAGTTGGTTTCATTAATGAAGTCATTTACGTTACTTCACGAAAATGGAAATCAGAATTCGCCTACCGTTTACAATAATTTGCCAGAGAGTTATACTAATAAATGGATGCCGCACATTACTGGCTTTGAAATTAAAATTGATCGTTTAGACACTGTGTTTAAATTAAGCCAAGGTTTAGATAAAGAAAGTTATTTGAATGTAATTATAGAGCTTGAAAAACGCGGAGGAACAAATTCTTTTTTAGCTTCTGAAATGAAAAAGAGAGTTTCAGAATTATTTTCTGAATAATTTTTATAAATGATAAAGTGATTTCAAAAAAACTAGATTATACTATTTTAATTATAACTGTAGCTATATTTTTATTGTTACAACTACCGTATTTTGTTCAGGTCCAATATCCTTTTAGACTCTTAGGAACGTGGTTTCATGAAATGGGACATGGGTTAACAGCTTTACTTGTCGGAGGGAAATTTCATTATTTAGAAATTTATCAAAATGGTGGAGGTGTCGCTTATTCTTCTGTAACAAATCGATTTTTACCGATTTATCTTTGTAGCGCTCTTACAGCTGCAGGTGGATTGTTCGGTCCTGCTATTTCTGGAAGTATTTTAATAATGTCAGCAAGATCACAAAAGCATGCTGCAATTATGCTAAGAATACTAACAGGAGTTATCATTTTATCTTTAATAATTTGGATTCGTTCTTATTTGGGAATTGTAGTTTTAGGCGCTATCTCAATAGCTTTAATTATTATTATGTTTCTTAAAAACAAAAAAGTAGAAACAATTACTGTACTGTTTTTAGGATTACAATGTATGTTAAGTACATACCTTCAATTCAATTACTTATTTACAAAACAATTTGAAAGAAACGGACAAATAATGACTTCCGACACACAAAATATTGCAGCCAATACCTTTGGTACGTATTGGGTGTGGGGAGCGCTTATTTTTATACTCAGCGGAATTATGCTTTATAAAAGTATAAAGTTTTATTTGAGAAAATAACTACGAACTTTTTTCGGCTTTTAATCTTGTAAAATAATCTTTAGCAGCTCTTTTTACTTTTGGAGCTAATATTAATGTTGATAGTACAGTTGGTATTGCCATTAAAGCATAACCACTATCAATCAAGTTAATTACGAAATCTAATTTTACGTTTGCCGCAATTACTATGGCTGCTATATAGATATAGTTATAGTATTTTCCAATTTTTGTATTGGTTAAAAAACACAAACAAGAATATCCGTAGAAAGAATATGTGAATAAGGTAGAAAAAGCGAAAATTAAAACACAAATAGTTAATATAACACTACCTATTCCGTAAGGTAAAACAGAGTCAAAAGCAGTTAGAGTTAATGATATTCCATTGCCTTGAAAACCTTTCCAAATACCAGAAGCCAATATAGCTAAAGCTGTAAGTGTACAAACAAGTAATGTGTCAATAGCAGGACCTAACATGGCTACCAAACCTTCACGAATTGGTTCATTAGTTTTTGCGGTTCCGTGCATCATTGGTGCTGTTCCTAAACCGGCTTCATTAGAAAAAGCAGCTCTTTTCACACCAGTAATAATTAAAGCTCCTAATGCTCCACCCATAACTGCATTTCCTGAAAAAGCATCAGTAAAGATCAAAGAAAACATACTAGGAATATTTTCAATTTTTAAAATTAAAATAGAAAGTACAGTGATTAAATAAATAGCTACCATTACAGGAACTAACTTACCGGCAATTTTTCCAATTCTTTTAATTCCACCAAAGATTACTAAAGCAGTAATAATTCCAATAGTAATACCTAATAATAGCTTAGATGTTTGAACATTACTCTCGTTTACCTTAAAAACATCGATTAAAGTTTGTGTTAATTGATTGGCTTGAAATGCTGGTAAAGTTCCTATTAAACCTGCAGATGCAAAAAATACGGCTAAAGGCTTCCATTTTTTTCCTAAACCTTCAGTAATAACATACATTGGTCCGCCTTTTACGTTTCCGTCTTCATCTTTTCCACGATACATTATAGATAAACTACAAGTAAAAAACTTTGTAGCCATTCCTACAAAGGCACTTACCCACATCCAAAAAATAGCTCCAGGTCCACCTGTAGCTATAGCAATAGCAACACCACTAATATTTCCCATACCAACTGTTGCTGCAATTGCAGAGGATAAAGCTTCGTAATGGGAAAGATCTCCAGGAGAATTATGCTTGTCGTATTTTCCTCTTAAAATATTTACTGCATGGCCCAAATAACGAAAAGGAACTAAACCAGAGTAAATAAATAAAGTTAAACCACCACCAATCAATAGTATTAACAAAGGAATACCCCAAACCCAAGAAGAAAATTCAGCAATAAGATCTTGCACACTCATAAAAGTTGTTTTCAACGAAAATAACAATAATTAAAGATTTTTTTGTATATTTAAATGCACCTAAAGTGTAAATTCTTACAAAGTCTATCGACTCATCCCCAGCGTTCATCGCACAAAATCAACAGTTGGTCGAAGACAAGAAGGTCGAAAAAACAACATTTTTATATTTACAAATTTTAATTCTTTATCCCCTCAAAATGAAAGCATTAAATAATACTTCGTTGAGTAAATTTTTAAAATTTTCTCCAGTGATTCTTTTAGTTTCATTAATTATCTATTCTTTTAAAACACATGAGAATAAAAATCAGTTGGAGAATGAGTTCTTCAAAGAGAAAAAAATCTTAGAAAAAGAACTAGATAAAATCGTAGCAGACTACAAAGAAATTAGAACCAAAAAGAAATGGTTAACTAAGCGTGTTATTACTGGAATGAATAAAATCATAGCACTTAAAGATTCTGTTAAGAAGATGGAAAAAGTGAATTATGATTTATTATTCAAATATTCTTTAAAAGTAACTAAGTTAGAACGCGAAAACAGAAAGTTGTTCTTAAAAGCAGAATCTTTAGATAGAGAAAACAAACGTCTTCGTAAAGAGAATAATGATGTAAAGAATCAGTTAGAGGCTGGTGAAAAATCATATAACTCTTTATTATCTAAGAATAAAAAATTAACTGCTGAGGAACGCGAATTAAAACGTAAAGTAAGTATTGCAGGAAATATTAAGATTAGTGGAATACAAGTACAAGCGTTAAAAGAGAGAAACAACGGTAAGTATACTAGTACTTCTAGATCTAGAAAAACAGATGCTTTTAAAATCAAGTTTGATATGTTACCTAATCAAGTAGCTTCAATGGGAAAAAAGCAAGTTTACGTTCAACTTCTTGATAAAAATGAAGAAGTAATTCCATCAGAAAGAAGTGATGCAAATAAAGAAATTGCATACAACGATCTGATAAATGTAAATTACGACAAAGAAAAAATCGGAGTAGTATCTTTAATCTCAGTTGACAGAACTCAACTAACTAAAGGTAAGTATACTGTAAATGTTTTTATCGACAAAAGAAAAGTAGGAGAAACAAGTATTAGCTTAAGATAAGCTTTATCAATATAAAAAGAATAAAGGCTGCCTAACAAGGCAGCTTTTTTTATTGTGATAATTTTAAGTAGTAATAGTGTATAAATATTAGTTAATAATTGTAAGTTGTTCGTGAAAAACAGACTTAGTACTAATAAACAAACGGAACAATGAAAAAAACTTTTGGAAGTATTATCGTATTATTTGTGTCATTATTCACAATATCTTGTCAACTAAATAAGGAAGAAAAAGAGGGTAAAGAAAAGAAAGAAATAAAGGTTGTAAAAGAAGAAGTAAAACCAGTTTCTGAAGGAGAAATAATAATTAATAAAGCTATTAAGGCTCACGGAGGAGAATTATATAATACTGCACATTATAAATTTATTTTCAGAAAGAATGAATATGCTTTTAAAAATGATGGAAGCAATTATACGTACAGCGTAAAGAGAAATATAAAAGATCAAATCGTTGAAGATGTTTTAAACAACGGAGAATTATCAAGAAAGATTAATGGAGAAGCTGTTGAGCTTGATGATAAAACTAAATCTAGATTTTCAGAAGCATTAAACTCCGTAATCTATTTTGCTACGTTGCCATACAAGCTTAATGATGGAGCAGTAAACAAAGAATTTAAAGGTAAAACTACAATTAAAGGAGAAGCCTATAATGTTGTTGAAGTTACTTTTAAACAAGAAGGTGGAGGAAAAGATTTTGAAGATCAATTTCACTACTGGGTAAACGAAAAAACGAATACAGTAGATTATTTAGCTTATAATTATAAAGTGAATAGTGGAGGTGTACGTTTTAGAAGTAGTTACAATAGAAGAAATGTTGATGGAGTTATCTTTCAAGATTATGTCAATTATAAAGCAGAAGTTGGAACGCCTTTAGCAGATTTACCTAAATTATACGAAGAAGGTAAGCTTAAAGAATTGTCTAAGATAGATACTGAAAACGTAGTAAATTTAAATAAGAACTAAAACTCATTGTCATGTCAAAAGTTATTAATATTAAAGAGAAATTAGATTTATTCTCAGATCAATGGTCTCCAAAAAAAGTAGCCAAATTAAACGGACAGCAAGTATTGTTGGCTAAAATTAAAGGTGAATTTGTATTTCATAAACACGATGATGAAGATGAGTTATTTATGGTCATAAAAGGTCAGTTACAGCTAGATTTTGAAGACTCTTCTGTAATTGTTAATGAAGGAGAGTTTTATATCGTGCCTAAAGGTGTACCACATAAACCTATAGCCAAAGAAGAGGTTCATCTTTTACTCTTTGAACCATTATCAACAAAGCATACCGGAGATGTTACAGCAGATATAACTGTTGAAACTTACGATACAATTTAACGCTCTAATTTCTATTCGTCGACAAAGATCAACCTTTAGTCTAAGTTTAGAAACTAGATGTCGAATCTTAACATAAAAAAATGTGAAACTAATCTACCTTTGAAGTGTTAATAGTAGTGAAAATAAACTTTTAAAATAATCCCTTTTTTATAAGTTTTGTTTTTTCATTTTTTAAGTTATAAGGTTTTCCTTTAAAAACCTATATTCAACCCTTTTGCAAGCCCCAAATGTAAAAGGGTTCTTCTTTTTTATAAAACAATCAAAATTTATTTATTGTGTTCGTTTAGAGGTATTTAAATTCATTCGTCGATGAAATTAAACAGTTTATCTATAGATGGAAATCACACCGTCGAAAATGCACAAAAAAATGAAGAAGTGTGTAGTATCTTTGAAGTGTAAATAAGTGATATACATGAAAGTATCCTTATAGTTTTGTTTTTTTCATTATAAGAAAATAAATGAAGGTTTTTTAAAATTTATTTGGTTGATTAAATTAATCCTTTTACGTCCCCAATCGTAAAAGGATTTTTTTTTATTTGATAGTTATACCTCTTAGATTTAAGGTTTTTATCATTCTTAAATTACCTTCTTTTATAGTATTTGCTTCGAATGTAAAAGTCTTTTCAAATAATTGATTTCCTTCAAAAAAAGAAACTTGAAATCTATTAGATAAACTAAAAACATCTGGATGAATCATTTCTACTTTAGCATAACTATTAGCAGGTAAAGAATCTATTCTTTTTCTAAAAACAGTAGTTGTTTTCTTTTCTGAAAAACCTTGAGAAACAATCATAATCATATCGATATTTACCTCTTTTTTATTCATAAGGTAAACATACCAGTCTTCAGTGTTGTGAGTTTTATTATGCTCTAAAACAACCGCCATTTCTATTCCTGTAACTCCAGGTATCGTAATATCTTTCTTCATTCTATATCTTTTTGAAATTAAAAAAAGTTGTAGCGTTCTTAAGATTAAAAAACACTACAACTTTAAATTATAATATATATTATTTTTTAGATGACAGATTTAAATTGTTCTAAGAAACGAACATCATTTTCGTAAAACATTCTAATATCTGGTATTTGATATAATAACATGGCTATACGCTCAATTCCCATACCAAAAGCATATCCAGAATATTTTGTTGGATCGATGTTACAATTCTTAAGTACATTAGGATCAACCATACCACATCCCATAATTTCTAACCAACCTGTACCTTTTGTAATTCTATAATCAGTTTCAGTTTCTAATCCCCAGTAAATATCAACTTCAGCACTTGGCTCCGTAAAAGGGAAATAAGAAGGACGTAATCTAATCTTAGATTTTCCAAACATTTCTTTAGTAAAGTATAATAATGTTTGCTTTAAATCAGCAAAAGAAACATCAGTATCAATATATAATCCTTCTACTTGGTGGAAAATACAGTGAGCACGAGCAGAAATATCTTCATTTCTAAATACTCTACCTGGAGAAATAGTTCTAATTGGTGGCTCATTTTGCTCCATATATCGAACTTGAACAGACGATGTATGTGTGCGTAAAAGAGTATCCGGATTCTTGTCAATAAAGAAAGTGTCTTGCATATCTCTTGCTGGATGATATTCTGGCAAGTTTAATGCAGTAAAGTTATGCCAATCATCCTCAATTTCTGGACCTTCAGATACAGTAAACCCAATTCTATTAAAAACTTCAATGATTTGATTTTTAACAATAGATATTGGATGTCTTGAACCTAATTGAATTGGTTCAGCAGGACGAGTTAAATCTCCATAAACACCTTTTTCTTCAACAGCACTTTCTAAACGTTCCTTTAAAGTGCTAATTTTTTCTTCAGCAGAATTTTTTAAAAGGTTAATTGTTTGCCCGAATTCCTTTTTTTGTTCGTTAGGAACATTTTTAAATTCTGCAAACAAATCCTTTAAAATCCCTTTACTACCAAGGTATTTTATTCTGAAATTTTCAATTTCTTCTGCCGATGAGGCATCAAAGTTTTTAACTTCTTCGATTAAGCCTGTAATCTTTTCTAACATAATCCGTCAAATTAGGTGGCAAATTTAAGATTTTTTACTGAATTAGGCTGGTAAATTATACGAACGACTATAACGTTTTCGTATCAGCAAAAAAAGGTCTTTTTTAGACCGTCAAATTAGTTAATTAATTATATTTGTACATTATTTTTATAAAAAAAACATTTTTAGAATAGTTAAATTATGGAATCTAAAATAAAGGCCTTTATGGATCTGGTTAGACAACGTAACGGTCATGAACCAGAATTTTTGCAAGCTGTACAAGAAGTAGCAGAAACTGTTATACCATATATTGTTAAGCATGATATTTATCACGGAAAAAATATATTATTAAGAATGGTTGAGCCTGAAAGATTAATTTCTTTTAGAGTAAACTGGGTAGATGATAATGGTGAAATTCAGGTAAATAGAGGATATAGAGTTCAAATGAACTCAGCTATCGGACCTTACAAAGGTGGGTTACGTTTTCACCCAACGGTAAACGCTAGTATATTAAAGTTTTTAGCTTTCGAACAAGTATTTAAAAACTCATTAACAACATTACCAATGGGTGGTGGTAAAGGTGGTTCTGATTTTGATCCTAAAGGAAAATCAGATAACGAAATCATGCGTTTTTGTCACGCTTTTATGAGTGAGTTATTCAGACATATTGGTCCAAATACAGATGTTCCTGCTGGAGATATCGGAGTTGGAGGAAGAGAAATCGGATTCATGTTCGGTATGTATAAAAAACTAAGAAACGAATTTACTGGAGTTTTAACTGGTAAAGGAGCAACTTGGGGTGGATCTTTAATTAGACCAGAAGCAACAGGTTATGGAAACGTATACTTTGCTGATAGTATGTTAAAAACTAAAGGAGATTCTTTCAGTGGAAAAATAGTAACGGTTTCTGGTTCTGGAAATGTAGCACAGTACGCTTGTGAAAAAGCAACTGAATTAGGTGCTAAGGTTGTTACATTATCAGATTCTTCTGGATACATTTACGATGAAGACGGAATTGATGCTGAGAAGTTAGCTTTCGTAATGGAGTTAAAGAATGTAAGAAGAGGAAGAATTAACGAATATGTAGAGAAGTATCCTTCAGCTAAATTCTTTAAAGGTGAACGTCCTTGGGGAGTTAAGTGTGATGTTGCTTTACCATGTGCAACTCAAAATGAGTTAAGCGGTGAAGAAGCTCAAACTTTAGTAGATAACGGATGTATTTGCGTAAGTGAAGGAGCAAACATGCCTTCTACTCCAGAAGCTATCGCTGTATTCCATAAAGAAAAAGTATTATTCGCGCCTGGTAAGGCTTCTAATGCTGGTGGAGTTGCAACTTCAGGTTTAGAGATGAGTCAGAACTCTTTACGTTTAAGTTGGACTCGTGAAGAGGTTGATGAAAAACTTAAAGATATTATGGAGAATATCCATAAAGCTTGTGTTGAGTTTGGAACAGACGAGTCTGGTTATGTAGACTATGTTAAAGGTGCAAACATCGCAGGATTTGTAAAAGTAGCTGATGCAATGCTAGCTCAAGGAGTAGTATAATAGTATTTTTAAATAAAATCGTTAAAAGCCCACCTTTGTTAAGGTGGGCTTTTGTATTTTGTGATTATTCAGAAAAAAGTTAACTCATGGAGATTTCTAAAAATAGTATCATACCTAATAAAACGTCAAAACCAATCCTTCTAGATGTTTTTTATGAAAGCAATACTAAAAAGAAGGATGTTATAATATTCTGTCACGGTTACAAAGGATTTAAAGATTGGGGAGCTTGGGATTTAATGGCGCAAGCCTTTGCTAAAGCAGGTTTCTTTTTTGTGAAATTCAATTTTTCTCACAATGGAACTACTCCAGATAATCCTTTAGAGTTTGACGATTTAGAAGCTTTTGGAAACAACAATTATTCTAAAGAACTAGAAGATTTAGATACTGTAATTTCTTGGTGTTTAAAAGAAGAGCAGTTTAAAGAAGAAATTAATACAGAATCAGTGGCACTTCTAGGTCATAGTAGAGCTGGAGGTATAGTTTGTATAAAAGCTGAAGAAGACAAAAGAATTCATAAAGTAATTACACTTGCAGCGGTATCAGATTTTAAGAGAAGAACTGCTACTGTTGGTGATTTAGAAACATGGAAAAATGAAGGTGTTAAATATATTTTAAATGGAAGAACAGGACAACAAATGCCACATTTTTATCAGTTTTATGAAGATTTTGTAGCTAATGAAAATCGCTTAACTATTAAAAGAGCTGTTAAAAACTTAAACATTCCTTTTTGTATCATTCATGGTGATGGAGATACTTCCATTTTAGTAAGTGAAGCCAATAGTTTACATGAATGGAATTCTAAAAGCGAACTTCATATTATTGAAAATGCAGATCATGTTTTTGGAGCGAAACATCCGTGGGAAAAAGATGAATTACCACAAGATTTACATAAGGCAGTGGAACTTTGTATAACATTTTTAGGGAACTAGTCGTTCCAATGAGTGAAGTGATTTTAACATTCCATTAGAATGACTATATTTACGAATTGATAGAAAAGAAATTGAATTTTTCTTATCTGGCTAAAAATCAAATAAATATAATTAATTTCTTGATACTGAAATACCATCAGATTTAAGGAATTATTACATAAATACATAAATTATGGGTTGTAGCAGTTGCTCAACCAACAAAAGCGGCGTTCCAAAAGGATGTAAAAGCAATGGAAATTGTGGTACAGATACATGTGGAAGTGGAAATAAATTAGCTGTTTTTGATTGGTTATCGAATATGACTTTACCAACAGGTGAAGCTCCATTTAATATATACGAAGTACGTTTTAAAAACGGAAGAAAGCATTTTTATAAAGGTAGTCAAAAGTTGAGGTTTTCAATGGGTGATGTTGTTGCTGTAGAAGGAACACCAGGCCACGATATTGGAATAGTTTCTTTGGCTGGAGAACTCGTAAAAGTGCAAATGAAAAAACGTAAAGTTGCTCAAGATAGCGAAGACGTTAAAAAGATTTATCGTAAAGCCACGCAAAAAGATATTGATGTTTGGCAACATGCTCGTGGTAGAGAGCAAGAAACACAAAGAAAAGGTCGAGAAATAATTAGTAAACTTGGTTTAAAAATGAAGCTTTCTGATGTTGAATTTCAGGGAGATGGAAACAAAGCTACTTTTTATTACACTGCAGACGACCGAGTAGATTTCCGACAATTAATTCGCGATTTAGCTGGTGCATTTTCTATTCGAGTAGAAATGAAACAAGTTGGAATGCGACAAGAAGCAGCAAGACTTGGTGGTGTTGGTTCTTGTGGTAGAGAATTATGTTGTTCTACTTGGTTAACAGACTTCAGAAAAGTTAATACTGCAGCAGCTCGTTATCAGCAATTATCTTTAAATCCTTTAAAGTTAGCTGGTCAGTGCGGAAAGTTAAAATGTTGTTTAAACTTCGAATTAGATTCGTATTTAGATGCGTTAGAATCTTTTCCGAAACAAGACGTTATTTTAAAAACAGAGAAAGGAGATGCTGTTTTTATTAAAATGGATATTTTCAAGCAGTTGCTTTGGTATACTTATAAAGAGGAAAAATCTAAATGGTTTAAGATTTCTCTAGATCAAGTCAATGAAATCATTGAGTTAAATGCTACTAATGAATTAGCTTCACCATTAGAAGATTATGAATCGGAAATTGAGGAAGAAGTAGAAGTTAGTTTCGAAAATGTTGTAGGTCAAGATAGTTTAACTCGTTTCGATACGCCTAAGAAACCTAGACGTAACAAACGAAGAAGAAGAAACCAGAATCAGAAATCGAATTCAAATTCGAATAAATCACCGAATAACAATAATAATTCGAAAAAGCAGCCTGCTAAACCAAGAAATGCTAAGCAGCCGCAACAACAATCGAATCAAGCTAAGAATTCTAATCAGAAAAATCAGAATAGGAAACGAAATCCTAATAGAAAAACTGATAATCTGAATTCACCTTCTAATAATAAGCAGAATTCGAACAAGCAGCAAAACAATAAGCAACAAAACAACAAACAGCAGAATAATAAGCAGGGTGGTAATAAGCAAAATAATACCAACAAGCAAAATAATACCAACAAGCAAAATACTAATAATAAGCAAAGCAATACTAAACCGAATAATAACCAGAGAAGGAATAAAAGGAGAAACAACAACGGGAATAAAAATGCAAAAACAGATAAACAGTAAAAAACTAGTAGTTAGATTACTAGCTGTATTGGTTTTGGTTTCATGTGATTCCAAAGGAGTTTTTGATAATTATACTGCTTTAGATAATGGTTTATGGGAAATTAATACTCCTGTAACATTTCAATTTTCAGTAAAAGATACCTTAGCAAATAAAAACTTGTTTATAAATATTAGAAATAATAGTCGTTACGAGTTTAGTAACTTATTCTTAATAACGAAATTAAAATTCCCTGATGGTAATAGTCTTATTGATACTTTAGAGTATGATATGACCAATAGAAAAGGAGAGTTTTTAGGAACAGGTTTTACAGAAACAAAAGAAAATAAACTGTTTTATAAAGAACATATTTTATTTCCTACAAGCGGAGAATATACTTTAGAAGTTTATCAAGCCATGCGTAAAAACGGAGAAGTAGATGGTGTAAATGAACTTGAAGGTATTACTGATGTAGGGTTCAGAATTGAAAAGATTGAATAAATTATGAGTGAAAAGAAGACTGTAAATTTTAGAACATTTGTTAAATGGTTCTGGGGATTAATATTAGGTGGTGTTTTATCCATATGTCTAATATTTTTATTAGCATCAGGGGGAGCTTTAGGTAAGTTACCTACGTTTGAAGAGTTAGAAAACCCTAAAAACGATTTAGCAACAGAAGTAATTTCTTCTGATGGAAAAACTATTGGAAAGTATTATTTAAAGGCAAATAGAACTCCAATACAGTTCAAAGATTTACCAGATAATCTAGTAAAAGCTTTAGTCGCTACCGAAGATGAGCGCTTTTATGAGCATTCAGGTATCGATTTTAGAGGCTTGGCAAGAGCAGTTGCTAAGTTTGGAAAAGGCGGAGGTGCAAGTACTATTACACAACAGTTAGCTAAAAATTTATTTACGAAAAGGGCTTCTTCGAACAAAATAAAGAGGATAATTCAGAAGGTAAAAGAATGGGTGATTGCAGTTCGTCTAGAACGACAGTACACAAAAAAAGAAATCATTACGATGTATTTAAATACTCAAGATTTTATTTTCAATGCTGTAGGTATTCGTTCTGCTGCGCGTATTTATTTTGGTAAAGAGCCTAAGGATTTAGATTTACAAGAGTCAGCAATTATAGTTGCTATGTTGAAAAATCCTCGACAATTCAATCCAAATAGAAAAATTTCAAAGAAAAAATCTTTAAATCGAAGAAATGTTGTGTTCGCTCAAATGCTAAAGAACGGATTTATAACGCAACAAGAGAAAGATTCTTTACAAAAGCTACCTTTAAAAATTAAATATACCCCAGAAAGTCATAGTGACGGTCTGGCTACTTATTTTAGAGAGTATTTAAAACAGTTCGTGAAAAATTGGGCTAAAAATAACCCTAAAGCAAATGGTGAATTATACGATATTTATAAAGACGGACTTAAAATTTATGTAACTATAGATTCTCGTATGCAAAAGTATGCTCAAGAAGCAATGCAAGAGCATATGGCGAATCTTCAGAAATACTTTTTCGAAGAACATAAGAAGAATAAAAATGCTCCATTTTATGATATAGATCGAAATGATATCGGAAAAATTATCAATAGAGCAAAGAAAAATTCTGATCGTTATAAGCGAATGAAAGCAGCTGGAAAATCAGATAAAGAAATAGAAAAAGTGTTTAATACGAAGACAGAAATGACTGTTTTCTCTTGGAAAGGAGATAAAGATACACTAATGTCTCCTTACGATTCTATACGTTATTATAAGCACTTTTTACGTTCTGGTTTAGTGTCTATAGAACCACAAACAGGTCATATTAAAGCTTGGGTTGGTGGTATTAATAATAAACATTTTAAGTACGATGCCGTAAAACAACAAAAACGTCAAGTAGGTTCTACTTTTAAACCATTTGTTTACGCTACTGCAATTAATCAGTTGAAAAGATCTCCTTGTGATAAATTACCAAATACACCATATACAATTCCAAAGGAAAAATATGGAATGGATGACGATTGGACTCCTAAAAACGCTGGTAATAAGTATGGAGGTGAACTTACTTTACAAAGAGCATTAGCAAATTCTGTAAACGTAATTACAGCTAGATTAATTGATGAAGTAACTCCAGTAAATGTGGCTAGATTAGCAAAATCTGCAGGAATTTCAACAGAATTCCAAGCAAATCCATCAATAGCATTAGGAGCGATCGATTTAACCTTATTAGAAATGACAAGTGCGTATTCAACTTTTGCAAATAAGGGAATGCGAGTTACACCAATGTTTATCACACAAATCGAAGATAAAAACGGAACAGTTTTAGAAACATTTGTACCTAAAACAAAAGAAGTTTTAAGTGAAGAATCTTCTTATGTAGCATTAAATTTAATGGAAGGTGTAACTAAATTTGGATCAGGAGCGAGATTAAGAAGTAAACATATCAGACCAAAGTTTATTACAGGTTATCCATACAAATTTGAGAATGCTATAGCTGGAAAAACTGGAACAACACAAAATCAATCTGATGGTTGGTTTATGGGAACAGTTCCAAATTTAACTACAGGTGTATGGACAGGAGGTGAAGATAGATCTATTCACTTTATTGGTTTAGATAAAGGAGGAGGAGCATCAATGTCGTTACCAACTTGGGCTATTTTCATGAGAAAATGTTATGCAGATAAATCGCTTAATGTTAGTAAAGCTGATTTTGATGAACCTGAAGATTTATCAATTAATGTAGATTGTAGAAAGCACGAAGAGAAAAAAGGAGAAAAGAAAGATGAAGAAAAAGTGCAAAATGCCGATGATTTTTAAAAGGTAAAAACAAACAGAACAAACAACTGAATTATAAATGATAAATAAAAAAGTAAATACCGTTAAAGAAGCTTTACAAGGAGTTTCTGATGGAATGACAATGATGTTGGGTGGTTTTGGTTTATGTGGTATTCCAGAGAATGCAATAGCAGAACTAGTTCAATTAGGTCTTACCGATTTAACATGTATTTCTAACAACGCAGGAGTTGATGATTTTGGATTAGGATTATTACTTCAAAATCACCAAATCAAGAAAATGATATCTTCTTATGTAGGTGAAAATGATGAGTTTGAAAGACAAATGCTTTCAGGTGAATTAGAAGTTGAATTAACACCACAAGGAACATTAGCAGAAAAATGTAGAGCAGCTCAAGCTGGTTTTCCTGCATTTTATACACCAGCAGGTTACGGAACAGAAGTAGCTGAAGGTAAAGAAACAAGAGAGTTTAATGGGAAAATGTATGTTTTAGAAGAAGCCTTTAAAGCAGATTTTTCTTTTGTAAAAGCGTGGAAAGGCGACGAGGCAGGAAACTTAATTTTTAAAGGAACTGCACGTAATTTTAATCCATGTATGTGTGGTGCAGCTACAATTACAGTTGCAGAAGTAGAAGAACTAGTTCCAGCAGGAACATTGGATCCAAATCAGATTCATATTCCAGGGATTTTTGTACAACGTATTTTTCAAGGAGAAAAATATGAGAAGAGAATTGAACAACGAACTGTAAGACAAAAGAACTAGTTATGGCTTTAGATAAAAACGGAATAGCAAAGCGAATTGCAAAAGAAGTAAAAGATGGATACTATGTGAACTTAGGAATAGGAATTCCAACATTAGTAGCCAATTTTGTACGTGAAGATATAGAAGTTGAGTTTCAAAGCGAAAACGGTGTTTTAGGAATGGGACCTTTTCCTTTTGAAGGAGAAGAAGATGCTGATATTATTAATGCCGGAAAACAAACAATAACTACGTTACCAGGGGCAAGTTTCTTTGATTCGGCAACTAGTTTTTCTATGATTAGAGGAAAACATGTCGATTTAACTATTTTAGGAGCTATGGAAGTAGCCGAAAATGGTGATATTGCCAATTGGAAAATTCCAGGTAAAATGGTTAAAGGAATGGGTGGAGCAATGGATTTAGTTGCATCTGCTGAAAATATTATCGTAGCCATGATGCACACCAATAAAAGAGGTGAATCTAAGCTATTGAAAAAATGTTCTTTACCATTAACAGGTGTTGGTTGTGTAACTAAAATCGTAACTAATTTAGCCGTGTTAGAAGTTAAAGACGACACATTCCATTTAGTAGAAAGAGCTCCAGGTGTAAGCATTGAAGAAATTCAAGCAGCAACCGAAGGAACTTTAATCGTAAATGGAGATATTCCTGAAATGGAAATCTAAAAAATTATCATATCACAGATATTCAATAAAGCAATCTTTACGCTAAGATTGCTTTATTTTTAAAATAGAATTTAAAGCTTAATAAAAGATCAAATGAAAGTTTTATCCTATAATGTAAACGGAATTAGAGCTGCCTTAAAAAAAGGCTTTATTGAATGGTTACAAGCTGCTAGTCCAGATGTAATTTGTATTCAAGAAACAAAAGCACAGAAAGAACAAGTAAACGGAGAAGATTTTGAAGCTGCAGGTTATCCATATCAATATTGGTTTTCTGCTGATAAAAAAGGATATTCAGGTGTTGCTGTTTTTTGTAAAAAAGCGCCTAATCATGTTGAGTATGGAACAGGTATTGAATCAATGGATTTTGAAGGAAGAAACATCCGTGTAGATTACGACGAGGTTTCTATAATGAGTATGTATTTACCTTCAGGGACTAATAGCGATCGTTTAGATTTCAAATTCAAATACATGGATGAAATTTTAGAATATGCTTCTGAATTAAGAAAAACGATTCCAAACTTAGTGATTTGTGGAGATTATAATATTTGTCACGAAGCTATAGATATTCACAATCCGAAAATGAAAGGAGTTTCTGGTTTCCTTCCTGAAGAAAGAGAATGGTTAAGTAAATTTATTGATAGTGGATTTATTGATAGTTTCCGTTTTCTAAATCCAGAACGACAAGAATATTCTTGGTGGAGTTACAGAGCGAATGCAAGAGCAAATAATAAAGGTTGGCGATTAGATTATTGTATGGTTACAGAACCATTAAAAGAAAAGATTTCTAGAGCCTATATTTTGCCAGAAGCAAAGCATTCAGATCACTGTCCAGTAGCTGTAGAATTTAAGTTTTAGTATTTATAGTATATGTAAATGAAAAAGTTCTTTGTCTTAACCTTATTTAGTTTTACTACACTTTTTGCACAAGTTCAACCTGTAGATTCTATTCAAAAAATAGCATCACCAATTGATACGATTCCTGTTGTAAAAACAGATTCTGTTCCAGAGAAACTTGTTGTAAAAGAGAAATACACTACAGATGATTTAAAAAGAATAGACAGCCTGCTTGTAGAAGCTAAGTTCTATTCTCCATTATTTGATAGTGTGCCTTATTTAATCAATGATAAAGATTTAGTAAGTAACGTAACTCAAGTTGTTACTCCTGAATTGCTTAAAGAGCGATTACGATTAATTAATCAAACAACACCGTTTAATTTAGCTTTTAATCCTGCTCTAGAACGTGTAATCAATAATTATTTAAAATACAGAAAGAAATATTATCCAGCTTTAATGGCTAGAGCAAAGTATTTCTTTCCGATGTTTGAACAATATTTAGATCAATACGATATTCCATTAGAAATGAAATATCTAGCGATTGTTGAATCTTCATTAAGACCTCAAATTAAATCGCGAGTTGGTGCAACAGGACTGTGGCAGTTTATGTACGGAACAGGAAAACAGTATAAACTTGCTGTAAATTCTTATGTAGATGAACGTCAAGATCCAGTAAAATCAACAATTGCAGCTTGTAAATACCTTACTTTTTTACATGGACTGTTTAATGATTGGGATTTAGCACTAGCAGCTTACAATTCCGGTCCAGGAAATGTATTAAAAGCAATCAAAAGATCAGGAGGTTATAGAAACTATTGGAATATTCGTCCGTTTTTACCAAGAGAAACTGCTGGTTATGTTCCAGCCTTTTATGCAACAATGTATATTTTCAAATATGCAGATGAATTAGGTTTACAACCTGAAACACCGAAAATATACGATTTTCAAACAGATACAATTCAAGTAAAAAGAACCGTCTCTTTTGATCAAATATCAGAGAAAATTGATGTGAATTCAGAAATGTTATCTTTCTTAAATCCACAATATAAGATAGATATCATTCCATATATAAAGAAGAAACTTTTTACAGTACGATTACCAAGAAATAAGGTGATAGATTTCTTAGAAAAAGAACAAGAAATTTATGCATTAGCACAAAGCGAAGATTCTTTAAGAGAAAAACCGTTACCAAAGTATTTTGAAATGGATAAGAGAATTCGTTACAAAGTGCGATCAGGAGATTATTTAGGTAAAATCGCTATTAAATTTGGGGTTCGTGTAAAAGACATAAAACGTTGGAATAACATGAGAAGTTCTAACTTAAGAGTAGGTCAACGTTTATATATTTACCCAAGAAGAATGTAAAAGGTACGCTTTTTGATAAGGAGTATTTACGATCTAATAACTAACTATTATGAAAAAAATATTAACGCTGTTTATAGCTTCATTAACGCTACTAAGTTGTAAACAAAACGGTAAAAGAGAAATTATATTACCAAGATCTAACGGAAACACCAACTCTATTTTGGTGGTTATGAAAGGTGATGATTGGTTAAGTAAACCAGGAGATGAAATTAGAAGAGTTTTTGGTGAACACCAAGTAGGTTTACCACAACCAGAAACATTACTATCCGTAGATCAAATAGACCCGTCTGGGTTTAGCAAGTTCATTCGTAATAATAAAGCCGTTTTATTATTCCAAAAAGGAGATTCTGTAGGAATTTCTACTGAATATGATAAATATGCAGCTCCTCAAATAGTTATTAAAGCAACTTATAAAGATGAGTACGATTTAGTAAACATCATTAAAAACAGAGGAAAAGAAATTATTCAGTTGTTTAAAGATCAAGATGTAAAATATACTCAAGGAATCTTTAAAAGAGAGAAAATAGATGTTTCTAAGCTAGGTACGGTTAATAACCTAGGATTAGATTTAATTATTCCAGAGCGTTATAGATTGGTTCAAGATACTTTAAATAACTTCTTATGGATGCGTCAACATCTTAAAAGCGGAATCGCTAGAGGTGATGGAACTAATAATATTCTAATTTATTCTCTTCCTTTAGGAGATGAAACAAAGATTGTAGATAATATTACAGCTGTAAGAGATAGTATCGGTAAAATATTTATTCCTGGAAGCAAAGAAGGTATGTATATGATTACAGAACAAGCATACACACCTTTTACTTATGAAACTAAAATTGATGGTAAAAAAGCTTACGAAACAAGAGGGAAGTGGGAAGTGAAGAACGATTTTATGGCAGGTCCTTTTTTAAACTATACTATAGTTGATAAAAAGAATAATAGACTTGTTGTTTTTGAAGGTTTCACTTATGCACCGTCAGTGAATAAAAGAGATTTTGTTTTCGAATTAGAAGCAATTGCAAAATCATTGAAAATAAAATAAAAAAAGTATTATAATATTACTGTTTAAAACCACCTTTTTTAGGTGGTTTTTTTGTTTCGTAAAAGTGCTTGTTTGTTGAAAAATAAAAAGTTATAATATTTTCTATACCTTTATTAGTACTAACTTTTAAACTTACAAAAGGATGAAAATCAATTTTTTAGTTTGTGCTATAGCTGCACTAGTTCCTTTAATTACTGGTTTTATTTGGTACGGACCATTATTCAAAAATGCTTGGATGAAAGAAATGGGATTCACCGAAGAAAGCTTACAAGGCGCTAATATGGGAATCGTTTTTGCTATTAGTTATGTATTAAGTTTTATTGTTTCTTTAGGTTTATTACCAGTTGTAATTCATCAAATGGGAATCTTTTCTACACTAGCTGGAGAACCAGGTTTTGTAAATCAAACTGGAGAAGCTTTTGACACTTATACTTCTCTTATGGAAACTTATGGTGGAAGATTTCGAACATTTAAACACGGTTTACTTCATGGAAGTATTTTAGGTTTTTTTGTGGCTTTACCAATTTTAGCAATACAAGCTATGTTTGAAAGAAAAACATTTAAATATATTACGATAAATGCTGGCTATTGGATAGTGACTCTGTCTATCATGGGAGGCATAATTTGCCAGTGGTTTTAAATAGAAAAATAGGAAAGCACCAATTTAGGTGCTTTTTTTATGTAACAAATTTATAGAAGTAGCTACTTATTTAACAACCAAACAAAATTACACGCTATGTTCAAACGTTTTTTAAATTTCGAAGTAAAACAATTTTTTCGATCTACGTTCTGGCAAAAAGGAATTGCTATAAATATAATTATGGGATTTTTTGCTCTATACTTAATGGTTTCATTTTTAAGTGTAGGAATCGGAGGTTTTTATATTTTAAAGAAAGTATTTCCAGAACAAGATCCATTTCAAATAGTTAACGGATTCTTATTGTTTTATGTAATCGGAGATTTAGTATTTAGATATGTAATGCAAAAATTACCGGTAATGAATATCAAACCATTATTGGTGCTAAATATCAAAAAGAAGCAATTGATTAATTATACATTAATTAAATCAGCGTTATCTCCTTTTAACTTTTTTAGTTTATTTTTCTTTGTTCCGTTTTCATTGGTCCTGATTAATGAAGGTTATCCTTCAAACAATGTGTTTAGTTGGTTAACAGGAATGATAACTATAGTTTTTGTAGTTAACTATTTAAATTTCATTACCAATAAAAGTAATATCGCTTTCGGAATTATAGTAACAGCTTTAGGAAGTATTATTGCATTACAACAATTCGGGATTTATGATTTCACAGGCGTAAGCGCAGCGATTTTTAATAGTTTATATAATAGCTGGATTTTTATCTTAGTTCCAGTTGTGTTATTAGTCGTTTTTTATATCGTTAATTATAAAAAATTAGAAACTCAATTATACTTAGATGATGCCGTAAAAGTGAAAGTAAAAGAAGCAAATACTAGTGATTTATCTTTTGTAGATAAGTTTGGAGATTTAGCTCCTTTTATAAAAAATGAAATGCGATTAATTTGGAGAAACAAAAGAACTAAAATGGTTTTTTTAATGTCTTTCCTATTCTTATTCTACGGTCTGGTATTCTATACAAATGATATGTATGAAACTAAAATGCGAGCGATGTTAATTTTTGCTTCATTATTTATCACTGGAGGTTTTGCAATTAATTACGGACAATTTGTTCCTGCTTGGGATAGTGAATATTATAGAATGATCATGACTCAGAACATAAGTTACCGTAAATTCTTAGAAAGCAAATGGCTAATCATGTCTACTGTAACCTTTGTGCTATACATTTTAAGTTTACCTTACATCTATTTTGGTTTAGATAAGTTTTTAATGATTACAGCCGGAGCAATTTATAATATTGGTTTTAATTCATTGTTCTTAGTCTGGTCAGGTTCTTACAATAGAAAAAGAATTGATTTAGAAGCCAGTGGTTTTGGTAATACTCAAGGAATAAGCGCAACTCAATTTTTAATAATGATACCAGTAATGGGACTTCCAATGTTATTATTCTCAGTGTTTAATGTTTTAATTGATTTCAACGCAGGAGTTTTAGCTATCGCAGTTTTCGGTTTATTGGGAATTCTTTTAAAGAATCCAATTATGAATCTTATTGAGAAAAAATATATCAAAGATAAATACGCAACAATACACGGTTTCAACCAAAAAAAATAAATTGATTATGATACAAGTAAAAAATATTTCAAAAAAATACGGATCAACAGAAGTTTTAAATGTTCAATCTTTAGATATTCCTACCGGAGAATCTTTTGGCCTAGTAGGAAACAATGGGGCAGGAAAAACAACATTATTCAACCTTTTATTAGATTTAATTCGTCCAACAACAGGAAGCATAGTTACTAATAACGTAACTGTAAATAAAAGTGAAGATTGGAAAAAATTCACAGGATCTTTTATAGATGAAAGTTTCTTGATTGGATATTTAACTCCACTTGAGTACTTCGAGTTTGTTGGTGATCTTAGAGGAATGAATAAAGCAGATATCCACGTTTTTTTACAAGACTTTGAAGAGTTTTTTAACGGAGAAATTTTAGGAAAAAGAAAGTTCTTAAGAGATTTAAGTAAAGGAAATCAGAAAAAAGCAGGAATCGTAGCCGCTTTAATTGGGAAACCTAAAGTAGTTGTTTTAGATGAGCCTTTCGCAAATTTAGATCCAACAACGCAAATTCGATTAAAGAATATTATCAAGAAACTTAAAGAAGATAAAGAAACTACAGTGTTAATTTCTAGTCACGATTTAAGTCATGTTACCGAAGTTTGTGATCGTATTGTTGTTTTAGAAAAAGGTAATTTGGTGAAAGATATTACTACAACAGCATTAAGTTTACAAGAATTAGAGACCTATTTCTCTTCTACCCTAGAAAATTAGGTTTTTATTTCTATTTTTACGCTCACCTGTACAATAAGATCTTTAGTTTATGTGTTGTACATGTAGAGCTCGTTTTATGAAAAATTTATACAAAGTACTTACTTTCATCATAGGTATAATTGTTGTCTATTCTTGTAGTACGAAGAAAGATACAATGATTAATAGGAATTTCCATGTGTTAAACACAAAGTATAATGTATTGTTTAACGGTGAACAAGCTTTCGAAAAGGGAATTAAAAACATTGAAACTAATTATACCGATAACTTTTGGAGAAGGTTGCCTTTAGAACCTATAAAGTTTGACGAAAGAAGTATTGGTGAATTGAGGTTTGGAAGCCCAGGAAGTGGATTTGATTCGAAAGATGATAAGCAAAAACAACCTGCCACTCCTTTTGATAGAGCTGAAGAAAAAGCAACAAAAGCGATTCAGAAACACTCTATGAATATTGCAGGTTATGAAAAAAACAGGCAAATCGATGACGCTTATTTATTGTTAGGTAAAGCAAGATATTACACGCAACGATTTATTCCTGCAATTGAAGCTTTCAATTATATTATTGCTAATTATCCAAAAGCAGATTTAATTTACGATACTAAAGTTTGGAGAGCTAAGGCTAATGTAAGATTAGAAAATGAAAAATTAGCAATAGAAACTTTAACACTTTTAGTAGATTTAGATAAAAACGAGCAAGACTTATCTGGTGAGCAACTTCAAGCTGCACATACTGCTTTGGCTATGGCGTATGAGAAAACAGATACAATTCAAAAAGTAATAGATAATTTAAAGAAATCTGCTTCTTTAGTTAATAACGAACAATCGTACAGAAACAGATTTGTATTAGGGCAAATTTATAGTGAGTTAAACCATAAAGATTCTGCAAGAACTGTTTTTAAATTACTTGCAGGTAATCGCAGTACGCCAAGAAAATATAAAGTTCACGCTTATATAGAATTGGTTAAAAACTTAGGAAAAGATTCTTCTAGCCTAGGTTTAATAGGAAAGTTTAAGAAACTAATACGAGATTCAGATAATAGAAAATATCATAACGAATTATATTATCATTTAGGAGTTTTAGAGGAAAAGAGAGATAGTATTACATTGGCTACAGATAATTATATCAAATCGTTAGAAGCCAAGAAAAATACAAACTATCAAAAAACGTATGCTTACGAACGTTTAGGGAATATTTATTTCAATAAACAAGAGTATTTATTAGCAGGTTCTTTTTACGACAGTGTTTTACAAGTTACTTCAGAAGAGTTTGAAAATGAAAAACGAATTCGTAGAATTAAAAGAAAGCAAAAAGGTTTAGAAAAGTTAAGGTCTTTTGAAGAGTTAGTTCAAACTAACGATAGTATTCTTAAGCTAACAGCGATGAGTAAAGAAGAGCAAACAGCCTTTTTTACGAAGTATATCGAAACCTTAAAAGAAGACGAAGAGCGTAAAAGACAACAATTAGCTAACTCGCAAAACTTTGGAAGTCAATTAGGAGGCGGAGCTTCTTTTGGTGGAAATAAAGGGAAATGGTATTTCTACAATTCACAATCAAAAGGTTTTGGAAAAGTTAACTTCACAAAAACTTGGGGTAATCGACCGTTAGAAGACAATTGGAGATGGTCTGATAAAACTAAGATTTCTGAAGAAGAGGAAGAAAATGAAGAAACCGAAAAGCTAGATAGTAGATACGAAGTCGATACATATATTTCAGCAATTCCTACAAATCAAGAAGAAATAAAAGCAATGCGTAGAGATAGAAACGAAGCATTGTATCAATTAGGTTTAATCTATAAAGAACAATTTAAGAATCCACAATTAGCTATTGATAAGTTTGAGCGTTTACTAACGTTAGATCATAAGCCAGAATTGAAACTACCGATTAATTATCATTTATATCAATTATATCAAACAACAGAAGAGAACGATAAGTCAGAAGAAAAGAAGAATTTAATAGTTACTAATTATCCTGATTCTAAGTTTGCTCAAATTATTTTAGAGCCAAATAAACGTTTAGAATCAGATGTTGAAGTAAGTGAAATTCATAAAAAGTATAAAAATATTTACAGCATGTATAAATTCAACATGAATGAAGAAGCTGTAGATCAAATAGATAAATTAGCGCCTGAAATTGAAAAGTCAGAATTAATTGCTAAATTTGCTTTACTTCGCGCATTGTGTATAGGTAAATACCAAAGTAAAGAAGAATACAAAAAGGCCCTTGAATTTGTAGCATTTAAATATGCAAATCAAATTGAAGGTCAGAAAGCTAACCAAATTATACAACTTTTAAAATAATTCCCTTATGTTCAGTAATAAGAATAAAAAAGATAATACAGTCGAAAGAAAATCTACAAGCAGAAATGTAATCGGTAAAGGAACTAGAATTACTGGTGATTTTATCTCTGAAGGAGACTTTAGAATAGATGGTACTTTAGAAGGAACATTAAAAACTAACGGAAGAGTTATCATCGGACAAGAAGGTTATATCAATGGAACAGTTGATTGTAACAATGCAGATGTAGAAGGAAAGTTTTCTGGAGAGTTTAATGTAGCTAATATCTTAACAGCAAAATCTACAGCTAATATTACAGGGAACGTAAACGTAGGGCAAATTTCTACAGAACCAGGAGCAGCTTTTAATGCAACATGTAACATGAAAGGTGCTGTTAAAGAATTAGGCAGTAAAGAATCTGATGCCAAAAAAGACAAACAAAAGTCAGCTTAAGCAATACGCTCGTTTTAGCGGAATAGCCATTCAAATGGGGATTACTATTTATCTAGGAAGTTTATTAGGTGAATGGCTAGATAACAAATACCCTAATTCAAATAACTTATACACTAAAATTTGTACTTTAGCAGCCGTTTTTATTTCCATGTATTCGGTAATAAAACAAGTGATTAATTTATCTAAAGACAATGATTAAGCGTATTCTTATTTTTACTGTAACTCTTATACTTCTTTTTTTATTAAGTTATTTTACAAATGCATATTTAGTAAAAGAGCTAACATTTTCATTTTCGCTTTTACAAGTATATTTATTTCATGTAATAGCCGCCTTCATTGTATATGGAATTGTTGAATTTGTTGCAAGTATTTTACCAAACCAAGCAGGCTATGCTTACTTAACATCTATATTTATAAAAATAGGTTTATTCGTATTAATTTTTAACGGATCTGTATTCGCAAAAGAGAATCTTTCGAGACCAGAAAGACTGTCTTTAGTAGTTCCGTTATTTCTTTTTTTAATTACAGAAGCAGTAGCAATTTCTAAATTATTAAATACGAAGCAATTCAATTAAACTATAACGATTTAGATACGATATGTAAGTATCTCTAAAAAAGAGTTTGTAGTTTTAATTAAATGTGTACCTTTGCACGGAAATTTAGAGACCATAATTCTACATTTAGTAAGGTATGATGATAGCAAAAAAATCTATCAAGTTTGTAGCAATACTAGCATTAGTATTTACTTCATTTAACGCATTCGCTGGAGGAGGAGAAACTCCAAGCAAAGGAGAACAGATTAATACTCCTGAATCCATTAACGGTTATATTAAACATCACTTAGCCGATTCACACGATTTTACATTGTATTCATATACTAATGATGCAGGTGAAAGAAAACACGTTGGTTTTCCGTTACCAGTAATCGTTTGGACGAGCAAAGGTTTAAAAACTTTCATGTCTTCTGCATTTCATCATAATGATGATGGTCATGTAGTAGTAGAAAAAGGTGGTGTTAAGTTTGCTAAAATTCATAGTAAGATTTATGAGTTAGATGCAGGTGCTGAACATGTTTCTTTTGATGAAGCTCATCACGCAACAAATGCACACAGAGTATTAGATTTTTCGATTACTAAAAGTGTGTTCGGAATGTTATTCGCAGGATTACTAATGTTCTTAGGATTTGGTTCTTTAGCTAAAGGATATAAAAAAGGAGCTATTCCAACTGGAGTTGGTCGTGTTCTTGAGCCTTTGGTGTTATATGTAAGAGATGAAATCGCAAGGCCAAATATTGGTGAGAAAAAATACAAGAAGTTCATGCCATACTTATTAACGGTATTCTTCTTTATCTGGATATTAAACTTATTAGGATTAACTCCAATAGGATTTAACGTTACAGGTCAAATTGCAGTTACAGTTTGTTTAGCTTTATTTACAGCTATAATCTATTTAAGTAGTGGCTCTAAAGATTTTTGGGCTCATACATTATGGATGCCTGGTGTACCAGTAGTATTAAGACCAGTGTTAGCAGTGATAGAATTAGTAGGGTTTGTTTTAATTAAGCCATTCTCGTTATTAGTTCGTTTATTCGCAAATATTACAGCAGGTCACTTCGTAGTAATGAGCTTAATTGCTTTAATGATTACTATGAAAAACCAATTTGGAGCTATAGCTTCAACAGGAATGTCTTTTGTTTTAGCAACGTTTATTATGGTAATTGAAGTGTTAGTAGCATTCTTACAAGCATTTATTTTTACCATGTTATCTGCTTTATTCATCGGAATGGCAGTAGAAGAGCATGAGCACGATCATGCACATCATTAATATAGAATAAGAATTTGTTTAATTATATAAATCAATTAGTATGTACAATTTAATTGGAGCAGGATTAATCGTAATCGGTGGAGGAATCGGATTAGGTCAAATCGGTGGGAAAGCAATGGAAGGAATTGCTCGTCAACCTGAGGCTGCTGGTAAAATCCAAACTGCGATGATCATCATTGGAGCTTTATTAGAAGGATTAGCATTCGGTGCTTTAATCTTAGGGAAAGCTTAAGGAATTAAAAAAGTAAAACATTTCCCTGTAACGGTTGGTTACAGGAAATGTTTTCAAATTAAACAAAAAAGATTTTTAAAAGAATAAATTAAATATAATGGATCAGTTATTAAATGATTTTTCGCCAGGGTTATTTTTCATGCAAGCGGTAATCCTTATCGTATTATTAGTTTTATTAGCTAAGTTTGCTTGGAAACCAATTTTAAGTTCTCTTGATGAAAGAGAAGAAGGTATTCAGAGTGCTTTAGATCAAGCTGAGAATGCTCGTAAGGAAATGCAAAACTTACAGGCTGATAACGAAAAATTATTAAAAGAAGCGAGAGCAGAGCGTGATGCAATGATGAAGGAAGCTCGTGAGATCAAAGATAAAATTATTGCTGATGCTAAAGAAGAAGCAGGAGAAGAAGCTTCTAAGATGATTGAAAATGCAAAAGCAACAATCAAGCAAGAGCAACAAGCTGCAATTGCAGAATTAAAGAAAAAAGTAGCAGAACTTTCAATTGGTATCGCTGAAACAGTTGTAAAGAAAGAATTAGCTTCTCAAGACGACCAATTAAAGCTTGTAGAAGGAATGTTAGAAGACGTTACTTTAAACTAATCAAGCATAATGAAACAGTCAAGACCAGCATTACGTTACGCAAAAGCGATATTAAACCTAGCTAAAGAGCAAGGTAATGATGCAGAAGTAAACGATAACATGAAACTTATCGCTGCTACTGTTGCTGAAAGTGACGATTTAGATGCTATGCTTAAAAGTCCAGTTATTAAAGCTTCTGATAAAAAGAAAGTATTAGATGCTTTATTTGGAGATAAAGTAAATAGTATCGGAAAAGGATTATTTAACTTATTAGCTGAAAATAAAAGAATGTCAATGTTAGAAAGTGTTGCTAAGCAATACACTATCATTTTCGATTATTACAAGAACATGCAAGTTGCTACAGTAACTACAGCAGTTGCTTTAAGTTCAGAATTAGAAGCTAAGATCCAAAAGAAGATTGTTGAAATTACTGGAAACAGTGCAACAATTGAAAACGTAATAAATCCAGATATTTTAGGTGGATTTATTTTACGTGTAGGAGATGTGCAGTATGATGCAAGTATCTCTAACCAATTAAACGAATTAAGAAGAGAATTTGACAATAGTCATTATATTCCAAAAATTTAATTATACATCAAAAGATATAAGATGGCAGCAATTAAACCAGCTGAAGTATCAGCAATTTTAAAGGAACAATTAACGAATTTTGAATCAAAAGCTACGTTAAACGAAGTAGGAACTGTATTACAAGTAGGTGATGGTATCGCACGTGTTTACGGTTTATCTAACGTACAATATGGTGAATTAGTTGATTTTGGTAACGGTTTAGAAGGAATCGTATTAAACTTAGAAGAAGATAACGTTGGTGTTGTATTATTAGGAGCATCTACTGGAGTAAGTGAAGGTTCTACAGTAAAACGTACTGAAAGAATTGCTTCTTTAAAAGTTGGAGAAGGAGTTGTAGGTAGAGTTGTAGATACTTTAGGTAACCCAATTGACGGTAAAGGACCAATTGAAGGAGAAACTTTCGAAATGCCTTTAGAGCGTAAAGCACCAGGGGTAATCTATCGTCAACCAGTAACGGAGCCATTACAAACAGGTATTAAGTCTGTAGATGCAATGATTCCAATCGGACGTGGACAACGTGAGTTAATCATTGGAGACCGTCAAACTGGTAAGTCAACAGTTGCTATTGATACTATCTTAAATCAAAAAGAATTTTACGATGCAGGTGAGCCAGTATATTGTATCTACGTTGCAGTAGGTCAAAAAGGTTCTACAGTAGCTGCTATCGCTAACATGTTAGAAGAAAAAGGAGCTTTAGCTTATACAACTATTGTTGCCGCTAACGCTTCAGATCCTGCTCCAATGCAGGTATATGCACCTTTCGCAGGAGCTGCTATCGGTGAGTATTTCCGTGATACTGGTCGTCCAGCATTAATCATTTATGATGATTTATCTAAACAAGCAGTTGCTTACCGTGAGGTATCTTTATTATTACGTCGTCCACCGGGACGTGAGGCGTATCCTGGAGATGTATTCTACTTACACTCTAGATTATTAGAGCGTGCAGCAAAAGTTATTAATGACGATTCAATTGCAGCTCAAATGAACGACTTACCAGAGTCATTAAAGAGTAAAGTAAAAGGTGGTGGTTCTTTAACTGCATTACCAATTATTGAAACTCAAGCGGGAGACGTTTCTGCGTATATTCCAACAAACGTAATTTCGATTACTGATGGACAGATTTTCTTAGAGTCTGATTTATTTAACTCGGGTGTTCGTCCAGCGATTAACGTAGGTATTTCTGTATCTCGTGTAGGAGGTTCTGCTCAGATTAAGTCAATGAAGAAAGTATCTGGTACATTAAAGTTAGATCAAGCTCAGTACCGTGAATTAGAAGCATTCGCTAAGTTTGGTTCTGATTTAGATGCAGCTACAATGAATGTAATCTCTAAAGGTCAACGTAACGTTGAGATTTTAAAGCAAAATCAAGGAGATCCATTTACAGTAGAAGATCAGATCGCTATTATCTATGCAGGTTCTAAGAACTTATTAAAAGATGTTCCTGTAAATAAAGTAAAAGAATTCGAAGCAAATTATATTGAATTCTTAAATGCAAAGCATAGAGATACATTAGACACGTTAAAATCAGGTAAATTAACTGATGAGACTACTGATGTATTAACACAAGCAGCTAAAGAGATTTCTGCTAAATATTCAGCATAATTAAAACACATTTCCTCATTGAGAAATCATTGAGGAAATTCAAACAATTTTAAGTTCATATAGATGGCAAACTTAAAAGAAATACGTAACAGAATTACTTCGATTAAATCAACAATGCAGATTACATCTGCCATGAAAATGGTATCTGCTGCAAAGTTGAAAAAGGCACAAGATGCTATTACAGCAATGCGCCCTTATTCTTCTAAATTAACTGAACTTTTACAAAGTTTAAGTGCTACTTTAGAAGGAAATACAGGAGGAGCTTATTCTGAACAAAGAGAAGTAAACAAAGTTTTATTAGTTGCTGTTACTTCTAACAGAGGTTTATGTGGAGGATTTAACTCTTCTATCATCAAAAAAACTGTTGGTACAATTAATGAAACATACAACGGAGTAGAAGTTGACCTTTTAACTATCGGTAAAAAAGGAAACGACATCTTATCAAAAGAATATAATGTTGTTGAAAATAACAATAGTATTTTCGATGATTTAACTTTTGATAATGCTGCTGAAGTTGCTCAACAATTAATGGATTTATACGTTACAGGTACTTACGATAGAATCGAAATTATCTACAATCAATTTAAAAATGCTGCTACACAAATTGCAATGGTAGAGCAATTTTTACCTATTAAACCTGTTGAGGGAGAAAACAATGTTAGTTCAGACTATATCTTCGAACCTTCTAAAGAAGAAATAGTTTTAGAATTAATTCCTAAGTCATTAAAAACTCAGTTATATAAAGCAATTCGTGATTCATTTGCTGCCGAACACGGTGCTCGTATGACTGCAATGCACAAAGCAACAGATAATGCTAAGGAATTACGTGACGATTTATTATTAACATATAACAAAGCGCGTCAGGCTGCAATTACTAATGAAATTTTAGAGATCGTTGGTGGAGCAGAAGCATTGAACAACTAAGAATATTTAATATTTATATATTTGAAAGCGAATCTCAAAAGATTCGCTTTTTTAATTTAAAACTACCATAAGCTATGAAACAATCAATCTTTATTATTTTATCATTTTTTTATGCAATCACTTTAGTATCTCAAGACGATGGTTATGCGAGTGAAAAGAAAATGGAAAAACCTAAAGTAATTACAATTAATAAGGAATCAGAAGATATTCCTTTTACTATTATCGAGGAAGTTCCTGTACATCCTAAATGTCAAGATTTAATCACAAATGCTGAAAAGAAAAGATGTTTGAATGTTATGATGATTAAACACGTACAGAGACATTTTAATGCAGGATTAGCTAATTGTATTGAAGAAAAGACAGTTTACAATCCAGATACTGAGAAAAATGAAAAACAATGTGTAGGTTTAAGACCCGGTAAAAAGAAGATTTACATTCAGTTTAAGATCGATGTTACAGGTGAAGTTGTTGATATTAAAGTAATGGCACCTCATAAAACTTTGGAAGAAGAAGGAGTTAGGTTAGCAAAACTTTTACCTAAAATGATACCTGGGAAACAAAAAGGTAAGCCTGTTAAAGTTGCTTATACCTTACCAATAACTTTCAATGTAGATTAAACACAGGGAATAGAAAATCTATTTAATTCCAAAGACAATTCTTATGAAAAAAGCTTTTCTTTTATTGCTTCTTACAGGAATAGGAGTGATAGGTTATTCTCAGAATGACACTATAAATACATCGTCAGAAATAGTAAAAGTAGAACGACCTCCAGTACATAGGAGATGTAGAAAATTTAAAACAGCTGAAGAAATAGGGAGTTGTTTAAATAAACAAGTTAAAAAACATTTTAATAGAGCTTTTTATATCGATTATGATTGCATTGTAAAAAAGCATGTATTTGATGCTAAGAAAAATAAAAAAGTATTCAAATGTATTCCTTTAGACGCTGGTAAGTATGTGGTTTACGTTCAGTTCAAAATAAACAAAGAAGGTTATATCAAAGATATAACAGTAAAAAATGCTCCTCATATAGCTGTTGAGAGAGAAGCTATTCGAGTAATAAAACGAATTCGAAAAATGAAGGAACCTGCAGAGCTTAGTGGAATTCCTGTTGAAGTAGGTTATACTTTACCATTTACGATTACTGTAGAAGAATAAAAAACGAATCCATTTGGATTCGTTTTTCTGTTTATATATAAAATCTATAAGATCAGACATGTAACTTTTTCTATGAATTTCACTTTGTTTTTTAAGGTGAATTAATGTTAAATTTGTTCTTCAAGTTTGTTTTTTTCATTAGATTTGATTCAAAGAAGAAAGAAAAAATAGCTATTAAAATTCACAATTCTTTAATTTTTAAAAACTAGTTGTTTAGTGTTTATTTGCTAGATAAACTACAGTTATATGTGCGCACATATATCGTCGTTTGTCTTTTTATTTAGTACTTAACAACTATAATATTAATCATCCTTTTTAAATTTAAACTAGAAAATGAAATCAGTTTTCAAAGTATTATCAATTTTCATGTTGATAGCAGTCCTTAATTCATGTCAAAATGAAGAAGAACAATTAATTCCTAATGAGTCATCTTCTGATGTTGTAAACACATTAACAAAAGAAGATTCTGAATTATCTGCAAGATCATCTAACATTTGTAATTTCGATATAATTACAGCCAATAGAAGTAATATTGTTAGAATTGGAGAAGTAAAAACATTTACAGTTTCGAATAATGTTCCAAATAATGTTTCTTTTAAATGGTCTGTAATAGATGGAGCAGGAATTCAAATATTAGGTTCAACTACATCTAGAACTTTTACTGTTAAAATTAGTAGTGGTTTTAGAGTTGGAGCAATAAGATTAGAAACAAACTATAGTGGAAATTGTAACTTAGAATTTAGTATTTATCTTAATGGAATTTTTAACAGTTGTTCTAGTGTTATTACTCCGCCAACTCCATCTCCAATTTATTCTAACTTCAGACCACCTGTGCCAGATGGTTATTTTAAAGATAATTTAGGATCAAATTATATTTGTGTAGGTACAATTGCTAACGAATTATCGGTACCATATGAGCCTTGTACAACTTACAATTGGAGTATTAGTCCAGCAGGAAATGATACGGCAATTATTTATCCTTCTAGGAACAATGCGACGGTAATAGTTAAAAAAGCAGGAATCTATAAAGTTAATTTAACGACTTCAAATAGAAATGGAACTAGATACGAACAATTCATATTAAGAGCAGAGAATTGTGATACCACTCCAGGTGGTGGAGGATTTGGAGGCTTCTAAAATGAGTAAAAGAAAAGTAAACCTTAAAAAAGGTTTACTTTTTTATCATATTCTCAATTTCAGATAAAATAGTATTAGCGTCAATTCCACAAATTTGATGCAATTCTGCTACTGTACCGTGATGTATAAACTGATCTGGTATTCCTAAAACTTTAATTTGATTTTTATAATCATGTGTAGATGCAAACTCTAAAATGGCAGAACCAAATCCGCCTTTTATAGTTCCGTCTTCAATTGTGATTATTTTATCAAACTTTTTAAAGATGCTATGTAATAGCACCTGATCAAGTGGTTTTACAAAGCGTAAATCGTAATGTGCAACTTGATTCTTTTCTTTTGTTAATTTTAAAGCCTCTGAGACGTTTTTAGCTATCGAACCAATAGAAAGTATAGCAATGTTGTTTCCTTGTTGTAAACAAGCTCCTTTTCCTATAGAAATCGATTCAAAAGGTAATTGCCAATCAATAGTAACTCCCTTTCCTCTCGGATAACGAATAGCGATAGGGTTTTCTAAGCCTAATTGTGCAGTATATAAGATGTTTCTTAACTCAATTTCATTGCGCGGAGCGAAAATAGTTAGATTCGGAATGCAACGTAAATATGCAATATCAAAAACTCCATGATGTGTTGCTCCATCTTCACCTACAAGTCCGGCACGATCTAAACAGAAAACAACAGGTAAATTTTGTAAAGCTACATCGTGAATAATTTGATCGTAAGAGCGCTGTAAAAAAGTTGAGTAAATATTGCAATAAGGTATCAATCCTTCTGCGGCCATACCAGCAGCTAAAGTAACTGCGTGTTGTTCTGCAATTCCAACATCAAAAGTTCTCTTCGGAAACTTTTCTAACATAAATTTTAATGAACTCCCAGTTAACATAGCTGGAGTAATTCCAACAATTTTATCGTTTTGTTCAGCAAGCTCAACAATGGTTTTACCAAAAACATCTTGATATTTTGGAGGTTCAATATGATTTGGTTTCGGAATTATATCTCCAGAAACTTTATCAAATTTCCCCGGAGCATGATATTTTACTTGATCTTCTTCTGCTTGTCGTAATCCTTTTCCTTTGGTAGTAACAACATGTAAGAATTTCGGACCAGGAATATCTTTTAGTCGCTGTAATTCGCGAATTAGTTCTTCTAAATTATGACCGTCAACCGGACCAGAATAATCGAAGTTTAATGCTTCAATAATATTATCTTGAGAAACATCACTTCGTTGTAATTTAACTCGTGTTAAGTATTCTTTTAAAGCACCAACTGCAGGATCAATTCCAATAGCATTATCATTTAAAATAACAAGTAAGTTGGCATCAGTAACTCCGGCGTGATTTAAAGCTTCGAAAGCCATTCCACTGGCAATCGATGCATCTCCAATAACTGCAACATGATGTTTATGTTCGCCTTTTAGTTGCGAAGCAATTGCCATTCCTAAAGCTGCAGAAATTGATGTTGAAGAATGTCCAACTCCAAAAGTGTCGTATTCACTTTCGCTACGTTTTGGAAACCCTGAAATACCATTAAGCTGACGATTGGTATGAAAGTTATCTTTTCGTCCAGTTAAGATTTTATGTCCGTATGCTTGGTGTCCAACATCCCAAACCAATAAATCTTTAGGAGTATTAAATACATAATGTAACGCTATTGTAAGTTCGATAACACCTAAGCTAGCACCTAAATGACCTTCTTTTGTAGCTACAATATCGATAATGAATCTACGAAGTTCTTGAGCTACTTGAGGCAATTCCTTTGTATCTAATTTTCTAAGATCTGAAGGAAGTGAAATAGTATTTAATAGCTTTTCCAACATGAGACAAAGTTAATGATAAGTTGGAAGTAAGAAGTTGGGAGTTTCGTTTTTTTTGATTTATTAGAATGATTTCAAACTAACACTTTTACTAACTTTGCAGTATGAGTAAATTGTATTTGGTACCAACACCTATTGGAAACTTAGAAGATATCACATTTAGAGCTTTAAAAGTGCTAAAAGAAGTTGATTATATTTTAGCGGAAGACACGAGAACAAGTGGTAAATTATTAAAGCATTTTGATATTAGTACGCCAATGCAATCGCATCATATGCATAATGAGCATAAAACAGTTGAGAATATTGTAAAGCGAATTCAAGCTGGAGAAATATTTGCTTTAATTTCAGATGCAGGTACTCCAGCAATTTCAGATCCTGGTTTTTTATTAACTCGCGCTTGTATTCAAAATAATGTCGAAGTTGAATGTTTACCAGGAGCAACGGCTTTTGTTCCGGCTTTAGTGAATTCTGGATTACCGAATGATAAGTTTGTTTTTGAAGGCTTTTTACCTGTAAAAAAAGGTCGTCAAACACGATTGAAATTTCTTGCTGAAGAAACTCGAACAATGATTTTCTATGAAAGTCCGCATAAACTTTTAAAAACATTAACCAATTTTTCTGAATATTTTGGTGAAGATCGTTTAGTTTCAGTTTCTAGAGAATTGACAAAAATGTTTGAAGAAACCAAACGAGGAACTGTAAAAGAAGTACTATCATATTATACAGAGAAACCTGCCAAAGGCGAGATTGTAATTATTGTTGATGGTAAAAAATAAGTTATACTAACTTATATTCAGGATATTGCTCTTCTAATAATTCTTCAGCTTTATTAGGAATAACATGTACTGTTACGTGAGCAATTATAATTGTTAGTACTATAATAGCAGCACAGAAAAATCTGCTAGTTTGGCTCAACTCTAAAAAATTATGATTGTTTGGTAAAGAAAAATCAACCGTATAAAATAAAATTAGAGCTAAATTTCCAACACCTTGAGCTAAAATGATGTTTTCAAGCATCCACTTTTTTCCAGTTGCCTTTTGTTTACGAGCAATCTTTTTTCTTGATTGAAACATTTTAATCAATTCAAAACAGATAATACAAAAGTAAATTGCAGTATAAATGTAAAATGCATGATTAAAGCTTTGAACTTCATAAAATAGCCAAACTAGAAAAGTAGTAAGAATAATTTTAGGTAGTTTAAACCACTCTTTTACAAAACGTAATATGATTTTTAAATATCTTTTTGAAAGTTGACGTTGCTTTTCTTCAACTACATCCATAAAACCATAAATACCAAATTTTTTAAAAGAAGCATCTCTCGCTTTTTCGAAAGATAACTCAGGATTTTCTTCCCAAGTAGCTTCGATATCATTTGCTAAATGATCTACCAATTCGGTTTGAACATCATAATATTCAACATAATGTTTTCTGGTAAATGTATATAAATCTTGTATTTGTGTATCTGTTAATTTCATAACTGTTTTTTAATGAGATAATTCTTTTTCAATCAAATTAAAACGAACTATAATACTTAGTATTCGGCATAGGTTTTTTGTAAAAGTTCTTTGGTTCTTTTAGGTATGATTATTAAATCAATATAACTAAATACTAAAAAAAGTACTACAGTAAGGGACAACGCTATTTGTTGCAGATTTCTGAAGTAGATAAAACTATTATCTTCTCTTAATAGAAATTTTGAAAAGAAAAAAAGAATTACAAAAGGATGAATAGAATATATCTCTTTGATTTCATCAAGTGTCCATCGTTTGGTGATTTTATCTTTTCTGTTGATAAACATTTTTTTACCTAACTTTAAAATTGTTATCATCTTAATAGTCATTAGTATGTTAACTATAGCCAGAATAAAATAATTGGAATAGCTTACTTTTTGTAGTTCAAAAATCACCAAAGCAGCGATAAATATTAGAATTATCTTAGGAAAACTAAACCAATCTCTGATGATGTCAGAAACTATTTTATAGTTCTTTTTTATTAGTGAAAAAACTCTATTAGTTTCAAATTTTGAAAAACCATTTTGTCCAAATTTTTGAAAAGCTAAATATTTAGCGTGTTCAAAATCAATGGTTGGATTTTCAGTCATTATTGCTTCGATATCATTTGCTAAATGATCTACTAATTCAATTTGAATATCATAATATCGAACATCGTTTTGACTAGTAAACGTATATAAATCTTGTATTTGTGTATCTGTTAATTTCATAGCGTTTTTAATTTTTTATAAATATTATTTGTTTTGGTAAATTCTTTAAAGAAAAAATTGAATCCAATGTAAGAATAGAAAAGTGTGGAACTAAAGATTAAAGAAATTGCTACAGGATAATCGAAAACATTAAAATTGAAAAACACTTTAGGAATATGAATGAAAATATTCAATATAGATAATCCGAAAAAAGCTAATGATGCAGTATGACCTAATTGTAACGACTTGTAATATGCTTTTTTTGAAAGAAAATATCCTAATGGAATCAAGTATGCCAACATAATAAGTATCATACTGTATTTTAGTATTGATTTGTAATGAGCTATTTCATAAAGTAAAAACAATACAAAGAAAAAAGCACTAATTACTAAAGGGTTTGACAAGGCTTTTTTTCTAAATTCAGAGAAATTCCTTCTTATTTTCTTCGAAGTAGAATTATGATATTGTTTAATAACATTTTCAAAAGAACTACCATTAAAATTTTCTTTCCAACCTAACTTTTTAAAAACATCCCAAAGAGCAGTTTTAAAATCTATATTATCAGGTGTGTTTTCTAATTCAGAAACTACATGATCTAATAATTCAATTCTAGCATCCCAATATTTAATTCCATTTTCCTCAAGTAGATTATCGATGTAAGTAACTTGTTCATTTGTAATTTCCATAACTATTGAATTAAATATTTATAGGTGTTGAAAATTTTATTTTGTTTCTGAAAGAAGTTTATATGAACTAACGATGTTATTGTTAATGATATTAAATACATAAACATTGTAGTTTTTGAATAGTTTCCATCATAAATAGTAGTACTGATATTAGGGAAATTTATAATCAACACCGAAGAAACCGAGTTTACAGCAACATAAAATCGTATGAGTTTTATATTTCTGTAAGACTTAGGAATTCGATACGAAACATATAAAGTAACCATATACCACAGCAGAAGCAGAGAAAAATAAATGATTGATAGCTCTTTAAAGTAAACATCTCCAAACCTTATAGATACTAGAACAAAAAAAGTAATTGTAAATAAATATTTTGGTTGTACAACCAAATTAAATAACTCTTTGCAAAGATTTTTAAAATAATACCAATTCAGCTTTTTAAGCTGTTTGTTATATTTTTTTAAAAGTGACTTTTTCTTGCTTAGCATGTATCTTAAAAAAGAAGTATTAAAGCCATCGTGTTCAAAAAATGAATCGATATCTTCAATATTATTTTCAATATCAGAAGCAATATGATCGATCATTTCCACACGAATATCTATATACTCAATTCCAATACCTTCTAAAAAAGTATTAATTTTTTGTATTTGTTCTCTGGTTAATTCCATAGCTATTCCCCTTTACTCTAAACCTAATTTAGGATTCACCAAATGCTGCATAGTATTTAAAAACTCTTGCATTTGCTGTAGCCGATTCACAGTTTCTTTAGTTCCAGTTTCAGTAAGTTTATAATACTTTCTCAAGCGATTTCCCACTTTTGCGACTTCTACATCTAACAAACCTTCGGCTTCGAGTTTATGTAATGCAGGATATAAAGCTCCTTCTGTTATTTGTAATTCTCCTTTCGTTAGTTCCTTTACTTTTTGAGTAATTTCATAACCATACATTTTGTCTTGTTCTGCAAGCAATTTTAAAATGATAGTTTGTAAAGAACCTTTATACAATTTTTGATTTCCCATGATTAAGATTTTTCATATACCTAAAAAACTTAGGTATGCAAATATACATAAATTTCTTATACATAAAAACCTTAGGTATGTTTTTGAAGCTGTTTTATGCTTACGATTCTTCTTTTCTTTAGTATTTTTGTTCAAATTTTTTTCAAATGAGTCAATTTTATCCAATCAAAATAAAAGATATCATTAGAGAGACATCATCTGCAGTTTCTTTAGTTTTTGATATTCCTTCTGAATTACAAAATGATTTTAACTTTATTGCTGGTCAGTATATTACTTTAAAAACTGAAATCAATGGAGCAGAAGTAAGGAGAGCATATTCGTTATGTTCATCTCCAAAAAGTGGTGAAGTAAAAGTGGCTATTAAAGCTGTAGAAAACGGAACATTCTCTGTATATGCAAATGAAAAGTTAAGTGTTGGAGATACATTAGATGTTTCTAAGCCTGAAGGAAAATTTATTTTAGAACCGGCTGAACAAAAAAATTATATTGGTTTTGCTGCCGGAAGTGGAATTACACCTGTGCTTTCTATGGTAAAATCTGCTTTAGAAGCTAATACGTCTGCTACATTTACTTTAGTTTATGGAAATAAATCTGTAGCTGATACGATTTTTTATAAAGAACTTGCTGAATTAAAAACACAATATGCAGAGCGTTTTAATTTAAGTTATGTGTTTAGTAGAGAAAATGTTGAAGGTGCTGTTTTTGGAAGAATAGATAAAGCTCACGTAAACTATTTTATTAAAAATATTTATAAAGAAATTAGCTTCGAAAATGCATTTTTATGCGGACCAGAAGAAATGATCAATATTGCTTCAGAAACGCTTATCGAAAATGGCTTTGCTAAAGAAAATGTATTATTCGAATTATTTACTGCTTCTGTAGACGTAGATGCTGCAAAGCAAGTTAAAGAAGGTGAATCTGAAATTACTGTAGTATTAGATGATGAAAAAACTACATTTTCAATGCCTCAAGATTCTGATATTTTAGCTGAAGTTTTGCGTAAAAATATAGATGCTCCATATTCTTGTCAAGGTGGAGTTTGTAGTAGTTGTATCGCTAAAGTTACTGAAGGAAAAGCTGTAATGGTGAAAAATCAAATTTTAACTGATGAAGAGTTAGAAGAAGGTTTCATATTAACATGTCAAGCACATCCAACAACTCCTACAATTACTGTAGATTTTGACGATGTTTAAAAAAACAAAAAAAATTGCTATAAAATGGAGTCATTAGATTACAGTAATGCATACGGAGTAGGAGCCTTTATGGCTTTAATGATCGGACCTGTGTTTTTTATGTTGTTAAAAACAAGTGCATTAAAAGGTTTTAGAGCTGCTATTGCATTTGATATCGGTGTAATATTAGGTGATATTACTTTTATCTTAATTGCTTATTTCGGAAGTAGAAGTTTACTTGAGAAAATTAAAGACGATCCTCGATTGTTTTTAATTGGTGGACTGATTTTATTAGTTTACGGATTTATTACATTTCTAGACAAGAAAAACAAAAAAGAAGTCGATGAATCTGAGGTTGATGTTCCAAAGAGTAACAATTATTTCAAGCTTTTTCTAAATGGTTATTTCTTAAACTTTATAAATATTGGTGTTTTAGCGGGGTGGTTAACAATTATGGTTATTGTTGGTCCGCTTTTAGGAATGGATTCTAATTTAATCTTCTGGTACTTTGTTAAAGTAGTTATCGGATATTTTGCACTAGATGTAATAAAAATATTATTAGCCAAACAATTACGTTCTAAACTAACTCCTTTAGTAATTTACAAAGTGAAAAAAGGAATGGGCGTTTTATTGATCGTTTTTGGAGCAGTTATGATGCTGAAAAGTTTTATCTCTAAGGAAGAACTTGACAAGTTAATCAATAGAGTAGAAATCACTAAGAAAAAGTAATTAGTGATTAGATAGTCTAGACATCATTTTTTGATATTGCTTCTCAACTAATTTTGGCAACCATTTTTTATAGAAAAACTTAGTTTTTGCATCTTTAGGATAGATAATTTGAAACTTTCCTTCAGAAGCTTTTTCAAGAGCGATTGCAGCAACTTCATCTGCATTAGTAGTAGAATGTTTCATCTGTTTTTCTGCAAATCCTTTAAACATTTTAGAACTAGCATTTTCCATAATGTTAGTCTTAAAGAAAGTAGGTGTAAGTACACTTACCTGAATGTTGTTCAGTTTTAATTCATGATATAAAGATTCAGAAAGTGAAAATACAGCAGCTTTAGAAACACTATAAGCCGACATTCCTGGTGCGTTCATAAATCCAGCAGAACTACCAACATTCAGTAAAACACCTTTTTTCTGTTTTAATAATTTTGGTACAAAGAAATGACAACCATAATATGTCCCCATCAAGTTTACTTCAATCATCTTTTCCCATTTTTCGATAGGATAATCTTTAAATAATAAACCATCACCAATTCCAGCATTATTAATCACAACATCTACTATTTCACTGTTTTCATAAACTTTATGAACCACATTTTCAAACTGATTTTTATCGCTTACATCTAAAGAATATTGAAATACCTTCTCGTTTGTGTTTAAATTCTGAACTACATTTTCTAAAGCTTCTTCATTAATGTCACTTAAATGAAGTGTCCAATTATTCTTAGCCAATAATTTTGCAAAAGCAGCACCCAAACCAGATCCTGCTCCAGTAACAAAAGCAGTTTTATTAGGATATAAAGCATTCAGTTTTTTTAGATTCATAATGATAATAATTTGCAGTTATTTTTTAAGTTTCAGTCTTAGTTTTAATGAATAATTTTACGTCATTCCGAATTTACGTATCCTAAATTTTTCGGATTTTTTTAGTGATTTTTGAACAACGTTTACTTTAAGTAAACTATAATTTATCTTGTTTAATATATTGAATATTTGTCAGATCGAGCGCAGTCGAGATCTTATTAGTTTTATCATAAAAATACTTCTCGACTGCGCTCGAAGTGACACTTTTTTAGTTAACAGTTATTTTTTACGTTTAATAATGTTTTCACAGGTTTTAATCAAATAGATAGAAATCAACCAGAAATTTTTAAAAGCTTTGTTTTTGGTATATCCTTTTGAATATCTGTAGTAAATCTGTTGCACAATTCCAGCCAATCGGAATAAGCCATAAACTCTGTAAAAACGGAAATCATCAATTGTCCTTCCTGTTTTTTCACAATAGTAGTTTATAATTTCTTCTCTAGTTAACATACCAGGAATATTACTCGGTTGTCTTCGAATAGATTTTACAAAAAAGTCATCTTTTTCTTCAACCCAATACGCTAAGCTGTTTCCTAAATCCATCAAAGGATCTCCAATGGCAGCCAATTCCCAATCTAAAACTCCTAAAATATTTTCTGGATTACTAGGATCGATAACCACATTGTCTAGTCGAAAATCGTTATGAATAATACATAGGTTTTCTTCTTTAGGAATGTTTGATTCTAGCCATTTCATTACTTTTTTCCCAGCCGGAACATTCCATGTTTTTGCATTTGCATAACGTTTATTCCATCCAAGAATTTGACGTTCAATATAACCTTCACCTTTACCTAAATCTTGTAAACCTTCTTTCTTATAATTTACTTGATGTAAATGAATCATTTTATCCCAAAAAGAATAACAGATCTTACGAACCGTTTCTTCATCCCAATGAATTCCTCTTGGAGGATTTTTTCGAAGAATGATTCCTTCCAATCGTTCCATCAGATAAAAAGTTGAACCTAAAACAGATTCATCTTCACAAACGGCGATCATTTTTGGCACATAAGGATAATGCGGTTTTAATTTTTGTTGAAGATAAAATTCTCTTGGCATATCGTGCGCTCCAGCTGCTTTTTTCCCTAAAGGAGCTCTACGTAAAATAATATCTTGTTCGTCAAATTTTAAGCGATACGTCCAATTCGATGCTCCACCAGAAAATTGCGTAATAATTGGATTAGAATTAATATTAGGAATATGATTTTTTATCCAAGGCAATAAAGTATCTAAATTTAATTCCTCACCTGAGCGTTGTTGTTTTTCAAGATCTTTAACAATGTTCGACATTAGCCTAAGTATTTTTTAAATTCAAGTCTAGAAATCATTCGTAAATGCACTTCATCTGGTCCGTCAGCCAAACGTAAAGCACGCGCTTGAATGAAAAAATTAGTCAGAGGAAAATCGTCAGATAATCCTGCTCCACCATGAATTTGCATTGCCATATCTGTGACTTCTTGTAATACTTTCGGAGCAACAACTTTTATCGCAGAAATTTCGGTCATACTATTTTTCACACCTTGTTCATCAATTTTCCAAGCAGCATAATGTGTCAATAATCGAGCTTGATCTATGGCAACTCTAGCTTGTGCAAAACGTTCAGAATTTCCGCCTAATTTAGCCAAAGGTTTTCCAAAAGCTTGTCGTGTACCACTTCGAATAATCGCCAATTGTAAAGCACGTTCAGCAGCTCCAATACAACGCATACAATGGTGTATTCTACCCGGACCTAATCTTCCTTGTGCAATAGCAAAACCAGCACCAAAATCTAGAATTAAATTCTTTTTCGGAATTCGAACATTATTGAAATGGATTTCTCCATGGCCCGCAGGAGCGTCGTAAGCTCCAAATGTATTTTGCATTCTTTGTATTTCCACTCCTGGAGTATCCAAAGGGACCAAAACCATACTGTGTTGTTTGTGTTTTTCTTGTGTAGTATCTGTTTTTCCTAACACAATGGCCAATTTTGCTTTCGGATGTCCTAATCCTGTAGACCACCATTTTTTACCGTTCACTACAATCTCCTCTCCATCTTCAATTATAGAAGTTTCAATATTAGTTGCATCGGAAGAAGCAACATCAGGTTCAGTCATACAGAAAACAGATTTTATTTTTCCATCTAGTAAAGGTTGTAGCCATTCTTCTTTTTGCTGTTGGTTTCCGAAGTGATATAAAACCTCCATATTTCCTGTGTCTGGAGCGTTGCAATTAAAGATTTCGGCGGCATTATATACACGTCCCATTTCTTCAGCAAGAGGCGCATATTCTAAAACGCTTAATCCTTGTCCTAATGAATTGTCAGACAAGAAAAGATTCCATAGCCCTTCTTGTTTAGCAAGTTCTTTTAAAGCTTCTAATTTTGGGTGTTCTGTCCATTCTTTCCAATTTCCAGAAGTATTATGTTCTTTATGATAAGTTATAAGTTCTCGTTCAAACGGATAAATATGTTTATCCATAAACTTTTTAAGACGATCTAAATAGTCTTTTGATTTTTGTGATGGATTAAAATTCATGTGTTCTAGATTAGAATTTTCTCAACATTTTTAAAGTAAAAAATGGCATAGCTTGTTTGATGAAATACCATGGCCAAAACGGAACAAAAGCATTTGCTTTTTCTTTATTGATTGCTTTTACTAATAGTTTTGAACCTTTACCTAACGGAATCATTAAAGGTGGTGGTTTTCCGATAGAATCTGTCATTTCAGATTGAATGTAACCAGGACAAATAGTAGATACTTTGATGGGTTTTTTAAGTACATCTGCTCGAATTCCTTCAGCTAAACTTTTTACACCAGCTTTTGTTGCTGCATAAACAGTCATTGCTCTTGGATAACCTCTGAAAGCAGACATGGATGAAATGACGACTAAATGTCCAGAATTTTGCGCTCTAAAAATTTCCATAGCAGCTTCCATTTGATGTAAAGCGCCGCAAAAATTGGTAACAGCAGTTTGTAAATTCTGATTAGCAAATCCTTTTCCTATTGAAGCTCCTTTACCCATTCCTGCATTAACAATCACACGATCTAATTTTCCGTTGATTGTTTGAAAATCATCATGGAAAGCTTTAAAAACTGAAAAAACATCTTCTTGTTGAGTAACATCTAAAGCTCTTATAAAAACGTTGATATTACTGTTTGTTTTTAGGAGTTCTTTTTTTAAATTTTCTAGTTTTTCTGTTCTTCTTGCACATAAAGCTAAGTTACAGCCTTGTTTGGCAAACTCTATAGCCATGCCTTTTCCTAAACCAGAACTAGCTCCAGTAATGAGTATGTTTTTTCGATTCACAATAGGTTGAATTTGAAATGAATACTCTAAAAATAAGGATTTGTATTGGCTTATCTTTTCACCTATGTTAAAAAAGAAGAATGGTTATTCGGACTTTGATCGAATTCTACTCAGGCTTTGTTGTGCGACACCTAAGTAACCAGCAATATGACCTAATTTTGCGCGCTGAAAAATATCGGGATGTGTTTTTAATAAATCATCGTAACGTTCTTTAGCACTTTTATTTTGAAGGTAAATTACTTTTTTCCCTAACGCCATCATGATTTCTGTAACCAAAAGACGCATAAAACGCTCTACATCTTTTGAATCGTTAAGAACAGTTTCTAGTTTATTATGAGAAATAGCTTTTACAGTTGTTTCTTCGATGGCTTCAATGCTAATGTTGCTGGGTTTGCGTTTAAAGAAACTATAAGCTTCAGTAATAATCATTTGTTCGCTAGAAAACCAATTAGTTATATCGTTTCCTTTTTTGTTGTAGTAAAAACTACGTAGCATTCCTTTTTCAATGATAAATAGATGATTACAAATTTTACCAGATGCTACAATAATTTCATTTTTTTGAAATGTAATTTGTTCAGAGTTATTGAACAAAGCTTCTCGTACTTCTGGAGTAATTAATTGATCATCAACTTTAATCATAGAATATTAATATCCTAAAATTATTTTAGCAATCGTAAAGTAAATTAAGATTCCAAAAATATCGTTACTGGTGGTGATAAATGGTCCTGTTGCTATAGCAGGATCAATTCCTCTTTTATCTAAGAATAAAGGAATAAATGTACCGATAAGTCCAGCTACAATAATTACAGCTACTAAGGATACAGATACAGCAAGAGAAATTCTTAAATCGTTATCAGCATCAGAAAAATAAACAAACAAGAATAAAACAATGGCTAAAGCTATTCCGTTTAGTGTAGCTAACAACATTTCTTTTATCAATCGTTTATTTACGCTTCCTTTAACATCGTCGTTAGCTAAACCTTGAACAATAATTGCAGAAGACTGAACTCCTACATTTCCAGCCATGGCTGCAATTAATGGAGTAAAGAAGAATAACACTGCATTCTCTTTAAATGTGTGTTCGAAATTTTTCATGATTAAGAAAGCTCCAATTCCACCTAATAATCCTAAGAATAACCAAGGTAAACGAGCTCTTGTTAATTCTAAAATGGTATCATCAGCTTCAACATCTTGTGTAATACCGGCAGCTAATTGATAATCTTTATCTGCTTCTTCTTTAATTACATCTACAATATCATCAATGGTAATTCGACCAACTAAAATTCCAAGTTCATCAACAACAGGAATAGCTTCTAAATCGTATTTACGCATTTTGTTTGCCACATCTTCGGCAGTATCGTGAACATTTACGTAATCAACACGAGGAATATAAATATCGGCAATCTTCGATTTGGTAGAAGCCATTAATAAATCTTTTAAAGAAAGACGTCCTTTTAGTTTTCCGCTATCATCTACCACATAAATTGAATGTACTCTTGTAACTTCTGCAGCCTGATCTCTCATTTTGGTTACACAACCTAAAACAGACCAGTTTTCGTTTACCTTAACAAGTTCCTTTGCCATAAGTCCACCCGCAGAACTTTCATCAAAACGAAGTAACTCAACAATTTCTTTTGCATGTTCTTCATCTTCAATCTCTTTCATTACTTCCTGTTTACGCTTTTCAGGAAGCTCAGCAATTACATCTGCTGCGTCATCAGTATCTAACTCGTCAATTTCTTCTGCAATTTCCTTTGCAGATAATTGTTCTAAGACTTTTTCACGAACGTCATCATCAACATCCATTAATACTTCAGAAGTTGTTTCACTATCGAGTAAACGGATAATGTATACAGCTTCATCAAAAGATAATTCGTCTAATACTTCAGCGATATCAGCATGATGTACATCAGAAAAAAGATCAGAAAGTGCGGTATCTTTTTGATTGGTAATTAGGTTGGAAACGTTATCAAGAAGTTCTTTCGTTATTTCTATCGCCATGACGTGCAATTTTCTCAGTCAATTCTACAAATTCTTGTACCGACAATTGTTCGGGACGCATGGCAAATATAGGGTCTTCTTTTAATGTATCCGAAAGATTCATGGATTTTAAACTACTACGTAGCATTTTTCTTCTTTGGTTGAAAGCAGTTTTTACAACTCTGAAAAATAACTTTTCATCTACAGGTAATGTATAATTCTCTTTTCGAATCATACGCATTACACCAGAATCTACTTTAGGTGGCGGATTAAAAACGTTAGGAGGAACTGTAAATAAATACTCAACATCGTAGAAAGCCTGAGCTAAAACAGATAAAATTCCGTAAACTTTACTTCCTTTTTTTTCTGCAATACGCTGGGCAACTTCCTTTTGAAACATTCCAGAAAATTCAGGAACAAGCTCTCTGTTTTCAATGGCTTTAAAAACAATTTGTGAAGAAATATTGTATGGAAAATTTCCAATGATAGCTACTTGTTCTCCATTAAATGTTTTAGCAATATTTTGCTTTAAAAAATCACCTTCTATAATAGAAAATTTTTCTTTTGAAGTATCTAGTTTAATATGTTCTACAGGAAAAACTTCATGTAAATAAGTAACAGATTCAGAATCTAATTCCATTACTGTTACTTTTGGTTCTTTTTCGAGTAAATATTTGGTTAGTACTCCCATACCAGGACCAATTTCTAATACATTATCGTATCCTTTTTCGGTTAATGAATTTGCTATTTTTTTAGCAATATTTTCATCATTTAAAAAGTGCTGTCCTAGGTGTTTTTTAGCTCTAACGCTCATCTTCTATTGTTCTGTGTTTTTTAATAAACTCTGTTGGATCTAAATATCCACTGGTATCTTTAGAGTATCCAGGTCCCAAAGGTAAGGTAATATCTTCTCTTATTTCAAAATGTAAGTGGGCATAATATCTTCCATTGGCTGTTCCTATCGTTCCAATTTTAGTTCCTTTTTTAATCCAAGAATGTTTTTTAATAAGTAAAGTATCGCAATGTGCATACAAAGATTCTATTGCTTTATCATTAGGAAGAAAATGTAAAACACGAATTACATTGCCCCATCCACCGCCGTAATCTTTACTTTCTTTTATAAAACCGTTTGCTATTGCATAAATTGGATCGCCTAAATCTGAATTTCCACCAGTAACAGCATTCCAGTCATCACCTAAATGATAGTTCTTTGTAAACTTTTGTGCATTGTAATATCCTTTCGCATTGGGTTTGCTAACAGGAAAATCAAAATGTGTAGCAATAAACTCTTTAGGAATAGTGTCTTTGTAAGATTTAATAAGAGTTATAGTTTCTTTTTTTATTGTAACTTCTTTAGTTTTTTTCTTCGGTTTGTTACAAGAAAAGAATAAAATGTAAGATAATAATACTATAACTCTATATTTCATCTTTATATAAAAGCTAATAGTTTTATGTTACTCGAAATAGTAATAACAAAACCTGCTATAGCAATGTAAATTAATAGTTTCCCTATTTTTTCTACATATTTAGATGTAGTTTCATAGTATTCTTTTTTACGATCTGTTAAGCCTAAAAATTCTCTTAATTCATCAGGATTAGATAATATTTTTCCTAAAAAGTATAAAACAACATCAAAAAGTAAAGATTTAATGAAACTTAAAAAGATTATAAAAGACATAATTAATTACTTGCTACAGTTGGGAAAAACTCTTTAATTACTTTTAACTCTGTTCTAAAAGCTAACATTTTATCTGCAAATTTTTTCATTCCATCAGAACGAAGTTTTTCAGCATCGTGCTTATAGTAATTGTCTAAATCTTCTCTTGTTTTTGCCGTGTATTGAATAGAGTATGTTACTCCACCCATTTCTTCTTCAACTAAGACTTGAGTCATTTTTGCGCTAGTAAATCTTCCCGTAGCTAAAACTTCAGGAATATGAGTTTGCATCCATTGTAACCATTCGTTATGAACAGTTTCGTCTATATTTATAGTAACGTTGTATATATACATAATTAAAATTTCTATTATAAAGTATCTCCTCTTAACTTTCTAAATTTATTTCTAGCATCTACTAAATAAATACTCGAAGGATAATCGAAGATTATTTTCTGATAATATTCTTTTGCCTTTTCAGGATTGTTTAATTCATTTTTATATAACTCTGCGATATTATAGTAAACATCATCAGCTAAAATACCTTTTTGATCAATGTCTATAATTCTTGCGTAAGTTAGAATAGCTTCGTCAAATTTTTTCTTTTTAGTAAATAATTTTGCTTTTTTGAATAAGGCTTCATCCTCTATTGGTTGTCCTTTAAATTGAGATATAACACCATCTAAAACAACCATAGCTTCATCATTCTTGTTCTGATAAGAAAGTAAATCAGCTTTAGCGTATGATGCTAGCCCACTTGGTAAACTATCTTTAGGTTGATTGTCAGAAATGATTAAAAACAAATCTGCTGCATCGTTTGCTATCAATTGACTTGTTGAACCTTTCAGAACTTTTAATTGAGCTTTAGACCATTTAAAATCACCTTTAAAATAAGATGTTTGTGCAACTTTAAAACGAGCTTTTTGCCCTAGTTGATGATCTCTAAATTGTGTTTGAATTTGAGAGAAATAGATCAACGCCTTGTTAAATGTATTTTGATATACTAAAACATCAGCTAATTTCAATTTTACACTTGCCTTCTGATATCTATTTTCTGAGAAATCTAAGGCACGTTCTAAAACTTTTTTGGCTTCTTCAGGTTGATTTTTAGTAAACGTTAAATAATCTGCATAAGCAACCTGAATAGAAAAAGTGTTTTTATTAATTCCGTATTCATTAAAAACAAGATTGAATTGAGACTCAATATCTTCAGCTTGTGTGGCAATTGCTATTCTCAAATTCATTAAAATAGCACTAAACTTATCTTCTGGGTAGGTGGATCTTTCTATGGTGAAATCAAAACATTTTTTAGCAGTTTCGTAATCTTTATTTTCAAAAGCAATTTCACCTAAATCATAAATTTTTATCAGTTTATCATTATCTCTCTGGTATAGTGCTTTGTTTTGAATGAAAGCTTTTCCGTATTCTTTTTGAGTAATAAATAACCAGCTTAATAAATCGTTCCAGATATTTTTAGGATTACTAGCAGATTTACGAAGTAATGCTTTTTTGAAAAGAACATTGTTTTCATTTTCACTGTCATCAGTAATATATCTAGCCGAAAAACTTTTAATTGTGCTTAAGTAGTTTTCTCTTTTATCTAAGAGATTAACATACTCTTGAAACATTAATTCAAAATCACCTTTTTCACCGTAAATCTGAGCAATTTGAAATTCATATTGTAAGTTTTGATTTAAACTAAGTGCTTTTTTATATGCTTCTATAGCTAAATCTAATTTATTATAATCTTTAAAAAGTCGTGCTATCGTTCCTCCATATCCGGCATCGTTAGAGATCGATTTTAAAGCTTTTTTGTAATATTTATCGGCTTTATCTTTCTGTTGCTGTCTTTCATAATTATAACCTAAGATTACATTTAAAAAAGTAAGATTAGGACGTTGTGTTAGTTTTTGAGTAAGCAATTTATCGGCAGTATCGAACTTATCAGTTTCTTGATAACAACTAATCAAACGTTTAATGTATGTAGTATTGTATGGACTCTTTTTAACAAGTACTTCGAGTATTTGAGTAGCTTTCTCAAATTCATTATTTCTAAAATAATTTTCTGCTAATGCAAAATTATTAGATTGAGCTATTATGAATGAGCTGTTAACCAGTAAAATAAATAAAAGTAGTCGGATCTTCATCAATCAAAAATAAGCAACAATATTGTTAAAAATACATTAAAAAAAAGGTTTTTTTTAGGAACTCTGTAATGTTTTGGCACGAAGTTTGTCTAATTCTTTGTGTGTAACTAAACAAATTATCATAATGAAAAATTTAACTAGACAATACGATATAGCGAATAATAAAGCAAAGGAGTTTATGAAGAACGGACAAATAACTCAGTATTTTGAAGCTTTATTAGAAGTAAACAAATACAAAAAACTTATGACCATTGTTGTTTCGAATTAATATATACAAACAGTAATCAGCGGCGCGCACTGATTACCGTTCATTTTAAATATTAATTTATCATATCGAAACCACAATAAGGAACTAATACTTCAGGTATTTTAATTCCATCAGCAGTTTGATAATTTTCTAAAATTGCTGCTAAAACTCTTGGTAAAGCAAGAGAACTTCCATTTAATGTGTGAGCTAATTGGTTCTTACCTTCGCTGTTTTTATAACGTAACTTTAAACGGTTTGCTTGGAAAGTTTCAAAGTTAGAAGCAGAACTAATTTCCAACCATCTTTCTTGAGCTGTAGAATACAATTCAAAATCAAAAGTTAACGCTGCAGTAAAACCAGTATCACCACCACATAATCTTAAAATACGATACGGTAATTTTAATTCACGTAAAATTCCTTTAATATGTTCTACCATACCATTTAAAGCTTCGTAAGAGTTTTCAGGTTTTTCTACTCTAACAATTTCTACTTTATCGAATTGGTGTAAACGATTCAATCCTCTAACATGAGCTCCGTAACTTCCAGCTTCTCTACGGAAGCAAGGTGTATAACCTGTTAATGTAATTGGTAAATCAGCCTCTTTAACTAAAGATCCTCTATATAAATTTGTAATAGGAACTTCAGCAGTAGGAATTAAATATAAATCATCAGCAGTAACATGGTACATTTGACCTTCCTTATCAGGTAATTGTCCTGTTCCAAAACCAGAAGCTTCATTTACTAAATGAGGAACTTGAACTTCGTTATATCCAGCACCTGTATTTTTATCTAAAAAATAATTGATTAAAGCACGTTGTAAACGAGCTCCTTTTCCTTTATAAACAGGAAAACCAGCACCAGATATTTTAGCACCTAAATCAAAATCGATGATATCATATTTCTTAGCAAGTTCCCAGTGAGGAAGTGCTTTGTCTCCTAAATCAGGTACAGTACCTTCCCTAAAGATTTCTTCATTATCTTCTTCATTAGTTCCAGCAACAACAGAAGCATGAGGAACATTAGGAATTTGATATAGTAAATCTTGAAGCTTAGCTGTAACGTTGTTTAATTGTTCAGTGAGTTCTTTTCCACTTTCTTTTAATTGACTTGTTTTTTCTTTTAAAAGATTGGCTTTTTGAACTTCTCCTGATTTAAAAAGTGAACCTATTTCTTTAGACAGTTTATTGGAGTCAGCTAATACATTATCTAATGAAACTTGAGTAGATCTTCTAGTTTCATCTAATTGCAATACATCATTAATAATAGTTTCTGCGTCAGCAAAATTTCTCTTTGCTAATCCTGCTAAAACAACATCTTTGTTGTCTCGAATAAACTGAACTTGTAACATAAGTTGAATTTTTTAGGCGACAAAGATACATGAAGCGTCAGAATTTAGCAATCTATAGTTATAGATTATTATTGATGTAGTTTAAACAGAAATTTTTATCCAGTTCTAGTTGTTTAGTTAAAGCTTCAATAGAATCGAATTTTTGTTCTTCTCTTATGAAGTAAATAAGCTTGGTTCTTAAAATAGCATCATATAAATTCCCAGAATAATCAAAGAAATTAACTTCAATAGTTTGGTTTCTTCCATCTACAGTAGGTCGGTTTCCAATATTCATCATACCATAATACATTGTATTGTCAATAGTAGATTTTACTAAGTAAACTCCAGATTTAGGAATCAATTTGTAATCTTCTTCAATGGTAATGTTAGCAGTTGGGTATCCGATTTTATTCCCAAGGTTATTTCCAGAAACTACTTTTCCTTTCAGAGAAAAATTATAACCCAAATAATCGTTTGCTGTTTTAAGATTTCCTTCTTTTAAAGCATTTCTAATTTTTGTAGAACTCACAGCAACGCTATCAATATCTTGAGCAGGTATTTCTTCCACCTCGAAATTATAGATGTGAGAAAAATCTGTTAATTGTTCTATGTTACCTTCTCTATTTTTTCCAAAATGATGATCGTACCCAATAATTAATTTTGAAGTTTTTAATTGATTTACCAATATATTTCTAACAAAATCTAATGCGGTTAGTCTAGAAAATTCTTTACTAAAAGGATGAATAATTAAATAATCTAATCCGATTTTCTCAAGTAAGTCAATACGCTCATTTATAGTGTTTATCAACTTAACCGAAGCTTCTTTTTGAAGCACCATTCTTGGATGAGGAAAGAAAGTTAGTAGTACAGACTTTTTATCGTTCTTTTTAGCTTGATCAACTAATTTTTTTATTATCTTTTGATGTCCAATATGAACTCCATCAAATGTACCTATTGTAACATAGGTTTCGTGAGTCGGAGTAAAGTCTGAAATAGAAAAAACAGTTTCCAAATGCTATAATATTGTTTATGCAAATTTACAAGTAAAATGTACAATACGATACATTGATCTGTAAAATGTGATAATATTAAAAAAAAGACCTCTTTATTGATTAAATAGTAATAAAAACTGTCAAAATATTTTAGGAATGAAAAAAAATCGTATTTTGCGATATAGTTAACAAATTATTTACATTATGATGAAAAAATTATTATTAGCTGCCATTATGTTATTGAGCAGCTCATTAATGATTGCACAAACCACCATTACTGGTACGGTAAATGATGCATCTCTTGGTGGACCCTTGCCGGGGGCCGATATTAAAGTCGCAAGGAAGGCGGTAGGTACAACTACAGATTTCGATGGGAAATTTACTTTAACAGTAACGGACACTCCACCATTTACAATAGTGATTTCTTCCTTAGGTTATCAATCTCAAACTGTAGAGATCACAAAAAACAATCAAGTTATTACAGTTGCGTTAAAAGAAAATGCAACAGCATTAGATGAAGTAGTAGTTTCTGCGTCGAGAACACCAGAACGAATTATGGAATCTCCTGTAACTGTTGAAAGATTTGATTCTAGAGCAATTAAAAATACATCTTCTCCTTCTTTCTACGATGGTTTAGAAAACCTTAAAGGTGTAGATATCAATACAAATAGTTTAACATTTAAGTCTGTAAATACAAGAGGTTTCGCAACTTTTGCAAATACTCGTTTTATGCAGTTAGTAGATGGAATGGATAATTCTTCTCCTGCATTAAACTTTGCTTTAGGTAACTTATTAGGTTTATCTGAGTTAGATGTAAAGAGTGTTGAATTACTTCCTGGTGCTTCTTCTGCATTATATGGTGCAAATGCATTTAACGGAATTATGTTTATGACTAGTAAAAGTCCATTCGATGACACAGGAATTAGTGTTGTTGCTAAAACAGGATTAACTAGTCAACAAGCTGCTGGCGATAATGAGTTTTATGATACTAGTATCCGTATGGCTCATACATTTAGTGATTATTTCGCAGCTAAAGCTACTTTTTCTTACTTAAAAGGTACTGAGTGGTTTGCTACAGATTATAGAAACACAGCAAATGGAGATTACATCGCTGGAGATAGAAATACAGATATCAACTTTGATGGTTTAAATGTTTATGGTGATGAGGTTTCTACAAACGTTAGAGGTGTTGCACAAATTCTTGAATCTAGAGGTTTAATTCCTTCAGGAGCTTCTGCTTTAATACCTAGTGTTGATGTGAGTAGAACTGGATACAACGAAGAAGATTTAATGGATTATGATGCAAGAAGTATGAAGTTTGGCGCTTCATTACATTATAGACCTTTGGGTAATGATCGTTTAGAGATTATTTGGAATTCTAAATATGGTAGAGGTAATACGATTTATCAAGGTGCAAACCGTTACTATATTAAAGACTTCTTTATGGAGCAACACAAATTAGAGTTCAGAGGAAAGTATTTCTTCGTTAGAGGTTATTTAACTTCTGAGGATGCTGGTAATTCTTATGATACAAGATTTACTGCTATTAACTTAAATAGAAAGTGGAAAGACGATAACACTTGGTTCGGTGAGTATGTTGGAGGTTATTTACAAGCAGTGTTAGGTGGTGCTACCAACGATGCTGCTCATATTGCGGCTAGAAATGCAGCACAAACTGGAGCTTTAGTTCCTGGTACTTCTGCTTTCCAACAAGCTTTTAACGAAGTAATTGCAGATCCAGATTTAGCTACAGGATCTAAATTTCAAGATCAATCTCAAATTCGTCACGTAGATGCTAATCTTAATTTAAAAGAATACATCGACTTTGCTGAAGTGCAAGTAGGAGGTTCGTACAGAGAGTATAACTTACGTTCAAATGGAACAATTTATACTGATTTTGATGGTCCAATTACTTATGATGAGTATGGTTTATATACTCAAGTTCAAAAGAAATTAATGGATGATAGATTAAAATTAACAGGATCTATCAGATACGATAAAGCACAAAACTTCGATGGTAATTTTTCACCAAGAATTTCTGTAGCTTATGCTGCTGGAGAAAGCAAGAATCATAACTTCAGAGCTTCATTCCAAACAGGTTTCAGAAACCCAACTACTCAAGATCAGTACATTGGTTTAGATGTAGGTAGAGCTTTCTTAGTAGGATCTGCACCTGATAACTTATTAAGATACCAAACTCCACAAATTACATTAAGTGGAAATGGAGCAGCAATTACTGGTCAGGCTTCATTATCAGCTTTAGGAGCTCAAGGTTATTTCAACTCGTTCTCTTTAAACTCAGTTTTAGCAGGTGCACCAACAGTTGCTAACGTAGGTTTAGTAAAGCCAGAAAAAGTAACTGCTTATGAAGTAGGGTACCGTGCTGCGATTCCAACAGGAGATAACAAATTAAGTGTTGATTTAAGTGTTTACTATAACGAGTATGAAGATTTCATCGCAAACGAAAATGTGATTGCTCCTTTATATGGTAATGTAGATTTATCAGATACAGCTCCAATTGGTCCAGGTGGTGCGCAAGTTCCATTAGCTTTAGCAGCTTTATCGAACGGAGATACAGTAATTTTCAATACGTATACAAATACTGATTCTGATATTAGTTCTTATGGTGCTACTATTGGATTAAATACTAAAATATTTAACGGATTTAATGTTGGTTTAAACTATACATTATCTAAGTTTGATTTTGATCAGTCTACAGATCCAGATTTCGAAGCTGGTTTCAATACACCGGAACATAAAGTTAAGTTCCAATTCGGACACAACAACTTATTCGAAAACTTCGGATTTAACTTCAACGTAAGATGGCAAGATGAGTACTTATGGGAATCTACATTCCACGATGCTGTAATCGATTCTCGTACAGTATTAGATGCTCAAATGAACTATAGAATTCCTTCAATCAAATCTGTGATTAAGATAGGAGGAGCTAACTTAACAGGTAAAGAGTACTTAAGTGCACCAGGTGTTGGAGCAATCGGATCTCAGTACTTTATCTCTTGGACTATTAATAACTAAAAAATGAACAGAATGAAATTTAAATATAGTTGGTTGCCTTTTATTTTATTAGGGCTAACAGCATGTGATGTAAATAATGATCTTGACCCTATAGTTGCTGCAGAAGAAGAGGTTATTGCCGTAAATGCTAACGGAGTAGATTTTTCTAATTATATAGCAGTTGGAGCTTCTTTTACTGCTGGGTTTACAGATAATGCATTATTTATCGCAGCTCAAGAAAACTCTTTTCCAAATATTTTATCTCAGAAATTTGCTTTAGCAGGCGGAGGTACTTTTACACAACCTTTAATGAATGATAATATTGGAGGTTTATTATTTGGAGGAACACAAATTCAAGGACCAAGATTATTCTTTGACGGAAGCGGTCCTGCTTCTTTAGCAACTTTAGGAGCTGTTCCTACTACTGATGCTGCAAATCCAGTTACTGGAGATATCAATAACTACGGAATGCCTGGTGCAAAAAGTTTCCACTTTGTGGCGCCTGGTTATGGTAGTGCAGCTGGTTTAATAGCTACACCAAGAACAGCAAATCCATATTTTGTTAGAGTTGCTTCTAGTGCAACTACTACTGTACTTGCTGATGCGGTTGCTAAAAATCCAACATTCTTTACGTTATCTGAATTTGGAGGTAACGATGTATTAGGTTATGCTTTATCAGGTGGAGAAAGTGACATGACTGCTCCGAACTATAACCCGATTACTCCTACAGCTACATTTGATGCGGTTTTTGCAACTACACTTGGAGCTTTAACAGGAACTGGAGCTAAAGGTGTTGTAGGAAATGTTCCTTACATTACATCATTAGCGCACTTTACTACAGTGCCTTACAATCCTTTAGATCCTAGAGGAGATTCTGATGCAGCTACTCAATTAGCAGCTCAAATTCCATTATTAAATAATGTTTATGGTGCTATTAATCAAGTATATGCTGGAGCAGGTCAAGCAGAAAGATCTATTGTTTTTGCAACTGATGCACCAAATGCTTTAGTAATATATGATGAAGATGCTTTTGACTTAACTATGGCTATTACAAATACATTAGCGGCTAGTCCTACTTTTGTTCCTTTTGTAGAGTCTTTAGGTTTACCAGCTGCGGCTGCGCCTTTAGTAGCTCAATTATTAGGACAACAATACGGAAAAGCTAGATCTGCTACAGCAAATGATTTATTTGTTTTACCAAGTAGTTCAGTTATTGGAACTGTAAATACAACTGCTGCTACAGCTTTAGTAACACAAAGTGGAGGTTTATTACCAGCAACTTTAGCAGGTCAATTTTCTGCTGAAGGAATTACTTTACCATTAGCTGACAAGTGGGTGTTAACTCCACAAGAGCAAGAAGAGTTAAGAATAGCTACAGATGCTTATAATACTACAATAGAAACAGCTGTAAATGCTGATCCGAATTTAGCTTTAGTTGATCTTAAAGGTTTATTAGAAGAAGCTGCTTCTGATACTGGAGTTCAGTTTGATGATTTTATCTTCAACGGTAACTTAGTAACTGGAGGTTTAGTAAGTTTAGATGGAGTACATTTAACTGCTAAAGGTTATGCATTAATGGCAAATAGAATTCTAGAAGCGATTGATGGAGCGTTTGGAAGTAATTTTAAAGATGCTACAAATGGATTAGCAAAAGCTAATAATTATCCAACTAACTATTCACCTTTTTTAAGGTAATAGGTATATAATCATAATGTGAAAAGGCTGAGAATTATTCTCAGCCTTTTTTTGTTTCAGAATCTTTATCTGAGTTTATAATATATTTCTTGTACTTCCCATCTTTATATCTGTGATAAATAAAAACAGGCATTAATATAAAAGACATATACATTACTCCTAACCCCATTACTATTTGAGCTTTCTCATGATTCGAATTCAACAGATAAGCTCCAATAATCATCCATACTAGGAAAATGATAAAAAGTATACTAATGATTTTTTTCATTTCTGATGTTATTTTAGATGTTACAAAAATAAAAAACCTACTAACAAAAGCGTTAATAGGTTTTATAATGTTTTTTAAGACTGGTTTTTTACATTTTCATTAACCAAGTTCTCATATCTACTTCTTCTTTGATAATTGCTCTTAAATCGTCTATTTTAACTCTTTTTTGTTCCATTGTGTCTCTATGACGAATGGTAACAGTATTATCTTCTAAAGTATCGTGGTCTACAGTAATACAAAACGGTGTTCCAGCTGCATCTTGTCTTCTATATCTTCTACCTACAGCATCTTTTTCATCGTAAGCAACATTGAAATCCCATTTTAGATCATCAATAATCTTACGAGCGATTTCTGGTAATCCATCTTTTTTAACTAAAGGAAGAATAGCAGCTTTAGTTGGAGCCAAAACAGCAGGTAATTTTAAAACTACTCTAGATGTTCCGTTTTCTAACTCTTCTTCCTGTAGAGAATTAGAGAATACAGCTAAAAACATACGATCTAATCCGATAGATGTTTCTAATACATAAGGAACATAACTCTTGTTTTCTTCATGATCGAAATATTGTAATTTCTTTCCAGAGAATTCTTCATGCTGTTTTAAATCAAAATCAGTACGTGAGTGAATTCCTTCTAATTCTTTAAATCCGAATGGAAACTTAAATTCAATATCTGCAGCAGCATCAGCATAATGAGCTAATTTTTCATGATCATGGAAACGATAATTGTCTCCACCCATTCCAAGAGATAAGTGCCACTTTAAACGTGTTTCTTTCCAGTGTTTATACCATTCTTGTTGTGTTCCTGGTTTAATAAAGAACTGCATTTCCATTTGTTCAAATTCACGCATTCTAAAAATGAATTGACGAGCAACGATTTCATTTCTAAAAGCTTTACCAGTTTGAGCAATTCCAAAAGGAATTTTCATTCTACCAGTTTTTTGAACATTTAAGAAGTTTACAAATATACCTTGAGCAGTTTCTGGTCTTAAGTATACTTGCATAGAGCTATCTGCAGAAGCTCCTAATTGGGTGCCGAACATTAAGTTAAATTGCTTAACATCTGTCCAGTTTTTAGAACCAGTTAAAGGATCTGCAATTTCTAATTCTTCAATTAAAGCTTTAACATCTGCTAAATCTTCATTTTCTAGAGATTTTGCTAAACGAGAAAGAATAGCATTAATCTTTTCTTGATATCCTAAAACTCGTCCGTTAGTAGCTAAGAATTGGTCTTTATCGAAACTATCACCAAACCTTTTAGCTGCTTTTTTAACTTCTTTATCAATTTTAGTTTCAATTTTAGCACAGTAATCTTCTACTAAAACATCGGCTCTATATCTTTTCTTTGAATCTTTGTTATCAATTAAAGGATCATTAAAGGCATCAACGTGGCCAGATGCTTTCCATGTAGTTGGGTGCATTAATATAGAGGCATCGATTCCTACTATATTTTCGTTCATTTGAACCATTGCTTTCCACCAATACTCTCTAATATTCTTCTTTAATTCTACTCCATTTTGAGCATAATCATACACAGCGCTTAAACCGTCATAAATTTCAGATGATTGAAATATATATCCGTACTCTTTAGCGTGAGAAATAACCTTTTTAAATTGATCTTCTTGTTTTGCCATACTGCAAAAATAAAATATGGTTTGAATTATCAATACTTTATAAAAAAAAAAGTGAAGAATTTATTGTTCTTCACTCTCTGATCTATAAAAACTGATTTTTTTATCTAAGTTTTACTTCTGTTCTTCCAGTAAAATGACCATCGACATAAGTATTAATTCTATAAACACCTTTAGAAATATCGTCTCTGTTTACAAGAATTAAAGAAACTACACCTAACTGATTGTTGTCGTAGTTTGCAAAAAGATTGTCGCTGTACACAATAGTTTCTCCGCTTTTAACCTTTTTGTCTCCTTTAGAAGCAATTATTTCTCCGTTTTCATCTAAAATCTGGATTAATATTTCTTTTTTTCCAGGAGTTGTAACCGGATTAGCTTCTAAGTTAAATTTTATTTTGAAAGCATCTGTTCTTCTAGATCTTGAAGTGGTAGTTAATTTTCCACTACTTCTTTCTTTCATAGCGGTTGCCGAAATGCTGTTAACTTTTATAACTTCAGCAATACCAACCTTAGCTTTTAAAACTTTACGTTCTTTTAAAAGTGATCTATTTTTCTTGCTTAATGTTTTTTGAGAAGCATTTTTCTCTTCTAGTTCGTTTTTAACTACAATATTTTCTTGTAGTAACTCATAATTCTGTTTGTTTAGTGAATCTACTTGAATAAACAACCTTCTGTTTTCTCTTTCAAGTTTTACTATTTTTCTAGAATATTTTACAATAAGGTTATAGTTAGATTTTTCTAAATTTTTTATTGAATCTCTTAATACTATAATTTTATTAATCTCTTTAACTAGTCTTTGAGATAAATCTTTATTCTTAACATTAATATTCTTGTAATCTTCGATGATTTCATCAAGTTCTGCCTGAAGCTCTATCTTTTGTTCAGAGAAAGCATCTTCTAGTTTTTTATAGTCGCTATTCAGTTTAAAAGAATAGACTACTATTAAAATAACTAGCGTAGCTATAAGATACTTAAAACCATTAGGTTTTATACGGTTTTTAGGACTCATTACTTTTATTGGGGCTTTTACTATGAGATTTTACTAAATATTACAACGGAAAAATTGTTGTTTTATTCTAATACTAAATTTTAACATTAACTATCAAGATGTAATTAAGAGTTTGATTTTAATTACTACCAAATAGTAAAATGAAGCACAAAGTTATAATTTTTATAATAGATATTACTTTTAAAGCTAGTGTAATTAGTTAAATAGATAGTTTTACTAGGTTTTTAGCCCGGTAATTGAATGTCTTTTGCAGGCATTTCAAGGATTTGCTGTATTTCTAAAAGGGAATAAAAAAATCCTTTAGAATTAAATCTAAAGGATTTTGTGACCTCGGCAGGATTCAAACCTGCAACCTCTTGAGCCGTAATCAAGTGCACTATTCAGTTATGCTACGAGGCCGTTTTTGCGGATGCAAAGATATAGCTTTTTTTTAATTCTTAAAATTATTTTGAATATTCTTTTTTAAATTTTTCTAAAGCTTCGCTTGCTTTTTCATAATCAGATTCGTGAATTAATAAATCAACTGACTGACCTAGAGTAGCAAAACCTGCTAGTCTTCCAGATTCGTGATTGTCTTTTACAATTGAAGAAATTCCGAGTTCTTCAAGAATTGAAGCTAGTCTATTCACAATTATAGCTGTTTCAGAAAAAAGTTTTACATGATCACTCATAGTTAAAAAATTAAATTAATCTAACGAATTTTTAGTTACAAAAGCTCTCCAGCCAATTATTGCTAATTGAAATTTAGAGGCTTTAGAAATATCCAGCTGTCTTTTAGTAAAAGACGGTAATAGGGTCTTGTTAATTTTGGCTAATGACTTAAATAATAGCTTTTTCATTATAAAGGGTTCTAATCAAATATAATGAAAAAGGATGGAAAAGTGATGAGACTTGGCTCATCACTTTTCACTTTTTCGTTTTCACTTTTTCGTTTTCACTTTTTCGTTTTCACTTTTTCGTTTTCACTTTTTCGTTTTCACTTTTTCGTTTTCAC
>NZ_CANMAX010000002.1 GCF_947495995.1 uncultured Tenacibaculum sp.
CCATACAATTTTAACGATAGACCATATTGGATTTTTAACTAGTAAGATTTAGTCACTCGAATCCTTTAGATTGCAGAGTAAGAGTAAGCAAGAATAATAATTAAATACACTAACCACAACATTTTTAAAAGGTGTTGTGGTTTTTAGTTTTTAGAGAATCGTTTGCAATCAACAATAATATATTAAGGAAACTAGTTACTCATCATCCAAAAAAAAAACTTGAAATTCATTTACAGAATTTCAAAGTTTTTTATGTGTTGTGATTACTTAAAACTAAGCAATTTGTCTTTCTAAAGCTAAAAAGTGAGTAACTTCATTTTTATCCTTTAATGGGAAAATATGAATCTCACATTTATATTGAGTTTTATCTTTCTTATGGTTTATAATTACTTCCTTAAAAGGATTACCTAAAGCTAATTTCTTGCGAATTCTGGATCTAACAGTATCAGAAGTAGCATTCCCTTGTAAGAAATTAGGTGTTTTACGTATTGCGTAATTTTTAGGATAACCAGTCATTTTAGAAAAACCATCGTTTACCCAAAGAATATTTCTATCGATATCCGTTAGAATTAAAGCTTCAAAAGAATTCTTAGAAAGAATGTGTTCAATATTACTTTTCCAAGTAAACTTTTTCGCTAGACTTTGTAGTGAAAATATGTCTTGTTGTAAAGAATACTCTTCCCCCGCTAGCGCCCGAATCTTTTCGGGTGCCAAGTATGAGTAAGCAAAAACAATAATTAAATATACTAACCACAACATTTTTAAAAATGTTGTGGTTATTTTTTTAATGATAATACAAACCAAAAAACAACTTGTTGCTAAATAGAAATAAAGATAAATTCTTTCCAAACCCCTTTTAAAACAAGGGGTTATTTTTTTGCACCCCTTTTTGCACCCTTTGGTTTCTTTTTTTGAAACCCAAAAAGAAATACTATTGCATTGTGTTTACGTCAAAACAAAAATTAACATGATGCAATGTTTTACCTTTTTACAGTCATAAAAACTTCAAAAGGATTAATCATTAATCGGTAATTGAAATGTGTCAGAAAATGTTTCAGTAAACATAATAAACCGTAAAAATTAATTGTAATAATAATTTTCAAATTAAGAGCACAGTAAATTAAAAATTTAAAAAATGAGATTAAAGTTACTTTTTCAAGCATTAATTCTTTTTGTAGGTATTCATGCTTTCGCACAAACACCAGAAGGTTTTAATTATCAATCTGTAGTTAGAGATGCATCAGGAAATATTATCGCTAATACTGCAATAGGGGTGCAGTTTAAGTTACATCAAGCAACAGCAGATGGAACAGTGATTTATACAGAAACACATACGCCAACAACAAATGCATATGGAGTTTTTAGTTTAGTAGTAGGGCAAGGAACAACAGCAGATACTTTTTCAACAATAGATTGGGCATCTAATAGTCACTTTTTAGAAGTAAGTATCGATACAGCTGGAGGAACAACTTATGTAAGTATGGGAACAACTCAATTATTAAGTGTTCCTTATGCTTTACATGCAGCTAGCTCAACTACAGCAGAAAATGTTTCTGGTTTAGAAGCGATAGATGAAGGAAACGGAACAGGATGGCGTTTAATTGATTCTAATTCTGGTAATTATGGTAATATTGGTAATTCTTCCATTGACTTAAGTATATCAACTAATGCAAGTACAACCAACGGAGCAATAGGTTCTAGAAGTATTGCCATAGGAGGAAATGCAAGTGCTCAAAAAGAGCAATCGATTGCCATAGGTAATTATGCAACTTCAACAACAAGTGATGCTACTGCAATAGGACCTAACGCTACGGCAACAGGAATTAATAGTTTAGCAATAGGTCGTTTAGCCAATACTTCAGGTTTAGATTCTAAAGCAATTGGCTCTAATGCAACGGCACAAGGTCAGGGATCTTTTGCTTCAGGTTCTGTTTCTAATGCAGTTGGTACACATTCTGTTGCATTTGGAAATTTTGTAACATCAAATGGTGACTATAGTTACAGCTTAGGTAATAACACAACATCGGATGCTTATAATAGTTTTGTACTAGGACGTTACAACGTAGGGGGCGGAACAACAGACAGTTGGTTAGATACTGATGCTTTATTAGAAGTAGGAAATGGAACAAGTACTACGAGTAAATCAAACGCCTTAACCATTTTAAAGAACGGAACTATAATCGCTCCATCTTTTGATCTAGCTGAAATTACAGACGATAAAGCTTTAATAACAAAAGAATATGCTGACGCTAATCTTACAGCTGACAATTTAGGAAACCACACGCTAACAGAGAATTTAAAAATTGGAGGTAACTGGATTTCTAATGACGGAGATGATGAAGGTTTGATAATAGGAGATGCAGGGAGAGTAACAACTTCCAATAAATTATTTCTTGGAAGTAATATTAATTTAGATACACACTGGATTAATGGTGATGGAACCGATAATAAAGGAATTCAGTTTGATACTAATGGAAATACTAATTTAGGAGGAAACTTAAAATTAAGTGATAATTGGATTTCTAATGATGGAGATAATGAAGGAATTGCAATTTTAGCTAATGGAAACGTAGGAATCGGAGAATCAAATCCGCAAACCAGCTTAGATGTCGCAGATACTGCAGTTATTGGAAATATTGCAGTTGGTTCTCAAAGTACGACTCAGAATGCTTCTAACCAAAAAGATGAAGGTTACATGACTACACCATGGATTTATACATCGGCTATACAAGCACCAGGAGAACGTGACAGTTCACCAACAATGATTGCTGTTGGAGGAGATAATAATTTTGGAAAAGCTGATGAAATTCATTTTGTTACCAATGGAGCTTCTTAAGTTGATATTTCGAATGGATTGTTAAACGTTTCTGGAGATGTAAAAACAACTGGAAATTTTGAATTTGATGGTATGTTAACAACAACTACTACAGAAAACCAAATCTTTGGATCATACAATGATACAAGTAACCTTTCGAATCTTAGTGATAGAAATGTAATTATAGGACATCAAGCAGCAGAAGGTGCACAATCAGGAAGAAGTAATGTTGTTATTGGATACTTTGCCGGATATAATTTAAATGGAGATTCTAATGTATTGATTGGAACAGCAGCAGGAGCAGGTGGTACATTTTCTAATCAATTACATATTAGAGATTTAGTTTATGGAGAATTTGATAATGATTTATTACAAGTAAAAGGAGAATTAAAAGTAGATGAAAATATAGAAACTGATGGGAATGTAATTATCGATAAAGATGGTGATGACCTTAGAGCCGCTGGTGCAGCTAATAATGTAGAAATGATATCGCTAATTATAAGTGCAGATGGTTCTATTAATTCAAATGTTACAGGTTCAAGTGGTATTACAACTTCTTTAAGTGATGAAACATATACCATCAATTACAATAATCATTTTTCAGATATACCAGCAGTAACAATTACGTGTCTTTCAACTACAGCAAGAACTAGAATTGGTCAAATCATAACGCTTGGTATAGGAAAAGTAACCTATAAGGTTAAAAGTGAAAATAATAATTCCGAAACAGATGCTATGACGATTGTAAATATCGTTGGTAAAAGATAATCAGAGTATGAAACAATTTTTATTCATAATATTATTGCTGATTACATCTTCTTTGTCTTCTCAAACAATAGAAAGAACTGTAATTGGATCAAGCGGAGCAACATTAAGTAATGTTAGCGGAAGTATAAACTTTACTGTTGGTGAACTTGCGGTAGCAACATACTCGAACGGAACAGCAGCAGTAAACCAAGGCTTTCATCAAGAAACAATAATTCTTAAAGTTAAGCTTTCTCCAATTGCTTTTTTACAAGGTCCGTTAACAACATCAGGAACAACAACTATGGATGATAGTTTACGTAGCAATAGTTTATTACCAACTAAGAGTCCATATTCCGATGGTTTAACGTGTGAAACTTCAGTTTTTGATAACACAGGAAACGATGCTATTATCGATTGGGTTTGGGTTACCTTACGTGATAAAAATGATAAATCGATTATAATAGCAAGTCAGTCTGCATTATTACAAGCAGATGGAGATATTGTTGATGTAGATGGAAGTTCTCCTGTAGAAATTAGTGTTCCTACAGAAAGTTATTATATCGCAATAAATCATAGAAATCATTTAGGAGTAATGAGTGCAAATTCAGTCGCTTTAAATACAACAACGGCTACAACTGTTAATCTTAGTGATACAACAATTTCGGTATTTGGAGGAACAAATTCAGTAGTAAATATGGGAAACGGAATTTTCGCCATGATTTCTGGTGATTTTGATGAAAACGGACAAATACAAAATATAGATACCAACTCAGTAATTCAGTTATTAGGAATTTCTGGATACAACAAAGGCGATTTAGATATGAACGGACAAGTTCAGAATATCGATATCAATAATGTTTTAAATCCAAATATTGGAAAAGGAGAGCAATTTTAAAGCCTTTATTCAATAAAAGAAAAGCTTAAAAGCTAACAATACTACATACATGGAAGCTTTCTGTGCTCATTTCCATGTACCTTTCGAGCATTGGGTAATCCCCTTATCCCAATGCTCATTTTTAGGGAATAAAGAAGACGATATATAATTTCTAAATTATATACCGTCTTTTATTTGTTTAAATAGATTACTTCCCAATACAAAAGTTAGAGAAAATATGTCCTAAAATATCTTTATCTACATCATATTCACCAGTAATATTTCCAAGGTGACGTAAACATTCACGAATATCAATAGCAAATAAATCAGAAGAAATTCCTAGTTCAATTCCATTATCAACAGATTGAATACTTTCTAAAGCATTGTTTAAAGCTTCAAAATGACGAGAGTTTGTTACAATAGTTTCATTATTACTTAAAGCTCCTGTATTTACTAAAGAAGTCAATTCGTTTTTTAAAGTATCTACACCAATTTTTTGTTTTGCTGATAACAACAGAGCATCAGGAAGTAAATAATTTAATTCAGATAGTTTGTCTTCCGAAATATTATCAATCTTATTAGCAATAGTTAGTACACGTTTATGAGAAAAGCGATCTTTAACTTTAGTGATTTCAGAAAGTAGTTTAGAGGATTTTATGATAGCTTCCTCTGCATTTACTAAAAAGATAACAAGTTGTGCTTTATCCGCTTTTTCGTAAGCTTTTTGTATACCAATACTTTCAACTACATCTTCAGTTTCACGAATTCCAGCAGTATCAATAAAACGAAAAGCAACACCATCAATAATCATTTCATCTTCAATAGCATCTCTTGTAGTACCAGCAATATCAGAAACAATTGCTTTTTCTTCGTTTAATAAAGCATTTAAAAGTGTAGATTTTCCAACGTTTGGCTCACCAATAATAGCAACCGGAATTCCATTTTTCATGGCATTTCCAAAAGCAAAACTATCAATCAAACGTTTTAAAACAGAAGTAATTTTAGTTACTAATTCACGGAATTTTGTTCGATCTGCAAATTCTACATCTTCACCAGAAAAATCTAATTCTAATTCTATTAAAGCTGCAAAATCTAAAAGTTGTCCGCGTAATTCTTTCAACTCATTAGTAATACCACCACGCATTTGCTGAATTGCCATTTGATGCGAGGCTTCAGAGTTTGAAGCAATAACATCTGCAACTGCTTCAGCCTGACTTAAATCCATTTTTCCATTCAAAAAAGCACGCATGGTAAACTCTCCATTATCGGCCATTCTACAACCATTACGTAAGAATAATTGTAAAATTTCTTGCTGAATAAACACAGAACCGTGACAAGAAATTTCAACAACATTTTCACCCGTATAAGAATTCGGATTTTTAAATATCGAGACTAAAACTTCATCTATAATTCTATTGTTTTCAATAATATGTCCTAAATGAATTGTATGTGTTTTTTGATCAGCTAATTGTTTGTTTTTACGAACAGATTTAAAAAATTTACTGACAATCTCAATGGCTTGCTCTCCAGAAAGTCGAATTACAGAAATAGCTCCAACTCCAGAAGGAGTAGCTAAGGCAACAATGGTATCGTTAATAAGTGCTTGCAAATCGTATTTTTTATGCAAATATACTACAGTTAATTACAATCTTAGTTTTAAGATTTATCAGAAATGTTGATTTTATTTTTAACATTAAATTTTTTGTAACAAAACGAATTTGTTTGCGTCTAATAAGTGTAAACAACAACAAAAAATGCAGAGAAATAAAGAATTATTAGCAATTACACATTTAAGTCAATTATTAGATCTAATTACCGTTATCGGAGGTTTTGTAACGCCTTTGATTATATGGATTCTTAAGAAAGATGAAGTTGAAGGAATGGATGAGCACGGTAAGGCTATTCTTAACTTTAGAATTTCGATGTTTATTTATGCTTTAATATGTATTCCGTTAATTTTCTTCTTCGGATTAGGAATTTTAGGATATATTTTATTAGCAATTTTTTACTTCATATTTCCAATTATAAATGCAATAAAAGCAACAAACAACGAAGAACCTAATTATCCGTTTAGTATGCGTTTTATACACTAAACAGCATAAATAGTTATACACAAAGAACCTTCATTTTTATGAAGGTTTTTTTATGCTTTAATTATTCTATCATAGGCATTTGCAAAAGCTTTTACACCTTTTTTAGTCAAAGCAGCACTTATCATAGAGAAAAGAAGTTCTATGTAATATTTGGTATGATCTGTTTTTATACCTGAATCTAACATTGAAAAAATAGTTTTATCAAAAATCCAAGAATTGAATATGATTAGTAATCCGTGAATCTTTAACTTCAATTGTTTTTCATTGAGTTCTCTCATGTATCCATTTTCAATCAAAAATTGAGAAATTTTAAGAATGATACTGCTATATACTTTTGAACGTTCGATTGTTTTTTCTTTTATTTTGATATATTTCAAGGTAATATCATAGCCATTTAATAGGAAAAAACGATACTTATATGTTAAGTTCATCATATTCTCTAAACTTCTTAACATAAAATCGAATTCAAAAATTTCACCTTTTAAATTTAGTAACGATTCATCTAATTCATCCATGAAGTTTTGATGTAATCGAATTACAATATCTTCTTTCTTAGGGAAATGATAGCATAAATTCCCGTAACTAATTTCGATATGTTCGCTTATAGTTTTACTTGAAGTATTCGCATAACCTTCTTCATTAAATAGCTGTAAAGAGGCTTCTAAAATTTTCTGTTTAGTTGTCATAATTTCAAAATTAGGCTTTTTAGCCTATTTTTTAAAATTTTTTTATACTTTTGAATTAGGTATAAATGCCTAATTAATCTTTAATCGAATAAAAATGAATGAAATTTTAACTCCAAAACGAGGTGGAGATTTTTTACTGAACGATGTAAAAACAGAAGAATATTATATACCAGAGTTAATCTCTGAGGAAACAAAAATGATGAAAGACGCTGGAGAATCTTTTTTAGACAATGAGATTGAAAGTCGTTTAGAATTTATGGAAACTAGAGAAGCCATTACCGAAACTCCTAAGTTATTAGAGAAGTGTGGTGAGTATGGTTTTTTAGGATTAGAAGTTTCTGAAGCATACGGAGGATTAGATTTATCCTTCAAAGATGTACTGCATTTTACGGTGACAATGAGTAGAGGTTATTCTTTTACCGGAGCCTTAGGAGTACAAACTAGTATTGGTATTGCACCGATTTTTTTATACGGAACATCGTATTTAAAAGAGAAGTATTTAACTGAAATGATTTCAGGTAAATTATTGTCAGCTTTTGCGTTAACAGAACCTAATGCCGGAAGTGATGCAAATGCAGGAAAGACAAAAGCAACGATTGATAGTGATGGGAATTATGTTATAAACGGACAAAAAGCTTGGATTTCTAATGCAGGGATTGCTGATTTATTTATTGTTTTCGCAAAAGTAGAAGACGATAAAAATTTATCTGCTTTTGTTGTAGAAAAAGATTTTGGCGGAATTACAATCGGACCAGAAGAGCATAAAATGGGGTTTTCAGGTTGGAGTACTTGTCAGGTTTTCTTCGAAAATGTAAAAGTGCCTAAAGAACAATTATTAGGAGAACGAAATAAAGGTTTAAAAATAGCTTTAAATACATTAAATACAGGTAGAATTAAATTAGGAGCTTCTTGTATTGGAGTAGGGAAGAAGGCATTATTTCATGCTGTTGATTATGCAAAACAACGCGAACAATTCGGAAAATCTATAAGTAGTTTTGGAGCAATTCAAGATAAAATTGCTAGAATGCAAGCGTACATTTTTGCTAACGAGTCTGCTGTATTTAGATTAGGAAATGCTATTGATGAACTTAGAGAAGAATTTCAACAAGAAGGAAAAGATTTTTCTGAAGCTAAAATCAATTCACTAAAAGAATTTAGTATTGAAAGTGCGATCGTAAAAGTTTACGGATCGGAAATACAAGATTATATTGTAGATCAAGCTGTTCAAATTTATGGGGGTATGGGATTCTCTGCTGAATCTCCAGTTGAAAAATTATACAGAGCTGTAAGAATTAGTAGAATTTACGAAGGAACTAATGAAATAAACAGACTTGTAATTATAAAAGAGTTCGTAAAAAAAGGAATGAAAGGAGAGCTAGATATTTTCTCTCGCTTTACTAAAATTGCTGAAGAACTTGAGGAAGACATTGCAGATTTTAATAATGATGTTATAGATCAATATCAAGAGTTTGTAAACAGATTAAAATCAATTGCTGTTTTTATTTCAGGAGTTTGTTTACAAAAGTTCATGACACAATTGGAAGAAGAACAAGAAATAGCAATGCATATTTCAGATTTATTAATTCAACTTTATGTGTTAGAAAGTACACTTTCTAGAATTAAAAAACTTAAAGAATTACGTAAGCTAAACGAAGAATATCACATCGCTATTTTAAAAACTATAGGATTTGATGTGTTTACGAAAGTATCTAATACAATTAATGAATTGATAGTTTCTTTTGATAGTGAAAAAGATGTCACAACTATCATTAAAGCTTGGGATAAATACATGAAATTACCGCATGCTAACGTGAAAGAAGAACGAAGAAAAATAGCAAACTATATTTTAACTAACGGAGTAAACTAAGAATAATGAAGAACATAGGAGTTGTTTTTTCTGGTGGAGGAGCATTAGCAACAGCACATTTAGGTTTATTAAAAGTTTTAGAAGAACAAGGTATACAACCAACACATTTTTCTGGAAATAGTGCAGGTGCATTAATCGGAACATTATATGCGTATGAATATAGTGTAGAAGATATTCTAGAAATTATATCAAAAGAGCAATGGTTAGCTGTTCCTTTTCAAAAGTTGAAAGAAAAACGAATCTTAGATATCAACGATATGTTTGAAGGTTTCAAGAACTATTTGCCAGAAACTTTTAAGTCAGAGAATGTTTTTATTTCTGCAACAGATATAAATTCAGGTGAAGTTGTAACCTACAACTCCGGAGATTTAAAACAGGCTTTAAAAGCATCTGTAGCGTTGTCTACTTTTTTTAAGCCTGTTGAATATTTAGGAAAACATTTGGTTGATAGTGCTTTGCTCGATAATTTTCACGTGGCTCCTTTACAAGATAAATGTGATGTAATTTATGGAAGCTACGCAATTCCTATGACACCATATCACACAGATTTAGAAAATAATGTGCAACAACTATTAAACAGATTATTTGCAATTAATAGTTACCAAAGAGCAAAGCCTAAATTTAACCAATGCGATTACATGTTAGATCATCAATATCTTAACGAATTTAAGGTGTTAGATAAAGATAAACTAAGTGTTATTTACGAAAAGAGTTACGAATATTGTAAACGAAAACTCGAATTTGTATCGGTGTAATTATCTTCTAATAAAAATATTGGTATAATACCAAGTACCATTATTATTTTGCTTTGCAGTAAGATGAAAATGTGTAAAATTTCCCTCAATATTTCTACGATGCCCGTCACTATTTATCCATCCGTTAACTAGCGATTGGGCATTGTTATATCCAAAAGCTACATTTTCACCAATATTTCTAGCATCAGCATTTTGTTGTAAATAAGCACTACGACTACTAAAATTATCATGAGAAATATCTCCTTGACGAATCATATAATCAGTATGTTCATCTGTTTGAGTTTTAATAATATCTAAAACATCTAATCTAGCTAAACCTTTATTAGCTCTATAATCGTTTAATAGATTTAAAATTTGATTTTCGTAATCAATTTCGTTTGTTGGATTTTCTGTGTTCACATCAATATCAGTATCTACATTTTCTTCATTAGAAGAACAAGATAAAATAGTTAAACAACAAACTAAAAGTAGGGATTTTAATAATTTCATTTTAGGGGAATGAATGGGATTAATAATTATATGGCTTGTTTTATAAAATCTTCATATTCATAATAAAACAGTTCAAACTGCGTCATAGTTTCTACAAAAAACTCATAACAATCACGCCAAGTGTTTTTATTATGAATACTAAATTTCTTCTCATGTAAAACGTATATTCTTTGAATATATTTTCCGCTGTCCAATTGAAAAGCATTATCGAAAATTACTTCTGGTAGATATTCAGTTTCTAAAATTTTCTTTAAAGAAACTAACTGATCGTATAACAATTCGTTAGCAATTTCCTCAGGATGTTCAAAGTCTAAACAAACAAAAGCCTTTTTTCTATCCGCTTGAAATTTAAAAGAAAAACCTTTGATTTTAGTGTTGTACAACAACCATTTTCTAGGGAAAGACTTTCCGAAGCTTGTCCAGAATTCTTTTCTGATTTTTGCAGATTCTTCTTTACTAAACATGAATTATCAGTTATTGATTATTGAATTATCCGTGAACTTTAGCCGAAGTACCTCTATTTTTCATCATTAGAGCTTCAAAAGTTAATAAATCATTCCATTTTTGATCAACAATCTCTCTATCCATATATTTTCTAGCATAACCTAAAAATAAAGTATAGTGATTTGCTTCAGAAATCATTAAATCTTTATAAAACTCAGATAACTGTTCATCAGACATATTATCAGAAAAAACCTTAAAACGTTCGCAACTTCTAGCTTCGATTAAAGCAGCAACAAGTAAACGATGTACTAAAGCTTCTGTTCTGTCTTGAGTTTTAGGAAAGAAACCTTGTAGTTTTAAAGCATAATCGTTCTTAGTAGCCTGACCTAAAACCATTCCACGATCTACCATTAAATTATGTACCATTCTAAAATGTTCCATTTCCTCAATGGCTATATCACTCATGTCTTTTACAAGCTCAGTTTCTTCTGAGTAATTGATAATGATTGATACGGCATTACTAGCTGCTTTTTGTTCAGCAAAAGCATGATCAGTTAATAATTGTTGTAATCCGTTTTTAGCAACATCTACCCAAGAAGTTTCTGTATCAAAGTGTAATCCAAGCATTGTAACCGTGGTTTTATAATTTTCTTATTAAAATGCAAATTTAACAAAAGCTCAAACGAATATTTGACAGATGGTATCAAATTTTTAAATTCCTATCGTTGTTCAGACTTATTTTATTAGTTTTGAAATCGTTAAATCTACACTAAAGGAAATAAAATTATGAAAAAGGTTCTGTCGTACTGCGTTCTAGTACTATTGCTACTAGTATCTGGATGTAAGAAAAAAGAAACAAAAGAAATAAGTGATGTAACAACTTTTACAGAATACATTAGCGTGTATCCTGAAAAGCTAATTTCCATTGCTCCAAAACTCGATTTTTACTTAAATAAAAAAGTTGATGTGGAAGAGTTAGGAGATGACATTATTACGATGAATCCAAAAGTAAAAGGAAAGGTAGAAATCAATAATTCTATTTTATCTTTTGTTCCAGATGAAAAGTTAGAAAGTAATAAAGAGTATTCGTTAACGCTTCATCTTGATAAATTATACAGTAATGTAGACAAATCGTTAGAAGATTTTACAATTTTATTAAAAACCAAACCTTTACAATTTAGTTTAGCTTTACAAGCACCATCTATTTACGATAAAGATTGGTATTATGTAGAAGGAAGTTTAAATGCAAGTGATGTAATTGAAGAACAAAAAGTTGCAGAGTTAGTAAAAGCAAATTACAATGGAGCTGCACAAAAAATCAAGTTTGATGTTTCTTCAGATGGTTACACCAATTTTGTACGCTTTAAAATAGATAGTTTACAACGTTTTGCTGATGATAAAACAGTAAAAGTAAATTGGGATGGAGGAATTATAAATTCTAAGTCAAAAGGAGAAAGAGAGATTGTTATCACAGGAAAATCTAATTTTAAAGTATTGTCTTTTGATGTTTTCAATGATAACAAGCAGCGTATAGATATTAATTTTTCAGATCCTATAAATAGTAATCAAAACTTAAAAGGATTAATTCAGTTTGTAAATACTCAGAAACAAAACTTTACAACTAAAATTAAGAACAATGTTATTAGTGTATATCCGAAATCATCAATTCGTAGTAAAGTAGATATTGAAGTTTTTAAAGGAATTAAAAACAAAGCAGGATATACTTTAAAGAATAATGTAATACGAACATTATACTTCGAACAATTAAAACCAGAGTTAAGCTTTATTAAAAGCGGGACAATTCTTCCCAATTCGAATAATTTAAAGGTAAACTTTACGGCTGTAAATTTAAAAGCTGTAGATGCTACAGTTTATAAAATATATAAAAGCAACGTCTTACAATTTTTACAGGGGAATAATTTAAATAACCAAGGAAACATTCGATACGTAGGTCGACCAACAGCAAAATACACTGTAAACTTATCTAATCAAGGATTAAGTTTAGGAAAACCTAATGCTTTTGCTGTAGATTTATCTGATTTGGTTGATGTTGAAAATGGAGCAGTGTATCGTGTAGAATTATCTTACCATAAAGAATATTCAAACTATTCTTGTGATGGAGAAGAAAATACAAGTACGATTGTGTTCGGAAAAAAAGAAGTAGACACGCGTAGATTTGATCGTGCCGGTTACAGTTATTACAATGACGATTATTATGATGATTACAACTGGAATGAAAGAAAAGATCCGTGTAAAAAATCATACTACAGAAATAAAAAGATCAGTAGAAATTTCTTGGCTTCAGATTTAGGGGTTATAGTTAAAAAAGGAAATAACGATAATACTTTTGTCGCTGTTACAAATTTACTAACTACAGATCCTGTAAATGCAGCAAAAGTAGAGTTGATTAATTTACAACAACAAACAATTGTTGCCGCATCTACAAATACAGAAGGTGTAGCATCTTTTGAAAGCGTACAAGGAGCTTATTTCGCTAAAGTATCTAACAATGAAAGTACAACTTACGTAAAGTTAAACGACGGAAACGCTTTGTCGATGAGTAAATTCGATGTTTCTGGAGCTAAGTTACAGAAAGGAATTAAAGGATATATTTATGGAGAAAGAGGTGTTTGGCGACCAGGAGATCAAATGTTTTTAACTTTTGTATTGAACGATAAAGCCAATCCAATTCCAGAAGAACATCCAATTAAATTCGAATTGGTTAATCCGCAAGGAAAAATAATTGACCGTAAAATAGTTCAAAAAAATAAGTTGAATGTATACACTTATACACCAAAAACAGATGCAGAAGCAATTACAGGAAATTGGAAACTACGTGTAAATGTTGGTGTAGCTAATTTTAATAAAGAACTAAAAGTAGAAACGATTAAACCTAATCGTTTAAAAATTAAAGTAAATACTTATGAAGAGTTTGTAAAATACGGAAAACCAATTAACGGAGATTTAGAAGTAAAGTGGTTACATGGAGCAATTGCAAGAGGACTTAAATATGATATTGAGTCTAAGTTTTCTTCAACAAAAACAGCGTTCCCTAAATACGATAATTACGTGTTTGATGATGTAACAAGAAGTTTAAGAACAAGTAATAGTGTAGTTGCTTCAGGAAATTTAAATAATGAAGGAAAGGTTTCTTTTACTAAGAAAACAGATTTAGGAAATCGTGTTCCTGGTATGGTTAGAGCTAGTTTTATCACTAAAGTATATGAAAACGGAGGAGATTTTAGTACCGATGTTTATAGTATGAAAGTGTCTCCATATAAATCTTACGCAGGTTTAAATTTAGCAGAAGAGCAACAATCTAAGAATTATCTTTTCACAGATCAAGAATATGCATTTAATGTTGCTTCTGTGAATGAAGAAGGTAAAGGAATTTCGAATGATTTAGAAGTTAAAGTATACAAACTGAACTGGAGATGGTGGTGGAGTTCTTCAGATGATGGATTATCGTATTATGATGGTTCTTCAGAAAGATCTTCTTATGAAACAAAACGAGTTACTACTAATGCAAATGGTAAAGGTTCATTTTCATTAAAAGTTGATAAAGGTGATTGGGGAAGATATTTGATTAAAGTAAAAGACAAGAAAAGTAAACACGTAACTTCTGCGGTAGTATATTTTGATTGGCCTTCTTGGTACGGAACAAAAAGAGGTAATCAGGATAAAACAAACGCGACTATGTTAGTTTTTTCAAGTGACAAAGATGAATATAATGTTAATGAAAAAGCTACAGTTAAATTTCCTTCATCTGCTGGTGGAAGAGCTTTAATTACTATAGAAAACGGAACAGAAGTATTAGATCATTTTTGGGTAGAAACTCAAGATAAACAAACCGACTTTAGTTTCCCTGTATTAAGTACATATACACCTAATGTATTTGTAAATATTTCATTATTACAAGAACATGCTCAAACGAAGAACGATTTACCAATTCGTATGTATGGAGCAATTCCAATGTTAGTAAATGATCCTGCAACTAAGCTTGCACCAGAAATTCAATTAGCAGACGAATTACAACCAGAAAGTGTTGCAAAGATTAGAGTAAAAGAAAAGAATGCAAAAGCGATGACATATACAATTGCTTTAGTAGACGACGGTTTATTAGATTTAACTCGATTCAAAACACCAAATCCGTGGAGTTCATTTTATAGGAGACAATCTTTAGGAGTTAAAACTTGGGATATTTTTGACGATGTAATCGGAGCTTACGGAGGAGAAGTAAATCAGATTCTAAGTATTGGTGGAGATGAAGCTAAAGCTGGAAGTAAGAATAAAAAAGCGAATCGTTTTAAACCAATGGTTTCGTTTTTAGGTCCGTTTAAATTAGGTTCAGGTGAAGTAAAAACACATGAAATAAAAATACCAAATTATGTAGGTTCTGTTCGTGCAATGGTGGTTGCTTCTAATATTGATAAAGAAGCTTATGGTAGTGATGAAAAAAATGCTTTTGTTCGTAAACCAGTAATGGTATTAGCATCGTTACCACGTAAAATCACGCCTAAAGAAACAGTGACTTTACCTGTAACGGTTTTTGCTATGAAAGAAAATGTGAAAAACGTAAAAGTTACAGTAAAACCAGATCCATCTTACAGTATTGTTGGAGACCAAACACAAACTATTCGTTTCGATCAGCCAGATGAAAAAATGGCATATTTTACATTAAAAGTAAACGATTTTAAAGGTATAGGAAAAGTTAGAGTAGAAGCAAGTTCTGGAAGTGAAAAAGCTTTTTATGAAGTAGAAATTGATGTGTTAAATCCGAATCCAATTACAACTGAAGTTAAAGATTTAGTATTAAAATCAGGAGAAGAGAAAACTATAGATTTTACAACATTTGGAACAAAAGGAACGAATACTGCAAGTGTAGAATTATCTACATTGCCACCAATGAATTTTACAAGCCGTATGGAATATTTAATTCGTTATCCTCATGGTTGTGTAGAACAAACAACATCAGGAGCATTTCCGCAGTTATATTTCCCAGAGTTATTTGAGCTTCCAAAAGAAAGAAAGCAATCGATAGAAAGAAATATAAAAGCAGCAATTAAAAGATTAGCAACGTTCCAAAAATCTGATGGTGGACTTTCATATTGGCCAGGTTCAGGAAGTTCTAACAGTTGGGGAACATCATATGCTGGTCATTTCTTATTAGAAGCAGCAAAAAGAGGGTATGCCTTACCAATCGGATTTAAAGCGAAATGGTTAAACTATCAAAAGAATGAAGCAAGAAGATGGAGAAACTCTTCGAAGTATTATAATAATGAGTTAGCTCAAGCATATCGATTATATACATTGAGTTTAGCTAATAGTCCAGATTTAGCTTCTATGAATAGATTAAGAGAAACATCTGGAATTTCAAATTTATCGAAGAGACGTTTAGCAGCAGCTTATGCTTTAATTGGTAAGAAATCTATAGCACAATCTATTTTAAGTACAATCAACAGCAACGATTATTCAAATAGATATTATTATAATTATGGTTCTGAAATTCGTGATAAAGCAATGTCTTTAGAGACTTATACTTTAATTGGAGACGAGGTAAAAGCTATAAAATTAGCAAAAGATATTGCAGAACGATTGTCTAGTAGTGAGTGGATGAGTACTCAAACAACATCGTATAGTTTATTGGCGATAGCGCAATACGCACTTAAGAATGGTGAAAATGCTGGAATTAATACAAATTATACTTGGAATGGTAATAAAGCTAATGTAAGTACATCTAAATCATTATTTGTGAAAGATTTAGAAGGATTACTGAAAGAGAATAAGTTTGTAATGAGTAACAATTCAAATAGTCCGTTGTATGTACGAGTGTACAACAGAGGAATTTTACCAGTTGGTGAAGAAAAAGTAATTCAAAAGAACTTTGATGTTACAATAACTTATAAAGACAAGAATAATAATAGAATTGATGTTAGTAATTTATCGCAAGGAACAAACTTTGTAGCAGAAATTACGATTAGAAATGCTACTGGAGAGAAAGTAGAAAATATCGCATTAACGCAATATTTACCTTCTGGATGGGAAGTAGTAAATACGCGTTTTACAGAGTTTGGTAGCAATACAAACTCAGCAGCTGTTGACTTTACAGATATTAGAGATGCAAGTATTAGTAACTACTTTACATTACAAGGATATAAATCTAAAACATTTAGAGTTTTATTGAATGCTTCTTACTTAGGAGATTATTACTTACCAGGTGTTCAAGCAGAAGCAATGTATGATAACGATTACATTTCTAGAACAAAAGGACAATGGATTAAAGTAGTAAAGTAAAAAGTTTTACGAAGTAATAAAAAATAAAGGTCACTCATTTCTGAGTGACCTTTTTATTTTTTTAAGCAGTTTGTTTACTTTTTAATGAAACGTTTAGTAACGGCTTTACCATTAGAAACAAATTTCACGAAATAAGTACCTGCAGCATATTCAGAAATATCAATTGTAGTTTTCTCTTCTATTTCTTTATTAGAAGTGTAAACCATTTTTCCTGTAATAGAGTAAATAGAAATTTCATTAAAGTTACCATTTAAGATCTCAATATTTAAGCTATTAACAGCTGGGTTTGGATATACTTTAATATTGTTTAATGAGTTGTTTGTAAAGTCTATTAATTCTTCACGTGGAGTACTTTCATTCTTTGTATCATGAACATAAGGAGCTCTTACATTATCACCGCTAATAGTGATTTGATCGAAATATACTCGATCTGCATTTCCACTAGCATCACAACGGAAACGGAATTTGTTTGCGCTATTGAAGTTGAAATTAGCAGCATTTAAAGTAATAATATCTGTAAAGAATTCTTCATTATTATAATCTACACCAACAGTATATTGCCCGATAACTTCATAAGAAGATCCGTTAAAGAATTCAACTAAGAAATTTTCACCAGCTTCAAAACTATTGATAAAAGCGAAGAACTCGAAAGTAACTTCAGAATTTCCAGAAAGATCTAAGTCTGGAGATTCAGTGTTTGAAGTAGAAGTATCATCTCTTAAACGCATAGAAAAGCTTCCATCATAAGATCTAGCTGCGTTATTTACTCGAGCACAATCACTACCAGGATCACTCCAACCTTCAAGTCCAGTTTCAAAGCTAAATCCAGCAATAACACCAGGATTTCCTCCACCGCCGCCGTTACCAGCTTCTAAGTTAATTGTATAATCTTCAACTTCACCATAAGTAAAAGTTTCACAAGAAGTTGGAATTCCATTATATTTCATAGAAACTCTCATTCTTACAGCAGTTTGAGCTGTATTACTTGGAACTGTAAAAGTACCAGAGTTTGTAGGATCGCTAGATGGCGATTTAGACCAAACTAATTCTCCAGAATCATCAAAATCACCATTGTTGTTATAATCAATCCAAACAGCATAACCTTCAGCATAAACAGTTCCTGTCCAAGTAGGAGTTACTGTAATCGTATAATTTTGTCCTTCACTTAAATTAGTTGAAATACCTGAAAAATCAGAATATCCTTGCGCTCCAGAATTGTTATTAATTGTGTTTAAAGTAACATTACTAATAAACTCATCATTTACATTATTTCCTGTTGAATCACAATACGGTAACGGTCCGTCTGTAGTTGTGAATGTAGTACTTACACTACCAGAAGAATTTCCAGCAGCATCTTGTGCAACTACAGCAGCAGTATATTGTGTATTTGGAGATAATCCAGTTGCATCAAAAGTTGTATTTGAAGAAGTTCCTACTTGGTTTCCGTCAATAGAAATTAAATATCTAGCTACAGCAACATTATCCGTAGCAGCTGTCCAACTTAAAGAAGCACCACTTGATGTAATATTAGAAACTGTTAAGTTTGATGGATTTGTTGGCGCTTGAGTATCTGGTGGACCTGCAGGTTGCATTTCAAAAGTACCGATAACACCTTTTCTTCCATTGTTCATATATTCAGTAATATACCAGAATGTACTATTGTTAGAAGGATCAACATCAATTTTACTATAATCACCATAACGAGTTCCAGGAATGTTTTGATTACCATTAGCAATTAAACCTTCCATTGCTGTCATTGTTCCTAAAGGATCTCCGTTAGATCTTCCTGTAAAATAAGAACTTACTCTTGTAGTTGTTGTTGTGGTTGGTCCAGATAAAGAAGTATATCCCATACCAATATTCCCACTAGCATCCATTGCTAAACTTGCATTCCAAGCATGTCTTCCATCAGGAGCATTATAAGTTCCTTCTTGATATAAAGACCAAGGCTGATTGTCGCCACTTTGACGAAATTCCATCCAACGAACACCAGCTAATTTACCAGAAGAAGCATCTGTATCTACTACAAAGTTAAATACAGCTGAATTATGAGTAGCAAATTTTCTAAATTGAGCCTGATTCATAATTGTAGCTTGTAAAGCATCAATTGTTGCTCCACCATTTGGCTGTGGTAAATTTGAAAAACTACCACCATCAAAAACACCAATAAACGGAGTTACTGTAATTTCTTGTGGATTAGAAACTGTTGAAGCAGCTGTGTTCGCCCAATCTACATCAATAGTCCATACTTTTACATGATCTGTAGAAACTCCAGTCCAAGCATTATCTTGCATGTACACAACTGTTGCTCCACCATCGGCAGGTAAATTGTTATCTGTTACATTTAAAACTTGCGGACTGTAAAATCCACTTGTTCTAATGTTTGGTAAGTTAAATCCTAAGATACCAGCATTAGCATCTCCATTTAACATAGCGCTTCTTTCTAAAGCCCAAACTCTATTAGAACCACTAGTATTATCAGTCAAATAATATCCATCACTCCAAACTGATAATTTTTGATAATCTTGTATCTGATTAATATTGTATATATACCAACCAGCAGTTAAAGGGTTTGGTCCATCAGAAACTGCGATTTGAGCACCAGATCCTAAAAAAGATAATACCCATCTATCGGCAGCATTATCGTAAGAAACGGTTAAATCACAACATCCACCAGAAGGGAAAATTGCTGGATTTGGAGCAGTTTCTCCAAGTAATTCATTTCCTTGTTTGTCGTAAATCATAAATCCAGTATTAAATACAACCATAACATGATCTGGACCAACAGCTAAAGAAGGGTCGGTAGGCTGTGAACTAGAAGAATAAGTGTCGAAAACTAATCCGGCATTTGCCATTCTTCTACTTTGTTCTTGTGGATGTCTATTCAATTTGAAATAGTCATCTTGCTTTTGCGGGTCTTGTCTTGGAACAATAATACTTCCCATAGATCTTTTGTCTTTTGCTTCTTTTTTAACATCAACAAAAGGAACCAAGTCTGCAGATCTTGAAGCCAGAGGAGCTACATATTCTACGGAAGAAATTTTTCCACGATAAAAGGGTTTGTTTTCTTGTGAGATAGCCACAATAGATAATAGGAAAAACACAATGAGTAATTGTTTTTTCATAATAAATAGGGTTTTTAGGTTAATTAATTAACATAAAATTAACGAAATGTTTTTTATATATTGTTCTGTTTTACAGTGTTTTTCCTGTTTTTTTAACAATGTTATTACTTAATGAAAATAGAAGGAGAGATTTTACTTACAGATTTGTATTGTTAATCATTGTTTTAATATTAAAAAGCAACTAAGGTGCATTTAGAGGCTTGTCAAATAAAGAATCATGGCCTACAGAAATAAATTGAAAACAATAAAAAAGAGATTGTCAAAATCAAAATGAGTACTATTGTATTAGTTTTGTTATGATCAATTAAATCAATAATATGAAAAAGCTAATATTATTGCTAGTTACACTAGTATTAATAAGTTGTTCTAGTGAAGAAAAAACAGATGCAGCATTATTAAAATTAGATAAAAAGAAGTTAGAGAAAAGTCTAGATTCTTATAAAATATTCCCGTATAAATTCGGAAAAATTGCAATACGATCTTCAGTTACAAAAGATACTATTTCAGAAGAATATCAGAAATTTAAAACAACTCTAGATAAAATATCAAAACGTTTAATGCGTCACGATTTGTCAAATCCAGATAAGCTTTCAGTGTTAGATTATTTGAGTATTTATCGTGATTATAAAAAGATGGAAAACTTTATCATGAAAACTGATGAAGATATATTTCCAACACTTGTAGATGCGTTAAGAGTTACTTATGCCGATTCTATTTCAAGAAAATTACCATATGTTTCAGGAAATAATAAAAAGATTGTAGAAGGTTTAGAACATGCTGTACTTAGTGCAATAGTAATCTTGAGTAAAGACTTAGGAAAAGAAGTTTCTTTGTACGAATGCTCTAAAACAGATCCTAATGTTTTACCAGATTCAGAATTAAAAGCTTTGCTTAGTTATTTTAGAGGTTTTTTATTTTTTGAAAAGAAACTGTATTACCTTTCAGAAGATGAGATTTCCAGAAATATAGCATGGTTAGATAAAAATGAAGGGATTGATTTACCTTACACCAGAGCGATGTTTCAATGGGGAAATTTAAGTAATGAACAAACTCATATAGGTTTTCATGCGTTAAATCATCTATTTAGAGGTTTTGATAGATTGATGATGGAGCGTGATATCGACGAAAAACGTGCATTAGAAGATTTTGAAGCTTTTTTAAAAGATGCTAATAACATTGGATTGAATAATGAAATTACTTGGTCGATAGAAACTTACCTGTATTTAAAAACTGAAGAAAAAGAAAAAGCGATTGTTTCTTTAGAAAAGTTAAAAACAAGTGCATTATTATCTACAAGAGAGAAAGAAAAGATCGAAGAATCTATTACCTATTTAAAAGATCGAGATTCAGGTAAACTTTTAAACGGTGTTTATGATAAGTTTTTCTTAAGTAAAATAGCAACAAAATATATGTTTTCGGTTTTGTCAAAAGTTGATTGGCAAAAACTTTTGAAAGACAATAATGTTCCGCATACAGATGAAATGTTTGTTGTAATAGATAATTTCAAAAACTTTTTAGAAAATCTAAGTACTTACACATCTGCTGATGGTTTAAAAGAAGCCGGAAAAGAATTAAAAGATAAAGGTAAAAGTCTTTTCGATAAAGCTAAAGGTTTAATTGAGAAGTAAATTTAGATTTCATATGAAAAAGATATTATTATTACTTTTTATCAGTATTACATGCGTTGTTTATAGTCAGAAACAATATGTAGTTACAGCGAAAAGTGGACTTTCAATCCGTAACAAACCAAGTATAAAAGGGGATCGAATAGGTAAATTAACTTACGGAGAAAAAATAACTATAATAGCGCAAACTGATTTTTCTTTCACTACAGAAAACATTAATGGGTATTGGGTAAGAATACAAAAGGAAAACCTAAAAGAAGCGTATGTGTTTAATGGTTTTTTAAAACCTTTTTCAGATATAGATATTCAGTATAGTACGTATAAAGAAGAAGGAAAATTATATGATGGTTTAGTAGCAAAGATTAACACCAAAGAAATTAAAATTCTAAGTATTGACGATGAGCAATGTTTCAGTATTTTAGAAGTAAAAGATTACGATTACGATGGTGTAGAAGAAATATTATTAGAGTTAGATGCTTGTGGAGGTAATTGTTGTGGTAATTCTATTATGATATATTCTTACAACGGAAAAGAATTTGTACCTACTGAAAAAGTGGGATATGATTTTGATGGTATAAAATTGAATTACGATAAGAATAAAGTCAGGCAGTTTATTGTAGATGAACAACATATCGGACACGGAAATACTACTTTGTGTGAAGATGAAGAAAAAACATATGTTTTTGAAAATGCTCAACTTAAATTAATAAAAACTAAAAAACAACATAAGCGAAAAGCATTATTGGAAATAAAATCAGAAGATTTTGAACCATTTAATATCGAGGAGGTTGATAAAATAAATGCTATTGAATATGATATAGATAATAATGGAATTAAAGACAGAATAGAAAGTGGTTACTTTGGTAGATGGGGAGTTTTGCATGAAATTAAAATCATTATGAATGGCAAGGGATTAAAGAATGAAGCATTAAGCTCTTCAAAGAGAATAGGAATTTTAAACACAAAGACAAATAATGTACATGATTTAGTGTTAGAGTGTGAAGAAATATTTGTTTGGAATGGAAAGAAGTACGTGTATGATAAAAAGAGATCTAAGAAGAAGTAAGTTGAATATGAAAGTCGTTTTAAGTTATTGCTGCATCTTGATTTTTTCAATTCAGATCAATGCGCAGCTGTATAAAGGGAGTTTACAATTTAAAACTCAAGAAGAAATCAACAAAGCATTTAGCGCTACAGGAATACTCAAAAATAAAACAAGTATAGAAGGATATCTTATTATTGGAGATCGAGCAAACTTAAGTAATATCAAAAGTGTTGCATTGTTTTCTAAGATTACCAATATCAAAGGAGGAATCTATATATTTAATAATCCAGAGTTAAAATCATTACAGGGATTTGAAAAATTAACCAGTATTTTAGAGCTAGAAATCACAGCAAATTCAGGATTGAAAAATTTTGTAGGATTCAATAATGTAACAGAGATTAAAGAATTATGTAAAATCACTCATAATGGTTCACTAACTTCTTTTAAAGGATTCAATAAATTGAAAAAAGTGGGAGAGTTTGAGTTGTTCCTAAATAAGAATTTGAAAAAATGTAAAGGTTTAGAACAGTTGACTGATGTAAAAACAAATTTCAGTATCGATGATAACGAGAGTCTAGAAAGTATATCTGACTTAAACCTGAAAAGAATAGGCAACGTTTTAAGTATCAAAAACAATTATAAACTTCAATCTTTACAGGGTTTAGAACAAATAAAAACAGTTGATAATATTGTGCTAGCGAGTAATAAAAGTATTACAACATTAAAAGGTTTAGATAATTTGAAATCTATTACAGAAGGAATTTTGATTAGAGGAAATTCAGCTTTAGTTTCTCTTGAAGGACTTCAGAACTTAGAAAAGGTTGTTGATTATTTAGATATCTGGTTAAATGAAAGTTTAACATCTTTATCAGAACTTACAGCTTTAGTAAAAGTAGGAGGTGAGCTACATATTGCAGAGAATAGAGTATTGACAAATCTTAAAGGCTTAGAAAATGTAAAAACTATAGGAAGTTTAAGTATTCGTTACAACACAAACTTGAATGATTATTGTGCATTAGATACCTTTTTTAAAAGTATAGATGAGCAAGTTTTTCTAAAACAGTTTGATGTAAGATACAATAAGTTTAATCCTAGTATTAAGAATTTAAAAACAGGAAAATGTTTGGTAACTAACTAAACTGTTTTCTAGTTACTTTTACAGAAAAATGCAATTGAATAGGGAAATATATATCATGTTTTTTAAAAGACACAAGAAGAAAACTATAGTTTTCTTCATATTGCTAATTGCATATTATTTTTCATTACCCAAAGAATTATTTAAAAATCCAACATCTACAGTAGTCACTTCTAGTAATAACGAATTATTAGGAGCAACAATTGCGAGTGACGGTCAATGGCGTTTTCCTGAGTTAGATTCTGTACCAACTAAATTCAAACATTGCATTATTCAGTTTGAAGATGCGCACTTTTATAAACACTTCGGATTCAATCCTGTTTCCATTGTAAAAGCACTAGGTCAAAATTTAAAAGCTAAAAGAGTAGTTCGTGGAGGTAGTACTTTAACGCAGCAAGTTATTCGATTATCAAGAAAGAATCAGCAACGATCGTATATAGAAAAGTTGAAAGAACTTATTCTAGCAACACGATTAGAGTTTCGTTATTCTAAAGAAAGAATACTAGAATTATATGCATCTCATGCACCTTTTGGAGGAAATGTAGTCGGACTAGAAATGGCTGCTTGGCGATATTACAGACTACAACCGCATCAACTTTCATGGGCCGAAAGTGCCACTTTAGCAGTGTTACCTAACGCTCCATCTTTAATTTATCCAGGGAAGAATCAAATACGATTAAAAAACAAAAGAAATCGTTTATTAAAAAAGCTTTATACTTCAAAAGTAATCGATAGTCTTACCTATAGTTTAGCGATAGAAGAAGAATTACCACAACGTCCACATCAACTTCCAAATATTGCTCCGCATTTTGTGCAAGAAATAAAAAAAGAGCATAACGGACAACGATTACAGAGTTCAATAGATATCAATTTACAGCAGCAAGTAAATAACTTAGCAAAGTTACATTACGAGCAAATGAAACAAAACGAAGTCTACAATTTAGCAGTACTAGTTTTAGATGTAACTACTCGAAAAGTAAAAGCCTATGTCGGAAATGCGCCAACAGATAAAAAGCATCAAAAAGATGTAAATAATGTAGTTTCTCCTAGAAGTACTGGAAGTACATTAAAACCTTTTTTATATGCACACATGCTACAATCAGGAGATCTATTACCAAGTCAGTTAGTAAAAGATATTCCTACGGAAATTTCAGGGTATACACCTAAAAATTTCGATTTATCATTTGATGGAGCTGTGCCAGCAGATAAAGCCTTAACACGATCGTTAAATATTCCCGCTGTACGAATGTTACAAGAATACGGATTAGAAAAATTTAGAGATCATTTAAAAGAATACGATATCACACACATTAATAAATCAGCAGACTATTATGGTTTATCTCTTATTCTAGGAGGAGCAGAAGCAAGTTTGTGGGATTTATGTAAAGTGTTCGCAGGTTATGCAGGAGCAGTTAATCATTTTGAAGAACTGAAACATAATTATTACAGTAATGAATTTTTAAATCCGAGTTATCAAAGTAATACAGATGTAGATTTTGGTAATATCATCAAAAATCAAAATGTTATTGATGCTGGATCGGCATATATTACTCTAGAAACACTAACAAATGTTAATCGACCACTATCAGATCAAGCTTGGAAATATTACGATTCTTCTCAAAAGATTGCTTGGAAAACAGGAACAAGTTTCGGAAACAAAGATGCTTGGGCAATTGGAACTACATCAAAATATGTTGTAGGAGTTTGGGTAGGAAATTCCGATGGAGAAGGGCGACCTGACTTAACAGGAGTGGGAAGTGCAGCGCCGCTAATGTTTTCTGTGTTTGATGTTTTACCAAAAGCAACGTGGTTTTTAGAGCCTTTTGAAGATTTAGAAGAAGTACAGATCTGCAAACAAAGTGGTTGTATAGCATTACCAATTTGTCCTTCAGTAAAGAAAAGAGTTTCAAAAAACGGAGTAAGAGGAACTTCATGTGTATACCATCGTGAAGTTTTATTAGATCGTTCAGAAAGTTTTAGAGTAAATTCCGATTGTGAATCGATTAACAATATGATTACCAAATCTTGGTTTGTATTGCCTCCATTAATGGGCTATTATTACAAACAAAAAAATCCCGAATATAGAAAGCTTCCTGATATAAAAGTAGGATGTTCAACTATAGAAAAAAACACGATCGATTTTGTATATCCAACAACAATTCAGTCAAAAATGTCGTTAACTAAAGACAGTAACGGAGTTGTAAATCCAGTATTGATAAAACTTACGCATAGTAATCCTGAAGCAAAAGTCTATTGGTATTTAGATGATGTTTTCATAAAGGTTACAGAAGATTATCATGAACTGCCAATAAAACCTTCCAAAGGAAAACACACAATTACAGTAATTGATAATGCAGGAAATCAAGTAAAACGATTTATAGAGATTTATTAGTGTAATTAAGTTGAGTTTATAGTGTTGACTGAGTTTATCGAAGTCTGGTGACTGAGCTATGCCGAAGTCAAGTCTGGTGACTGAGTTTATCGAAGTCAATACGGCCCTTCGAGTGCCTCAGGGACCTTTGCAATCAAAATTAAGTAGTATGGATTTGGAGATAGAGTTCTGCCGAAACTTGGAGAATAAGTTTATCTAAGTTTGTTGACTGAGCTACGTCGAAGTCAGAAATCAGTAAATCAACAAATTAAAACGATCACAAAAAACACCAGATGAACAGCGCTTGAACAATCAGCAACAGAATTGCATCAAAGTTTTAATTTGAACTAAAAATAGCATACATTTACAGGTAATAATTAAATAAAAATGTTAGAATTAGCAGGAATTATCATTTTAGGGATTTTAGCGCAGTGGTTTGCATGGAAATTAAAAATCCCTGCCATATTACCTTTAATTTTAATAGGATTATTGGTAGGTCCAGTTGCTGCAGAATATTTCAATGAAGGTAGTAAATGGATTGAACCAATTTGGAACGGTAAAAAAGGATTATTTCCAGGTGAAGGCTTATTCTATTTTGTTTCCTTAGCTATTAGTATTATTCTTTTTGAAGGTGGATTGACCTTAAAAAAGAGTGAAATAAGAAACGTTGGTCCAGTTATTACAAAGTTAATCACCTTAGGTTCTGTAGTAACATTTTTCGGAGCAGGAATCTTTGCTAAATATATCTTCGATTTAAGTTGGGAAATGGCCTTGTTGTTTTCATCATTAATTATTGTGACAGGACCAACAGTAATTTCTCCGATACTTCGAAACATTCCATTAAAAAAAGATGTCGCAGCAGTATTAAAATGGGAAGGAATTTTAATTGATCCAATCGGAGCTTTAGTTGCCGTTTTAGTTTTTGAATTTATTAGTGTTGGAGGCGATAGCGGATTTACACAAACCGCTCTAATCGAATTCTTCAAAATTGTATTATTTGGTACCACTCTAGGATTCATTTTTGCTAAAGGATTAATCTTCATCGTTAATAGAAAATTCGTTCCACATTACTTGTTAAATGTTGTATCACTTTCTATGGTGTTGTTAGTATTTGTACTATCAGATTTATTAGCACACGAATCAGGTTTATTAGCTGTAGTGGTAATGGGAATGGTAATTGCAAATAGTAAATTAAAAAGTTTCGACGAACTATTATACTTTAAAGAATCACTAACTGTATTATTAATTTCTATACTATTCATTTTACTAGCTGCAAATATGAATATGTCGGAGTTAATGCTAATTTTCAATTGGAAAACAGTAGTATTATTTGCTTTAGTAGTTTTTATTGTACGTCCACTAGCAGTATTTTTAAGTACTCACAAATCTACTTTACAGTTAAACGAAAAAATATTTATCAGTTGGGTAGGACCAAGAGGTATTGTAGCGGCTGGTATTGCTTCTTTATTCGGAACCAAGTTAATGAAGCAAAATGTACCTGGAGCAGAATACATTACTCCACTAGTATTTATGATTGTTTTAGGAACCGTATTATTAAACGCCACTACCGCAAGAATGTTAGCAAAAATGATTGGTGTATTTCTTAAAAAGTCTGAAGCAATTGTATTTGTTGGAGCGTCACGTTCAGCACGATTAATTGCCGATTATTTAAAGCAAAACAATCGTCGAGTAATTTTATTAGATAGCAATAAAGATTATGTGAATGATGCTAAAGAAATGGGAATTGAAGCATTTAATATTGATATTTATAATGACAATTTAGATGATAATGTTGAACTGAATGATGTTGGATATTTAATTGCAATGACAGGAAGTGATGTAATTAATAAATACGCATTAGAACGTTTTTCTGATATCTATGGAGAAATGGGAGCCTATCGTTTAGCAACATCAAGAGAAGTAGCATCTAAGCAATTAGAAAATACAGATGTTCTATTTACAGCCAAAGACGATTTTATTAATGTAACTGAAATTGTTCGTGATTTCCCACAAGTTAATGAACTAAAAGTAAGCTCACCAGAAGATTTCACAGCTAAAGTAGAAGTGATGAATGAAAGAGATAACTCAATTCCTTTATTCTTGAAGTCAGATAAAACTATTAAAATCTTGGCAGAAGTAACCTCACAAGACATCAAAGAGAATGATATCATTGTTTATGTAGGTGAAGAGATAGAATAATCATCACAAAAAATAACTCAATATAAAATCCTTGAATTACTTCAAGGATTTTTTTATTCTTACTGTTGAGTAACTAAACATAGTCGAAACCACGGAAATCCACATTTTTTTCTGCAGAAATCACATTTTTTATCAAATACTTGTCTATTAGTTTTGTACATATAATTAAAAGGGGAATAGATATGGAAGAAATCGTTTTTAAAACATTAGCAAACAAAAAGAAATACACAAGTATAGATCACTTTATAGCAGAAGTGATGAAAAGTAATGAAGCAGATGAATTTATATATAATGGTATAAAAGATGCTGTTTTCAAACTTATCATTTACGGATTCATAACAGTAGATACTTCATCAGTTAAAAACTGTATAAAAAAAGAAGGTAACTTTTATAAAGCAAAGAAGTTAGGTGGAGTAGGAGAATGGTTAAAATACCGTCAATCTCATAGAAATGCAGCTTAAACAACATAAAAATATAAAAACGAATCCTGAACTAGTTTCAGGATTTTTTTATGCAAAGTTTTTTAGCTGTAAATCGTATTGTACTTTAAGTACGGTCCTTCGAGAACCTCAGGAACCTTGTAATTGAAAAATCGAAACCTGTTGGGAGAGTTTAGTCTAAACTCTGTAGAAGTTAGGTAACTGAGATTTTGAAAGTCACGTTAAAAATCCTATGATTTAATTAATTAATGATAAGTGGTTGAGAGCTTATCGAAGTTCGGTAGCTGAGCTCTGTCGAAGCTCGGTGACTGAGGTTCTCGAAGTTTGGTGACTGAGGTTCTCGAAGTCAGACATCCAACCCAAACGTCTGCTTCAACTTATCTAGAAGCGGATTTTTCTCACGTAACTTGGCGTATTTTTCTTGCGGAGTATAAGCGAACTTTTTCTCTACGGTTTCACTTACTTTAATATTAATTACAAGTCCGTAGTTGTTTAAACGTACACGGATAAACTTTAATAAAGCAGGTTTACTTTTTTCAAGTTGATTCTTCATTAAAGTATTAGGAAGTGTTACAATAACCTCGAAATTCTGATGCAATTTAGGTTGTCCTGCTAATAAGATTGAGGCTGTATTTTTCTCACCTAATTCTTGTAATTTAAAATAATATTTCTTCCAAGCTTCTTCTAGTTGCTCTTGCGTAAACGGAGTTCTAGGGTGATTGTCGTAGTTTTCTTCTTCAACTTCAACAACCTGAGTTTCCTTCTTTTGCTTTAATCCTTTAAAAGATAGCGCAGAAGTTCTTCGTTTAATGTTTTTTATTGAAGGTTTTGTCTCTTCTTGTGGTTTAGCTACTGGAGCTTTTGGAGGAGGAGGAACAGCTTTAGATTGTTGTACAGATGAAATCGCGTCAGCCACTTGTTTTTTGGTAGGAGCTAACGAAGTAAAGAAAGTAGCAGGAATTATAAAGTTGCTATTTTTTTTTTGCTCCATCAAAATTGATAGAGGCAATTTGCATTAAGCACAGCTCAACTAGCAATCGTTGATTCTTACTTGCTTTATACTTTAAGTCGCAATCATTTGCCTTATCAATAGCCGGTAATAAGAATGGCATGGCAGCCTTGTTGGCTTGCTCTAAGTATTTCTTTTTAGTAGTATCTCCAACTTCTAATAAAGGAATTGTAGCAGCGTCTTTTGCTACTAACAAATCTCTAAAGTGTGAAGCCAATCCGCTAATAAAATGTTGTCCCTCAAAACCTTTTGCTAATACTTCATTATAAGCCATTAACACTTCAGGAATTTTATTTTCTAGTAATAAATCCGTCATGTTAAAATACACTTCATAATCCAGAACATTTAAGTTTTGAGTAACAGCTTCACGAGTTAAATTATTTCCAGAAAAACTAACTACACGGTCAAAGATTGATAACGCATCACGCATCGCTCCATCTGCTTTCTGAGCTATAATATGTAAAGCATCATCATCTGCAGTAATATTTTCACGCTCACAAATTACTTTCAAATAATTTTTAGCATCTAAAACACCAATACGTTTAAAGTCAAAAATCTGACAACGTGATAAAATCGTTGGAATAATTTTATGTTTCTCAGTAGTTGCTAAAATAAAAATAGCATGTGCAGGCGGTTCTTCTAAAGTCTTTAAAAAAGCATTAAAAGCTGCTTGAGACAACATGTGCACCTCATCAATAATATAAACTTTATATTTTCCTGTTTGAGGCGGAATTCGAACTTGATCGGTTAGGTTACGAATATCATCTACAGAGTTATTAGAAGCCGCATCCAATTCGAAAATGTTAAATGCAAAATCTTCATCTGCACTATCTGAACTTTCTTGATTGATACGTTTTGCTAAAATACGCGCACACGATGTTTTACCAACACCACGCGGACCTGTAAATAATAAAGCTTGAGCTAAATGGTTATTTTTAATAGCATTTTCAAGCGTATTTGTAATCGCTTGTTGACCCACAACATCCTCAAAGTTTTGAGGTCTGTATTTTCGTGCCGATACTATAAAATGTTCCATTCGATCTTGTGAATTATATAGCAAATGTAGCAAAGACTAAGACTAGAAACAAACAAAGTTTCTAACAATGTTTTATCATAAAAATAAAGCATAAAGTTACCAACCTCATTTTGATTATTATTACATATATAAACCAATAGAAAATTATAGCGTGTTATGAATAAAAATAGTGGAGCGATAGCCGTTAAATTTGATCTTTGATAAGAATTACAAAAAATCAAGGTAGCAGAGGTGGAGGTTAGATGAAAAGCTGTTTGAGCAAAGCGAGTTCTTTTCATCTTTGGCAGGTAATACCGTAGTATTTTTTAATTCTTATCCTAAATCTTGATTTTTGCTTCTTTGTATCAAGACAAAGAAAGAAGTAATAGCTTTTTACAAACTCAAAAACTCTTTTACATTAATTTTATAGACTTTTCCGATAGGAATAATATGATGATTAATAAAAATTCGATTCCCTTCTACAGACTTGATTTTCCTTTTAGCTACTAAAAAAGATTTATGTACTTGTAGAATATGATCTTTTGGAAATAACGTTAGTAAATCTGAGATTTTCTCTCGTATGGTGAGTTCTTCTTGCTCGGTTACGATTTTACAATAATTCCCAACCGCTTCAATATATAATAAATCGTCTAATAAGATTTGATAATACTTCTTATTCGATTTTATAATAACATGTTTATCGCCAGTAGTTTCTGGTACTGTTGCTGAAACTGTTTTTGGAGTATGAACAACTTCTGTTTTTTGTATTGCTTTTACAAAACGTTCGAAACTAAAAGGTTTCAATAAATAATCTACAATATTAAGTTCATAACCTTCTAGCGCATATTCTTTATATGCGGTAGTAACAATCACTTTAGGCGGATTGGTTAAGGTTTTTAAAAAATCAAAACCTTTTAATTTAGGCATATTTAAATCTAGAAAGATTAAATCTACCGAGTTGTTTTTCAAACATTCTAAAGCTTCAATAGCATCGTAACAACTTTTCACCAAATTATAATTCGGTAACAAATCACAATATCCTTTTATAATATCGTGAGCAATATATTCATCATCAATAATTAAATAATTGGTCATATTGTAATGCTTAAAAATGCTTCAAAAGTATTATTTACTGTACGAGTAGTAAATGTATGGTTATTCGGATAGGTAAGTTCTAATCGACGTGTTAAATTTTCCAATCCGATTCCTTTTTGAGTTACATGCGTGGGATCAAAATTATTTTTAATTGTAAACTTAAATTCTGAATTAGTAGTTGTCAATTCAATTGAAACAAAAGCTTCATTACGTAGTACTTCAACGCCGTGTTTAAAAGCATTTTCTACAAGAATAATAAACAGAAGCGGGACAATATTTACATTATTATTTTTAATGTTTGTTTTAAAATAAATATCAATATTCTTCTTGTAACGCATTTGATGTAAACTGATAAAGTTTTGAATAAAATCGATTTCTTCTTGAATAAAAACAGAGTCTTTTAAACCTTCGTAAACACTGTAACGCATCATATCAGAAAGTTTTAAAACCAATTGTTTAGCTTTTTCCGAATCACGATCTATAAGTCCGTATAAATTATTCAGCATGTTAAAAAAGAAATGCGGATTAACCTGAGTTTGCAGATGAATTAACTCTGTTTTTTTCTTTTCATTTTTTAAATCGATGATCGTTTTTATTTGCTGAACCAACCAATGTATAGCGATTCCAAGAATAGTTAATATGAGAAGAATATAATATCCTAATAAAATAAAAACTACGCTTGAAGGCCAATCTACGGTAATAATAAAAGAATCTTTATCGGTACCAATAATTTTATAACTAAGCCATAGTAACGGAATAGCGATAGAAATAAAACTAATAAGTATAAATATTCTTTTGTTTTGTTTGAACCATTGTATCATACAGCTAAATTAAAGATTGACTAGGATTCTACAAATAAAGAAGACAAACGTTCATTAACTCATAATAAACAGACAATAACTCGTAATAAAGGTGCTTTTCAAGAAGAATTGAAGATTTTAATACAACTTAAGAGTCGTTTATCCCAATAGTTTTAAAAGGTTAAAGTGCTAAAATACTTTTGAGGAAACTTAAAACTTTAACCGATGAAAAAAAGAATCTTTCGCTATGTAAAACATGTTTTTGTAACACTAACTGTATTGATTTTAGTAGGAAGCGGAATTATAATCGCAATGAACGGAACTTTAAATTATAATCAGAATAGTTTACGTTACAATCTAGAAGAAGAAGGTCCGTATATTTTTTATAAGAACGATAGTTTAGTCAGTGTTGAATATGTAAAAGGAAATAAAAATGACGGTTTCTATGTAGATAGAAAAACATATGATACTAAAGCTGAAGAAGAGTTAACTTGTTTCTTTCCTTTGGATTCCTCACGATTTTCTTTTGACTTACAAACAGCATTTGAAACTCCAAAATCTATATATAATGATGGAAATAAAATTTTAGCAATTTCAGATATTGAAAGTGGTTACAAAACATTTCGAGATTTCTTAATTCAAAACAAAGTTATCGATGCGAATTTAAATTGGACTTTCGGTAAAGGTCATTTAGTATTAGTTGGTGATTTTGTAGATAGAGGGTTTTCTACAACCCAAGTACTTTGGTTTATTTACAAACTAGAACAAGAAGCTAAGAAAAAAGGTGGGATAGTACATTTTATTATCGGAAATCATGAGCTGAAGAATATGCAAGGTCAGTATAAATCAGCAGAACAAAAATACTACGCAGTAGCTTCAATTTTAGGAAAACAACAGTATGATTTATATAGTAAAAATTCTGTTTTAGGCAGATGGATGTCAAGTAAAAACACAATTGAATCTATCAACGGAACTTTATTTGCTCACGGAGGAATTCATCCCGAAATAGCAGAAACTAATTTAACATTAGATGATATCAATCGAATAAACAGAACGAATTACTATCAACGTCATTTTCCTAAACCTAACAAAACTGTAGAAGATAAAGTATTATCAACTAAAACTGGGATTTGTTGGTACAGAGGATATTTTAAAAATGAATTATCGCAAGAAGAAGTAGCAAAAGGCATTTCAAAATTCAATGCAGAAAACATTGTAGTCGGACATACATTACAATGGAAAGTCAATAAAATGTATGAAGGAAAAGTGTATGCTATTGATGTAAAACATCCGAGTGATTATATATCTATGTTACCAAATAAAAAATCAGAAGGATTATTAATTGAAAATAAAACCTTTTATAGAATTCTACACAACGGAAAACAATACCCTTTATAAAGCTAAAAACACCTAGAAGAAGTGTCGTTTTTTTGGTTCGTTTTTTTGGACAAGCAAAAAAATGAACAGTTAATAAATAACACAAATTCTTGCAATAAAAATATCATCAATTCAAAAATTTAATTCAAATGAAAACAAAAATATATACACAATTAAGTAAATCTTACATCGTAGTTTTAGTAATGATCATAGCTCCTTTTTTAGGATATTTCGATAGAAACTTTAGTTACTTTTTCGGATTAACAATAGCAGGTTTATTATTATGGTCGAGCCAATACAATTGGTCGCTATTTGGTTTCGGTAAGAAAATCAATAAAAGAACAATAGTGAGAGGAATTATTTATGCATCAATTTTATATGCAATTTTTATTCCTATTGATTCAATTATAGAAAGTTACTTAGGAAAAGCAAACCTATCGTCATTAGCAGGAATAGAAGGAAACTTTATAAACTATATAATTACTTTAATTGTAATTTGGATTTTCGCAGCTTTTGGAGAAGAATTCTTGTTTAGAGGCTTTTACTTAAAAGGTTTAGTTGCTTTATTCGGAAATACAAAGAAGGCTTGGTATTTAGGAATTGTAATTGTCTCGTTATATTTTAGTGTTTCTCATATTTACCAAGGAATAACAGGAGTTGTACAAATATTTCCTTTAGCGTTAATATATTCGATCATTTTTTATAAAAATAAAGAGAATTTAAGTTTACTAGTAATTATGCATGGTTTTCACGATACAATAGCGTTAACATTACTATACTTAGGATTGTATAGATAAATTGAAAAGAAAAAGCCTTACTTTTTAAAGTAAGGCTTTTATAAATATAACATAACAAATTACAACAACGAACGAAATTATTTGATAAAACTATCTATAATCTCATTTACTTGTTTTTTAGAAGCACCTGCTTTTAATTTAAAAAGATGCGAGTATAATTTTTTATTATTCACTTTAGCTTGTAAAGCAATATCTTTATCATTATCGAAAGCTTTATCCCATCTTTTACGAACTTTTTTCCATAAGCCATGGTTGTTTTTCCACCAGTTCTGAGCTGCAATACATTTATTATCAGGAACTCTTTTGTAAGTGTTAAACCCTTTTTCCTGAGCTAATAAGAAATCTTCTTTACCATCTTCTCTAACTATTTTATCATTATCCTGATTGTGAATCCAACCGTTTTCTGTAATCTCATGTCTGTTTCTTCTTAACATAACATTATAGTCAGATCTTTTTGTCAATTCTCTTCTTGCTAAAGGAGCATCAGCAGTATTTTCCCAGAAACTTTTTCCATCAACATGTACCCAAGTTGCAGTTCCTTCGTATCTCGGACTATCATCTACTTGATAAACTTTTTGCGTCCATTGCCCTTGTACGCTTTCTTTATCTAACTTTTTGTATTTCCAATGACTATCTTTATGGAAAAGATATAAATCTTGGTTTTCGTACAACCAATCTTGGCGCCAATGTTTTACAATATGTGGCCTTTCTTTTGGTCCAACTATAAGTAAATGTTGCATCTGAATTTTACTCTTTTTGTCAGTAATTACTTCTACCCATTCTAAAGCTTTGTCATGTTTCTTTTTAGATGGTTTATATAAACTGTCTTTAGAATAATTGAAGGTTTCAGCAAAATTGAATCCTACTTCAAAGCATCCGCTCATAGATTTAATAGCTTTTAAATCTTGCGCTTTTTTGTCTTGTTGTGCATTAGCTATCAAAATGAAACTAATCATTAAAACAGTTACTACTTTTTTCATTTTATGTCTGATTAAATAATTCGAGACAAATTTATAATTTATTTAGATCAATTAAAAATAAAATATATATTTGCATCAAAATTATTAAGAATGTTTCTAAATAAGTGTTTCGGATTTTTAATTTGCTTGATTACTTTGAATAGTTTTTCACAAGAAAAGAAAGTAGTAAAAGATACGATAGATGATAGATTAGATGAAGTTGTGGTAACTGCAACAAGAACGAAGAGACAGTTATCTTCTTTACCAATGCCGGTAACTTTAATTTCTAAAAAACAAATTTTAGCAACGGGTTCTACTCGTTTAAGAGATATTATCGCTGAACAAACAGGAATTATTATTGTTTCTGATGTAGGAAATTCAGAAGGAGTACAAATGCAAGGTGTTGCTGCCGATTATGTTCTAATTTTAATAAATGGTTTGCCTTTAGTTGGAAGAACCTCGGGAAATATTGATTTGAATAGACTTTCGGTAAACAATATCAAACAAATTGAAATTGTTAAAGGTCCGTCTTCTTCTTTATACGGATCAGAAGCTTTAGGTGGTGTTATCAATATCATAACTAAAACGCCTGACAAAGATAAAACATCTGGTAATGTTAGTTTTATGACTCGATTTTTAGCTCGTGAAGAATTAGACTTAAATGCTAATCTTACGCATCAAAAAAATAAGTTAGGACTAGATGCGAGTGTTAATTTAAATTCAGGCGGAGCTTACGATTTATCACCAGAAACTCCTGGAAATACAGGTATACCATATCAGAATTTTACTGGGAATTTACGTTTGTTTTATGAACTTTCAGATCAATTACAAATAAATACGGATGCTAGATATTTAAATGAAGAAGTTTTTGAAGCTGCAGGCGATAGTGAAAAAACAGATTTTTATTCATCAATAAATGTATCACATCAATTAACAGATGCAATAAAAATAGATTATCTATTGTTTGGTACGCGTTTTAAGACGGAAAGTGTTTTTAATGGAACCACTTCTGTTTTTGATAGAACATTATACAGACCTGAAATTAAAGCAGAGTTTGATTTTTCTTTCGGAAATATTATTGCTGGAGCAGGAGGGAATTTTGATGGACTAGAACGTACTTTCTTTGAAGGAAACGAGCAATACAATGCCAAGTATCTTTTTGGACAATATGATACAAATATTGGAAAAGATCTAAATGTAATCTTAGGATTTAGATACGATACATTCAATAAATTCAAATCTGCGTTTAGCCCAAAACTATCAGCAAATTATAAAATAAATAATTGGTTAACTACTAAAGTTTCTGTCGGTTTTGGTTATAAAGTTCCAGATTTCAGACATTTATTTTTCAACTTCAGAAATACAGCTAGTGGTTACATTGTGTTAGGAACACATGTGTTAGAAGATCTTTATGGAGACAGACCAGAAGTTCAAAATCTAGATAAAGAACTTAAACCAGAAAGTTCTATTGGTTATAATTTTGGTTTTCAATTAAAACCGCTGCGTGGTGTAAGATTAAACATTAATTTCTTCAGAAACGACTTCAAAGACTTAATCAATACGTTTGCTGTAACTAGAGGAAACTTTCCAGATCTTCCTGGAGTCTCAGTGTTCTCATATGAAAATAGAGCAGAAGTATTTACGCAAGGAGTAGAAGTTGATGTGAATTACAAGATCAATAATAATTTAAGATTTTCAACAGGTTATCAATTTCTGGATACCGGAGATAAACAAGAATTAGATGCAATAAAATCAGGTACAGTATTCTTTAGAAGAACTCCAAGTTCTCCATCAGAAATATTAACTACAAGTCAATATTTCGGTTTACCGAACAGATCTAAACATATTGTAAACGCAAAACTATTTTACGAAAACTTCGAACACGATTTCTCAGCAAATGTGAGGGTTTTATATAGAAGTAAATATGCATTGTTTGATACAAATAATAGTGGTGGGATTATCGACAATTATGATGCTTTTATAGCAGGAAATACTCAAGTTAATACCGCATTACAAAAGACATTCTTTAATCTGATGAGTGTACAATTAGGAGTAGATAATGTATTTGATAGCAGAGGAACAGAAAACCTAGATGATTTTCCTGGTCAAGATTCAGCATTACGTTTAGGCCGAACTTTTTACACAAGAATACAATTTAACTTATAGGAACGTATATAAATTTTAATACAATCAATAATAATAATCATGAAGCAAATAAAATTAATTTTAGCATTATTAGTCATAGGTTTTGTGGCCACATCTTGTAACGATGAAGATAATACGATACCAACTGCACCAGTAGAATCTAAAACAATTACAAACTTAGCAGCATTACAAGACACAGATTTCACACAAAATCCTCCAGTAACAACAGGAAGTTTTACAAAGTTTAGTTTTAAAGCTGGAGGAGAAGTAACTGATGATAGTTGGGATATTGCGTTTAGAGGAACTACAATTTTAGTAAACGGAGGTGCTAAAATAGGAAGTCTGTCTGATGAACCAGAAAGAACAGGAAATGCAGGTTTAATTATACAAAATGGAATTTTTGGTAACATAACTACTGTACCAAGTGAAGTTACTTTTGCACAAGATGCTGCAGGAAGTTATGCATTACCTACAGGAAGTGATAATGGATGGTATAATTACGCAGGACCACCAACACACTTAATTAGTCCTTTAGCAGGAAAAGTAATTATTGTAAGAACTATAGATGGTAATTATGCAAAAATTGAAATTTTAAATTACTATAAAGATAATGATCCTACAGAAGCAGATAATGCTAGATACTACTCATTTAACTATGTGTACAATCCTAATGTAGGTGATAAAAGCATTCAGTAGGAGTCTCTATTGAATTTTGTTAGTTTATAATTTGAAAAGCTATCCGTATCTTCGGGTAGCTTTTTGTATGAAAGCGTATTTTTAAACGACATAAAAGAAAATAATCTAATAATGAAAAATTTAATAGTAATAGCGTTTTTAATAATAGGAACATCAGTAAAAGCACAAAAAGATCAAAAAGTAGCTTATTTTGCTAGTGGATGTTTTTGGTGTGTAGAAGCAATTTTTGAAAGTATGGAAGGAGTAAATGAAGCTGTTTCTGGTTATGCAGGAGGTCATACTAAAAATCCTACTTATAAAAGTATTGGAACTGGTAGAACAGGACATGCAGAAACTGTAGCGGTGTATTATAATCCTAAAAAAGTTGATTTTGCAACTTTAGTTATTGCGTTTTTCGGTTCTCACGATCCTACAACAGTTAATGGTCAGCATCCAGATTATGGAACTCAATACAGATCAATTGCTTTCTATAATAATGATGAAGAAAAGGATATTATCGAAAAATATATTAAATCATTAAACTATAAGGTATACAAAGGTAAAGTTGCTACAGAAGTATTACCGATTAAAAAATTCCATGAAGCTGAAGATTATCACCAAAACTATGAGCGTTTGAATCCTAATAATCCATACGTGAAAAATGTATCTATTCCTAGATTAAACAGATTCAAGAAAAGATTTCCAACGCTTTTAAAAGAAAACGCGCGTCATTAAAAGAAAGAAAACATGAAGAAATATATAATTGTTTTATGTGCTGTATTGGGTTTTGTTTCTTGTCAACAGAAAGAAAAAAACAAAAAGATGTCAGATAGTTTTATAAAAAAAGAGAGTCCGTTAAGTTTTCAAGCTACGTACGAGAAAGTAAAGAATAATATAGAAAGTAATCCGAATTTAAAACTCATTTTTGAATTAGATCATAGTGAAAATGCGAGTAAAAAAGGATTATCGTTGCGACCAACTAAATTACTAATATTTGGAAATCCAAATTTAGGTACTCCATTAATGGAAGTAGCGCCAACTTTAGCTATTGATCTTCCTCAAAAAATCATGATTTTCGAAGAGGCAGGAAAAGTATTTATCACATACAATAATCCTGAATATTTAAAAGAAAGACATAATATTGAAGGCAAAGATGAATTGTTGAATAAAATTTCAAATGCCTTAAATAAATTAACCACAGTTGAGTAAGCTTTTATTCAACTAATCTATAAAAAGACAGTTGATAATCTGGTAATAATTCTGGATTAGTAATTTTTATTAAGTCTTTTAAAATTAAATCTGGACGAATAGGTGCAAATTCAAAGTACTTTATTCCTCCAGATTTTCCTTTTACAGCACCAATAGTATATGTTTTATTAGTTTTTAAAGGTGTAAACTGATCGAAATTCTTGTTCGTACTTAACAATTGTGATTTGGTTTCATGTATACCACATCCAATCCAATATTCTGCTTCTTGAGCTTTTTCTAAAACATTTTCAAAGTTCAGCTGTATACTACCAGTTCCTTTAGAATCTTTCCACAAATAATCTAAGTTGGCATCAGCTAAAAATTTTCCAATAAAACTTTCCCCAGCAGGAGCATACCATATGTCTTTAAAAAAACTACCAGACATTATTTTTGGTGATTTATCAACACTTTGAGCTATTTTTTTAACTGTTAAATAATCTTTTTCAATAGTTTCGAAAACCTTTTTAGCTTCTTTTTCTTTACCTAATAAAACACCGAAAAATTTAATCCATTCAGCTCTTCCTAATGGAGTTTCTTCTAACCATTCACCATTAAAAACAACAGGAAAACCTAACTTAGTAATATTATTATATAATTTATTATTCGGATGCAATGAAAAACCAACAACTAAATCTGGAACCAAATCAATTAAGATTTCTGTATTCATACTTTGTTCAGAGCCAAGTTCAGTAATCAATCCGTCTTCGATACGTTTTCTTGTCTTTTCTGAAGAAATATATTTAGTATTTGGGAAACCAATAATTCGATCTTCTGCACCTAACAGTTCAATCATTGGAATATGAGTAGTACTTGTAACAACTAATCGATTTACTGGAACTTTGATCTCGTTATTTTTAAAGTCATTTTTTTCTGAAAGCAAGTATTTAAAAGAGCTTATTTCGTTCTGAAAAACTTTTTTTATAAGTAGATATTTATTTCCATTTTCTTCGATAATATCAAATCCTTTAGCATATTTAATTGTCGAAGTGTTCTGACTTTGAATGTTTTCTTTGGCTTTTTCTTGTTTACATCGAATAAAAAGAAAAAGACTTAAGATTGTATAGATGTAAGATAATTTAGTTGTCATTATCGGTTGATATTTTTAAAAAGTAATTGAAAGTGTTTTTTTAGATAAAATTCAGTCACAATTAATTATAAACGTTGTTGCACTTAATGTTAATGATTTTACCTTTCTAGTTTATCAATACTTTCTAGTTTATTTAAAATTAGAGATAACTCTTTTAGATTCCATTTAGATAATACTTTTAAACTCTCTTTTTCTTTGTATAAATCTTTAATGAATCCTTCATAGGTTAAAGTTATCTTTTTGTTCTTTGTTATTTTCTTATTCAATAATTCTTTCTTGTAGTATACAATTTGTTTATCAATAACATCCACTCGATTCTCTTCAATTATTTTCTCAATTAATTGAAATTGTCTTTTGATTACCTCTTTTAAACTAACAGCTTGAACTTCACAACCACTTTGATAAGAAACTTTCATAGGATACGATGAATAGAACTCATATAACCAAATAACTTTATCAATGTCTTTTCGATTAACTAGTGACCTTAAAGAGTAAAATCTGAGAGAATTACTTCCATTTTTTGCAAAATGAAATAGCTCTTCATTTGTTGCTATTGAATCAATTTTTCTATAATCAGAATAGATTATACTTGGTCTTCCAGAAACACCAACATGACTACTTTCTGCATAATGAATAGTTTCTAACTTTTTTGATAACTCAGATACTTGACTAGAGACTTGAGATAGAATACTTCCGATTGAGATAAAAAATAACGATATGAAGACAGCTTTTTTAATCATTGAGTTTATCGGTTGATATTTTTAAGATTTGACCATAAGTCAATTTCAATTCAAAAGTTTTATCTAACGGAATATTATTGTAGTGTGCCCAAATACAACGCATAACTCCAGCATGAGTTACAATAACAATATTTTTAGTGTTTAATTTTTCTATTTCTTGTAAGAAATTCACGACACGATTATTTAAGTCGATGTACGATTCTCCATTAGTTACAGGAACTTCAACAAAATTTTCCATCCAAGGATTAATCTCTTCAGCTGGAATATCATCCCATTTTTTTAATTCCCAATCACCAAAATCTAATTCTTTCAATCTATTATCGAAAGTAATATTTGTGCTAATTTTTTCAGCTAGTTTTTTACAACGCTGTAACGGACTAGCATATATATGGTCAAAATCAATTGATTTTAATTCTTTCAATATGGGTTGTAATTCTTCGGAAAAAGTAGCAGTAACATCAATGTCTACTTGTCCGTAACAAATTCCTTTTTCTATGTTTGGAGTTGTATGTCGTACTATAATAATTTCCATATGGCAATTAAAGAAATGTAAAAAACAACTTCAGTAACTTGCTGTAAAGCACCCGCGCAATCACCAGTTTGACCACCAATCCATTTTTTAAAGAAATTCCCCATATATAAATAAGCAACTAACAAAGGGAAAATGCTAATAAATACAATTGGTTTTTGAAAAAAGAATAATGGTAGTACACCAAAAATAGCAGAGATGACTAGTGATATTGTACTCATTTGTTTTGTAGTTGGTTTTACTTTAGAGCTATCAAAATCTCTTACATATTCGTGAGTATAGAGTAAAATAGTTGCTATAAAACGACTGATTGCATGACCAGAAATTAAAACTAATGGAATATTAATTTGACTCGAAAGTTCTTTTAAACTCAAGAATTTTAAACTTAAAATACTGAGTAAACCAATAACTCCGAAAGTTCCTAAGCGAGAATCTTTCATTATGGTAAGAATCTTTTCTTTAGTCCATCCACCACCAAATCCATCACAACTATCAGCAAAACCATCTTCATGAAAAGCACCTGTAATCCAAATAGAACTTACCATACTTAAAACCAGAGAAATTTCAGTGGAGAAAATAAAAGAACTTGCGTAATACACAGCAGCAGCAATACTACCAACTACAATTCCAACCAATGAAAAATAGCGACTACTTTTATTTAAAGCTTCAGAAGAATGATCTACCCATTTCGGACAAGGAATTCTTGTAAAGAATAATACAGCAGTTAAAAAATAATGGATTTGTTTTTTCATGAAATAGTATCTTGGATAGGAAGCTGAAATTGATGTATTTCTCCTTCATATGAAACAGAAATAATTTTATCATCTAAAACTTCTAAATCTTGAACAAAGTTTTTATGGTCATAAGATTGAACTGTTTTCAATGTTGCTAAGTTATGAATCTTTAAAAAATTATCTTCACTAGCAGTAAGTAAATAACTCTTATGTATTTTAATTCTTCTAATTATTCCAGAATGGATCTTTTCTTTATATAATTCAGAGATAATTAGCTTTTTGTAATCGAATTGAAGTTTAATAAGGTAGCCATTAAAAGTTCCAACGTAAATAATATTTTCTTTAATGGTTAATGAGTTTAAAGGCTCAAGATATTTCCATTCAGAAATTAATTTGAAACTATCACAAGACCAAACTTTTAAAGAGCCAGTTTCACTAATAGTAATAAAAAAAGATTCATCTATAATCTTAATATCCCAAATCCATTCTTTATGAGCTTTTAATGATTTTATTAATTTTCCATTTACGTCGATTTGATTAACGATTCCTTCTGCATCTGCAGAAAAGAAAGAACTATCATCAATTTTGCACAGTGAAAGTATTGTAGACTTATGATGTTTTATTTTATTAAATAATTCAAAAGAATCATTTTGATGAAGTTTCAAAATATTTATAGTTGCATCTCTAGATGCACTTACAATTGTATTTTTATTTAAGACTATTACTTTAAGAATAGAGTTTTTGTGTTCAGCAATTTCTGTTCTCTTTTCACCTTTATTAGACCAAACTTTTATTTTTTTATCTCTTCCAGAAGTGATTAAATTATCATTGAACTTCGTGATGTTCCATATATAGCCTAAATGTCCTTCAGAAAAAGGAATTTCTTTTCTTGTAATCGAGGAGTTTATCTTTTGGTATATAATATCACTTCTTAAAACATATTTAATACCATCAAGAACTATTTCACCAGAATGCCAAAGATTGTGGTCGAAAATTATTAGATCGCCTTTTTCAGGAGTATATTTTTTAAATGGATGAATTGAATTTTTAGTATCAAAAAATAGAGTTTTACCTCCAGAGAAATCTTCTTTACCATTTAAATAGATCATGAATGTTAACTTAGATTGCATGTCATCAGAAATGTAATGAACGCCGTCTAGATGTTTATTGAAGTATTGATTTGGTAAATACCTACATACTCTTATTCTTGAATTTAAAGCCTTTAAAATCCATTCACCAGATTCTTTTTTACTAATTCCTGAATATTTGATGTTATTTGGAATGTAATTTTTTATTTCATTAAATAATGATGTAGAATATGTTTCATCATCAATAACTTGTCTTTCATTATTTCTATAAGAAGTAGGGTAGTGAGTTATAGCTTTTTTAAAGTTAGATTTAGTAGTATTTATGATTTTATCACAAAAGCTAGTATCGAAAGCAGATTTAATTAATAAACAATATTCTTGTCTATTTGGTAAAAGGTTAATTACTTTTTTCATAGTCTCTTATACTATTCTTTTTACTCTGCTTCAGAAACATTAGCACTTTCGAACGTTGCCATTTCATTTAAAAAGTTTACTGCCGATTTAATTATAGGATAGGCAACTGCAACACCAGAACCTTCACCTAATCGCATTCCTAAATTAAGAATTGGTTTTACGTTTAAGTAAGACAACATTTTTTCATGGCCTTGTTCTCCTGACGTATGAGAAAAAATACAATAATCTAAAACATTTTTATCTATAGCTTGAGCAGCAAGTAGGGCAGAAGTAACAATAAATCCGTCAATTAAAATTGTCATTTGTAATCGAACTGCTTCCAACATTGCACCACATAACATAACAATTTCAAATCCACCAAAACTAGTTAAAACATCAATCGGGTTGTGAATATTGTTTTTATGTAAATCAAATACAGCTCTTAAAATTTCACCTTTAGTATTTACACCATTATCATCTAAACCAGTTCCTTTTCCAACGCACTTTTCAATTGGTGTGTTAGTAAAATAACTCATTAATAAAGATGCCGCCGAAGTATTTCCAATTCCCATTTCACCAAAACCAACAATATTTGTTCCTTGGTTATGTAGTTTTTGAATTACTTTTTTACCAGCCTTTAAAGCAGCTTTACATTGATTTTCAGACATTGCTTTTCCTTCAGAATAATCTGAAGTTCCATTAGCAATTTTATGATTTAAAAGTTTTTCGCTGTACTCAAAAGTTCCATTTACACCAGCATCAACAATGTATAAGTCAATATTATTTTGTTTACAAAATACATTAATTGCTGCTCCACCTTGGGTGAAGTTTAAAACCATTTGTTGCGTAACTTCTTGTGGATACGGACTTACAGGTTTGTTTTTTACAATTCCATGATCACCAGCAAAAACTACAACTGCAGGATTGTTTAGTTCTGGAGTTAATGTATTTTGAATCTGACTAATTTGTAATGCGATTTTTTCTAAAACACCTAACGAACCAATAGGTTTAGTCTTAAAATCTATTTTCTTCTGTATATCGTTAATTAACGTAGTAGAGATTGGTGTAATCATCTAGTTTTATTTTAAAGTTAAAGGTAAGCCAGAGACCATAAAAGTTGCGGTATCAGATTTTTTTGCAATAAACTGATTTACCCAACCTTGTAATTCAGTAAACTGTCTTCCAGATTTAGTTTGCGCGTGTAATCCCATTCCTATTTCATTTGAAATAATAATAATAGTAGCATCAATTTCTAAAAGTTTTAGAATTTCTTCTTTAGCAAGTTGTAAACAAAGTTCAACATTACTATCGGTATCCATAAAAAAGTTTGTTAACCATAAAGTCACACAATCTATTACCACAGTACTTTTAGCAGGAATTACAGTACTTATATTTTTTTCTTCTTCAATGGTAGTCCAACGTTCGTCTCTTTCAGAAATATGACGTTGTACACGATTTCTAAAATTATCATCCCATATTCTAGAAGTTGCTAAATAATAAGGATTATCAGACAAAGATTCAGCAAGTTGTTGTGCGTAACTACTTTTACCAGATCGTTCTCCTCCTGAGATATAATGCATCATAATCAAAGAAAATTTGAAAACAAAGATTATAAAGATTTTTTAGAAAAAGAAAATATAATTTATTACTCCGTATTTTTGTGCTGTTAAAATGAATAGTATGAAAGTATCGTCGTTTATGCCTGCAGTAACCCAAATGATCTATGATATGGGGTTGCAAGAATACTTAGAAGGAATAACATTCGAATGTCCTGCGGTGGCTTTAGAAGAGAAAAAAGTTGTGGTAAAATATAAGTTAGAAGGACAAACGCTTACTAGTGAAGAAATCAATACGATTTTTTCGAAAACCAAAGCTGAAGGAGGAACTTTATATTATGTAGATGAACCAGTTTTAGAAAGTATTGCTCCTGATTTAATTTTTACCCAAGATGTATGTGATGTTTGTCAAATCGATACTGAATCTGTAGCAAAATCAGCTTATAAATTACCAAAGATTCCTGAGTTAATTTCAATTACACCAAATTCTTTAGAAGATGTTTTTGATAGTGCTTTAACTGTAGCTAAAGCTATGGGAAAAGAAGAAGTAGGAATTAATTATATTCAAAAATTACGAGATCGTATTGCGGCTGTAGTTGATGTTCAACGTGAAAATAAAATCCAATCTAAAAGTATTATGTTATTAGAATGGATTGAACCTTTATTTAACTGCGGACATTGGATTCCTCATCAAATCGGTTATGCTGGTGGAATCGATTTATTGTCACATCCTTCAGGAGATAGTATAGTAATTTCTTGGGATAAAATAGTAAAATATGATCCAGAAGTTCTAATTATTGCGCCTTGTGGTTATGGAATAGAAAGAACTCTAGAAGACATGGAGTTTTTAACAAATAAAGCTGGTTGGAACGAATTACGAGCTGTGAAAAATAAGAATGTTTACATCGCAAATTTTGCCATGTTTACACAATCTTCTGCAGGAACTTTAGTAGACGGAATTGAATGTTTAGCCGCTATGATTCACCCAGAATACTACTCAGTTTCAGAAGATTTAAACGTTAAATTCGCAAATTATCACGATTTATTAGTGACTAATTTATAATTAAACAATACATTTGCCGAAAATTTTGGTTTTTCTTCAACTTTCAATTGGAGAAAATTAAAAGGGAATTCGGTGTAAAACCGAAGCTGTTCCCGCAACTGTAAGCTATAAAGCTTGTAACTAATTACTTTTTAACCACTGCGAAAGCGGGAAGGTAAGTTACAAGACGCAAGCCAGGAGACCTGCCAAATTTTTATTTGATAACAAACCTTCGGGATAAAGGTTTTTACAGGGGTATATAATGAAGCAAGTTTTATTTTTGGTTATTTGTTTTTGTAGCATCTTTTTAAAAGTTAATGCACAAAAAGATACGATACAGAATCGTTTGAACGAAGTTGTAGTTCAGGCGAATAAGAGACTTTTAATGAATTCTAAATCGTTAAAGGTTGTCAATTTGAATGATTCTATTATTACAAATAATTTAGAATCGTTTACTTCTTTATTACGTTTTAATACTGCAATTTATTTACGCGAGCATGGAGTAGGAGGAACAAGTTCTGCAAGTTTTAGAGGAACCAGTGCTTCAAATACAGCTGTGATGTGGAATGGGATTAATATTAATTCTATTAACAACGGACAAACGGGATTCAATTCTTTAACGGTAGGATTGTATGATGAATTAAATGTAAGAAGTGGTGGTGGAAGTATAGAATATGGTTCTGGAGCAATTGGAGGAACCGTTCATTTAAACGATGTATTAAAATTCAGAGAAAATAAAGAGTTTACAAATCAAATTGTAAGTGCTGTAGGAAGTTTTAGTACTATAAATAGTTTGTATAAATTGAAATATGGTTCAGAAAAATATACAGCTAACTTCGGAATTTCTTATAACAGGTCAGATAATGATTATCCGTTTTTGAACTCAGATTTCAGAAATTCAAATGGTGATTATGAGAACTATGCGATCAATTTTTCTAATGCATATCGATTTTCTGATGAATTAGTATTACAGTTTTTCACAACATATTATTTTGGTGATAGATTACTTTCGGGTGAATTACCTAATCCAACTTCAGCAGATGATAAGTATCAAGATATAAATCAGAGGAATTTACTGTCTCTTGAGTTTAAACGTAATAATTTCAGATTAAATACTCGAGTTGGTTATCTGTTTCAGAAGTATAAATATTTTGATGATAAAGATTCTGATGTTTTTAACTTCGGAAGTTCTAACCGTTTATATACAGATATTACTGCCGATTATACTTTTCAAAAGCTTAATGCTACGGTAACATCGAATACAAGATTTGAAAGTGTAAACGGAAGAACTGATCAAATTACAGAAAGAAATAGACAAGAATTTTCGCAATCATTAATCCTTAATCATAAAGTAAAGAGTTCTTTTTCTTATGATATTAAGGTAAGAAAAGATTATAATTCAGATTTTGATGTGCCTTTGAGTTATGCTTTTGGTTTTAAGTTAACTCCTTACAAAGGTTTCTTTTTTAGAGCGAATACATCAAGAAACTACAGAGTTCCTACATACAACGATTTATTTTGGCCAGGTCAAGGTAATTTAAATTTAATTCCTGAAAACTCATTACAAGGTGAATTTGGAATTGGCTTTAAATCGAATCAATTATTTGTTGATGTAGCATATTTCAATATTAATTCAAAAGATAAAATTATTTGGACGCCAAATGGTGATCCGAATCGACCAGGAATTTGGACGCCAATTAATCTAGATGAAACAACAAATCAAGGAATTGAATTTGCTGCAAATTACAAGCGTTTGTTTTTTGATAATATTCAAACAGATCTTTCTGTAAACTATACCTATGTAGATGCAATTAACGAAGCTACGAAAACAGCGATTCCATTTGTTCCTAAACATGTTGCAAATACTAATGTTAGAATGAATTATAATCGTTTTTCGATATTCTATCAGTTCTTATTTAACGGTAAAACATACACTACTCAGAGTAATAGAGAAGACTTTGTTGTTGATGAGTTTTTTATATCAAATATCGGAGGGAGCTACAACATTTTAAAAAGAGAAAAACAAAACTTAAGTATTGGTTTTAAAGTCAATAATATTTTGAATGAAGATTACACTATTATTCGAGCTAGACCAATGCCAGGTATTAACTATAATTTCAACGTAAACTATAAATTTTAAAAATGAAAAAAATCAATTTTATATTCAAAACACTATTCTTTGCTAGTATTTTAGTATTAGTATCATGTAGTGATGATACTGAGCAGCAAGAACCAAGAGGTGATTATGAAAATGGAATATTAATTTCAGGAGAAGGAGCTAGTGCAGCAGCTGGAGGAACTATTTCTTTTATTTCTAACGATTATACTACGGTAGAAAGTAAAATATACAATAAAGTAAATGGTACTGATCTTAGTGTTTTTTTACAGTCAATGACATTAGAAGGAGATAATGCATATATAGTTGTTGATAATCAAAATACAATTTCGGTAGTAAATAGATATACTTTTCAAGAATTAGGAAAAATAACAGAGGAGTTATCAAAGCCTAGATATATTGCTGTAATAGGTAATAGAGGTTATGTAACAAACTGGGGCGATACGAGTGACGAAACAGATGATTTTATTGCAGTTGTTGATGTAACTACTTTTGAGTTTATTGAAAAGATTGCTGTAGGAAATGGACCAGAAAGAATTGTTGAGAAAGACGGAAAATTATTTGTGAGTCATAAAGGAGGTTTTACAACTAACAATATTATTTCTGTAATAGATATTAATACTAAAAACGTGTCTACAATTGAGGTGAAATCTAAACCAGATGAAATGGAATTTAGTTCTAATGGAGATTTAATTGTACTTTCTGGAGGTAATGAGCCTTGGACAGGAAATGAGACAAAAGCTGCTATTGCAACTATAAATACCAACTCTTTACAAGTTACTTCTGAGTTAGTGTTTGCAGATGGTGTTCACCCATCTCTTATGACATTAAACAATAATAGTATTTATTATTCAGTAGGTAATGATGTTTATAACGTTTCTATTGGAGCTACTAATGCTGCAACTACTACTTTATTAACTGCAGTAGATGGTTTCTTTTACGGTATGGCAGTAAAAAATGGAAAATTATATGCGTTAGATGCTAGCTTCTCTGATATAAGTAAAGTAAATATTTTCGATTTATCATCTAACGAGAAAACGAATACTTTCGATGCACCATTAGGAGCTTCAAAAATATATTTTAACTAAGAAATACTTCTGTAGATAGAAGTCCTTTTTTTCTAAAAAGGAAAAGGTTACCTAATTTTAGGTAACCTTTTTATTTAAATCAACTTCTTTACTTGTTGTTTTATAATAGCTATTGCAGTTTCTGTTGGACTTTCGATTTGAGAATAATCGATAAGTAGATTTTCTCTTAATTCTTTTGCAGTTTCACAATTTTCTGCTGTGTTACGAATCTTATTTGTTATTGCTAATTTAGAGCCTACAACTGCTTTCCAAGCATCATCATGAACATAAATTTGTTGTACCATGTTATGTTCATATTCTTGTTCTATATTTCCTAAAAGCAAATGAACATAACTATTAACGTCATCGCCAATAGGGTTTACTCTTGTTAATAATTTAGGCGGACTTAAACGTTCACAGAAAAGTAATAATCGTTCGTAAGCTTGAAGTTTCATTGGTAAGCTTTCACGCTTTTTAGAAATTAAAGCTTCTAACTTTTTTTCATTTTCATCTCTTTGTAAAAAAGCACTAAACATAAAATAAGCAACACCACCTGCTACTAATGCTGGTAATGCATATGCTAGTCCTTCAATTAATTTGTCTTCCATGTATTCAGTTAATTATTTAAAAAATCTAAAGCTAATTGAGTCATTGTTTTTACTCCTAAAAGCATTCCACTCTCATCAATTATAAAATCAGGAGTATGATGTGGATAAGGATTATCATTACCTATTGTTTTTCCTCCTAAGAAAAAATAAAAGCCTGGTATTTCTTTTTGAAAAAAAGAAAAGTCTTCGGCTCCGGTAATTGCTTTAATAAGTTTCACATTATTTTTTCCTGCCACATTCTGTAAAGTAGGTAAAGCTTGTTTAGTAAGTTCAATATTGTTGAATGTTATAGGATATCCTTTTTCAATTTCTATTGATGCTTCAGCTCGATAAGCTTTAGCAATAGCTGGAACCATTTCTTTCATACGATTGTTAATTTGTTTTTGCATTCCATAATCTAACGTACGAATAGTACCGATCATTTCAGCAGACTCAGGAATAATATTACTTCTCACACCAGAATCTATTTTTCCAACAGTTATTACGGCTCCTTCATTAGTTAAATCTGCTTCTCTACTTATTATCGTTTGCAATCCATCTATTATTTTTGCTGAAATCATTATAGGATCAATACTAGTCCAAGGCCTCGATCCGTGTGATTGCTTTCCTTTAACTTTAATTTTAAAACTTTGTGATGCAGCCATGATTCCTCCAGGTTTATAACTAATGTTACCTACATCAAGTCCAGAAGAAATGTGTAATCCAAAAATAGCATCAACATCAGGATTTTTAAGAACACCTTCTTTAACCATAAGTTCAGCACCACCTTCTTCTCCTTCAGGGGCTCCTTCTTCAGCAGGTTGGAAAATAAATTTTACTGTTCCTTTAATTTGATCTCTATGTTTTGAAAGAATTTCAGCAACACCCATAAGAATAGCAGTATGTGTATCATGACCACAAGCATGCATTACACCAACATCTTTTCCTAAATAGTTAGATTTAACTGTAGATTTGAACGGTAAATCATTACGTTCAACTACTGGTAAAGCGTCTATATCTGCACGTAGAGCAACTACTTTTCCAGGTTGATTTCCTTTTAAAATTCCTATAACTCCGGTTTTAGCTACATTTTCTTTTGTTTCTATACCAAGACTTTTTAAATGTTTGGCGATAGTTTTTGCAGTGTTAAATTCTCTGTTAGAAAGTTCAGGGTTTTCATGAAAATGTCTTCTCCATTGAATTACCTTATCTTCAATTGCTTTAAAGTCTTCAGTAAAATCTTGAGAGAAAATTGTAAACGATATACTAAAGAAAATAAAACTTAATATTGTTTTTTTCATATTGAAATTTGAGTTTGAAAAGTCTCCGAATAGATAAATCCGCTAGCGTAAATATACAATTATATATTTTTTATAAACTCTAAATAATTGTGAATAAATTTGAGAAACTCTACTAGAAAAAGAAGAAATAATGGTTTAATTTAGCACTTAATTACTTACAACCTATTATACAATTTCATTGAATAATTATTTAGAACAACTTAACGAACCTCAAAGGGCTGCAGTTTTGCAGAAAGATGGACCAATGATTATTATTGCTGGAGCAGGTTCAGGAAAAACAAGAGTGTTAACCTACAGGATTGCTTATTTAATGCAGCAAGGAGTAGATCCTTTTAATATTTTATCATTAACCTTTACAAACAAGGCAGCTCGTGAAATGAAAGAGAGGATTGGTAAGGTTGTAGGTAACAGTCAAGCCAAGAGTTTATGGATGGGAACATTTCACTCTGTTTTTGCAAGAATTTTAAGAGCAGAAGCAGATAAGTTAGGATATCCATCAAACTTTACAATTTATGATGCACAAGATGCTGTTCGCTTAATTACGACGATTATTAAGGAAATGAATCTTGATAAAGATCGTTACAAACCAAAACAGATCTTAAGTAGAATATCTTCATTTAAAAATAGTTTAATAACTGTTAGAGCCTACTTTAATAATTCTGATTTGCAAGAAGCAGATTTAATGGCAAGCAGACCAAAAGTTGGAGATATTTATAAAGAATATGTAGATCGTTGCTTTAAATCTGGAGCAATGGATTTCGATGATTTATTATTAAGAACGAACGAATTATTAGCGCGTTTCCCAGATGTTTTAGCTAGATATCAAGATCGTTTTAGATATATACTGGTAGATGAGTACCAAGATACCAACCATTCTCAGTATTTAATTGTTCGTGCTTTAGCTGATCGTTTTCAGAATATTTGTGTGGTAGGAGACGATTCTCAGAGTATTTATGCTTTCCGTGGTGCAAATATTCAGAATATCTTAAATTTCCAGAAAGATTATCCAGATGTAAAAACATTCAAGTTAGAACAGAATTATCGTTCAACAAGTAATATTGTTAATGCTGCAAATTCTGTAATCGCTAAAAATAAAACACGTTTAGATAAAGAAGTTTGGACAGCCAACGAGTCTGGTGGATATATAAAAGTAATGCGTACCATTTCTGATGGAGAAGAAGGAAGGTTTGTAGCGCAATCGATTTTCGATAATAAAATGAATAACCAGTTAACAAATAACGAGTTTGCCATTTTATATAGAACAAACGCACAGTCGAGAGCTATGGAAGACGCGTTACGTAAAAAAGATATTAAATATAAAATTTACGGTGGAATTTCATTCTATCAGAGAAAAGAGATTAAAGATTTACTATCATATTTACGTTTGTTAATTAATCCTAACGATGAAGAAGCGTTAAAACGTGTGATCAATTATCCTGCTAGAGGAATTGGTCAAACAACTGTAGATAAGCTTGCAATCGCTGCAAATCATTATAAAAAATCAATTTTCGAGGTTATTTTAAATATGTCTTCTGTAGATTTAAAAATAAATGCAGGAACAAAAACTAAGCTTGAAAATTTTGCAAATATGATTCAGCGTTTTCAAATTGAATCGCAAACTAAAAATGCTTTTGAAGTGGCAGATTTAGTGGTAAAGAAAACGCAGTTAGTAAAAGATTTACAAAAAGACGGAACACCAGAAGGGATTAGTAAAGTAGAAAACGTTCAAGAATTATTAAACGGTATTAAAGATTTTATTACAGATAAAATCGAAGCAGGCGAAGATGCTTCATTACCAATTTTCTTAGAAGATGTTGCCTTAGCTACCGATTTTGATAGTGATAAAAAAGATGAAACTCCTCGTGTATCGTTAATGACAATTCACTTGGCTAAAGGATTAGAGTTTCCATACGTTTATATTGTTGGTATGGAAGAAAACTTATTTCCTTCAGCAATGAGTATGAACACTCGATCTGAATTAGAAGAAGAAAGACGATTATTCTATGTAGCTTTAACAAGAGCAGAAAAACAGGCGTATTTAACATATGCTCAGACAAGATATCGTTGGGGAAAACTGACAGATGGAGAACCAAGTCGCTTCTTAGAAGAGATAGATGATAAATTCTTAGAATATATTACACCAAAGCTTCCAGAACCAAGAGCAAATAGATTTATTGACGCTGATTTATTTGGAGATGCTCCAAAGAAAATACGTTTTCAAAAACCTATTCAGAAAAAGCGAAAAGAGTTCATGGATAAGAAATCAGGGGACTTAGCTCCTAAGAAAGGAAAAATGAAAAAAGTTTCTGAAGTTTCTAGTACAAAAGCGAATCTATTTGATGGAGATATTACTGTGGGTAATATTGTTGAACATAATAGATTTGGAAAAGGTGAAGTTGTTGGTTTAGAAGGAAAAGGACCGAATAAAAAAGCAGAAATTCAATTTGCTACTGCTGGAAAGAAAAAATTATTATTACAATATGCAAAGCTAAAAGTAATAGGGTAAATAATGAATCGTTAATCTACAATAATCAAATGTTGATCGTATTTGCACATCACATATTGATTACTGTTTTAACATAGTTATTAAATCATAATTAATCCTTACTTTGCACTAAATATTTAAACAAGAAATGACGTTTGATCTAGAATATAACTCAGGAAGAACTAAGCTAATTATACCAGAATATGGTCGACATATTCAAAAACTGGTAGATCATTGTATTAGTCTTCCAACTAAAGAAGAGAGAAATACAATGGCGAAAGCTATTATAGATGTAATGGGGAATTTACAACCTCATTTACGTGATGTTCCTGATTTTAAACATAAACTATGGGATCAATTACACATCATGGCAGATTTTAAGCTTGATGTTGATTCTCCATATGAAAAGCCTTCTCAAGAAGAATTACAAGGGAAGCCTCAGTCAATGCCTTATCCGAAGTCAGCTTCAAAATATAGATTTTACGGAACTAACATCCAAACTATGATCGATGTTGCGTTAACTTGGGATGATGGTGAGATGAAAGAAGCATTAGTATATACGATTGCTAATCATATGAAAAAATGTTACCTAAACTGGAATAAAGATAATGTTGATGATGAGGTGATCTTTGATCATTTATATGAACTTTCAGATGGTAAAATCGATTATAGAGGTAAAGAAGATGAGTTAGCAGAAGTAAAAATATTATTGAAACAACGTAGTTCTCAAGGGAAAAAGAAATCAACTCACAATAAAAATTCTAAAAACAGAAAAAAATAAATGGCATCTTTTAAAATAGAAGGAGGACATCAATTAAAAGGTACGATTACACCTCAAGGAGCAAAAAATGAAGCTTTACAAGTAATCTGTGCAGTTTTATTAACTGCTGAAAAAGTAGTAATCAATAATATTCCAGATATCATCGATGTAAATAAATTAATATTTATTCTTGGTGAATTAGGAGTTAAAATAGAAAAGTTATCATCTAACTCATATAGTTTTCAGTCAGATGAAATTAATTTAGAATATCTAGAAAGCGCAGAATTTAAAAGAGACGGAAGCTCATTAAGAGGTTCTATTATGATTGTAGGTCCTTTATTAGCTCGCTTCGGAAAAGGATATATTCCACGCCCAGGAGGAGATAAAATCGGAAGACGTCGTTTAGATACTCACTTCGAAGGTTTTATTAATCTTGGAGCAAAATTCCGTTATAACAGAGAAGAATATTTCTATGGTGTAGAAACAGATACTGGATTAGTTGGTACTGATATGCTTTTAGATGAAGCTTCTGTAACAGGAACTGCAAATATCGTTATGGCTGCAGTTTTAGCTAAAGGAACGACTACGATTTACAATGCTGCTTGTGAACCATATTTACAACAACTTTGTAAGATGTTGAATAGTATGGGAGCTAAAATTACAGGTGTTGGCTCTAATCTTTTAACTATTGAAGGAGTTGAAGAATTAGGAGGATGTGAACATCGCATTTTACCTGATATGATTGAGATTGGAAGTTGGGTTGGAATGGCTGCTATGACAAAATCTGAACTTACAATTAAAGATGTAAGTTGGAAAGATTTAGGTCAAATTCCTAATGTCTTCAGAAAGTTAGGAATCAAGTTAGAAAGAAGAGACGACGATATTTATATTCCTGCCCAAGAAAGTTACGAAATACAAAATTACATAGATGGTTCTGTATTAACTGTTGCAGATGCACCTTGGCCAGGTTTTACTCCAGATTTATTAAGTATAGTTTTAGTTGTAGCTACTCAAGCCAAAGGAACTGTATTAATACATCAAAAAATGTTTGAAAGCAGATTATTCTTTGTGGATAAGCTAATTGATATGGGAGCAAAGGTAATTTTATGTGATCCACATAGAGCAACAGTTATTGGTCATGATCGCCAATCACAATTAAAAGCTACGAAAATGACTTCTCCAGATATTAGAGCTGGAATCTCATTATTAATAGCTGCTCTTTCTGCTAAAGGAACTAGTATTATTCATAATATTGAGCAAATTGATAGAGGTTACGAGCGTATTGTAGAACGTTTACAATCTATCGGAGCTAAAATTGAAAGAATTGAATAAAATCAACTTTTAGTTTATTAAAATATATCAAGCAGTTACTAAGTAACTGCTTTTTTTAGGCATAAAAAAAGACATCTTATTAAAGATGTCTTTCTCGTAAAATGAAAGAATATTTTACATTGTTTCTTCACAAGTATAAACGGCTGGACAAGCAATATACTTCTGGCAATATAAAGGACCAGTAACTCTAGCTGCACAATCGCATCCACATTTACTTAAGTCTACATCTTTACCGAAAGAGATTCCACCGTTAACTTCTTTTTGTTGTGCTTTACTTAAAGTACTAGCACCTTGAATACTTAAAAAACTTTTTTTCATTATTCCTGAGGACTTTTAAAAAATTAATAATTTGATTAAATGTGTGCTAAAATTATTTAAATTTTATATCTAAATGAAATAATATTTGTTAAAATTGTAATTTAATTTATTGTTTTTAATAATAAATTAAAACTATTTGGTTTTAATGAAATGTTTTTAAAATTGTTTATGATAATTATTGAAATATTGAGAATAATTGTAAATGAAGTATATGGAACTTGAAATAAGTTCAAATGTTTTGAATAGTTGCAAATTGATAATAGTCTTTAAAAGCTATTATCAATTTGTTTATTGTAAATAAAATAAAGTTTAACTCGATTCATTACAAGTATATACTTGTGGGCAAGCAATTACTTGTTCGCAGAATTTCGGACCAGTAACACCACCAGCACAATCACATCCGCAATATTTAGAATCAATAAGAAGAATTCCTCCTGTTAATGTTTTTTGATCTTTTTTGGTAAGCACAGAGACACCATTGACATTCAATAAGTTTTTCATAGTAAAGGTTAAAAGGTTAATTATGTTCCTAATTTAGATAAAATAAAAATGAAGTAGAATATATTTTATGTTAAAAAGTAAGGATTTAACTTTTTACCGACCTAAAGAATTAAATCAAATAAAACAATACAATCTAACTCATTATGAAAAAAGCTATTTTAAGTTTATTACTTGTTGCATCGTTTTCTACAGTTTTGGCACAAAATACTGCTGAACAATTTACATCTAGTATAGAAAAGGCACATCAAAAGGAAAGTTTCTCTGCCAAGAAATATATCTCTTATACAATAGATATAAAATTTGGTGGAAAAGATTATATGAAAGGATTAATCACGCAAGAAACAGGTGGCGGAAAAATTAAAATTGAAAAACCAGATGGAACCACTATTATTTTTGATGGTACTAATGTTTATGGAAAAGGAGTTCCAGCGAAAGCAAAAGGTGGTGCAAGGTTTGATATTTTTACATGGTCTTACTTTTTAGGTTTACCTTATAAATTAAACGATTCAGGAACGATTTGGTCAGATTTTGTTCCAAATAAATGGGGTAAAGAAAAGCTAAATACAGGTAAATTAGCATTTGAATCTGGAACCGGTGATGCACCAGATGATTGGTATGTAGTTTATAAAACAGATAAAAACACTTTAGCTGGAGCTGCTTATATAGTTAGTTTTGGTAAAGGAAAAGAAGCAGCAGAAAAAGAGCCTCATGCAATAAAATATAACAACTATACTACTGTTCAAGGAATTCCTTTTGCTACAAATTGGACATTTCATATGTGGAGTTTAAAAGATGGATATACCACTCAAATAGGAGAAGTAAATTTGTCTGATATCAAATTTTTAGAGGAAGCTAATTTTTCAATTCCAGAGGGATGCGAAATAATCAATGCTCCTAAATAAGATTTAATGTATAGTGTATATAAAACAAAAAACTACCGTGAAAACGGTAGTTTTTTTATTTTGAAAAACTAAAAAGTTTATTTCTTTTCTTCTGTGCTAGCTTCCTCTTCAGTTTCTTTCTTCGCGTCTTCAGTCACCATTTTTGCATCTTCAACTTTAACTTGTTCGTGGTCTTTAACCATTTTGTTATGCTCGTCTAACATTTCTTGGTGTTGCTTCTTTAAATCTTCGTGATCTTTAACCATTTGTTCTAAAGAAATTTCACCAGTTAAATGTTTTTCTTCTAAAGCTTTGTGCTCTGCGATTAATTTTTTATGCTTCTCAACTAAAGAAGTATGAGAACCTAAAATAGCTGCATGATTTTTTTCATTAACCACATGAAGAGAATCGTTTTCTAAATCTTTGTGTGAAGCAACCATAGCACTATGATCATCATTCATAGTTGCATGTTTTTTCTCTATTTCTTCATGAGTTTTCATCATTACTTCATGCTCTGCAACTAAAGCTTTATGCTCTGGACTTTCAGCAGGGTTTTTCTTACAAGAAATAGCAACTAATGCTAAAGAAACTAAGATTGATTTTGATAATAATTTCATAATTGGGTGTTTTGGGATTATTTAATTTGCAATATAACGATTAAAAAGAGAAAATAATATTTCGAATATTAACAAAATGTCATAATGACATTTTTTACAGTGTTGGCAGTATTCTTGCTTGTAGTTAGCAAACTAAAAATTAAAGAAGCGATTTACAATGAGTAAAGATCAATATACTAAGGAAGATGAATTAAATGATGAAATCAAAGGAGCTGAATTTGATGCAAAGCAGAAAGAATCTGAGGCTTTATCTGTAGAAAATGATAAGGAAAATGTAAAAGAAGAAGAAAATAAATCTACTTCTGAAGAGCTTTTACAGGCAGAGAAAGATAAGTATTTACGTTTGTTTGCAGAGTTTGAAAACTATAAAAAACGTACAACCAGAGAAAGAATTGAGCTTTTCAAAACTGCAAGTCAGGAATTAATGACAGTTTTACTGCCAATTTTGGATGATTTTGAAAGAGCACTTGCACATATAGAAGAAGATAAAGAAGCAGAAGAGTTAAGAAAAGGTGTATTATTAATTTATCAGAAATTATTAAAAACACTAGAACAGAAAGGATTATCAGCAATTGAAGTAAATCAAGGAGATGTTTTCGATGCAGATACTCATGAAGCAATTACACAAATACCAGCACCGTCAGATGATTTAAAAGGAAAAATTATCGATTGTGTTGAAAAAGGATATAAACTAGGAGATAAAATTATTCGTCACCCTAAAGTTGTAGTAGGACAAGCGTAAGCGATTATCAGTAATATTGAACATTAGTCAAATATTTTAAATATTGATGGTTCAGTAGTAAATGTTAATTGTTTATTGATAATTGAAAAAACATGGCAAAGCAAGATTATTACGAAATACTAGGAGTAGCAAAATCTGCTACACAAGCAGAGATAAAGAAAGCATATCGTAAGATGGCTATTAAATACCATCCAGATAAAAATCCAGATAACAAAGAAGCTGAAGAGAAATTCAAACTTTGTGCAGAAGCTTATGAAATTTTAAGTGATGAGCAAAAGAAAGCTCGTTACGATCAGTTTGGTCATGCTGCATTTGAAGGTGGAGCCGGTGGTTTCGGCGGAGGCGGAATGAATATGGATGATATCTTTAGTCAGTTCGGAGATATTTTCGGAGGTGCCTTTGGTGGTGGTTTCGGAGGCTTCGGAGGCGGAGGCCGTGGAAGAGCTAGAGTTAAAGGAGGAAATCTTCGTATTCGTGTAAAACTTACTTTAGAAGAAATAGCTAACGGAGTAGAGAAGAAGGTAAAAGTTCGTAGAAAAGTACAAGCCGAAGGTGTAACTTATAAAACATGTAGTACATGTAATGGTACCGGGCAAATTATGCGTGTTACTAATACGATTTTAGGTAGAATGCAAACTGCAACTACTTGTACTACTTGTCAAGGAGCTGGAGAAATGATTGATAAACGACCAAATGATGCAGATGCGCAGGGAATGGTTGTTAAAGAAGAAACAGTTACTATTAATATTCCTGAAGGAGTAACAGAAGGAGTACAATTAAAAGTTGGAGGTAAAGGAAACGAAGCTCCAGGTAAAAATTCTATTCCAGGTGATTTATTAGTGTTAATTGAAGAAGTAGAGCACGAAACAATTAAAAGAGAAGGAAGTAACTTACATTACGATTTATATATTAATTTTTCTGAAGCAGTTTTAGGAACATCTAAAGAAATAGAAACTGTAACTGGTAAGGTTAAAATTAAAGTTGATGCAGGTACTCAATCTGGAAAAATATTAAGACTTAAAGGTAAAGGATTACCAAGTATAGAAAGATACGGAACAGGAGACTTTTTAATTCATATTAATGTGTGGACGCCACAAGAATTAACAAAAGAACAACGTAAGTTCTTTGAGTCTATGTTAGTAGATGATAACTTTTCACCAAATCCTCAAAAAACAGATAAGTCATTTTTTGATAGGGTGAAAGATATGTTTTCATAAAAAGAATAATTTTTTTTACTTTTTTTTGTGGGAAGTTAAAAAAAGTTATATATTTGTAGTGTCTAGAAGACGTTCTAGATACTTTTTCTTTTTCATAGCAATTTTCCCACTCAATCTTTGAGTGGGTTTTTTTATGAAAGCTATCAAGTAAAAAATTAAATTAGCAGACCAGCCTTATCGCTAGGAATTTATTTTCTTAGAGGAAAGTCCGGACACCAAAGAGTAAGCATAGCGGATAACATCCGTCCAGTGAAAGCTGAGGACAAGTGCAACAGAAAGAATGTACAGGTAATGCTGTAGTGAAATCAGGTAAACTCTATGCGGTGCAATGCCACGTATATTAGAGCTCGAGTGTTACTCGCACGATTCTAAGGGGTAGGCAGATAGATTTTTGCAGTAATGCTCTAACTAGATAAATGATAAGGGCTTTTTTGTATTAAAAAGTTACAGAATCCGGCTTATTGGTCTGCTTTTTCTTCTAAATTATTTTTTAATATCTCAAAATCTCATATTTAAAATTGTGAATTTGATAATTTACGTTTTCTTTTTTAGTAAATTGATAAAAAACATCTTTTTAAAATGGTTTTTGTTAGATAATATTTAATGTTTAATCGAAAACGTTATATTATTTTCAAATATGAACGAAAATTAGTAAATTCGCCAGACTTAAAATTATAAACATTTACTGTGTAATTTTTGTTTGTAAGCAACTCATAAAAATTGAGTCTTATTTAATAGAACTTACATAGGACAATTAAACTAGAATAGTCTTGCAGATGATATGCAACTATACAAACGACATTGTTACAATTAACTATGGCAAAGTAAGATTAGGTGTAAACAACTAATTGATAAAATTGCCTTTAACATTGAAAAGATTTTTCTATTATGAACTACCAAGATTACCTAAAAGAGATTGAAGAAAGGAAAGAGCTAGGTTTACATCCTAAGCCAATTGATGGCAGCGAATTGCTTAGTGAAATTATCTCACAAATTAAAGATGTAAATAACGAGCACAGAAAAGAGTCTCTTAATTTCTTTATTTATAATACATTACCAGGTACAACAAGTGCAGCTGGCGTTAAAGCAAAGTTTTTAAAAGAGATTATCCTAGGAGAATCCGTAGTAGAGGAGATTACACCTACTTTTGCTTTTGAGCAGTTATCACATATGAAAGGAGGTCCTTCAATTGAAGTACTTTTAGATTTAGCATTAGGAAACGATTCTAGCATTGCTGAAGAAGCTGCGAAAGTTTTAAAAACACAAGTGTTCTTATATGAGGCTGATACTCAGCGTTTAGAAAATGCAATGAAAGATGGTAATAGCTTAGCTAAAGGTATTATCGAAAGCTACGCTAAAGCTGAATTCTTTACTGAGTTACCAGAAGTTGATGAAGAAATTGAAGTGGTAACTTACATTGCAGGGGTTGGAGATATCTCTACAGATTTACTTTCTCCAGGTGCAGATGCACACTCTAGATCAGATCGTGAATTACACGGTCAATCTATGTTCGAGCATAATAAAGATATGCAGAACGAATTATTAGCTTTACAAAAGGAACACCCAGATAAGCGTGTAATGTTAATCGCAGAAAAAGGAACAATGGGAGTTGGTTCTTCAAGAATGTCAGGTGTAAATAACGTGGCTTTATGGACAGGTATTTCTTCTAGTCCATATGTACCATTTATTAATATTGCTCCAGTAATTGCAGGAACTAATGGTATTGCGCCAATCTTTTTAACTACAGTTGGTGTTACAGGAGGTATTGGAATCGACCTTAAAAACTGGGTGAAGCAAAAGGATGAAAATGGAAATACTATCGTAGATGAAGATGGTGATCCAATCTTAAAAGAAGTATATTCAGTTAAAACAGGTACAGTTTTAACAATCAATACTAAAGAAAAGAAATTATATAACGGAGATACTGAATTAAAAGATATTTCTACTGCGTTAACTCCTCAAAAAATGGAGTTTATTAAAGCAGGAGGTTCTTATGCTGTTGTTTTCGGTAAAAAATTACAAACTTTTGCATGTAAAGCTTTAGGTATTGATGTGCCTCAAGTTTATGCACCTTCTAAAGAGATTTCTATTGAAGGTCAAGGTTTAACTGCAGTTGAAAAGATTTTTAATAGAAATGCAGTAGGAAATACTCCAGGAGTTACATTACATGCAGGATCAAATACTCGTGTAGAAGTAAATATTGTTGGATCTCAGGATACTACAGGTTTAATGACTTCTCAAGAGTTAGAAATGATGGCTGCAACTATTATTTCTCCAATCGTAGATGCTGGTTATCAGTCAGGATGTCACACAGCTTCTGTATGGGATGATAAGTCAAAAGCTAACATTCCAAGATTAATGAAGTTTATGAATGACTTCGGATTAATTACTGGACGTGATCCAAAAGGAGTTTACCATGCAATGACTGATGTAATTCACAAAGTATTAAATGACATTGCTGTTGATGATTGGGATGTTATTATCGGTGGAGATTCTCACACAAGAATGGCAAAAGGTGTTGCTTTTGGAGCTGATTCGGGAACAGTAGCATTAGCTTTAGCAACAGGAGAGGCTACTATGCCAATTCCTCAGTCTGTTAAAGTAACATTTAAAGGAAACATGGTTCCTTATATGGATTTCCGTGATGTAGTACATGCTACACAGCAACAAATGTTAGATCAATTTGAAGGAGAAAATGTATTCCAAGGGAAGATTATTGAAGTACATATTGGTACTTTAACTTCTGATCAAGCATTTACATTTACAGATTGGACTGCAGAAATGAAAGCAAAAGCTTCTATCTGTATTTCTGAAGATGAAACATTAATTGAATCATTAGTAATTTCAAGAGATCGTATCCAAATTATGATCGATAAAGGAATGGATAATGAAAAGCAAGTATTACAAGGTTTAGTTGATAAAGCTAACAATCGTATTGCTGAATTAGAATCTGGAAACAGACCAGCTTTAAGACCAGATGCTGACGCTAAATATTATGCTGAAGTTGTTATTGACTTAGACAAGATTGTTGAGCCAATGATTGCTGATCCAGATGTAAATAACGAAGATGTTTCTAAGCGTTATACACATGATAATATTCAACCATTATCTTTCTACGGAGGAACTAAGAAAGTTGATTTAGGTTTCGTAGGGTCTTGTATGATTCACAAAGGAGATATGAAGATTTTAGCTCAAATGTTAAAGAATATTGAAGCTCAACAAGGTGAAGTTAAATTCAACGCACCGTTAGTTGTTGCACCTCCAACATATAACATTGTTGATGAGTTAAAAGCAGAAGGAGATTGGGAAGTGTTAGCTAAATATTCAGGTTTTGTATTTGATGACGATGCACCAAAAGGAGCAGCGCGTACTAAATATGAAAACGTATTATATTTAGAGCGTCCAGGATGTAACTTATGTATGGGTAACCAAGAAAAGGCTGAGCCAGGAGATACTGTAATGGCAACTTCTACTCGTTTATTCCAAGGTCGTGTGGTAAGAGATTCTAAAGAGAAAAAAGGAGAATCATTATTATCATCAACTCCAGTAGTTGTGTTATCTTCAATCTTAGGAAGAACTCCAACATTAGAAGAATATCAAGCAGCTGTTGAAGGTATTGTGTTAACTAAATTCAAGCCATCACAAAAGTTATTAGTTGTTTAATTAGCAACTTTTATATCATATTATAGAGCCCAAGTTTTTACTTGGGCTTTTTTTATTACAAAACCTTATTTAAACTCATTATAATTAAAATAGGTTACGAATTTCTATTACGTTTTTTTGGTAAATTAGTCTACAAACTAAAACTTATAGTTCATGGCTTTCGATATTGATATGATAAAAGAGGTTTATGCTAAAGTAGTTGAAAGAGTAGATGCTGCTCGAAAGATTACAGGTAAACCATTAACATTAGCAGAAAAAATATTATACACACACCTTTGGGATGGTAATCCATCTAAAGCTTTTCAAAGAGGTAAAGATTATGTAGATTTTGCACCAGATAGAGTTGCTTGTCAAGATGCAACAGCTCAAATGGCGTTGCTACAATTCATGCAAGCAGGTAAAGAAAAAGTAGCTGTTCCAACGACTGTACACTGTGATCATTTAATTCAAGCAAAAGAAGGAGCGAGTACAGATTTACAAAATGCATTAAATATAAGTAATGAAGTATTTAATTTTTTAGAATCAGTTTCAAATAAATATGGAATTGGTTTCTGGAAACCAGGTGCTGGAATTATTCATCAAGTAGTTCTTGAAAACTATGCATTTCCAGGAGGAATGATGATTGGTACAGATTCACATACTGTAAATGCAGGTGGATTAGGAATGGTTGCCATTGGAGTTGGTGGTGCCGATGCTGTAGATGTTATGGCGGGTATGCCTTGGGAATTAAAGTTTCCTAAATTAATCGGAGTAAAATTAACTGGTAAATTATCGGGTTGGACAGCTCCAAAAGATGTGATTTTAAAAGTTGCTGAAATTTTAACTGTAAAAGGAGGAACTGGTGCTATTGTTGAATATTTTGGACCAGGAGCAACAGGAATGTCTTGTACAGGTAAAGGAACGATTTGTAACATGGGAGCAGAAATTGGAGCAACAACTTCTACTTTTGGTTACGACGACTCTATGGAGCGTTATTTACGTGCTACAGATAGAGCTGATGTAGCTGATGCAGCAAATGAAATAAAAGATTATTTAACGGCTGATGCTGAAGTTTATGCAAATCCTGAACAATATTTCGATCAGGTAATTGAAATCAACTTATCAGAATTACAACCATTATTAAACGGACCTTTTACGCCTGATTTATCTACGCCAGCTGGACCTGAAATGACAGAAAAAGCAAATGCAAATGATTGGCCTTTAAAAGTTGAGTGGGGATTAATTGGTTCTTGTACAAACTCATCTTATGAAGATTTATCTCGAGCTTCTTCAATTGCACAGCAAGCTTTAGATAAAGGATTAAAAACAAAAGCAGAGTTTGGAATTAATCCAGGTTCAGAGCAAGTTCGTTATACAGCAGATCGTGATGGTATTTTACAAGTTTTTGAAAAGTTAGATGCTAAAATATTTACCAATGCTTGTGGACCATGCATTGGACAATGGGGACGTTATGAAGATCCAAAAAATGCTCCTAAAAATAGTATTGTGCATTCTTTTAATAGAAACTTTGCCAAACGTGCAGACGGAAATCCAAATACACATGCTTTTGTTGCTTCACCAGAATTAGTAGCAGCAATTGCTATTGCTGGTAGATTAGACTTTAATCCGATTACAGATACATTAATTAATGAAAATGGAGAAGAAGTTAAACTAGATGAACCTACAGGATGGGAATTACCGCCAAAAGGATTTGAAGTTAAAGAAAATGGATATCTAGAACCTGTTGCTGATGGAAGTGGAGTAGAAGTAGTTGTAAATCCAGATTCTGAACGTTTAGAATTATTAACGCCATTTACACCTATTGGAAACGAAATTAAAGGAGCAAAACTTTTAATTAAAGCCTTTGGTAAATGTACAACTGATCATATTTCTATGGCAGGACCTTGGTTACGCTATAGAGGACATTTAGATAATATTTCTAACAACTGTTTAATTGGAGCTGTAAATGCTTACAATAAGCAAACAAATTTTGTAAAGAGTCAATTAACAGGAGAATATGATGCTGTTCCTAAAACACAACGTACATATAAAGCAGAAGGAATTCCTACTGTAGTAGTTGGAGATCATAATTATGGTGAAGGTTCTTCTCGTGAACATGCAGCTATGGAACCACGTCATTTAGGAGTTGTAGCAGTAATAGTAAAATCATTCGCTCGTATTCATGAAACGAATTTGAAGAAACAAGGAATGTTAGGATTAACTTTTGCTAATGAATCAGATTATGATTTAATTCAAGAAGATGATACTTTCAATTTCTTAGATTTAAACGAGTTTGCACCAGGTAAACAATTAACGATTGAAATAGTGCATTCAGATGGATCAAAAGATGAAATTAAAGTAAATCATACCTATAATGCAGGTCAAATAGAATGGTATAATGAAGGTTCTGCATTAAATTTAATTAAAAAGCAAAACGCTTAAAGTATTTTTACTTTATTCGGTATTAAATTAACTCCTGATTAAAAAATCAGGAGTTTTTTTGTAAGTATAGAAAAAGAAGATCGACAAAGTGGCTAATTAACTAAAATCTAATATATAATGAAAAAACTCATTTATGGAGCAGTCGCTTTAGCTTTTACATTAGCGTTTACAGGATGTAGCGATGATGAGCCAGTAACAATCACAGAGGCGGGAACTTTAACAGGAGGACCGTTTTCTTTTCTAGTGGATGGAATGGCAGACAATGTTTCGGGTATTTCGGTTGAAGGGAATATTCAAGGAGCTAGTACTTCGTTTATAGTAACAGATGAAGCAGGAATGATTCTTGGTTTGCCAGGAGACATCGCAGCATTAGAAGGTGTAAATTTTGATGATGCTGGTGCAGGGAAATGTTTTATATGGCATATTGCATATGAAGCAGATGTACAAGGTTTAGCAATGGGGCAAAATGCAAATAACCTTTCTGGAAATTTTGATTTATCTAACAATATAGAAGTAGATAGAATTCAAGGAGCTACTGTAACTTTAAATTTTACAGGATTAGAGAATTTAGGAGCCGATTTTAAATATGAAGGTTGGGTTATTGTTGATGGAGCACCTGTTACTACTGGAGTTTTCACAGTGGATGATTCAGGAGTTTTATCTCAAACTGAATTTTATGTAAAGCAAGCAGATTTAGATGCAGCTACAGCATTTGTATTATCTATAGAGCCAGCTGTTGATCCAGATCCAGCCCCAGCAGACACAAAGATATTATCAGGTGACTTTTCAGGAAATTCTGCAACTGTAAGTTCTTCAAATATTGTTGGAGATTTTAGCAGTTCTACAGGTAAATATATTTTAGCAACTCCTACTGATATGGATGATACTAATGAATATAGTGGAGTTTGGTTTTTAGATAATTCAGGAGCTGCTCCAGTCGCAGGATTAGATTTACCTATGTTATCTGCAGGATGGAAATACGAAGGTTGGGTAGTTGTTAATGGTACTCCTATTAGTACAGGTACTTTTACAGATCCAGCAGCAGCTGACGATAACGCAGCAACTTCTCCGTTTAAAGGAGCAACTAGTAACGGTCCTGGTTATCCTGGTGAAGATTATGTTATGGGAAGTGTTGGAAGTATTGCTTTTCCTTTAGATTTAAGAGGAAGTACAGTAGTAATTTCTGTTGAACCAAGTCCAGATAACAGTCCAGCACCATTTACTTTAAAGCCATTAGCTCAAGGTATTCCAGCTATGGCAATGGATCATACTGTGTTAAATATCGGAGCAGGTCCAGTACAAGCTATTATGGGTACGGTAACTAGATAAAAAAACAATAAAATATTAGTGATTTTAAAGTGCAGTTTTTACTGCACTTTTTTATTTTTAACAAATGAAAGAAATCTTGAATTCTATATCTGAAACAGGTTTAAAAGTAATAGATCCTAGTTTCTCAATAAACGACTTCGTTCCTATATCCATATCTACTAAAAATGAAGATTTAACTACTTTTGATGTTGGTTCTTCTAATGAATGGTCTACATATTTAAATACTTATTTAAAAGCGAAAAATGCAAAAGTAGCTTTCGGAGGTTACATTGAACAAAGAGATATTTATAAACGCAGTACTTATTTTAATTCAACCGATGAAAATGAAAGAAATATTCATTTAGGTTTAGATTTATGGTGCGATGCAGGAACTACAGTTTTAGCCGTTTTAGATGGAGAAGTTCACAGTTTTAAAAATAATTTGAATCATGGTGATTATGGTCCAACAATTATACTAAAACATGAAATAGAAGGAGTTGAATTTTACACACTTTATGGACATTTATCTTTATTTTCAATAGAAAATTTAGAAGTAGGGCAGAAAGTTAAGAAAGAAGAAGTAATTGGAACTTTAGGTACAAATGAGGTTAATGGAGATTATGCTCCGCATTTACATTTTCAATTAATTAAAGATTTACAAGGAAATTCTGGTGATTATCCTGGTGTGTGTTCAAAAAATAATGTAGAATTTTACAAACAAAATTGCCCAAACCCAAATTTACTATTAAAATTGCCAAATGAAATATAGACAACTTACAAAAGAGCAGTTTGAGAGTTTGCATGAAGAATTTTCTAAGTTTTTAGCAACACAAGGAGTAGATTTTAAGGAATGGAAGAAGATAAAAGATGAAAAACCGAATTTAGCAGAAAATGAACTAAACTTATTCAGTGATATTGTTTGGGAAGATGTTTTAAAACGCACTGAATATCTAGAACATTTTTCAAAAAAAACGATCAATCTTTTCAAATGTGAAGAAGGAAAAATGTCAAGAATAGTAATTAAAGTGCATAAAGAAGTTGATTTATTGCAACAAAATGATTATAATTGGTTACTGGAAAATTATGAATCGAAAGAAGTTGAGTTATTTAATGGCACAAAAACTTATAATTCGGAAAGAAACATTGAAATATTCGACTTAATAGAAAAGGGTAGCGCCATTTCAAATGGAGAATTGTATAATTTTTTTGATAAAATTATAAGTTAATTATTAACAATTGCCATTTTGGTCTAACTTTTGTTTATTTTTGATTAAAAACATAATCTATCAAAATGAAGAAATTAGTATTAGCATTATTTTTAGGTTTATTCGCTTTCACTGTTAAAGCTCAAGAAGTAGAGAATATCTTAACCTCTGGAAAGTGGTTTATAGAGTCTATACAAGAGAAAGGTGAAGAACCTGAACTATCATCAAACAAAAATGATGAATGGATGGTGTTTTCTAAGGACGGAAAAGTTGAAGAAAATCACTTTGGTGATTCTAAAACATTTTCATGGACTTACGATAAGACCAAAAAAATGATTAAGCTATCTGGTGAGGAAACTATTTTTCATAGAGTAATAGAGATCACTGAGAACAAGCTTATTGTTGAGCTAGTTGAGGATTTAGAGAACGCAGACGATAATTTAATGATTACTTACGTTAAGTAATTCTAATAGTTTTTCTGTCCCCAAGGAAGCCACGTCTTTAATAATTGTCAAATTATTAAAGGCGTTTTTATTTACACTAGGTTTTGGATCGATAAAATAAATAGGTGTATTCTCTTGAATAAAATTAATTAAACTAGCCGCAGGATATACTTGCATAGAAGTACCAATAATTACTAGAATATCAGCTTGCTCTACAATTTCAACTGCTTTTGGTATCATAGGAACATCTTCTCCAAACCAAACGATATAAGGTCTTAATTGAGAACCATCTTCAGCTTTATCACCTAAAGTAATATCTTTAGTCCATTCACAAATAAAATCATCAGTAATAGAGCTTTTAGCTTTTAAAAGTTCACCATGTAAATGAATAATATTTGTACTACCAGCTCTTTCGTGTAAATCATCAACATTTTGAGTAATAATATGTACTTCAAAATCTTCTTCTAATTTTTTCAAATTGAAATGTGCTGAATTAGGTTCTACTTCAAAAAGTTGTTTTCTTCGCTGGTTATAAAAATCTAAAACCAAAGCAGGATTATTTCTAAATCCTATAGGTGAAGCAACTTCCATAATATCATGACCTTCCCATAAACCATCGGCATCTCTAAACGTATTAATACCACTTTCTGCGCTAATACCAGCTCCTGTAAGTACAACTATTTTTTTCATATGTCTAAAGTAATAATTTTTTAAGTTTGTGGTATGATAGATGAAGAATTATTGAAGTACCTTGAAAGTTATGTAACTGATAATAGAAAAGCAACTTTTAAAGAAGTTTTATCCAATAGAACCAGACATTTTACGGTAGTATTGGAAAATATTTTTCAAACACATAATGCCAGTGCTGTAGTAAGAAGTTGTGATATTTTCGGTATTCAAGATGTTTATACAATAGAGAATAGTTATTTAAATAAAGTATCTAAAAAAATTGCAAAAGGAAGTCAGAAGTGGTTAGATTTTTATCGCTTTAAATCTGAAGTAAGTAACACACAAGAATGTTTTTCAGCGTTAAAAGAAAAAGGATACCAAATTATCGCTACGACACCACATAACGATTCGTGTTATCTTTCAGATTTTGATATCAGTAAAAAATCAGCATTTGTTTTTGGAGTAGAAAGAGAAGGAGTTTCAGATTTTATGATGGAAAATGCAGACGGATATTTAAAAGTACCTATGGTTGGTTTTACTGAGAGTTTAAACATATCTGTAGCTGCGGCTATAGTTCTACAAGATGTAACAACAAGATTGCGTAAATCTGAGTTAGATTGGAAATTAACAGAACAAGAACAATTAGAGATTTATTCAGAATGGATTGAGAAATCCATTAAAAATGTAGATAAATACAAAAATTTCTTTTTAGAAAATAAAAAGTAAATAATTTACTTCATACAATTTTATAAAAGCTTTACTATGCTATCTGCAAATACATCAGAAGTAATAGTAAAGTTTTCTTTTTTATAAAGGTTTACTCAGTTTAACTTATAATTCGTACTTGCCAAAGATTACCTCATTTATTTATTAAGTTTTTAAAAAAGAGAGCTAAAATTTTGTAATGTTTTAATTTATTTATATGTTTGGTCAACCAATCTGGTAAACCAGTTGTTTTTACTGAAAAGTAAAAGATAAGCATATCAAATAGAAACAATCAATCTTAGTACAAACCTTTTTCTTAAAAATGAAAAAAACATTCCTGCTTTTATTTTCAATTATTCTGTTGTTTAATTGTAAATCCAATGTAAAAAATGAAATCCTAGTTGAAAATAAAGAAGCGCTTAAAACAGCTGTAGAAAAAGCAAAACCAGGAGATGTAATTGTGATGAAAGATGGAGAATGGAAAGATCTTACATTAAAGTTTTATGGAAATGGAACAGAAAAAGCTCCAATTGTTTTAAAAGCAGAGCATAATGGAAAAGTAATTGTAACCGGAAAATCATTTTTAAAACTAGGAGGAAACTTTTTAAGAGTTGAAGGATTATATTTTAAAGACGGATACACACCAGATAAAGCCTTAATACGATTTAAAATTGATAATAATAAAATTGCAAATAATTGTACTGTAACTAATTGTGTTATTGAAGGTTTTTCACAACCAGATAGAAATAAAAAAGATCATTGGGTTGAGTTTTGGGGTCAACATAATCAGCTTGATCATTGTTACATTACAGGTAAAGCTAATCAAGGTCCGACACTTAGAGTATTTTTAAAAGGAAACGAAAATATTAATACGCATCATAAAATAGTTTCTAATCATTTTGGACCAAGACCTAGAAAAGGTGGACCAAAGGCAGAAACAATGCAAATAGGTGATAGTTATACTTCTATGACACCTGCTTATGTGAAAGTTGAAAATAACTACTTTGAGAGATGTAATGGTGAAGTAGAAATCATATCAAGTAAATCTAATTTTAATGAATTTAATCACAATATATTTTTCGAATGTGAAGGATCTTTAGTGTTACGTCATGGAAATTACAATAAGATTAATGGAAACATTTTTATTGGTAATGAAAAATCTAATTTTATAGGAGGAATTCGTGTGATAAACACAGGGCATTGGATTACAAATAATTACTTCTACAACTTAAAAGGAAATGAATTTAGAGCTCCTTTAGCCGTAATGAATGGAATTCCTAAATCACCATTAAATAGATACAATCAAGTTACAGATGTTGTAGTCGCAAATAATTCTTGGGTAAATTGTGTTTCTCCATTTCATTTTAGTGTTGGAGCGAATTTAGAACAACGTGAAGTTTTACCAGCTTCAGAAATTAGATCAGCAAGACCAGAACGAGTAGTAGTAGCTAATAATATTATTTATAATGAAACAGGAACAAGCGTACCAATAATTGCCTATGATCAAGTAGATGGAGTTGCATTTCATAAAAATGAGATCAATTATTCTAATACAGGTAGTATAAAACCAGAAGGCTTAGAAACAAAGCAAATTACGATGCAAAAGATTTCTGATTGGCTTCAAATTCCTGAAAATTTAAATACTAAAGCTTACGATGGTTTTGATTTTAATCGAAATATAACACACGATTTATTTGGGAATTTAAGACAAGGAAATAGTATTGGAGCCATCTCTGCAAAGGAGAATGCAACAGGAAAAATCAACATTAAAGAGTATGGTACAGATTGGTATAATTCTCAAGATGAAAATTTAGAAGTTACAGAAATAGAAGTAGCAAATACAGAAGAATTAAAATCAGCAATAGAAAAAGCAATTGATGGAACTGTAATAAGTTTAACAGCTAAAGCGTATGAGATTAAAGAAAATATTGCTATCAAAAATGATATAAAAATTACTTCAAAAAATACATCAGAAAAATCAAAACTAGTATTTAAAACTGGTGCTTTAGGTTTCGTTTTACATCCAAAGTCATATTTAAAATTGAATAATGTTGTTGTAACTGGGACTAATGTTCAGAAAGCATTTACGACGTTAGAAAAAGACATGTCTTTTCCTTATAATTTAGAAATTGTAGATGCAGAAATTAAAAACTTCAAAACAATTTTAGAAGTTTCTAAAGGATCTTTTGCTAATGAAATTACAATCCAAAATTCAGTATTGAAAGATTGTAAAACAGGTATTCTTTTAAATAAAGAAACTAATGATAAAGGAGATTATAACGTAGAGTTTTTAACTATTGAAAATTCTACTTTTTCAAACATTCAAAATGAAGTTGTGAACTATTATCGTGGCGGTTATGATGAATCTACAATTGGAGGTAATTTAAAACTGAAAAACAACTCTTTTACTAACTGTGGTAAATCAGATCAAGAACATATTTTAATTAAAACTAGAGGGATTGTAAATATGATTTTTGAAGGAAATACCTTTAAAAATAATCCCGTAAAATATGTTACAATTTTATGGGGAGCAAAAGGACAAAAAGGAGTTAATAATACGATCGAAAACTCTGGTGTTTTAAAAGTTCAAGAAAACTTATCTCAAAAGTTAATCTATTAAGTATTTCATGAAATTAGCATTCAAAATAGTAAACTTATCATTACTGATCTTCTTATTTTCATGTGATAAGAAACAAAATGTAAAAAACAATTCAGTAGAAATTGCTTCGCATCCAAACTTAATTCTTACTGCTAAAGGTGTAGAGAATATAAAAAAGAATATCGGTACAATTCCTTTATTTGACCATTCTCTAACGTTAACTAAATCTGAAGTTGATAAACAAATATCAAAAGGAATATCAATACCAATTCCCAAAGATATGGCTGGAGGTTACAGTCATACGCAGCATAAAATTAATTATGTTACAATGCAAAAAGCAGGTGTGCTGTTTCAATTATTAGATAATGAAAAATATGCATTGTACATTAAAGAAATGCTTATGGGATATGCCAATTTATTTCCAACATTATCTCGTCATCCAGAAACAAGATCTTATGCAAGAGGAAAGTTGTTTTGGCAATGTTTAAATGATGCAAACTGGTTAGTATATACAAGTCAGGCTTATGATAGTATTTACAATTGGTTAACTAAAGAAGAACGTGATTTTTTAGAAACGAATTTATTTAGACCTTATGCTGATTTTCTGTCAGTTGAAACACCACAATTTTTCAATAGAATTCACAATCACAGTACTTGGGGTTGTGTAGCTGTAGGGATGATTGGTTTAGTGATGAACGATGAAGAGTTAATTCAAAGAGCTTTGTATGGAGTTAAAAATGACGGCATTTCTTCTGAAGCAATAGATGATGATGGTGGCACAATTAAATCTAAAGGAAATAAATCTGGATTTCTAGCAAACTTAGATAGTCCATTTTCGCCAGACGGTTATTATACAGAAGGTCCGTATTACCATAGATATGCATTATATCCGTTTTTGATTTTCGCGCAAGCTTTACAAAATAAAAAGCCAGAATTAAAGATTTTTGAATATAAGAACGGAGTTCTTTTAAAATCTGTATCAGCGATTTTAAATTTAACAGATGAAGATGGAGAATTTTTTCCTTTGAATGACGGACAAAAAGGAATGTCTTATCACAATCAATCTTTAATTTCTGCCGTAGACATCGCTTACTTTTTTGGAAAACAAGATCAAGGTTTATTGTCAGTTGCTAAAGAACAAAACCAGGTACAACTTGATGAAACAGGAATGGCAGTTGCTTTAGCCGTAAAAGAAGGTAAAGCAAAACCATTTCAAAAAGAGTCAATTGAACTATCAGATGGAGCAAATGGAGACGAAGGAGCTATCGGAATAGTTAGAGCTCAGCAAAACGATCAAAAGTTAACTTTGGTAATGAAATACTCTGCACACGGATTAAGTCATGGGCATTTCGATAAGTTGTCATTTTCACTATATGAAAACGGAGAAGAAGTAATTCAAGATTATGGTTTAGCACGTTTTGTAAATGTTGAGCAAAAAAATGGAGGAGGCTATTTAAAAGAGAATAAAACTTGGGCTAAACAAACAATTGCACACAATACAATTGTGGTAGATGAAAGTTCCCAGTTCAAAGGAAAATATAAAGCAAGTAGTAAACACCATGCAGAGAAGTATCTTTTTGATGTTAAGAATGAAAAGGTTCAAGTTGTAAGTGCTAAAGAAAATAATGCTTACGAAGGAGCACAATTACATAGAACGATGCTAATGGTTTCAGATACAACTCTAACGACTCCATTTGTTATCGATATTACCAAAGTAACTTCAGAAGCTGAACATACTTACGATTTACCATTGTATTATTTCGGACAAATTATAGATTCTAATTTAGATGTTACTTCTTTTTCTGAAATCAAACCTTTAGGTAAAAAACATGGATATCAACATTTATGGAAAGAAGCTTCAGGAAATTCAGATAAAGAACTAACGCAGTTGACTTGGTTACACAATCAACGATTTTATACATTATCATCAATCTCTACGAATAAAGATGAGTTTATTTTTGGAAGAATCGGAGCAAATGATCCAAACTTTAACTTAAGAAGAGATCCGGTTTTCATTCAAAGAAAAACAAATGAATCAGATGCCTTATTTGTAAATATCTTAGAATCTCATGGTAAATACGATACGGTTTCAGAATCTTCAATTCAAGCAAAAAGCAATATCAAATCAGTAAAAGTGATATACGATAAAACTGATTATACAGCTTTATCATTAACATTTAACAATGAAAAAAACTGCATTGTAATTATAGCTAATCAAGATTCCTCAGAACATAAAAAACACGAATTAACAATACAAAATAAGCACTATAATTGGACGGGTGCTTACTATTTTAATAATTAAATATAACACTAATGAAAACATTTGAAGCGAGTAAAGAGTTTCTATTTGGAGATGAAATTGAATGGGAAGTAGTAGGAGAAGGGGTAAAAAGAAAAATTATGGGATATGATAACAAAATCATGTTGGTAAAAGTACATTTTGAAGTTGGAGGTGTAGGTCCAATGCATGAGCATTATCATTCTCAAGTTACTTATGTAGAAAGTGGAGCTTTTGAATTAACCATAGGAGAAGAAACAAAATTATTAAAAGGAGGAGATTGTTTTTACATTCCACCACATGTAATGCATGGAGCTATTTGTAAAGAAGCAGGAGTACTTATCGATGTATTTAGTCCAATACGAGAAGACTTTATGGAAATAACTGATAAATAATTTTTTAGTAATCAAAAAATAATATATATTTGGTAAACCAGATTGGTAAACCAATTTTTTTTGATCTAAAAAAAGGACAGATTTTCACGCAACCTATCCTTTTCTATTTACTTCTCTTGGAACCGAAGTAATATCAAAAGCACAAAGCAATCGATACGGCAAAAATACTAAAGAATTAAGAAATGCCAAAATTTGGTTAGCAATTAAGTGTTAAGGTAAGATCAAGAAATCAAACAACAAACAAACATTATGAACTTACAAACCAAATTAACCTTTATAGCAATGCTCTTTTGTTGTCTTGCTATAACTGCCCAAGAAACCTTAACGGTGAGTGGTACTGTGTTAGCTCAAGAAGATAATCTTCCTATACCAGGAGCTAATATTGTTATTTTCGGTACCATTAAAGGAACTTCTACAGATTTTGACGGTAAATTTTCATTGAAAGTTAAGAAAGGAGAAGTTTTACAAATTTCAAGTATCGGTTATAAAAACCGATTAATTACAGTAGAAAATGATAAACCTTTAACTATTGTATTACAACAAGAATCAAATGTACTTAACGAAGTAGTAGTCGTAGGATATGGTTCTCAGAAAAAATCAAATGTAACCGGAGCTGTATCTAAATTAGTAAACAAAGATTTAGAACAGATTGGTGTAGCCAGAGTAGACGACGCTTTAGTTGGTCAGGTTTCTGGTGTTAATATTCAAGCAACAGAAGGAGAAGCAGGTTCTGCTCCTACAATTCGAATTAGAGGAACGGGATCTATCTCAGGTGTATCAGATCCTTTAATTGTTGTTGATGGATTAGTAGTAGATAACGAATTTTTAGGTTCTTTAGATATGAGTGATGTTGCTTCTTTTGATGTATTAAAAGATGCTGCGTCTACAGCTATTTATGGATCTAGAGGAGGAAATGGTGTAATTCAAATCATAACTAAATCTGGAAAAGAAGGGAAAACTAGATTTTCATACAACACGTTTACAGGTTTAAAAGAGGCAAGAAGATCAGATGCATATACTTTTAGTGTAGCAAGAACAGCACAAGCTGAATTAGCTTTTAACGGAACTTTATCTGATAGAACTAGATACAAACAATTAATCGGAACAGATAGAAGTTGGCAAGATGTAATTTTTGATGGAGGTACAATTACAAATCATTCGTTTAGTGTAAGAGGTGGTACTAAAAAAACAAAGTTTAGTGCTAGTTTAGGATTTTTAAAAGACGAAGGAGTTTTACTAACTGATAATTTTAAGAGATATAATTTAAAATTAAAAGTAGATAGTAAATTATCTAAGAAGTTTAAAGTTGGATTTAGCTTAACACCAACATTAACAGAGAGAAGACGTTTCGACGGTTCTGTACATGATATTTTAAGACAACCATCTTGGTTACCTTTATTTATTGATGAAAACAACATTCAATATGTAAACAGATTAAGAGATAATGGTCGTTGGGCTAATGTGCAAATTGGAGATTATGCTGTACAAAGAATGTTTGATGATTATGATTTAGCAACGGGTCAACCAATTGCAACAGGTGGAACAGATATTAGTAATTCATCAAATACGAATCCGGCTGCAAAAGTTTTAGAACGAAATAGAACAGAAGAGAGATTTAGATTATTTGGTTCTGTATACTTAAACTATAAAATTATTGATGATTTAGAGTTTAGAACTTCTTTTTCAGGAGATTTTGAACAAAGAAATGGGTTCCGTTATTCTGGAGTAGAAGCGAATAGAAATGGTGCAGATGCAGCTTTTTTAACGACGTCAGATTTAAATAGAATTCACTTAGTTTCTGATAATTATTTTACATATAACCATGTTTTCAATGAAAAACACAGTTTAAACGCTGTTGCAGGTTTTTCAACTGAAACTTTTGATACGAAAACGAAATCGATTACGGGAACTGGTTTTACTTCAGATTTATCGCAAACTTTAGATGCGGCAACAAATATTTCAGATAAAACATCTTTACAATACGAAACTACATTTATGTCTTTCTTCGGAAGAGTGAATTATGCTTTTGATGATAAGTATTTAGTATCGTTAAGTTTTAGGCGTGATGGTAGTTCAATTTTCGGTCCAGATTCTAAGTTTGGTGATTTCCCAGCTGCTTCTGTAGGATGGATAATTAGCAACGAAAAGTTTTTAGAAGATAGTGATTTCTTAAGTAATTTAAAGTTTAGAGCAAGTTACGGTTTAAGTGGTAATAACAGATTAAATACAGGAGATGTATTAATCGACACCTATCCTTCAATTGCATTATTACAAGCAACTTCAACAATTTTAGATAATAATGTAATCGCAGCATTCGATCCTTTAAATCTTCCAAATCCAGATTTACAGTGGGAGCAATCACGAGAAGTAAATTTAGGTATAGATTTCGGATTCTTTAATAATAGAATTAGAGGTGCAGTTGATGTATACCAAAGAAATAACGACAAACAACTATTATTTAACCCAGTTTCAGTAACTACCGGATTTGCTCAAGCTTTAGTCAACTTAGGAGAAGTTGAGAACAGAGGAATTGAATTAGAATTTCAAACACGTAACATAGTCACAGAAGATTTTAGTTGGTCATCTACAATATTAGCTTCAATGAATGAAAATGAATTAATCAATTTTGGAGATTCAGATGGTCAAATTTTAAATGTAGATTCTAAAAGAGCGGCAGAATGGATTAACTCAGTAGGAAATCCGGTAGCTTCTTTTTACGGTTGGGTTGTAGATCGTGAAATTCCATTAGAATTTATTAACGATCCTTTTCACCCAGTTGGTGGAGAAGCACAAGATGTTTACGTAAAAGATTTAAATGGAGACGGATTAATCGACGACGATGATAAAACTATTCTTGGTGATCCTTATCCAGATTTAGTTTGGAGTTTTTCTAACAGTTTTAGGTATAAAAATTTGGACATTAGCTTTATGTGGCAAGGTAGTCATGGAGCAGAAGTTAGAAATATGGGAGATCAATATTTATTTAATCACTTCAATAGTTCACAAGATTTCGATCCAGCTACAACTCCAGATCAAGGATTTATTAAGCAGAAGATTTTTACAAATTCGATTATCCAAGATGCGTCATACATTTCATTACGTAACGTAAATATCGGATACAATTTCTCGAATGATTTACCAGAAACTTTTGAGTTTTTTACAAAGGCTAGAGTGTATGTAACAGGTCAAAACTTATTATACTTTACAGCCGACGATTATACTGGTTTCAATCCTGAATTCGTAGAACGTACAGGTCCGTTAACTTTCGGATATCAAAGAGCAGGTTCTCCAATTGCTAGAACTATTTCATTAGGGTTAAACTTAGAATTTTAAAAGAAGAACATGAAACAGATAAAATATATAAGCATACTAGTAATTATCATGTTAATGACGTATTCATGTAGTGATAATTTTTTAGAACCAGCACCTGTTGGAACACCAAATGGTGAAACTTTTTACTCAAATGACGATGAACTTGAGTTAGGAGTGATAAACATGTACGATGGAATTCAAGGAATAAATTCAACAAGTTCTAACGACAATCATTCGATACAAGTTGAGTTTTATGTAACTGAAATGCGAAGCGATAATACGCAAACTAAAAGTAGTGAAGGTGAAGCTGCACAGTTTGAAAATTATACAATTGAAGCAAATAATGGAATTGTAGAAGATTACTATCGTAGTTTTTACAATATAATTTTTAGAGCAAATATCATTTTAGAGAATTTAGATAACGCAACTGCAGCAAACAGATCAAGATTTGAAGGTGAAGCTAAATTTGTTAGAGCTTATGCATATTTTAATTTAGTAAGATTGTACGGTGACATTCCTTTAATTGAAGGAGTAATTGCACCAGGAGATAAAGAAGTACAATTTACTAGAAGACCAAAAAGTGATATTTACAATTTAATAGAGTCAGATTTAAATAGAGCTATTGAAACGTTAGAAAACGGTTCAAAAAACAGAGCGTCAAGAGCTGCAGCACAGACTTTACTTGCTAAAGTTTACATGACTACAGAAAACAAACGCTATTTAGAAGCACAACAACTTTGTGAAGTAGTTATGAATTCAGGATTCAGTTTAGAATCTAACTTTAAAGATATCTTTTTTAATGAAGGAAATAATGAAATAATTTTCTCTATTGGATATATTGGAGACGACGCACAAAATAGTCAGAATTTCTCAGCAGAATGGTTAAATGCTGTTGGAAGAACTAGTGGTGTAAATTATGTAACTCCAGATGCAAAAGCTGCTTTAGATAATTTTGGTGGAGATAGAACTCAATTTTCTTATCGAGTAGATCAAGCACAACCAACAAGATTTCAAGTAGTGAAATATATTCCTGACGGAGATGCAACCTTAGGTATAGACCCAACATCTAGTAATCCTACACAAGCAGGAAACGACTGGATAGTTTTACGTTACGCAGATGTATTGTTACTTCACGTAGAAGCAATCATGGGAGCATCTACAGAAACAAGTGTACCAGCTGCATTAGCTTCTTTTCAATTGGTTAGAAATCGTGCAGGATTAACAACTCCTGTAACTACAATTACAAAAGATGATTTATTATTAGAAAGAAGAGTAGAGTTAGCTTTTGAAAATCATAGACTTTTTGATTTGTTACGATTTAACAAAGCACAAGAAACATTATCTGCATTTTCTAGTAGTATTGGAGCTAGTTTTAGTGCTACAGATTTATTACTTCCAATACCTCAAAGAGAAGTAAACTTAGGTGGTGGAGTTTTAAATCAAAATCCTGGTTATTAATTAAAAGACCTTTTCAACATGAGAAAAAATAACAAATTTACAATAAAAAGAACATTAATAACAAAGGTCTTAGCTTTTGTAGGAATATTAGCTTTTACAGCTTGTAATTTTGAATTTGAACTTCCAGAAGAAGGTTCAATTGAAGATTTAACACCACCTTCTGCTGCGTTTGAAGCAAGTCAAAATGTAGATAATTTTAGATTATACAATTTCGCAAACTTGTCTACAAGTGCTACACAATATCAGTGGGATTTTGGTGATGGAAATACTTCTACAGATAAAGATGGAGTGAACGAATTTCCTGGTGAAGGTAATTTTACAGTAACTCTTACTGTTTCTGATGCTTTAGGAGTAGAAAGTACAGTAAGTCAAACTATTGAAGTTGTTGAACCTGAAGCTCCAGCAATAGCAGATCCTGTTTTAGTAAATGCTGATTTTAACAAATTACCAAAATCTTCAGGTTCAGATTGTGCGTGTTCAGCTTGGATTAATAAAGACTTAGGAGATCAAGGTGAATCAAGTTCTGGTAACGGAGGTTCAGATAATGTTGTAAAATTAGATAATAACGAACCAGATCACGTATACCAAGAGTTTGAAGTAACTCCAAATGCCGATTATACAATCGAATTGGTTGCATCTTTTAAAGAATTAAGTGGTGGGTCTTTTCCAAGCATGTTAGATGTACGTGTGTTATCAGGTACAGGTTTTGTTTCAGGTTATACTCCAATATATTTTACAGAAACTACAGATTTTCCACAAGAAAACTGGGGATACACTTCTATCGCGCAAGTAGAAGACGATACCAACAATCTTTTATCAGAAACAATAAGTAATCCTGATGATGATAGTTATATCACATACACATTCACGTTCAATTCTGGAGCAAATAATAGTGTTGCTTTATTTATTAGAGGAATTGGTGGACCAGCTACTGGCGGTGGCGGTGGTGATTTCGGTTACAACAGTGGAGACGAAGAAATTAGATTAGATTCGGTAATTATTACAGCTATTAATTTATAAACATAAATGAAGAGCAGTCTAAAAAATATAATAGGGCTTTTTGTAATTATACTCTTGTTTGCAAACGCTACCTGTAATGCACAGCATAGTAGCGTTTCAGACTCGAGTGATAAAACTGAGAAAAAAAGGAAGAAACGAAGACGAAAGAAAGTTAAACTTCCTAAAATTGATCTTTCACATTGGAAAGTAACAATACCTGAAGGAAATGACAAAGGACGACCTTTTGAAGTTAGTCCTCCAAAAATTTTTGATTATGCGAACAACGAGTTGTTACAAAAATATATGTACAACGATTCTGTAAAAGGAGCTATAGTTTTTTATGCTGAACCAAAAATAACAACAGCAAATACTAAGTATTCTCGATCAGAATTAAGAGAGCAGATGGATCCAGGAAACAATAATGTAAACTGGACTTTCAAGCAAGGTGGAAGAATGAAAGGACAATTAGCGGTTACTGATATTTCTAGGGATAAAAAAGGCAATTATCATAAAACGATAATCATGCAAATTCATGGAAGATTAACTAACGATCAGAAAAAACTTATTGGTCAAAAAGATAATAATGCACCACCAATTTTAAAAATATATTGGAAAAATGGTAAAGTACGTGTAAAGACCAAGGTTTTAAAAAACAAGTCTGCAACAAACACAGAATTGTTACATAAAGAAGCTTGGGGAGATGATGAAGGTTTTACATTTAAACAGAAAGTAGGTTTTAAAAAGTTCACATTAGAAGTCAAAGTTTCAGACGGAAAAATGGTAGTAATTTTAAATAATAGTGAATTTAAAGTTTACGAAAACATTCACATGAAACGTTGGGGCATTTTTGAAAACTATTTTAAAGCAGGTAACTATTTTCAAACCAGAGACAAAGATGCCTTTGCAAAAGTTAAATATTATAAGCTAGAAGTATCACATTAAACCTTTTAAAATTTTAAAAATTAATAATCAAATATAAAATTTAACAGATGTAATTTATTAAATTCGTAAATCGTAACTGGTTAACCAATTATAACAAGAGTAAATGAAATTAGAAATATTAACAACAAATGATAGCGAAAATGTTCAAAAGAAAATTATCTCTCAAATTAGAGATTTAATTAACTATAAGAACTTAGAACCAGGAGATAAACTTCCTTCTGAACGAATGCTATCAGAAAAATTTGAAGTTTCTAGAGGAAATATTAGAGAAGCAATCCAAAAATTAGAATTCTATGGATTATTAAAATCAATTCCTCAAAGCGGAACTTTTGTTGCGAATATTGGAGTAATTGCTCTTAACGGAATGATTGAAGACATTCTTAGTTTAGAAGATCCAGATTTTAAATCACTAGTAGAAACTCGAATTCTGTTAGAACTTAAAACAGCAAGATTAGCAGCATTAAGAAGAACAGAAGATGATTTAAAAGCGATGGCAGAAACTCTTGAAGCTTATACGAATAAAGTAAAAGCAGGAGAAGATGCAGTACAAGAAGATTTACTTTTTCATTTGGCTATTGCTAAAGCAAGTAAAAATACTACGATAAATACATTTATGTTGATGATTACACCTGGTATTATCACCAATTTTGAAAAGTACCATGTATGTGATAAAAACTTAGCACAAAAAGGAATTCAAGAACATTATGACATTTATGAAGCAATAAAAAATCAAGATCCCCAATTAGCTAAACAAAAAATGAAAGATCATTTCAGTGTGCTATATCAATATTGTTATAATTCAAATTCAGAAAAGTAACGATTTCTTTAGGTGTTTAATAGATCAATCAGAGTAAGTAAAGATTAAACAAAAACATATCGAAAGTCATAAAACTTAAGTAACAGTTTTAAGAATTATGACTTATAAAACCAATAAAGGTTCATAATGCAATTTTATGAGCCCAGACCAAATACGTTGTAAATTAAAGTAAGAAATGAAAATTAAAGGACTCAGATGGTGGGTAATAGGCTTAATAGCACTAGCTGCGATAATCAATTATATAGATAGACAAACTTTAGTTGTTTTATGGCCAGATATTGCCCAAGAATTATATCCAGATAAGAATGCAGACGAAAGAAAAGAGATTTATTCTTGGATAACAATTGTATTCATGTTTTCCTATGCTTTCGGTCAAGCAATCTTTGGAAAAATCTTTGACTGGATTGGAACACGATTAGGATTTGTTTTATCTATAGGAGTGTGGTCTGTAGCTACAGCATTACATGCATTAGCAAATTCATTTGCAAGTTTTGCATTGTTCAGGTCTATTTTAGGAATTTCTGAAGCGGGAAATTGGCCAGGAGCTTCAAAAGGAAATGCAGAATGGTTTCCTACTAAAGAAAGAGCTTTTGCTCAAGGACTATTTAATTCTGGAGCAGCAATTGGTGGTACAATTGCGATTCCTTTAATTGCTTTTTTAGCAAGCCATTTTAGCTGGCAAACGATTTTTATTATTGTAGGTTTATTAGGATTATTATGGTTAATTCCTTGGATAATTGTAGTAAAATCTCCACCAAAATCGCATCCTTGGATTACTGAAGAAGAACGTAACTATATTTTAAAAGGTCAGAAAAAAGATACTGAAACAAATACAGAAACTTCAGTAGAAGAATACACACCAGATACTTCAAAATTATTATCACACAAACAAAGTTGGGGAGTAATTATTTCATCTGCAGCTATAGATCCAATTTGGTGGCTATTTGTATCATGGATTCCGATTTACTTATTCGAAGTATATGATATGGATGTGAAAGGAATAGGTATTTATGGCTGGGTTCCATATTTAGGGGCAATGTTTGGTGCTTGGTTTGGAGGCTTATTAGCTCAAAATAGATTAAAAATTGGCTGGAGTGTTGATAAAACTAGAAAGATGGTAATCACTTTAGGTTGTGTAATTATGTTACCATCATTATTAGCATTGGCTAATCCAGGAGGACCAACAACTGCAGTATTAATAATGGCTGTTATTTTATTCGGATTTCAAACAGCAATCGGGAATATTCAAACATTACCAAGTGATTTATTCAGTGGAAAAACAGTAGGAACATTAGCAGGTTTTTCAGGAATGGCGGCAAAATTAGCAGCAGCTGGATTAACATTTTTCATTCCATGGTTAACTAAAGGAGGAAATTATACACTTGTATTTATTATCGGAGCAATTTTAGCAACAGTTTCCTTAATAAGTGTTTGGGTTTTATGTCCGAAAATAGAACGAATTCAAGGAAGAAAAAACTAGAAATAAAACAAGAAACAAATAATTAAAAAATACAAATAACGATGAGTAAAATAGCTGTAATTACAGGAGCAACAGGAGGAATAGGTTTTGCTGTAGCAAGAAGGTTAGGGCAAGATGGATATACGGTAATTTTAAATGGTATTGAAGATGACATGGGAGCTAAAAGAGTAGAAGAGTTAACTGCTGAAGGAATCACTGCCGAATATTATGGTTTTGATGTCACTAAAGAAGTAGCGGTTACTGAAAATATAACTAAAATAGGAGAGAAATACGGTAAAATAGATACTTTAGTAAACAATGCTGGAGGTTTAGGTGGTCGTCAACGTTTCGAAGAAATGACTACAGATTTTTATCGTTTTGTAATGGCTTTAAATTTAGATTCAGCATTTTTCGCATCTAGAGCAGCTATTCCATTTTTAAAGAAAAGTGATAATCCATCAATCATCAATTATACATCAAATGCAGGATGGAATGCAGGTGGACCAGGAGCTGGAATTTACGGAACTTCTAAAGCCGCTGTACACACGTTAACTAGAGCTTTAGCAAAAGATTTAGCTGAGTACGGAATTAGAGCAAATGCTGTTTCTCCTGGTACTATTGATACAGATTTTCACAAACAAATTAAGTCTACAAAACCAGAAGTATTTGCTTCTTGGGCAAACAACATTATGTTAGGAAGATTAGGTCAACCAGAAGATGTAGCAGGTGTGGTTTCTTTCTTAGCTAGTAAAGATGCAGCTTTTATAACTGCTGAAACTGTACAAATTGGAGGCGGACAAGCTTTAGGTATTTAATAAGAAATAGTATAAAATCACATTAAACTAAAATAGATGAGTAAAGTTGTAGCGTTTGGTGAAATTTTAATGCGTTTAGCAACCGAAAGACACCTACGTTTTTCTCAAGCAAATTTCTTCGATGTAACTTATGGAGGAGGAGAGTTTAATGTTGCGGTTTCTCTAGCAAACTATGGTGTTACTTCAGATTTTGTAACCTGTTTACCAAATAATGATATTGGTAATTGCGCCATAGAAAAAATCAGACAACGAAATGTAGGATCTAACCATATAGCACTCGGTGGAAAAAGAATTGGAATTTATTTTTTAGAAACGGGTGCTGGTACTAGAGGAAGTAAGGTAATTTATGATCGAGAAAATAGTGCTATAGCCAACATTCAAGCTGGTCAGATTGATTGGGATGAAGTTTTTGAAAATGCTACGCATTTTCATTGGAGTGGAGTAACTCCCGCTATTTCTCAGAATGCAGCAGATGAATGTTTACGAGCTGTAAAAAAAGCTCATGAGAAAGGCATTACAATTTCTTCAGATCTAAATTATCGTTCTAAACTTTGGAAATATGGTAAAGATCCGAAAGATATTATGCCAGAATTATTAAAGTATAGTAATATCATATTAGGAGACATCGATACAGCACTTTTCATGCTAGGGAAAACGAAGGTTAATCCAGATTATGAAAATCTAGATACATTAGCAAATCAGTATAATTTGGTTGTAGAAAGTTGTCCTAACTTAGATATTATAGCTACTACTTTACGTTATTCTATTAGTGCATCTCATCAAAAAATAGGAGGAGTGTTGTATGATAAAACAAAAGTTTTGAAAGCACAAACTAGAGATGTTACTCCTGTAGTAGATCGTGTAGGAAGTGGTGACGCTTTTATGGGCGGTTTATTGTATGGTTTAATTAATCCTGATTTTGATTTACAGAAAACATTAAATTTTGCTGTAGCAGCTTGTTGTTTGAAGCATACGATTTCAGGAGATTTTAATTTAACAACTAAAGAAGAAGTTTTACAAATGGTAGATGGTAACACATCTGGTAAAGTTTCTAGATAGATTTAAAAGATATATTATGGCTAAGTTTTCACGAATACAAGTGATTATAGCAATGGATAGAACGGGTTTAGTACCTCTTTTTTATAATGAAGACATAGAAACCTGTAAAAAGATTGTAGATGCTTTATATAAAGGCGGTGCTCGTTTATTAGAGTTTACTGCACGAGGAGATTTTGCACATGAAGTTTTCGGTAAGCTTTCTAAATATTGTAGTAAAGAATATAGTGATATGATTCTTGGTGTTGGTTCTGTAACTAGCGGAGCAGAAGCGGCCTTATATATGCAATTAGGAGCAAACTTTGTAGTGACACCAGTATTTCAAGAAGAAATAGCAATTACTTGTAATAAAAGAAAAGTATTATGGTCTCCTGGTTGTGGAACACTTACTGAAATTTCTAAAGCAGAAGCTCTTGGATGTGAAATTGTAAAATTATTTCCAGGAAGTATTTACGGTCCAGGTTTTATCAAAGCTATTAAAGGCCCGTGTTCATGGACAAGCATTATGCCCACAGGAGGAGTTTCTCCAAATGAAGATAATATTAAATCATGGATTAAAGCCGGAGCTGTTTGTTTAGGAATGGGATCGAAACTAATTGTAAAAAATGCTAAAGGAGAGTTCGATTATGAAAGAATTCAAGATTTAACAGAGAAATCTTTAGAGTGGATAAAAAAATACAAATCCTAAGATAATTTTAGGATTTGTGTTTAATTTAAAAAACCAAAGTTTATTTCCTTCCCCTAAATAAATTATTTAATTCCTATTGATTATTTATGTGAATAGCTTTGGTTTTTACTATACTATTCAAACTTCGTAGTTAAAAAATCATACACCATTGCTTTGGTAATATCTTTTCCATTTGCGAGTTCTTTAATTCTTGAAAAAGGAAAAACAAACGTACAACCGTTCTTATGTTCAGAACATCCATAAGCAGATTTACCTTTTAGAATTGTTCCTTTTTTACATTTCGGACAAGTGATATTATCTGGTATAGTTTTAGTTTTAGTTGTTCCACCTTGTTTAGTTTCTAATTTCAAATTAAAATTATCATCAAAACGAACCAAACCTTCTGCTTTTCCTTGATCAGTTTTCCAACCTTTTAAATTTGTTGTACAACCTTTATCTAATAATCGAATTAATTGATTTTCTGAAATTTTCTTGTCAAGGAAAGTGAATGGAAGTTTAAAATCACAACCATTTTTATAATTAGAACATCCGTAAGCAGTACTACCTTTTAATAAATTCCCTTTTTTACATTTCGGGCATTCTTTTCCTGTAACAGTTTTTTTACTAGATGCTTTTTTCTGACTTTTCTTAGGAGTCAATTCCTTATTGTTTTCTGCGGAAAGACGCACAGTTTTTTTACTAGAACGAACTTCATATACCAATTGATCTACCATTTGTTTCATCTGTTTAATGAATGTACTGGCATGATATTCTCCTCGTTCAATTTCTTTCAAACGCTTTTCCCAGAGTCCTGTTAATTCAGCAGATTTTAATAATTCATTATCAATTAACTGAATAAGGTCTATTCCTGTTTTTGTTGGTAAAATTAGCTTTTTTTGACGTTCAATATATTTACGTTTAAAAAGTGTTTCAATAATACTTGCACGTGTAGAAGGACGACCAATTCCGTTTTCCTTCATTAATTCACGCATTTCATCATCATCAACTTGTTTACCTGCTGTTTCCATAGCACGAAGTAAACTAGCTTCGGTATAATTTCGAGGAGGTTTTGTTTCCTTTTCTAAGAAACTAGGTTCGTGCGGACCTTTTTCTCCTTTTTCAAAATTTGGAAGTAAACTTTGGTCAGAAGTTACTTTTTTAGGTTCTTCATTAAATTCAAAAACTACTCGCCATCCTTTGGTCAAAATTTCTTTTCCTGTGGTTTTAAATGATACATCATCTGCTTTTCCAATTACAGCAGTATTTGCAATATCACTATCAGGATAAAAAACAGCAATAAAACGACGCACAATAATATCGTACACTTGTTGTTGATTGTACTGTAAATTCGTTTGAACTCCAGTTGGAATTATCGCGTGGTGATCGGTTACTTTCTTATCGTTAAAAACACGAGATGATTTCTTTATTTTCTTACCTAATAAAGGCTGAGCAATTTCAGCATAATTAGTTAAGTTTTTTAGAATTCCTGCAACTTTAGGATAAATATCGTTTGGTAAGAAAGTAGTATCAACCCTAGGATAAGTAACCACCTTCATTTCATATAATTTCTGAACTATTTTTAAAGTTTCATCAGCAGAAAAACCAAATTTATTGTTACAATAAACCTGTAAACCTGTTAAATCAAAAAGTTTAGGAGCGTAATCTTTTCCTTTCTTTTTTGTAACAGATACCACTTCAAAATCAGCAGTTTTTACTTTATCGGCAAAAGCTTGACCATCTTCTTTTTTTAGAAATCGTCCTTCTTCACAATTAAATAAAGTATTTCTATACGTAGTTTGTAATTCCCAATAAGGTTGAGGCTTAAAGTTTTGAATCTCTAAATAACGTTTAACAAGCATTGCTAGGGTTGGAGTTTGTACTCTTCCTATCGATAATACTTGTTTGTAACCACCAAACTTTACGGTATATAAACGAGTAGCATTTAGACCTAATAACCAATCTCCAATTGCTCTCGAATAGCCAGCATAATATAAATTGTTATAATCTTCTTCTTCCTTAAGATTATTAAAACCGTCTTTTATAGCTTCTTCAGTAAGAGAAGAAATCCATAAACGTTGTACCTTTCCTTTATATGACGCTTGATTAATTACCCAACGTTGAATCAATTCTCCTTCTTGTCCGGCATCCCCACAGTTGATAACCACATCGGCTTTTTGGAATAATGACTTTACAATATTGAATTGTTTTTGGATTCCAGAATCTGCTGTTACTTTGGTACCAAATTTATCTGGAAGCATGGGTAAATTGTTCAAATCCCAGCTTTTCCAGTGCGGTTTGTAGTCTTTTGGTTCTAAAAGTGTACACAAATGACCAAAAGTATAAGTAACGGCATAACCGTTTCCTTCAAAATATCCATCATGTTTCGTATTGGCACCCAAAATGTTAGCGATTTCTCTTGCAACACTAGGTTTTTCGGCGATACAAACTTTCATTATTCATTTTTAATTCGCCGAAAAATAGTAAAATTGATATAATAATTCTATTTTTAGGCGTTATTAAAGTAATTATTTAAAAATACGAATCCCTAAAATTAATAGAATTATGAGAAAAGCTTTATTGTTATTATTGTTAGTAGTTTCAGGATCTGTGTATTCACAAATCGAATTTATCGAAACAAGCCAAAGCGAAGTTGTTGGAAAAATTAGTTATGTGTATTTAGAGAAAGTAGGCGAAAACGATTATAACTTCTTTTTTAAGAATATAAATGCTATTGGTCACGAATATGTAAGCTTTAGTTTTAAAAACTTAGATAACGACTTAGATAAGTTATATATGGGGTTAATGGGAGGTTTTGAATCTGTACCAAGAGATCCATTAAAAATGAAAGCAAACGGACAAATTGTTTGGTTAAAGTATTCTAGAGAAGACGGAGAAGCTTTCTTACAAATTCAAATGACAAGCGGTGATAACCCTGTAGATGTTGAAGAAAATGTAAAAGTATCTCGTTTATTAACAGCTGAAGATGTTACAAAGTTATTCAAGAAATAATTTTTAGAAAATACATTAATTTTTAAGTCGAGAATTTTTCTCGACTTTTTTTATGCTATGAAAAATACCATTTACACATTGCTATTTTTACTAATATTGATAGGTTGTAATCAATCAAAGGAGAAACGTATCGTAATTGAATCAAGTTTTAATGATCCAATAGATTTAACTTTTGATACTATTTTCGATTTAAATACGTATAAGACTTTAGGGGAATTTAGAGAAGCTAGAAATAAAACAATTAAGAAACATGAATTTGCATTTCTTACGTCTTTGTTCATAGATGATCATGAATACGTAATTAATTTAGAAAGTATAAGAGATCGATGTTCATCTATCTATCCATTGAAAAATAAAAACACATTATACATATATAAAGATTCCATTGTTAAGCCTTTTGCATATCAATATGCTAAAGAAGTACACGCAATACATAAGCTTAAAGAAGTTTATGAAAAAGATGTATTGAATTATAACAAGATTAAAAATTATTCAACATCTCCAAGAGATTTAGTACTTTCATTTGAATTTGAAGATAGTATTACAATGCAATCCTTTAAACAAGTATTACATCAAGTAGTAAAATCGTATTTAGAAACAAATGCTAAAGTTAAAGATACTTTACCCTTGAATATTTCATTAGATAATATTCGTCGATTAACGCCAGTTTATGAAGATTAATTATAATTTCAATAAAATCAAAAAAATAAATTATGATAGCACAATTCAAAAAATTTAAGTTAGATAACCTATTACATATTTACGGAGGTTTACATGGCGATAGCCAAGGTGTTCCTGCTGACAATTCGGGCAGATCAGTATTTGACTTTTCACCAATGGATCATGGTGATAACGGAGGAATTCCTCCAGATAATCAGAAGAAATAATTTTTTAAAAAAAGAGAGTAATTTACTCTTCTTTTTTGTTTAGTATAGTCATGTTGAACTGTATTATTTTAACGCTCTAAAAGTCGTCTTAAAAATTTTTGGCACGCTACTTGCAAACATCTAAGTGTATATCAAAAAAATGATGTGCATTTAAAATCAAATAGTATGAAAAAATTTGTTTTACTACTTACAGGACTTTTATTAGCTACCTTTTCAGCTAACGCATCGGCAACAAGTACAAATGCAACAGCACGTTACTATAACTATGGTAAGTCATTCATCTTTACAGAAGGTGGTGTAGAGTTTTCAGTTTATCCAGACGGACAATTCGATTTTTACCTTGACGGACCAAGAAGGGGTGTAAACGTAAATATTAATGGACCAGGTGTAAATATTAGTTTTAATTCAGGTTTTAATTACGATCCGTTTGTACAATATGATGACTATGGAGCAGTAGTACAAATTGAAGATATTCCAATCTTTTATGATCACTTCGGAAGAATTACTCAGGCAGGTGATGTTTTCATAAGATATAATCACTGGGGAAGAGTTTCTAGAGTTGGAGGATTATTTGTTCACTATAATAGTTACGGTAATTTCATAAACTGTTCAGGTTATATTAATAGATTTAATAGACGTTATGTATACAGACCATATCATAGGTATTTCTCAGTACCAGTAGTAGATAGATGTATTGTTTGGGATCGTCCTTACAGAAGATTTTATTCTCCTTATAGATTTTCTTATTCTGTATATAGAAACAATTATTATAACGGATATTATCACAGATCATACAGAAACCGTACGTATTGTAGACCAGGAGCTACTGTGAGAAACTTTAACAGAGGAAGAAGAGTAGCTAGTGCTAGAAATGTAAGATACAGATCTAGAGATAATAGAAGAACAATGTATCAAAGAAATGATCGTAATTACAGTAGAATTAATAGAAGTAGTTCTAGAGTAGCTAGTAATAGAAACGCTAATAGAACTAGAACGGTTACTAGAACAACGAGAACAGTTTCAAGAGATAGATCGGCAACTAGAAATATTTCTAGAAACAGAGTACAAGCAAATTCAAGAAATAGAGCTACAGTAAATAGATCTAATACTAGAGCAGCTAATAATAATAGAGGTTCAAGAATCAGTCAGGCTCAAAAAACAAGAAGTTATTCTAGAAATAATAGATCAGTGAACTCTAACAGATCGGTGAGTTCAACAAAAAGAGCTAAAAACAATAGATATAAATCAAGAAGTACATCTACAAGATCAAAAACAAGAGCTACAAGAAGTGTAAGTTCTAACAGATCAAAAGGAAATACTTCAAGATCTAGAAATGTTAGAAGTAGAAGATAAAATAAATTTTAAATACGATATAGAATAAAGCCACACTTTAACCAGTGTGGTTTTTTTATGATAGAAATATAATTAGGATCAATAAAAAACCGAAACACTAGCATATGTTTCGGTTTTTAAGTTTCTTAATCTTTTTCTTAGTTTTTCATAGCAATATCCCCCTCTAGACTAATAGTAGTTGATACTTCCATTGTAATATAGTTTTTAGTTAAATATATGTTAACAAGAATGGTGCCGAAAATCTATTTTATAATTTTTTTTCTTGTAAAAAAGCTAAAAAAATAAAGAATCAATGTTGTTTATTAAAAAACACTATAAAGTTGATAATGTTTAATTATCACTTTTAAAGATAGTTATCTTGTTTTTTACGGTTGAAATCGTTTCGATACAAGAGTTTTTTAAAGCATAAATTTATTTATACTTTCAAAGAAGTTTTTTTTATAAGTATCTCCGATAGGAAGATTATTACCATTAGATAAGTACACTGTTAAAGAATCTGTTTTAACAACATGTTCTAAAGCTACAATATATGATTTATGAACTTTTACAAACTTCTTTTCTGATAGTTCGTTTTCAAAGTGTTTTAAGGTATTATAGGTAATGATTTGATTTTCTCTAGTGTGAATAGAAACGTAGTTCTTTAAGCTCTCAATGTAAATGATGTCTTTTGTGTAAATTCGTTCAAAGTTATTTTTCCCATCAGTTTTAATAAACGTAAACTCATCACTATTACTTATAGGAGTTGTATTTTCTTTCGGTTTAACTTTTAAAATGGCATTGTAAAAGCGTTCAAACTCAAAAGGCTTTAAAAGATAATCTACAGCATTTAACTCATAACTTTCTATAGCAAATTGAGGATAAGCAGTAGTAAAAATAACACTTACTTTATCTTTTATGATTTTTGATAACTGAATTCCTGTGATAGTTGGCATTTGGATATCAAGAAATATAACATCTAAATTCTCTTTTTCAATAATACCTAAAGCTTCAATAGGATTTGTTGTTGCGGCCACTAAATCTAAAAACGGAACTTTCTTTACATAAGATTCTAATAATCTAATCGCAGGAGCTTCATCATCAACCAATAAACATCTTAATTTTTCCATAGCTGTTACTTCTTTAAAGGTATTTGTAAATGAGTACTGTATTCAACATCATTTTCATTGAAGTCAAAAATATAATTATTATCAAATAAAAGAGATAAACGCTTTTTTAAATTTTCTCTTCCGATACCTTTAGAACTATAGTTTTTTACTAGTGAAATTTTATTTCTAGTTTTTAAGATAAGATGATTTTCTGTGCTTTGAATATGTATTTCAGCAGGAAAACTTGAATCGTTAACTATTCCGTGTTTAAAAATGTTTTCTATAAAATGAATAAGCATTAACGATGGTATTTCTTGCATACCAATTTCACCCTCAATTTTTAAATCAACAAACAAATTATCTTCAAAGCGCTTTTCATAAAAATACATATAGTCTTTTACAAACTTAATTTCACTTTGTAAAGGCATGTAATCTTTTTGAGCTTCGTAAGTTAGGTAACGCAAAAGTTCTGATAGTTTATGAATTCCTTTGGCTGTTTTAGGTTGTGTTTCTGCTAATTCTGAGTAAAAAACATTTAATGTGTTAAATAAAAAGTGAGGTTCTAATTGTGTTTTTAAGGCACCTAATTCGGCTTTTTGTTGTTCTAATTCTAACTTATGAATTTTATTCTTATTCTTTAAAAAAGCGAAGAGTAAGTATATGAATGTACTGAAAAGAATAACCTTTAAACTATAATAAGAATTATCGAAAATGTAATACCAGAAAGTTCTAGTGCTATCTGAATAGTTATGATATCCAGAAATTGAATACACGACAACTTCCTCTAAAAAATATCGTATTGCTGGAAAAACAAAAAATAAAGAGATCTGACCTAAAAAGAAATAAATTAGATTTTTCTTAGCTAAAGTTTTTGGACTAATCACTTTTATATTCAAGGCATAAACACAAAAAAATGTGATAAAGTATGTTGTAGTTAGTACAACACCAAAAATGTTAAACTGTTTTACAAACATTTCGTGTCCCATAGTAACATACTTTCTAAATATGTTCATAAACACAAGAACAAAACCAAAGAGAAAGTGATATTTTAAGTTATTCTTTATTTCCATACTTCAAATGTAGCTATTAAAGTTACTCCTTAAAGTGAGTTTACCATCTAATTCCTGTTTTTTAGGACAAACACCGAAAACTACACAACGAAACAGAAAGTATAAAAAAACAAGGTGTTTGTAATCTAGAATTTACACTTGGTGGAATCTGAAAATATTAGGCTTGAATCGATACTACTTTTGAAGTGTTGAATTTAAAAAATCAAATGTCATGTATATCAGAATCTTCATTATTACGGTTTGTTTGTTAAGTCAAACCATATTCAGTCAGAAAAAAGAAATCGATGAACATTTTAAAGAAATTGCTACTTCAGATGTATTCATCTTAGGATCTTTTCATTTTGCTAATCCTGGATTAGATACATACAAGCAAAAACATTCAGTAAATATATTTTCTAAAGAGAAACAAGCAGAGCTTAAAGAAGTAATAAATACGATTAAAAAGTTTGCACCAACAAAAATTGCTGTGGAATGGAAAGCAACAAAACAAAATCGATTAGATTCTTTATATAATGCGTATTTAAAAGGAAATTTTGAGTTAAAGTCTAATGAAGTATATCAAATAGGCTTCCGATTGGGAAAATTGCTAGGACACAAAAAAATATATGCTATCGATGCTTCAGCAAGAAACTTTAAAAGTGATTTGACTAAAGAAGATCATAAAAAGAAACAAGGTGAATTTATCAATAGAGCAGGAGCAGAGGTATTGCAAAGAGAAATGACGATCGATAAAACTTATTTCAGTTTATATGAGAAAGAAGATAAGTTAAAAACAGAAGTAAGTTTATTAGAATTCTTTAGAGTACTTAATAATAAAGATGTAGTAAATCATAGTCACGGACATTATTTAATTGGTGATTTTAAGATGGGAGCAAGAGAGAAAAATGATTACTACGGCGCAGACAAAGCCATATGGTGGTATAGCAGAAACTTAAGAATATTTCAAAACATGTTGAATATAAATACACCAGGAAAAGACAAAGTTTTCGTATTGATTGGAGCCGGACATTTACCAATATTAAACTTTCTCGCAAATGCTTCAGTAGATTTTAACATGACAACTTTAGAAGAATTAATCAAACAATAAAACATAAAAACAAAAACATACAACAGATGAAACTATTTAAAATTTTAACCATTAGTCAATTATTATTAGGAACATTAGCATTTGGTCAGCAAATCGATTTTGAAGCTGATAAAAAAGAGATAGAAAGTAAAGTACAGAAAATACAAGTATTAAACTTTGGTACATTTCATATGGGAGAAACTTCTGATGAAAATAAAACTGAGTTTGATGAGAATGATAAAAAAAATCAAAAGGCGGTTCATAAAATTGCTGAGATGTTAGCAAAGTTTAAACCAACTGTTATTCTTGTAGAAACTAGACCAGAGAACGATGAAAAATTACAATCGTTATACAAACAATATGTTAAGAATCCTGATATGAAGTTTAAAAACCCTAATGAAGTAGAATTATTAGCTTATGAATTAGGAAGACTATCTGGAACAAAGAGAATTTATGGAATTGATCATAAAATGAGTTACAACTATAAAATTGGTGCAGAGATAAATAATGAGATCGATAAAGAAATGTTGTATAAATATTATCAAAATCCGATTCCTTATCATACAAGCATTAAAGTAGATAGAGATAATTTGAGTTTACTAAATCAGTTAAAACTTTCTAATCACGATTTATATTTAGATTTCTTAATTACTGTGAATGCAGATATGTTAACACATGCAGGAACAAAAAATGGTTTTGAAGGAGCCGATGAAGCTGCAAAATATTACCAAAGAAACTTAAGAATGTATTCTAATTTAAACAGAATTAAGTTAACAAAAGAAGACAGAGTTTTTATCTTAATGGGAGCAAGTCACACTGCATTTTTTAGAGATTTTATGAGTAGAAGTCCGAAATACAAAATGGTTAACACATTTGAGTATTTAAAGTAAATTGATAAATTTAATCTATCTGTGTTTAGATTATATAAAAAGAAAACCTCGCTTTACAGCGAGGTTTTTTATATAGTAGTCAGTCGTTTTAAACTTTGTTATAGATTAGGAATTACTAATTCTTGTCCTGGGTGAATTAAATCAGCAGACTTTAAGATATTAGTATTCGCTTCAAAAATCTCTTTGTATTTCATTGCATCTCCATAATAATGCTTAGCAATTTTACCTAGAGTTTCTCCACTTTGTACAGTGTGATTAGCATATACAGAAGTATCTTCTACAGAAATATCAGCAACAATATCAGAAGGTGATTCACCACCAGCCTTTTTAATTTCATCCCAAATAAGGTTCTTTTCGTATTGATTTTTTGCTGTACCAGAAATGTGTAAGACACCGTTTTCTTCTTTAACATCTCCGTTTTTAATTTCTAATTGTTCTCCTAAGTTTAAAACACTTTGATATTTTGCTTTCATCTTGATAAATTTTATTTGTCTTAAATATAAAAAAAAACCTTGCAAAAATGCAAGGTCTTTTTATATCAAATTGTTATAAAATCTTTTTATAAGTGAATTACCTCGTCATAAGCATCAGCAACAGCTTCCATAACAGCCTCACTCATTGTTGGGTGAGGGTGAATAGCTTTTAATACTTCATGACCGGTAGTTTCTAATTTTCTACCTAAAACAGCTTCAGCAATCATATCAGTTACACCAGCACCAATCATATGACAACCTAACCACTCTCCGTATTTAGCATCGAAGATTACTTTTACGAAACCTTCTGGAGTTCCAGCAGCTTTCGCTTTACCAGAAGCAGAGAATGGGAATTTACCAACTTTAATATCGTAACCTTGTTCTTTAGCTTTTTCTTCAGTTAAACCAACAGAAGCGATTTCTGGAGTTGCATATGTACATCCAGGAATGTTTCCGTAATCGATAGTTTCTGTGTGTAAACCTGCGATTTTTTCAACACAAGTAATTCCTTCAGCAGAAGCAACGTGTGCTAAAGCCGGACCAGGAGTTACATCTCCAATAGCGTAATAACCAGGAATATTAGTTTGGTACCAATCGTTTACTAAGATTTTATCTCTATCAGTAACAATTCCTACATCTTCTAATCCGATGTTTTCAATGTTTGTTTTAATACCAACAGCAGATAAAACGATATCAGCTTCTAAAACTTGCTCTCCTTTTTTAGTTTTTACTGTAGCTTTTACTCCATCACCAGAAGTATCAACAGATTCAACAGAAGAGTTAGTCATTACTTTAATTCCAGCTTTTTTGAAAGAACGTTCCATTTGTTTAGAAACATCTTTATCTTCAACAGGAACAATATTTGGCATATATTCTACAATAGTTACTTCTGTACCCATTGCATTGTAAAAGTGAGCAAACTCAACTCCAATAGCACCAGAACCAACAACAATCATAGATTTTGGTTGTTGAGGTAATGTCATTGCCTCTCTATATCCAATTACTTTTTTACCGTCTTGAGGCAAACTTGGTAATTGACGAGAGCGAGCTCCAGTTGCAATTACAATATGATCTGCGGAGTATTCAGTTACAGTTCCGTCTTCAGCAGTAACATCTACTTTCTTACCAGTTTTAATTTTTCCAAAGCCGTTAATTACATCGATTTTGTTTTTCTTCATTAAGAACTGAACACCTTTACTCATTCCGTCAGCAACACCACGACTTCTTTTAATTACAGCATCAAAATCTTTGTCAATAGCTTCAGCCTTTAAACCGTATTCGTCAACATGTTTTAAGTAATCGTATACCTGAGCCGATTTTAATAAAGCTTTGGTAGGAATACATCCCCAGTTTAAACAAATACCACCTAAACTTTCCTTTTCAACCACAGCGGTTTTAAAACCTAATTGAGAAGCTCTAATGGCAGTTACATAACCTCCAGGACCAGATCCAATTACTATGATATCATATTTCATAATTCGTGTTTTATCTATTAGTTGTTTATTTATAATTAAGGATTAAAAACAAGGTCTTTAATTCCGAATTTCTTACTTGTAACACCCAATAATGCGTTTACAGCATAGTGGATGATAATTAATGCAATTACAGCTGCTAAAGGTACGCCGAAAATTTTATAAGGCATATCGTAACTCCATGTTCCTAAATTGATGGTGATAATTTCACCAAGAGTAGGGAAGATGGCAACCATAAAAAGCACTAACCATTTTTTTATTTTTGATGATATATGTGAAGCTTTTTTATTGATTTCCAATTCTGTTTGATACATTAAAATAAAAGCTGCTCCCCATGCAAAAAACACCCATTTGGGTATTTCTGTAGCTACATCGTGATATTCCCAATATTGATATTTTGTGCCAAAATATTCACAAGTATATCCGATAATAGCAGTTAATAGAAAACCAAAAACTAGGTTACTATTAAATGTTTTGTTTCTTATGTTTTTTACGAATGAGTGTGTAATTTTTAAAATTAAAAGTATGGCTAAAATAAGATCATACTGATGGAAAAAACCAATAAGTAATCCACCAAGTATAAGCTTTAGCATACTTTTTAAAATTATTTTAGTTACAACGTTCATTCGTTAGAATTACATTCTTTCAGGAACATCGATACCTAATAAACGGAATGCAGAGGCAATAGTATCTGCAACTTTCTTAGATAACTGTACTCTAAAAATCTTTTTATCTTCATTTTCTTCTCCAAGAATAGAAACATTTTGATAGAAAGAATTGAACTCTTTAACTAAGTCATATGTGTAATTAGCAATTACTGCAGGAGAATAATTCTTCGCTGCTTGCTGAATTACTTCTGGATATAACTCTAATTGTTTGATTAATTCCTTTTCTTTCTCGTGTAAATCAATTCCTGAGACAGTTTTAGAATGATCAAAATCTGCTTTTCTTAAGATAGATTGGATTCTAGCAAAAGTATACTGTACAAACGGACCTGTATTTCCTTGGAAATCTACAGAAGCTTGTGGATCGAATAAAATTCGCTTTTTAGGATCTACTTTTAATATGAAATATTTTAAAGCTCCTAATCCGATAATTTTATATAGCGATTCTTTTTCTTCGTTTGAGTATCCTTCTAATTTTCCTAATTCTTGAGAAATATCACGAGCTGTGTTCGTCATTTCATTCATTAAATCATCAGCATCAACAACAGTTCCTTCACGAGATTTCATTTTTCCAGATGGTAAATCAACCATTCCGTAACTTAAGTGATATAATTGATCTGCCCAGTTATAGCCTAATTTCTTTAAGATTAAGAACAGTACTTTAAAGTGGTAATCTTGTTCGTTACCAACCGTATAAACCATTCCGTTTAAATCTGTGAAATCTTTAGCACGCTGAATTGCAGTTCCAATATCTTGAGTCATGTATACTGCAGTTCCATCAGAACGCAATACCAATTTCTCATCTAAACCATCTTCAGTTAAATCACACCAAACAGAACCGTCTTCTTTTTTAAAGAACACTCCATCTTTCAATCCCTGTTCTATAACATCTTTTCCTAATAAATACGTATCACTTTCGTAATATAATTTATCAAAATCGACACCAATGTTTTTGTATGTTACATCAAAACCTTCATATACCCAACCGTTCATTGTTTTCCAAAGTGCAACAGTTTCTTCATCACCAGATTCCCATTTACGTAACATTTCTTGAGCTTCTAAGAAAATAGGCGCTTGTTTTTTAGCGTCATCTTCACTCATGCCATTAGCAACTAAGTCACTAATTTCTTTTTTATATTCTTGATCGAACTTTACGTAGTAGTTTCCAACTAACTTATCACCTTTTAAACCTGTTGATACTGGAGTTTCACCATTACCAAAACGTTTCCAAGCTAACATCGATTTACAAATATGAATTCCTCTATCGTTAATAATTTGAGTTTTGTAAACTTTATGTCCGGCAGCTTTTAAGATTTCAGAAACAGAATATCCTAACAATACGTTACGAACGTGACCTAAGTGTAAAGGTTTATTAGTGTTTGGTGAAGAATATTCAACCATTCTAGCATCTGTACTAGAAGTTACAAAGCCATACCTTTCGTTAGTAGCAATTTCGTTAAAGAAATTGATGTAAAAACTATCATCAATAACTAAGTTTAAAAATCCTTTTACAACATTAAAACTAGATACTTCTTGTACGTTTTCTACCAAGTAATTACCTAAGTCGTTTCCAATTTGAACCGGATTTCCTTTTTTGTATCGTAATAAAGGGAAAACTACTACAGTTATATCTCCTTCAAAATCTTTTCGGGTTGCTTGAAATTCAACAGATGGAATTTCAGTTTCGTATAATTTTTCAAACCCTTCTTTAACCTTCGCTTCTAGTAACGATTGTATGCTCATTAGTTGACTTATTTCTTTTAAATCGAGTAGCAAAATTACATAATTTTATTGGTTTATTTGGCTCATTTCTGGTCATATTACTGTAGTTTTGCAATATGGATAAAGACCTTGAAAATCTTAGAGAATTAGCCCAAGAAAAGCTACAAGAGAATAAAAAATACTTTCAGAAACTAAAAAAGCGTACTCCTAAACGTCTAGATTTAGTTGTTCAAGAGATACATGAAGAAGAGTTTGAACGTACAGATTGTTTGAATTGTGGAAATTGTTGTAAAACTACAAGTCCGATGTTTACTTATAAAGACATTGAACGAATAGCGAAGCATTTAAAGATGAAAGTGGCTGATTTTGTTGCACAATATTTACGTATTGATGAAGATGATTTTCATGTGTTACAAACTTCTCCTTGTCCGTTTTTAGATTTAAATGATAATTCTTGTTTTATTTACGATGTTCGCCCGAAAGCTTGTGCAGAATATCCTCATACCAATAGAAAAAAGTTCATCCAATTAGCAAATATTACCATAAAAAACACAGAAGTTTGTCCTGCTACATACAGAATTTTAGAAGAGTTAAAGAAGAGGTTACCACAGTCTTAACTTTTTAGTTAGATATTACATGAATTTTATAAATGCTATGAAAATTAAAAAAATACTTTTTTTACTATTACTTGTACATGCTATTTTCTTAGAGGCTCAAGGATATTCTGTTTCAAAGTTTCAGAAAATAAATGAAGTTAATGGAGGTTTTACAGGAATGTTGGATATTGACGATTCTTGGGGAATATCAATTGACAATATTGGTGATTTAGATGGAAATGGTGTTAATGATATTGCAGTAGGTGCATTTGGTGATGACGATGGAGGTTCTAGTAGAGGAGCTGTTTGGGTTTTATTTCTAGATGCAGATAATCAAGTGATTTCTCATACTAAAATTAGTAACACTTCTGGAGGTTTTACAGGTGTTTTAGATAATGATGATAGATTTGGTGGAGCTGTATCTTATTTAGGAGACATAAATAATGACGGATTAATAGAATTAGCTGTTGGCGCAGATTATGATGGTGATGGTGGATTTTGGCATGGTGCTGTTTGGATTTTAAGTCTTAATAATGATGGAACTGTTAATTCGCATAGGAAGATAAGTGATACGCAAGGTAATTTTCTTGGTTTTATTAATGGAGATGCAATTTTTGGAACTGATATAGAAAATATTGGTGATTTAGATGGTGACGGAATACAAGATTTAGCAGTTGGATCTAGGAGAGATGGAGATGGAGGATCGAGAAGAGGAGCAGTTTGGATTTTATTTATGAATGCTGATTTAACTGTAAAAGGTTTTCAAAAAATTAGTAGTACACAAGGTAATTTTTCTGGAACACTGCAATTTGAAGATTTCTTTGGAGGTTCTGTCGCTAACATTGGTGATTTAGATGGTGACGGAGTTACCGATATTGCAGTTGGAGCTTACAGAGATGATGATCTATCAACAAACTCAGGAAGTTTTTATATTCTTTTTCTAAATACAGATGGAACAGTAAAAAATCACACAAAGATTTCTAATTTAAGTGGAGGTTTGTCTAATACAGTATCAGCAGATGCATTGTTTGGTGAGTCGATAGATGGAGTTACTGATATTGATAATGATGGGAAAATAGAAATAATAGTTGGTGCATTGCGCGAACGAAATAATGTTTCATCTACTCAAACTGGTGGTTTTTATATTATAGAATTAAATAGAGATGGAACTGTCTCAGAAGATTTTTTATATACATATGGAGAAAATTGCTTCACAGGGAATTTAGAAGATGGAGATTTTTTCGGAGGTTCTGTATCTGTACTTAATAATACCTCTGGAAATATTTCTTTTGCTGTGGGTGCATATAGAGATCGAGAAAATGGAGGAAGAAAAGGAGCGATTTGGATTTTAGAGTTGGGCGATAAAAAAGAATATAAAAGTTCTTTTGAAAATACTTCGCTATGTGGTTTAAATGACGGAAGTTTTACAATTTCTGAATTGTTAGCGAATACTAATTATAGTATATCTTATAGTTTAAATAGTGTAGTAACGACAATTCAACAGCAATCGAATTCACAAGGAGAAACTGAAATTACTGGACTATCAGCAGGTAAATATGAAAATATCGAAATAAGTCAAATAGGTTTTACTTGTATAAGTACTTTAGATCCTATTGAGATACATAATGCTGATTTTATTGCAGAATATAATAAAACTGATCCAACTTCGTGTGGTACTGCTGATGGTGTTATTGAAATATCAAAACTAACTCCTAATGAAACTTATGTAGTTGATTATTATTTGAATAGTGTTTTAGTTCGTAATAACTATACAGCAAATTCTGCTGGAGAAGTATTTTTAACAGGATTATCATCAGGAAGATATGAGCGTATCATGATCATTGGTACAACCACACCTTGTTCAGATGGTTTGGGACTTATGGAATTAACAACTACTGAATTAAATGCGACTGTAACTTCTTCGAATGAGTCCTTTTGTGGTTTAAACGATGGACAAATAGAAATCGCTAACTTAACACCAAATACTTTTTATGTAATTAATTACAGCTTTAATACTAATAATATTACAGTAGAAGAGCAATCGAATTCACAGGGAGAAATTGAGTTAATAGGTTTATCATCTGGTAATTATGAAAGCATAGAAGTGAATCAACGAGGTGCTAGTTGTTCTAAAATGTTAGGAAATGTTGAAATAGAACAAGCAAATTTTCAAATTGAATTTGAAAAAACAGATCCTACTTCATGTGCAGTATCAGATGGAACTATTTCAATATCAAGATTATTATCAAATACCTTATATAATATTTCTTATGTAAAAGACGGAGTGCGGGTTAATAACAATTACAGCTCAAATTCGGTAGGAGAAATTACACTTTCAGCATTAGAATCAGGTAGATATCAAAATATACAAATAACTGATATAGCTAATTCATGTACTGATGAAATAGTAGTTGTAGATTTAAATACCATATCTTTTTCTCCGTCTGTTTACGCAACAAATTCTTCATCTTGTAAAGTTAACGATGGTTCAATTGTATTTTCTAATCTGTCTGCCAATCAGTTTTTTGAGGTGTCTTTTGAGTTTGAAGGAAATAATGAAAACTTAAGAATTCAGTCTGATAATTTTGGAGAACTTCTAATTTCTAGTTTAAAGTCAGGGATCTACGAAAATGTATTTATTAGGGATGTTGATACAGGTTGTAATAAAACGTTACCAGATTTGAATATAATCTGTGTTCCTGATGAAATAGAATGTTTTAAAACGAAGACCTTTTTTACACCAAATAATGATGGATATAACGACAGTTGGTCGTTAGAAATGCTTAATTCATGCGATTATATTGTTTATATCTATGATAGGTTTGGAAAAGAATTAGCTCGTTTAACTCCATCGTCACCTTCTTGGAACGGAATGTATAATGGTAAAAGATTACCTTCAAATGATTATTGGTATTTAGTAGAATACACCAATAATTTAGGAGAAACAAAATACTTTAGATCACATTTTGCACTAAGAAGAATTTAATATTCTATTGATTTTACACTTGTAATTGTGTGTATATTGTAATTTTTAGTGAAGAAAATTACCAATTTCGTAGTTTTCTTAACAGAGGTATATTTTCCAACCTATTTTTTTTAGTAACATTGTTATCGTAAACAATTAAAGACTAGATAATATGGAGGTTATAAAAGAATATTTTGCAAATATGCCAACGTTACATAGAAGCGCATTGCTTGTTGGAGGTATTGCTTTTTTCTGGATTTTGGAGAGTGGATTACCGTTATTTAACTTTAAATACAACAAATGGAAACATGCTTTGCCAAATTTGTTTTTTACAGCAACAACAATCGTAATCAATTTTGTTTTAGCATTTTTATTATTAAAAACATCTTTTTGGGTAGAAAAAAATCAATTCGGATTAATTAATTGGTTACCAGAAATGCCTCTGTGGGCTTATATAATAGTAGGAGTTCTTTTCTTAGATTTCTTTGGAGCTTATTTAGCGCATCGAGTAGAACATAAAGTTAAACCTTTATGGATGGTACATTTAGTGCATCATTCCGATCATAAGGTAGATACAACTACAGGTAACAGACATCATCCAATAGAAAGTGTTATCAGATTCACATTTACGTTAATTGGAGTATTCTTTGTTGGAACACCTTTTTATATCATTATGTTATATCAATCGTTATCAGTAGTTTTTACACAACTTACGCATGCAAATGTAAAAATGCCACGAAAATTAGATAAAGCAATTAGTTACTTATTTGTTTCTCCAGATATGCATAAAGTTCATCATCATAATTTATTACCATATACAGATTCTAATTATGGAAATATATTTTCTATTTGGGATAGATTATTAGGTACATATATGGAATTAGATAGAGATAAAATTGTGTATGGAGTCGATACTTTTCCTGATGAAGAAAAGAATTCTAATCTGGTTGAATTATTAAAGCAACCATTTCAAGGATATCGAAAACCGACAAACTTAGAAGAATTATAAAAACAAAAAACGAGCTGAAAAGCTCGTTTTTTTATGAAATTATAATTTGAAGCATTTGTATCTCCAGTCTGTCAAGCTTAAGTTAGTTTCAGATTTAAAAAATTGTGGTTTGTTATAAGGTTTTGTTCCCGAAGAATAACACATCCATTGCCAATTAGGTAAAGTTGGTCCAACAGGATCAATTGGAGTAGTGTCAATAGGATTTCCAAATCCATGACCACCGCCGCCACCGTTGATTTTCTTTTGATCGTTTGTTGAAATTTTTTCCACTCCTTTTAAGTTTAAAATACTTTTTTTCATGTTTACTGTTTTTATTGATTAATAATTTGATTGCAATGTATATTCGCTAACAAATTTTTTTGTTAGGAATTATACTAGTTTAACTATGTTTTTTTCTTGATAATTAAAAAGGAAAAAAACGAATTCTTATGTATTTAGAGGAAGTACTGAATGATTTAATTCCGAGTATTTAGATCAATTCAGTGTAGGAATTATCAAATATTGCTTGTTGTTGTTTTCATAATTTATTGAATTTTAATAGAGGTGGTTAATTTTTCATAAGTTTAGAAGGACCAACATAATTGGTACATGTCAGTTCAGATGTTTTTTCATGGATAATAGTTTTAAATTCAGATTGAAGTTATCAGTATTTATTGAGCTATATCTCGCAATCTTTCTGAAAAGAACATGTTAACTTCTGAAACTATCATTTAGCATACAACGAGCTTAATTAAAGCGAACTAAAATTTAGCTCGCTTCATAATACATTGAATTTAATAGAGGTACGATTATACTTTATCTATTGGTCCGTTGTTGTTACCGCCACCACCTGTATTTCCAGAACCAGTACCACCAGTATTGCAATTACAAAAAAGAGGCTTCGGAATAATACTTTGTGTATGTAAATCTAAAGCACACCATTCAAAACAAGGAATGTTTCTTCTACCTTGACCACCAGAAATACTTTTTTGAGTTTTTTTACTTAAAGCTTTACCAAAATTTAAAATGTTTGTTTTCATGATTGATTATTTTTAATTCATCATGAATGTATTGGTATTCAATAAAATTTAAGACTAATAATTTCCGAACGGAAGATTTTAGTTTTCGAAAGTGTTATAAGTTTGATTAAAAATCAACTAAGAATTATTCCTTTTATGAATCAAAGTAAGAATTTTTTTTCCTCTAGCTTCACAACCTTTGCTTTCATGAATCACTGTTGTTCTAATAATATGTTCAAGTTCAGTATGTACCCAATCTCTATATTTTCCGAAAAGAAACAAAGTAGTCATCGTGTAAGCTTTTACAGCTATTTTTTGATCTGTAATTAGCCAATCAAAACCAGTTTCTATAATAGTATCAATATGTGAGTTAGTAAGTTTTTTTTTAGTTTCAGATGTAGGGTTACGATCGTAATCAGTAGCTAAATGCTCACAAATTTTTGCACTTGTTCTTAATGCACCATCAAATTTTAAATTTTTAATGTTTTCAGTAAACACATCAATATAAGGAAGTATATGTTGAATTCCGTCGTGAGTACATATCCATTCAAGTATCCAAGAAGCTTTAATAGATATTTTATCATCAGTTCTAAATGTTAAATCTACAAGATGTTTTACCAATTCAGGGTGTTCTAATACAATATTTGCAGCTTTATTACGATTTACTCTTTTGGGGTTTTCAACGTTATTAAGCGTAGAAATTAAAAAATCTATATTCATATTGGTACGGTTTATGTACTTTTACAGAAATATTTACTAAAATATAAAAACAAAAGAGGTAGCAATGGTAAAAGCAAGAGAATATGTTGTTTTAAGTTTTGTATTTACAATGTTATTTACATTAGTTGTTTCGGCTCAGAATAAGAAAATTAATAGAGTAGATGCTAATGGAAAAAGAACAGGTATTTGGCGTAAATATTATAAGAACGGAGATATACGCTATAAAGGAGAATTTAAAAACGGAAAAGAAGTAGGGAAATTTTATTTCTTTGAAGAAGGAGGAGTTTATCCTTCAATTATAAAAACATTTTCTGCTACATCAGATACAGCTGTAGTGAAGTTTTACAACAAAACTAGAGTAAAAACTCAAGGAAAAATGGTTGGAAAGAAAAGAGTAGGAAAGTGGACTTACTTTTTCTCTGATGGAAAAACTATTTTTTCAGAAGAAAACTACACAGACGGTAAACTAGATGGTTTGCTTAAGAATTACTATATGAATGGTAATGTTACCGAAGCTTCGGAATATCAGAATGGAAAACAACATGGATCGTCTAAAATTTACACCGAAGAAGGTAAAATGATAGAAGATGTAATTTATGTTAATGGTGTTTTAGAAGGAGAAGCAAAATACTACGATTTAAATGGTGTAATTAAAGAGAAAGGAATCTATAAAGATGGAAAGCGTGTTGGAAAATGGGAGTTTTACATCGATGGAGAAATTTCTAAGAAGGGAAGACCTGATTACAGCATAAAAAAGAAGAAAAAAGATCAATAAGATCTTATTATAATCTCATCAAATTTATCAATCTTAAGATCCATAACAATTTCGTAAATTTGCAGCCTAAATTATGCAAGATATGAAACGAGTTGTTGTAGGGCTTTCTGGAGGTGTTGATAGTAGTGTAACGGCTTACTTATTAAAAGAACAAGGTTATGATGTTATAGGCTTGTTTATGAAAAATTGGCACGACGATTCTGTAACTATTTCAGATGAATGTCCGTGGTTAGAAGACAGTAATGATGCTATGATCGTTGCTGAAAAATTAGGAATTCCTTTTCAAACAGTAGATTTAAGTGAACAATACAAAGAGCGTATTGTAGATTATATGTTCGATGAATATGAAAAAGGTCGAACTCCAAATCCAGATGTACTTTGTAACAGAGAAATAAAGTTTGATGTTTTTATGGATATCGCTTTAAGTCTTGGTGCAGATTATGTAGCCACAGGTCATTATTGTAGAAAAGAAGAAGAAGAGATTGATGGAAAAATGGTTTATAAGTTATTGGCTGGAAAAGACAATAATAAAGATCAATCATATTTCCTTTGTCAATTATCTCAAGAACAATTATCAAAAGCATTATTTCCAATAGGAGAACTTACAAAACCAGAAGTAAGAGCAATCGCTAAAGAAGCTGATTTAATTACAGCTGAGAAGAAAGATTCACAAGGGTTATGTTTTATAGGGAAGGTAAGGTTACCAGATTTTTTACAGCAAAAATTACAACCAAAGGAAGGTGTTATTGTTCAAATTCCAGATTCTTTTGCTGCATATAATGAAGCTTTACCAGAGTTTGATAATAAAATAGCTGAACTAGATTACAAATCTAAAAAGTTTAGTTACGAAATGTCTGATGGTAAAACTGTAGGAAAACATCAAGGAGCACATTACTTTACTAAAGGTCAGCGTAAAGGTTTAGCAGTAGGAGGAACAAAAGAACCTCTTTTTGTAATAGAAACAGATGTAGATCAGAATGTAATTTATACAGGTGAAGGTAAAGCACACAAAGGTTTATATAGAAATGTGTTGTTTGTTTCAAATGAAGAATTACATTGGGTAAGAGAAGATTTAGCTTTAGCTGTTGGAGAAACAATGGAAGTAGAAGCTAGAATTCGTTATCGTCAAGCATTAGAAAAAGCAACATTATATAAAGTAGGAAACGGATTATTTGTAGAGTTTAGTAATCCACAATCAGCAATTCAAGAAGGTCAATTTGTAGCATGGTATTTTAAGGAAGAGCTTTTAGGTTCGGGAGTAATTTCTTAAGTTAGCGCTATATGAAAATACGAACTAAGAAAGACGTAAAGAAACTTGAAGAGAAAATAAAGGTAGAATTAGGAATAGAAGTTAGTAAATACAAAAACGAGGAAGTAGTTACTAATTTTGTTGAACTAATTTTAATACCAACCTATATTGTTTCTTGGGTAATACGGCCTATTTTAGTTGCTCTTTTTCTTTATCTTTTTGGGTTCTATTTTCTTGATTTAGTACATATAGAATATGTATTATATGCTATTATTGGTTTCGTATTATTCTTAGTTTTTGGTATTGCATTTGGTTTTCTTTCATTGATGTTTAAAATGAAGAAAGACATTTGGGAAATCGTAGATTATTCATTAGATATTCTCAAATTGTCTGTTGAAGATGTATCAAAAATCAACAATACAATTACCGAAGAGAACAAGAAAGATGTATTATCCTTATTATTTAAAGGAATTATTCATGTTGTAACTATTCCTTTATTTTCTGAAGTAATAACCAGTAAAATGCCTTTCATTGGAAGTTTAGCTAGTAGTGTTGTAAAACGTGTGCTAACGCTAGTTTCTGATAAATTAGAATTTCAAGGAGAGAATATTGAGGATTATGTAGATAAACCTATAGAAGACAATAAAAAGATTCTTACATCTTACATTAAAACAATTATAGCAACTTCGAGAAGCTTAGAAAGTTTTATAGATTTTACATTTAAAATCGCAAAATTTCCTTTCATAATATTCTTTTGCATTTCACTTTCTTTTCTCGGACTCTTTTTATATTTAATCAACTAAATAATTAAATTTTGATAAAAAACATCACTGAACTATTTAATATTAAATATCCAGTTGTTCAAGGTGGAATGATATGGGTTTCTGGCTGGAAATTAGCTTCAGCAGTTTCTAATGCAGGAGGTTTAGGACTTATAGGTGCAGGATCTATGTATCCTGAAGTGCTTAGAGAACATATTCAAAAATGTAAAAAAGCGACAGACAAACCTTTTGGTGTAAATGTGCCAATGTTATATCCAGATATTGAACAAATTATGGATATCATAGTGGAAGAAGGTGTAAAGATTGTATTTACTTCTGCTGGTAATCCAAAAACATGGACGAGCTTTTTAAAAGAAAAAGGTATTACTGTTGTTCACGTTGTAAGTTCAGTTAAGTTTGCTTTAAAAGCTGAAGCTGCCGGTGTAGATGCTGTAGTTTGTGAAGGTTTTGAAGCTGGAGGACACAATGGTAGAGAAGAAACAACAACATTTACTTTAATTCCTATGGTAAAAGAACAGGTAAAAATTCCTGTAATTGCAGCTGGAGGAATAGGATCGGGTAGAGGAATGTTAGCTGCTAAAGTTCTTGGTGCAGATGGAGTACAAATTGGAAGTAGATTTGCAGCAACAATTGAATCTTCTGCTCACGACAATTTTAAAGATACTATTGTTAAAGTCAAAGATGGAGATACTTATGTAACCCTTAAAGAATTAGCGCCAGTTCGTTTAGTTAGAAATAAGTTTTTTAACGATGTACAAGAATTATATCAAAAAGATCCTTCTATAGATGATTTAAAAGAATTATTAGGAAGAGCAAGAGCTAAACGTGGAATGTTCGAAGGTGATTTAGATGAAGGAGAATTAGAAATCGGACAAATAGCTGGTTTAATACATGAAATAAAGCCTGCTGCAGAAGTTTTAAATGAAATTATTACAGAATATAACGAAGTATTAAAAACTGAGTTTACAAGTCTTTAATATCGCTGTAACGACATAAAAAAAGCTTAGAACTATAGTTCTAAGCTTTTTTATCTTTATGCTTTTTATTTTCTTTAGAAATTTACATAATCTACAATTTCTAAACCGTAACCAATCATACCTACACGTTTTTCTTGTTTACTGTTAGAAACTAATTTTAATTTATGAATATGTAAATCATGTAAAATTTGAGCTCCAATTCCGAAATCTTTATTGTCTAAACTAATTCTAGGAGCTTTCATTTCTCCATTTGCCTGATTTTCTTTTAAACCTCTTAGTCTATTTAATAAGTTTAAAGATTGACTTTGCTGATTTATAAATAAAATAGCACCACGTCCTTCATCGTTAATCACTTTAAACATACGATCTAATTTATGTTCAGCATCGTTAGTTAGTGTTCCTAAGATATCATTATTAACTAAATTAGAATTTACACGAGTTAAAATAGGTTCATTTTTACTCCAAGTTCCTTTAGTTAAAGCAATGTGTACTTGATCGTTTGTTGTTTGATGGTAAGCTCTTAATCTAAAATCACCAAAACGAGTTTGAATCGTAAAATCCTCTTTCTTTTCAATAAGAGAATCGTGTTCCATTCTATAAGCCACTAAATCTTCAATAGAAACTATTTTTAGGTCGAACTTTTTCGCAACTTCAATCAATTGAGGTAAACGAGCCATAGTTCCATCTTCGTTCATAATTTCAACGATTACTCCAGCAGGTTGTAAACCAGCTAAACGAGCAAAGTCAATGGCAGCTTCTGTATGTCCAGTTCTTCTTAAAACACCACCTTCTTTAGCACGTAAAGGAAAAATATGTCCTGGTCTTGCTAAATCAAAAGGCTTAGTTTCGTTATTAATTAAAGCTTCAATAGTTTTAGATCTATCAGAGGCAGAAATACCTGTAGTAACTCCGTTTCCTCTTAAGTCAACAGATACAGTAAATGCAGTTTCCATAGGATCGGTATTATTATTTACCATCATTCCTAATTCTAATTCTTTACATCTATTTTCTGTTAAAGGAGTACAAATTAAACCTCTTCCGTGAGTAGCCATAAAGTTAATCATCTCTGGAGTAACTTTTTCTGCAGCAGCTACAAAATCACCTTCATTTTCTCTGTCTTCATCATCTACAACTATAATAACTTTTCCAGCTCTTATATCTTGTATTGCATCTTCAATTTTGTCGAGTTGTATTGTTGTTTTGGTGTCTGTTGTCATGTGTGTTAGTTTTCTTCTTTTCGTAAGAAGACTTTTTTAAAGAATCTACCTATTCTAGCAAATAAACCACTAATATCGAATAGGCCTTTATCTTGTGTTGCTCTTGTTGTTAAAATTATTGCCAAAGGTAACATTAATGTAACAGCTAACCAAGAACCTCCAATAGCAGATATTGAACTTTCTTCTGCCATATTTCTTCCGAAAGTATTAGAGAAGAAGTAAGTAACATATATGGCAATTGCTAAAATCATGGGAAGTCCCATTCCTCCTTTACGAATAATAGATCCTAAAGGAGCTCCAATAAAGAATAGTAATAAACAAGATAAAGAAAACGCAAAACGATTATAAAACTCAATATCGTAAAGGTTCATTACTTTTCTTCGGTGTTTAAACTGACCTTTATTTGCCGTGAAGTTATTAATAGTTCTGTCAATTTTAGACATGGCATCATTAATAATTCCAAGTTTAGAATCTAAATCGAAATTATCAAGAATATTAGGCTCAACATCTTTTAATCGAACAGAATCTTGATATGCATATAGTTTTTTTGCATTTGTATTTAAATACAAACTTCGAGCTCTATCTTTTACATATTGATCATAATCTATTTTCAACTTAGGTAAGGTGTCTTTCAGTTGACTCGAACTTAACATGTTGAAATTATTTTTATGTTTAGTTTGCCCCATGTCATCATCAGCAAAAGAAGAAATATCTATATTAATGACATATTCATCAAAATCAGCATTGGAAGATTTCATTCGAAAACGTTCTTTATATGCTGTTCTATTTTTTACATGATGTTCGAAGAAGTGACCGTTTTTTAATTTTAAAGTTAAATACTTACTACCTTCTTCAGAAATGAACTCTCCGTTTTCAGCAGAAATTATTTTGTTGTTTCCTCTATTTGCTGATAAATCATAGATTAAGACGTTTTTAAGAAGTTTATCGTCTTTTCCATACTTTGAGTCGAATTTAATCTGATAGTTCGGAATTTCAGTATTAAAACTTCCAGGAACTAATGCTAACGCTGGTTGTTTTTTACGAATATTAATTTTTAAATTGATTTGTTTCATAATTGCGTAAGGATATACATAATCGAGAAACACGAAATTAATAGCACTCATAAATACAGCAAAGAAAACCAATGGTCTTACCATACGCTGTAAAGAAACACCAGCAGATTTGGCAGCAGCAAATTCATAATTTTCAGATAAACTACCAAGTGTCATAATAGATGAAAGTAAAATTCCGATTGGAAGTGCTTGTGGAGCTACAATTAGGGTTGTATACCAAAGGAATTTTAAAATAATGAACATGCTAATTCCTTTACCTGCTAAATCATCAAAAGCCAACCATAAAGCTTGCATTACTAATACGAATAGTATAATGAAGAAGGTCGCTAAAAAGGGAATTAGAAAACTTTTTAATATGTATCTATCTAATCTTTTCACTATTGCAAATGTAGCAAGCTTACTTGTAATAAACAGAAAAACTTTTGTTAATTGAAAAATTAAAATTTCACAAATTATTATTAATCATTCTTAAAATTGAATTTAAAGAAATTCAAAAATTAAAAACTTATCACTGTTTTCAGGGGATAAATCAATCTTGTCAAAGAATATATTTGAGCGGTATTAAATGGTATACCAAAACTGAAAAACTATATAACAAATTCATGTTATAAAAAATTGATGATTATGAGTCTTCAATCTTGGTTTTAAGCTTGGTAGTGGGATCTATTTTTATAGTTATTAGGGGTAATAACTATAGGTTTTCAAAAGCTAAGTGAGAGGACTCGTATTTTTTTGAATTTTCATAATCAAAAAAAAAGCCTCATAATATTATGAGGCTTTTACTTTTTTATGTCTTTTGGATTAGTCTATTAAATAACCCATTTTTTCATATTTACTCTTATCGAAAGAGAATAAGTTTTCAGAAATAGCCTGATTACTTTTAAACTTTGTAATAGTGAAAGTTGTTTCTGCTCCGTTAGAACCAATTTGAATCAACTTATAAATATGCTTTGTTTTTGCATCGATTCCTAATTTAACTTTTATGATATCAGAATTACTATCGATAGGTGTTAAATCTACATACTGAACTTTACGTCCTTTATTGTTTTTAAGATCACCCATTTCATAGTTGTAACCTTCTTTGTAAAAAGTTAATAATTTAGAAGGATAAATAAATCCATCTTCTTCTTCTAAATCACCATCGTTAATTGTAACTTCTTTTTCTTCAGTATTAATTACAACTAAACGCTTACCATTAAAAACAAAATTGTTTCCTAAGTAATTTAAATTATACTTTTCTCCAGCTAAAGTAATGTTACCTCGAATTGGAGGATCATTTGTTATTCCTGCTTCCTTGTTAACTAGGGTAGAAGTAAAACCTATATTCATATTTTTATAGGCACCCATTTTTGTAGACACTTCGTCTAACAGGCTTTTAGCCTTTTCAGATGTGTTTTGTGCTGCCACATTTAAAGAAAGACATACTCCTAATATAAATATTCCTATTTTTCTCATGATGATTTTAAAATTATCTAAAATTAATTATTTTTTTCGTTTTCTAATAACTGTTCTAAAGCAATTAAATCTGGAACTAAAACTTGTCTAGCTTTACTTCCTTCAAAAGGACCTACAATTCCAGCTGCTTCAAGTTGATCGATTAATCTTCCGGCTCTGTTATATCCTAACTTTAATTTTCGTTGTAATAATGACGCCGAACCTTGTTGAGCTGTAACTATAACTTCTGCTGCTTCTTTAAACAGTTTATCTCTATCTGCTATGTTATTATCAATAGTTGTGCCAGCTTCTTCACCAACATATTCTGGTAACATATGTGCTTCAGGGTATGCACGTTGCGAACCAATAAAATCTGTTATTTTTTCTACTTCAGGTGTGTCTACAAACGCACATTGAATACGTGTAATATCATTTCCGCCAGAATATAACATATCTCCTCGACCAATTAATTGATCTGCACCAGGAGCATCTAAAATAGTTCTACTATCAATTTTAGAAGTTACTCTAAATGCAATTCGAGAAGGGAAGTTTGCTTTAATAATACCTGTAATTACATTTACAGACGGACGCTGAGTTGCAACTATTAAATGTATTCCAATTGCTCTGGCTAACTGTGCTAAACGTGCAATAGGAGTTTCTACTTCTTTACCAGCTGTCATAATTAAATCAGCAAATTCATCAATAACCAATACAATGTATGGTAAAAATTGATGTCCGTTTTCTGGATTCAATTTACGTGCTCTAAATTTCGCGTTATATTCTTTAATGTTACGAACCATTGCATTTTTCAATAAGTCGTAACGATTATCCATTTCAATACAAAGAGAATTTAAAGTGTTTACCACTTTAGATGTATCTGTAATAATAGCTTCTTCTGCATCTGGAAGTTTTGCTAAATAATGACGTTCTATTTTATTAAATAAAGTAAGTTCTACTTTTTTAGGATCTACCAATACGAATTTTACTTCAGCAGGATGTTTTCTGTATAATAAAGATGCTAAAATTGCATTTAATCCAACAGATTTACCCTGACCAGTGGCTCCGGCCATAAGTAAGTGAGGCATTTTAGCTAAATCTACAACTAAAGTTTCGTTTGAAATTGTTTTACCTAATGCAAGAGGTAATTCCATTTGGCTTTCTTGAAACCTTTTAGAAGTAATTACCGAGTGCATCGATACAATTGTAGCTTTTTTATTCGGAACTTCAATACCAATAGTTCCTTTTCCAGGAATTGGCGCAATAATACGGATTCCTAATGCTGAAAGCGATAATGCAATATCGTCTTCTAGATTTTTAATTTTAGAAATACGAACTCCAGCTTCTGGAACAATTTCATAAAGCGTAATAGTCGGACCTACAGTTGCTTTAATTTGTGCAATTCCGATTTTATAATTCTTAAGCGTTTCAACAATTTGATTTTTGTTGGCTTCTAATTCTTCTGGATCTATAGAAATACTTTCGTTGTATTCTTTTAATAAATTGAATGTAGGAAAGCGATATTGTCCTAATTCTAATGTAGGATCAAATTCTCCAAAATCTTGAACAAGTTGATCTGATAAATTTTCAGTTACACTTTTTTCTTCTTCAACTTTTTCTATTGCGATTTCTACTTCATCATTAGAATTAGAAATAATTGTTGTAGAATCTGAAGTCGTTGTAGGAGTATTGATTTCAAGATCTAATCCAGTTTTTTCTTCTGAATCTTTCTTTATACTTGAATGGTTACTGATGGTTGGTTCTAATTTTTCTACCGATAATTCGAAATTAGATTTTTCTTCAGTTTTTATTGATTCTTGTTCCTTAGCTTCGTTAGTAACAGCAGTTGTAGTTACTTCTTCATTTACTGAAATAACATCACTACTAAATTCAGTTTCATCTTCACTTCTTTCTGGTCTTTTCATTTTTTCTCCAATCAATTCCGGAGTCAGTTTAAAACGAACTACGACATATGATAATAAGAAGAAAGTAAGTACAATGGCTAAACCTGTTTTACCTATAAATGTTTGTACATATTCATTTAATTCATAACCAATAGTTCCTGACAATAAGGCAAATTTCTTTTCAACAAACCCTAAAGCTATTGATATCCAAAGCATATTAAAAAGTCCCCAATTCCAACGGGTAATCATACTTTTAATACGAGTTTGTAATAAGAAACTAATACCAGTTAATAAAATTAAAAACGGTAAGATAAAAGCAGCTAAACCAAAACCATTGTAAATTAAAACATGACTTAAACTTGAACCAATTTTACCTAATAAGTTTTTAGCCCTTATCTGTTTATTATCAAATTCTGATAAAATACTTTGATCGTATTCCCAAGAAAAGAAGAATGAAATAAAGGCAACGGATAAGAATAGAGCAAAAAGCACTAAAAAAACTCCCAGTATGGTTTGAGTTTGTCTGTTTTTTAAAAATTCAGATAATTGATGAAATAAAGAAGGTTTTTTAGGCTTCTCTATTTTTTTTGTTTTTTTAGAAACTGTTTTTTTTGCCATTGACTAGTAAAAATTTCGACCTCCAAATATAGAAATATTACAAGAATAAGCTTGTAATTTTTGGAATGTATATAATACAACCCACAATTATAGAAATTATTGCAGCAAATCCTGCAGCACCAGCAGCAACATCTTTAATAACTCCAATTTTGTTATTAAACTCAGGATGAATAAAGTCGGCTACTTTTTCTACTGCTGTATTTAATGCTTCGGCTACTAAAACTAATCCCGATACTGTAAGTTGAATCATCCATTCTGTAGCAGAAATATTAAAAATAAAACCTAAAACAACAGCAAAAAGCCCAATAATAAATTGGGCTTTTATACTATCTTCTGTTGTGGTTAGTATTCGCATGCCTTTAAAAGCATAGCTAACGCCTTTTATTCGTCTCTTAATAAAACCATCTTTAGATTGATTCATTATAAAGCTTTTAATGCTGCTTCGTAGTTAGGTTCGTCTACAATTTCAGAAACTTGTTCTGTGTACGATACTTCACCATTTTCATTAATTACAACAATACAACGAGAATGTAATCCTGTTAAAGGACCATTAGTAAATTCTAAACCATAGTTTTTACCAAAATCTCCTGTAGCAAAATCAGAAAGCATTTCAACATTTTCTATACCTTCAGCACCACAAAAACGGCTGTGTGCAAATGGTAAATCTCTAGAAATACATAATACTTTAGTATTATCAAGTTGAGAAGCTTCTTTGTTAAAGTTTCTTACAGATGTAGCACATGTTCCAGTATCTACACTTGGAAAAATATTTAACACTAGTTTTTTACCACTATAGTTTTCTAAAGATTTTACAGATAAATCTGTGCTTACTAATTTAAAGTCAGGAGCTTTTGAATTTAATTCAGGTAAGTTACCATTAGTTTGAATTTCGTTTCCCTGAAGAGTTACTGTAGCCATTTGTTTTTTGTTTTTATTCTTATCAAAAATAACTAAAATCTACCAATTTGAAGTATCTTCGCCTACTTATTCAATGAAAGATTTTTTTGGTGAGTTTAGCAAAGTATACATCAGAATTTAAGTACAACTGGCAGTTAGCTGCACCAGTAATGTTGGGAATGTTAGGACATACTTTTGTAAGTTTTATCGATAACATTATGGTTGGTCAATTAGGAACTGCCGAGTTAGCAGCAGTTTCTTTAGGTAACAGCTTTATGTTTATTGCAATGTCTTTAGGAATTGGATTTTCTACAGCGATTACACCTTTAATTGCTGAAGCTGATGCTGCAGAGAATTTTAAGGAGGCAAAATCTACCTTTAAACACGGTTTATTCTTATGTACTTCTTTAGGAATTCTAATGTTTCTTATGGTTTTTTTCTCAAAACCACTGTTATATTTTATGAAACAACCAGATGAAGTAGTTGAATTAGCAATCCCGTATTTAAATTTAGTTGCTTTTTCTTTAATTCCACTAATCGTATTTCAGGCATTTAAACAATTTAGCGATGGAATGTCTATGACACGTTATCCAATGTATGCTACCATTATTGCTAATGTTGCTAACGTAATTTTAAATTACTTGTTAATTTTTGGAAAATTTGGTTTTCCTGAAATGGGAATTGTAGGTGCAGCATACGGAACTTTATTGTCTCGTTTTGTTATGGTGCTGTATTTATGGTGGCTATTAACTAAAAAAGAACGAACAAAACGATTGGTAACGAATATCAAGTTTTTTATTTTAGATAAATTAATGCTGAAGAAGATCATCAGTTTGGGAGCGCCAAGTGCGATGCAAATGTTTTTTGAAGTAGCAATTTTTACTGCTGCTATATGGTTAAGCGGTTTGCTAGGAAAAAATCCACAAGCAGCAAATCAGATTGCATTAAATTTATCTTCTATGACATTTATGGTTGCTATGGGACTTAGTGTTGCAGCTATGGTTAGAGTAGGAAATCAAAAAGGATTACAAAATTATATAGAGTTGAGAAGAATAGCATTTTCTATCTTTTTGTTAGGTGTTATTTTAGCTGTTGGATTCGCAATTATATTTTTCTCTTTTCATAAAATATTACCTAATGTGTATGTCGATTTAAATGATGCACAAAACTATGCAGATAATATGGAGGTAATAAAAATAGCTTCCTCTTTATTAATCGCAGCTGCATTTTTTCAAATTAGTGATAGTATCCAAGTAATGGTATTAGGTGCCTTAAGAGGTTTACAAGATGTTGCTATACCAACTATAATTACATTTATTTCGTATTGGTTAATTGGTTTTCCTGTGAGTTATTTCTTAGGGAAAGAAGATATGTACGGAAGTTTTGGAATTTGGTTAGGACTTTTAGCAGGATTAACTTCTGCTTCAATATTACTATTTTTACGCTTTAATTATCTAACTCAAAAATTGATACAAACAAAACATAATGAACTTACCTAAATTTTTATTAGCAGATAATAGTGAATTCGAAGAAGATATTTTCGTATTACACACAGAATATCCTAGGTTTTTAATTAACTTAAAAGATGACTCAATTGAATGGTTTGAAGATTTAGCTGATGAGAACGAGCAAGAGTTAGCAAATGAACTAGAAGGTTTAATAGAGCAGGCGAGTGCATTTTACGACAAAGAAATGGAACAATATCAATAGTAAAAAGGTTAGATAAAAAATCTAACCTTTTTTGTTTTTGTACACTATAATTTTTAATGTTTGTAGTTTTCTTATTCAAACATTATTAGATTAATGTTAATTCTAGATCAATTTTGAGGTACAATAACTTGATTAAATATTGATTTTGGATAATATCATTAACAAACTCTTTTTCTTACATCTAACTTCATAATAGAGAGGTTTATTAGAAATAAATTAGAGAAGTTAATACATCTATATTATTAGCTTTTGTATAATAAATATTTGCTTTTTAATGATTTAGATATCAATCCACAATCTTAATTTTTATACTTCACTAAAACTTGACATTCAGTTTTGGAAACTGCTGTAGTTGGTTATTCACTAATAAATAGCTTTAATTTTGGGTAAAGTTTAATTTTTTAGCTAAAAAAATAAATTAACCTCAAAATAATAATCCAAAAACAATAGTAATGTCTAAAACAAACCCTAAAAATCAATTACTATTTATAGCACTACTTTTAGTATACAGTGTTATAAATGCACAGTTAGACTTTGATAACACTCCTTTACCATCAAGATTAGGAAGCATAAATAATTGGAATTTGATTGAAAATGCTTCAGATGATTTTAATTATAATTTTAATCCCACGAATAGCAATGCAGATTTTGGTCCTGCTGGAAAGCCTGCAAAATGGAATAACTTTTATCATAATAGTTGGGATGGACCAGGAGCAACCAAATGGCAAAGAAATCACGTAGCAGTTTCAGGAGGAAACTTAAATATTTGGGCGAGCCGAAGGTTTTTTGATACTGCAAAAACAAACCCTTACACGAAAACTTTTGAATTTAATGGGGCAAATATTACAAGACCAGAAACTATCTCTGGTTGTATAACTTCAAAAACTAGAGTAAAATATCCTGTTTTTGTTGAAGCTGAGTTGAAAGTTGCAAACTCTACACTAGCAACAGATATTTGGTTGTTAAGTCCAGATGATAAAGAAGAAATTGATATCATAGAATGTTATGGAGGAACAGGAGATGATGGAAGAAATAATTTCTTTTCAGAACGTGTTCACTTAAGTCATCATGTTTTTCGTCGTCCTCAAAATTTTGCAGATTACCAACCAAGTGATTGGAATAGTTGGTACAGACAAAGTGGAGTTTCTAAATGGGGAGGAAGAGTAGTACGTATTGGAGTATATTGGAAAGCTCCACGAATTTTAGAATATTATATCGATGGAGATTTAGTTCGTGTTTTAGATGACGATGCTATTGCTTCTCGTTTACCAAATGGAACATGGCAATATACGTATCCAGCAGGAACACAAAATGGTCAACTTATAAGAGAAACAACAGGGCAACAAGCTGGTTTCCAAAAAATGGTTGTTAGTTCAACTTCTAACAGTTTCAATCAAAGTAATTTAAATGTCGCTAAAAATGCATCTAATACCAGCGTTATAGATCCTTTTAATTATTTAAATAATGGAAAACAGTTTTCTCGTGAAATGGATATCATTATTAATGTTGAAGATCAGAGTTGGCAAGCAGCAGCAAACCGTTCACCAAATAATACAGAGATTCAAGATTTTAATAACAACTTAATGTTGGTTGATTGGATTCGTGTTTACAAACCCGTTGATAATTCAGGTGGAAATAATGGAGGAAGTTCAGATGGTAGTTTCTATATTAAAAATAGGCAAACAGGAGGAAGATTAAGTGCAAATGGAACCGCTAATTTTTCTAATTTACAAATGGTTTCTTCAACAACAACTGCCAATACAGCAAAATGGTTTGCTATAGATGCAGGTGGCGGATATTATTATATTCAAAATCAAGCAACAGGTTTATTTTTTCGTCCAGCCGATAATTCCAATGGAAGTACGATTCAGCAAGTACCTAATACGTATAGAGGAGAATATACACAATGGAGAAGGGTGAATAGTTCAGGAGATTATTTCTATTTACAAAATAGAGCAACAGGAATGTATTTTAGACCGGGAAATACTAGTAATGGAAGTTCACTTCAACAACGACCAACTACTTGGGCTGGAAATTGGACACAATGGCAATTTGTAGACTCAAATACAGGTGTTTTATCTAGAAATAGTATTAATACATTGGAAGAGAAAAGTGATGAGAACGCTTACATTTTTCCTAACCCAGTGCAATTAGGAGATCAAGTAGTGATAAAAGGAACGTTTAAGGAAGCTATTCTTACCGATTTTTCTGGTAAAACTATTTTGAATACAATAAAATCTAAAAAGGAAGAGAGTATATTAAATACCTCAGAATTATCTGCAGGGATTTATTTTATTACGCTAGATAAAACTAAAACGTATAAGTTAATAGTGAAGTAGTAATTAATTTATTACAAAAGAAAGACTGATTTAATTTTTTAAATCAGTCTTTTATTATGTGTTGAGAAATCTCAATAGCTCTTCTTACTGCACCTTCCATATACCCACCATAAACTTTTGAAGTTTCTGTACCAGATATATAAAACTTACCATCCATAAAAGCATTTTGATATATTTCATGACCGTTATTTTGATGTGGAAATATAAATTGATTGTCTTTTAATGTGGTGAATTGTTCTTTTTTCCAAACTTTTTCATCATAGCATATGTAATTGTTTACTAGATCACCAAAGAACTTTTTAAGTTGCTGAATCACCTTAGTTTCTCTTTGTTGTTTACTTAACTCTGCTAATCCACCATTTAAAAATCCTATCAGAGCAAAACCATTTTCTTGTACAGTACAATGATCGTATAATTCTGTAAACGGACCAACATTACTAAAACCGACACCAGAAAGTCCGTTTTTCCTCCAGAAAGGAGTATCAAAAACCACAGCAAACTTTATAGAATCCTTCATCCAAGTATGAGTCTGATTAGCTATAGATTTAAGTTCAACAGGCAATGATGGAGAAAACTCAATTGTATTTATTAATAATCTAGGAGGTATAGTGCAAATAACTCTATCAGCAGTGAACTCTTTAGTCTCAGATTTTACTATTAAATTATTCGTATTATCTTCAATAGCAACAATTCTTTCATTTAATAAAAGACAATCTTCACCAATTTCTTCTACAAGTTTCTCTAGTATTGTAGTAGTACCGCTAGCAATACGATAACTAATTTCTTGATTTTCGGGTAAATTAAAACGTTGTGGAGGATGAGCACTCATGGCTTCGAATAATGCATCACCATCCATTTTTTGTTCAAATAATTTTATGTTTAGTTCTTTACATAGTTCTAATAAGCTAGTGTTGTATTTCCACAGCCAAGTTGCCCCTAATTCAAGATCTGCATTGTGAGTTTTTTTAGTGTAAATTCTTCCACCAATTCTAGAATTAGCTTCTAAAATTTGTACAGAATATCCTTTTTTCTTCAGGAAATAAGCTGTAGATAATCCAGATAATCCACTTCCGATTATTATAATTTCTTTATTCATCTAATACATAAAAAAGGTTAAGCTAATATACTAGCTTAACCTTAATTTTTTAGTCTATAATATGAGTGCCGTGAGTTACAGCAGCACCTGCTCTTAAAGCAGCAGCAACAAAAGTAACTTCAGCGATTTCTTCTTGAGTTGCCCCAGCTTTTTTAGCTTTTTCTTTATGAATTTCAAGGCAATAGACACACTGTGTTGTCAATGCTACACCTAATGCAATTAACTCTTTATACTTTGCTGGTATGGCACCGTCTTCCATTGCAACTTTATCAAATTGTTGAAAAGCTTCCATAGATTTTGGTGATTTCTTACCTAGACTACCAAGTTTAGAAAATAATTCTTTAATACTTAAATGCATACTAAATCTCTTTAATTAGTTTCTACCAGCAATTACACCACCATCAACATCCCAAATAGCACCAGTTACCCAAGAAGACTTATCAGACAATAAAAAAGTGATACTGTTTGCAACATCGTCTGCTAATCCGTTTCTACCAATTGGATGAAAAGCATTGAATCCTTCTAAAGCTTCATCAGCAGCATCTTTACTACCAAAAACACCATGATATACAGGAGTTTGAACTACAGCTGGAGATACAGCATTTACTCTAATATTGTGATCCGCCAATTCCATCGCTAAATGTTGAGTTAAAGAATGTAATCCCGCCTTTTGCATAGAATAAGCAGAAGAAGGAGTCGCTTTAACAGCTTGTTTTGCCCACATAGATCCTACATTAACAATTGAACCTCCATTTGTTTCTTTCATTTTTTTAGCTGCTGCTTGAGTAATGAAGAAGAAACCTCGGTTTAAATCTAAATAAGAATCGTAATCTTCAACGGTATGATCTAAGAAAGGTTTTGGTCCGAAAATACCAGAAGCGTTAACTAAATAATCTACATTATCTAAACTAGCTATTTTTTCTATTAAACTTGATACTGAAGATTTATCAGTAATATCAATTTTATGTTTCACCAAGTTTTCTTGGTCACTAACTTTATCAATGCTTCTACCTACAATATGAACTGTAGCTCCTTCATTTAAAAGTTGTAATGTTGTTGCATAACCGATTCCGCTTGTACCACCAACTACGATGGCTACTTTGTTGTTAAAACTTCCCATAATATTTAATTTTAATTGTTTTTAATGAACAGACAAGTCTGTCTTTATTGTTGTAAAATTTTTTAAATAATTTTTTCACATATTCCTTTAGCCTGTGCAATAGGCCAATCATTTTGATGTAAATGGCTTTCAGCTACAGCGCTTTCATATAATAAATAAATTTGTTTAGCTAGAATATCTGATTCCTCTAGAGATAAAATCTCTAAGTTTTCTTGGATAAGATTCGCAATAAAAGAAATTAACTCTTTCTTTTGTTTTTGAATCTCGTTACGTATTCTTTCGTTTTCTTTCGGAATTTCTGAAACAGTTTTTATACACCAACATCCGTTAAAATCCTTTTCTTTAAAAAACAAACTTAAAAAGTCGAATACAGCCAAGACTTGTTTTTTTCCTTCATTTTGAGATGTACAAAACGCTTTTATATCATGTGTAAATTTGTGGTGTTTGTATTGTAAGTAAGCCAAACAAATATCTTCTTTAGATTTAAAGTGATTGTATAAAGTAGCTTTAGCTATTCCAGATTCAGCTATAATCTCATTAATACCTGTAGAATTATAACCATTTCTATAGAATAGAGTAGAAGCAGTTTCTATAATATGTTGTCTTACATTTCGTTTCACATGACAAAGATATATAAAAAATAGACAAGTCTGTCTATTTTTCTAAAAAAAACGGAATTACCCATTCTTTATCATCTCCTTTTTGTACAGAAATTTGATGTTGTCCCATTGTTAAATCCTCAGTATTTATATAAGTTACAATACCAAATTGATCTGTTCTATGATGCATTTGTCTTATGTAATTAGGAGTAGTAATTTTTTTCCCATTTACCTTTACTGTAACATAAGTTTTGTAACAATTTTGTAGAATTTCACTCTTATTTCCTTTTTTTAAATCTTCACTAGTATAGTTACAAAGTTTTCTACGTAATCTATTTTCATAAGTAAATAGAGGAATAAATATTTTAAATAATTTACTATCTATTTTTTCTGATGCAATTTCTGGTCCGATTAAATAAGTGTTTTCAGCATTAGTGTCTTGATAAAAAACAGGACGAATTAAATTATTATTAAAGTATTTTTTGGGTTTAATTAAATAAATAATATTTGTTTCTGAGACTTGATATAAAGAAGCAAATGCTCCACTAAATAAAAAGGCTAACATTAAAAAGGCTAATCTTCTTTTCTTTTTAAAGTTTGAACCAAAAATCATACTTACTTGCATGATTGATTTGTACAATGGTCCAAAACTAATCATAGAAACGAATTTGTTTATTTTAAAAGTAAAATCTTGAAGCTCGTATTTTTCTCTATTTGATTTTAAATTGGCGTAAATAGAAAGGAATATTTGCGTGAAAAACATAATTCCCAATACATAAAGTGGTATTAGTAAGTAAATAGAAGGAACTGTATCTGAAAAGGCATTATATGCTAAGATGTAAACACTTGCCATTAAAGAAAAGTAGGAATATATTAATAAGAAGGTAAAGGCAACAGAAAAAATTACACTACATAATTCATCTACTTTTTCTATTGAATCTTTTAGTTTAGGTAAAATACCTAACATCTTTTCGGTGTAAATTTTAGAGTATGCACTATCCTCTATACTGTAATCAGGAAAAACAGAATTTAAACCAACCAAACCTATCCAATAAGCTCTTAAAAAGAAATGGATAACAAACATAGAAGCCAAAATGCTTATAGCAAATAAACCAAAGAATACAACCATGTAAGCAGAGAAATATAAATCAGGATTAATAATGTCTATAAACTTATTAGTTATCCAACCTATAATTCCAAAAAGTTTAAAAGTACCAAAAATGGCAACTGCAGAAACCAGTAATTCAGCTTCCCAGCTTTCTTCCTTTAAACGTTGTATCCAATTTTTTGATTCAGTTTTAGTTGATTCTTCCATTTTCAGAGATATTTTTACGAATATAGACTATTTCAATCTATCCTTAAAAAATTACACATCTTCCTGTACTTTAACACAAAGACTGTTAAAACTTTAATAAAAAAAGAATTAATTGTTCATTGTTTTTCTATATTTGTTAAACAAAACTAACTATACGTCATGAAATCAGTACTTTTTAAATTATTAGCTATCATTTTAGTTTTAGGTTTTACAAAGCCAGAATCAAAAGACTTTCAAGGTAAAGCAATTTACTTTTCTAAAGCCACATTAGAGCTTGGGAGATGGGGAGCTAAGATGAGCGAAATGCAAAAGAAACAGATAAAAGCTAGACTTAAAAATAGATTAGAAAAAGAATATGTGTTAACATTCAATAGAAAAGAATCTTTCTTTAAAGAAGAAGAAAAAATAGATGCTATCTCTGGAGCAACAGATTCTTGGGGAAAGAATTTCTCACCTGGAGATCAATATAAAAACATACAATCAAACGAATTGATTCAAAGTCAAGAATTCTATGGGAAACGTTTTTTAGTAAAAGATCAACTTCAAAAGATTCAATGGAAAATAGGATCAGAATCAAAAAAAATAGGAAATTACTTATGTATGAAAGCAACCGCTTCGATTCCTACAAAAGAATTAACGTGGTATAATTTTTCTTGGAGTGATTTAAGAAAGGCGCAACCTAAAAAAGATTCTTTAGGAAATACAGAAACACCAAAAATTCAAATGACAGAAGTTGAGGCTTGGTATACACCGCAAATTCCTGTTAGTCATGGACCAGGAGAATTTTGGGGATTACCAGGATTGATATTAGAAGTAAGTACTGGAGATAAAGTAATGTTATGTTCTAAAGTAATAATGAATCCTAAGGATAAAATAGAAATAGAAGCACCTGGTAAAGGTAAAGAAATAACAAAAGTAGCTTACCAAGAAACCATTCGAGGTAAGATGATGGAAATGAGAAATAATAGAGGTAGAAGAAGAAGGTAATAACTGTATTCATACTTTAATTATACACTCATGAAAAAATTATGTATTCTATTTTTCTTTTCGTTAATCAGTAGTTCTTTTGGTCAAGTTAAACTGGAAGGCATTGTAAAAGATACACTTAACAATCCATTAGATTTGGCTAATATTATCGCTATAAATCAAACAACTAAGGTTCTAGAATCTTACGGAATTACTGATACGAAAGGAAAATTTTCATTAAAACTTTCAAAAAATAAATCATACAAGATTCAGATTAGTTACATCGGTATGAAAACCTTTGAAGAAATTGTTCAGGTTAAAGATGTAAACATTAAAAGAGATTTTATCTTAAAGCCAGATAACTCTTTAGATGAAGTTGAGATTACTTACGAAATGCCAGTTACCATTAAAGGTGACACATTAATTTACAATGCCGATTCTTTTAAAAACGGAACCGAACGGAAGTTGGAAGATGTTTTAGAAAAACTTCCCGGAGTTGAAATTAATGAAGACGGACAAATTGAAGTTGAAGGGAAAGTGGTAAATAAATTAATGGTTAACGGAAAAGATTTCTTTGATGGAGATACCAAATTGGCTACAAAAAATATTCCTTCTAAAGCAGTAGATAAAATTCAGGTTTTACGAAACTATGCAGAAGTTGGTCAACTACGAAGTGTAACCAACAACCAAGATAATGTTGCTTTAAACATTAAACTCAAAAAAGGAAAGGAGAACTTTTGGTTTGGTAATGTTACTGTTGGTGGAGGAAAATCGCCAGATGAAGAATTGTATGTTGTTCAGCCGAAGCTATTCTATTATAGTCCGAAATACAGTATTAATTTTATTGGAGATGTAAATAATATTGGTGAAGTCGCTTTAAACCGAAGAGATATAAGAGGTTTTGGCGGCGGATTTAGATCACCAAGTAGGAGTAGTGGAACGAGTATTAATTTGGGAGATAATAGTTTAAACTTTCTAACGAGTCAGAATAATGCTCAAAAAATAGAAAATAGATTAGCCACTGCAAATTTTAGTTATTCTCCAAAATCGACATTAGATTTAAGCGGATTTTTAGTTTACAACAACAGTAAAATTTTGTCGAGAGAAACTAGTTTTGTTCAGTATACGAATAAGGAATTAGGAATTCCAGATGAAGCTACAGATCAATCAACAGTAGAACGATCAGATCAAGGTTTACTTAAATTGAGTGCATCCTATAAGCCAAATGTAAATAATCAGGTGGATTACGATATTCTAGCCCGAGTTTCTAAAGATCAACAAGAGCAAGATCAGATTTCATCTGTAATTGGAACAACAACACAGTTAGATGAAGTTTCTCCGTATAGTATCAATCAGAATTTGAATTACTATTACACACTAGACGAAAACAATATTTTCGCTTTAGAAGCACAGCATTTAATTAAGAATGAAGATCCTTTTTACAATGCAATTGTTACAAATACATCAAGCACTACAGATCCGTTTGACAATACTGCAGGAGCTTTAGGTTTCGATACAGTTCAAGATAACTACAATATCAATCAAAATAGAAGAATTAAATCAAATCAATTAGATGCAAAACTAGATTATTACAATTTGATTAATTCTAAGAGTAATATAAATTTCACTTTTGGAACAATTATTAGTTCGCAAGAATTCAACTCAGATGTATTTCAGTTTTTAAATGACGGTTCCACTTTTAACCCGACACCAACTATAAACGACGGTAAGTTAGGAAATGACGTGACTTACAATTTTAGTGATGTTTATTTAGGTGTGCATTACCGAGTTAAAAAAGGAATATTTACTATAACTCCAGGATTTTCTTTACATGCTTACGGGAATAGTAATACGCAATTTGGAGTTGAATATGATGAAGGTTTCTTTAGAGTGTTACCCGATTTTGAAACACGAATTCAGTTCAAGAAAAGTGAAGCCTTAACGTTTAGATATGAAATGAGAAATCAGTTTACTGATGTAACCCGATTAGCTGAAGGATTGGTGTTAAATAACTTTAATAACATTCAGTTTGGAGAACCTGAATTACAAAATGCTTTGTCTCATAATTTGAGTTTGTTTTACAGTAGTTTCAATTTATTTAACTACACAAACATTTTTGCCAGAGCTTCGTATTCTAAGAATATAGATCAAATTAGAAGTTTAACCAATTTCGAGAATGTAATTAGAACTAGTACATTTTTTAATTCAAATTTTGCTGATGAAAATGCAAGTATTTTCGGAAGAATACAAAAAACGTTTGGTAAAATTAGAGCCAGTTTCAGCACAGGTTTAAACTACAGTAAAATCAATCAATTTATTCAAGGAATACAGTCGTTAAACGAACGTTACGTGCAAACGTACAATCCATCGATAAGAACTAATTATTTAAAAGCTCCGAATGTTAATTTGAGATATCGTTACAGTGTGTCTAATAATATTCAAGGAAGTAGAAAAACAACATTTGTTACCAATTCGCCTTCGATAGAGTTTGATGCTTATATATGGAAATCTATTACGTTTAGAACAGATTATTCATATACAAATCAGAGTTCTGATGACGGAAACTCTCAATCTTTTCAAAATTGGAATGCAACATTGTCATATAGAAAAAATAACGATGCACAATGGGAATATGAAATCAAAGCAACGAATTTATTAGATATCGATTCTCAAGTGCGAAACAATGCAAATAACTTTTCTGTGTTTAGCTCAGAAACGTTTATTCAGCCTCGATTTATTACGTTTAGATTTGTGTACAATCTTTAAAATTAAAGCGAAGAAATGTATTTGAAGATTAGTTAAAAATAAAAAAGAAGTAACCTACTTTTAGTTGTTCATAGTAAAAGGTTACTTCTAAATTAAGTTTTTTGAGTTTTTAAAATTATTTTTTCTTCGCTTTTTCTACTAATTCTATTTTATCTAAAGATGTTTTTGTCGTGAAAAGACCATAGTTTATAAAAGCATTCTTCTTTTCAATTTTATCAATAGTTCCTACAGAATTACCATCGATTAAACGAACGCGATCACCAATTTTATAAACATATTCAGCTCTAGCTTTAGCTTCTTTTTGCGCTTCTACTTTTTTCTCTTTTCGAACTTCAACTACCTTTTTTAGTACTTCTTGTTCTACTTTTTTAATCGCTTCTTTTTGTTTTGCTTCAGTGGCTTTATCCTTAGCTTTTTCTTGTTTTGTTTTCTTTTTAGGCGGATTCTTCTTTGTGTATTTTGTCTTTTCCGAAGCTACCCATTTAAAAAAGTTAACTGATAACTCTTTCTTATTATTAGTCTGAAAGTATTTATTCAGTAATTCATTTAGTTTTCTTCCTAAAGATAACATACGTTGATTGTTATCGTATAATTCTTGAAAACCTTCTAATTTCTCTTGAATTCGTTGTTCTTTTTCTTGAAGACTTTCAATGTGTTCTTGACCTTTAGATTTTTGTTTCTCTAAATTATCAGATGTTTTTTGAAGTCTATTTCGTTCTTTCTGAAGCTTAGAAATAGTTTTATCTAAACGAACTTTTTCGCTTTCTACACGCTTTTTAGCTCTGTTGATTAAACTATATGGAATTCCGTTTTTCTGAGCTACTTCAAATGTAAATGAACTACCAGCTTGACCAACAAATAGTTTGTACATTGGTTCTAAAGTGCGCTCATTAAATTGCATGTTGGCATTCGTAACATTTTCAAGTTCGTTAGCCAATACTTTTAAATTCGCATAATGCGTAGTGATAATTCCGAAAGATTTTTTCTCGTAAAATTCCTCTAAGAAAATTTCTGCTAAAGCACCTCCTAATTCAGGGTCAGAACCTGTTCCAAATTCATCAATTAAGAATAATGTGTTTTCGTTACATTTTCTTAGGAAGTAACGCATGTTTTTTAAACGATAACTATACGTACTTAATTGATTTTCTATAGATTGATTATCTCCAATATCAGTAAGAATAGTTCCGAAAATAGAAGTTTCACTTCGCTCATGAACCGGAATTAAAATTCCACTTTGTAGCATTACTTGTAATAATCCTATCGTTTTTAACGTAATACTTTTTCCACCAGCATTCGGACCAGAAATTACTATAATTTGTTGCTTTTCATTAAGCTCTATAGTTTGCGAAATAGTCTCAATTCCTTGAGCTGCATTTTTTCTCCATAAAACAGGATGATAAGCATCTCTTAAATACACTCTTTTATTAGTAGTGATTCTAGGTAATAAACCATTAATTTCTTTTGCGTATTTCGCTTTAGAAGCAATTACATCTAAATGAATTAAGAAAGTAAGATAAGCTTCTAATAAAGGTGTAAAAGGTCTAATTTCATCAGCTAAAGTTCGAAGTATTTTAACAATTTCTTGTTTTTCTTCGTACAATAAATTCTGTAATTCTCTACTATATGCCAATGTTGCTTGCGGAGCAATATAAACGATATTTCCAGATTTAGAAGAGCCAAGTAAACTACCTTTAACCTTTCTACGGTGCATTGCAATAACAGCTAATACACGTTGGTTATCGATAATACTTTCTTTTATATCATCTAAATATCCGTTATTAATACTACTACTTAAAGCCTTAGAAAAACTCTCAGAAATTTTACCACGAACATGATTAATATCTTTTCGTAATTGTTTTAACGTAGGAGAAGCATTATTCATAATTTCTCCGTGCGGTAAAATAATTTTCTGAATAGCGTCTGATACATAAGTAGTATACTCAATATCTTCACTAAGTTCAAATAGGTTAGGGTAGTAGTCTTTAAATTTCTTTAAAAATTTCTTCTGTTCATTTACTGTGCTTGTTACAGTGGCAATTTTTAAAAATGCTTCAGGATCTAAGTAGCTGTTTTCTATAGCTAAACGTTTACTAAACTCTGAAATATTATCAAATCCATGATTAGGAATTCTATTTTCATTTTCAAAAGAACTCAAATATTCATTAACCAATTGTAATTCAAACAAAAGCTCTTCATTGTTCTGAAAAGGTTTTACTTTTAAAACATTTTCTTTTCCTAATGAAGTAATGCTAAATTCAGATACTTGTTCTAAAACTGAATTGAATTCTAAATCTTGTAATGTTTTTTCTGAAATATTGTGTTTCAAAATCGCTATTTTTGAGAGCACAAAAATAATAAGAATGCAAGTAAATATTGCTGAAAGCTGGAAACATATTTTACATGAGGAATTTGAAAAGCCATATTTTTCAGAATTGCTAAACTTTATTAAAGTGGAATACCAAAATCACACATGTTATCCTAAAGGAAACGATATTTTTGCTGCATTTGATTATTGTGATTTTAATGACATAAAAGTTGTTATTATTGGGCAAGATCCATATCATGGAGTTGGTCAAGCTAACGGTCTATGTTTTTCAGTTCATGATGGCATTGCACATCCTCCTTCTTTAATCAACATCTTTAAAGAATTAGAAACAGATGTAAATATTCCGTATCCAAAATCAGGAGATTTATCTAGATGGGCAAAACAAGGTGTGTTATTGTTAAATGCAACACTAACTGTTAGAGCTCACGAAGCAGGAAGTCATCAAAAGAAAGGATGGGAAGAATTTACAGATGCAGTAATTAGTAAAATTTCTGAAGAATGTTCTGACGTAATCTTTTTACTTTGGGGAGGTTTTGCAAAGAAAAAAGGGAAGAAAATTGATAAAAAAAAGCATCATGTTTTAGAATCTGGACATCCATCTCCGCTAAGTGCCAATCGTGGGTATTGGTTTGGAAATAAACATTTTTCACAAACCAATACAATTTTAAAAGAGAAAGGTCTTTCTACGATTGATTGGTAATTAGAATATTATTTAAATAATACTGATTTCAGATAAAACAGTTTCGTTGTAGTAAGGTAATGTTATTGCATCTAAAATATCTTCGGTTACATCTGGATATCTAACTTCTACTATCGACTTTGATTTTAGCCACTTTTCGATCTTAGGCAATTGCTTTTTACTTAATTTTTTTAAAACAGGAATTCCCATTTCTTTTAAAGCAAGTGCATTGCATTGTTGTTCGTACTGATTTTTCATAGGAATTACCATTAGCTTTTTTCTTAAATATAAAGCTTCAGCAGGTGTTTCAAATCCAGCTCCACATAAAATACCACTAGAAGAAGCAATACTTTTAATAAATTCTTTACCGTCAATTGGTCTGATGATAATGTTATTATGAAGTTGAAATTGATTGGTATGTTTTGAAAAAATTTCCCATTTCGTTGTTTTAAACTGCGATAACATTTTGATTAACTTCTTATCGCCATAAGCAGGAAGATAAACAGTATAATGTCCTTTATTGGTAATGTTTTTATAACGAATTTCTTTTCTGATGATTGGTAGGAAAGTAGCAGAAGAATACGTTTTAAAATGAAAACCAAATCTGTTTTTAGCAGGTGCGTAATATTTTAAAATGAAGCGTTCTAGTTTGAACTTACTTCCGTATTTAGGCGCATTTTCATCTGCAACTGCATTTTGATGACTAAGAGAAATGATAGGAACATTTCTTAATTTACAAGCCCAAGCAGAAACTGGTTCGAAATCGTTAATTACTAAATCATAATCTTTAACAGGTAAAGATTTTACTTCTTTCCAAAGATTACGGAATTTTGATTTTTTTAATGTTTCGAGTAAATCAACTCCACCTTTTTTTCCGAAAATAAAACTAAGTCCATACATTTTGTACTTAATTTCAAAGGGAAATTGTAATTCACATTGATATCCACTAACTAAAATATCTACTTCAGCTCTTTTTTGTAAGTGAGGGACTACTTCTAAAGCTCTACTGGCATGACCATTACCAGTTCCTTGAATTGCGTATAAAATCTTCATAGTTATTTAGAAAATTTTTGAATGTTAAACTCTTCTAATAAACCTTCAAAAAGCTGACTGTTTGATTTTTCAGCTCGTATTAATTCTACATCATTTACTTCGATGTTATTTGGTACTTTTTTAGCTAAATCGTCTTTTTCATATTCATACAACTTCCATTCTTTGTTGTTGTATTCTAATGCGGTTAAGTTTTCAATCCAATCACCAGAATTTAAATATGTGGTTTTACCCTTTTCATTTTCAATAACTCGCATTTCAGGTTGATGTATATGTCCGCAAACTACATAATCGTATTCACTATCAATTGCTATTTCTGCAGCAGTAGTTTCAAAGTCATTAATGAATTTTACAGCACTTTTTACACTATTCTTTATCTTTTTACTAAAAGACAATCTATTGTAGCCTAAAGCTTCGCTAATCCAGTTTACAGCAGTATTTAACATGATTAGAAAATCGTAACCAACACTACCAAGTTTTGCAAGCCATTTAGAGTGTTGCATAGTAACATCAAAAACATCACCATGGAAAAACCATCCTTTTTTACCATCAATATCTAAAACAATCTTATTTACAATTTCAAAGCTTCCTAATGTGAATCCTCTAAACTTTCTAAGCATTTCATCATGGTTTCCTGTAATATAATAAACTTTAGTTCCAGAGGTAATAAAGTTCATTAACTGACGAATGACTTTCATATGTGCTTTTGGGAAGTAACGTTTTTTAAACTGCCATATATCTATAATATCACCATTTAAGATTAATATTTTAGGATTAATGGTTTTTAGATAATTGTTAAGCTCTGTAGCTCTACAACCAAATGTACCTAAATGCACATCTGATATTACAGCAATATCTAATTTACGACGCTTACTTTTTTTCATCTTAAAGTTTGACTAATCTTCTGTATCGGTAGAATAGAGAAGAGGTTAAATTAATTTGTACTAATTTATAGTTTAAGTACAGTTAAATCGTAAACCCTTAATTAATTGATTGTTAGTCTAACTTCAAAATAAAGTAAACATTGTAAAATTACTGTAAACAAAAAAACACAGAAGAAACCTTCTGTGTTTTTTACTATGTATGTTTTTATTTCTACTTGTTGTATAATACCCAAGTACCTTGTTCTAATAAAGGAATGGCTTGTTTGTATTTAACTTCTTTCTCTTCACCAGACATTACATTTTTAATGGTAACTCTTTCGTTACGACCAATTTTTGGTTGTTCACGTACGACAGTTTCTACTGCTTGTTGTTCTTGAGTTTGTTGCTGACGAGCATTGCTTATTGCTTGTTGAGTAGAATTTTGAACTTCGTCTTTACGTAAATCTAATTGCTCTCTTTTTTGTTCTTGAGCTTCAGAAATTTGAGATTCATCCTCTTGAGGAAGTTTTCCTTTAAATAAGAATGATAATACCTCTTTATTAACTTTATCAATTGTTTGTTGGAACAATTCAAAAGCTTCAAACTTATATACTAATAATGGATCTTTTTGCTCGTATGTTGCATTTTGAACAGTTTGCTTTAATTCATCCATTTTACGTAAATGATCTTTCCAATTTTCATCAATTATTGCTAAAGTGATGTTCTTTTCAAAATCGTTTACTAATGATTTACCTTCAGATTCGTATGCTTCTTTTAAGTTAGTTACAACACGTAATGTTTTTGTTCCGTCAGTAAAAGGAACTACAATACGCTCATAACGATCACCTTCGTTTTCAAAAACATTTTTAATTACTGGATAAACTTGAGTTGCATTTCTATCAGCATCTGCTTTATAGTTTTCTGTAACGATTTTGTATAACTCATCGATTAATTCTTGCTCAGGCTTAGCGTTGAATTGATCTTCTGTGAAAGGAGAAGTCATCGAAGAGAAACGAATTAATTCGAACTCGAAGTTTTGGAAATCTTTCGTTAATTTATTCTGACGAACAACTGCATCACAAGTATCGTAAATCATATTTGCGATATCAATTTGTAAACGTTTTCCGTCTAATGCATGACGACGACGTTTATAAACAAACTCACGTTGTGCATTCATTACATCATCATATTCTAATAAACGCTTACGAATACCAAAATTGTTTTCCTCAACTTTTTTCTGTGCTCTTTCGATAGATTTAGTAACCATTCTATCTTGAATTACTTCACCTTCTTTTAATCCTAACCTATCCATAACTTTAGCGATACGATCAGAACCAAATAAACGCATTAAGTTGTCGTCTAGTGCAACGAAGAATTGTGACGATCCAACATCTCCTTGACGACCAGCACGACCACGTAACTGACGGTCTACACGACGAGAATCGTGACGTTCTGTACCAATAATTGCTAAACCACCAGCAGCTTTAACTTCATCTGATAATTTAATATCGGTACCACGACCAGCCATGTTAGTTGCGATTGTTACTTGACCAGGTTTACCAGCTTCAGCAACAATATCGGCTTCTTTCTTATGTAATTTTGCGTTTAAGATATTATGAGAAATCTTACGCATCTTCAGCATTCTACCTAATAATTCAGAAATTTCTACAGAAGTTGTACCAACTAGCACAGGTCTGTTTTCTCCAACTAATTTTACAATTTCGTCAATTACGGCATTATATTTTTCACGAGTAGTTTTATATAATAAATCTTCTCTATCATCACGAGCGATTGGTCTGTTTGTTGGGATTTCAACAACATCTAACTTATAGATTTCCCAGAATTCTCCAGCTTCAGTTACAGCAGTACCTGTCATACCAGAAAGTTTACGATACATTCTGAAGTAGTTCTGTAATGTTACTGTAGCAAAAGTTTGAGTAGCGTCCTCAATTTTTACGTTTTCTTTAGCTTCAATTGCTTGGTGTAAACCATCTGAGTAACGACGACCATCCATGATACGTCCTGTTTGCTCATCAACAATCATTACTTTATTATCAACTACAACATATTCAACATCTTTTTCGAATAAAGTATATGCTTTTAAAAGTTGATTCATAGTATGAATACGTTCACTTTTTACACTAAAGTCTCTGTATAATTCTTCTTTTAAAGTAGCTTTCTCTTCTGGAGTATTTTCACTGTTCTCAATTTCAGAAACTTTAATACTGATATCTGGTAAAACGAAGAATGTATTGTTTTGAGTTCTTTCAGATAAATGACCAACACCTTTGTCAGTTAAGTTAATCTGATTATTTTTTTCTTCAATTGTAAACCATAATTCAGCATCTACCTCAGGCATTAATTTGTTATTATCCTGCATGTAGAAGTTTTCTGTTTTCTGAAGAATTTGTCTGATTCCTTCTTGAGATAAGAATTTAATTAAAGCCTTATTTTTAGGTAAACCTCTATAAACTCTCAGTAAAAGGAAACCACCTTCTTTAGTATCACCTTCTTTTAATAACTTTTTAGCTTCAGATAAAACTCCTACTAAATATTTACTTTGTAATGATACTAAATCTGATACTAAAGGTTTTAATTCGTTGAATTCGTGAATATCACCTTGAGGAATCGGACCAGAAATAATTAATGGAGTACGAGCATCATCAATTAAAACAGAATCAACCTCATCAATAATCGCATAATTAGGAGCACGTTGTACTAAATCTTCTTTAGAAGAAGCCATGTTATCACGTAAATAATCGAAACCAAATTCATTGTTTGTTCCGTAAGTGATATCTGCGTTGTAAGCTTTTCTTCTTTCTTCTGAATTCGGTTGATGGAAATCGATACAGTCTGTAGATAAACCATGGAATTCAAAGATAGGAGCCATCCAAGCGCGGTCACGTTTTGCTAAGTAGTCATTTACTGTTACTACGTGAACACCTTTTCCTGTTAAAGCATTTAAATAAACAGGTAAAGTAGAAACCAAAGTTTTACCTTCTCCAGTCATCATTTCTGCAATTTTACCACCATGTAAAACAGATCCACCGATTAACTGAACATCGTAATGAATCATATCCCAAGTAACTTCTTTTCCTGAAGCGTCCCAAGTATTTGCCCAAATAGCTTTATCTCCATCTAAAACAATATGTTCTCTTGTTGCAGATAACTCTCTATCAAAAGGTGTGGCATTAACCTCAATTGATTCATTTGCAGCGAAACGTTTAGCAGTTTCTTTAACAACAGCAAAAGCTTCAGACATAATATCTTTTAAAACCTTTTCAGAAGCTTCGTAAGCATCGTCTTTAAGTTTATCGATTTGTGTATAGATAGCTTCTTGTCTGTCTATATCAGCTGTTTTAGCTTCTTTTTCTAATTCGATGATTTGTTCTTCGAAAGAAAGAGTAGCGTCGCTAATTTTAGATTTAAACTCTAAAGTTTTCGCTCTTAATTCATCGTTAGTTAATTTCGATAAATCATCTTCGAAAGCTTTAATGCTATTTATGATAGGTTGGAGTTTCTTTAAATCTTTTTGTTGTTTATCTCCTACAAATATTTTTATAATTGAGTTTAAAATGCTCATTATTAAACGGTTTTAAAAAGAAGTGTTACTTCATTTATAAGTTGATCTATGTTGTTGCTTAAAAGTAAGCAAAAAAAAAGCCTCTAATGAGACTTTTAAGTTTATTATTTGATGTTAATATTCATCTTCATTCCAAAGATAATCTTCTTCGGTTGGGTAATCAGGCCATATCTCTATAATAGAGTCGTAGATTTCTCCTTCATCTTCAATATCTTGTAAATTTTCTACTACCTCTAGTGGAGCACCAGTACGAATTGCATAATCAATTAATTCGTCTTTAGTTGCTGGCCAAGGTGCATCAGCCAAATAAGATGCTAATTCAAGTGTCCAATACATTTCTAAATCTGTTTTTTAGTTTTCTGCAAAAATAAAATTTAAACTGAGAAAGTCAAGTTTTTTCTTAAAAATCTGAATTCAATAAAAAAAAGAACCTAGTTTAAAGCTTAGTAGGTATCCATTTAACCTCATCAGCTTGTAGATCTTTCGACAACTTTCGTGCCAACACAAAAAGGTAGTCAGATAGTCGGTTCAAATACATTAATACGTTCGAATTTACCTCTTCTTGATGACTTAATGCCACAGATAAACGCTCAGCCCTTCTACACACACAACGTGCAATATGACAGAATGACACAGTCTGATGCCCGCCAGGTAACACAAAGTGAGTCATAGGTGGCAATAAATCATTCATTCTATCCATTTCCGTTTCCAAAAAAGTAATAGTTTCATTATTAACCTTTGGAATATTCAAACGTTCTTTCCCGTTTTTTAAAGTTTCTTTTTCTGGTGGAGTTGCTAACATGGCTCCAACAGTAAAAAGTTCATCTTGTATCTTTAATAAAGAGTTACGAGTGATTTCATCAACTTCTTGATCACGAATCAATCCAATGTAAGAATTTAATTCATCTACTGTACCGTAACTTTCTATTCTTAAATGATCTTTAGGAACTCGAGTACCACCAAATAGAGCAGTGGTTCCTTTATCTCCTGTTTTAGTATATATTTTCATTAAGTATAACTTGGTTGTTTTAAGTTTTAATTGTTTGTATTTTTTCTAGTATATAATCCGGACAACGAGTCGGTCTTTTAGTTTTCATATCAATAAAAGCTAAAGTTGTATTTCCCGAACATAATAATTCCTGTTTTTCATTCGTTATTTCATAATTGAATTCAATTTTAACAGTTGGAGTTTTTTTCAAAATCGTTTTAATTGTTAACACGTCATCGTAAAGCGCAGATTTTTTGAAATGACAATTTAAAGAAATTACTGGAAGCATTATTCCGCTTTTTTCCATACATTTGTATGTGACCCCCAATGATCGAAGCCACTCTGTTCTACCAATTTCAAAATATTGCGCATAATTACCGTGATAAACGACCCCCATTTGATCTGTTTCGGCATATCGGACTCTAATGTTTGAGTAATGTTCAGACAAAATTTTTATGTAATTATTTGAAACTAATCTTACATAAAAAAAAAATAAAAATCAATACCAAATTGATTTTTTTTTACTGAAATTTATTCACACTTTTGTGCGTCCATAATTGAAGGATTTTTAACATTATTTTTCTCATTTTTTAGAATGAGGAACAAAAAATTTTCTGAAGAGCTTACATGAATAAAACAGCTGAATTAGTATGGTTGAATTGCCTGTCTTTCATAAAGGACAATATTAAGCCTCAAGCCTATAAAACTTGGTTTGAGCCCATAAAACCTGTCAAGTTATCGGGAGAGGCATTAACAATTCAGGTACCTAGTAAATTCTTTTACGAATGGTTAGAAGAACACTATATAAAGTTATTAAGAGTAGCTTTAGTTCGTGAACTAGGAGAACATGCGAAACTGATATATGACGTTCGTATGGAAAACACTTACAGTAGTAACAATCCGCAAATTGTTAAAATACCAAGTGCTAACAGAAATCCATTAAAGCCGCAGAAAGTTACTGTACCTTTAGAAACTAAAAGAGAACTAAAAAATCCTTTCGTAATTCCAGGATTACAAAAGGTTAAGATAGAGTCTCAATTAAACCCAAATTATAACTTCGACAATTTTATAGAAGGTGATTCAAACAGGCTGGCAAGATCAGCAGGTATGGCTGTAGCAAATAAGCCAGGAGGAACTTCTTTTAATCCATTGTTAATATATGGTGGAGTAGGGTTAGGTAAAACTCACTTAGCTCATGCTATTGGAGTTGATATTAAAGACAAATATCCAGATAAAACTGTTTTATATATTTCGTCAGAAAAATTTACGCAACAATTTATAGATTCTGTAAAATCTAATACTAGAAATGACTTTATTCATTTCTATCAAATGATTGATGTGTTAATTATTGATGATGTACAATTCTTATCAGGTAAAGCTGGTACACAGGATGTGTTCTTCCATATTTTTAATCATTTACATCAAAATGGTAAACAGGTAATTTTGACTTCTGATAAGGCACCTGTTGATATGCAAGACATTGAACAACGTCTATTATCTCGTTTTAAATGGGGACTTTCAGCAGAATTACAAAGTCCTGATTACGAAACTAGAATTTCTATCTTACAGAAAAAGCTGTTTAGAGATGGTGTAGAAATGCCAGAAGAAATCGTTGAGTATATTGCTAAAAATGTAAAATCTAATGTAAGAGAATTAGAAGGAGTAATTATCTCTATGATTGCACAAGCTTCTTTTAATAGAAGAGAGTTTACATTAGAATTAGCAAGACAAATTGTAGATAAGTTTGTTAAGAATACGAAGAAAGAAGTTTCTATTGATTACATTCAAAAAGTTGTTTCTAAGTATTTTGATATGGACGTAGCTACGTTACAATCTAAAACAAGAAAACGTCATGTAGTTCAGGCTCGTCAATTAGCTATGTATTTTGCAAAAAGAATGACTAAGTCTTCTTTGGCAAGTATAGGAAGTCAGATTGGACAGAGAGATCACGCTACGGTTTTACATGCTTGTAAAACAGTTGATAACTTGACTGAAACAGATAAGCAATTTAGAAAGTACGTAGAAGACTTAACTAAGAAATTAACATTCTAATAATTTTACTATGAACATACTAATGGTTTGTTTAGGTAATATTTGCCGTTCGCCATTAGCAGAAGGTATATTAAAATCTAAATTAAGTGCTGAGCATTTTATAGATTCTGCAGGTACATCTGGCCACCATAGTGGTGAGTTACCAGACCAAAGATCTATAGCTATAGCTAGAATTAATGGTTTAGATATCACAGATCAAAGATCAAGAAAATTCACAGTTAAAGATTTTGATGAGTTTGATTTGATTTATGCAATGGATCGTAGTAATTATGATAATATATTGCATTTATCTAGGAACGATAACGATCGTAATAAGGTTAAGATGATTTTAAATGAGTCTTTTCCTAATGAAAATTTAAATGTTCCAGATCCTTACTACGGAGGAGATCAAGGCTTTTTGAATGTTTATAATATGTTAGATCAAGCTTGCGAAGTAATAGCTTCTAAAATTCAATAATTATGATTGGTAAACTGTACTTAATTCCTACAACACTTGGAGATACTGAACCTCTTGAGGTAATGCCAATATCTGTAAAAAAGGTTATTGAAAGATTAGATTATTTCATTGTTGAAAACGAAAAAACAGCAAGAAGATATATCAAAAAAATCACTCCGAATAAATCTCAGGCATCATTGAACTTTATGATGATTGATAAATATTCTCATGAGTTAGAAACTAGAAACTATTTAGATGTTTGTGATGAAGGTATTTCTGTAGGAATACTTTCTGAAGCTGGAGTTCCTGGTGTTGCTGATCCTGGCGCTACAGTTATAAAGCAAGCTCACGAAAAAGGTATACAAGTAATTCCATTAGTTGGTCCTTCATCAATATTGATGGCTATAATGTCTTCTGGATTAAACGGACAAAATTTTGCTTTTAATGGGTATTTACCTATTGATAAATCTGATAGAAAACGAAAAATAAAGGAGTTAGAGAAGCTATCTCGAGATAAAGAACAATCTCAGTTGTTCATTGAGACTCCATATCGTAATAACAAAATGCTTGAAGATTTAAAAGCTACACTACAATCGAATACGCAATTGTGTGTAGCTTGTGATATCTCTTTACCTTCTGAATATATTAAAACGTTTCCTGTAAGTAAATGGAAAACGGAGAAGATAGATTTACATAAAAGACCTGCTATTTTTATTATTCAGGCTTAAATAAAGTAATTGTTTTCTATACTGTAGCTTTTTTATCTGCTTTGATATAAGATAAATCATATCCAGCAAATTTCTTCATATAACTTTCTATAGATGTTCCAAAAGCATCTTTGAACTGGTAGTTTCCGTAAGAACGTAAGAATTTTTTTACATTACCAGGTCCAGCTAAATGAGCAGAAGCTATAATTCCAGATTCTGTAATACGTATTCCATTGATCTTTTTTCCTACGAAACGGGAAATATCCCTTCTTAAAATCCATTTATTCACCTGACAAAGTGCAGTGAAAGCCCTCTCTTGTAGTTCAGGGTTTTTCAGGAATTTTTGTGAATTATAAATTTTAAATCTACGTAAAGTTCCTTTTCCAAATTGATATTTACCTAAATACCCGTGAGAATTTACGATATAATATCTTCCTTGTGATTCTTTAAAACCAAGTGCTTCTTTAAAACCAACAAAGTTTTTCTCTAGCTTTAGTATATCAGCCGTTACTTCGTGTTTTTTAGCCGTGGTTTTGGTTCCTAACTTTTCTTTTTCTTCGTTTTTTAAAGTAAAACTTATTAAAGTAATACTAACTAATAATATCCCTAATTTTCTGATAATTAATATACTTTCTATTTGGCGGGCGCAAATATATGACAAAAAAAAGGATTAAAACGAATCTGAGAAAATCGTATATTTTACGATTTTAACTATTTTCAAAAAAAACTTTTCAAAATTGAGAGATTAATAAAAAGTAGTAAGATTTTGATGTTAAATTTCTTTAAAATCAGTTAATTAAGTTGAAATAATTTTTTGTTAAAATTATCGCTTAATTCCCTGATTATTAATCCAACGCTGATATTTTGCTGCATTTCTGTTGTGTTGAGACAATGTTTTCGCAAAATCATGGAAACCAATCTTTTCAATACTGGCACACATAAAAAAGTAATCGTGCTTTTCTGGACTTAAAACAGCATCGATAGCAGAAATATCTGGCATAGCAATTAAAGTAGGAGGCAAGCCTGCATTTTTATATGTGTTGTAAGGTGATTTTATTTCAAGGTCTTTAAAAAGAACTCTCTTAACAATAAAGTCTTGTCCGTGTTTTTGCTTTAATGCATATATAATGGTAGGGTCGGCTTCTAAAGGCCAATTGTTCTTATATCTATTTAAATAAAGCCCAGCAACTTTAGGTCTTTCTACAATTTGAGCTGTTTCTTTTTGAACTATAGAAGCTAAAGTAATTACTTGTTCTTTAGTCAAACCATGTTGTTTTGCTTTTTCTATCCTTGAAGCATTCCAAAACTTATTATAATAGGAAAGCATTTTGTTTCTAAACTTATCTGCTGAAGTATTCCAATAGAATTCATATTGATTAGGAATGTACATTCCCAAAGCAGAAACTTCAGTGAAATTATTTTTTTTCAAAAAATCACTATCCTTAAAAGCTTTTAATAATGTTGTACTGTCGGCTTCTATTTGTTGTGCAATTCTTCCTGCAAGTTTTTCTAATGAATCTTGATTGTTGAAAGTTACTTTTACAGGAGTTTGGTTACCAGAACGGAATAAGTTTACAAGATCATTCATACTCATTCCTTTCTTTAAAGTGTATTTTCCACCTTTAGGTTTAGTGAATTTCTTTTTCTCTGCTACCCAATTAAAATCATCTGTTTTCTCTACAAAATCATTGATTAATTTTGTTAGATCATCCATGTTACTATTAGAAGGTATATAAACTGTACCTTTTTTGATTACTGCAGGAGCAAAAATCTTATGGTAAAATGAATATCCAACAACACCTAAAATTAAAATTAAGGCGATAGCGATGTAAATGATTTTATTTTTCATTGATTAATTGAAATAAAACTTCGTCTTTATATTTTCCTTTTGCTAATATCCAGTCTTTTTTGATTCCGATTTCTTTAAAACCAAACTTTTTAAAGAGTGAAAGACTTTGATGATTATCACTAGTGATATTAGCGTATAATTGATGTAAATGTAAGCTTAAAAAACTATAGTCAATCAAAATTTTTAAAGCTTCGAAAGCATAACCTTGTTTTTGAAATTGTTGCGCTATTAAAATTCCAACACCAGCTCTTCTGTGTTGCGGATTAAAATCAAATAAATCAATCAATCCTACATTTTTATTTGTTGCTTTTTCAAAAATGACTAAACGTAATTGTTTGGCTTCATATATATCTAAATGACAATTCTCTATATATTGTTTTAATAAAAACTTAGAAAAAGGATTTTGAGTATGACTAACCTCCCAAAAAGTTTCGTCATTTTCAATTGTAAATAAAAAATCTAAATCTTCAGGTTCAATTGCTCTTAAAGCAATATGTTCTCCTTCTAGTAATTTCATTAAATAGTTATCGTGCCTTTAAATACAAAAGTAGCTGGACCAATTAAGTGAATATTATTGTAACCAGATTCGTTAACATCAAAAGTTACTGATAATTCACCACCTTCTACTTGAAGAGCTACAGAATTATTTTTTGTTTTCTCTAATTTGTGCATTGCTAAAGCAACAGCAGTAACTCCTGTTCCACAAGCCAATGTTTCGTCTTCAACACCACGTTCGTATGTTCTAACGCGAAAACTATCAGTATTGGTTTGTTCTACAAAGTTAATATTACTACCAGCTTTTCCATAAACTGAATTTCGAATATTTCTTCCGTTAGTAAAAACATCAAATTTATCTATGTTTTCAACCAACTCTACATGGTGTGGAGAACCTGTATTAGCAAAAGCATAACCTTCATGTAAATCTACAGTTTCAACATCGATCATCTGTAGTTTAACAATATTATTATCAAACTCAGCGAAATGCAATCCGTCGATAGCAGTAAAAGTAGTTTTTTGATTAATTACACCTAATTTATTTGCAAATGCAACAATACATCTTCCACCATTACCACACATGCTGCTTTCGTTACCATCGGCGTTATAATACACCATTCTAAAATCGGTAGTATCATCATTTTCAAGAAGAATTAAACCGTCAGCTCCCACACCAAAATTTCTGTGACATAATTTAGCAATTATGTCTGTATTATTTTTCGGAAAGGATTTTGCTCTGTTATCAATCATAACAAAATCATTACCTGTTCCTTGATATTTATAAAAAGTAAGTTCCATATGAGCTACAAATATATGTATTTAGTAAGGAAAACAAGGTTGTTAAACGCTGGTTAAAGTGCGTTAAAATGAAGTTAAACAGATTATCTTAAAATGTTAAAATTGTATATTTGAGTAACAAAAATTTAAAAACAATATGAAGAAAGTTTTAGGAATCGTTGGTGTTGCATTTCTAGGAGGTGCATTTGCCTTAGGAGGTTATAAATTATTTGTTGAACAACCACAAGTAATTGTCGAGAAAACAATAGAACCTCAGTTGCAAACGGTTAAAGCTAATTATATGCCAGCAGTAATGAATACTGCATCTGCTCCTTCAAATTTTACAGAAGCAGCAGAGAAAACTGTGAATGCAGTTGTTCACGTAAAAAACACTGCGGTAAAAGAAGTTTACAATCCGTTTGAAGAGTTTTTCGGAAGAGGAAATGGAAGAAGTCAAAGAGAGCAAGTTGGAACAGGAAGTGGAGTTATTATTTCTGCAGATGGTTACATCGTGACAAACAATCACGTAATTGAAGGAGCATCAGAAATTGAAATTACTTTAAATAATAGTAAAAAACATAAAGCGAATTTAATTGGAACTGATCCAAAAAATGACATTGCTTTATTAAAGATTGATGCAGAAATGGATTTACCATTTATTGTTTTTGGTAATTCTGACAATGCAAAAATTGGTGAATGGGTTTTAGCAGTAGGAAATCCATACAATTTAAATTCTACAGTGACAGCAGGAATTGTTAGTGCTAAAGGAAGAGATTTAGAAGGAAATTCAAATATTGAATCTTTTATTCAGACTGATGCAGCTGTAAATCCTGGGAATAGTGGAGGGGCTTTAGTGAATACTAGAGGAGAATTGATAGGAATTAATACAGCTATTACATCAAGAACAGGATCGTTTATTGGATATTCATTTGCTGTACCTTCTAATATTACAAAGAAGATTATAGACGATTTATTAGAATACGGTAATGTTCAAGAAGCTATTATCGGTATCGGAATAGATAGTTCATCAAATGAAATTGAAGGAGTAAAAATTGGTTCTGTTGATGAAAATAGTGACGCTTTAAAAGCTGGATTGAAAAAAGGAGATATTATTACTAAAGTTAATAATGTTAAAATTTCTAAATTTTCAGATTTAAAAGGACAGTTAACTGCAAAAAGACCAGGTGAAGTTGTTGATGTAACTGTAAATAGAAATGGAAGTGAACTTACAAGAACAGTAAAATTATCTAAAAGAGATTCTTTTATTTCTCAAAACTTCGGAGTCGAATTAAAAGATTTAACTGAAGAGGAGAAATCAGAAAGAGATATTTCACATGGTGCCAAAATTATTAAAAATGCGAATCCTGCTTTAAAACAATTCAAAGTTGGAGAAGGATATGTAATTACTAAGATTAATAATAAAGAAATTCATACAGCATCAGAAGCTAAAGATATTTTAGATAGTTATTCTTTAAAAAATAGAAGACGATTAATTATAGAAATGGTAAGTCCTACTGGACAAGTAGAGCGCTATGGATTCTAAACCTATTACAAATAAAAAACTCGATATAAAAAATATCGAGTTTTTTTATTTAAAAAAGTTACGAAATCGTTTGAAATAACTACTTTTGCACAAAATTTAAAAAAATTAGTTCACACAACTATGTCAATAATAACAAATTACGAGAAAGAAGTTGCTAATCAAGCTCAGGTGAGAAGAGCCACTACTGAATTTATCAATATTGTAAACGATTTATGGTATGATAAATCAATTGAATTAGTATTGTTTAGAAACCCATTAGTAGATAAAAGAGCTAGCGAGGTTTTAAACTTAATTGATTATGCAAAAGAATTTGTTGCAAAACCAATTTCTATTCAAGATGCATTAGATATTGCTAGAGCTATTCAATCTATTGAATTACCTGCTTCTAAATTAGATATAGGTAAATTAGCTTATGAATATCATTTAATTGATGATGCTAGTGTAGAAAAAGTTGATTTCGTAAAGAATCAATTAAAAGATGCTAATCAAGCGAACGGTATTCAACCTAAAGACGTTGTATTATATGGATTCGGACGTATTGGTCGTTTATTAGCTAGAGAATTAAGTAGTAAAATGGGTAAAGGTTCTCAATTACGATTAAGAGCTATTGTTACTCGTGGAAAGATTGATCAAAGTGTTTTAGAAAAAAGAGCTTCATTATTAAGTATTGATTCTGTTCATGGTGATTTCTTAGGAACTGTAAGAGTAGATGTTGAAAACAATGCATTAATCATTAACGGAACTTCTGTAAAGATGATTTCTGCTGCTGCACCTGAAGATATTGATTATACTGCTTACGGAATTAATGATGCTTTAATTATTGATAACACAGGAGCTTTTAGAGATAAAGAAGCTTTAAGTAGACATTTACAAGCTAAAGGAGCTGGAAAAGTATTATTAACTGCTCCAGGAAAAGGAATTCCAAATATCGTTCATGGTGTAAATCACTTAGAAAATAATCCTGATAATATAGATATTTTCTCTGCTGCATCTTGTACAACTAACGCTATTACGCCAGTTTTAAAAGTTTTAGAAGATAACTACGGAATTAAAAAAGGACATTTAGAAACAATTCATGCATATACTAACGATCAAAACTTAGTAGACAATATGCATAAAAAATATAGGAGAGGTAGGGCTGCAGCTTTAAATATGGTAATCACTGAAACTGGTGCAGGAAAAGCAGTTTCTAAAGCATTACCAGCATTAGAAGGAAAATTAACTTCAAATGCAATTAGAGTACCAGTACCAAACGGATCTCTTGCTATCTTAAACTTACAATTAAACTCTGAAACAACTGCAGAAGCTATTAACGCTATTATGAAGCAGTATGCTTTAGAAGGAGATTTAGTTGAGCAAATTAAATACTCATTAAGTAACGAGTTAGTTTCTACAGATATTGTTGGTACGACTGCGCCTTCAATTTTTGACAGTAAAGCTACAATTGCTGATGGAGATACTATCGTAATTTATGTATGGTACGATAATGAATATGGGTATTCTCACCAAGTTATGCGCTTAGCTAAACATATCGCTAAAGTTCGTAGATATACATATTATTAGTAGATTAAAAATCATACTAAAATTAAAAAAGTTCGGAGTGAAAGCTTCGAACTTTTTTAATTAAAAATAGTAAATTGCGTTTCTCAAATTATCCAATAAAAATGAAAAAAGTTTTCCCAATACTAATACTTTTAGTGATGTCAATTCAAGTAAACGCACAAAAATTACCTTACTACGAAATACCAGAAGCTTCTAAAGAATTTACAGCAGGTTCAGTAGCGAGTAGAATGATAGATGGTTTAGGTTTTCGTTACTATTGGGCAACAGAAGGTTTAACAGATAAAGATTTAAATTTTAAACCAACGCCAGAAGCAAGAACTTCAGGAGAAACTATAGATCATATTTTAGGATTATCTCAAGTGATTTTAAATGCAGCATTAAATAAACCTAATGGAGGAAAGCAACCTGAAATGACTTTCAAAGAGAAAAGAGAAAAGACATTACAGAATCTTAAAAAAGCAAGTGATATTTTAAGATATCAAAAAGACCTATCAGAGTTTAAAGTAATTTTTGGAGAAAATAAATATCCTTTTTGGAATGCAATAAACGGACCAATAGCTGATGCAATGTGGCATGTTGGACAAGTAGTATCGTTTAGAAGATCTTCAGGGAATCCGTTTCCAAAAGGAATTAGTGTATTTACAGGAAAAGTAAGAAAATAGATGATAGTAAAAGACAGAATAGAATCGCTTAGAAAAGAATTGAATGAACATAATTACAATTATTATGTTTTAGATAATGCTACAATTTCTGATTATGAGTTTGACATCAAACTAAAAGAATTAGAAAAGTTAGAAGAAGAAAATCCAGAGTTTTTTGATCCAAATTCTCCAACAAAAAGAGTAGGTGGTGAAATCACTAAAAATTTCAATACAATTACTCATAAAAACAGAATGTATTCTTTAGATAATTCGTACTCTAAAGAAGATTTATTAGATTGGGAAAAGCGTATTCAGAAGAACTTAGGAACTACAGATATTGAATATACATGTGAGTTAAAATACGATGGTGCATCTATTAATTTAACTTACGAAAATGGAAAATTCTTTAGTGCAGTTACAAGAGGAGACGGATTTCAAGGAGATGAAGTAACAGCAAATATTCGTACCATAAAATCTATTCCATTGAATCTCTCTGATGATTTTATCTCAAATTTTGAAATGAGAGGTGAAATTATTCTTCCTTTAGAAGGATTTCATAAAATGAATGAAGACAGAGTTGCAAATGGTGAAGATCCTTACAGAAACCCTAGAAATACAGCTAGTGGAAGTTTAAAATTACAAGATAGTGCTGAAGTAGCGAAAAGACCTTTAGATTGCCTTTTATATCAAGTAGTAACTAACGAAACAAAATATAAAACGCATTTTGAAAGTTTAAATGCTGCTCGTGATTGCGGATTTAAAGTACCAAAAACAATCACTTTAGCTAAATCTATTGATGAAGTTTTAGAGTTTGTAAATCATTGGGATGTTGAAAGACATAACTTACCATATGAAACTGATGGAGTTGTAGTAAAAGTAAACTCTTTGCTACAACAAGAGGAGTTAGGTTATACATCCAAATCTCCAAGATGGGCAATTGCTTACAAGTTTAAGGCAGAACAGGTAACTACAATTTTAAACGAAATTACTTATCAAGTAGGAAGAACAGGAGCAATAACTCCTGTGGCAAATTTAGAGCCGGTTCATTTAGCAGGAACAATTGTTAAAAGAGCTTCACTTCACAATGCTGATCAAATTGAAAAGTTAGATGTTCGAATTGGCGATACTGTTTTTGTAGAAAAAGGAGGAGAAATTATTCCTAAAATCATGGGAGTAGATTTATCCAAAAGAGCAGAAGATTCAGTAGAGACAAAGTACGCAGAACATTGTCCGGTTTGTAATACTCCATTAGTAAGAACTGAAGGAGATGCAAAACACTATTGTCCGAATGAATTCGGATGTGCACCTCAGATTACAGGTAAAATTCAACATTATATCAGTAGAAAAGCGATGGATATTGATGGTTTAGGTTCTGAAACAGTTGAATTACTTCATAAAGAAGGTCTAATAAAAAATTACGCTGATATTTATGATTTAAAAGTAGAGCAAGTTGTTCCTTTAGAAAGAATGGCAGAGAAATCTGCAAAAAATATGATTGAAGGAATTTCAAAATCTAAAGAGATTCCGTTTGAGAAAGTATTATTTGCTTTAGGAATTCGATTTGTTGGTGAAACAGTAGCAAAAAAGTTAGCCAAACATTTTACTTCAATAGATAATTTGTCTAATGCAAGTTTTGAAGATTTAGTTGCAGTTGATGAAATTGGAGATCGAATTGCACAAAGTGTAATTGACTTTTTATCTGATGAGAATAATATTGAAATTATTGGAAGATTGAAATCTTACGGAGTTCAATTAGAAGTTTCACAAGAAAACTTAGCAAATCAAACCAATAAGTTAGAAGGTAAAGTTTTTGTAGTTTCTGGTGTGTTTCATCAAATGAGTAGAACAGAACTAAAAAAAGCTATAGAAGATAATGGAGGTAAAGTTAGTAGTTCTATTTCTAAGAAAACTAACTTTATTGTAGCTGGAGATAACATGGGGCCAAGTAAATTAGCAAAAGCAGAAACACTTGGAATTCCGATAGTTTCTGAAGACGATTTTATAGAAATGATTAAATAATATTTTTGAATTTAAAGCGACCTTTATTATTTATTTATGCTCTAATAAGTGTGCTTGCAGTATACTTATTAGCAAATCATAGTGAGCATAGAATTAACTTAAAAGCTATACCAATAATAGTTTTATTAGTTACATACTATACTTCTGTTAAAACTATAAATGTAAAGGTTGTTTTATTCTTTTTAAGTATCATCTTAGCAGATTTAATTATAGTAAACCTAGATTGTTTTAGTATTGGTTTATTATTCTACTGTTTAAGTTACTTAATAATCTCAAGTATATGTTGGAGGTCTTTTAAAAGCAAAGTAAGAAAAGAAATTATTAAGTATTTCGTTATATTTTTCTTTCTGTTTTTAATTGTTTTCATCTACACAATTAAAAATAAAGGAAATGCATTTCTTTCTTTGTTCTTGTACGGAGTTACATTAAGTATGGCAACTTCTTTATTGTTTACAAATTACTTGAAGAGGATGATTCCGACAAATTACTTTCTATTTCTAGCCATAGCAGCAAGAATTGTGTCAGATTCAATCTTAACGATAGTATTATTTAACGACTATAATATGTACTATTCGATTATAGCTCACCTTATTTATTTTATCTCAAATTATTTATTTTACAAAGGATTTATTTTAAGAAATGCCTAAAAACAATTCAATGATGACCAAAAAGACGTTATTTTCTATTTTGTTCTTAATTGTTGCGTGTATAGAAATTTACGCAACCATATATAATGAAAGAATAATTGAGTTAATTTTTAAACCATTAATTACTTGTGTTTTGGCAGTCTTATATTTAGTGAGTGTATCAAAACCTAATTTTTGGTTTATATCAGCTTTGTTTTTTGCGTTTTGGGGTGATGTATTATTGTTATTCCCTGAAGATTATTTTGTTTTAGGATTAGTGTCTTTTCTTATCACGCATCTTATTTACATCAAGATGATTGTAAAATATCTTCCTAAAATAAAAACGACTACAAAACTGATTAGTTTAGGAATATTTTTACTTTATTTCTCAGGTATAATTTATGTGATAATGGATAATCTGAAAGAGTTATTTATTCCTGTAATTGTATACGGATTAATAATTTCAACTTTCGGAACAGTTTCTCTGTTGAATTACATAAAGAATAAAGCAACTGAAAATTTGTGGTTGTTAATAGGAGCATTAATTTTTATTCTTTCGGATAGTGTTTTGGCTTTGTATAAATTCTATAGTCCAGAGCCTATTTTATTACCAGTTATAATGATTACGTATATAACTGCGCAATTTTATATCTGTAAAGCAATTATTGCTAAAGCTCAATTAGAGGTTTAAAAAAGGAATATCTTTTTTATTTATCCATAATAAAATCCCACCACTAATTAGCGTTATTATAGCCATAATAAATAGTGAGCCACCATCATTATTATGTACAATTCCGATTTTGGTTATATGTGAAAATACAGCACCGAACATTACACCTACAGTAATAAAAGCTCCTAACCAAGTCTTTTTAGGAATAAACAAGAGTATGGTAGCGATTAATTCAATTACTCCTGTTCCAATTCTCATTAAAGCTTCATGTTCTCCTGCAACTTTAGTAAATAAATCAACACTTGCTTCATTAGCTGTAAATTTGAAAAATAATGTTTGCAACATAATTATTCCAGCTATAGCTTTAAGGATTAAGGGGAATTTTTGTTTCATGATGAATTCAAGTTTATTTACTGCTTAGACGAACAAAAACAAATATCTTTTCAAGCGAAAGAATAAAAAGTACTTATCCTCAACATAAAAACAGTGCTAAGCATTTACTTTTTCTGGGGAAGAAGAACAAAATTAAACACGAAATAAAAATTTGTGTATTCTTATTAAAAGGCAATTTAAATTGAAATAAAGCATTAATTTTACCCTAAATTTTGAACATTTAACATGCAAAAGTTTATAGGTACTGGAGTCGCATTAGTAACTCCATTTAATGAAGATAAAAGCATTGATTTCGACGGCTTAGAAAGATTGGTAAATTATCAAATAGATAATGGTGTGAATTATTTAGTGGTTTTAGGAACTACTGGCGAACCTGCAACATTATCTAAGGAAGAGAAAGAAGCTGTTAAATCAAAAATTATAGAAGTAAATAATGGTAGATTACCTTTAGTTATAGGAATTGGAGGAAATAATACAGCTGCTGTTGTTGAAGAAATTAAAAATACAGATCTTTCAAACTTTGATGGTATTTTATCTGTTTCACCATATTATAATAAACCAACACAAGAAGGAATTTATCAGCATTTCAAAGCTGTTTCAGAAGCTACAGATAAACCAATCATTTTATATAACGTACCAGGAAGAACATCTTCTAATATGTCACCAGAAGTTGTTGTTCGTTTAGCAAACGAATTCGAAAACGTTGTCGCTGTAAAAGAGGCAAAAGGAGATATGGTACAAGCAATGCGAATTATTCAACATGCTCCGAAAGACTTTTTAGTAATTTCTGGAGATGACATGATTGCTTTACCAATGACTTTAGCTGGTGGATCTGGTGTAATCAGTGTAATTGGAGAAGGTTTACCAAAAGAGTTTTCTGATATGATTCAGTTAGGATTAGAAGGAAAAACACAAGAAGCATATGAATTACATTACAAAGTAATGGATAGTATTGATTTAATATTTGCTGAAGGAAATCCTGCTGGAATTAAATCTTTATTAAATAAAAAAGGAATTTGTTTAGATGAAGTTCGTTTACCATTAGTCAAAGCATCTGAAGAATTACAAACTCAAATTTCAGATTTTGTAGATTCGCTATAATTCTTAGTATAAATAAAGTTCTAAAACCATACGCTTGTGCTTAAAGTGTATGGTTTTATGGTTTATAAAGAGTTACTTAAGGGGTGATTTTATATCTTTATTAGAACATTAATCAAACTTAAATCATCTTTATGAAACTCTTAAAAACTTTTCTATTAACGATGTTAGTTTTTGTTAGTTGTAAATCTGCTGATTTGCCAGAAGCTAAAACTCTAGGAGAACAAAACTCTTCATATTCTTATATTCCTATAGATCCTTTCCCGGTATCAACAGTTATGGGAAATAGCTGTTTACCATGTAAACCAGGAGAAGAAATTCCTTATAAATCATTATTGAATTCTTTTCCAGATCAAACTGTTCGTTTATCAATTGCTAAAATCAACGGAGACGGTTCTTTAACTTACGGTAGTGTTGTTAAAGCTACTGCGAAAAACGACACTTACGAAGTAACTTTAGATTATGTGAATGTTGATGTAACCCAAATTCCATTCTTCTTTAGAGAAAAAAAAGTAATTTATAATAGTGCTGATGAATCTAAAAAGAAAGAAGATAAAGTAGTGTATGAAATCAAACCTAGTATTCGTTACGATGTGTTTGATAATAATATGGATAAAGATTTCTCTTCAGAATATGAAAATCAAAAGAATCAAATCAGAGCGACTTTACCAGAAAAAGAAGAGTGGGAAGAAAAGGTTGTGCCAGTATACATTGGAGTAGGATTGAGAGTGGTTGCTAGAGTTACAGTTTTAGAAGCCAATGTGAACTTGTCAGGTTTAGGAGTTATTGGAAGTGAAGCTAAAGCAGGAAGATTGAAGGGAAGTTTAAGTGTACAAACTTTAGGTATCACAGGAAGAAGTGTTTCCTCAGCTTTACCGTTACCAAGTGAAATAAATGAAACTACAATTCAGAATGCAATCCTTTCTATTGGTACAATAAAAGCACAATTATACACGAATACTGAAGCAGATGAAAATGATCAGAAAAATAATGGTATTGTAATTTCTCCAAGAGTTGTCGGGATTTATAAACCATTTAAAGGAGGAGCAGAAGTAATAAATCCAATTATTTCTGAATTGGCTCGTGAACCAGTTCGTTGGCATCGACCATGTAAGAACAATTCAAAATATCCTAGTTCATGTAATTAAAATGAATTTTAGGAGCATTGGGAATAGCTTTCTCAAATCAAATTTAACATACGTTTAATAGCATTTTCCATAAGTTTATGCGTTATTGTCGCAGAATTTCTAATAAAATTCAATTTTAATAATACATAATTAATTAGTAATTTTGCCAGATGCAAAAAATGAAGAGAATAGTTTACGTCGTTTTTACATTTTTAATGTTAACTTCTTGTGGGGAGTATCATAGAGCATTAAATAGAGGTACAACTGATGAGCAATACAAAATGGCCATTAAGATGTATGAAGCTGAAAAGTATAATAGAGCTTTGCGTTTGTTTGAAAAAATAACGCCTTCATACAGAGGAAAACCGCAAATGGAAAGAATCCAGTATATGGTTGCAAATTCTAATTTTAATGAAAAGAATTATGGAATTGCAGGTTATTATTTTGGTCGTTTTTCAGATAACTATCCAAAAAGTTCTAAAAGAGAAGAAGCAGATTTCTTATCAGCGTTAAGTTATTTTAAAGCTGCTCCGTCTTACACTAAAGATGCAACTAACATTAACAAAGCAATAAATGCTTTTCAATCGTTTATTGATAGATATCCTGATTCTCCAAAATTAGCAGAAGCTAACAAGTATTATAGAGATTTACGTTATATGTTAGAAAGTAAATCTTTCGAAATAGCAAAAAACTATTACAAAACAGCAGGAACAGATCCAAGAAATTATAGAGCAGCTGTGGTAGCTTTCGATAATTTATTGTCAGATTACTTAGGAACAACATATAAGGAAGAAGCGTTATTTTATAGGTTAAAAGCTTCTCACGATTTTGCAGTGAAAAGTACAGCTAGAAGAAAAGCAGAACGTACAAAAGCTGCAATTAAAGCATACGAGAAGTTAAAGCGTAACTTCCCAAAATCAAAGTACGATAAAGAATCAGAAGAGATGTTATCAACTTTGAAGGAAATGGAACAAGAGATACAAAAACAATCAGTTAAAAGTTAAATATGAATTACAAAGAAACTAAAGCCCCAGTAAGTACAGTAACTTATGATAGAGAAGCAGTTGAGGCACCTACTGAAAATATTTATGAGGCTATTTCTATTATAGCTAAAAGAGCTACTCAAATTAATTCTGATTTAAAGAAAGAGTTAGTTGATAAGTTAGACGAGTTTGCTACTTATAACGATAGCTTAGAAGAAGTTTTTGAAAACAAAGAACAAATAGAGGTATCTAAATTTTACGAAAGATTACCAAAGCCAACAGCTATTGCTGTTGAAGAGTGGTTAAACGACAAAGTTTATCACCGTTCTACAGACAAAAAGAAATAATTAATGTCTATACTGCAAGGTAAGAAGGTATTACTCGGTATTACCGCTGGTATAGCTGCATATAAAACGGCCGGTTTGGTTCGTTTATTTATAAAATCAGGCGCAGAAGTCAAAGTTATTATGACTCCTGCGTCTAAAGATTTTATAACCCCACTAACATTATCTACACTTTCTAAAAATCCAGTTCATTCTACTTTTTATGATAAAGAAGATGAAAATGAATTATGGAATAACCATGTGGATTTAGGTTTGTGGGCTGATATTATGCTAATCGCGCCAGCTACAGCGAATACATTATCAAAAATGACAAATGGTAGTTGCGATAATTTATTATTAGCAACGTATTTATCAGCAAAATGTCCAATATATTTTGCTCCAGCAATGGATTTAGATATGTATAAGCATCCATCAACAAAATCAAGTTTAGAGAGTTTACAAAGTTTTGGTAATATTATGATACCAGCTACATCTGGCGAATTAGCTAGTGGATTAGTTGGTGAAGGAAGAATGGCAGAGCCAGAAGATATTGTTAGTTTTATTGAAAACGATATGCTTTCTAAATTACCATTGAAAGGTAAAAAGTTACTTTTAACTGCCGGACCAACTTATGAAGCGATAGATCCTGTTCGTTTTATCGGTAATCATTCTTCAGGTAAAATGGGATTTGCAGTTGCTGAAGCGGCAGCTAATTTAGGAGCTGAAGTTTTTTTAGTTTCTGGTCCTTCACATCAAAAAATAAAACATTCTCTAGTAAACAGAATAGACGTAACATCAGCTCAAGACATGTATGATGCATGTCATAATTATTTTAATGATGTTGATATTGCCATTTTATCGGCAGCAGTTGCAGATTATAGACCTAAAAATGTAGCTTCTCAGAAAATAAAAAAGAAAGATGCTTCGTTAGTAATTGAGTTAGAACCTACAAAAGATATTTTAAAATCTTTAGGAGAAATTAAAAAAGACCAATTATTAGTTGGTTTTGCTTTAGAAACTAACGATGAAGTCTCAAATGCAAAAAAGAAAATCGAGAAGAAGAATTTAGATCTTATTGTTTTAAATTCTTTACGAGATAAAGGAGCTGGATTCGCAGGAGATACAAATAAAATTACTATTATTGATAAAGATTTTAATGAAACAGGATTTGATTTAAAATCGAAAAAAGAAGTAGCTAAAGATATTATTAACGTAATCGTTAATAAACTTTCGAAATAGTTAGATTTTACTTGAGCGCAGTTGAGTAAATGTAATGTTAAAAATTCGACTGCGCTCGACCAGATATTTGAAAAACTTATGGTTGTTAAAAATAGATTTTTTGTAATTGTTTTATGTGTGTTGTCTTCAATGATTGCAACAGCTCAAGGTGAAATAAATGCTATTGTTGATGTAAATTCCGATAGAATACAAAGTACCAATAAACAAGTTTTTACAACTTTAGAACAATCATTAACAGAGTTTATTAATCAAACAAAGTGGACTAATAAGAAGTTCTTAACTCAAGAAAGAATTAATTGTGCATTTACGATTATAATTAACGAGCAAAATTCAAATAGTTTTTCGGCATCATTACAGGTGCAGTCTTCACGACCTGTTTATAATTCTACTTACGAAACTCCATTGTTAAATTTAAACGATACAAACTTTAATTTTCAGTATAACGAGTTTGAACAGTTAATTTACAATCCGAATTCATTCGATTCGAATTTAGTTTCTACCATAGTTTTTTATGTGTATGTAATTTTAGGAGTTGATGCAGATTCATTTGCGTTACGTGGAGGAGAAAATTACTTAAAGCAAGCTGAAAATGCAATGCGTCAAGCACAGCAAAGTGGAGAATCTGGTTGGGAAAATACAATTGGAGAACAAAATAGATTTGCTTTAATTGATAGTTTATTATCATCTAAGTTCGGAACATTAAGATCAATTTACTACGAATACCATAGAAAAGGTTTTGATGTTTTCGCAGATAACGAACGAGAAGCAAAACAAAATATCGCAAACAGTTTACTTCAGTTGGATAAATTATTCAATATTACTGTTGGTAATTACATGATTCGTGTTTTTTTAGATGCAAAATCTAACGAAATTCGTGAAACTTTTACTCAAGGAAAAACAACAGGTATGGAGGTAAAATTGAAGGAAACACTTCAAAGAATCGCTCCAACATTAAGTAGTCAATGGAAAGAAATTAAATCATAATTCTTTTTAAGATTACACTAATATAATTTTAGGCTTCTTTTTTACTTTTATTCCGTATTTTTATTGGCTCTAAACGAAGGAATTTGTTAGCAAAATTATTTATACAAAATTATGCATTAATAGATAAGTTATCTATTGATTTTACAGAAGGATTATCAATCATTACAGGTGAAACAGGATCAGGGAAATCGATTCTGTTAGGAGCTTTAGGTCTGGTTTTAGGAAACAGAGCCGACTTGTCTTCGCTTAAAAAAGATGATATTAAATGTGTTATTGAAGCAGAGTTCAATTTATCTGCGTATAATTTAGAAAGTTTTTTTGCAAATAACGATCTAGATTATGAAACTACAACAATTATAAGAAGAGAGATTTTACCTTCTGGTAAATCTAGAGCTTTTGTTAATGATACACCTGTTACATTAAGTAACTTAAGTCAGTTAAAAACAGAGTTAATAGATATCCATTCTCAACATCAAACATTACAATTGTCAGATGTTAATTTTCAATTTTCAATTTTAGATGCTTTAGTTAAGAATGATAAGAAAATAGCTTCTTATAAAAGAGGTTTAAAACAATACAATGTATTAGTTTCTGAACTAAGAAAGCTTCAAGAAAATCAAGAGAAAGAACAACAACAATACGAGTATAATTTACACTTGTTTAAAGAACTAGATGAAGCAGACTTTAAACTAGAGGAACAAGAAGAATTAGAAAAAAGATTAGATCTTCTTAATAATGTAGAAGATATTAAATTGAATCTTTCTGAAGCAATTCATTTATCTACAGGTGAAGAATATGGAATACAAAATTTACTTCATGCTTTAGAAAATAGTTTACAAAAGATCAGTTCTTTTTCAGAAGAATATCAAAAATTATACAGTAGAATTTCTAGTGTAAAAATAGAAATAGATGATGTTGTATCTGAGTTAGAAACTTCTAATGAAGCCGTAGAGTTTAATCCAAATGAATTACAAGAGATAAATGATAGGTTGCAATTGCTTTACAGTTTACAAAAAAAGCATCAGGTAGCAACTATTAAAGAACTTTTAGAAGTATACGACTCTTTAGCTGAAAAAGTTAGTTCTGTTGAAAATGCTTCAGAAATTATTACAAAGAAGCAAGAAGAGATTGATCAGGTTGCTGATAAATTAGATAGTGTAGCTACTTTAATTACTCAAGCAAGAGAAAAAGGAATACCAAAATTAAAGAAACAACTAGAATCGTTGTTATCAGATTTAGGTATGCCAAATGCAACTTTTTCTATCGCAGTTCATCCAACTGAAAAGTATTTATCGAACGGTAAAGACGAACTAGAATTTTTATTCTCAGCGAATAAAGGCGGTAATTATGGAGAATTAAAGAAAGTAGCTTCAGGAGGAGAATTATCAAGAATAATGTTATCTGTTAAGAAAATATTATCTCAAAACACAAAACTACCAACTATAATTTTTGATGAAATTGATACTGGAGTTTCTGGAGAAGTTTCAAACAAAATAGCAGATATAATGCAAAAAATGGGTGAATATATGCAAGTAATCGCAATTACACATTTACCACAAATTGCATCTAAAGGAGCTACACATTTTAAAGTATATAAAGAAGAAGTTAAAGGAATTACAACTTCTAATTTAAGAGCGTTAACTAAAGAAGAAAGAATTAAAGAAATAGCTGAAATGTTAAGCGGAAAAGATGTTTCAGAAAGTGCTTTAATTCATGCAAGAGAACTATTAAATTAATCGGTTATGCATAGCGACAATAGAGCAGAGAACTTATTTTTTGAAGCAGATAAATTAATAGAAGAGAATAGAATAGTTGAAGCAAAAGAAATGTTGCTAGAACTATTAAGTGAGTTTCCAGATTATGGAAGGGCTCACAATCATTTAGGATGGTTATATAACATGAAGTTTAATAATTATCCAAAAGCCAAAAATCATTTAGAATTAGCTATAAAATTTGCGCCTGATTATCATGCGGCATATAGTAATTATTCATATTTGTTAATAGACATGTATCTTAATGATGAAATGATTACTTTTGGCAAGAAAGTAATTGGTAGGAGTGTGATAGATAAGTCTACGATTTACAATAAAATGGGACAGGCATACGAGTTGAAAGGAGATTTTGTAAACGCACACAAGAATTACAAATTAGCAATTAAAGAAACCATTAATAATAAGGCAGTAGATGCTATTTATGCATCAGTGAGTAGAGTTAGAAAGAAGATGAGCCTTATGCAAAGGATAAAATTAATTAACCAATAAGATAATAAACACTAAATTATGTATAACTTATTAAAAGGTAAGAAAGGAATTATTTTTGGGGCATTAGACGAAAACTCAATCGCTTGGAAAGTAGCTGAAAGAGCTCATGAAGAAGGCGCAGAGTTTGTATTAACAAATGCACCAATTGCATTACGTATGGGACAGTTAAAAGAATTAGCTGAAAAAACAGGATCTGAAATTATTCCTGCGGATGCAACTTCTATGGAAGACTTAACTAATTTAGTTGAAAAGTCAATGGAAATTTTAGGAGGTAAACTAGATTTCGTTTTACACTCTATTGGAATGTCTGTAAATGTTCGTAAAGGACGTCATTATACAGATCCTAAATATGATTTTACAACAAAAGGTTGGGATGTTTCTGCGGTTTCATTCCACAAAACAATGAATGTATTATACAACAAAGAAGCGATGAACGAATGGGGAAGTGTAGTAGCATTAACTTATATGGCTGCTCAAAGAGTTTTCCCTGATTATAATGATATGGCAGATAATAAAGCATATTTAGAGTCTATCGCTAGAAGTTTTGGATATTTCTTCGGAAGAGATCATAAAGTGCGTGTAAATACAATTTCTCAATCACCAACACCAACTACAGCTGGACAAGGTGTTAAAGGATTTGACGGATTTATCAATTACGCTGAAAAAATGTCTCCTTTAGGAAATGCTACAGCTTTAGAGTGTGCAGATTATACAATTTCTTTATTCTCTGATTTAACGAAAAAAGTTACTATGCAGAACTTATTCCACGACGGAGGTTTCTCTAATATGGGAGTTAGTGATGCTGTGATGGAACGTTTTACAGAAGAATAATAAATATAACTTCATAAAAAATGCAAATCATTCGATTTGCATTTTTTAATAAAATAACCTTAATACATATAATTAAGGTGTTTGGTCAAAAACCTTTTAACCTTCCGTACAAATATTGAAAACTAAGCCTTTGGCTATCGTCCTACGATTAAAAACTGTTTAAAGATGAATGTAGAGTTTATTGAAAGTGAGTTGACAGATTTAAGAAATCAACTAAAAAATCATTATTTATATACTAGTTTACAAAACCTTGAAGATATTCAAATCTTTATGGAGGAACATGTATTTGCTGTTTGGGACTTCATGTCGCTATTAAAAGCATTACAATACCATTTAACTTGTACAAGTTTACCATGGATTCCTGTAAGTAATCCTGTAACAGCTAGATTTATTAACGAAATAGTGCATGGAGAAGAAACAGATGTAAATGAATTAGGAGTGCCTAAAAGTCATTTTGAAATGTATATCGATGCCATGAAAGAGATAGATGCAAGTACGAATGAAATAGATAATTTTATTAATTCAATCTCTTCAATAAACACAATTACACCTTCTTTAGAAAATTCAGCAATTACTAAAGAAACTAAAGATTTCGTAGCATTTACTTTTAATGCAATAAAAACGAATCAACCGCATATTATAGCTTCATGTTTTACGTTTGGTAGAGAGGATATTATTCCAGATATGTTTTTAGAAATTATAAAAGAAGCTGAATTAAGTAAAGAAACTAAGTTTACTAAGCTTACATATTATTTAGAAAGGCATATAGAATTAGATGGAGATGAGCACGGACCATTATCATTACAAATGATAAATGAGTTATGTGGAGATGATGAAAATAAATGGAACGAAGTTTTATATTATGCAAAAGCTTCTATGCAAATGCGTATTAATCTTTGGAATGGTATTGCAGAAAAAATAAAGAAATCTGTTTTAGTATGAGTGAAGTAAAATTGTCACTTATTGTACCAGTTTACAATAGACCTGATGAAATCGATGAACTATTAGAAAGTTTAACAAAGCAAGATTTTACAAAGAAGTATGAGATTGTTATTGTTGAAGATGGTTCTAGTGAGTCTTCAGAAACTATTGTAGAAAAATACAATACACAATTAAATATTAGCTATTTCTATAAGGAGAATAGTGGGCCTGGAGATTCTAGAAATTATGGGATGAAAAGAGCTACGGGGAATTATTTTATCATATTAGACTCTGATGTAATTCTACCCGAACATTATTTATCTACAATTGATAAATTTTTAGCAGAAAACTATTTGGATTGTTTTGGAGGGGCAGATGCTGCACACGAAAGTTTTACAGATCTTCAGAAAGCTATAAATTATGTAATGACTTCTTTCTTTACAACTGGAGGAATCCGTGGTGGAAAGGTAAAAGTTCAAAAGTTTGAACCAAGAAGTTTCAACATGGGGATTTCTAAAGAAGCTTTCGAAATTACTGAAGGTTTTTCTAAAATACATCCAGGAGAAGACCCAGATTTATCTCAAAGAATCGTAAATAAAGGATTTACAACAGGTTTTTTACCAAATGCATATGTGTACCATAAAAGAAGAATTTCGTGGGAGAAATTTCATACACAGGTCAAAAAATTTGGAATGGTACGTCCAATTTTAACTAAATGGCATCCCACAACAGCAAAACTAACATTTTGGTTCCCTACATTATTTGTATTGTTTACGCTAGCTTCAATTTTAGGAGGCATTTTTGTTAATCCAATATTAGTATATCCTTTATTAGCTTATCTTCTATTATTACTTGTTCATTCAACAGTATTAAATAAAAGTTTAAAAGTCGGAGTATTATCGATTTTTGCAGTATTTATTCAATTTTTTGGTTACGGATTGGCTTTTTTGAAATCTACTTTTTACATTCGCTTATTAAATAGAAATCCGGAAATACAATTTCCAAAATTATTCTTTAAATAGGTGAAACGCATTTTAGTTACAGGAGGAGCAGGTTTTATTGGTTCGCATTTATGTGAACGTTTGTTAAACGAAGGAAATGAAGTAATAAGTTTAGATAATTACTTCACAGGAAGTAAGAAGAATATTATTCATTTAATGGATAATCCTTATTTTGAGATCGTAAGACATGATATAACTGAACCGTATTATGCAGAAGTTGATGAAGTATATAATTTAGCTTGTCCGGCCTCACCAATTCATTATCAGCATGATCCTATAAAAACCATCAAAACTTCTGTAGTTGGTGCAACAAATATGTTAGGATTAGCCAAAAGAATTAATGCAAAAATATTACAAGCTTCTACAAGTGAAGTATATGGTGATCCTCAAATTCATCCACAACCAGAATCATACTGGGGAAATGTAAATCCTATCGGATTACGTTCTTGTTACGATGAAGGAAAACGTTGTGCAGAATCACTTTTCGTAAACTACCATAAGCAGAACGATGTTCGTATTAAAATTATTCGAATTTTTAATACTTACGGAACGAGAATGAATACTAATGATGGTCGTGTTATTTCTAATTTTATAGTTCAGGCTTTAAAAGGAGAAGATATTACTATTTATGGTAAAGGAAATCAAACAAGAAGTTTTCAATACGTTGATGATCTAGTTGAAGGTATGATTCGTATGATGAATACAGATGATAGCGTAACAGGACCAATTAATATTGGAAATCCTGGTGAGTTTTCAATTTTAGATTTAGCTAACAAGATTATTGATATTACGAATTCTAAATCTCAATTGATATTTAAACCGTTACCTGAGGACGATCCAATGCAACGTAAGCCAGATATCTCACTAGCTAAAAAGACATTAAATAATTGGGAACCTAAAATACCTTTAGAAAAAGGTTTACTTAAAGTAATAGAATACTTTAAAGGTGTGATTTAAACTGAATTTTGTCTAGGTACTACCTAATAATAGCAGTATTATTTTTATTTTCTTGCAAACCAAAAATTGAAGATAAACTTAAAGTAGAATTGGTGAATATTATCAATAATGATTCTCTTTACAATTTACTGACAACTAATTACCATTTCAAATATTATAAGGATGGAGTAGGTAAGGACAGAACAAGACCAATTAAGAATGATACTATAATTCTTCTAAAAAACAATTTCACTACTTCTAAAATCTTAGATAACATAAATAAAAATCGAATTTTACTCTTAAATAGGGAACAAATTTGCGATTTATCAGTTAATTATGATAAAGAAAGAAAAGTAATGAGACCTTTTTGGAAATGCTTTATGATGAAAAATTAAATAAAGTAGTATTTGAAATTAAGTACTTAGTACCACAATATCTTAATAATGATTATAAATGTATTGAGTTAGATGTAAACGATTTATAAGGGTTTAATTAAAAATACGATTCATTAAATCTTTAATTATTTGATCATTAGATATTGTTTGATCAGAAATTCCGAAACAATCTAATTCTTCTTCTCTTGGTTTCACTTTTTTAGAGGCAGAACTATGAATTTCACGAAGTCCAATTTCCTTAAATAAAGCAGCATTATTCGGGTTTACACCGCTTCCTGCGATAATAGTAATCTTGTCACCATATTTTTCCTGTAAATCTTGTAAAAGCGCTATTCCTTCTTCAGCAGTATCTTTTTGTCCCGACGTTAAAACACGTTCAACACCTAATTCTATAAGTTGTTCTATTGCTTTATATGGATCTGGAGTTAGATCAAAAGCCCTATGAAAAGTAAATGGTAAAGGTCTGCTTAACTCTATTAAAGCTTTGGTACGTTCAACATTTATAGTATTATCGCTATGTAAAACACCAGAAACGATACCAGAATACCCAAGTTCTTTACACAGTAAAATATTCTCCTTCATAATTTTGTATTCTATTGGAGAAAAATTAAAGTTACCACTTCTAGGTCTAATCAGCACAAAAGCTGGTATTGTTAACTGTTCTGCAACAAGTTTTAATAGTCCGTAAGACGGAGTTATTCCACCAAGTTGTAATTCAGAGCATAATTCAATCCTATGCGCTCCAGCTTCTTGAGCGTATAATGCAGATCGATATGAGTTAGCACAGATTTCTAGTTTCATTAATTTATAATTATTTCATCTATAAAAGTCCAAGCTTTATGTCCAACACCTTGCTTCCCTTCAGGAATCATTCCATAATTAGGAATGTTTATATGTACTTTTGAGGCTTTTATATCTTTAAATTTTACATTTAAATTGCATAGTAATGAATCTCGATTTTTAACGGGGATAAAATCTAAATTTGTTTTTTCGTTACTATAAGCTACAAAATCAATTTTTACTTTTTTAGGAGCGTATATCCATTGTCCGTTTCCATTATGAAAACGCATTTTTATTGAGTTAATAGGGGTAAGAGAGTCTAAATCAATAGTAATATTAACATCTTTTCCAGAAAAACCTAACCATTCTTTATCTCCATAACGTTTGTTACTTCCATAAATACCATTAATCAGCGCATTTTTTCCACCAGCATTGTAGGAAGCGTGAGGTTTAGTACTCAATTCAATCTTTTTACCAACTGCTTTGTGCAAATTTATTTTAGTTGAGAAAAGCGGACTTATTTCGTCACCTGTTTCACTAAAAACTTTAGCTTTTAATGTTGTTAATGAGTTAATATGTATTGGATTAACATAAGTATTAGCCGTAGTGTAAGTTGGGAGACTTCCATCTACAGTGTACATAACTTTCTGATTATCTTTAGTTGAGAGTTTGTACGTTAATTTCCCATTTTGATCCAATAGTTCTCCTTTAATCTCGTATAAATGGTTTGCGTAATTAATATCTTTTTTATTAAATCTTTGCTGAAAAGTTAATAATCTCGAGGTAAAATTAACATATTTTTTTCGATTTTCACTAGACCAAAGCACTTCAGATAATGCAATTGCTCTAGGGAATGTCATATATTCCACTTTATCAGATGTTTCCATGTATTCAGTCCATACATTTCCTTGAGCTCCTAAAACATATTTGGCTTCATCTTTTGTTAATTCTTTAGGAATAGGGTTAAAATTATACACTTTTTCTAATGGTAAGAAGCCGCCTATTGCTAATGGTTCATTTTCGTTTTCTGATTGATAGTAATCAAAATAACAGTGAGATGTAGGTGTAAGTATAACATTATGCTTTTCTTTAGCAGCTTTAACAGCTCCCTCTGTTCCTCTCCAAGACATTACTGTCGCATTAGGAGCCAATCCGCCTTCAAGTATTTCATCCCAACCGATAATTTGTTTTCCTTTACTGTTAATATACTTTTCCATTCGGGTGATAAAATAACTTTGTAATCCTTCTTCATCTTTCAAGTTTTTCTCTCGTATTAACTTCTGACAAAATTCCGAAGATTTCCATTTTGTTTTCGGAGCCTCATCACCACCAATATGGATATATTTTCCAGGAAATAATTCAACGACTTCATCAATAACATCTTCTAAAAATTTAAAAGTAGTTTCTGATGGACAATATACTTCATCAAAAACGCCCCAATTCGTTGCTACTTTAACCGGTTTTCCTGTACAACCTAGTTCAGGATATGCAGCTATAGCAGCTTGAGAATGCCCAGGCATTTCAATTTCAGGGATTATTGTTACAAATCGTTCCGAAGCATACTTAACAATATCTTTAATTTGTTCTTGTGTGTAATAGCCGCCGTATTTCTTTCCATCAAATTGTTGTGGTTGATCGTTGTAATGTCCAATTAAAGTTTCATCTCTAAAAGCAGCTATTTCTTGAAGTTTAGGATATTTCTTTATTTCAATACGCCAACCTTGATCTTCAGTTAAATGCCAATGAAAAGTATTGTATTTTAAAGAAGCAATAATGTCGATATACTTTTTAATAAAATCAACACTATAAAAATGCCTAGCAACATCCAAATGCATTCCTCTGTATTGAAACCTAGGTTCATCTTTAATTGTTAAACATTGAATAGGAATTTCTTTTGCTTCACTTTTTACTGGAATTAATTGTAACAGTGATTGTACTGCATAAAAAGCTCCCTTGTCTGTTTTCGATTTTATAGTTATTGATTCTTTTTCAATATTTAAAATATAACCTTCATCATGTTTAATTTGATTATCAATACTAAAATTGATCTTATTTTTTGAATCAGAACTGACACCAATATTCAACAATAATTGATCTTTAGTGTAAGATTTTAAATAGTTAATTACTTTATTAAACTTAACATCTCCAACGATAGAAGTATTTTCTGAAAGTATAAAAGTTCCTTCTTTTATTTCTTCTTCTAACGGAATAGGAATAATGTTAGGAGTAATGACAATACGTTCAGAAGTTTGTTTTTTACAGTTAAAAAAACAAAAACATAAGATTCCTAAAAACAGATACGACTTCATTTTACTATCTTAGAATTTTCAAAATAACAATAAAACCAAATGAATTTTAGTAAACTGTTATTTACACTAGTTATTTTTTCAATTATTAGTTGTAAAGAGCGAGTAATTACTCCTGCACAAGATACAAAATCACTATTAACTTATGTTAATCCTTTTATAGGTACTGGCGGACACGGACATACATATCCTGGTGCGACGATGCCTTTTGGAATGATGCAATTAAGTCCCGACACTCGTTTAGATGGATGGGATGGTTGTTCTGGTTATCATTATTCTGATGAATATATTTACGGATTTTCACACACACACTTAAGCGGAACAGGTGTTTCTGATTATGGAGATATTTTATTGATGCCAACAAATAAAGTAATTTTCAATAATGGAGCAGATGGTAAAGAAGGTTATCGTTCTAAATTTTCACATGATAAAGAAAAAGCTGAACCAGGATTTTATAAAGTACATTTAGATGATACTGATATTGATGTTGAACTCACCGTTTCTAAACGTAGTGGAATCCACAAGTATCAGTTTCCTTCTGCTGAAAACCAAGTGATTGTTTTAGATTTAGAGCATAGAGATCAGTTATTAAATGCTTCTTTAGAAATTGTTTCGAATACTGAATTGCAGGGTAGTAGAAGTTCAAAAGCTTGGGCTACAGATCAAAAGTTATTTTACTCAATTCAACTTTCACATCCTATCGATACCAGTTTTGAACATTATGCACAAAAAAACGCTGAACGTTATGCTTTTAAACTAGTTAACCCAAATAATGAACCGGTTTATGTTAAAATAGGAATTTCAGCAGTAGATATTGAAGGAGCGAAAAATAATTTAGCACAAGAAATAGGAAATAAGAATTTTTCAGTAATTAAAAAAGAAGCTCAAGAAACTTGGGAAAAGCAATTAAGAAAAATAGTTGTTGAAAGTGATAACGAAGATTATAAAGTCAATTTCTATACATCGATGTATCACACAATGATTGCTCCGAATTTATATCAAGACGTTGACGGCCGTTACAGAGGAATGGATTTAAAAATTCATGAAACGAAAGATTTCGATTATTACACAGTTTTCTCTCTTTGGGATACTTATCGTGCAACGCATCCATTATATACGATTATTGAGCAAGATAGAACGAATGATTTCATCAATACATTTTTAGCAAAGTATGACGAAGGTGGTATTATGCCAATTTGGGATTTATCTGCAAATTACACAGGTTGTATGATTGGTTATCATGCCGTTCCAGTAATAGCAGATGCATATTTAAAAGGAATTAAAGATTATGACGCTGAAAAAGCGTTGCTAGCAATGAAATATTCTGCTACGAAAGATAAGTTAGGATTAAAGTCTTACAAGTCTTTAGGATATATTCCTGTGGAAGAAGAAAGTGAATCGGTTTCTAAAACATTAGAATATGCTTACGACGATTGGACAATCGCTCAAATGGCTAAGCAAATGGGAAAAGAAGAAGATTATAAAGAATATATTCAACGCGCACAGTATTACAAAAATATCTTCGACCCAAAAACACAATTTATGAGAGGTCGATTTAGAAATACTTGGTTTGCACCTTTCGATCCGTATGAAGTTAACTTTAATTATACAGAAGCGAATGCTTGGCAATACAGTAATTATGTTCCTCAAGATATTTCAGGATATATTAAACTATTAGGCGGAGCTTCTATTTTAGAAAAGAATTTAGATACACTTTTTGCTGCTGAATCAAACACTTCAGGGCGTCATCAGAAAGATATTACCGGATTAATTGGTCAGTATGCGCATGGAAACGAGCCAAGTCATCATATGGCGTATTTGTACAATTACGTAGGAAAACCAAACAAAACACAAGAGAAGATATATCAAATTCTTACAGAACAGTATACCAATGCTCCAGATGGTATTTCTGGAAATGAAGATTGCGGACAAATGAGTGCTTGGTACATTTTTAGTTCTTTAGGATTTTATCCTGTTACGCCAGGTTCTAACGAATATATTATTGGTGCACCATTACTTAAAAAAGCTACAATTCATTTAGAAAACGGTAAAACATTTACAGTAGTCGCTGAAGGAATTAGTAGTGAAAATAAATACATTAAAAACGCTAGATTAAATGGTAAAACTTTAGATCAAACTTTTATTACACATAATGAAATTGTGAACGGAGGTTCTTTAGAATTTGAAATGACAAATTCACCAAGTAATTGGGGAACACAAGAAAATGCTTTACCAAAGAGTAGTATAGAAGATCATTTAATTGTTCCTGCTCCATTCATAGAAAAGGGAGAAGTAGCATTTAAAGGAAATACCCAAGTTGTATTAGCAAATGCTGACACTAACGCCGAAATATATTTCAAATTAAATGATGGAGAATTTAAAAAATACGAGCAACCAATTCAACTTTCAGAAAAAACAAAGTTATCAGCTTATGCGAAAATAGGCGAAACTAAAAGTGCAGTTATTGAAACAAATTTTGTGAAAATTGATCCGAATATTAAAATTTCTTTAGAAACAGCATATGCGAATCAATACAATGCAGGAGGTGATAATGCACTAATCGATGGAATAAAAGGAGCGAGAGATTTTAGAACTGGAACTTGGCAAGGATATTCTAATGTAGATGTAGTTGCAACTGTCGACTTAGGAAAAGAAAAATGGGTAGAAAGTATTAGTACAAATTATTTAGAAGATCAACGTAGTTGGATATTCTTACCAACATCGGTAGCATATTATACTTCTGTAGATGGAAAAATATACAAGCAAGTAGCAGATTTAAAAATAGATTCAGTAAAACCTAAAGAAAATACTAGTATTAAAGAATTAACAATACACTTGAAAGGAAGTAATGTGAGATATGTAAAAGTTGTAGCTAAAAAATTAGGTGATTTACCAGAATGGCATTTAGGATACAAGCATAATGGTAAGTCTTGGATATTTATTGATGAAATAATGATAAAATAATAGAACTAAAGGAAGAAAAATGATAAATAAAGCAACGTTATTTAGTGTAGGTTTGTTAGCTACTGTCTTAATCACAGGTTGTAAAACAGAAAAGAAACCTGAAGACCCAGTAAAAGTTCAAACAGTTACCACTGTGAATAAACCTTTAGTAATAGCTACTTGGAATACACCAGAAGCTGTAAACGCTGCAGCCAAAGTTTTACAAAACGGAGGAACAGCTTTAGACGCAGTTGAACAAGGATGTAGAGTAGAAGAAGCAAATCCTAAAAATCAAACTGTAGGAATTGGTGGATTACCAGACCGAGATGGTTTTGTGACTTTAGATGCTTGTATTATGAATGCAAAAGGTGATTACGGAGCTGTAGTTGGTGTAGAAAATATCAAGCACGTAATTTCTGTAGCAAGAAAAGTTATGGAAGATACACCTCACGTATTATTATCGGGTAAAGGAGCTGAGCAATTTGCGGTTTCAAAAGGATTTCAAAAAGAGGATCTTTTAACTGAAGCATCTAAAAAAGCTTGGGAAGAATGGAAAGTGAAATCAGAATACAAACCGATAATTAATATTGAAAATCACGATACGATTGGAATGCTAGCAATGGATTCCGAAGGGAATCTTTCAGGAGCATGTACAACAAGTGGTTTAGCTTATAAACTAAGAGGTAGAATAGGAGATTCACCAATTATTGGATCTGGATTGTTTATCGATAATGAAGTTGGAGGGGCTGTAGCTACAGGTTTAGGAGAAGAAGTTTTAAAAACTGTGGGAAGCTTTTTAATCGTAGAATTAATGCGACAAGGAATGTCACCACAACAAGCTTGTGAAGAAGCGATTAAAAGAATAGTAACAAAACCAGATAGCGATTTTAAAAATTTTCAAGTTTGTTATATCGCAATGAATAAGAAAGGAGAAGTAGGAAGTTATGCTATTCACGAATGGTTTAGTTATAGCAAGTTTGATAATAACGGATACAAAAACATTAAATCAGATTTTTATTTAAAAGACAAATAATAATTTATGACAACAACCAATAAATCTTACAAAACAGCTTTTATATTTTTAACCACTTTATTCTTTTTATGGGGATTTATCACTGTATTAGTAGATTCTTTAGTGCCTCGTTTAAAGGATGTTTTCGAAATGTCTTATGCGAAAACAGTATTAGTTCAGTTTGCATTTTTTACAGCTTTTTTTGTGGTTTCAGTTCCTGCAGGTAAACTATTAAGTAAAATAGGCTATAAAAAAGGAATTGTTTTAGGATTAACAATAATGGCTTTAGGTTGTTTGTTATTTTATCCGGCTTCTTCATATAGAAGTTTCTTCGTGTTTTTAACAGGGTATTTTACATTAGCTGGAGGAATTACAGTTTTACAAGTGGCAGCAAATCCTTATGTAGCTTTATTAGGAAGTGAAAACGGAGCTTCAAGTAGATTGAACTTATCACAAGCATTTAATTCTTTAGGAACAACAATAGCACCAATTGTAGGAGCTTTATTCTTATTAAGTGATACCGTAAAAACATCAGAAGAAATTGAGCAATTATCAGAAGTTGCAAAAACAGAATATTATGCAGCAGAAGCCGCTACAGTTCAAACTCCATTTTTATTTATCGCAGGTTTTATTGGAGTTTTAGCTTTGGTGTTTTCATTTATTAAGCTGCCAAAAGTGATGGAAGAAAGTCCGAAAGGAGGTTATTTATCATTATTAAAAAATAAAGTAATGTTACTTGGAGCGCTAGGAATCTTTGTTTATGTAGGAGCAGAAGTTTCTATCGGAAGTTTTTTAGTGAATTATTTCCAAGATATGAACTTAGCAACTATCATTTCTCAAAACGAAACAATGATGAATATTGCAAATACAATTGCAAGTGTTTTCAATAAAACATTTTCAAACTCTGATCCAAAATCTTTATTAGGAATTTTTGTGATTTTCTATTGGGGTGGAGCAATGATTGGTCGTTTTATTGGAGCTTATTTAACAAAAATTATTTCTCCGGGTAAAGTGTTAGCGATTTTTGCAATTTTAGCTGTAGCTATGATTTTAATCTCTATTGCTACAACAGGATTAATTTCTATGTGGTCAATTTTAGCTGTAGGATTATTTAATTCTATCATGTTCCCAACTATTTTTACTTTAAGCTTAGAAGGATTAGGAGATTTAAAAGCTCAAGCTTCAGGATTATTATGTATGGCAATTGTTGGTGGTGCAATTGTACCTTTTATTTTCGGAGGATTAATAGATAATTTCGGATTTAAAACTGCATTTATACTTACATTAATTTGTTATGCTTACATCTGGTATTTTGGAAGAACAAAATCATTAGTCAAAAACTAATGCTTATTTATATACGTAAATTTCAAAGACTCGCATTTTGCGAGTCTTTTTTGTTTATGGAAACAGCTACAGTAGTCGTACGTTAAGATTTGTGATCAATTGATCTAAAAAAATTAACTTTGAAAATATATAAGAGTATTAGATGAAAAAAATTGGGGCTTTTTTCTTAATCATTTTAGTGTGTTTAAGTTGTAATAATTCAGATGTAAATACAAAAGAAAATATATTAGAAACGATTGCGTCACTTCAAAAAAAGTCTAAAAAAGTAAAGAAGGATTCTACTTTATTTTACATCAATAAAGCAGAAGAAATACTTGATAAAAACCCAAAAATAAGTGACTCGCTTCTCTTAGAAAATATATTCTTAAAAGGAAATTACTTTAAGAAACAGAATAATTTGGATTCAGCAAGATTTTACCTTCATAAAACTATTTCTCTAATAAAAAAGCCTAATGAAAGTTCTAGAACAATTGCATTTTATAGAACCACTTGGGAAATGGAAAACCTTAGAGGGAATATTGCAAACGGAATAAGTTTAGCCAAAGATTTTATTAAAATTTCAGATGAAGTTAAGTTTAAAAAAGATCTTATTTATGCTTATAATTATTTGGCTAGAAAAAGTTTAGTATTTGGTAATTATCAAGAATCATTACAATACAATAACAAAATCCTTAAAATAGCAAAAGAAATAGGTAATATAGATATGTATGTAATTACTGCTATTGCCAAATCTAGAGTTTTCTCATATTATCTAAAGGATAAGAAAAAAGCTACAAAATTATTAGATAGTTTACTTACAATCGATTGTAGTATTGATTCTAAACGTCAGATTTATAGAAGATATGGAATTTTAAATTTCTACAGCGAAGACTATAAAAGTGCAATTTCTTATTACAAGAAAGTTATTAAGCTTATAAAAGAACAAGGTTTGTTAAGTAAAGGTCATGAAAGTAAAATTGATTTCACTAACAACTTAATAGAAGCATATAATAACATTTCTGAAGCTTATTTAACAACTAAAGCATATGATATTACTTCTCAATATTTAGATTCAACAAAAGCATTATTGAATGTTAATACGAAGAAAAAACACGTTAATTCTTATACGAAATATCGATTTTTGTTGAATTACAGAACTAATAAAGATGAAAAAGAAGTACTAAAGGAATATCTATCATTTATAAAAGAAAGTACGAATAGACAAGAGGAGAAAATAAATGAAAAACTGTATGCATTACAATTAGCCAATGAAAAAGAAAAATTAGCTATTGCCGAAAAAAATAAAGCAATTGTAGATAATATTCAGTTAGAATCTAGAAACATTAAACTTATTGCTTTTTCTAGTATTGTAGTATTATTACTAATCATTGGATATTTGTTTTATAGACAAAGAAATTATGCTTTTGAACGTCAAGAAATACAGTTACAGCAACGATTATTACGTTCTCAAATGAATTCTCATTTTTCATTTAATAGTTTATCTATAATTCAGAGTCAGTTTAAAGGAGATCAGAATTCGGCAGTAAACTATTTAACTAAATTCTCTAGATTACTACGATTAGTACTGAGTAATTCGTTACAGAATTACGTGTTGATAGAAGATGAATTAGAGTTACTAAAAAAATACCTAGAATTACAGTTATTTAGGTTTCCCGATAGTTTCGGATTTAACATAGAAATAGAAAATTTTGAAGAGGATGATTTACTCTATATTCCTCCAATGCTTATACAGCCTTTTATAGAAAATAGTATTGAACATGGTTTTTCAAAAATCGATTATAAAGGGAAAATAACGATTCATTTAAAATTAGAAGGAAAATATATTCAATGCACGATTGAAGATAATGGAATAGGCTTACAAAAAGAAAAATCTAAGACAAAGACATCTGTTTCTACAGAATTAATTTCAAACTTCATATATAAAACCACAAAACAAAAAATTATTACATTCGATAAAAAAGAGTTGAATACGAATGAAAGTGGAGTATACGTGAAATTTTTAATCCCCTATAAATTGACAAGTAATGATTAAAGCAATTTTGATTGATGATGAGGTTTATATCAAAGAATTGATTAGAGAAAAACTCACCAATAATTTTCAAGATAAAATAGAAATAGTAGGAGAAGCAGAAGGTGTTTCCGATGCTATACAAGTTATTAGTAAAGAAAAACCTGATCTGTTATTTTTAGATATTCATTTAAAAGATGGTACAAGTTTCGATATTCTTTCTCAAATAGATTATAAAGATTTGTGTTTAGTTTTTATAACTGGTTTCGATGATCATGCTATTAAAGCTATTAAGGTTGGAGCTTTAGATTATATAATTAAACCTATAGATGATGATGAGTTTAATACGGCAGTGACTAAAGTAGTAGAAGGATTTCAACAACATAATCATACTGAAAAATCTGTTGAAGTTTCTAAAGAACACTTTACAAAATCATCTGGCAGAAAGCGTATTATTTTAAAGACTTTAGAGAATATTTTTATTGTTTATGAAGAAGATATCTTTTACTGTAAATCTGAAGGAAACTATACTATGTTTTACACAAAAAACGATAGAATTGTGGTTTCTAAGCCTATTAAAATGATGGAAGAATTATTATCTAAAAATGTGTTTATTCGATGTCACAAATCGTATTTAGTAAATAAAAACCATGTAATTCAATACAATAAAAACGGGTTATTGATTATTAATGAAGATCACAAAGTTCCGGTTTCAAGTCGACGAAAAGATTTTATTATTCAAGAAATTTTCAATTAATAAATTGAAAGCGTTAATGAATTATTCAATAGCGTTAATACATTTTACTAAAGCTCTTATACAAAGAATAAATATATTTTGATCTAAATATTTAGTTTCAACTAAAAATATAAATCATGAATAAATCAACCCTAATACTTTTAGTCTCATTTTTATCTTTTTTATCATGTTCCCAAGATGATAATATGTTAGCTGAAAATGAATCAACAGTGGAAGTAAATACTACTATTAAACTAGAAAAAAAGTCAGTCAGAGAAGAGGAGGAGGTTCCGTTTAATTTTTATGAAAGTAAATTACAATCGGTTTCTTTTTTAGTATCTAAGACGATACTAAATGATGAAAATAGTCTACAATTAATTCTTAATCTTTTAAATGGTTTAGATAACCCTGAAAGAATTAGATTACATGAATTATTTAATACTTTTAATGATAACAATTCATTTGTAGCAGCTTTTGAATCACAATACATGTTCTATTACGGTTCAGGTAATTTCAGTTGTGGCGGAAGACCAGATGAAGAAGAAGAACCACCTACATTAGAGAAAGGTTTACATTCTGTAGGAGTAACATCTTTTGAATCTTACTTAGAATCTATTGTAGATGAAAATTGTATTGAACTTTATTTTCCAAACGGATTTAACGAAGATGAATTAAATGTAGATTTTCCAATTATAATTTCATCTGCTCATCCATTAACAACAGCTCAAACCAATTATGCATATATAAACGGCCCAGAGTGTAAGATTAAAAAATCAGAAATAACAAACAGATCCGAAGGAAATATAATTATAGCTAAACCTTATATAAGTGATGATTGTTTTTATCCGAATTTGATAAAACCAGGTTTTGAATCTTTTTTAGCTAAATAAAAACTAATAAGTACTTGAGATATTTAGCCTCTTACATTTTGTAAGAGGTTTTTTTGTGGAATGCAATGAGTCACTACGTTAATGAATTTGTTTAAAGCGTTAGTGAGTTTACTATTGATATCTAAATATTTATGTAACATTTTTATCTCGTAGATATTTATAAAGTAAAGAAATTAACCTTCTTTAAAAAGAGTAAGTATCTGATAGATAAATCATTTAAAATATTAATTATGAAAACCTTATTGAATTTAAAAGGTGTGACTTTTTTGAGTGCACAAGAACAAAAAAAGATTAATGGAGGATTAACTAAAACTAAAAAATTATGTGATAGTAGTTTATGTAATACTGTTCCAGGTAGATGTTGTGGGGTCGATAGCAACGGTAATTATGGATGTGTAATAGCTAATACCGAAATGGGATCAGTAAATAGCAATTGTAGATAATTTAAAATAGTATAAAAATGAAACAATTATTAAAATTACAAGGTGTACAAAAGTTAGATAAAGTATCACAGCAAAAAATTGCTGGAGGAAAAGGAGTTGCATTGGTAAACGGATGTGCTGTAAACAAAGGATGTTATGTAGCATCAGAGTGTATCAGCTTTGCTGCAAACTGTGTTATGAAATGTATTACAGGTACTGGTTTAGAACCTGGTATATGTGTGGGATATGTTGCTTAAAATAATAAAATGAAGAACAAAAAAGCTCGCCATTGGCGAGCTTTTTAAATTATACATAAAAGATTATGAATCTTTATTTTTCAGGATTTAAAATTCCTAAGATATAACCATTAGAAAGGTATTTCTTAGCTAATTTTTGAATATCCTTAGTTGTAACAGCATTTACTCTTTCTTCGAAAGTAAATATGTTATCAGGATTACCTTTAGCATAATCGATTCCACGTATTACATTTAACCAGAATCTATTTTTCTTCATTTCGTCTTTACGATCGTTAATCATACCTTTTTTAGCCTTATCTAAATCTTCTTGAGTTGGCCCATTTTTAATTAACGATTCGACCTCTGCCACAGAAATATCTTTAAGCTTTTGAACATTTTCAGGAGCACAAGGGAAACCGATAGATAAACTATATCTTCCATAAGGTAATTTGCTCATACCGCTACGTGCACCAGCAGAATATACTCCACTTTCTTTTTCACGTAATTTTTCAATTAACTTAATACTTAATACTTCACCAATAAAATCAAAAGTTAAAGCATCTTTATCGTTATAATCTGCTTCACCTTGATATCTAATGCTAACCGTACTCTTAGGAGCTTTACCTTTCGCTAAAATCTTCTCATGAGAACCTGTTTTAGGACGGAAATCATGTACTTTATAAGTTTCTTTAGAATTCGTACTAGGTAAACTAGCAATATACTTTGAAACTAATTCTACAAGCTTATTTTCATCAACGTTTCCAACAAAGTAAAAGTTGAAATCACTAGCATCAGCGAAACGTTCTCTATATTTTTTATAAGCTAAGTCATAATCAGAGGCATCATATTTTTCTGGAGATGGAAACCCTACATAGCGATCGTTACCTTCGTTCATGAAATCTCTCATTTCTTTTTGGTAGTAAAATCTTGGACTACTTAAAAGATTTCCTATGAAACTTTTTTGCTTATTAATAAACGATTTATAAGCTTTATCATCTTTGTTTAAAGCAGTAAAATATAAATGTACTTGTTGTAAAAGTTCTTCTAAGTATTTAGGAGAAGCACTACCAGAGAATCCTTCGCTAATACTTCCGATATAAGGTCTAACTCTAGCAATCTTACCAGACATCATTTTACCCATATCATTTAAATTGAAACCGTTAATTCCAGCTTCAGTTAAACCATCATTTGCAAATGCAGTAACTTTAAATTCTTCGTTACTGTATAAAGAAGTACCTCCGTAACTAAATGCAGAGAATAAAATTTCGTCATTTTTAAAGTCAGTCTTCTTGTAAGTTACTTTAGCACCATTACTTAATACTAAAGTTTTTGTACCTAATTTATCATTAGTTGTAGTTTTAACAACTGTACCAGCTTTAGGAGCTTTTGTAATTAAAGAAGAAGCTACAGCTTTATCTTCATACGGCTTTAAATCTTTTGTTTTTACATCGTTTAAAGCTTTTAATACTTGAGCTTCAGTAACAACTTTTTTAGGTCCTGTAATTACAACAACTCTGTTATCATCGTGTAAATAGTTTTTAATTAAATCGTTTACTTCAGATAACTGAATAGTAGGTAACATTTTAAGAGTACTTTTATAACTCCATTCAACACTAGCCACTGGTCTTCCGTCTAAGAAACCTCCAACTAAAGATCCAGCAATTCTACTAGATTCTCTCTTATCTCTATCTTTAAAAGATTTTTCGATACTAGAAATAATATTCTTTTTTGCTCTTTCGAACTCTCCTTTTTGGAAACCAAAACGTTTTACTCTTTCGTTTTCAGTTAATAAAGTTTCTAAACCTATTAATTGTCCGTCAGCACTTGTTCCAGCTTGAGATTGAAATGCATTTCTATCTTTAGCTAAAGTACCACCATAATAGCTAAAACCATAAGTAAAAGGAGGGTTCTCACTGTTTACTAATTCTTCAAATCTATTATTAATCATTCGATTAAATAAATTAGTTATTAAAGATTTTCTATAATCGTTAACACTACTATTAGGTTTACTGTCCTCACGATCTTTGTACATAATCTCAACATTAGCAAACGGAGCTTCTTTGTCTGCTTCAATAGCAATAAGAGTTTCTTTGTGATTTTTTAAAGTATAACTCTCTTTTTTTCTAGGATTCTTGCGAGCGGGAATTTTAGAGAAGAAATCTTTTACTTTTTGTTCTAAAACAGCAACATCTACGTCTCCTACAGCAATTACAGCCATTAAATCTGGTCTATACCAATCTTTAAAGAAACGACGAATGCTTTCGTGCTTAAAGTTTTCGATATTTTCTTTAGTACCGATAGGTAATCTCTTTGCATATTTAGAACCGAAAGCAATCTTATCTATATAATTTTGTAACATTCTAGTATTAGCATCTCTACCTGTACGATATTCTTCAAGAACAACTCCACGTTCTTCATCTATATCTTTACCTTCTAATAATGCACCATGCGCCCAGTTTTCAATAATTTGAAAACCTTTATCTAATTTTTCCTTATCATCCGTAGGAATTGGTAAGATATACACAGTTTGATCAAATCCTGTATATGCATTTAAGTGTGATCCAAATTTAACTCCAATAGATTGTAAATAATCGATTAACTCGTTTCTTTTAAAATCTTTTGTTCCGTTAAAGTTCATATGCTCCATAAAGTGAGCTAAACCTAATTGATCTTCATCTTCTAAAACAGAACCAGCTTTAATTGCTAAGCGTAATTCTACTTTATTAGCAGGTTTTGCATTTTGTTTTACGAAGTAAGTTAATCCGTTAGATAATTTTCCTGTTTTGACTGAAGGGTCATTTGGAATTTTTGTAGACTGTGCTACAACTATTTGCGATACAAATAGTACTAGTGTAAATAATTTTACAACTTTTTTCATAGTAAATTAAAGTATTAATAGTTGACGCGAATATACGCGCAATGAGTGTTAAAATTCAACTTTCTCTGTTAATAAGTGTTAATTTGTGAGAATCTGTTACAGAATTTCTAAAATTTTTTGAGGAGGTCTACCAATCACAGCTTTTTTATCGTGAATCACTATTGGTCTTTCTATAAGTTTTGGATTTTCTACCATAGCAGTAATTATTTCATCGTCAATTAAGTCTTTTCCTTTATAGTTTTCTTTCCAAATACTTTCATTCTTACGAACTAAATCAATTGGAGCAATGTTTAATAATGAAATAATTTCTTTAAGTTCAGTCTTATTTAAAGTTTCATTCAAGTATTTAACTACAGTGAATTCTTTTTTACTTTCTTCTAAAATAGCTAATCCTTGTCTAGATTTAGAGCATCTAGGATTGTGATATATTTTGATCATGATTTATCTTTTGATTTTGTTTTAATTTTTGATTTCTAACTCTCTTTTTGTCCCATCATCATTAGATAAGATTTTAAAAACGGATTTATATTTCCGTCCATAACTGCATCTACATTTCCTGTTTCATGGGCAGTTCTAACATCTTTTACCAATTTATAAGGATGCATTACATAATTTCGAATCTGACTTCCCCATTCATTTTTCAGTTTATTAGCTTCGATATCAGCACGAGCAGCTTGTCTTTTTTGAAGTTCTATTTCATATAACTGTGATTTCAGCATTTGTAAAGCTGTCGCTCTATTATCGTGTTGAGATCTTGAATTAGAACATTGAATTTGAATACCCGTAGGCTTATGGTGTAATTGAACTTTCGTTTCTACTTTATTTACATTTTGTCCACCTGCACCACTAGAACGAGCAGTAGTAATTTCAATATCAGCAGGATTAATCTCAATTTCTATGGAATCATCAGCAACAGGGTATACATAAACAGAAGAGAAAGAAGTATGACGTTTTGCATTACTATCGAAAGGAGAAATACGAACTAAACGATGTACACCATTTTCACCTTTTAACCAACCAAAGGCAAAATCGCCATCTATTTCTATAGTTACAGTTTTTATACCAGCAGTATCACCACTTTGGTAGTTTAATGTTTTTAATTTGAAACCTTGTTTTTCTGCCCACATCGTATACATACGAGTCAACATTTCTGTCCAATCACAACTTTCGGTACCTCCAGCACCGGCAGTAATTTGAATCACTGCACTTAAGTTATCTCCTTCTTCAGAAAGCATGTTTTTAAATTCAATATCTTCTAAAAAAGCACTAGTTTTTTCAAATTGTTCTGTGATTTCATCTTCTTCTACATCACCTTCTTTAAAGAAATCATAAAGTACATTCAAATCCTCGCTTAATGTAACGATTTCATCATAATCGCTAACCCACTTTTTCTTTAATCGTAACGATTTCATTAATGTTTCAGCTTCTTTCGGATTATTCCAGAAATTAGGATCGGCAGTTTTTTCTTCTTCATTAGAAATTTCAATCAATTTTTGATCGATATCCAAATAATCTCTAAGCTTTTCTACGCGATTTTTAATGTTTTTTAATTGGTCGAATGTAATCATAAAGGCAAAAATAAGGTAAAAAAAAGATTTACTATTTTTATCTGCCTTTAAATCTAAACCATACAACTACATGAAAAATGCACTACTTATTTTATGCTGTTTTTTTACACTTTCTACATTTGCTCAGTTTTTTGAGGGAAAAAAAGAAATGAAGAGAAATGAAGGATTTATTCCTTTCTATTATAATGAAAAAACAGATGAAATTTTCTTAGAAATAACAAAACTAGATACCGAAATTTTATATGTAAACGCTTTATCAGAAGGTGTTGGATCGAATGATATTGGTTTAGATAGAGGTCAGTTAGGAAGTGGAGTAGTGGTAAAATTTAAAAAAGCTGGTAATAAATTATTGCTAATACAACCTAATCAGAATTTTAGAGCTGTAACAGATAATATTGAAGAAAAACAATCGGTAAAAGAAGCGTTTGCAAAATCTGTTTTACATGGTTTTAAAATTGTAGAAGAAAAGAATAATCGTTACTTGATTAATGCAACCAGTTTTTTTGTGAGAGATGCACATGAAGTAGCCAATAGATTAGCTTCTAATAACCAAGGGAATTATCGATTGGATAAAAGTAAAAGCGCATTTTATATTGATAGGACTAAAGCTTTTCCTAAGAATGTTGAGTTTGATGTAATGCTTACTTTCTCAGGAAAACCAAAAGGGTATAACATACGAAGTGTTACACCAAATGCTTCTTTAGTAACGGTTCATCAACATCATTCTTTTGTTGAGTTACCAGATGATAAATACAAGCCTAGAGTATACGATCCTCGTTGTGGTTCTTGGCAAATGACATACTTAGATTATGCGACTCCAGTTGATCAATCTATCAGAAAACGTTTCATATACAGACATCGATTAGAGAAAAAAAATCCTAAAGCTAAAATTAGCGAAGCTGTTGAACCTATAATTTATTATTTAGACAGAGGAACGCCAGAACCTGTCCGTTCTGCTTTGTTAGAAGGGGGAAGATGGTGGAATCAAGCTTTTGAAGCAATTGGTTATAAAAATGCTTTTCAGTTAAAAATGTTACCTGAAGATGCCGATCCGTTAGATGTTCGTTACAATGTCATTCAATGGGTACATCGTTCAACAAGAGGTTGGAGTTATGGAGGAAATATTTCTGATCCAAGAACTGGAGAAATATTAAAAGGACATGTAAGTTTAGGTTCACTTCGAATTCGTCAAGATTTTTTAATTGCTCAGGCCTTGCAAGCTCCCTACGCAAATGGAAATATTGATGATAAGTTTGCTTTGGAAATGGCTTTAGCAAGAATTCGTCAATTATCTGCTCATGAAATCGGACACACATTAGGTTTCGCTCATAATTTTGCAGCAAGTACAAATAACAGATCTTCGGTAATGGATTATCCTCATCCACAGCTTCAACTTAAAAATGGAAAAGTTGATTTTTCAAATGCTTATGACGATAAAATAGGAGCTTGGGATAAAATAACTGTAGCGTATGCCTATCAAGATTTTCCTAATCAAGAAAAAGAAGGTTTAGCTAAGATTTTAAAAGAAGCTTCTGATAAAGGATTACGATTTATTTCTGATGCAGATGCAAGACCAAAAGGTAGTGCACATGCTTATGCACATTTATGGGATAACGGAAAAAGTGCTTCTGAAGAATTAAATAATGTATTAGCAATTAGAAAAAAGGCAATCGAAGACTTTTCCGCAGATAATATCAAAACCAATGAACCATATTCAGTTTTAGAAGATGTATTTGTTCCGTTGTATTTTTTCCATAGATATCAAACAGATGCAACTTCAAAATTAATAGGTGGATTAGATTATACCTACGCAGTTAAAGGACAAAAAGATGTAATTGTTGAAAGAATAAAAGGAGCTACAGAAAGACAAGCTTTAAAAGCCCTTTTAAAAACTATTGACGTAAAAGAAATAGCAATTCCGAAACGATTATTAAAACTTTTTCCCCCAAGAGCTTACGGATATGGAAGAACAAGAGAAAGTTTTAAAAGTAAAACAGGAGTAGCTTTCGATCCGTATGGAGCGGTGCAAACTAATGTTGCATTTACATTGAGTTATTTGTTACATCCAGAACGTGTAAACCGTGTTATACAACATTATAGTATAGATAATAGTCAGTTAAGTTTACAAGAGATTTTAGATAAACTAATTGAAGTTTCTGTACAGAAATCATATCAAGATTCTTACTACAAATCATTGAATACAATTGTATCAAAAGAAATTATTTTAAATTTATTTTATTTGCACAACAGTTCAATTTATTTTGAGGGAAAAGCGATTGTAAATGAAAAAATCAATACAATCAAATCGTATTTAGAGAGCAATAAAAATACGGTGAATAATGAGTTTCTTGTTTTAATTAATGATTTTAAGAAAAATCCTTCAAAGTATAGTAAGAAATCAGTAGTTTTAAAAATGCCTGATGGTTCTCCAATTGGATCAAAATAAACGCACAATTAACTAATAATAAATTTTTGAAATGCAAGTAAATTTAATAAGTGATACTGTAACAAAGCCTACGGAAGGAATGTTAAAAGCAATGATGACGGCTGATGTTGGTGATGATGTTTTTAAAGGAGATCCTACAGTAAATTTATTACAAGAAAAAGTAGCTGATATGTTCGGAATGGAAGATGCTTTGTTTTTTCCTTCAGGAACCATGGCGAACCAAACAGCAATAAAATTACATACACAACCTGGTGATAAATTATTTTGTGATAAATGGGCTCACGTGTACAATTATGAAGGTGGAGGAGCAGCTTTTAATGCTGGAGTTTCTTGTAAGTTAATTGATGGAGATCGAGGAATGTTTACGGCAGACCAATTGCATTATGCTGCAGAAGGAAGATCAGATATTCATGTACCATATTCTCGTTTAGTTTGTATAGAGAATACAACGAATAAAGGTGGAGGAGCTTGTTGGGATTTTGATGAATTGAAAAATATAAAAGAAGTTTCAGATAAGTTTAATTTAGCATATCATTTAGATGGTGCTAGACTTTTTAATGCTCTTGTAGAGAAAAATGAAACACCTAAACAATACGGAGAATTATTCGATACAATTTCTATTTGTTTATCAAAAGGACTTGGAGCTCCGATAGGTTCTGTTTTAGTTGGTTCTAAAGATCATATTGCAAAAGCACTTAGAATAAGGAAACTATTTGGTGGTGCTATGCGACAAGTTGGGTATTTGGCTGCTGCTGGTATTTACGCATTAGATAATCATATAGAGCGTTTACAAGAAGATCATCAAAAAGCAAAAGAAATAGGAGAGACCTTACAGCAATTATCTTATGTGAAAAAAGTTGAACCTATAGAAACTAATATCGTTATTTTTTATGTAAACGATAATTTAAATGCAGCTGATTTTATCAAAGATATGCAAGAGAAAGATATTTTGTTAACTCCTATGGGAGAAGGTAAAATAAGAATTGTAACACATTTAGATTATACTGATAAAATGCATAAAACATTATTAAAAGCATTACAAAACTATCAAATGCTAAAGTTTTAACCTTTACTTTAAAAGAAGACTCTAAATACAGGAGATATCGCTGATGAATAGATACTTTTATTTTCGTCGAAAAGTACATCGTATCTAAAACCAATTGCAATATTTCTATTAACGTTGTAAGACGCACCTAGATATAAAGCAGGGTAGCTAAAATTATCCTTGATTCCTTGAAAACTTCTATTCACAAAAAGTTGTTCAAATTCTGCGGAAAGTTGTATCTCTTGTATTGGATTATAAAAACTTAGTAAGCTAGTACTAAAAACATTATTCTTAATATCATCTCGTTTCGCGTATTGGTAACCTAATCCAATTCCTAAAGAAAAGTTGGAACTAAAATCATATATAGCGTTAGGAGCTATTGCAATTGTAGTAGTATTGTTACCAAACCCTAAACCAAAAGAACCTCCGAATCTTACATTATCCCAAAATTCAGAGGAATCACTATCTTGACAAAAACTATTGAAACTAATAAAAATCAGAAGTAATAAAGCTATTTTTTTCATGAGAAAATTATTTACTCATCTAATTTAGCTAAATCTTTATAATTTTTATTCAATTTATTTAATAAGATACCATATAACAATTGATAGATTAACCATATTACAGTTAACATTACGGCTAAAGCAATTAATGAAGCAATAATAATACCTACAGTGTGTAGTGTAGATAAATCTGTAAATTGTTTATTTACCATTAAAATTGTAGCTATAACATAAAAAATAGCTAGGTAAGTTAAGTTGATTAAAACATAATTACGAACTGTCTTTCTAGTGTTAAGAATTTGGTTCATTAAACTCTTGGTGCTTTCTGTAGTTGAAATAGATCGATAATTAATGTAAAATCTGTAAAGAAAATATAATACAATAGCAGATCCAGCAATGGTATTAAATAACATGAAGTATTTATTTAAACCAATATTTTCATAAGCTTGTATACTTTCTTCAATATCTAAAAAGAAGTAAGAAGAACTTATGAGTATAAATTCTATTAATCCAATAATAAAAATCCATTTTACAATTGATGAAGATTTAGATTTCATCATCTTATAAATCTCTCCTTTAGAGACTTTATTTGAGTTCTCTGGCTGGTTATCCCAAGCCTCTTTATATTTTTCTAATAAATCCATATAGTGTTTATGGGTTTAATCGTTTTTTTAATTTGTCTTTTGCTCTGTTCATTTTTACACGAGCATTTACTTCACTAATACCTAATGTTTCAGATATCTCTTTGTAGGATTTGTCTTCCAAATAAAGAAAAACTAACGCTTTATCAATATCATTTAAATGTTGAATTGCCTTGTAAAGAGATTTCAATTGAACTTCTTGTGTATCGTCATATTCAACGGCTTTAATTTTAAAAGCTATATCAGATATATCTTGCGTTTTTACCTTTCTGGTTGATTTTCTATATAGTGAAATTGCAGTGTTAAGTGCAACTCTATATAACCAGGTACTAAACTTAGCATCTCCTCTAAACTTAGCATAGTTTTTCCATACTTGTATTGTAATTTCCTGAAACAAATCATTGTGATCGCTCTGGTTTGTTGTATAAATTCTACAAATTTTATGAACAATATTCTGATTCGATTCGAAATTATCTAAAAACTTGTCTTCTAGACTTTTTGACACAATATTTACTGGTTAGTTACACTGTTAGATGCGCCAATATATAAATTGTTACAGTATTTTATAAAAAAAATTAAAAAACACTATTATATTTGTTATCTTTGTTTAATAAAAAAAGATAAACGTTGAACAATATAAAGACAGTATTTACTATTAAAGATCTTGAAAACATTTCTGGAGTAAAAGCACATACTATCCGTATTTGGGAAAAGCGTTACAATCTACTTGAGCCTAACAGAACGGATACTAACATTAGATATTACTCCACAGATAGTTTATTAAAACTATTAAATGTGGCATTATTGAATAAGCATAATTTCAAGATTTCTAAAATTGCTCAAATGTCTGAAGAGCAAATTCTCAATAGTACACGAGAATTAGCATTCAAATTTGCAGCAAACGACGAAGCAATTAATGCATTCAAAATGTCGATGTTCCAATTCGACAAAGTATTATTTAATAGTACTTACGATAAGTTATTGCACAAAAAAACGTTTAGGCAAATATTTAAAGAAGTCTTCATTCCTTTCTTAAATCAAATTGGACTTCTTTGGCAAACGAAAACGTTAATGCCTGCTCATGAGCATTTCATTTCAAATCTAATCATTCAGAAAATACAATTAAACACAGAAAAGTTAGAATATTCTGCTACTAATACAGATTATACTTATGTTCTTTTCTTACCAGATGGAGAAATTCATGAAATTGGTTTAATGTATTTAAATTTTGAGCTTGTTTTAAGAGGGTGTCAAACAATTTATCTTGGACAAAGTTTACCATTAAATAATTTGAATTATTTCTTTGAGGGTGAACTTAAAGTTTGTTTTATAACCTCAATGACTGTTCAACCTAGTGATGATAAGATTCCAGAGTACTTCAAAGAAATTGACGATATTTTAAAAGGAACAGACCATAAATTAATGGCTGTTGGAAAAAAAGCTACTATAGTATCAGAAGAAAATTTCAAATCTAATATTGAAATTTACCCTTCAATAATTGATATGATTGATGGTTTATAATTTTTGTTTAATTTTTAGTTAAAAAGATTAAACAAAACAATATTTTTTTCTACCTTTAGGGTATCAAAATTATTTACATTGAATAAAACGATATCAATAATTGGTTCAGGTTTCTCATCACTTTCAGCTGCCTGTTACATGGCAAAAGCTGGTTTTCAAGTAACAATATACGAGAAAAATAGCACTTTAGGTGGAAGAGCTAGACAATATTTAAACGAAGGTTTTACATTCGATATAGGACCTACTTGGTATTGGATGCCAGACGTTTTTGAAAAATTCTTTGCTGATTTTGGCAAGAAACCTTCAGATTTCTACACTTTAGAAAAACTAGATCCAGCTTATCAAGTATACTTCGGAGAAAATGATAGTATAACTATTCCTGGGAGTTTTGAAGAAATTTGTGAAGTTTTTGAAAATGAAGAACCAGGAAGTTCTAAGCATTTAAGAAAATTTATAAAATCTGCCCAAGATAATTACAATATTGCAGTTAAAGATGTTGTATATCGCCCCGGAATTTCTCCTCTTGAATTAGTAACTCCGCAAACAGCAGTAAGAGTTGGTCAGTTTTTTTCTACAATTAAAAAACAAGTTCGAAAAAAAATTAAGAGTTATAAGTTAATTCAAATTCTTGAATTTCCGGTGTTGTTCTTAGGAGCTAAACCAAGCAACACACCAGCTTTTTATAATTTTATGAATTATGCTGATTTCGGATTGGGTACATGGCATCCGAAAGGAGGAATGTACAAAGTCATAGAAGGTTTAGTAGCTTTAGCAAAACAGCTAGGAGTAGAGTTTGTAACGAATGCGAATGTTGAGAAGATAGATGTAGATAATAAAAATCACGTGAATTCTATTTCAGTTAATGGAGAGATTATAGAAACTAATCTTGTTTTAAGTGGAGCAGATTATCACCATACAGAAACATTATTAAATTCATCTTTAAGGCAATATTCAGAGAAATATTGGGATAATAGAGTTTTTGCACCGTCATCTTTATTATTTTATGTAGGATTCGATAAAAAATTAGAAAACGTAGAACATCACACATTATTTTTTGATACTAGTTTTGATGTACATGCGAAAGATATTTACGATACTCCAAAGTGGCCAGAAAAACCATTGTTTTATGCAAGTTTTCCTAGTATAACAGACGATTCATTCGCACCAGATGGAAAAGAAGCGGCTACTTTTTTAATTCCTTTAGCTCCTGGAATAGAAGACACTGAAGAAATAAGAGAAAAGTATTTTAATATAATTATTGAAAGATTAGAACGTTTAACTAGTCAAGATGTTAAACAAAGTATTATATTTAAAGAGAGTTATTGTGTAAACGACTTTATAGAAGATTATAACTCTTACAAAGGAAATGCATATGGGTTAGCAAATATTTTAACTCAAACAGCATTTTTAAGACCTAATATAAAAAGTAAAAAAGTTAAAAACTTATACTTTACAGGCCAATTAACGGTTCCAGGACCGGGTGTACCACCGTCTTTAATTTCGGGTAAAATAGCTTCAGATTTAATATTAAAAAACCACCTATCATGAAAGAATTATTCGACGACGTTTCTTACAAGTGTAGTAAAATAGTAACAAACAGTTACAGTACGTCTTTCTCTCTAGCGACTAAAATGTTATCTAAATCTATAAGATCTCATATCTATAATATATATGGGTTTGTTCGTTTTGCTGACGAGATAGTAGACACTTTTCATGATTACGATAAAGAAGGTTTATTAGATCGTTTTGAAAAGGATTACTTTTTATCAAAGCATTCTGGTATTAGTCTAAATCCGATTTTAAATTCATTTGTATTTACAGTAAACAAATTCGGTATTACAGATGATTTAGTTCAGGCTTTTTTAAAGAGTATGCGTGCAGATTTACACAAAACTGAATATAAGACTCAAGAAGAATATAACGAATACATATACGGTTCTGCAGATGTTGTTGGATTAATGTGTTTGAAAGTTTTCGTTAAAGGAGACGATCAAAAATACGAAGCGCTTAAAGATCCAGCTATGCGTTTAGGATCTGCTTTTCAGAAAGTAAATTTCTTACGTGATTTAAAAGATGACGTAGAACTTCTAAATAGATCTTACTTTCCTAATGTAGATTTAAAAGAACTTGATAATAAGTCTAAAGAGGAAATTATAGCAGAAATAGAAGCCGATTTCGATTATGCATTTTCAAATGGGATTTTACAATTACCAGTAGATGCCAAGTTCGGAGTTTACATGGCGTATCGTTATTACAGAAAATTATTGAATAAGTTAAAAGCTACACCTTCTGCACAAATTATGGATACAAGAATTAGGATTTCTAATCCGATGAAGATAAATTTGTTGGCAAGAAGTTATGTGAAATATAAATTAAATTTGATTTAATGATATTTGCTTTAGTTACACTAAGTACATTTATTATAATGGAGGGTATCACATGGTGTACCCATAAATATGTAATGCATGGTTTTGGATGGTATTTACATGAAGATCATCATCAACCAGGTTATCCACACGTTTTTGAAAAAAATGATGCATTTTTTGTCGTTTTTGCGATTCCGAGTATGATGTTATTCTTCTTTGGAATTCGTCCAGAATTAAATTTCTTGTTTTTTATAGGACTTGGAATTTTATTTTATGGTTTAGCATATTTTCTAATTCATGATGTTTTAATTCACCGCCGTTTCAAGTGGTTCGATAAAACTGATAATTGGTATTTTAGAGGATTAAGAAAAGCTCACAAAATACATCATAAGAAATTAGGAAAACAAGAAGGAGAGTGTTTCGGAATGTTATTCGTTCCTTTTAAGTATTTTAAAGAATATTTGAAATAGTGCTTTACTTATACTTACTTCTAAACTTAGGTTCACTAAGTATTCCTCTCATATATTCTTTTGAAAAGAATATGCGTTTTATTAAACATTGGAAAGCTGTTCTATTGTCTTTAACAATAGTTGCAGCAGTGTTTCTTGTTTGGGATGCAATTTTTACAAAAAATGGAGTTTGGGGATTTAATCCAGATTATCATCTACCTTTCTTGTTATTAGGAATGCCGATAGAAGAGTGGTTATTCTTTTTTTGTATTCCATACGCAAGTATTTTTATCCATTATTCTTTAGAATATTTTAAACCAAACTTATTAATTTCTAAGAAGAACACTCAGTTTATTACGTTAGCTTTGATAGCTGTTGTAATTCCTGTTCTGATTATGAACTGGGGAAAAGCTTATACAACGGTAAATTATTCCTTTTTAATAGGAACTTTACTGATCGGTTTTTTCTTCGGAATAGAATATTTAAGACGTTTTTATATAGCCTTTTTAATAATTTTGATTCCTTTTTTTATTGTAAATGGAGTATTAACAGGAACTGGTTTAGAAGAGCCAGTTGTTTGGTATAACAATAACGAAAATTTAGGAATAAGATTAGTAACTATACCTGTTGAAGATATTGGTTATGCATTTACAATGCTCTTTGGAAATGTATTTTTAATTGAAAAATTTAAAAAAAGATTAAATAACTTTTAATCTAAATGAAGTAATTTCCTATAGATAGCTTTAATACTATCTTTTGAAATTCCTTTTACAGTTTTAATTAATTTCCCATTTTCATAAGCCTTACCTGAATATTTTCTATTTTCTTGGGAAACTATAACTCCCGAAAAAGGTTTTCCTTTATCATCATATGTGATTTGGGCAAAAATATCTTCACGTTCAGAGTTTTTAAGATTTGAAAGTATAGTAGGAATTTTAGTGTTATAATTTTTTTCATAACGTAATTCCATAAATATCTTAAATAATAAACTACGAAAATAATCGCCTTCAGGTTCTTTTTCTGTTTTAGAACTAAATTGAAGTCCGTTTCTGATAATTTGGTATAAACTACCATCTACTTCATAATATCCAATGTCTTTTGCTACTAAAGTGTTTTTTAGTAAAGAGATAAACATAATCTCTTGTTCTTTATAGAAAAAAGATACTTTATCATCCTTTCTAATAACTTTTACATCATCTGCTCTTTTTTCAGTTATTTCGTAACCAGTTTTAGTGTAACTAATTGTAAATGCATTTGCGTAATGAACAGCAAAAACCCAAAAAACTTGTTGTGTTATTTCTCCTTTTTTTAGATAATTAATTTTTAAATATTGACTCTGTTCCGAAAAATCATAAGAACGACCATCATAAATTTTATTTTGTTTGAAAGTAGATTTAATAGTTAAAGGTTCTATTTTATCTGTAAAAAGATTGTCTTTAGAGTATTGATATTTTTTCTTTCCTTTTTTGTAATAGTCAACTAATAAAATTTCTTGAGAATCTTTAGGAAAATAACCTTCGTAAGGTTTTCCTTTTTTATAAAATCCTGTTGGATTTTCCACACCTTCAATCCATATATAATTATATTCTTTTTTTAAGATCTTACCATTCTTGTAATAAGAAGTTTCTGTTTTATCAGTATAACCTATAACTTTTACTTGTTTACCATGTAATTTTCCATTTTTATAAGAGGTTATATTACCATAATTGTCTTTAAAGATCCCATCTTTATTCATAGTCTTGTTCTCTTGAGTATATAAACTAAAAGAAAGATAAATTAAAAATATAAAAATTACTTTTCTTAACATATGGGTTTAATTATAGTATTCATAAGTACGTTCAATAATATTTTTAGGGAAAATACCTTGATCAAACTCAGTTTTCTTAATCCAATTTCCTTTCTCATCAAACTCATATTTGTATATCCATTTACTAGTTAATTTTCCATTAGGATTAAGAATATTCTCTTCTATTTTATTTCCCCCATCATCATACACAAAATCATAATGACTTTTTATATTTTTACCAAAAGGATCGTAAGTATTAATTCGAATATTTCTTCCAGAGTCATCATATTCAAACGTCCTTTTATTAAGCGCAGTATCTGGGTTATATACGTATTTTTGAGTACGCTCAATTTTATTACCTTTTTCATCATACTTAAAAAAACGTTCTAAGGTTAATTTATCACTGGCATCATAAATTTCATCTTTAATCTTTAACCCTTTTTCATTGTAACTATAAATCCACCTATAAATTAGTTTATCACTATTTTCCACATAACAATACATGGCAGTTTTTTCATTTTTTTCGTTGTACTTAGGTATGAATTGATTTCCAACACCATCAAAATTATACAGTAATTCATTTATTATTTTACCATCTTGGTCAAAGTTTTTTACTTCTTTTTTATAATGGTTTTCTTGCTTTTTTTCTTCAAGGATTTCGTATGAAAGCTCAGTGTAAGATTTTACTTTACCTTTTAAGTTTTCAGTTCGCCAATCATTTTTACTTGTGTTATTATTGCAGCTAGTATAAGTAATAAGCACTAAAAATAACATTACAAATATTTTAAGCAAGCTTATAGCTTCTTTGAAGGTTGAAATTTTATACATGGTTCTATAATATTCAATTAGTTATTCAAATATATAGAACCATGAAGTTGTTTATAAAGTAGATTCGATATTCGAAAGGTACGACTTTATATTAGTAGCTTTAAATATGTGAAAAGGTTATTTAGTTTAGCTTTTCTGTAATTTTTTCTAGAGCTAAATTATGAATACTTCCAATATGAGTATGTTTTTTTGATGTATCAGGCTCGTAAAAGCCATTTTCTACCTCTGAACTTATCTTTTGATAAGCTTCTCTAAAAGGAACTCCATTTGTTACTAGATTATTAATATTATCAACCGTGAATAAGTATTTGTACTTATCATCATTAATATCTACATCTTTAACTATAATTTGTTTGATACTATAATTAAATATATCTATAACATTTTTAGTGTTTTCAATAGCTTTAATACTGTTTTCTTTTAATAACTGATAATCTCTGTGATATCCACTAGGTAAATTGTTTGTAAGCAATAACATTTCTGTTTGAACAGCTTGTATTTGATTACACTTTCCTCTAATCAATTCAAAAACATCTGGATTCTTTTTATGAGGCATAATACTACTTCCGGTAGTTAGTTCATCAGGAAAAGAGATAAAACCAAAATTTTGGCTCATATATAAACAAATATCCATAGAAAATTTACTTAACGTATTTGCTAAATTACCAAGTGAACTGGCTAATATTCGTTCATTTTTTCCTCTTGCCATTTGAGCAGCAACAACATTGTATTTTAATGTTGAAAAATTAAGTTCTTTAGTTGTAAATTCTCTATCAATAGGAAAAGAACTACCGTATCCAGCAGCAGAACCTAAAGGATTTTGATCTACAATTTTTAATGTTGCAGTTAGCAATTCAATATCATCTAATAAAGTTTCAGCATAAGCAGAAAACCATAAACCAAAAGAAGAAGGCATGGCAACTTGTAAATGTGTATATCCTGGCAATAATTTATGCTGATGAGTTTCTGCTAAAGAAATTAAGGTTTTAAATAAAGTTTTAACCTTTTCAAGAATAACTGTGATTTCATTTTTGTAATACAGTTGCAAGGCCACCAAAACTTGATCGTTTCTAGATCTTGCAGTGTGTATTTTTTTACCAACTTCACCTAGTTTAAGTGTTAGTTCGTATTCTATTTTTGAGTGAACATCTTCAAATGTTTGGTCTATTTTGAAGTTGTTTTGTGTTATTTCATCTAATAAATGATCTAATTCTTTTACAAGAATGTTGGCTTCTTCATGAGAAATAATTCCTACAGAAGCCAACATTTTTGCATGTGCTTTTGAAGCTAGTACATCGTATTTTGCAATAAATAGATCAATCTCTCTATCGTTTCCTACTGTAAAATCTTCAATAGCTTGATCTAATGAAAACTCTTTTTTCCAAAGTTTCATTTAAGTTGTTTTTTAAAATTTTTATCTACTTGCAGTGAGATTATTATCATCTATAATCTCAAGTACACAAGTTCTTGCTCTACAGACTCCACGTCCAACAATTCTAAGCTCAGCAATAGTTTTTCCATGTCTTTTTTTGATAACAGGAGCACTAAAAAGTCTTGTGTCATTCAATCTATTGTTATGTAATTCTTTAGAATTTGTACGACCAATATGGGTAATCATATTGTTTTCAGCTTTTACCCAAACCGTAATCGTTCTTCTGAAGTTAGTTTTAAGATTGATTGTTGCAAAACCATTCGGTGTTATACAATTACTATATGCTTTATACCAGCCATCTGGTAAGGTTTCTTTTTTGTTCTCTTTTTCTTGAGCAAACATTGAAAAACTAAATAGTAAGGTTAAACAGAAGGTAAATATTTTTTTTTTCATAATTAATTGCATTTTAGTTAAAATACTACTGAAAAACCATCAAAAATCGTTCCGTTTTACTCTTTTAGAACAGAAGTTAAAATCTTAATATAGAGATCTATTCCTTCTTTAATTTCATCAATATAAATAAACTCATCTGCGGTATGAGAACGCCTACTATCACCAGGACCTAATTTTACAGATTGACAGCTTAAAACTGACTGATCTGATAGGGTAGGAGAACCATAAGTTTCTCTTCCTAAAGCAATACCAGCTTGTATTAATTCGTGATTTTTATCTATTGATGATGAATTTAAACGTAAACTTCTCGGTACAATCTCACAAGGAGCTTCATTTTGTAATAAATCAGCAATTTCTTGATTTGTATATTTATCGTTTACACGAACATCTACAACCAAATCTACTGCAGATGGAACCGCGTTATGTTGTTTTCCTGCGTTAATTTGTGTGACGGTCATTTTCACATCGCCTAAAACTTCCGAAGTTTTATCAAACGTGTAGTTTTTAAACCATTCTAAAACCTCTATAGTATTGTAAATTGGATTATCCTCATTAGGATGTGCAGCGTGACTCGGTGTTCCTTTGACTTTAGCATCAAAAACAATCAATCCTTTTTCGGCAATAGCTAATTGCATTAATGTTGGTTCTCCAACAATGGCTACGTCAATTTTAGGAATTATAGATAACATGCTATTTAATCCGTTTGAACCACTACTTTCTTCTTCAGCAGAACCAACAAAAACTAAATTATAGTTTAAATTTTCTTGATGATAAAAATGAGTGAATGTTGCTAATAAAGAAACCAAACATCCTCCAGCATCGTTACTTCCTAAACCATATAATTTTCCATCTTCTACAATGGCTTTATGTGGATTTTTTGTGTATCCGTTGTTTGGATAAACAGTATCGTGATGAGAGTTTAGTAAAATAGTTGGTTTACTTTCATCAAAATATTTATTGATAGCCCAAATATTATTATTGGTTCTCTTATAATCGATACTATGAATCGTACACCAATAGGCTAAAGCTTCCGCAGTTTTATCTTCTTCTGAAGAAAACGATGGAATCTCTATAAGTTTTTTTAAGAGATCGATAGCGCTATAGGTAAGTTCTTTTTGTGTCATTATTGTTGAAACGTTGTACATTTTACATTCGTGTTAAAAGGCATTGTGTTATTTCCTATGTGAACACTGTTTACACCTTTTTTAATTGCTTGTAAACAGTTATGTATTTTAGGAAGCATGCCTTCATTAATTATTTCGTTACGCTTTAAATCTTCAAATATCTTTTCATCAATCTTTTCAACTACGGAACCATCGTCTGTAATATCTGTTAATACACCATTTTTTTCAAAACAGTAATAAAGCGCAACTTTATATGATTTAGATAAAGCTATTGCTAATTCAGCAGCAATAGTATCTGCATTTGTATTTAGTAATTGTCCGTTCTCATCGTGTGTAATGGCACAAAAAATCGGACTAATTTTATTGTCTAGTAAAATCCGAGAAGTCTCAGTGTTTATTTCAACAACATCACCAACAAAACCATAATCTATAGTAGTTACAGGTCTTTTTACAGAAACAATAGTATTGCCGTCTGCACCAGAAAAGCCAATACTATTACATTTTCTAGCTTGTAATTGAGCAACAATATTCTTGTTGATTTTTCCACCGTAAACCATCGTTATAATCTCTAAAGTATCAGCATCAGTAATTCTACGTCCATTAATCATATTAGGACTAATTCCCATTTTTACTGATAATTCAGAAGCAGCTCTTCCACCACCATGAACTAAAATTTTTGGCGATTCAAGTTTGGCAAAATCATCAAGGAAATCACCCAATAATTTTTCGTTATTGATTACGTTTCCTCCAATTTTTATAATTTTTAATTCTTGCATGTTATAAGTTTTCGAGGATGTTTTTTAAAACAACCTGAGCTGCATATGTTCTATTGTTTGCCTGATTTATTACTAAAGAATTATCAGAATCTAAAACTGCATCTTCAACAACAACATTTCTTCTTACAGGTAAGCAATGCATAAATTTAGCATTATTAAGCTTATGTTGTGTAATCATCCAATTGCTATCTTGACTTAATATTTGTCCGTAATCCGCATAAGAACTCCAGTTTTTCACATAAACAAAATCCGCATTTTTTAAAGCCTCTTCTTGATCGTAATTTACCTGAGTGTCTTTTGTGATTTCAGTACTTAATTCATAACCTTTCGGATGTGTAATTGTTAGATTTACAGGTAATTTTTGCATCATATTTACAAAAGAATTCGCTACAGATTGTGGTAAAGCTTTAGGATGTGGTGCCCAAGACAAAACAACATTTGGTTTTTCATTTTTATGAAACTCATTAATAGTAATAGCATCTGCTAATGCTTGTAACGGATGCGCTGTTGAGCTTTCTAAATTCACTACAGGAACATCTGCGTATTTTGAGAAACTATTCATAATTACTTCTGCATAATCCAATTCTTTATCTTTTAGTGTTGGAAATGCTCTTACTGCAATTATATCTGCATATTGCGCAATTACTTTTGCCGCTTCTTTAATATGCTCAGAAGTGGACAAATTCATTACAGTTCCGTCTTCAAATTCTAAATTCCAAGAATTACTAATTTGCAAGCAAATAACATCCATTCCTAGATTTTTAGCAGCTTTTTCAGTACTTAATCTAGTTCTTAAACTAGCATTAAAAAACAACATTACTAAGGTTTTATTTTTACCTAAGTTTTTATGCTCAAATGGAGCTTTTTTTAATGCTATTGCTTCTGTTATTGTTTGGGGTATATTTTTAATATCATTGATTTCAGTATATTTTTTCATGGGTTTGAGTGTTAAAAGTGTTGGCGTCATTGCGAATGAAATGAAGCAATCATAATTTTTTATTAATAGATTCCTTCGTTAATTCTTTCCTCGGAATGACTACTGTTTTTGGCAGTAGTAGAAAAGAGATAAACATTCAGTATGACAGATAATTAATTTTTATACTTTTTGTAACTCTAATGCTTTTGTTAATGCATTGATAAAAACATCTACATGTTCTTTCTTAACGGTTAATGAAGGAAGAATACGTAGTAAGTTCGAATTTTTAGAACTTCCTGTAAAGATGTGATGATTATAAATCAATTCTTTACGTAACTCTGCAATTGGGAAGTCAAATTCTAAACCAAGCATTAATCCCCGTCCTTTTACTTTTTTTATTTCTGAAATTTGTGATACTTTGTGAATAAAATAGGTTGAAATTTCATCAACATTATCTAATAGTTTTTCTTGCTGAATCGTTTCTATAACTGCTAAAGCAGCAGTACAAGCCAAATGATTTCCACCAAAAGTGGTTCCTAATAAACCAAATGATGCTTTAATTTTCGGATGAATTAAAATTCCTCCCACAGGAAAACCATTTCCCATTCCTTTAGCCATTGAAATAATATCTGGTTCTATTCCATGTTTTTGAAAAGCAAAGAAATCACCGGTTCTACCAAAACCAGATTGAACTTCATCAGCGATCAATAAGGTGCCGAATTGTTTACAAAGTTGTTCTACAGTTTTGTAAAACGCTGTAGAAGCTTCATCTAAACCTCCAACTCCTTGAATAATTTCTGTGATTATTGCGCAAACATCTCCTTTAGCCAAAATCTTAGTTAAAGCTTCGATGTCTCCAAACTCAACGAATTCAACGGCTTGTTGTGCGTTAATTGGTGCAACAATTTTCGGATTATCTGTTGCAGCTACAGCTGCCGAAGTTCTACCGTGAAATGCATTTTTAAAAGCTACTACTTTATGTTTTTGCGTATGAAAAGAGGCTAATTTTATAGCATTTTCGTTGGCTTCTGCTCCAGAATTACATAAAAATAACTCGTAAAGGTTGCATCCAGATATGGTTGTTAATTTATCTGCTAGTTGTTGTTGTAACGGATTTTGAATAGAATTACTATAAAATCCAATATTTGCTAGTTGTTGTTGTAATTTTCCTACGTAAGTAGGGTGAGAATGACCAATGGAAATCACTGCATGTCCTCCGTATAAGTCTAAATATTGTGTGCCATTTTCATCATACACATATACATCTTTAGCCTTTACAGGAGTGATATCGAATAATGGATAAACGTTAAATAAACTCATATTTGTTCTTTTTTAATAGTGTTAATTTTATTGAAAGAAGCAACCATTCCTTGAATTAATGAAGAACTTAAACCTTTGTGTTCCATTTCATTTAAACCTTCAATTGTACATCCTTTCGGTGTAGTTACTTTATCGATCTCTTGCTCTGGATGATTTCCAGATTGAATTAATAAGTTAGCAGCTCCTTCACTTGTGAACATCGCTAATTCCTGTGCTTCTTTAGCATCAAAACCTAATTGAATAGCAGCCTGTGTAGTTGCACGAATTAAACGCATCCAAAACGCAATTCCACTTGCACATACCACGGTTGCAGCTTGCATTAAGTTTTCAGGAATAATCATGCTATTTCCAAGTTGATTGAAAATAGATTCAGCAATAGTAATTTTACTAGTATCATTAGTATTGGCAGAAATACAAGTCATCGATTTTTCTACTGCAATTGCTGTATTAGGCATTGCCCTTATAATTGAAAAACCTTGACCTAAAATGTTTTCAATTTTTTCTATGGAAAAACCTGTGATTGTTGAAATTACAAGTTGTTCTTTATTGATATATTCTTTAGATTGAAACAAGATTTCTTCTAACTGTTTTGGTTGAACTGCAAAAATTAAAACATCAGAATTTTGAATTGCTTCACTATTATTACTGGTGATAACAATATTCTCTTGTTTTGGTAAATCGTTTAATTCACTTACATTTCTTTTAGTTAAGTACAGTGAATTAAAGTTCTGACCTTTTATCAATCCTTTAGCTATGGATTTTCCTAAGTTTCCTGTTCCTATGATTGCTATTTTCATGATTTCATTTATAGTTGATAAAGAGATTATCTAAAAATTGTAATTCGTCAAACTGAACTCGTTTCAGTTTCTCATCATAATTAATTATCTACCCGGTGAGATTCTGAAATAAATTCAGAATGACGTTTGAAATACGAATTATATATTCTCTTATAGTTTAATATTTAGAAAAAATTAGCTTTTAATTGTAGTCCTTCAGTCTCTTCAAAACCAAACATTAAATTCATGTTTTGTACTGCTTGTCCAGAAGCTCCTTTTAATAAATTATCAATACAACTTGTGATTAATAATTGATTCTCATGTTTATGAACATGTATTAAACATTTATTGGTGTTCACTACTTGCTTCAGATGTAAAGTTTGGTCAGCAACAAAAGTGAAAGCAGCGTCTTTATAAAACTCTTTATAAATTTTAATAGCTTCTTCTTCTGAACCTGAAAATTCTGTATAAACAGTAGCAAATATTCCTCTAGAAAAGTTTCCTCTATTCGGTAAGAATAAAACTTGGTGTTTACTTTCTGATTGAAATTTTTCTATGGTTTGATAAATCTCTCCTAAATGTTGATGCGTAAAAGGCTTGTAATAGGAAAAGTTATTATCTCTCCAGGTAAAATGTGTTGTTTTCGATAAACTAGTTCCTGCACCAGTTGTACCAGTTACAGCATTTACATGAATGTTATTTTTGATTAGTTTTTCTGATGCTAAAGGAGCAATAGCTAATTGAATCGCAGTAGCAAAACAACCTGGATTTGCAATATAATTCGCATTAATTATTTCCTCTTTATTGATTTCAGGTAAGCCATATATGTATTCATTTCCTTGAAATACTTTATCGTTTACAAGTCTGAACTCATTACTTAAATCAATAATTTTTGTAGTATCAGAAAATTGATGTTCCGCAAGAAATTTACCAGAATTTCCGTGTCCTAAACACAAGAATAAAACATCAACATTAGTATTAATTGTGTGTGTAAATTTTTGATCTATAGATCCAACTAAATCTTGATGAACCGCGCTAATTGGATTACCAGCATTTGAAGTACTGAAAACAAAATCAATTAAGACTTCTTTATGATGTATTAATAATCTAATTAATTCTCCTGCTGTATAACCAGCTCCACCTATAATTCCAGCTTTAATCATGACTATTGGTATTTTGATAGATTTTAGTTTGATTTCCGTAAATATTAATGAAACCTTTAGCGTCTTCTGCAGTCCAAGCGTTATTCATTTCACCATAACTACCAAATTTCGATTGTAACAAATCGTTATCCGAAGAAATTCCGTTTAAAGTAAAATGGTAAGGCTTTAGAGTTATAAATACATCTCCCGTTACTTGTTGTTGACTGCTACTTAACATAGCTTCTAAATCTCTCATCACAGGATCGAGATATAATCCTTCATGTAAGTGATTTCCGTACCAGTTAGCTACATAATCTTTATGCTGTAATTGCCATTTGGTTAATGTATGTTTTTCTAATAAGTGATGTGCTTTAATAATTAACAAAGCAGCAGCAGCTTCAAAACCAACTCTTCCTTTAATACCTAGAATGGTGTCACCAACATGAATATCTCTACCAATAGCGTATTTAGAAGCGATATTATTTAGTTTTTCAATGATAACTCCAGAAGCATCTTTTTCGTCGTTAATTGCTATAGGTTCTCCTTTTACAAAGGAAATTTTAATGTCTGTAGCTTTTGTTTCTTGTAGTTGAGAAGGATATGCTTCTTCTGGTAAGGCTAGGTGAGAGGTTAATGTTTCATCACCACCAACACTAGTTCCCCATAAACCTTTGTTTACAGAGTATTTAGCTTTACTCCAAGATAAATCTACACCGTGACTTTGTAGATAAGCAATTTCTTCTTGTCTGCTTAACTTTTTATCTCTAATTGGAGTAATAATTTTAATATTAGGAGCCAATGTGTTAAAGATTAAATCGAAACGAACTTGATCATTTCCAGCTCCAGTACTACCGTGTGCAATATATTCTGCTCCAATAGATTTTGCATAATTAATAATCTCTATGGCTTGTACAATTCTTTCTGCACTTACTGATAATGGATACGTATTGTTTTTTAATACATTTCCGTAGATTAAGTATTTAATTACTTTTTCGTAGTAATTGTGAACTGCATCTATATTTTTATATGTTTTTACACCTAATTGATATGCTTTACTTTCAATATCATGTATTTCTTCTTTGGTAAAGCCACCTGTGTTTACACTAACAGCATGAACTTCAAAATTTTCATCCTTTGTTAAGTGTATTGCACAATAAGAAGTGTCTAAACCGCCGCTATATGCTAAAACTAATTTTTTCATTTTTTCTCTTTTTTTAAGAATAAATGTTGTTTGATACTTTTCAACCTAGTGAATGTTTTCTCTTTAAATTTCTTAGGTTGATTTTTATTTTCGGTAGCTGGATCATACAACATTCCCGTACATAAACACATTTTTTGTTCTGTTCTCGTCAAAACATCATAATTTACACAGGTTTTACATCCATCCCAAAACGTTTGATCTGTTGTTAATTCAGAAAATGTAACGGGTTTATAACCTAGGTTACTATTAAGTTTCATAACAGCTAATCCAGTAGTAATACTGAAGATTTTAGCATTGGGAAACTTGGTTCTTGAATGATCAAAAATCTTTTGTTTGATTTTTTTTGATAAACCTAAACCTCTAAAGTTAGGATGAACGATTAATCCAGAATTGGCAACAAATTTTCCATGTCCCCAAGATTCTATATAACAAAAACCGGCAAATGTATTTCCATCTAAAGCGATAACTGCGTTACCTTTTTCCATTTTAGAAATAATATATTCTGGTTTTCTCTTTGCAATACCTGTACCTCTAATTTTAGCTGCATTTTCTATGGTAGTACAAATTTCTTCTGCGTAAATTTTATGTGATATATCGGCAATAATGATTTCCATTACCTTGATTTTAAATTGTTTGTTCTAAATTTTTTTTGAAGAAGAACCGGACTCACCTAAGTTCTATTAGTCATATAAGCCCTTACGGGCGCGGGAAAAAGCGTCGTACAGAAATCCTATTATCAGTTGTGATAATTATGATTGGTAACGATAAAAAAGTATTGTAAGATTGCATGATGATGTTAATAAGATAAAATTCAAATTTCTATTTATTCTTAGGTAAGAATGAACTAGCGGCGTCGCATGGGGCGTCGTCGGCGTAATGAAATTTGATTTGTCTTATTGCTTGTATGCATGCTGCTAAAGTATAAAAAAAAATAATACACCAAACTTATTTTACAAAATTTTACAGTTCGTCATCAAAATTTTACAATTCGGTAATAATAAGTTTTAAAATACACAATGTGACAGCATCTTTGAAGTGTAATTAATCTTTAAAACTAAATACAATGAAATTTTTAAGTACAATTTTAATCTTATTAGCATCGCTTTCAAATATTTCTGCTCAGGAAGGAAATCAAAAAATAACAGTCACCGTAGTTAATGCTACATCAAACGATGGAACAATAAAATTTGCTCTTTCTGATAAAGAAAGCTTTTTAATAGGAAAGCCAATTCAAGCTAAAGAAGCAAAAATAGAAAATGGTAAATCTGTAATTGTTTTCGAAAATGTACCAGCAGGAGAATATGCAATTACTTGTTTTCATGATAAGAATAGTAATGGTAAAATGGACTTTCAGCCGAGTGGTATGCCAATGGAAGATTATGGAGCTTCAAATAATGTAATGAATTTCGGTCCACCAAGATATGATGATGCAAAGTTTACTATTACCAACAAAGATGTATCTTTAGATATTAAATTCTAAGTGATTTAAACACACAAGAATATAGAAGCTAACATTTATTAACTATTTCATAATGAGGTCAAAAGAAAAATTATTTTCAATTAAATATTTTCAAAAAGAAATAACGCATACGTTAAAATTAACATTTGGTTTTGGTTTTTTCTTTTGGCTTGTTGGTGGAAATTATACCATTAAATTATTATGGATTTCAATTGGTGTTTCTGCAATGTACTCTTTTGTATTAGCACTTACCCAAGGAGTTGTAAATGATTATTTGAGTAGTAAATGGGATTGGATTACCGAAACAAATCAAAGAGTTTGGGCAGGTATTTTATTTACAATCTTGTATACGGTTCCAGTAATATTGGCAATCAACTATATTCTTTTTGTGAAAATTCAAGGTATGCCACCTGAAGATTTCTTTAAAAAAGGAATGATTTGGACACATTTATTTTGGATTCAGTTTTCATTTGGTGTTTCCGCTTTTTTACATGCTCGTGATTTTATGTTTAATTGGAAGAGAGCTGCAAATCAAGAAACTAAACAACAACAAATAGTTGCTAAAACAGAAACAGCAAAGTTTGAAACATTAAAAAGCCAGATTGATCCTCATTTTTTATTCAATAGCTTAAATGTATTGACTTCCTTAATTGGTGAAAATCCAAATCAAGCTGAGAAATTCACAACAAAACTATCGAAAGTATATCGATATGTTTTAGAACAGAGAAACAAAGAATTAATACCACTTGAAGAAGAATTAAAGTTTGCTAAAACGTATATGGAATTATTACAAATGCGTTTTGAAGATGCTTTAGAATTTGAAATTCTAACCAATGTAACTACTAGTGATTTAAAAATAGTACCATTATCGTTACAATTACTTTTAGAAAATGCTGTAAAACACAATGTAGTTTCAAGTTCTCGACCGTTACAGATTTCAATCTATGAAGAAAACGGATACTTAAAAATTAAAAACAATATTAATCCTAAAGAAGCCATAGGGAAGAAGAGTACAAAAGTGGGGCTTCAAAATATTGCAGATCGATACGGACTTATTTCTAACGAGAGAGTTCATATCGAGAATAATAACAAAACATTTACAGTGAGTTTACCACTGTTATCTAAAACAAAAGACATTATGAAAATATCAGATAATTTCGAAAATAATAGCTACATAAAAGCAGTTGAACGTGTTGAAAAAATGAAAGAATTTTATAGGAATTTAGCGTCGTACTTAATTTGTATTCCGTTTTTCATTTTTATCAATCTAAGATTCTCTCCACAATTTCATTGGTTTTATTTTCCAATTATAGGTTGGGGTATAGGCGTATTATTCCACGGATTAGAAGTGTATAATTATAATATGTTCTTAGGTAAAGATTGGGAAGAGCGTAAGATCAGAGAATTAATGGATAAAGATAAATTTTAGTAGTTATGGAGTTACTCAAAGAAGAGGAAATCAGATACATGAGAGCTCTTAAAAAAGTAAAAGAGATCAAAGAGTTTTATAGTCATTTAGTGATTTACATAATTGTTATTCCGATGCTAATTTTCATCAACTTAAAATTTTCTCCACAATTTCATTGGTTTTGGTTTTCAGTATTTGGTTGGGGAATAGGATTATTTTCTCACGGATTTCAAGTTTTTGATGGCTTTAAATTAATAATGGGAAAAGATTGGGAAGAACGTAAAATTAACGAATACATAAAAGAATACAATAGAAATGGAAAATAATTATATAGAAGAACAACGCTATTTAAAAGCAAAGAAAAAAGTAAAAGAAATTAAAGGTTTTTATGTGCATTTAGCATTATACCTATTAAACACTCCAATTATAGTATACACTAATTTAACTTTTTCTCCTCAGTTTCATTGGTTTTGGTTTTCTGTCTTAGGTTGGGGAGTTGCTATAGGAATTCACGGCTTTTTAGCTTTTAGTGATAATCTTTTTAGTAAAGAATGGGAAGAGCGTAAGATTAGAGAAATAATGAATAAAAAGTATTAACCATGGAGCAAGATTTTTTAGAAGAGCAGCGCTATTTAAAAGCTAAAAAGAAAGTAAAAGATATTAAAGGATTTTACGGTCATTTAGTAGCTTATATTCTTGTAAATCTTTTTTTAAGTGCTATTATAATTGTTGGTATAATGAATGATAATGGTAATTCTTTTGAAGATGCTATTAGTAACTTCGGTGTATATTCTACTTGGTTGTTTTGGGGAATAGGAGTTTTCTTTCATTGGTTAGGAGTTTTCGGATTTGGTAACTTGTTATCTAAAGATTGGGAAGACAAGAAAATTAAAGAATTCATGGAAAAGGATAGAAAGAGAAATCAAAAAATGTTAAATCACTAAAACTATGTTTGTAACAAATTATACTGAAGAACAAGAATACATTAAAGCTAAGAAGCGAGTAGAGGAATTGAAGAATTTCTACAGACATTTAGCTGTGTACATCATTATAAATTTTTTCATTTCAGCAATGAAAATTAGAAGAAACTTATTGAATGGAGAATCTTTTGAAGAAGCTTTTTTCGACTTTGGAACGTTCGCTGTATGGATTTTTTGGGGAATAGGAATCGTTTTTCAAGCATTACGATTATTCGGACCAAACTTTTTATTCGGAAGAGATTGGGAAAGAAGAAAAATAGAAGAGTTAATGCGTGAGGAAGAAGACAAAAAAAGAAAAATGCTAAGAAATTAATTTAAAACAGAAAAAAGTCATGGTATTAGATGTAAAGAAGAATAAATATTTACTAGCTAAGAAAGAAGCAGCGAAAATAAAATCGTTTTACGATCACTTAACAGTTTATCTGGTTTTTAATATAATTTTTGCCTTATCATCTAATGTGTCAGAAATAAACTTTCATATATTCGGTGGCTTTAAAATTAGTAACCTTTGGTATAATTTTGAAAACTTTAAAGTGTATCCTTTGTGGGCTGTTTGGGGAATTATTGTGATTTTTCAAGCCATAGATGTTTACGCAATATCTATACTTTTAGGAAAGAATTGGGAAAAGCGAAAAATTAAAGAGCTAATAGAAAAAGATAAAAAACAAGCAAATAAATATATAGACTAATTGGTATTAATAATATGAATGTTTTAATAATTGAAGATGAAAAACCAGCAGCAAGACGTTTAAATAGAATGTTAGCTGAATTGAATATAGAAGTAAATACAATGTTACATTCTGTAGAAGAAGCGTTAAATTGGTTTCAAACGAATGAACATCCTGATTTAATTTTCTTGGACATTCAACTTTCAGATGGTTTATCGTTTGAAATTTTTGAAGAAATACCAGTAAAATCTGCAATTATTTTTACTACAGCTTATGATGAATATGCACTTAAAGCTTTTAAGTTAAACTCTATTGATTATCTATTAAAACCAATAGACGATGATGAATTGAAAGTTGCTGTAGATAAATACAAAGAGCAACAACCAAAAAGCAATAATATTCAGGTAGATATTAACGAAATCAGAAAACTGTTAATTAATCCGATAGATAGAAAATATAAGAAACGTTTTACAATAAAAATCGGTCAGCATATAAAGATTATTCACACAGATAATATCGAGTGTTTGTATTCAGAAAATAAAGCTACTTATATACACACGAACGAGAACAGAAATTACTTAATAGATCATTCATTAGAGCATTGGTACGATCATTTAGATCCAGAACAGTTTTTTAGAGTAAATAGAACGTTTATCGTTCATATTAATGCCATAAAAGACATCATATCGTATACAAATTCACGATTAAAATTAGTATTACATTCTTTTACAGATCAAGAAATTATTGTGAGTAGAGAGCGTGTAAAAGATTTTAAAAACTGGATTGATTAACTGTTTGCTATTTATTTTTTACAGTTCACTTACTTTTGTTTTTTTATAAGAAGATGATAATACATCTTTGAAGAAAAAATAAATATGAGTAAGTCCATAAAATCATTGTTAATATCAGTTTTTGTTAGCTTTTTAATTGTTTTATCTATTCAACAAATATTTTCAGAAGCCATATTAGAGATAGAAGGAATAAGAGATTTGTTTATTCTTTTTCCATTTATGACTACTTCAATATTCATAGGGATATATTTTTCACATAAATATAAAAACTTTATAAAATCATTATTTGGTGTAACAATTGGTTCTTTTTTGTTTCACTTTTTACTACTATTCTTAATTATTAAAATTTATAATTTAAAATCCGATTCACTTTATAAAATACTTTTTTTAAGTGCTATAATTACTTCATTTATAACTTTAATAACTTTTTTGATAACAAGTTTTAAAAGAAAGGAAAGTGGACCTTTAAATACTCAAAATCTAATTATTTCATATTTTACTCTTACTATTATTTATGAGTTTTCTATTTTAATTTGGGTTAATAAGTTTAATAATTATTCTATTATATTTAATACTTTAATCATTGGTTGTTTTATTTTATTAGGAGCACTATATTTCTTTGATTCTGTAGATAAAAAAATAAAAGTGTTCAGAATTAAAGGTTTTTTAATTCCATTTTTATACTTTATTTCTTTAATTATTTTACCGCTAATAGGAGTAGATTTTAGTGTTTTTAAATATAAAATATTAACTAAAGAAACAATTGTCGGATTAATCTTAATAAAAGGAATCTATTACACAGCTATTGTTTTAATTGTTCATCTAAACTATATTTTTAAGAACAGTAAAAAGGAGAAAGAAAAACTAAAGCAGCAAAGCTTACAATCTCAACTTAATTATCAGCAATTAAAAAGTCAGTTAAGTCCTCATTTTTTATTTAATAATATTAATATTTTAACGAGTTTAATAGAAGAAAATCCGAAGCAGGCTATACTTTTTTCATCAAAACTATCGGATATTTACCGTTATTTTTTAGAGTATGAAAAGTCAGATGTTGTGTCTGTAAATGAAGAATTGATTTTTATTTATAATTATTTAGATTTATTAGCTATTCGATTTGAAGAAGGTTTGAGCTATTCAATAGAAGTCAGTAACAAGGCAAAAGAGATGTATATTGTTCCAACTGCAATGCAACAAATTTTAGAGAATGTAATCAAGCATAATGAAATTAATAAAGATAAACCTGTATTGATTACTATTAGTTCAAATGATGAATATTTACTTATAGAAAATAATAAGAATAATAAAATCTCTAAAGAAAGAAGCCATAAAAAAGGAATTGCCAATATAAAACAACGTTATTCGTATTTTACAGATAATAAGGTCATAATCGAAAACGGTGAAAATAAATTTATAATTAAACTTCCTTTATTGACTGAGTAAATATGAAAGTAATTATAATTGAAGATGAATTAGTAGCATCTAGAAGACTCGAACGAATGCTTTCTAATTATAAATTTGAAATTCAAGCGAATTTAGTTTCTGTTAAACAAGCTGTATCTTGGTTGAAAGCAAATAAACACCCTGATTTAATTTTTTTAGATGTCCATTTATCTGATGGTCTATGTTTTGAAATTTTTAAAGAAATCAATATCCAGTCTAAAATTATTTTTACTACTGCTTATAGTGAATACAGCATTAAGGCTTTTGAATATAATAGTATCTTTTATTTATTAAAACCAATAAAAGAAGAAGAGCTTCAACTCGCAATTAAAAAAGCTGATACAATTCAGAAAATAGAGAATGAATACAAAACATTAAAAAATTTGTTTTTAGATGTAGAAGAAAAAAAGTTTAAAACTTCTTTTACTATAAAGATCGGGAAAAAGATAAAGATTATTAATGAAGAGGAAATTATAGGGTTTTATAGTGAAGATAATGTTACTTATATAAAATCTATACAAACAAAAGGAATTATTCATAGTTCACTAACACATTTACAAGAGGAGTTAAACTCTAAAAAGTTTTTTAGAGTTAGTCGATCATGGATTGTTCATAAAGACTTCATATCAGATATAAGTATATATAAAACAGCTAGATTAAAATTAGTGTTAAATTCTTTTACAGAACAAGAAATTATTGTGAGTAGAGAACGTGTAAAAGACTTTAAAAACTGGATTGATTAACTGTATGTTATTTATTTTTACGAAGCGCAATCAAACCTAAAATAGGACCAATAGCTAGTATACTTAGTAGATATTCAAAACTGTAATAACTGTTTAAAAAGAAAATAGTTTGAATACTTAATATTGTTAGCGAATATCCTAAACAGTTCACAATAGTAAGAGCACTTCCTTTAATCTCTACTGGGGCACTTTTAGCAACGAGCGTAGAAAATAGAGGAGAATCCATAATTACTGTAAATCCCCACACAATTATAAGCGTTAGAAATATTGCAGGATGTAGTTCGTATAAGAAAGGAGATATAAGACAACAAACTCCTGATATACTTAAGGCTATCATGGCAATTTGTTTTGTTGGGTAACGAGAAGACAGATAACCACCTAAAATGCATCCTAAACTACCAATAGCGATCACACTAAAAGATAAAAAAGAGACATTGAAATTTGGAGTTGGATTTGCATCCAAATAAAAACCTAAAATAACGGGAACAAAAGCCCAAAAGGTGTATAATTCCCACATATGACCGAAATACCCAAAAGCAGCAGTACGAAATTTTATATTCTTAAAGATTTCAAATATGGCTGTTAATTGTAAACGAGAACTTTTCTTTCTATAAGGTCCGTCAGGAACAAATAAAAGAATTGCAACTCCTCCAAAAAAAGCCAAACCAGAAGTAGAATAAATGACAGATTTCCATGGGAATGATGTAGAGAAACCAGCTAGTAAATGTGGTAAAGCAGTTCCTAAAACTAATGCGCCGACTAAAAAACCTAGTGATTTTCCCAATTGTTTATCAAAATGATCTGCAGCGATTTTCATTCCTACAGGATAAATACCAGCTAAGAAAAAACCAATTAAAAACCGGAATATTAATAATGATGTAATTGTATTATTAGAAATAACAATTCCTAGATTACATATTGAAGCAAGTACTGCACTACCAAAAAATACTTTAGAAGGAGAAAAGCGATCAGCAATATTAAAGATAGCAAAAACGAGTGTACCAATAATAAAACCAAATTGTACCGAAGAAGTTAGAGATGCTAATGAATTCTGATCAAGATGAAAGACACGAATTAAATCATTTAAAACTCCGTTTCCAGCAAACCATAGCGATGTACAAAAAAACTGAGCTAGAACAATGATGAATAATAAGAGTGATTTCTTTTTCAATTCGTATTTGCCTTAATAAAATCGGTAATTAAATAACTAATGAATTTCCCAACTTGTTTTGTGGCAGAATCTTCATTTGAAATAGAAGGTGCACCTTCACAAATATGTAAATAATTAGCATTTGAATGTTTTCCAAAGAAATGAACAACACGTCTTGTTTGTTCAGGAGTAAATCCAGACGGAGTCATTGCACTACTAGGAAAATATTGAATACAATCTAAATCAATTTCAATTCCGAATTTTTTATCAGATATAAACTGTAAAGCTCTTTGCATTTCGTTTTCAAACGAAGTTGTTTGGTATACAGCAATCTCTTCAAACATATTATATTCAAGATTAATATTATCATGAATAAAATCAAAAATATATTGAGGAGTATAGTTTTCATGCAAGCCAAACATGAAATATTTATCTAGAAATTTATGATGTAAGGCATAAGAAAAACCATTTCCGCTATGACGTTCTTCTAACTTTCGAAGATCGGTATGTGCATCTAGATTAATCACATTAATAGAATCATCTACAGCTTCTGAAAGTCCTTTAATGTTTCCGTAGGCATTATTATGTCCACCACCAATAACAATAGGTGTTTTACCAGAGGTAACAATTAATGAAATCCACTTAGATAATTCACTATCTAATTTCTTTAAAAAAGTATCTCCTTTTTCTCTGTCGTTAGGATTAAAATTTAAAACCTCATCAAAAAAATCTAAATATCCTAAAACAAGAATATCTTTTCCGTTTATGAATTGATTTTGTTGTGTGTTTAATAATGCTTTTAAGGCAGGAATAAAAGCAGTATGAGCACCAGAATTACCATAGTTCATTTGAACACCAATATCTTCTGGTACTCCTAATATGATATATTTTGCAGAGGATACTTTTATTTCTTCTTCAATTTCTTTCTGATTAGAAATTGTTTGTACATGTTCACCTAATTTTGATTCTCCAGTTCTAACTGAAACAAATTCGGTAATTGTATCCTGCGAAAAAGTTTGTAATATCATTATATAAGTTTACCGTCTATATATACAGATTCTATAACGCTAGCTCCAAAGTTGTATGGTAAAAAGTTATATGAAGAAATCTCTTTAGTAATAAAGAAATTTGCTTTTTTACCACGTGTTATCGAACCTACTTCATTAGAAAGATTCATTGCATAAGCTCCGTTTATAGTAGCTGCGTTAATAGCTTCTTCTGGCGTCATTTTCATTTTTATACAAGCTGTGGCTACAACAAAATTCATATTTCCAGAAGGAGTAGAACCAGGATTGTAGTCTGAAGCTAAAGCTAACGGTAAATTATTGTCTATTATAGTTCTTGCAGGTGTATAAGGAATACTTAAAAAGTACGAGCAAGAAGGAAGTGCAACAGGCATTGTATCTGAATTCTGTAAAGCGGCTATATCTTTTTCATTTAAAACTTCTAAATGATCTACAGACAAAGCATTATTGTCCACACATTTTTCAACACCTCCAATAGTTGTAAATTGATTTACATGAACTTTAGGTTGTAAACCTAAGGCTTTACCGGCTTTTATAATTTTTTCAGTTTGTGCTACAGTAAAATACCCTGTTTCACAGAATACATCAATAAATTCAGCTAAATTTTCTGAAGCTACTTTAGGAAGCATTTCATTGATGATAATATCAACATAAGCTTCTTGATTCTCTTTAAATTCTTCAGGAAAAGCATGTGCTCCTAAAAATGTAGCCTTAATAGGTAAATCAAAATCTTTCTTTAAACGTTTTACTACTCTCAACATTTTCAACTCTGCGTCTGTAGCTAGTCCGTAACCTGATTTTATCTCTATTGCACCAGTTCCAAGGCGCATAACTTCATCTAAACGTACTTTTGTTAATTCATACAGTTCATCTTCAGAACTGTCTTTTAATCTTTTTGCTGAATTTAAAATACCGCCGCCTCTTTTTGCTATTTCTTCATAAGTTAATCCGTTAATACGATCAACAAATTCTTGTTCTCTAGTACCTGCATATACAATATGTGTATGACTATCACACCATGTAGGGAAAACCATTTTCCCAGTACAATCAACCAAAATAGCCGCAGAATAAGAGGGGATATTCTCCATTACACCATAATCGATAATTTTTTCATTCTCGATGGCTAAAAAGGCATTTTTTATTGTCGGTAAATTTTTCATATCACTACCAACTACCTTTTTAACACCTTTTTCTCTAACTTGTATTAATTCCTTAATATTTATAAGTAAGGTTATCATAAGGGATATTTAGCTTTGGGTCATAACAAACATACATTAAAAACTATAAAGTTCATACATTTTAACTTATACTAATTTAACTAAATTTCACTTAATTTATTTGAAAATAACTCTTTTTAAGCTGTTTTAATGAAATTTCCATACAAAACAATTTATATTATAAACAGCTAATTTCAAAGCTATTTTTTGAAGAAGTATGTACATAATTCTTAAACTATTAATTAAACGAATCGCTTTCTTGATATTTATCAAGCTTTAATTAATAGTTAACGTATAAATTTGATTTTCTAAGAATTAAGAAAGTTTAAAAGTAAATTATTATGATGTTTTTTATAGGAATATTATCAGGATTAATATTAATTGTCATTTCAATTTTTCATGTGTATTGGGCTTTTGGTGGACGTTACGCAGTAGACGCTGTAATACCAACTCAAACAAATAAAAAGAGTGTATTAAACCCACCTCCATTTTTAACATTTTTAGTTGCTGTTTTTGTAATGTTGATTGCAATTACATACTTACATGAAGCAAATTTCTACGATTTTCAGTTTTTACCTGAATTTATAAAAGAGTACGGAATTATAATTTTTGCCTCTATTTTTTTCATTAGAGCCGTTGGTGATTTTAAATATGTAGGTTTCTTTAAAAAGATAAAATCAACAAAGTTTGGTATTAACGATACGAAGTTTTTTTCTCCTTTATGTTTGTTTCTAGCTTTATCTGGTGTATTGATTTTGATTTTAAAATGATTAATTTCGTTTTTCAGTCAATCTATTTATTTCATGATACCAACTAGCGAATACAATCCGTATTTTAAACCATATATTACAAGTTTATCAGAAGAGAAATCTATTCAAGAGAATTTAGAACTTGTACAACAAGATTTTGAATCTACTTTAAGAAACATAATATCAGAAAAAGAAAACTACGCTTACGCTGAAGGCAAATGGACTATCAAAGAGGTAATTCAACATTTAATAGATTCTGAAAGAATTTTTTGTTACCGCGCTTTATGCTTTGCGAGAAACGATAAAACTGATTTACCAGGTTTTGATCAAGATATGTTTGTTGATAATTCAACTGCACAACAAAGAGATTATAATGAGCTTTTAGACGAATTAGAGCTGTTAAGAAAAGGAACAATTCAACTGTATAAAAGTTTCAATCAAGAAGATTTACTAAAAATAGGTATAGGATCTGGTAATAAAATATCTGTTAGAGCTTTGGGTGCTTTAATTGCTGGGCATCAAAACCATCACTTGAATGTGATTAAAGAACGTTATTTATAAAACTTAGTACGTTATTTATTAAAAGAATCTAATAGTATATTCTTGAGTAAACGTATTGTTTTTGACTAATTCAATAATTCCATCTTTAGTGGTGAAATCTTGATCTGTCGTTTCAAGATCAGCAGCTCCCATCCAAGGTTCAAAACAAATAAAAGGCGCATCTTTTTTTGTCCAAAAAGCAAAATATTCCCAATCAGAAGATAAAAATTCTAAACCATGATTGTGTTTTATAGATTTTAAGGAGATTTTATTAGATTGAATATGCTTAAAAATTAAAGCATCATCTGCAAAAAGATCATAATTTAAATCTAATTTGTTACCAATAGATCTTTTTGAAGGAGTCACTTTACGTAAACCATTTTCTTGATTCAGAAAGTATTGTTCTGGTTGTTCATTTTTTTCAAATTCCACATAATAATCAGAAAAAGCTCCGTCAGAAGTTATCGGACAACTAAACGCTGGATGTGCACCAATTGAAAAATAAATTGCTTTATCGTCTTCATTGTTTACTTGATATTCAATTTTAATAGTGTTTTCTATTAAAGTGTAAGAAACTCTTAGCTTGAATTTATATGGGTAAATTTCCAATGTTTTTTCAGAAAAGCTAAGTTCAAAAGTTACGGAATTAGAAGTTGAAGAAACTACAGTAAAATCATAATCTCTAGCAAAACCATGTTGAGGTAAATTGAACTTATAACTATCTACATAATACGCATGTTCCTTTAGCTTTCCTACTATAGGAAATAAAATAGGAGCGTGACGTTTCCAGAATTTTGCATCACCATTCCATAGGTAATTGAGTTGCGCTGTTTTAGAATAGATTTTTGTTAATTCTGCTCCAGCTGTTTTAAGTTCTATATGTAGTTGCTCGTTTTCTAAAATCATAATTTTTGGTATTAAAAAATCCCTACCGTTAAGATAAGGATTCTGCATATTAATATTCGATTTTATCGTCTTTTTCTGTCCATTTTTGAAAAGGTTCTAGAGCAATATCTCTACCTACTTGTTCAAAAGGAATACTTCTTTTATCATACGGCAAAGGAATTTCTTTGTAGATGAATTCATCATCAAACCCAATATTAGCAGCATCTACTTGATTACTTCCGTAGTAAACTTTGTCAGGACGTGCCCAATAGATTGCTCCTAAACACATCGGACAAGGTTCACAAGACGTGTAAACTATACAACCATCTAATTGAAATGTACCTAAATTCTGACAAGCATCTCTAATCGCAGTAACTTCTGCATGTGCAGTAGGATCGTTAGTAGACGTTACTTTGTTATTACCACGTCCAACAATTTCACCTTCTTTTACAATAATACAACCGAAAGGTCCGCCTTCGTTATTACTCATTCCTTTTAAAGCTGCTTTTACAGCTTCACTCATATAAGTTTCGTGTGTATTCATAATTTTTATTTAAAGATAAAAAAAGGGCAGCAAAAATAGTAGATTTTATGATACGAATACACTTTCTTGTCTTCTTTTCCAAAAAGTTGCTGTTTTCCAACGAGTTTCAGCACTGTAAAATAAATCTTTATGCTTCAGATAATGATTCCAGATTGAATCTATTTGTGAGGAATAATTGTTTGATAAATAAGCTGTTTTTTCTTTATTTAGGTTTGATGAAATATTTACTTTTTTAAGTATATCACTTACTTGCATAGCAGTTGCCATAGCATTAAACATTCCTTGAGAAGATAAAGGATCAAAACTAATTGCAGCATCTCCTAAAGCTAACCATTGTTGACCAACAACTTGATCTAACTTAGTAGAATTAGCACTTACAACACCATGAAATTCAATAGCATTAGTTTGATCTTGGATAAATTGATTTACAATATTATTTTGATGAATAAGTTTTGAAAACGAATTAAAACTTTTAAAAATACCTTTATCTATAATATCTGCATCAGTTTGATACGATAAAATTCTTTTGTTGTTGGGAATTACCGCAGTGTACCACCAACCAAACTCATCTGGTAAAATAGTACTCATCGTATTTTGTGTGGTGTTAAGCACTGTTAGCCAACAAGAAATTAACGAATCGTATTTTGTTCTTTTAATATTTTGAGATTTCGCAAAATGTGCTCCTCTTCCTGTAGCATCTATAACAAACTTTGAAGAGAAAACTTTCGTAGTACGATTTTTTATATCATCAGATTTACAAGTTATATTCCATGTATTATCTTGATAAGAACTATTAAAAAAACGTAATCCCCAGAAACAATCAACGCCTTTTTCAATAGCTTTTTCTCTTAAGTACAAAGCCAACTTTTTACGATCTACACTTTTTGATGCTCCATCAGGATTTCTTAAATGATCTATTATTTGAACTTGATCACTTCCCCAGTACGATTGCATTCCGAGGTTATTAATAAAAATATTTTTATACTCACTATCGGTAAGTGTAAGTCCGAGTGTATTTAAAATTCGATGTGTAGCGGGCGCTAAAGATTCACCAACTTTTTCTGTAGGCTGAATTAATTTATCTACTAGAGTTACTTTGTAAGTATCTGCTAAAGAAATGGCGGCAATACAACCAGCAATGCCGCCACCTAAAATTAATATTTCTGTATTATGATTTGATATCATATATTATTCTCTTTATTTCGGAATAAACCTTGAGAATCGTGTCATTTTCTCTGGAATACCAACTTCAATCTTTTTCTCTGGTGCCGATTGATGAGATTTTGTTTTACTGATATTATGTAGCTTAGAAGCTATTAAACTCACTGTATTAATAACATTTGCTGTTGGTGCAAAATCTTTTGTGATTTCATCTTCAACTAAAGTTAATAATTCATTTTGAGCACTTTCTAATAATAACTCTTCATTTAATAAATTCTTATCTGATAATTTATCTACGGCAATAGTTAAAATCTCTTTAGTCTCATCATTTAAAGTACCTACGTCTAAAATTCCAGCTAAATCTTCTAATGTTGCTTTTAATAAAGCAGCTTCTTGCGCTGGAGTAGGAGTGATACCAACTTGCATTTCTTTAGGGAAATTAGGATCATTTAATACTCCAGGACGTTTTTGAACTACAGCTAATTTATCAAAATACTTAACCATACTGTTAATTTGATTCGTGTAGTTTGGTGAAGCACCATCTAAAGGAAGATCACTCAACCAATCTGCTCTATCAGCAAAAGCTTCCATTCTTGTTTCTTCTGCTAAATTCGAATCTACAGTTTGATCGTAGCGTTTTTCATTTAAAATATTATTAGGAACTCTCGCTGGCCAGAAAGTTGGTAAATATGGATCGTATGTAGTTGTATAACCATCTCTACAACTTGCCGTATCAGTTTGCCAAGGAATAGCCATCCAACGTGTAATTCCACCAGCTACTTGTCCACCTAAAATAGGTCCTTTTGCTAAAGTTAACGTATCGCTATTCATTGTTGGTCCGTAATAAATATTATTTACAAGAGGAGTTGCTTTTGCATGTTTAACTCTAAAAGCACTCATATACATTCCAGAAGAACGCATTGGCCAAGTCATTTCACAACCAGGATGAAAAGCATCAGCTAAACAGAAATCCATTGCAGCTTTTGTTAGCATATCTGGTTGTTCGTCTACTGGTAAATCATCAATTTTCTTTGGTTCAGCATGAAACGGACAACCTTCTGTATCCATATAATCAGCATCAAAATCTCCAGTAACCCATTGATCTAGAAATTCTAATTGTAATTCTGATAAAGTTGCATGTTGACGAACTGATCCTGTAGAAGGAATACTAATAGCATCTCCATATAACCAAGGCCATAATTGTGGAGCTTCAGCACCTTTTACATCAATTCTTCTGAAGTTATTAGAGATTGTTCTTCTCATTTCAAGAAAAGCAGGTGAAGGATTTCCTAATTTTTTAATCCATTCTTTTGAAGTATAATTGAACTGACCTCCCCAACCAAAAGCTCCAGCAAATCCAGCATTTACCCATTGTAAATCTGTCATACGTTGAAAAATTGGTAAAATATCTTTTGTGAACGACGGGCGTTGAGGTCTATTTAACATTCCAGATTTTACAGCAACACTTCGCATTAAATCCCACATTGTTCTTACAGATTTTTGCATTGGTGCGTAATCTGGCGGAGCACATACAACCCAAGCAGGATCTACTTTTAATTTAGTTCCGTTGTATTCAACTTCAGCAGTTACTGGTCCGTCTGAAGTATCATCATACCAACCTTCATTATTGGCGAAAGTAATAGCAATATCTCCATCTATATTTTCTGATTTTCCATGTCCGCCTAACATAATTAGTCTTCCCTTTTCATCAGTACGCATTTCGCCTAAATACACTTTTTTATCTAAAAACTCACCTTCAAAAGTTGGTCCGTCTTCAATACCTACACCAGAAATAGATTGAGCACTACCATCGATTAATAATGATTCGCGATTTGGAACATTAATATTTCTTAAAAATGAAGGTGGAGCGTCTGCAGCTTCAGGAATATCTAGAGCTAATTGAAATTGATACCAAGAAGCTTTTTGATTTGCTAAATGACAATGCCAAGTAATGTTTGCATTTTCAGCAGTTAATTCTTTTACAGCTTTTCCTGCTGCATTAAATCCGTATATTCTAAACTGTGCAGCTTGTCTTTTTAAAGCTCCGATTTCGTCTCTGTAAGCATAAGGATCTTCTTGAGCAATTGGTTCGTCAACAAGTGGACCTAAGAAATATTCATTCTGACTGTTACCAACACGCATAATTCCTATTGGAGGATAAATTCCTGCAGTAACAATACAATCATCATTTTCATCGATATTTCCTTCGAAATGCGGACTTCTCTTTTTGGGTTCTTCTAATAATTCTCCGTTAGCTTGGTGTCTGGTCTCTGCGCTGGCAGCGTACACAACTTTTCTAACTTGAGCAATTGAACCTAATGGTTCGTGTTCTGGTAGTGTTCTCCAAATATTAAAAGCTAAATTACTTCCAAATTCAGCTTGACCGATTGCAGCTACGTTTTGTTGAGGTAAATGTAATTTTGCGATACAGATATACGGACTCTCTTCTGTACTCCATACAACTTGAGCATCGTCAATAGGCATTGTTTCAGGATTTGTACGTAATTGAATTTCAAATCTGAAAGTAGCATCACCTTGTAATAAACGTTTTTCAAGATCAATCTTTAAATAATCATTTTCATTAAAAGGAGCTCCTTCATAAGTGTTTTCTGGAACTAAACGATATTTTACGATTTGATTTTCTCCTAATTTGAAAGGTAAAATAGCCCAATAACTAGCACTTAGTACACTAGCTTCCTCTTTAGTCATAGCTTTTAAGATAGCTGCTAATTCAGGATGTTTAGCTATGTAAGAATCGTAATCTCTATCGATAACACCAGCAGTAGTAAAACTACACATTTGTTGTGCATCTCTAGCAAAAAAACGATCGATATTTTGCATGATGAAATCGGCATTTGTACCGCCATCTAAAATATTTTCTCCATCTACACCAAAAAGTTTAAGTCCAATTCCAAGAGTAGAATGTAAATCAGGAGAAGTAGGTTCTGTGTCACTAGAAAAACGAACAGCACATTCATAAGAATCTCCAGCAAATAAACCTAGTTTAAAACGATCTTCAATATCTTTATTAATAACAAAGTTACCGTAAGCTATTCCGTGTTGTTTTCTGAATACAGCTCTTTCAGCAGGTTTTTGTCCTCTTTCAATTCTTGTTTTTTGTCCCATTTCTACAAACATCTCTTCAAGACGTTTTGTCACAATTTCGATGTCTCCGTCACAGTTCCAACATGACGATGATTTTTCGTTTTGAGGTTTTTCCATTATTTCGTTGGTTTTAATTTATTATGAGATTAGTTAGTTTTAAAAGTAAAATTTAAAAGACGAACTAACTCAGGAATAACCCTTGAACGTATTCTTTTTAGTTATGGCTGTGTAGTTTTTAGGGTTAAAAAAATAAGAAGTTATTGTAGCGTATCGTATATCGTTTACTACAAGATGAGATTTTTTTAAAAATGAAAATCTCTCTAAAGAATCTATTAATGATCTTTTTAGAGAGACTTTTTTATCAATAATTATGAGCTTGAACATAGATGTAAATACTCCGAGACTAGCTTTATTGCGATGAAAACCAAACTACTATTAACCTATAAAATTAATAAAGCTTCATCTCAGAGAAATTTACTCTAATAGGATATCAATCACGTTACTGTAAATTAAGGTTATTTACGGCTTCCGCAATTTCATATCCCAATCGCAACCCTTCAATTGCATCTTGTTCTATATGGACCCCTAATGGTACGCGAGAGTATGCGTTTTCTCTCGCCATTTCGGTAAAAGAAGTAAAACTTCTAGCAGAACCATTAAATGATGTATTTACAAAACTGGTGTATGTATTATCAGTAAAATTTATATTATCTGTACCAAAAAAGTTTATAAAAACTCCAGCTGCAGCAGCTGCAAATGTCGCATGACCAGATGGGTAACTTGGAAAAGCTGGATTTTCTTCCTGTATAAATCTTGATAAATTTGTTGTAAAACTCTCGTCTATGTATTTTGTTATATAGTTACTAGGACGTTCGATATTGTATGTGTATTTATCGTCCCATGCTGAAACAGCAGCATCATTTATTGAAAAGCCTAATCTTAATAAAAGTTCCAGTGCCTTATCGTAACTTAAATCATATTGTTTTATTAATTGATTTGCAATTGAGAATTGTCTTCCTGGTGGACTAATCATAATTCCTTCTACATCATCTGCCCAAAATTCTGCAATCCATAAATCTTCATTGTTTTCAGCATTAGCTGTAATGGTTGTTTGATATACATTATTCATTTGTTGGTAATAATCACTTGACGTAGAGGTACTGTATTGTAAAACATCATCAAAAGCTACACTACTTGATTCTTCTGGAGTAATAGCAAAAGTTCTCACTTTTCTCCAATACGGAAACCAAGCATCTTCACTTTCTTTAGCTTCCCATAAGCCTACACCAACTGGAGCTATATAACTCTGTGGAGTTGGATTATCTATTTGCCACTCAGCATCACTATCACTTTTACTGAAATCAATAATACGTTTCGCTACATATTTTCCCCAATTTTCGGAGTTTTCTATTTCAGAAGATGAAAGTCCTGTTGTTAATGTTACTGACTTCGAGTTTTTAAAGTCAGAAATATTTTGCCTAATACCAGACTCAAGATTGATCATGAAATGATCTATAACTTCTGCATAAGCAGCGTTTAAAGCCAAGTTTAAGTTTATATTATCTTCTAAATTAGAAAAGTTGATATTTAAATTAGAATACCTTTCTGTATTCGAAGAATAGTTATTCATAAACGGAACTGCAGTTTCATAACCAGTTAAGTGAATATATGCCAAAGCTCTAGTTACACTGTTAGGTCTCATATACTCTGTGTACTGATCTATAGAAACCCACAGATTGTTCCATTCCGTAATTAAGGTAGTTGTATCGTCGGATACAGAAATGGTAGAGTCAGTATCAATAATATCTGTATCTTCATCAGTATTACAAGATTGAAATATTATCATATTTAGGAATATTAATACTATCCATTTTAAAGACATTACTTTCATAATTTTAGCGTTTTTAAAAAACTTAAATACTTTTAGTACAAGTTTATAATTCGTAAAAATGTATTCTTCTCTCGTTTTTGGCCGTAAACAATTTTGAAAAGAGTAATTGTATAATCAATAATTTAAATTTTAGGTGTTTAAAATTTTTATTAACCTAAGTTCGATTTTACTAGAAAGTCAAATTCCTATAAACATAAATCCCTCTAATTTTCACGGAATATTATTTTCTGGTAGTAGTTAATTTATCGAACTCAGGTTTTAATAAAAACTAAATTATATCCATTTGTTTATAGTACGTTTGAATTGTTTTTTACCCAACCTCTTTTTTTAAAAAAAGAACATTTTTTAATCTTTTTATATAGGGTTTTAGTTTATGATGTTGATTATAAGCGTGTTAAGTATTTGGTTTTTTGAAGTTTTTTTAATGAAAATTTAGTGGTTTTACTAGGTTTTATTTTTTAGAGTAAATAATTTAGCCTTATTAGAATACTAAATTCACTTGTAGGTTAGGAGCAAAGCCGCTTGTTTTTCGAAAAGTGTTTGCACTAGGATTTTGAAAAATATTCACAGTATTATCTTGGTCATAAACATTTAAAATAGATAAACCAATTACTGTTTTAAAACTTTTTGAAGTATTATAAAAAGTATAAGAAGAAGAAAAATCTAATTGATGTGAGCCATCAAAACGATCTGAAAGTGATAAGTTAGAAGTATTAATATTAGGATCATCAGGATATATTACAGGCATACCAGAGAAATAACGCCAAGAAAGTGCAAATTTCCATCGATTAATATTTATAAGGTTTGTTAAATTTAAAATATGACGCTGATCAAAAAATGCATCAGAAGTTATGTTGCGAAAAGTCGTTTCTGTTTTACTTAAGGAATAACTAGCCCAAGCTTCTACGTTACGCCATTTCTTTTTCACAAATATATCGGCACCTATACTTGAAATATTCCCGCGAATATCTTCTATTTTTAATGTTATATTATTTGACCTTTTTTTGAAAAATTCTAAATCAATTAGCCATTGTTTTTGATTGAGTACAGCTCCAAACATAAATTGTGTTCCTTTTAGTGGAGCTATTTCTCTATTCGGTAAAAACCAAAATTGATTGGTAATATTAAAATCATCAAAATCATTCACGAATTTCTTTTGTATAAATTGATTTGAAGTTCCAAAAGAAGATTTTATATATAATTTTTTATTTACAGCATAACTAGCAGTAAGTCTAGGATTTACAAAGAAATCCCCAGAAGGAGTATAATAATTATTATGAATTCCTAAATTGACATCTAATTTATCGTTCCAGTTTTTATGAAATGAAATATAAGTTGAATGAATAGTTGCTTTTTGATCTCGTCTTGCATCCAAATTGTTTTCTTGCTCCATTTCATTACTAGTTAATTCATGGTTAATCACATTATAACCAGCATCTATTTTTGTATTTGGATTAAAGCTGTAACTAGCTTCAGCAATAAAACGAGTATCGGCAATTATATTTTCATATTTAAGAAAACTATTACGTTGATCTCTATTAAAACCTTCACTAACATTATTAATACGCATATTCGATTTACTAAATCGTAATTCAGTATTAAATTTATCAGAAAACTGTGCTTTCCATTTACCTGTAATTCCCCAGTTATCAAGATCTAAATCTATAAAATCAGTTTGATCAGGATTTTGCATTTCTCTTACTTCAGCAAACAAATCATTTTCAATATTTATAAAACTTACAGTTGCAGAGTGTTGCTCATTGATATTATAATTCAGTGCAACATTCATATCTGAAAAACCTATATCTAGATTTGTAGAACCTACTACAGTTTCAATTCGACTACCTTGAAAAATTAAAGTTGAAATGGTTTCTAATTTAGGAGAATTAAATCCAGGGTAACTTCTTCTGTAAGCCGCTAAAAGAGAAAGTTTATCTTCAATTAATTTGGTATTAATCGTAACACCTGCAAACAAAGTATTTCCAATAATTTCATAACTGTTTTTATTCGGAATTTTATTTTTTGTTTTCATATTGATTAAACCACCAACACGGCCACCGAATTTGGCAGGTAACATATTTCGTTGTACTTCAATATTATCGATAACTGATGCATTATAAGGAGAAATTGCGCCTAAAAAATGTCCCGAATGGTAAATAGGAATATCATCAATTTGAACTAAATTTTGATCATAGGTATTACCTCTAAAATTTAAATTTCCTGATTTTCCACTTGGTGAATGGATACCAGGAATATTACTAATTACATTAAAAATATCACCATCAGTTTCTCCTGCTAACAGTCCCAATCTTTTCGTTTGAATTTGAATACTATGATCGTCAATTTTTGAGTCAATTCCTTTAGTTAAATAATTAGTAAGAACAATTTCATTTAACCGAAATTGTTTAGTGTAAAATTTCAGTGTATTATTTCGTTCTAAATCTTTGGCTTGTATATGAATGGTTTTGTGAAAGTAAGATTCTAAATGTATTGAATCTAACGGAAATATATTTTTAAGAGTAAAAACCCCATTTGAAAGTTCTAAATTTTGTTTTGGCTTGTTCTGAATTTGATAGATTAAAGAAGTTACAGATTCATTCGTTTCATCTTCAATTATTGTAAAACTGAAATTTTTTCTTAATGGAATAACTAAATAATTAGTGTCTTTTTTCTCAAATTTCACCGGAATTTTTTCCTCAATTATGGTAATACATTCTGAAATACTTGCACAGTTAAAGTCGTTCTCTAAAAGAATTGTATTAAAGAAGGTATGGTTATAAGAAAGATTTACATTGAATTTTTTTTCAATCTGATTTAGTTTATCTGAAAGTGTTATGCGATTACTCTTTTGAGCTGAAAGACTAGTAGTTAACAAACAAATAAGAAAAAGTAATTGATAAGAGAAAAATCTCAAATTCATCTATTCAAAAATTACGGTATTATCGTTACCAATAACATATTTTATTTCCATAGTTACAAATAAAGTTTGTAATGCCGTATTTAAGTTTTTATGAGTTAATGTTCCTGAAAATTCTAGATTTTCATGCTTTTTTGGTAATTGAATCTGAATAGTATAGTATTTCTTTAAATCTGTAATAACCTCTTGTAAGTTGGCTTTATTGTATTTACTATAACCATTCGTCCAATCTGGTGCGGTGTTAGTATGTGTTGTTTCTTTTAGTTTGTTTTTCTGAACTATAGCAGATTCTCCTTTGATTAAGATTAACTCATCATTTTGATACGTAACTTTTACTTTACCTTCATAGCAAATCACTTCAAAATTAGTATTAGAAGTTTTTACATTGAACTGTGTACCCAGTACATTTATGTTTCCTTTATCTGTAATTACCTCGAACGAAGATCCTTTTGTAACATCAAAAAATGCTTGTCCGGTTAAATGTATAGTTCGATTGTCTTTCCAGTTTTTTTCTGAGTAAAATATTTCTGAAAGCGCGTCCAGTTTTATTATTGATCCACTAGGCAGTTCAATAGTTTTGTTTTCTGCTATTTGGGTATTTATGGTAATGGTCTGGTAAAAAAAGGAATTCCATGAAAAATATCCTGCACTAATTAAAATTAAGATACTTGCAGCGATTTGTAACCAACGATTACTATTACTAGTTTTCTTTGATGTTGGAGCAGGAGCAATGACTAATTTTTTTCGTTTTTTAAGATCAGCTAAACCTTTTTCTGAATCAAATTTTTTGACTTTCCACGTATCAATTTCATCCAAAACAAACTTAAGTTCGTCTAATTCACCAGAGCTTTCTAGTTCCTTTTTTTGCTCATCGCTTAAGCTATTATCGAGCCATTTGGCAATTAAATTATCTTTAAGTAATTTTTTATTCACGCTTAAAAGTTTTACTATTCAGTTACTTAACGTTTTAAAGGTTCTATTACCCAACCTTATATAGAACGTTTTTGTAATTCAGTTATTTCTTTAAGTTTAATTAATGCTTTGGAAATACGTTTTTCAACGGCTGTTTGACTAATTTCTAGTTTCTCGGCTATTTCTTTATAAGTTAGTTTTTCTATTCTATTTAATAAAAAAGCTTCCCTTTGTTTTTCTGGTAATTCAGAAATTACAGTCTCTAACTTTTGTTGAAACTCTTTAGTCCTTAAATGAAAATATGGATCTTCTATATCTTGTGTAGGAATACTATTTTTTTCAAATTTTAAGGCTACTTTTTTAGATCGTATCACATCGATAAATAGGTTTTTAGAAACTGTATATAAAAAAGCAGCAGCTTTTTCATAAATAATACTACTACATTTTTGCCAAAGTTTAATAAAAGCTTCTTGAACAATATCTTCTGCTTGATTTAAATCACCAAACTTAAAATATAAATGATTTCTCAAACTTTCAGCATGAGTATTATATAACTGATCATAAACATGTTCCTCGCAAACAGAGAAATTGCCTTCCATTGTATCCTAATTAATTAAAGTAAATATAGAATAATAATTTTAACGATTACTATTTTTAAGTAGGACAAACTGATAAATAGATTTCAATATTTTAAAACCTACATAGGAGTTTAAAATAAAATTACTTCACATTTTTCTTTTAATAAAAAAGAAGAATAGGTGAAGTAATCTATTGATTTTTAACTAAGGAAATTTAATTTTTTGTATATCTCTTAACTTTACTAGGTCTAACAATCTTTTTAGATAAAAGACGCATTATTTTATTGAATAAAAGGATCCCCATATTTCTCGTCGTTTACAAAATTGTTATCAGTAAGTGTTAATAGAAAATCAACAAGAGATTGCTTTTCTTCATTAGTTAAATTTAAACGACGTACACCATTTCCTTGTCTTAACCTATTATCTAGATTAGGACTGTTTTGTACACGACTATTGTAATGTTCAATTACTTGTTCTAAACTAGCAAAACGTCCGTCATGCATATATGGCCCAGTAAGTTCAATGTTTCTTAATGATGGAACTTTAAATCTTCCACCTCCAGCACCTTCATCTGTAATAGTAGCATCTAGACCAATGTTTCTTGGAGCATCTCCAACAAATACATTCGTATTATGACACTCAAAACAACGTGTTCGATTACTAATAAAAAGAGCTTTTCCTCTGTTTTCTGATGCTGTAAAATTTGGGAAATCATTTTCGATGTTGTTTACCTGTGCTAAACCTTCATCAAATTTAGATTCATAAGAAACCATAGAGCGAATAAATTGTGATAGCGCTAAGGCAACTCTTTCACTAGTTATGGTAGGATCACCAAAAGCATTTATAAATAATGAAGTATAATGATCTTCTTGTGAAATTTTATCTTCTAATTCAGTAAGTGTTAACCCCATTTCTACTAAATCTTGCACAGGCATTAAAGTTTGTTCTTCTAAACTTTCGGCTCTTTCATCCCAGAAAAAACGACCATTTTCATAAAATCGTGCATTAGCTAATCCCATTGAATTTCTAGCAGTTAAACCACCTTCAAAACCAGTACTAAATCGACTTGGATCTGAGAATCCGTTTGATTGTTTATGACACGAAGCACATGAAATCGTATTGTTTTTAGATAGGTTAGTATCATAAAATAAAACTCTACCTAAAGTAGCACCATGATCTGTAATTGGATTGTTATTTGGTGTATTATCTTCATTTAAAACTCCATTATTTAAGAAAGAGTTAGGCAATTCAATATTGGCATAATTAAAAGGTATCCCAGGTAGATTTAAAATATTTGATTCAATAATTATAGCATCCGTTGGATTATCAGTAACAATATCAATATATTCATTTTCATCATCATTAGAACAAGACGTAAACGCAATAGAATATATTAGCAAAGGGATAAGAAATTTTTTCATACACTTAAATTAAATTGTTAGTTTTTATATGTAATTTCTTGTAATACGTTAAGTCTACAGTTTTACCCAACCTCATAAATCATTTTATTTTAAATTTTGAACTGAATAATTTATATTTTTAGGTTTAAAACTTGAAAATAAGTGTTTTGATTGTGTTTTTCTTAATTGAAAAATGATAGTGTTTTAGATAAAAAACGTTGTGGTAAATAAAAAATTAGATCTTATATAAAAAGAAAACCACAACATTTTGTTGTGGTTTATTTATAAAAAAGTAAAACTTTAGAATATTAGCGATTCAATAAAAATTGATCAAATTCTCTTTTATATCTAGAGAAACTCAATGTTTCTTTTAATCTGTAAAATTGATCTTTATCTGGACAGGATTGATAACTTAATTTTAAGATATTTAGTTTATCCTTATCAAAGCTAAATTCTTTAACAATAGCTCTAATTCTTTCAATAGAAAAACAATTACGTTCTATATGTTGTTTTGCTAGTTTTAAACGCTCTTTTGTAAATCTTTCGTCTTTGATTGATTTTAAAACGTAATCATATTCGCTTTGAGATAAAGGTCTGCAATCATCAAATCCTACATGATTGTTTAATTGTGTAATTTCTTGATCTATAAATCTATTTAATTGTTGTTTTAAATAGTTATCACGAATTAATTGTTCTGTATAGTAAAAGTTTTCAAGATCGTAAGAAAATTGAAAAGCAAATTTTAATAGATCAAAACGATCTCTATTACTTTGTAACTTCTCAGTTAATTTCATGATTTGTCTTGTACTTAAACAATTATTAGAAATAATTTCTCTTATATAACGATTTCCATAGTTTCTTCTATTTCCTATTTGACTGTAAATGTTTCTGAATTGATATTCAGGCATCGGTTGATTACAGCTATTAGTTGTTGGACCTCTGTAATACTCTGCATTAGGATAATCTATCTGAGAAACTTCATTTTGATTTGCTTGTGTATTATGATACAGTTGCATTGCAAAAGAAAAACTTCTGAATAGATCATAAACTTGAAAGAAATTTCTTTTATCAATTATTCTTGGATATGCGTTAACACAAATTCTGTATTTTCTTCTATCACTAGAGAAAAAACGACAAGCATCAATAAGTTCTGAAACATAAATATCATGACTAGAAGAGTAATTTAAAGCTTTCTCTAAAATTACTTCTGGAGTATATTTTTTTTGTTTTAATTCCTTTTTAAAAGTTGCATATTCTGTTTTCTTTTGCGCAAAAGCAGAGAAAGAAATGCATAGAGCGAGAAATAGTAGTGTTCTAAATTTCATAAGTTCTGTTTTTAAGTAATTATTAAGCTTTTTTCAAACAGCGTGCCAACTATTTAATTTTTTTGAAATAAGAACGACGTTATTGTTTAAAAGCTTAAAAAATAGAAAGATGAAAGTAAAAATAAAACCACAACAAATTGTTGTGGTTTTATTTTTATTGTGGTTGGAGTTTAAATTATTTTAAACTTCCAGTCATATCTTCTGGTTTAACCCATTCGTCATATTCTTCCGCAGTTACATAACCTAAGTTAATCGCTTCTTCTTTTAAAGTAGTTCCATTAGCATGAGCAGTATTTGCAATTTCAGCAGCTTTATAATATCCAATCTTAGTATTTAAAGCGGTAACTAACATTAAAGAGTTGTTTACTAATTCAGTAATTCTCCCGTGGTTAGGCTCAATTCCAGCTGCACAATTTACATCAAAAGATACACAAGCATCTCCGATTAATTGAGCAGATTGTAATACGTTAGCCGCCATCATTGGTTTAAACACGTTTAATTCGTAATGTCCTTGAGTTCCTCCAACAGTAACAGCAACATCATTACCCATAACTTGCGCACAAACCATAGTTATAGCTTCCGCTTGTGTAGGATTTACTTTTCCTGGCATAATAGAAGATCCTGGTTCGTTTGCAGGAATAATTAATTCACCAATTCCTGAACGAGGTCCAGAAGCCATTAAACGAATATCGTTAGCGATTTTATTTAATGAAACAGCTAATTGCTTTAATGCACCGTGAGTTTCAACTAGAGCATCGTGTGCAGCTAAAGCTTCAAATTTATTTTCAGCAGTTACAAAAGGTAAACCTGTAAAATCAGCAATATATTTTGCGACTAAAACATCGTAACCAGCAGGAGTATTTAAACCTGTTCCTACAGCAGTTCCTCCTAAAGCTAATTGACTTAAGTGTGCTAAAGAATTCTTTAATGCTTTAATACCAAAGTTTAATTGTGCCACATACCCAGAAAATTCCTGACCTAAAGTTAGGGGAGTAGCATCCATTAAATGTGTACGTCCAATTTTTACAACATTAGCAAAAGCTTCAGATTTTGCTTGTAAAGTATCACGTAATTGCTCAACTCCAGGAATTGTAACTTCTACGATCTTTTTGTAAGCTGCGATATGCATTCCTGTTGGGAATGTATCGTTTGAAGATTGAGATTTATTTACATCATCGTTTGGCTGAATTGTTTTTTCACCTTCACCAATTTTCTTACCAGCAATTTCGTGAGCTCTGTTAGCAACTACTTCATTTACATTCATGTTACTTTGCGTACCAGAACCTGTTTGCCAAACTACCAATGGGAATTGATCATCGTGTTTTCCAGCTAAAATTTCATCACAAACTTGTGCAATTAAATCACGCTTTTCTTCAGCTAAAACACCTAATTCACAGTTTGTATAAGCAGCTGCCTTTTTTAAGTAAGCAAAACCGTAAACTACTTCTAGTGGCATTGTTGCAGCCGGACCAATTTTAAAATTGTTTCTAGAACGTTCAGTTTGAGCTCCCCAATATTTATCAGCAGGCACTTTAACTTCACCCATGGTGTCCTTTTCAATTCTATATTCCATTGTTATTTATTTAGTATTTAAGAGTTTTCAAAGTTAATAAAACTCAAAGAAAAGTTAGATTAAAAACTATAATGAAATATTTTTAAAAATCGTATTTGAATAATAAAAATAAGTGTTATTTTTGCAATCAGATAATTTACAATAAGAACAGATGTTAGATTTTTCACAATTTTCAGGATTAGTATTATTCATGTTTATTTTTACAACTGGTTTTTGGTTGTTAATTTTTTTACTAACGTTTGTAGTTCCTTACTGGATTGGTGGAACTATCTGGGAAAATTTAAAATTAAAGAAAGAAGCTAAAAGAGCTGCTGAAGGAAAGTAGTTCTATTGAAAATATAGATTTAAAAGAGTTTACAATTTGTAAACTCTTTTTTTATGCTTTAAATTTTAACAAAAAACGAATCTTATATATAGTAGTTTGGAATGTGTTTTGATGGCTATTGGTCATCAATTCAAATAAAAATAATTAACACTATTCCTATGAAAAACTTTATTCAAACTGTATCTATTTGTTCTTTACTTTTCTTCATGTCTTGTTCCGATAATAAAGAAATTATTGATGATACTTCACCCAAATTATTTATACAAAGTCCTACATTAATTTTTAATTATTCTACTGATATAGGAAATAGTAATGTTCCTTACAGAGTAAATATTCAGGCAGAAGCAGCTGATGAAACAGAAATAGAATCGTTAAGCTTGAAAATTAAAGATGAAGATGATAATGTAATTATTGAAAAATCAGTAAAAAGAAGTAATGAAAGTGCTCATATTTTAAGAATTTATGAAGGATTTGAAACAACTGAACCAGGTGTTTATACTGTAGAGATTGTAGCTAAAGATACTAGTGAGAATTATACATTTGAGTCCTTTACTTTTGAATATAATGACTAGTTCTTAAATTTGTAACGACAGCTTATTCTTACAGAGTAAGCTGTTTTTTTGTAATTGAAACACAAGTTTAATTTCCAAATAGTTAAATATTTAGTATACTTATATCATAAATTATCCAACTAAATATTTCTGTATGAAAAATATAATTGCTTTTCTTTTTGCTATTCTTTTACTGGGGTGCAAACAAGTAGATAAAAAAGAAGAAGAACATGATCTTAAACAAGATAAAGGTTTTGAAAAATTAATTACTTCTATCGATAACTATGCTAATGAGACTTTAGAACAGGGCAACATTAATACAATAAGTCTTGCTATTTATAAAGAAGGAAAAGTTTATCATAATTATTATGGTAAAAAAACAAATCTCACCGATAGTACACATTTTGAAATTGCATCAATAACAAAAGTTTTTACGGGTTCTTTAGTGGCAAAAGCTGTATTAGAGAACAAAATTAAACTAGAAGACGATATAAGGTTATATTTAAAAGGTGATTATTCTAATTTAGAATTTCAGGGAACTCCAATTACTATAAAAGATTTATTAACTCATACATTAGGTTTTAAAGATAGAAGACCACCAAAGCTCGATAAAATATGGGAAAACGTTTCTAAAGGAGTTTATGAAACAAAACCAATAGATTATTCTCTTGAAGATTTTTTAGAAGAACTTAAAAATGTTGAGTTAGATAAAAAACCAGGGACCTATTACACATATAATTCTGTAGGACCAGAAATACTAGCATATATTTTAGAACAAGTGTATCAAGAATCATACGAGATTATTTTAGATAGTTTTCTTAGTGAATTGGATATGAAAAGTGCCTATTTAGAAGGAAATAAATTAGCGAGTAAATATCTTGTTGATGGATATGATGAAAATGGAAAACTAGCTCCTAAAGCCAAAAACATCTTACTTGGTGGAGGAGGAGGAATGGTTGCTACGCTTCCAGATTTAATTAAGTTTATGAAGTTTCAACTAGAAAGTGATAATCCTCTGATTAAGGAATCTACTAAACAATTATATGTAGATAGAGAAGGAGATAAAACAGGATATTTATGGGATGTTGATTTTGCTGAAAAAGAAGGTTTCTATTATAAAAAAACAGGAACTTCTAATGGAGTGCAAAGTGTAATTTTAATTTGTCCTGATACTAAATACGGACTTATTTTGATAGCTAATAATACTTCAGAAAAAGCTTTTATAGATTGGGCAACATTATATAATAAAATAGAAACAGACCTTATTAATTATCCAATGAAAACCAAAGAGATTAAATAGTAAATCGAATATATTTAAACAAAAACAGCATACTGATGTAAAGTATGCTGTTTTTATTTTTACAGAAAGTTAAAAAGCTTCTCCACCGCCGCCATCATATTCTCTTTGCGGACGCTCTCTTTTCTTTTTCTGATTGAATCTATATGTAAAACTCAATGTAATTTGACGTTCTCTCCATTGAAATTCTTGATCTGCAATAGTAGAAGGATTCTCTTGACTTGGATTAAATGTCTGACTTCTACGAACACGATCGTTAAGTAAATCGTTAACGTTTAAAACTAAAGTAGCTTTTTCTTTAAATAAATCTTTACTGAAAGCTAAATTAGCTACGAAAACACCATCACGTGTTCCTTGAGCATTTTCTTGCGGTCCACGATAACGAACTCTTGTTTGCCACTGTACTTTAGCTGGTAAAGTAATTCTAGAATTAAATCTTACAAACCAACTATCGTTGTTAACTTCTGGTAAAAGTGTTGTTACATCTGTTCCATCTGTTGCTGTAGATGTAAATGTGAATTCATTAGTTTTAAATTTGAAGTAGTTAAACGTACTTGACAAACGCATCCATTTAAAAGGATTATAGTTTGTTGTTAATTCAAAACCATATCGATCTTCATTATTTAAATTGAAAGGTTGACGAACAAAAACATTTGTCGGTTGTCCGTTAATTTCTCTTTCTTCAATAATAGAAACTCGCTGAATTAAATCTGTTGAACGTTGATAGTAAACAGAAGAATTTAAAGTTAATTTACCTAATCGAGTTGTATATCCTAAATCGTATGAATTCGTAAATGTTGGAGTTAAATCAGGATTTCCTTTAAAAACTGCAGTTGCAGAACTTCTAGTTTCAAACGGATTTAAAAACCAAAAACGTGGTCTACGTAAACGTCTACTATATCCTAAAGTAAGATTATCTGTTTCATTTAATTCATATCCTAAATTAACTGTTGGAAATACCTGCGTGAAGTTTTTCTCAGATTCTTCATTAGTATTAATTAATAATAAATCAATTTCAGTAGTTTCAACTCTTAAACCTAATAAATAAGAGAATTTATCGAATTTACTTCCGAATTGCGCATAATGTGCATAAATATTTTGCTTGAAATTAATGTTATTAGAAGGATCAGGATCTAACGGAAGTCCGTTTGCATCTCTAACTCTAAAATCGGAGTTTAAATCTTGGAATTCAGATTTATGTCCTAATTCTAATTGATGTTTCTCTCCGATAGGTAACACATAATCTGCTTGAAATAAAGTGTTTGTTGAACTAGTAAATTGGCTATTCAATTCTGATAACGTGTTGTTATCTGTTATACTAGAAAACTCATCTTCGTTGTTATCACTATGTTGGAAATCAATAGTTAATTTTTGACCTTTATCATCAAGATTGTTCGAGTAATTCAAAGAAAACTGTTTGTTAATTCCATCTTCACTTTCATTTTCAATCCTAGTAATTTGATCAATACGAACTCTATTAATATCTAAAAAATCCGTTACATTTGTTGCTATATCGTCACCATTATTATCTCTATAGAAAAAAGTACCAGTTATAGAGCTATTTTTATTTAAATAATACTCTAAACCAATAGAACCATTATAGTTATTGTTTTTTCTTTGAAAAGTTCTGTCTTCAGTTCTAAAATCTGTGATAACACCGTTTTCAAGATTTGTAAAATCACTAAATGAATTTCCAGGTCCGTTTCTATGAGAAAAACCTAGGTTTGTAAATATGTTAAGCTTTTTAGTCCTATAATTTAAGCTTCCAGAAGTTTGGAATAAATCAGGATTACCAACTGATAAATTTAAAGCACCATTAAACCCGGTAACTTTTCCTTTTCTAAGAATAATATTTAAAATACCAGCAGTTCCTTCAGCATCATATCTAGCAGAAGGAGAAGTAATAACTTCAACTTTTTCAATCGCATCTGCAGGTAAATTTCTTAAAGCATCAGTTCCGTTTAAACCAACTAAAGCAGAAGGTTTACCATCGATTAAAATTCTTACATTTTCGTTTCCACGTAAACTTACAGCACCTTCAGCATCAACATTAACCGAAGGAACGTTATCTAGAACGTCAGAAGCATTTCCTCCTTTAATAGTCATGTCTTTACCAACATTGTAGATTTTTTTATCTAAGCGAATTTCTACTGTAGATTTTTCTGCTATAATTTCTACTTCATCTAAAGTTTCTGCGTCTTCCTTTAAGAAAATAGTTCCTAAACTAGTATTGGCTGTTAATGTTTTTTGCGGAAGTTGTTTTGTTTTGAATCCGATAAATTCAACTTTCATCTTATATGGACCTTTCGGAACATCGATAGAGAATTTACCATTAATATCTGTAACACCACCAGTTACTTTATTTGTTTTTACGCTTGTAAGAATTAAAGTGGCATATTCTAAAGGCAGATTAGAATTCGCTTCTAATATTTTACCTGAGATTGTAACTTTTGAGTTTTTTTGTGAAAAAGCTGATAACCCAATCAGTACAAAAAGTATTGTAATTTTTTTCATTTAATATCGGTTAATAGATAATTCTATTTAGACAGCGAAGTTCTATAATGGTTTAAATACTCTTTGTTAAAACTCTGTTAAAGAAAAAAGGTCTAAAAGTTAAACAAACTCCTAGACCTTTTTTATCAGTTTCTTGATAGAAGAATTAAATTTTTTCTTCTTTATTTTGTCGATTCAGAAGCTTTATAAGTTTCTCCGTCTCCAATACTTTCAACAAAAGAAATTAAATCTGTTTTCTGTAATTTATCGCCGTCATATTTAATGGTAGCAATACTATCATTAAAAACTACTTTAGCTTCTAAAACACCTGCTTTTTTAGCTAATTTAGATTCGATAGTTTTAGCACAACCAATTTCACATGACATTCCAGATACATTTAAAGCCAATGTTTGTGCATTAGCAACTGCAACTGTTGGTACTTCTTTAGTTTCTTCTTTTTTTGCTTCTGATTTACAACCAATAGCTACAAAGCTCATAAGAAATAAAGCAAATACTATATTTGAAATTTTCATATTAAACATCTATTAAATTATTGTACAAATTTATTAAAAAAGATTATCAAATGCTTAGAATAAGCGATTTTTGTAATTCAAATTGTATCGATGGGTAAAATTCAACAAAAATGGTTTTATTTGATCTTTCTAGCTTTAGTGTGGGGAAGTTCTTTTATTTTAATGAAAAAGGCATTAATCGGATTAACTCCAATTCAAGTAGGAGCTTTACGAATAATTATAGCAACTATTTTCTTATTGATAATAGGCCATAAAAGTTTAAAGAAAATTAAAAAAGAGCAGTGGAAGTACGTTTTACTAAGTGCGCTGTTAGCTACTTTTTTTCCTTCATTTATGTATGCTTATGCGATTTCTGGTATAGATAGTTCTATTGCTTCAATTTTAAACTCTCTAACTCCATTTAATACATTACTAATCGGTTCTTTGATTTTTGGCGTAGCATTTCAAAAGAATCAACTTATTGGAATTTTAGTCGGTTTAGTAGGAACTTGTATACTGATTTTAAAAGGAGCTGATTTAAATCCGAATCAAAATTATTGGTTCGCATTATTACCAATTTTATCTTCTATCGGGTATGCATGTAATGTAAACATCATAAAAAAGTATTTACAAGAGTTAGATCCGTTAGCTATAACTACAGGGAATTTTATATTAATAGTTATTCCAACTTTAATTGTACTGTTTTCTACGGGCTTTTTTACAACATTAGAATTTACTGAAGATGTAAATCAAGGGTTGTTTTATATTGGAATTTTAGCAATAGTAGGAACAGGAATAGCTAAGGTTATGTTTAATAAACTAATTCATATTTCTTCTCCTGTATTTTCGACTTCTGTAACATATTTAATTCCTATAGTTGCCGTTTTATGGGGAATAGTAGACGGAGAACAATTAAGTGTAATTCAATTATTAGCCGGAATGATAATTCTCTTTGGAGTGTATTTAGTAAATAGAAAGAAATAAAAAAAGAGCTAGTTTAATACTAGCTCTTTTAATTTTATATAAGTAAGAGATTTCTTATTTGAAATCAGCGTCAGAAACACCTTCATTTACTTTAGCATTCTTTAATGTAAAAGTAGCTTTTTGAGGTCCAAAAGATCCTATTTTTTTAGTAGCAAACTTCACTCCATTAAAATCTTTATAATCACTAAAAGTAGCTTCTTGTTTTTGGTTTCTTCCACCAAAAGCTACATTTTGTAATTCTTTAATCTTTAAACCTGTTTTAGTGTCAAAATAGAATGTATAAGAAACTATTTTTCCTTTCTTAGATAATACATAAGCTTCTTTTCCGTCTACATTTTCTATTCCAGTTAACTCTACTTCAGAGTTGTTTAGTAATCCAATTTCAGGTAAAGCACCTAAAACAACACTCATTTCTTCACTCATCCCAGGAACTGGCAAAGTTTGTCCGTTCATTTTAAGAGCGTCTTTACTCACAACTACATTAGCTACAGGTGAACCATTCATAGTTGTTTTAGTTCCAAAATGAGTAGCATTTCTTTTTTCTGTAGTAGTAACTTTTCCGTTTCCTAAATCAGCTTCATATTCTAATAATGTAGTGTTAAGACCTTTAACTTTGTCTTTTCCACCAATTGCATCAAAATATTTATTTAATACTGTTTCCTTAGTAACTCCAACTGGAATCTTTTTACCCATTTTTGGTTTAGAAGTAGTATTACCGTTTTTGTCAAAATACTTAATAGGGTATTTAGTCGTTTTTTCAAGGTTTCCTAAAACATCAGAACCTTTACCTGTAATAAAAATTCTAGCATTATCTCCCTTGAAATACTTTTTAGCAGCATTTTGAACATCTTCTAATGTTACATTATTAATGTAGCTTAAATAGTTTTCATAGAAGTCTTCTGGTAAATTGTAACGTGCAATATTTAATGCGTAGAGAGCAACAGTGTTAGGTTTTTGTACATCCATTACAAAATCACCAACATATTTAGCTTTTGCATTTTTTAATTCTTCTGCTGTAACTTTCTCGAAACGAATTTTCTTAATTTCCTTTTGTAATTCAACAACAGCGCTATCAGTTACCATATTACGAACACTAGCAGTAGCTCTAAAAGTACCAGCGTATTTATCTTGTCTTAAGCCAGAATATGAACCATAAGTGTAACCTTTATCTTCACGTAAATTCATAAATAAACGTGCAGTTCCACCACCACCTAAAATGTTGTTTGCTAATAAACCAGCATAATAATCTTTATCACCTAAAGTTAAATCAACATTATTAATTACAGCAATTTCAGATTGTACTGCATTTGGCATGTCAATAAAGTTAATTTCTGTAGTAGCAGGATTTGAAGTCTTAGGAATTGTGTAAGCAGGAATTGTTCCTTTTTTCCAATCGCTAAATAACTTTTTAATTAGCTTTTTAGTTTTCTTCGGATTAAAATCTCCAACAATAACTAAATACGCATTATTCGGTCTGTAGTAGGTGTTATAGTTATTTTTAATATCCTCTAAAGTAATATTCTTGATAGATTTTGGAGTAGTGTACTCTCCAAAAGGGTGATTTTTACCATAAGTTAAATAATCTTGAACACGTCTTGCTATGGAAGGAACATTTTTTTCATTATTCTTTAAATTTTCTAAAGTTCTTTCTACTTGTTTATCGAATTCATCTTTAGAAAAAACAGAATTTTTAACTCCATCTGCCATTAAACCTAAAATTTCAGGAAAATATTTTTTTAATGAAGCAGCAAAAGCACCATTACTTGAAAATCCTACATTGGCTCCTAAGTAATCAACTTTCTCATTGAATTCATCTTTAGAAATATTTGTAGTACCATTTCCTAATAAACCACCCATTAAACCAGAAACTCCAGCTTTATTACCTTCAAAATATGGTTTGTTATCAATTGTTAAACTAGCTGATACTCTAGGTAACTTATGATTTTCAACCATAATAACCTTTAAACCGTTTGCTAATGAAAATTTAATAGGTTTACCTAATTTAACTTTAGGAGCAGGACCTGTTTTAGGTTGCTTGTTTAAATCTCTTTGTGCATTTGTAGCAAAAGCAATTGCTAAAATAGCTACGAATGATAATATTTTTGTTTTCATGATATTGTTTCGTTCTTTTTGATATTGAAATTATTTCTTGTTTTCTGGTAAATATTCCATCACTAATCTTTGATTAGGATTCAAATATTTTTTAGCAATATTTCTAATATCTTCTCTTGTAATTGATCTGTAAATATCAATTTCAGTATTTATTAAATTAGTATCTCCATATAACATGTTGTATGTAGCTAAAGAACCAGCTATTCCTTCAACACTAGAGTTTGAACTTACAAATCTATTTTCAAACTGATTTTGTAATTTTTGATAGTCTTTTTCTGAAATTAATTCATTTTGAAGTTTTACAATTTCTTCATCAATTTCTTTTGTTAAATCGCCAAGAGATACCTTTCCTAAAGGTAAAGCATATACAATGTAAGTACCATAGTCTTCTTGACTGTTACTAAAAGCACCAGCTTGAAGAGCCACTTTTTTACTATCAACTAATTTTTTATATAGTACAGAACTTTTACCAACACTTAAGTATGAAGAAATCATATCTAAAATTCTAGCATCTTTAGTTTTCATAGAAGGAGTTCTATATGCTAAGGCAATAGCTGGAATTTGAATGTTAGGGTCGTAAGCTTTTGCTTGAATTGTTTCCGTAATAGGATCTTCTTTAGGAAAATTTCTTTCAATATCTTTTCCTCTTGGAATTCTTCCAAAATATTCTTTGATTAATTTTTTAGCTTCTCTTACATCTATGTCACCAGCAACAACTAAAGTAGCGTTGTTTGGTACATAAAACTTTTTATTGAAAGCTAAAAATTCTTCTAAAGTAGCAGCATCTAAATGCTCCATTTTACCAATAGTAGTTCCTTTATAAGGATGCTTTTTGAACATATGCTTTTTTACGTTTTCTTGAAAACGAGAATATGGTCTGTTATCTACTCTTTGTCTTTTCTCTTCTTTAACAACTTCATTTTGTGTATCAACACCATCTTGTTTGATAATAGGATGTAATAAACGCTCAGATTCCATCCATAACCCTAATTCTAAATTGTTAGAAGGAAAGATTTCATAATAATATGTTCTATCATCAGTTGTGTTTGCATTATTTCTACCTCCATTACCAGAAACAATTTTGAACCATTCTCCTTTCTTAATATTCTTAGTTCCTTCAAATAATAAATGTTCAAAGAAGTGGGCCATACCTGTTCTGTCTGGTTGCTCATCTTTAGCCCCAACATGATACATGACTGAAGTTATAACAACAGGAGCAGAGTTATCTTTATGCAAAATAACATGCATACCGTTGTTTAAATCGTACTCTTCAAATTCTACTTTCTGTGCTTTAGCTGAGAAAATAGCAGCCACAGTAGCTAGAGTTAATATTGTTTTTTTCATTAGTTAAAATTTGTTTTTTTCAGTGATTTGGGAGTTTGACGTCGCATAAATCAAAATGTTACACTGTTTTTTAAAATAATTTAATTTTTATTGTATTTTAGATTTTGGTAAAGATACGGACTATTATAGGTATAGTTATTATTTGTGATTTTTATTAATATAATGCATTGTAATACAGAATTAAAAATGTATATTTGCACCCGCATTTCGCGAAGAAATGTGTTAATTAATTAAAAATAAACGCAAAACAAATTCGTATGTACGCAATCGTAGAGATAGCAGGGCAGCAGTTTAAAGTAGCAAAAGACCAAAAAGTTTACGTTCACCGTTTACCAGAAACAGAAGGTTCTACAGTAACTTTCGATAAGGTAATGTTAATCGATGACAATGGAAACGTAACTATTGGCGCCCCAGCTATAGAAGGTGCAGGTGTAACTGCAAAGATTTTAGGACACTTAAAAGGAGACAAAGTAATCGTTTTCAAAAAGAAAAGAAGAAAAGGTTACAAGAAGAAAAATGGTCACCGTCAGTACTTAAGTGAAATACAAATCGAAAGTATTGCTGCTTCAGGAGTTAAAGCAACTAAGAAAGCTAAAGCTGAACCAAAAGTAGAGGCTAAGGAAGCACCAGCTAAAGAAGCAAATGCAGACAACAAAGAACTAAGTTCTATGACAGTTGCAGAGTTAAAAGCTCTTGCTAAAGAAAGAGGTATTACTGGATATACTTCTTTAAAGAAAGCTGAATTAATTGAAGCTTTAAGTTAATAATAATTAATTTAAAAAACTTAGAAAGATGGCTCATAAGAAAGGTGTCGGTAGTTCGAAGAACGGTCGTGAATCGGAATCGAAACGTTTAGGAGTAAAAATATTTGGAGGACAAGCTGCTATCGCAGGTAACATTATTGTTCGTCAAAGAGGAACTCAACATTACCCAGGTGAAAATGTTTACATGGGGAAAGATCATACTTTACACGCTAAAGTTGATGGTGTTGTTAAATTCCAAAAGAAAAGAGACAACAGATCATATGTTTCTATTCTTCCATTCGAAGCATAGTTTCATAAGAACATAAATAAAAAAAGCTCAACGTTACGTTGAGCTTTTTTTATTTGAATTAAATTTAAAAATGATTTAGCATTATATAAACTTAAAAAAAGATAATGAAAATAGTTAAAGAATACTCTTCTGGAGGAGTGATCTTCCGTAAAGTAGATAATAAAAATGAAGAGGTTTTACTTATTCGTGTAAGAAAGAATGGATTTGAATTACCTAAAGGACATATCGAACAAGGTGAAAGTGAATCACAGGCAGCAATCCGAGAATGTAAAGAAGAAGTAGGTATTATTAATGACTTAGTATTAGGAGACAAAGTAGGAGAGATTGCTTACTCTTTTATATCAGAAAATAAAACTATTAAAAAAAAAGTTTCTTATTACTCAATTACTTTTAGTGGAGAGTTTAATTATATTAAACCTAAAAACACCCGTGAAATCATATGGATTTCAGAAATAGAATTAGAAACAATTGAACTTGTAAATGAAGAGTTGCGCTCAATTATTGCTAAATGTTTACTATAAAATTAAGCTCTCTAGTAATCAAATTTTAGAAAAACTTTGTATTATATCTCTGCATTCCATTCGTTATAGAATTGCTGTAGAAAGCTCTCCATATATTCATGACGTTGTTCTGCCATAAGTTTTCCAGAATTTGTATTCATTTTGTCTTTCAAAAGTAAAAGTTTCTCATAAAAATGATTTATAGTTGGAGCTGTAGATTTTTTATACTCTTCTTTAGACATATTTAAATTTGGCTTTATTTCTGGGTCGTATAAAGCTCTATTTTTAAATCCACCATAATTAAAACATCTAGCTATTCCTATAGCGCCTATAGCATCTAAACGATCTGCATCTTGAACAATATCTAATTCAATTGACTTAAATGCTTGTTCGAAATTTCCACCTTTAAATGATATATTTTCAATAATTTTTATCACATGAGTAATTGTTTCGTTATCAACTTTTTGATCTTCTAAAAAAACTTTTGCTTTCTTAGGACCAATAGTTTCATCTCCGTTATGAAATTTACTATCTGCAATATCATGTAATAAAGCACCTAAAGCAACAACAAGTAGATTCCCTTTCTCTTCTTTAGTAGCTATTTTCATAGCATTTTTATATACGCGTTCAATATGGAAAAAATCATGTCCGCCTTCTGCACCTTGTAAAACATCTTTAACGTGTGCGATAGTATTATCAACTATTTCTTTAATATCATTCATAGTTCAAAAATAAAAAATCCTACTGGTGAAAGTAGGATTTTAATACTATTTATATTTGTACTGAAATTATGCAGTAACAGGATTTTTAATTAAGTTTTTACTCACTAAATATTCTGCAATTTGAACAGCGTTAGTTGCCGCTCCTTTTCTTAAATTATCAGAAACTATCCAAAGATTTAAAGTGTTAGCTTGTGATAAATCTCTACGAATACGCCCAACAAATACTTCGTCTTTACCATGTGCGTTTAAAGGCATTGGATACTCATTATTTTCAATATTGTCTTGAACAATTACTCCTGGTGTTTCAGATAAAATTTGTCTAACTTCATTAAGTTCAAAATCATTTTCAAATTCAATATTTACAGATTCTGAATGACCACCAACAACAGGAATTCTAACAGCAGTTGCCGTAATTCCAATACTAGCATCATTTAATATTTTATGAGTCTCTCTAGTTAACTTTAATTCTTCTTTAGTGTAACCAGCTTCTTCAAAAACATCGCAATGTGGTAAAGCATTTTTATGAATTGGGTGAGGATAAGCACTTTCTCCTTCAACACCATTCACTTCATTCTCTAATTGTTGTACCGCTTTTACACCAGTTCCTGTAATAGATTGATATGTAGAAATTACTAATCTTTTCATATCATATTTCGCATGTAAAGGAGCTAAAGCCATTACCATTTGAATTGTAGAACAGTTTGGATTAGCAATAATTTTATCGCTTTCAGTTAATTCATTAGCGTTAATTTCCGGTACTACTAACTTTTTAGTAGGATCCATTCTCCAAGCAGAAGAATTATCAATTACAGTTGTACCTACTTCAGCAAATTTAGGAGCCCACTCTAAAGAAGTGCTTCCACCAGCAGAAAATAAAGCAATATCTGGTTTTAAATTCACTGCATCTTGTAATCCAATTACGTTATAGGTATTTCCTTTAAAAGTCATTTCCTTTCCTACAGAACGTTCTGAAGCAACTAAATATAACTCGCTAATATTAAAGTTTCTTTCTTCTAAAATTTGTAACATTACATTACCTACCATTCCTGTTGCACCGACTACAGCTACTCTCATGATGAAATATATTTTTTATACTTTGATTTTTAATTTCTTACTACAAATTTCAATAAAAAAAGTTTTAAAACAATACTTTAAGTGTAGAAAATTCACAGATTGTTTAAATTTAAACAAAATGATGTCTTGCAAATAAAAACTAAAATTCTGTACATTTGCAGCCTAAAATATTGTTTAACTTAAAAAGGTATAGCATGCAACTGTACAACAAGTTAAGCGCTGAAGAACGCGCTAAATTAATTGACGAAGCGGGAAAAGACCGTATTACTATTTCTTTCTATCAATACTTTAAGATAGAAAATCCACAAATATTTAGAGATAAATTATTTATTGAATGGAATGCATTAGATGTTCTTGGTAGAACTTATGTTTCTTACGAAGGTATTAATGCACAAATTTCTGTTCCAGCAGAAAACTTTTTAGCTTTAAAAGAACAATTAGATAGTATTTCTTTCCTAAAAGATATTAGACTTAATGTTGCCGTAGAGCAAGACAATAAATCTTTCTTAAAACTTAAAGTAAAAGTTAGAAAGAAAATCGTTGCTGATGGTTTAAGTGATAACACATTTGATGTGACGAATAAAGGAGTGCATTTATCTGCTGATGAGTTTAATAAAATGTTAGAAGATCCTAATACTGTTTGCGTAGATATGCGTAATCATTATGAGAGTGAAATAGGACATTTTAAAGGTGCGGTTACACCAGATGTAGATACATTTAGAGATTCTTTAGATATTATTGAAGAAGATTTAAAAGAACATAAGGAAGATAAAAACTTATTAATGTATTGTACTGGAGGTATTCGTTGTGAAAAAGCCTCAGCATATTACAAGCATAAAGGTTTTAAAAATGTTTTCCAATTAGAAGGAGGAATTATTGAATATACAAGACAAGTAAAGTCTGAAGGATTAGAAAATAAGTTTTTAGGAAAGAACTTTGTATTTGATCACAGAAGAGCTGAACGTATTTCTGATGATGTAATTTCTAATTGTCATCAATGTGGTAAACCTTGTGATACACATACCAATTGTGCTAATGAAGGTTGCCATTTATTATTTATTCAATGTGATGAGTGTGCAGAGAAAATGGAGAATACTTGTTCACCTGAATGTCAAGAAATAATTCATTTACCATTTGAAGAGCAAAAAGCTTTACGTAAAGGAAAACATGCAAGTAATAAGATTTTCAAAAAAGGAAGATCAGAAAAACTTAAGTTCCAAAAAAGCAATAGTTAGTTTTAAAAACTATAATCTAAAATAAAAAAGCCACATCTAAGATGTGGCTTTTTCTGTATATATAAACTTCTAGTTTATTTCTTCTTTTGAGAAGCTCTACGTTGTGCTTCTTGTTGTTCTTGAGCTTGTTTCATTGCAGCATCTAAACGCTCTCTAAACTTGCTCTTTTTAACTGGTTTCTTTTTATTTTCTTCAATTTGTGCATGAATCTTCTTCTCATCGATTACATAGTTCTTAATTACGAACATAATAGCAATCGTTAATAAGTTAGAAACAAAGTAATATAAACTTAATCCACTTGCATAGTTATTAAAGAAGAATAACATCATGATAGGAGAGAAGTAGATCATGTACTTCATCATTTTACTCATGTCTGGCATACCTTCTTGAGGTGGTGCTTGCATAGCAGATTGCTGACTTTGGTTCATTTTCATGTAGAAGAAAATAGCAATAGAAGCTAAAATTGGGAACAAACTAATGTGGTCTCCGTAAAATGGAATTTTAAACGGAAGTTTAGCTACGATATCATAAGAAGATAAATCGTTTGCCCATAAGAAAGCCTTCTGACGGAAATCTATATTCGTTGGGAAAAACTTAAATAAAGCAAAGAATACAGGCATTTGTAATAGTGCTGGAATACAACCAGACATCATACTTACACCAGCTTTACGTTGTACAGCCATAGTTTCTTGTTGACGCTTCATTGCGTTTTCAGAACCAGGATATTTTTTGTTGATTTCTTCCATTTCTGGACGAATAACTTTCATTTTAGCACTAGATAAGTAAGACTTATATAATACTGGAGATAAAATGATTCTAACAACAATTGTCATTAAAATAATGATAAGACCATAGTTTCCTAAGAATCCTTTTAATACATTAAATACAGGATAGAAAATAGTTCTGTTTAAGAATCCGAAAATTCCCCAACCTAAATCAGAAATTTCATTTAAATCAGTTCCTTCATAAGTACTTAATAAATTATAATCTGTTGGTCCGTAATACCATTCCATATTATAATTTAATTCACCATTCTTTAATGCTAATGGAGCTTTTAAGCTAAATGTTTTAGTGTAAACGCTATCTTGATCTTCACCTAAATAATCAACAGATTTTAATTTAGCATCGTTAAAAGGCGTATCAGTTAATAAAGCACTAGAGAAGAAATGTTGCTTATAAGCTACCCATTCTACATCGTTACCAACTTCATCATCTTTCATTTGAAGATATTCAACATCACCATCTTCTTTATAATAGTAATATGTGTACATATTTTCTGTACGCATACTTTTTTCTTTACGTAAAGATTTTAAGTTCCAATCTAAATTAATGTCTTGAGAACTATTAATAACATTACTTAAACCTTGAGAACGAACAGCAAAACCAATTCTATAATCGTTTGGTTTAATTTCGTAACGATACTCTAAAAACTGACTGTCAGAAACCTTAAGTTTCATAGAAAGTACTGTATTCTCTCCATTTTTAGTTTCTTTTGGCTCGAATAATAAATCTTGAGTATTTAAAGTGCGATTGTCTGTAGTACCAAAATTGATATTAAAGTTCGCATTCTTATCGTTAATAATGTGTAATGGTAAAGAGTCGTAAGTTTTAAAGTTCTTTACTAAGGCTTTTGTAATTTGTCCACCTTTATTACTAATAGTTAACTGAATTACATCATTTTCAATTACAGTTTCACCATCTTTTCCATTAATTGCACTATGAGCAAAAGCTCCTAACTGATTTTTTAAAGCAATTTTTTGTAATGAATCATTAACTACAAGGTCTTTAGTATCAGCAGTATTAGTTACTGGATTTACTGTAGTAGTTTGTTCTGTTTGAGTAGTGTTAGATTTTTCAGCCTCAACATCGGACTTGTTGGTATTGAAGTACCATAAAAAGATACCACCTAATAATAACATTCCTATGAATGAGTTGAAATCAAATTTTTTTTCTTCCATCGATATACGTTAAATGTCAACTTGTCATTTTCTCAGAAAACTGACTGATAAAAACGCGACAAATGTAGCAAAACTACATCTTATTTCAGTTGTTTAGTTATAATTAATTTATGTCTTATATATAGCACAAACTATATTCCGTTTTTTAAATTTGTTATATAAAATTTATCTAATGGGAAAAAAATATACAATTCAAAAGTCTCCATTTGTGGTTCCAACTACAGATGGTAAATTAATAGAAGAGCATTTTGGAAAGGCAACAGATGGAAATGATAAGGTAAGTGTTGCACACATGGTTGCACCTCCAGGTTGGAGTGAGCCTTTTCAAACACCAGAATTTGAGGAGTATACATATATAATAAAAGGAAAGAAACAATTTATTGTAAATGGTGAAACCATAGTTTTAGAAATGGGACAATCGATAAAAATTGAAAAAAATGTAAGAGTTCAATATTCGAATCCTTTTGATGAACCTTGTGAGTATTTAGCGGTTTGTTTACCTGCTTTTTCTATTGAATTAGTAAATAGGGAAGAATAGAAAAAATAAAACGGTGAACAAAAAAGTTCACCGTTTGTTGTTTTATGATTTTTAGAAACCATTAAATCTACATTCGTAAGTTCCAGGTATAGGATTATTGTCTAGACAAGGTCCGCATACAGTGTTAGGATTTGTACAAGAACGCTGACAAGCTCTTAACGAATGATAATCGCAAGTAGAAGCTATTGGAACAGATCCAAATCCTCCTAAGATTTCTAATTGTTTTTTCTTGCTTAATTTTTTTCCGATTTCGAATACTTTTTTCATTTTTATTTAGTTGAAAAATTAATATTCTGTGATGGTTTTAAGACATTCACAGCTTTACGTCTGATTCTTCGCGATAAGATCTCTTAAAACTAAAAATTTTAAGATTAAGAATTAAATATAGATTGTTAATATTTACGTAAAAACATTGTTTGTCAGTTAAATAAATTGAAAAAGATATACTCTGAAGTTAGAGTATATCTTATAATTTTATTGTTCTTCATCTAATTGACCGCCGCATCCGACCATACGCATGCAATAATTAAAGTAATCCCAGTTAGAATTTCCACTACTACAATAATCCCATTCGTACCAACAATCAGCTCCTCCATTAAGAGATTTTAATTGTTGTTTGCTTAAGATTTTAGCGCCTTTGAGATTTAAAATTGATTTTTTCATATGATTAATTTTTAGAAGTTTTCCTTTTTCTTATTACACTTATTTATTCGCAAATATCTGATAAACAACAGTGAGTTTCACTTGTACCTAAACAACATCCGTTAGGTAATGAAAATCCACCACAAGTTGTACATTGTAAGGCAGAATATTGTGGACATGTTGCACCAAATCCTCCACTAATTTCTTGTTGTTGTTGCTTGTTTAAAGCTTTTCCTAAATTTAATATTGATTTTTTCATGAAATTATTTTTAGTGAGTTATTAATTATTATAAGTGACATGGTACACACATAGTTCTCCATAAACATAATCTTGGATTAGTTGGACATTTTGCCTCTCCAAGTCCGATTGGAATTACAGTTCCTCCAGTAACATCTTGTTGCTGTTGTTTGTTTAACTTTTTTCCTAGATTTAAAATTGATTTTTTCATACTAATTATACTTTTAAAGTTATTTACATCAAATATTAACTTTAGAATGAAGTATAGCAATGCTGTTTTCAAAAGCGCACTTGTTTTTTTCAAAAACGTATTATTTATAAAAACAAAAAGAGCGAATCAACGCTCTTCTCATATTTGAATTTCGGGGAAACAAAGTTTTAGTTTAAAAATGCAGAAAGGTTAATAAGTAAAAACTCTGGATATGTACATGTTGAATTGTTGGTGTATGGTCTAGCTACAATCACATTATCTGTTACAGTATTTAAATAATTATTATCTACATGATTTATTTCTGTAACACCGTTATCGTCACTTGTTGCTGAATTGACAGAAGAATGCAAAAATCCGTAATTAAAATCGTCGTAATTTAAAGGATGTGCTGTTGAAGTTATAGAAAACGGTAAATTTTGATTTACTAACGGATTTATTCCATCAGGAAAAAATAATTCTATGCAATTATTCTCTAAAATGGAAGTCAAAAATATTGTTGTTAATGTACCAGTAACATCTCCATTTATAGGAGCCAAACATTCTTCACCGAGCTCTTCATCACAAGTAATAATAGGTAAAGGGGGAGATTGTGTTCCTAAAACAGGTTCATCTCTACCAGGATAAAGACTTAAAAAATCTCTAAGAATACTAATAAACTGATCTTTGAAGTTTAAGGTAGAATTGCGTCCTATTAATTCTTCTAAAGTTGCAGTTTCACGACCTTGTAAATAATTGTATATTTCTTGGCGATAACTGGAATCTGACATAATTACTTCAGCAGCAATATAAGATACCCATTGAAGTTTTTTTTGAAAACCAGTATGTGGATCAATAGAGCCTAGGTTTGTTATTCTTCCTTTTAAAATTGTTGTTTCATTTTCTAATTCAATAGTTTCTATGTTTTCCGTGTTACTTTCACAAGAAAGAAAAAGGAATAGAAAACAGCTAATCAATAACTTTGACATTTTCATACGTATGGTTTTTTATTTAATCACTTTTCAAGTTATAATTTCTACTGTTAGGAAAAAACATGATTTTCAAAAGTGTTTCTATACTTTTAAAAACCGTTCTAGTTTTTTTCAAAAGTGTTTTAAAAAATTTTATCAAGAGTATACTCTTTTCTTCTAGTTGAAACTGGAATTTTAATATCGTTATTTAACATTAAAAAACCTTTTTTACTGTATTTAATAACATGTTTTTTATTCACCATATACGATTGATGACAGCGAACAAACTTTTCAGTAGATAGTATTTCTGCTACTTTTTTTGCAGATTTAGTAATCACTATTTTTTCAGAAATAGAAGTATAAAAAGTAGTATAATTTCCTTCAGATTTACAATACAAAATATCATCCTCATAGACAGCAAACACATTATCAGAAGTTTTTAAAATAACACGTTTATTAACCTGTAAATTTTTAAAGTATTCATTAGAGACTTCAATAGATTTTTCTAACGAAGTTTCATTTGTAGTTTCTGAAACAGCTTTGTGAACAGCTTCGTTTAACTCATCATCATCAATTGGTTTTAAAATATAGTCTAATGCACCAACTTTTATGGCTTTAATTGCATGCTTGTCGTATCCTGTGATAAAGATGATTTCGAAGTTTTTATACGTTAATTGATGTAGTAAATCGAAAGCTGTTTCTTGACCTAAATTTACATCTAAAAAAAGTAAATTCGGTTTTTCTTTTTCAATGATATGTTTTGCAGATGCTATATTTGAAGCTTCACCTACAATGTTTAATGTATCTGAAAAGTTATTTTGAATCCTTTTTCTGATATCTATTCGTACATGATCTTCATCATCAATTATTATAGCTCTAATCATTTTTCAGTAAGTTTAAATGGTATTTCAAAACTAACAATCACACCATTTTCATTAGTTTTGTTTTTAATTATTATTTCTTTTTTCGTAGTCTTTTTTAAATAATTACTTATCAATTTTGTAGATGAAATCCTAGAGTTGTCTTTAGCGTTTTGTATCCCTTTTCCATTATCTTCAATAGTGCAAGCTAAAGTGTTTTTCAATAGACTTAATTTGAGTTGAATTTTACCTTTATTATTAATATCTGTTAAACCATGTTCAATACTATTTTCAATAATAGGTTGTATTAACATTGGAGGAATAAAAATTAAATCATCTTCATCTATATCATTGAGTTGAATTTCAAAATCAAATCGATTTGGAAACCTGAGTTCTTGTAAATCGATATACTTATGCAAAGCTTCTATTTCTTCACTTAATTGTACATAATTTTGAGTTGAATTTTCAAGGATCAAGCGTAATAACCTAGAGAATTTTAAAAGATATTTAGTCGCAAGTTTTGGAGTTTCTTCAATTGTATTTTGAATAGCATACAATGTATTAAAAGTAAAATGCGGATTCATTTGTAATCTTAATAAGCGTTGTTGCATTAATAGGTTTTGTTTTTCAAAATTATGTTTGCGCTGTTTGTAGAACAAAAATCCAATACTAATTATTAGTAACGATACGCCTAATAAAGTGAAGAATCTCTTGATACTTTTAATTTCTAGTTCGTTTTTCTCAGCTAAAATTTTACGCTCATTTTCTGTGGCAGTTTTAAGATCTAAAAGCTCAGTCTTAATTTTTTGATTGTATCTGTTTTCTTGAAAACTATACAAGCTATCTAAACTATTATTGATGTTATCAATTTCTTTATTAGATAAAAAATCGAGTTTTAGTTTTGTTTTTAAAATACTACGAATAGTATTTGTCTTTACACCATGATTAGTTAAAACAATAGCAGAATCGATATAAATACGTGCAGAATTAAACTCCTTCAGTTTTATGTAAGCGTTTGAAATGTTGTTGTATAATCCTGCAATTTCATTTTTTTTAGTAGCATTTTTTTTAATTTTCTTAAGATAGTAAATACCTTTTTTGAAAAAAATAAGAGCTTCTTTAAAATTATTATCTTGATATTTTCTAACAGCATAATCTCTATACAAATTATGTTTTGTGTGATTATTTAATTGTTTTTCAATTTGTCTTAGGCTGTCTAGAAGATAAAAACCTCTTTCTTTATTACTTAGCTCAAATAAATATTGTGCTCGAATAATTAAAGCTTCATTAATATTGTGGTTGCTATTTCTGATTTTAGATAAAGCTTTTACTTGAAGTTTATTATGACGTAAAGCTTTTCCATATTCTTTGGTCGCTTTATATGTGTTTTCTATCATGTATTGATAGTAATGATCGTTTTCAGAAGTTAGTGCTTTATATTTTTCTGCAATAGCAAAACAATCTCCATATTTTCCTTGTTCTAGATGAAAATTCCATGCCTTATCGTAATACCTGAAATCGTTCCTGTTTTTTAAATGATCTTTTACATAATCTTTTGCTTTATGAAAATAAATAGAAGCAGAATCGTTTATACTCTTGCGTTTAAAATAATTAGCAAACATATAATCGTTTTTAGCTTTTATAGAATCACTTAGAATGTTATGTTTTTTAACAAGTGTTCTTACTCTATTTAATTTAAAAGAAGTAGAATCTATATTCTTAAAGGCTTTTTTATGCAGAGTTTTAATTTCACTTAAAATCTTCTTTTCATCTTGCTTTTGGGTACAAGAAAATATAAATATAGAAAGACCTATATAACAGAACAGAGGTTTTAACATCGTAAGATACTTGGTTGATCTGACTAAGTTATGAAATTATTTTTCATTGATTTTTAGTTAAAACTTAGGTCGTGTTGAAGGAGGGAAGCTGTTAGAATTTGTATTTCTTATCGATAGCGTATTTTACTAGTTCGTTACCGTTATTTAAATTCAATTTTCTAATCATATTTTTTCGATGTGTATCTACAGTAGTTTTGGCAATAAATAATTCTTCAGCAATTTGTTTTGATGTTTTACCATTTGCAATAAGTTGTAATATTTCTTTTTCTCTATTTGATAATACAATTTGATCTGATTTTCCAATAGTTACATTTTTATCGATATAATCATTCATGAAGTTGAATGCTACATTAGGATCAAAAAAAGTATTTCCTTCTGCTATAACTTTTATCGCTTTTGATAACATTTTTATTCCCGAATTTTTTAATAAATAACCAGATGCACCAGCATCTAGCATTTGTTTAATCGCATCGGGTTGATCGAACATTGTTAAAGCTAAAACCTTTATATGTGAGAAATTTGATTTAATAATTTTAGTAGCTTCAATACCATCCATTTTAGGCATTCTAATATCAGTAATTACAAGTTTGGGTTGTTTTAATTCAACAAGTTTTATAAGATCTTTACCATTATTAACACTGCCAATAATATTTATATCCTCATCATATTCGAAGAAAGATTTTACACCATCTATTAACATTTGATGATCTTCGGCAATAATAACTGTTGTCATATTTTAAGATTTGTTTTCACCCAAATATAGGAAACCTCAAGAGTGTTTCTTTACTTATAGTTAGGTAATTATGTGGGGATATTCATTATAATTGAAGTTCCGCTTTTAAATGATGAGTCAATTTGAAAAGTACCTCCTAAATGTTCAATTCTTTTTTGAATAGAGTGTAAGCCCATTCCTGTTGTTACTTTAATTTTATTAGAATCAAAACCTTTTCCATTGTCTTCAATAATAATATTTAAAGCATCATTAAATTGAGAAATATTTATGGTTGCTTCAGAGGCTTCTGCGTGCTTAATAATATTTGTTGTTAGCTCTTGAATTATTCTAAATAAAGTAATTTCTGTATTGGTATCCAACCGTTGTTCTAAACCAAAGTCAATAATTTCTATTTTTAGCTGATTGGCTGCAGATATTTTTTCAGCCATAATTTTAACAGCAACTAATAATCCTTGGTTTGCAATTACACCTGCATTTTTAGCATGAGCAATACTTCTCACTTTTAAATAGGTTTCATCAATCAGTTTTTCTGTTCTTTCGTATAATTCATCTTGATTAAAATGTTTTTTTTCTCGATTGAGTTTTAAGTTTTCAAAATGAAGTTTTAAGGTTGCTAAAACACTACCAATATTGTCATGTAAATCTTCAGCGATACGAATACGTTCTTTTTCTTGTCCTGTTACCATTGCATTAATGGTATTAATTTCTTGTTCTTTTAATAAAGTCAGATTTTTTTGTTTTTCTAATTCTTTTTGTTGTTCTGCTAATAATCTTTTTCTTTTTGAATTTTTTAGAATTAAAAACACAATAACAATACCTAAAAGAAGAAATATAAGTGTAGCAAACAATAGACTTTGATTTAACTGATTTTCTTGTTGTTCTTTTAAAAATTTTTTTTCTGTTTCTTTTGTTTGATTTTGAACTTCAGAAAAAGTGATTATTTCATTGCTTTTAAGAAAATTAAGTTTGTATTGAAGTTGATTAGCTTTTTTTAAATAATAGTAAGCAGAATCTTTTTTATTACTCGAATAATATTCAGATAAATATGAATTAATTATAAAATCTGGTTTTAAAGAATTGATTTGATTTTTATGTTTTTTTGCAGAGTCTAAATAAATAAAAGATTTATTTATGTCTTGCTGTAAATAATTTATGAATGATAACTTTATGAATGAATTAAAAACAAAAGGTTTATAGAATAAAGACTTGTTATTGTTTTTAATAATTCCTGAAATTATTTTTTTTACCTGATCTATTCGTTTCAGTTTTATGTAGCAGTTAACTAATGTATAGTTTGCTATAGTTATAATCTTCTTGTTTCCTGTTTTACTAATTAAAAGTTCAAGTTGGTTACAAATTTCTTTAACTCTTGTAGGTGTTTCATCACCATATAATTGACTTAAAGCTAGAAGTTTTTCTTCATAAGCCAGGCTTAATATTTTTAAATTTGTAGTATTTGCTAATGAGTTAAATTCTTTTAAGTACGTCTTATATTTATTATTATTTTGAATAATACCTTCTCCATACAATTTTAAAATTGCAAATAGCGATAATTGAATTAAAGAAGTATTTCGAGTTTCTTTAGATAAAGTATATGCTTGAAAAAAATATTGAAAAGAGCTAGGATTATCAATATTATAATATAATTCGTTATAACCTTTAATTAAGTTGATTAAACATTTATTTCTTTTGTCTTTTGAAATTGTGTCAATGTTATTATTGTAAAATTGAAACGATTTAGAATATCCAGAGTTTTCAATTATATCATTTAAATAATAAATGTTTTTTAATAGTGGTTTATCTCGATGTTTAGAAGTATTATTCTTAACAAAGTTGAAATCTAAATCTACTAGTTTTTCTATAGATTTATTAAAGAGAAATTTCTCATCAAAACTTTGACTGTAAGTTTGATGAGAAATTAAAAAGAAAAAAAAGATAATTATTAATCTCAATTTATGGTATAATATTTAAAATTGTTTCAATACAATTTCCGCTAATTAATTTATTTCCATATTCATCTGTGATCATTTTAGTTGCTCCAACTCCTCTTCTAGATACTCTTTGTAAAGGATTGGTATCTATTCCATCTCTAGAAAAATATTCATTATCAAAAACCATATTATTATTAAAAGTGTTACTACGATTACCTTCGTTTAACCTTTTTATATTTCTGAAAAGATTAAGTTCTTTATTTTTATTTAGGCATATTTTTAAATTTCTATACCTTTTTCTATTGCAACCACATAATCCTCTTAACTCAAAAAAAGGAGTTTCATCACTAGGAAAATGTATGATATCATGAATACTATGCTTATCTATTTCTTTTTCTTTTTCATCTAACTCTAAAGGAATTAATGGCTCTATAGTTTGATTGGTAGGATTTTTTCTCATTTTTAATTCACTCCTAAAACCACCATCATGAAATCCGATATTTATAGTTCCTTGATAATTTACTAAGTAAAGATCTAAAACTTTTATATTTAGAAAATCGTCTCCTTTTTCTTGAATTCTTTCTGCTCCATTAAACTTTCCATAAACAGAATATAGTGTTTGATAACACTGACTAGCATATAGAAATTGATAACTTTCAGAATCATTAATATTGATGTTCCCCTTTAAATTTAATTTTGACATTATTAGCTGATTTATGATTTCTATTCCAAAGATGAAAAAAAGTGACATTAAAAATAATACCTATAAATAGGTATATTCTACTCCTTAAATATAGGTAGATATTTTAATGTAAGGTGAATATAGTCAATAAAATGCCTAATAAGATAGCGCTAAACTTCTGTAAATTGAATTTGTGATTCTCAGAGCTTTCAAAAAGTATGATTGTAGAAATATGTAAGAAAACTCCTATAATTAAAGCTGTAATCTCTTGATGATATTGCTGAATCCAGTTATTCGTTTCTCCTAAATAATAACCTAATGGACTCATTAAACTAAACATGAATAGAAATAGGAAAGTTTTTACTTTAGAGAATTCAGAATGTAAAAAGAATGTGGTTAAAATTATAGCAATCGGAATTTTATGTACAACTATTGCCCATAATAAATTATCGTTTGCGCTATGTATTGGTAAACCTTCCGTAAATGCATGTAATGATAAACTGGTAAATAATAACCAAGGAAAAGTATTTGAATTAGAATGCAAATGAACATGACCATGTTCAGCTCCTTTAGAGAATGATTCTAGAATAGATTGAATTAGAATTCCAATTAAAATTAAAATACCTAATGTATGGAATCTGTGTTCGTCTTCGTTATGTGAATATACTTCAGGAAGTAAATGTAATACAGTTACAGATAATAAGTAAGCACCACTAAAAGCTAAAAGTAGTCTAGTGTATAACTTGTTAGGCTTTTTGTATAATACAAAAACACCTCCTAATAAAACTGCACCTATTAAAATTAGGTAATTCATTTAGCTACTAAAATTAATCGATTTGATTGTTGTTCCTCAAAAGAGTTTAAATTGTAATCGCCAAAAATATCAATTATTTCTAACCCAATAGCTGAAAAATAGTCTTTCATTTTGTCAATACTCAAGAATTTAACTTTTTCAGTGTAAGAATGTGCTTTATTGTCAGCAAAAAAGTTAATATGCTTTAGAATGAATCCGTCTTTAATCTCTCTTTTTATATGAAACTCTATGTTGTCTATAGTTTTAATTTCCTCTTTTACTAATTCTCTTTCTGTTTTTATAACATTTAAAAAATCTAGAACTAATACAGCGTCATCTTTTAAACCACTTTTCATGGCTTTTAATACTTGAAGATCTTCATTATCATCATCAAAATATCCGAAACTAGTAAACAAGTTGAAAATAGCATCATACTTATTTTCAAGAGTTTTACGCATATCCCAAACTTCAAAACTTAACGTTTCGTTTTCAAATTGTTTAGCATGTTCAATACTGTTTTCACTTAAATCACCACCAGTTACTTTATATCCTAAAGAGTTTAAATAAATTGAGTGACGACCTTTTCCACAAGGTAAATCAGCAATATGAGCAGATTTAGGAAGTTGTAAATGCGCTGTAATATTCTTCATAAATAATTGCGCATCTGCATCATTTCTGTGCTTGTATAATGTATGATAGTATGGTGTATTAAACCACGAACTAAACCAATCTTTTGTTTCCATAAGTAATATGGACGCAAAAGTAATGAAAACTTACATTTTCTTTCCGCAATTAATACGTAAAAACACAATAATTAAAATGTATTTTTGCAATCTAAGTTATAGTAGATGGACAAAGATTTTAAAATGGTTGCTACAACAATCTCTGGTTTAGAGGGAGTTTTAGCAGATGAGTTGAGAAAGTTAGGGGCAAGAGAAGTAAAAGAAGGAATTAGAAGTGTATATTTTAGAGGAGATAAAGGTTTTTTATACAAAGCTAATATCGCTTTAAGAACCGCTATACGAATATTAAAACCGATTAAAAGGAGTAAAATCTTTGATGAAGAAGATCTTTATGAAGCTATTCAACGTGTAAAATGGGAACGTTTATTGGATGTTGATGGAACTTTCGCTATTGATGCAGTTGTGTATTCTAAAAACTTTACTTCTAACTCTCATTATATCGCTTTAAAATCTAAAGATGCTATTGCAGATTATTTTGTGCATAAGTATAACAAAAGACCAAATGTTGATTTAAAATATCCGGATGTAAAAGTCCATGTACATATTCATAAAGAATGGTTAACTATTTCTTTAGATAGTTCTGGAGATTCTTTACACAAAAGAGGATATAGAAGTGCAACAAATATTGCTCCAATAAATGAAGTTTTAGCTGCCGGATTAATTTTACTTTCTGGTTATAAAGGTGAAGAGAATTTTATTGATCCTATGTGTGGTTCTGGTACGTTACTTATTGAAGCAGCTATGATTGCCAATAATATTCCTGCGAATATAAATCGTAAGCATTTTGCTTTTGAAAATTGGAAAGATTATGATGAGGATCTTTATTTTATCATTCAAGATTCTTTATTGAAAAAGATCAGAAATGCTCATTTTAAAATTATGGGATTTGATAAAGCGCCATCAGCAGTTAAAAAAGCAAAACAAAATATTATAAATGCTAATTTAGAAGAGTTTATTGGTGTTCATCATGTGAATTTCTTTAATTCTAAAAAAGAGGTTTTTGGTAAAACAACAATTCTATTCAATCCGCCTTACGGAGAAAGATTAAATATTAATGTTGAAGAGTTTTATAGAAGTATAGGAGATACATTAAAACATGGTTATCCGAATTCAACAGCCTGGTTGATAACCTCAGATATAAATGCTTTAAAGTTTGTTGGCTTACGAACATCGAAACGTTTACCAATTAAGAATGGTGATTTAGATTGTAGGTTTGTGAAATATGAACTTTATGAAGGAAGTAAAAAAACAAAGAAGTTTAGCGAAAGCTAAACTTCTTTGTTTTTAATTTCTATGTTTGAAATTATTGTATTTATTGTTTGAATAAATAGCTACTGAAACTTCTTCCGTTAATCTTCGTGTATTTTGAATCGATATCGTAATTAACAATCATGTTTTTTACGTCAAAATCACCAGAAACTTCCATGTATTTTATATTTAAATCTTCTTCGAACTTTACGTTGTTGAAAGAAACTCCGTCACTAAATTCTGTGTATTTAAATGTTGCAGTTTCTTGAAAGATAGAGTTTGCAAAGCTTACAAATCTTCTGAATTTAGCATATTTAAATGTTGCAGGTTCATCAAAATTTGTATTTTGAAACGAAATTTGTTGATCAAAAGAAGCGTATTTAAAAGTAGTGTCTTCTAAGAATTTTGATCCGCTAAAATCTGTATTACCCTCAAAGTCTGAATATTTAAACATTGATTTTCCTTCGAAAGTACAATCTTTAAATGTTACGTTATCTTCAAAGTTTGCAACAAAAGTATAACCGCTGTCTTCATGTGGAATGTAGGCAAGTACATCGTCTTTAAAAATACAGTTCACAAAAGAGATTTTACTTAAGATTTCTTTCTCAACTGTATTAGAACCTCCAGAGTTCCACCATTTTCTTCGCTTAGGTAAATTAGGTAATGCTTTATCCATGTAGGTTAAATCTAAAATTCCTTCAATGGTAGCATTACTTATTGTAACATCTTTTTCGTTAGAAATTCTTTCTAATATTTCGTTAGCACTTATTTTTTTCTGAGCTACAAGAGCACAAGTAACAAACAGTAATAGTAGTGTTGTAATTTTTCTCATGATTTAATAGTTTACTTATTTTATACTAAAGACAAGAGAGTTTTTTAAATGTTACAAAAAAAACGCTCAATATAAAATTGAGCGTTTTGTATACTGTGTAGTTTAGATCTCTTAGTTTACTGAATCGCTTAAACCAGCACCTGCTTTGAACTTAACAACATTCTTAGCAGCGATTTGAATTTCCTTACCAGTTTGAGGATTTCTTCCGCTTCTTGCAGCTCTTTTAGAAACCGACCAAGTTCCCCAACCAACTAAAGCTACTTTATCTCCTTTTTGTAAAGCGCTAGTAACATTGTTAGTTAAAGAATCTAATGCAGCTTTAGCAGCAGCTTTAGAAATTCCTGCATCAGCAGCCATTGCGTCGATTAACTCAGACTTGTTCATAATTTGTAGATTTTAAAATTAATTAATAAATTTTTTGCTTTAACGCTTAACAAATATAGATTTAATGGGGTATTGTGCAAGTTGAAGCCTTAAAAAACCAAGGATTTGTTAATAAATACCCTTGATTTGTTAATAACCACACCTAAAAATAGGTAGGAAAGCTGTAATCCCCTATGAATAAAGGGCTACAGCATCTTAGCATCTGTACTAAATGTAAAACCATTTAATAAACTAGTTGCATTTAATTTTTTCTTACCAGAAATCTTAATTTCATTTATTAAAAGATAACCACCTCTAACGGCTACTTTTATTTCTTTTTTGGTAGTTAAAATTGTTCCAGCATTATGATTGTGATCTTCTACTTGTTTTCCAACACCATAAATTTTAGCTGAAACTTCATCATTTTCATTTTTTATGTTGGTCCAAGCAGCAGGATAAGGATTCAATCCACGAATATGATTATAAATCTCATCAAGTGACTTTGTCCAATCAATTTTACAATTGTGCGGAAATAATTTCGGAGCTGCTTTTTCTTCTAATTCAGGTTGTTTTGTAGTTACTACATTTCCTGAAGCTATTAAATCAACAGTCTCATTTACTAGGTCAGCACCTAAATACATTAATTTATCGTGTAATTCTCCAACAATTTCTTCATCAGCTATAGTAACTTCCTTTTGTAAAATAATCTCTCCTGTATCAATTTTATCATCAATAAAGAAAGTAGTAACTCCTGTTTTTGTTTCCCCATTAATAATTGCCCAGTTAATTGGTGCTGCTCCTCGATACTCGGGTAATAAAGAAGCATGTAAATTGAATGTTCCGTGTTCTGGCATTTTCCAAACTACTGTAGGAAGCATTCTAAAGGCAACAACAATTTGTAAGTTGGCATTTAGTTCGCGTAATTCTTCTACAAAAGATTCTGCTTTTAAATTTTTAGGCTGTAAAATATGTAGTCCTTGAGAGACTGCGTATTTTTTTACTGCAGATTCATTTATTTTTCTTCCTCTACCAGCAGGTTTATCAGGAGCAGTAATAACTCCTACAATATTATAGTTGTTTTCTACTAAATTCTTTAAAATGGTTACCGCAAAATCAGGGGTTCCCATAAAAACTATTCTTAAATCTTTCATTTATGCTAGTAAATAGGTGTTATAATTTGAAACTCTAATTTTTTCTTCTGCAAGCAGTTTTCGCAAATGTATTAAAATGTCTCTTTCTTTATAGTTTAATTTATTACAGATATCTCTAGATGAAATTTCACCATATGTTTTTATAATATCTAGAACTTCTGAGCTAATATTTTGTACTTTTTGTTTTGCTAGACAGACATCACAAATTCCACAATCTTTATGGCTTTTTTCTTCAAAATAGTTAAGTATTTGAATACTTCTACAGATTGTATCGTTTTCAATTAAATTAACTAGTGTCTTTAATTTATTGTATTTGTGTTGTAGTACTTGTTGTATTTTCTTTGAAAATCGATTTATAGTTAAATCATCTTCTCTTGGATGTAAGAAAAATAGACTGCTATTTTTTGAAGACTTTTGATAATTAATGACTTCTTCAGTATTTAATTCATCAAGAAGCTTTATAACTCTTTGTGAGGTACTTCCTAAATGTTTAGCTATACTAAATTCATTAATACGAACTTCTTGCTCAAAAACTCCGCCATACATTCGCAAAAGTGTATCGAGTAACTTACGTTTTATATTATCGTTAGATTTATAATTGTATAACTCATTTCTGTTGATTAAGAATTGAATACTAGATCTTTTTTGTCCAAAATGATTCAACTCAATAATCCCAAAGTTATTTAGTAACTGAAGTGCATTAAAAACCTTTCTTACTTTTAAATTATAGATACTTGAGAAATCTAAAATATTAAAGTCGAAACTTGTTTCTATGTGTTCTCCTTTAGCTATTTGAAAATATTGATATAATTTAGAATGAACTAACTTGATTTCTGCCAACGAAGGCTGAGCATTTTCGAATAAATTTAAAGTTAGTTTTAAATCACTTGTATTCGTAAGCATAATCGCATACGATTTTTTACCATCTCTTCCAGCTCTACCAGCTTCTTGAACATAATTTTCAACAGAACTAGGAATATCATAATGTACTACTAAATTTACATCAGGTCTGTCAATTCCCATTCCGAAAGCATTTGTTGCTACGATAATAGGAGTGGAGTTACTTAACCAACTTTTATAAGCAGTTTCTTTTTCAACAGATGTTAACCCGCCATGATAAGAAGTAGCTTTAAATCCGTTTGCTTTTAAAAAGTTAGCGATTTCAAAAGTTCTTTTTCTAGAGTTTACATAAATTATTGCAGGTGAATTCGTTTTAGAAAATATTTGTTGTAAACGATATAATTTGTCTTCACTCTTCAAAATGGTATAACTTAAATTCTCTTTGTAGAAAGATTTTTTGAAAAGTGTAGTGTTTTCTAACTTTAGAATAACTTCAATATCATTAATAACTTTAGAAGTTGCAGTAGCCGTTAAAGCAATAATAGATGTATTCTCTTTTAATTCCTTTAAAACAGAAAGTAAAGTGTAAGAAGGTCTAAAATCTTGTCCCCATTCAGAAATACAATGCGCTTCATCTATGGCAAAAAAGGAAATAGGTAACTGTTTTATCTTTTCTTGAATGAACTTAGATTGAATTCTTTCAGGAGAAAGGTAAAGAAACTTATAATTACCATATTTAAGATTATCGAAAATCCGAACGATTTCATCTTGATCACTTCCAGCAGGAATATTCAACGCAGTAATTCCTTTTGCTTTTAAACTATCAATTTGATCGTTTATTAGTGCGATTAAAGGAGAAACTACAATACAAATTCCATCTTTAATTAATGCAGGAATTTGATAACAAAGCGATTTACCACCACCAGTTGGTAATAATGTAATAACATCTTGATTATTTAAAACAGCATTAATTGTTTCCAATTGTTGTGCTCTAAACGAATCAAAACCCCAGTACCTTTTTAATATTTCAACTGGTTTGTTCAAATTGATATTAAATATGATCTAAAATGAAAAAACATCTATTCTTTACACTATCAAAAGGTACGTTTATAATTTCGTAACCTAAATCAGTATATGTTTTGTTTAAGAACTCGCTAATTTTTTCAGCCTGTTCAAAAGTCTCGTATCTTTCGTTGTCAGATTTATAGATGGCTTTCCAAGGTAAAAACTGAAAAACTTTCGTGTATTTATACGCTTTACTTTTCTCAAGAAAAATATCAGGTGCTTCTGTATTGAAATATTGTAAATATGCATAAACACTAGGAATACCTCTATCAAAAAAAACAGTTTTCTTATCGCTTTTTTCAGCATCTAAGAACTGTTTTTCTCTTCCTTCTAAGAGTTTACGACTAAATAAAAGCGGATCTGTAAGAAAAAGTTGTTCGATACCTTTTTCTTGTGCTTCTCTGGTAACTTCTCTCGAAATTTCAGGCATGCATTTGTAACCTCTTCGTTTTAAATATTTTAAAACAGAAGATTTTCCAGTTCCTGGTCCGCCAATAAAAACAATTTTTTGTTGCATGTTGCAAAAATACTAGATTAGACATTTATATATAATAAATAGTGTAATTTTGTGTTCAATTTTATACGAAACAATAAAACTTTTTATTGTTACATAATTAATTATACGCAATCGAAATATGTCAGACAGAGAAGCATTTTATGCCAGTTTGAGAGAAAAACTAATAGAAACTACTACATTTCCAACCAAATATTTATATAAATTTATTGTACCAAGCGGAGAAGAAAAAGTACAACAGGTACAAGAAATTTTTAATAAAGGTGGGGCTGTAATTACTACAAGACAATCTAGAACAGGTAAATTTACCAGTGTTTCTATACATTTGAATGTTTCAACTGTAGACGAAGTAATCTCTTATTATCAACAAGCAGAAAAAATAGAAGGAATTATATCTTTATAACAACTTTATGAAAACTAAACTAACCTCAATTTTAGCATTGGCTATTTCTTTTTTTGTTTTCGGACAAAAGGATGAAGTATTATTAACTATTAATGATGCACCAATTTACGTATCTGAATTTAAAAGAGTTTATGAAAAGAACTTAGATCAGATCAAGGAAGAAGACAAGAATATTGATAAAAATTTAGATTTATTCATCAATTATAAATTGAAGTTAATTGATGCGTATAAGTTGAAGTTAGATACAAGTAAGACGTATCGTAGTGAATTAAATTCATACAAAAATCAATTAATGACTCCTTATTTACATGATGAAGAGTTTAAACAAAAAATGGTTAAAGATGCGTATCAAAGAACGATTGAAGAAGTTAGAGCTAGTCATATTTTAGTAGCATACACTAAAAAGAATGGAAAGAAAGATTCTATAGCTTTAAAAGAGAAAATTCAAAAAGCTAGACAACGTATTTTAAATGGAGAATCTTTTGAAAAAGTAGCAAGAGAAGTTTCTGATGATCCTTCAGCAAAAATTAACGCTGGAGATTTAGGATATTTTTCAGCTTTCAGAATGGTATATCAATTTGAAGATGCTGCTTACAACACAAAATTAGGAGAAGTTTCTGAACCTTTTGAAACAAGATTCGGATATCATATTTTAAAAGTAACAGATAAGAGAAAATCACCAGGAGATTTTGAAGCTGCGCATATTTTAGTTAGAGACAATTCTATTGTAGGAAAAACTAAAATTGATTCTTTATATCAGAAAATAAATGCTGGTGAATCTTTTGAAGGTATTGCTGAAAAGTATTCAGAAGATAAAGGTTCGGCAAAAAATGGAGGTAAATTGCCAAGATTCGGATCGGGTAGAATGGTGTTGCCTTTCGAACAAGCTGTTATGGCTTTAGATAAACCAGGAGCTGTAAGTGAGCCATTTAAAACTCAATTTGGATGGCACATTGTAAAGTTGATAAAGAAATATCCTGTAAAATCTTTTGAGGATATTAAAGAAGAGTTACAACGTAAAATAAGATCTAGTAATAGAGGAAATTTATCTACAAAAAGACTTATCGATAATTTAACCAAAGAGTATCAACCTAAAGTAACAAAAGATCTTATTCAAAAAGTTAGTGAAGGAAAAGCTTTAACTAAACAAGATTCTTTAGCTACTGTATTAAGTATTAAGGATAAATCAATAGTATTAAATGATTTCTTAAAATATTCAAGAAATAAACGATATTTATCTACAGATCAACTTTGGAGTAAATTTAAGGATAAACAAATTTTAGATTACTATAAAGACAATCTTGGTAGTAGATTCCCTGAATATAAAAATACACTTCAAGAGTATAGAGATGGTTTATTATTGTTTGATTTAATGAAACTTAAAGTTTGGAATAAATCTCAAAATGAAAACGAAGGATTACTAGTTTTTTTCGATAAGAACAAAAAGAATTATAAGAGTGAAGAACTTGAAAAAGTTAGAGGAGAAGTAATTAATGACTATCAGAAATATTTAGAAGAAAGTTGGATTTCAGATTTAAAATCTTCTAATAAAGTAAAAGTCAATAAGAGAGTTTTAAAACGAGTAAAAAAAGCATACAAGAAATAATTAGGTGAAGAAAATAGTTTTTACATTTTGTCTTTTATCGTTGATATCATGTGATAAAATTAAAGAGTTTACTTCTAGGAGTGACGATAAAAGTGATGATCAAGTCATAGCTTCTGTAGGAGAGGTAGAACTGTATCTTTCAGATGTAAAATCTGTTGTTCCAAAAGGAACACCTAAAAACGACAGTTTAGTTTTAATCAAAAGTTTTATTAATACTTGGGCTAAACAGCAACTATTACTAAAGAAGGCACAAGAAAATATTTCTGAAGTTAACAACAATCAAATTGATGCTTTAGTAAAAAACTACAAAGAAAGTCTGTATATAAACGGTTATAAAGAATCGTTAATCAACCAGCAACTTGATACAGTAGTTACAGAGCAATCTATTCAAAAATATTATACAAATAACAAAGATAATTTCAGATTAAATGAGGAATTATTACAGTTAAAATATATCTATTTTGGAACAGATTTTTTAGATAAAAAAGAAGCAATTAAAAAGTTTAAATCTGACGAAATTGAAGATTTAGAAGGACTAGAAAACTTAACAATTAACTTTAAAGATTATATGTTAAGAGATTCTTCTTGGGTAAGCTATGATGATGTTTTGTTAAAAATTCCTCCTTTTCGATATGAATCGAAAGAAAAACTGTTAAAAAAATCCAAATTCATTCAAAAAGAAGATAGTTTAGGAGTATATTTGGTCGCTGTGAATAATGTATTAAATAGGAATGACATCGCTCCAATTAGCTACATTAGAAACAATATAAAACAACTTATTTTACACAAACGTAAAATAGAATTAGTAAGAGAGATAGAAAAAACGTTGATTAATGATGCAATTAAAAACAATGAATTTAAAGAGTATTAGTATTTTAATGATCTTAGGATTAGCTCCAATTTTTGCAGGAGCACAAAAAAATAAGATTGATGGTGTAGCAGTAGTAATTGGAAAAAACGTTGTTTTAGATTCAGATATTGAAAAATTTAAAAAAGAGTTAGAAACTCAAAGTGAAGGAAAAGTAAAAATTTCTGACTGTGAAATGTTAGAGCAATTAATGGAGCGTAAATTATTAGCGCACCATGCTGTTGTTGATAGTGTAACAGTTTCTAAAGCAGAAATCGATGATAGAGTAAAAAGAAGTATTGCTTTCTTTGTACAAGAATATGGTGATGAAGAAAAAGCTGTAAAAGCTTACGGATTCAATGATATTGAAGATTTAAAGAAAGAATTAGGAAAAGTTCAAAAAGAAGAATTATTAATAGGTAAAGAACAACAAAAAATTACTGGTGATGTAGATTTAACACCAGAAGAAGTTCGTTTATATTTTAATGGTTTAAAAGATAAAAAGGAATTACCAGAGTTTCCTGCTGAAGTTGAATTAGCTCAAATCGTTTTAAATGCAATTCCAACTGATGAAGAGAATAAAAGAATTATTGATAAGTTAAATCAAATTAAAAAGGATGTTGAAGAAAATGATGCAAGTTTTAGATTAAAAGCTATCATTAATTCAAGTGATCCTTCTGTTGCTAGAAATGGCGGTAATTTAGGAGTAATTACAAAAGATACTCAATTCATTAAAGAATTTAAAGAAGTAGCTTTCTCATTAGATGAAGGACAAATTTCTGAGCCTTTTAAAACAATTTTTGGTTACCACATTATCTTACTACACAAAATTAGAGGTCAAGGTAGAGAAGTATCTCACATTGTAATGTCTCCAGAGATTTCTGATGATAAATTAAAAGAAGCAAAAGAAAAGTTAGACGGTATTAAAAAAGATATTTCTGAAGGAAAAATTACTTTTGAAGATGCTGTAGCTGATTTTTCTGAAGATAAAGAAACAAAAAATAGTGGAGGATTAATTATCAATCAATATACAGGTGAATCAACTTTTGATTTAACTCGTATGGATCCTGCTTTATATGGTAGAATTAACGAATTACAAAAAGGAGATTTATCTGAAGTATTTTATGACGAAACTAGAGCAGGAGAGAAGATGTATAAATTATTATACATGAGAAATAGAACTAATACTCATACTGCCGATTTGGTTGATGATTATGTGAAAATTCAACAATTAGCACTTACTAAAAAGAAAGAAGAGACGATTGCGAAATGGTCGAAAGATAAAATAACTGAAACTTATGTGAAGTTAGGTACAGATTATAAAAAATGTACTTTTAAGTCTAATTGGAAAAAAGATAAATAATGTCAGACGTAGCTGCAGTGAATAATCTTGTAACTAAATATACTCAGTTACAGCAAGAAATAGGAAAAGTAATTATAGGGCAAAAAGAAGCTGTAAACTTTTCTTTATTATCTATTTTTTGTGGAGGACATTCTCTTTTAATTGGTGTTCCAGGATTAGCTAAAACCTTACTTGTTAATACGATTTCAGATGCATTAGGATTAAACTTTAATAGAATTCAGTTTACTCCAGATTTAATGCCATCAGATATATTAGGTAGTGAGATTTTAGATGAAACTAGAAAGTTTAAGTTTATTAAAGGACCAATTTTCTCTAATATTATTCTTGCGGATGAGATTAACAGAACGCCACCAAAAACTCAAGCAGCTTTATTAGAGGCAATGCAAGAACGTTCTGTAACAATTGCTGGTCATCATTATAAATTAGATTTACCATTCTTTGTTTTAGCAACACAAAACCCAATTGAACAAGAAGGAACATATCCTTTGCCAGAAGCTCAATTAGACCGTTTTATGTTTTCTATCAATTTAGATTATCCAACTTTTGAAGAGGAAGTAGAAGTAGTAAAAAATACAACAACGGTAAACGATCAAAAAGTAAACGCATTATTTAATGCACAAGAAATTGTAGAAATTCAGAAGTTAATTCGAAAAATTCCTGTAGCAGATAATGTTGTAGAATATGCTGTTTCTTTAGTAGGAAAAACAAGACCAAAATCTGATTTTGCTACTGATTTAGTTAAAAAGTATATTGATTGGGGTGCTGGTCCGCGTGCTTCTCAAAACTTGATACTTGCAGCTAAAGCTAACGCGGCTGTTCATGGTAAGTTTTCACCAGACATAGAAGATGTACAAGCAGTTGCTGTTCCTATTCTTTCGCATAGGGTTGTAAAAAATTATAAAGCTGAAGCGGAAGGAATTACTATTGATAAAATTATTACTTCTTTATTTTAAATAGAAAGAATAAAATGTAAAGATATTATCACAATTAAAATGTGATAAAAAAAACTCGGATGAATTAACATCCGAGTTTTTGTTTTTTATGTATTATTAAAACTTATTTTTTGATAAATTTCTTAGTTAATAATTTCTGACCATCACTAACTTCTATGATGTACATTCCATTATTTAGATTACTTACATCAATGTTTCTTTCTATAGTTCCTGTCTTAACTATTTGTCCTAGAGTATTTATGATTTTATAAGATGAATCACGTTGATCTCTCAATGAAATATTAATAAAGTTAATGGCTGGATTAGGATATACATTTGCATCGAATATAGGATCTTCGTCGCCTAATTCTCCATCAATATCTACTGATGTTATATCTAAGCTTCTAGAAGAAGTACCAATATTAACTGTATAATCTTCAACTTCACCATAACTAAATGTTTCACAAGCAGTAGGAGCTCCATTCCATTTCATGGATACACGCATTCTTGTATTTCCTAATTTAGCAGTTGTAGGAATATTAAATGAATATGATAAGTTTCCAGAACTAGAAGAAGAACCAGTTACTAATTGTTCAGAAGATTCAAATGTTCCATTTTGATTCAAGTCAATCCAAACAGCCCAGTTTTCAGTATAAGAAGAACTAGTAAACCCTGCACTAACAACAATTGTATTACTTCCAAAAGATAAATTTCCAGTTAAGTTTGTAAAATCACCGTAACCAGCATTTGCACTAGTTGAATTAGAAATTCCGCCAATAACCACATTATCTATATATTCATAGTTTACGTTGTTTCCTTTAGAGTTACAATACGTTAATACCGGAGTAGTTGGTAATGTTGTAATACTAGCTGTATTACTAGCTATAGAAACATTTCCTGCAGCATCAAATGCTCTTACAGTAAATGAATAAGTAGTGTCTGGTGTTAAGTTTACAACGTTATAACTTAATGTTGTTACTGTAGCTATTTTAGTGCTTCCTTGATAAACATCATATCCAGTAACAGCAGTATTATCAGTAGCAGCATTCCATGTTAAACTAACAGTTGTTTCAGTAATATTAGAAACTGTTAAAGAAGGAGTTGTTGGTGCTTGAGTATCTGGAATGTCTAAAGTTGTTACACTTACAGCATTACTAGAAGATGATGTGTTTCCAGCAGCGTCTATTGCTCTTACACTAAAAGAATAAGAAGAGCTTGCTGTTAAGTTTGTTACAGAATAATTTAATGTTGTTACCGTAGCTACTTTAGTACTTCCTTGGTAAACATCGTATCCAGTAACAGCAGTATTATCAGTAGCAGCATTCCAAGCTAAATTTACACCAGTTTGAGTTGTGTTAGAAGCTGTAAGTCCAGATGGAGCTGTTGGGGCTTGTGTGTCTGGAGTTGTAGTACTACCATCAACAGTATGAGTACCTAAATCTGATATTGTATCAGAACTTAAAGAATTCCATTCAGAAGTTACATAAGATGTATTTGGAGAAGTAACTGATGATTTACGTTGCAAAGTCACGTCTTTTCCAAAATTACTACTACTACTTGGAGTTCCAACAAGATCAATTAAAGAACTATTTTTAAATAATGCTACAGCGTCATTTCCATTAAAGTTCATTGCTCCAGCACTAATAGTTATGTCAGCTTCATTTTTTATCGCTGTAGAAGCGTTTACATGAGCAACAACATAAACTTCTCCGTTAGCTAATTGACCAGATAAATTAAGAGTGCTTCCCCAAGAATTATCTCCGTTTGTTGTTTTACGTAATGAGTATTCTGAAAGATTTACTGTGCTTCCTGTAAAGTTTGCAATTTCTATAGCTTTGTTGAAAGAAGAACCTTCTACATATTCAGAAATTATTAATTCAGTAGTAGTACCAGATCCTCCAGAACCACCAGTTGTTGTAACACTTACACCGTTACTATTAGCAGAAACATTTCCAGCAGTATCAAAAGCTTTTACATAAAAGGTATATGAAGTTCCAGCTGTTAATCCAGTTACATTAAATGAACTAGTTGTGGTTGTACCAATTTGAGTAGTTCCACTAAAAATATTGTAACCAGTTACTGCAACATTATCTGTAGCAGCTGTCCAAGCTAAATCTACAGTAGTTGAAGTTGTATTTGAAGCGATTAATCCAGAAGGATTTGAAGGAGCTTGTGTATCGGTTCCTCCACCAGTATTAAATAAATCTTCAGCTTGCGGTCCACCCCAAATTTGTGTTGCTAAAGCTGGATTATCGATAAATGGATTTCTGTTTCCTTGCTCTATCTCTAAAACCGGATTTCTTTGTTTTTCTAAATCAGAAACAGGATCTTCAGCATTCCATTCTAAAAATAAATTGATCATGTTAGGATCTGTAGGAGTAGTAGTTCCAACGCCTATGTTTATAGGTAAACTTTGGTTACCATAACGCAAATACATGTACATCATCATTCTTGCTACGTCACCTTTCCATTCATCTCCAGGATACCAGTTTCCTTGTGCAGTAATGTAAGAAGCTGTACCAGAACCAGAAGCAAATTTTCGATTACTTCTAGAAGAGTTTCTTTGTGCGTCGCAAGGTCTTAAGTTGTGAGCATCTGCACCCGGACCAGAAGTTCCTAAGTTTGGATTAGCTAAAGATTTTGAATATACATGTTCTCTATTCCATACACCACTTCCACCACCATTGTCATCTCTTCCACGAGTTCTGTCATTAGTGATATCAGAGTCTGAGTCATTCCAACCGTAAATTAAGATTACTTTAGTCGGATCTGTAGGGTCTAAGTCTGTTTGTTTTAAAGCGTTCCAAACACCAGGAGTATAACTTAAAAAAGTATTGTGAGTGCTAATAATTTTGGTTGCAAGTTCGTCTTTTAGGTTGGTTCCTGTTAAAGTTAAGTTTACGTCATTATAATATGACGGTATTTGTCCTAATACTGATAACGATGTTAACAGCATTAAAACAGCCAAATGTTTTTTCATTATGTAGTTATGTTGGGTTTAATCGTTACAAAGAACATATCGAAATGTTAACAAAACATTAATAAAGTGTTAATTTTTAAGAAGTTATTAACATAAACTAAAATGGTAGTATAAACATCAAAAATCATTAGAAAAAATGTAAATTTGCAGGCTAAATACTAGACTAAAAATGAAAATATCATATAACTGGCTACAACAATTTTTACAATTTGACTGGAACCCAGAAAAGATAGGGGAGTTATTGACTGATTTAGGACTGGAAGTTGAAGGGATTGAGCTTAAAGAAAGTATCAAAGGAAGCTTAAAAGGAGTAGTTGTTGGTGAAGTTCTTACTTGTGTAAAGCACCCAAATGCAGATAAGTTAAAAGTTACTACAGTTAATTTAGGAAATGGTGAACCTGTACAAATAGTATGTGGTGCACCAAATGTTGATGCTGGTCAGAAAGTACCTGTTGCTACAATTGGTACAATGTTATACGATGAAAAAGGTGAAGGCTTTAAAATTAAAAAAGGAAAAATTAGAGGAGAAGAAAGTCACGGAATGATTTGTGCCGAAGATGAATTAGGTCTTGGATCTAGTCACGATGGTATTATGATTCTAGATGAATCTTTAGTTCCTGGTACTCCTTGTGCTGAAGTATTTAAAATTGAAACTGATCATGTTTTTGAAATCGGATTAACACCAAACAGAGCAGATGCGATGAGTCATTATGGTGTCGCTAGAGATTTAAGAGCAGGATTATTACAAAACGATATCAAATTAGAGTTGATTTCTCCTTCAGTTTCTGATTTCCATGTAGACGAGAGAAGATTAAAAATCGATGTTGAAGTTGATAATAAAGAGTTAGTACCAAGATATTGTGGTATTACGATTACAGATATAGAAGTTAAAGATTCTCCAGAGTGGATTAAAAATCGATTAAAAGCGATTGGTATTGTTCCTAAAAATAACATTGTAGATATTACAAACTATGTGTTACACGAATTAGGTCAGCCTTTACATGCTTTTGATGCTTCTAAAATAAAAGGAAACAAGGTTGTTGTTAAAACTTTGCCAGAAGGAACTAAGTTTACAACACTTGATGAAGTAGAAAGAGAATTATCTGCTGAAGATATCATGATTTGTGACGCTGAAGAAAATCCATTATGTATTGGTGGAGTTTTCGGAGGTTTAAAATCAGGAGTTACAGAAAACACTACAACTGTATTTTTAGAAAGCGCATATTTTAATCCAGTTGCTGTTCGTAAAACTGCGAAAAGACATGGTTTAAATACCGATGCTTCTTTCAGATTCGAAAGAGGAATTGATATTAATCAAACAAAGTACGCTTTAAAAAGAGCTGCTTTATTAATTGAAGAATATGCAGGTGGAAAAATGTCTTCAGATATCATGGATTTCTATCCAGAAAAAGTAAATGATTTCGAAGTATTTTTATCATTTGAGAACGTTTATAAATTGATAGGACAAGCTATTCCTAAAGAAACGATCAAGAATATTTTAGCTTCATTAGAAATTAAGATAAACAGTATTACAGAAGCAGGTTTAGGTTTAGTAATTCCTTCATATAGAGTAGATGTTCAGAGAGAAGCAGATATAATAGAAGAAATTTTAAGAGTTTACGGTTACAACAATATCGAATTCTCACACAAATTAAACACATCTATTTCTTTCGATAATAATACTCAAGTTAAAGTAGAAAATATTGTTTCAGAACAATTAGTGTCGTTAGGTTTCAATGAAACTATGGCAAATTCTCTTACAAAAGCAGAGTACATTGAATTATCAGAAGATTTAAATGATAATTTCAATGTAGAAATGTTAAATCCATTAAGTAACGATTTAAGAGTTTTACGTCAATCGTTATTATTTAGTGGTTTAGAAAGTATTTCTTATAATATTAATCGTAAGAATAATTCTTTAAAGTTTTTTGAATTTGGAAAAACGTATCATAAATACGAATCAGGATATCAAGAAGACAAACACTTAACGCTTTTCGTTACAGGTAATAAATTAAAAGACAATTGGAAATTAGCTTCAGAGGCTTCTAGTTTCTTTTATTTAAAAGGAATTATTACGAGTATTTTTGAAAGATTAGGATTATCGAAATTAAAAACTACTCCAGTTAAATCAACAGTTTTTTCTGAAGGATTATCGTTAAGTTTAGGTAAAACTAAATTAGTAGACTTTGGAGTTGTTAAACGTTCTATTTTAAAAGAGTTCTCAATTAAACAAGAAGTTTTATTTGCAGATTTCAAATGGGATGTAATTTTAGATTTAGTTGGTAAAAAGAAGGTTAAAGTTGCTGACTTACCTAAATATCCAGCAGTAAAAAGAGATTTAGCTTTATTATTAGATAGCGGAGTTGAATTCAAAGAAATCTATAATTTATCTTTCCAATCAGAGCGAAAGCTATTAAAAGAAGTTGATTTGTTTGATGTTTATGAAGGTGATAATTTACCTGAAGGTAAAAAGTCTTATGCTGTTAGTTTTATCTTACAGGACGAGAATAAAACATTAAACGATAAACAGATCGATAAAATAATGCAAAAATTACAGCAAACATTCGAAAAGAATGTTGGTGCAGAATTAAGATAATGTATAAGCTCCTTTTTAGGAGCTTTTTTAATATTACAAATGTTATGAAAAAAGGATTTTTTTTAATTTTTACACTAATTTACTTTCAAGTGTTTTCACAGGAAAATTATGATGTGAAATTAGCTAAGCTAGATGAAATAGGATATGCAATAGACAGCACTTTGTTTAATGGAGATAATAAGTATTTTGATAAAATTTATGATATAAAGTTATTGACAGATCGATTTTTTATTAAAACAAACGATAAAGAATTATTAAAATTCAATTTAGGTTTTTATAAAGGTTTTTCAAGTTCTTTTACTTTCGGAAAAGAAATGTTGAAGCAAATAAGTACAGGTTCGGAATATACCTTTCTAAGGTCGTATAAAGAAGGCGAAAACTACTTTTTATTATTCAGACTTTATGGTGATAGCGGATTAAATTACCATAAACATTTGGTAGAATTTATAAATGGAGAACCAAAAATTTCTGATACTTATATCTATTTATCAGGAGAATATTTTTCTGAAACAATTAAGTTTATTTATGACGGAGCTGTTAGAAATAGAAATTTATTGAGGAGAATTTTAAATAGAAGTGAAAATGCAGATTTTGAAAAAATAGAATTATTTAAAATCTACAAAGATCAAAATGAATTTAAGAAAGTAATAGAGCTATATGAATCATTAAGTGACAAATCTAAAAAGAGAAAGATTTTTATGATATACAGCCTGCTAGCCTCAAAGAATTTAGAAGATAGTATATATATGAAGTATATTAAATCTTACGAAAAAGAATATCCTAATGATCCTAGTTTATATTTAATATCTATGGATGGTTTTATCATAAAAGAACAGTATGACAAAGCAATTTTAACTTTAGATAAACTGGATAAATCTATCGGTGGAGATGAATTTTTAGATTATTTCAGAGGTAATTGCTATTATTTAAAAAAGGATTTTGTTAAAGCAGCTGAGTATTTCGAGAAATTAATGATTAATTATCCTAATTTTTTCGATGGAATAGATAGTTTACTTACGGTGTACGTTGAAAGTAAAGAAAATGAAAAAGCAATACATATATTAGATGTGTTTACAGAAAAATTTGAACTAGAAAAAGAAAGTTTAAAAGAGTTAGTTAAAATCAATTTTCCTGAGTTTACTAAAACTAAAGAATATAAAAACTGGTCAAAATAACAATATGTACAAATTAATCATTCGTCCAATTTTCTTTCTTTTCGATCCAGAAAAGATCCATCATTTTACTTTTTCATTAGTAAAAGTTCTATCGAAAATTCCTTTTGTATCTTCAATTTTTAGAGGATTATATCAAGTAAACGATAAACAATTAGAAAGAAATTTATTCGGATTAACATTTAAAAATCCAGTAGGATTAGCTGCAGGTTTTGATAAAAATGCGGTTTTGTATAATGAATTAGCAAACTTCGGTTTTGGTTTCATAGAAATTGGAACTGTTACACCAAAAGGTCAAATAGGTAATCCAAAGCAAAGATTATTTCGTTTAAAAGATGATAAAGGAATTATTAATCGAATGGGATTTAATAATGAAGGTTTATCAGCTGCTATTGATCAGTTAAAGAAAAATAAAGGAAAAGTAATTATTGGAGGAAATATTGGGAAAAATACAGCTACAAAGGCAGAAAATTATACAGAAGACTATGTAACTTGTTTTGAAGAATTACATCCTTATGTAGATTATTTTGTACTAAATGTAAGTTGTCCTAATGTGTCTAGTCATGCGAAACTTGAAGATGCAGAATATTTAGAAGAATTAATTACTGAAGTTCAAAAGATAAATGCATCAAAAGAAAAACCAAAACCAATTTTATTAAAGATTGCTCCAGATTTAAATGATACTCAATTAACTGAAATTATAGATCTTGTTGCAACTACGAAAATTGACGGTGTAATTGCGTCTAATACTTCTGTGGATAGAACTGGTTTAAAAGCTTCGGAAGAAAGATTAAAAGAAATTGGAAATGGAGGTTTAAGCGGACAACCAATTAAAGATAAAAGTACTCGAGTAATAAAATATTTAGCAGATAATTCTAACAAAGCTTTTCCTATAATTGGAGTAGGAGGTATTCATTCAGAAAAAGATGCTTTAGAAAAGATAGAAGCTGGTGCAGATTTAGTACAAATCTATACAGGATTCATTTATGAAGGTCCGTCATTAATAAAAAGAATAAACAAAGCAATTTTATCACAAAATAAAAACTCATAACTAATTCAGTTATGAGTTTTTTTTGATTAACAATTATTGTTTAACAAAAGTAATGGGCAATTGATAAACTTTTCCTTTGTTTGCATCATTAGCATTAATTGTTTTGTAGTTTAATTTTCTCTTTACATAAGCCTTTATTTCTTTTATATCTGATTGTATATCTACAATTACAATTTCATTTTTATCATTAATCATAAAATCTACAGTTGTAGTTAAATCTGAATTCACTTGAGGTCGATCAGAACTTAAAAGTTTTATGATTTCGGTTCTTAGTTCTTGTTTTACCTTTTTAGAAGGTCTAATACTATTATTTGCAAAAGCTAAAGAGCACACAAATAGGCTACATACGATGATTAAATTTTTCATATTTTTTTAAGTTTTAAAGTTTTATGAGACAAACTTACTAGTTAAGTTATTCTCTTTGAGTTAACTATTGTTAACTACTGTTAATTAGCTTTTTGTATTCTACTTTTTCTAAACATAGATTCTCTTATATTTGTTTGTAAATAGTTATTTATGATTGAAACTTTAATTTCATTTGCTTTATCTACCATTGCATTAGCGATATCTCCTGGACCAGATAATATTTTTGTATTAACACAAAGTATTGTAAATGGAAAAAAATATGGTTTAGCAACTGTTTTTGGACTAATGACAGGGTGTATTATTCATACAACATTAGTAGCGTTTGGAGTTTCAGAAGTAATTAAAGCGAATCCGAATTTATTTTTTATCATAAAGTTATTCGGAGCAGCATATTTAATCTATTTGGCTTATAAAGTATTTAAAAGTGATGCCAAAATAGCATTTTCAACAGATAATGTTCAACATAAATCTACCAAAGAGTTATTTAAAACAGGATTTTGGATGAATGTTCTTAATCCTAAAGTAACGATCTTCTTTTTAGCCTTTTTCCCTCAATTTTTATTTTCTGATACTATTTCTACGGTGTATCAATTTTATGTTTTAGGAGGGATTTTTATTTTAGTTTCTTTTGTTGTTTTTTCAACAATAGCCATTTTAGCTGGATCCATTTCAGATCTCATTAAGAAAAACGAACAAATAGGCGTTTTTCTGAAATGGCTTCAAATAGTTGTGTTTATAGGAATAGCCATTTTTATTTTGATTCCTTAGAGTTTAAAAGTATCTTGTTAAGAAAAAATGTTTTTATGAGAATGAATAAGTTACTAAGAAAAAAGGCGATTAAATTTTTACTCTTTTCAATTTTATTACTTGTAGTTTTTTTACTTTATAACTTTTATAGTTTTTCTAAAGTCAAGAAAGAGTATAAAATGATAAATGAATCTTCGTTAAAAAAATATCTTAGAATATATGATATAACAAATGTAAGACCTCCTGAAAATCTAAAAGAATTCAAGGATTTTATAAAAAAAAGGAATCCTAAACTTTATTCAAAAATAAATGGCACGGGCATACAGTATTTGAAATTTCCAGAAATTAATTATGGACAACTTTATTTAAAAGGATTTGATAACAAGAACGATTCGTTAAATGTTAAATATGACATAGATAAGGTAAACTTTTTAAATTCTTTAATTATAAGAGGAGATGTAGAATTAAAAATAACTGGTTATAGATTTAAAATGAAATTAAACAAAATTTATAAAGTCACAAAAGATACTATAAAAGAAGTAGGGGAGCTTACTTTAAAAAAAATTTATCAAGATTATTATAGTTGTAATGAATTATCTGTAGTTCCTGATGAATATGGGTATGTGATTGATGAAAGTGATTCATTTAAAATCGTTTTAGATATAAAAAAGGATACTATTATTACTCCTTTTATATCAGGTTTGATAAGTGAAAAAACAGAACAAGTAATATTTGATAAAATAAAGAAAACTCAATACTTTCTTAATAAAAATGAGGCCTACACGGTTAAATTTAAAGGTTATAATATTGAAAATTTTGAATGTAATACTAATAGATAATTTATCATTTCCATCTTTTTTTAATCAAAAGCTGTTCTATGTGTGCATAATGATGATTACAATGCCAAGCATAAATTCCAATATTTTCTCGTAAAGAAACTTTCTCATTACCTTCAGGGTGAATAAAATATCGATCTAAATCAGTTTCAGAAAGTGATTTTAAAAAATAAACCCATTTTGCATGTAATGCTTTTAAGGAGTTCAGAGAAAATTCAATAGGTCCAAGTTTTGAATCATCTAATTCAGCCCAACGATCTTCATAATACGCTTTAATAGTTGGTGCATTTTCGGTTAATGTCCATTTAAAACGAGTATATGAATTATGATGACTATCAGCACAATGATGCACAACTTGTCTAATCGTCCAACCACCATCTCTATATGGTGTGTCAAGCTGCTCATTTGTTAGAGTATTTACTAAATTTTCTAAACGTTCAGGAAAATATTCTAATACATTAATCCATTCGTTAATTTCAGTAAGTGTAATTTTCTTAGGTAAATTCGGTAAGCCTATTGGGTATTTCAGCTCATTCAGGGTGCTAGTCGTCATTCTTCGATATTTTTTTCAAGCTTCTCTTTGCGCTTCTATTCTCAGGATTAATACTTAACGCTTTTTTATATTGATTAATTGCTTCAAGTGTATCCTGTTTTTTCAAATAAGCATCTCCAAGACAATCAAAGGTGTTAGAGCTATTCGGATAAAGTTCTATGTTAATTTTAAATGTTGTAATAGCTTTATCATATTCTCCATTTCTAATGTAGGCATATCCTTTTCTATTTAGAGAACGTTCTCTAATAACCGGACTCAAACTGTCATTTTTACGAATGGTTTTATAACCAGCTAAAGCTTTTTCAAAATTATTTTCATTTAAATATTCACTAGGTGTTTTTTCTCCTTCTTTAAGTTTAGAGAAAACAAATTTTTCATTTTTATGTTCTCTTTTTTCCGCCAATACGATGCGAGAATTAACGGTATTAAAGATTAACTTTTCATTCAATTCTCTTGCATAAAAAGTACTATCGTTAACTTTTAAAGGTTTTAAATCAGAGTTTCTCCATTTTAAAAATAGTTCCTTATCTTTAAAGTATACTTCTATAATTTCATCTGCATTAAAAAAATACCTACCTGTAGCATTTTGTATGAAGTTATCGTCATTTTTTTTAGAAGTACAACCAATAAGAACAATTATTGATAGTAACAATATAAGTTTGGTTTTCATAGTTGTTGTATTTACGATACCAATAAGACGGTTTTATTTATTTTTTGTTACGAGTTTTATAAACTTTAAATGGCATAACTATTGACATATAAAGATATAGATATTTAATATCTTTAATTTATTCTTTTGAACGTCAGTTTTTTACAGAGAATGGTGGATTGAAATGAATTAAAGAAAAACGAAATAAATGTCAGATTGACAGATATTCATACTATGAGTAAATCAAAAATTATACACTTAGACAATTTGTCTTTACAAGATATGTTGAATGAAGATTCAGAGTTAATTCCTTTATTAACTCCAGAAGATGAAGAAATTATAAATAACGAAGAAATTCCAAATGAATTACCAATTTTACCGTTAAGAAATACTGTATTATTTCCAGGAGTTGTAATTCCAATTACAGCAGGAAGAGATAAATCTATTCAGTTAATTAAAGATGCCAATAAAGGCAATAAAACTTTAGGAGTTGTAGCACAACGCAACAGTGAAATAGAAGATCCTACTTACGAAGATATTTATCATACAGGAGTTGTTGCTCAAATTTTGAGAGTATTAAAAATGCCTGATGGAAATACAACAGTAATCATTCAAGGAAAGAAACGTTTCGAAATTGATGAAATGATTCAGCAAGAACCTTATATGAGAGCTAAGGTTTCTGAAGCTGTTGAAGAAAGAGATATCGACGATAAAAAGGAATTCGATGCGATTATCGAATCTATCAAAGAATTGTCTCTAGAAGTTATTAAAGAAAATCCGATGTTACCTTCGGAAGCTTCATTTGCTATTAAAAACATACAATCAAATTCATTCTTGGTGAATTTTATTTCATCGAATATGGATTTAAGTGTTGGACAAAAGCAAGTTCTTTTAGAAAAAGACAATTTAAAAGAAAGAGCACTTTTAACGTTAAAGAATTTAGATAAAGAATTACAAAAGTTACAATTACGTAACGATATTCAATCTAAAACGCGATCTGATTTAGATAAACAACAACGTGAGTATTATTTACATCAGCAATTAAAAACAATTCAAGAAGAATTAGGAGGCGTTTCTCACGACCAAGAGTTGGAGGAAATGAAAGCTAAGGCTAAGGATAAAAAATGGTCTAAAGAAGTAGGAGAGACGTTCGATAAAGAATTGAACAGATTACGTAGAATGAATCCTCAAATGGCTGAATACGGAGTTCAACGTAATTATCTAGAGTTATTATTAGAATTACCTTGGGGAATATATTCTGAAGATAAATTCGATCTTAAAAAAGCGCAAAAGATTTTAGATCGTGATCATTTCGGATTAGAAAAAGTTAAAGAACGTATCATAGAGCATTTAGCTGTATTAAAATTAAGAGGAGATATGAAGTCTCCAATTATCTGTTTATACGGTCCTCCAGGTGTTGGAAAAACATCTTTAGGTAAATCTGTAGCTGAAGCTTTAGGACGTAAATATATTCGTATGTCTTTAGGAGGTTTACGTGACGAGGCTGAAATTAGAGGTCATCGTAAAACGTATATCGGAGCTATGCCTGGGCGTTTAATTCAAAACTTAAAGAAAGCGGGAACGTCAAACCCAGTTTTTGTTTTAGATGAAATAGATAAATTAGGACAAAGTCATCAAGGTGATCCTTCTTCAGCAATGTTAGAAGTATTAGATCCTGAGCAAAATACAGAGTTCTATGATAATTATTTAGAAGTAGGATACGATTTATCTAAAGTTTTATTTATCGCTACTGCAAACAATATCAATCAAATTCCATGGGCTTTAAGAGATCGTATGGAAATTATTAATGTTACAGGGTATACAATTGAAGAGAAAACAGAAATCGCAAAAAAATACTTATTACCAAAGCAATTAAAAGAGCACGGTTTAAATAACGATCATTTAAAGTTAGGAAAAGCTCAAATTGAAAAAATTGTAGAAGGTTATACTAGAGAATCTGGAGTTCGTGGTTTAGAAAAGCAAGTAGCGAAAGTGGTTCGTTATGCTGCAAAATCTATCGCCATGGAAGAAGAGTATAATGTAGCGTTAACTTCTGAAGATATAGAAACAATTTTAGGTCCAGCTCGTTTAGAAAGAGATAAATATGAAAATAATGATACTGCAGGTGTAGTAACTGGTTTAGCTTGGACTAGCGTTGGAGGTGATATTTTATTTATCGAATCTATTTTATCTAAAGGAAAAGGAGGATTATCTATTACAGGAAATTTAGGTACTGTAATGAAAGAATCTTCTACAATTGCAATGAAATACATTAAATCTAATGCTGAAGAGTTTGGAATTAAACCAGAAGTTTTAGATAAGTATGATGTACATATTCACGTTCCAGAAGGTGCTACGCCAAAAGACGGACCAAGTGCAGGTATTACTATGTTAACGTCTTTAGTTTCTGTATTTACTCAGCGTAAAGTAAAGAATAAGATTGCCATGACAGGTGAAATTACTTTAAGAGGAAAAGTGCTTCCTGTTGGGGGAATTAAAGAAAAGATACTAGCAGCTAAAAGAGCTAATATCAAAGAGATTATTCTTTGTGCTGATAATAAAAAGGATATTAATGAAATTAATCAGAATTATTTAAAAGGATTAAAGTTTCATTATGTAACTGAAATGAAAGAAGTAATTGATATTGCGTTGACAAAACAGAAAGTTAAAAACGCTAAAAAATTATAAAAACAAAAAACTCCCTTTCAAGGGAGTTTTTTTATGGTTTAATTTCCAGATAATAGTTGCTCATTATTGCGTAATTGAAAAGAATTGGCAATAATATCAAGCTTGTTTTCTGAGAGTTTAGATGTTTTACGTACTATTTTTATAAACTGTTTTATCTTTTTCTTTGTGTTTGGATATCCAATATTATTTCCGTTGGCATCGTAAGACATTTCGATAAAGTTTCCATCATCATCCAGGATATACCAAAAAGGAAATCCGTTTACAATACCTTCTTGTGAGGTTTCTTTATTTGTAAAATAGGTAGCTGCTTTTTCTTTGGGAAGAACAATGTCTACTACTATATAACTACTGTCGTATAATGGATTAGACATTTGATTTGCTAATTTTTTACTTAAATCACAGGAAGCCACTTTGTAATTTACAAAAACATATTTCTTTTGTTTTTTTGCTTCGCTTATCGCTTCATCTATTAGTTGAGACGGATTAACTTGTGCATTTAAATTTGCTAGAAAAATAAAAATAGTAGTTAGTAAAAGTAAATTTTTATACATAATGTTTAGGGATTATTATTATGTATATAATTTAAATAAAAAGCTTGTTTTGAATAGTTTAATTCAACTAAGGATATTTGCTATTCGTCGTTACTTTTTGTGTATTTACTACGAATTAGGTTAAATTTCGATTAATTTGTTAAATAAACATGTTTTGTGTTGCGAAAAATAGATCTGATTGTAAGTAGCTTAATTATTTCCATTTAATATTACAACCAATACTAGGTTTTTGTGGAGTAATATTTGGAGCTTTATTTAATAAAGCATCTAAAGCATTTCTAAAATCTTCACCGGTAACAGGAATATCATTTTCTGGACGAGAATTGTCTAATTGTCCGTGGTAAGTTAGTTTTAGTTCACTATCAAAAAGATATAAATCAGGAGTACAAGCTGCATTATAATTTTTAGCTACTTCCTGAGTTTCATCATATAAATAAGGGAACGGATATTTTAGTTTTTCTGCATTTTCTCGCATTAAATCTGGCCCGTCTTGCGGATAGTTTTCAACATCATTACTACTAATAGCAATAAAAGAAATTCCTTTTTTGTTGTATTCGTTTGCCATTGCAACCAATTCTTTATTAATATGAATTACAAACGGACAATGGTTACAGATAAAAAATATGGCTGTTCCGTTTTCTCCTTTATTTTCTGAAAGGGTTACTAACTTTTGATTTATAGTATTTATTAAAGTAAAGTCTGGAGCTAAACCTCCTATTTCAAATTCTTTTGAAGCAGTTAATGCCATAATTTATGTTTAATTAAGAATGTTAGATAAAAGATTAAAAGTCTCTTAAATCAATAGTTTTTCCGTTTTCAAGTTTTTTAGTATTGTCTATAGTATAAATACGTTCAGCAACAAAATCAGGAGTGTATAATTCTTTATTTTCCTTTAAATCAATAAAACGTTGTACGTTTTTAAAATCTTCAACTTTTGTAGACCTTATTTGTGTTTGCATTCCTGTATCTACAACTCCAGGACGAATACCAAAACATTTTACACCGTTTAATATATTCTTTTGTTCTTCAGCAATAGTAGCAGTAGTCATATCTAAAGCAGCTTTAGAACTACAATAGGTACTCCATCCTGTATATGGTTTTGTAGCAGCTCCAGAGGAAATATTTATGATTTGTTTTTTACAGTTTAATTGAGCTAATTCTTTTATAAATAAACTAGAAAGTAATAACGGAATTGTTGTGTTTAGCGTGATTGAAAGATGAATATCTTCTGAATCAATATTTTCTAAATTAGCTATTTGTCCGAGTCTTCCTGCATTATTTATTAAAGTTATCGAAGTAATTGATATTTTTTTTACTTCATCTAAAAGCATTTCAAAAGCATTTTTAGCTTCTTTAATGTTTGATAAATCAACAGGAATTTGAGTAACATTTTGAATGTCTATAATTGACCGTGATAATGAAAAAACTTTATAATTTTCTTGCTGATATTTTTCAACAAGAGCTTTACCAATTCCTTTACTACCTCCGGTTACAATTAATACATTACTCATTTAATAATTTTTTATAAAGTGCTAAGGTGTCATTTACAGTTCTTTCAATACTGTAAACAGTTTCAATTCTATTTTTAGCATTTTTACCCATTTGGATTCTTTTTTCATCATTATTAGCTAAATCAGAAATAGCAGCTCCAATAGCTTTATAATCTCTTAAGGGAACAACAATACCAGAATTTTCATCTATAAGTTCAGTACAACCTCCTGCATCTGTCATAATAATAGGTTTTCCAATACTCATGGCTTCACTAATTGCTCTACCAAAACCTTCACTTAAAGAAGATTGAACATACATATCTGCACCAGCTAAAAGAGAAGGAACATCATCACGTCTACCTAAAACATGAATATATTCTTTAATTTTACTGTTTTCTTTTATTTTGGATAGGTGAGGAGCATCAGTATTATCACCAATTAGAACGTAATGAATGTCTTTATCAGAAAATAAATGATTAGAAGATTCTAAGAAATATTTTGTTCCTTTTACTTTTCTATGATTTCCGATAGAACAAACTACGATTGCATCTTTTGGAATACCAAGTGTGGTATAATCGAAAGGAACTACATTATTAAACCAATCTGTACTATAACCTTTAAAAATACGGACAGCTTTTTGTTTTCGCTTACCAAAGAGTTGTTTCTTTACATGGTTGTAAACAAAATTACTGTTTCCAATAATTGCATCAATTCTTGGGTGTAAGTATGTAAGATATGCGCTAGGATCGTGCCAGTGTAAACTTGCAGATCCGTAATAAATCACTGTCTTAATTTTTGGGAATTTCTTCAAAGCAACCAAACCAGTTCTACTAGTTTTACCACAAACAAAATGTACCAGATCGATTTTCTTATCAATAATTATCTTATCAAACTCGGTAATATAATCTCGATCTAATTTATTTTTAGGATATAACTTCTGATAAGTAGCAGAAGAATTATGAGATTCAATAAAAGAAACTACATCGTCGCTTAATCGACCGATTAAATGAATTTGTATATTTTCTTGATCGTGTAAACCTAAAAATAAAGCGATTTGAGCAATCTGAGCATTTAAGTTACCACCACCAACTACAAAAAGTACATTCATAAAGTTATTATTTATAAAATGTTTTCGCTTCGTTCCAGAACACATCCATTTCAGCTAATGTCATGTCAGAAAGTTCTTTCCCGATTTCTTTAGATTTCTTTTCTAAGTATTGAAATCTACTGATAAACTTTTTATTTGTTTTTTCAAGTGCGTTTTCTGGATTAACTTTAATAAATCGAGCATAATTGATTAACGAAAAAAGTACATCACCAAACTCTTTTTCAATGTTTTCTTGGTTTCCAGATACAATTTCTTCGTTTAACTCATTAAGTTCTTCTTGAACCTTTTCCCATACTTGATGTGGTTCTTCCCAGTCAAAACCAACACCTGCAACTTTATCTTGAATTCTGTTAGCTTTTACCACTGCAGGCAAACTTCTAGGAACACCTTCTAAAACAGATTGTTTACCTTCTTTTAGCTTTAGTTTTTCCCAGTTTTGCTTCACTTCTTCTTCATTTTCTACAGAAATATCTCCATAAATATGAGGATGACGATCAATGAGTTTGTCTGAAATAGCATTAGCAATATCAGCTATATCAAAAGCTTTCTTTTCACTTCCGATTTTAGCATAAAAAACGATGTGCAAAAGCACATCGCCTAGTTCTTTTTTAAGTTCTTCTAAGTTATTATCTAAAATAGCGTCACCTAATTCGTAAACTTCTTCAATAGTTAAATGTCTTAAACTTTCTAGGGTTTGTTTTCTATCCCAAGGACATTTTTCACGCAATTCATCCATTATGTCTAACAGACGATTAAATGCATCTAATTGTTGTTTACGAGTATTCATTTGTGTTTTATTCTTCTTCCTCAGCTGCGACATTTTCTTCATTTAAAGCAGAAAAGTCGAAACCTGATTTTACTAAAATATTATACCATTGTAACACTTTCTTAATGTTCGAAGTATATACACGCTCTTCATCGTAACCTGGTAATACTTCAGAAAAATAAGAAGTTAGTTTATTAGCACTTTCTTTGTGAGAGATAGCCTCTTTGTTATCCTCTTTATTTGCGATATTTTTAAATACTTCTGCTAAAGGAATATCTTCTTCGTATGTAAAAATAGCGATGTTTTCTAATAAACTTACATTGTGAGTCGCTGTAATAGGCATTCTCTTACCATCTAATAAAGATTTTACGATTACACCAGCCTTAGTTTGTGATAAAATTTCATATAAACCAGGCTTTCCTGATACAGCTATTATTTTACTAAATTCCATAAATTAAATTATCTTTTTGAATTTGGGAAACGCATTCTATATCCTGAATTAATTTTCCCTTTTGATATATTATCTAATTTCTTTTTTATTAATCTTTTCTTTAATGAAGAAAGCTTGTCTGTAAATAAAACTCCTTCAATATGATCGTATTCATGTTGAAATACTCTAGCAGCTAAACCAGAATAAGTTTCTGTGTGTTTTTCAAAGTTTTCATCATGATATTCAACAGTGATAGTTGGTTGTCTCCAAACATCTTCTCTAACGTCAGGAATACTTAAACAACCTTCATTAAATACCCATTCTTCTCCTTCTTCTTCAATAATTTTAGCGTTAATAAAAACTTTATTAAACGATTCTAGAACTTTTTTTTCTTCTTCTGGTAAACCATCATCTTCAGCAAAAGGAGAAGCATCAATTACGAACAAGCGTATGTCTTTTCCAATCTGAGGTGCAGCTAAACCAACACCAGATGCATTATACATTGTTTCTTTCATGTTGCTAATTAGCTCAGAAAGATTAGGATAATCTTTATCTATTTCCTTTCCCACTTTTCTAAGTACAGGGTCTCCGTAAGCTACAATTGGTAGTATCATATACTATGGTAATTTTTTTAATGCTAGCAAAAGTACAAATAAGGTTGTTTACTAAAAATTATTTGTTGTATAAATATGATTGAAGAATAATCGTAGCACTAATTTCATCGACTAATGCTTTATTTCTGCGTTGTTTCTTTTTTAAGCCGCTATCAATCATTGTTTGAAAAGCCATTTTAGAAGTAAAACGCTCATCGACTCTTTCTACAGGTATTGAAGGAATTTCTTTTTGTAGTTTTTCTAAAAAAGGAATAATCAATTCTTCACTTTCACTGTCGGTATTATCCATTTGTTTAGGTTTTCCTATCACAAATTGAGATACATTTTCCTTAGAAGTATAATCTTTTAAAAAATCGATTAACGTTTCTGTAGGTACGGTAGTTAAACCAGAAGCTATAATTTGAAGTTCATCAGTTACTGCTATTCCAGTTCTTTTTAAACCATAATCTATTGCTAATATTCTTGCCAAATTAACTTTTATTTTCAGCAAAAATAGTCATTTTAAACAAGGAATTATTTTCTGTTTAAAAAATGTGTTTTACTATAAAATCTTTCTTGGTACACTTATATTTGTACAAAATATATATAACCAATAAAGATGACAGAAATTCGTTCGATTATAGAAAACGCATGGGATAATAGAGAATTATTGAAAAATGAAGAAACTACAGCTGCGATTAGAAAAGTTGTAGATTTATTAGATGCAGGTGAACTTCGTGTTGCAGAACCAACTGAAGATGGTTGGCAAGTAAACGAATGGGTGAAAAAAGCAGTAGTATTATATTTCCCAATTCAAAAAATGGAAACTTTAGAAGCTGGTATTTTTGAATATCACGACAAAATTCCATTAAAGAGAAACTATCAAGAGAAAGGAATTCGTGTAGTGCCAAATGCAGTTGCTCGTCATGGAGCTTATATTTCTTCAGGTACTATTTTAATGCCAAGTTATGTAAATATCGGAGCTTATGTAGATGAAGGTACTATGGTTGATACTTGGGCTACGGTTGGTTCTTGTGCACAAATTGGTAAAAATGTACACTTATCTGGAGGTGTTGGTATTGGTGGAGTTTTAGAGCCATTACAAGCTGCTCCAGTAATTATAGAAGATAATGCATTTATCGGATCTCGTTGTATCGTTGTAGAAGGAGTAAGAGTAGAAAGAGAAGCTGTATTAGGAGCTAATGTTGTATTAACGGCTTCAACAAAAATTATTGATGTTACTGGTGATGAACCAATTGAAATGAAAGGAAGAGTTCCTGCTCGTTCTGTTGTAATTCCTGGAAGTTACACAAAGAAATTTGCTGCTGGTGAATATAATGTACCATGTGCTTTAATTATTGGTAAGCGTAAAGAAAGTACAAATAAGAAAACATCGCTAAACGACGCATTAAGAGAGTATGACGTGGCTGTTTAGTATTTTAGACAAATAACTTTAATTCTTAAGACCAAATATAGTTTTATATTTGGTCTTTTTTTATGCAATGAATAAAATAGTAGTATATACAGGGGCATTTGGAAAGGATTATGGTTTTATTCCTCAGAAAAAAATAAAAGGAGTTGATTTTGTTTGTTTTACAGATGATGTTAGTAAAGTTAAATCGCCTTGGAAACCTTTAGAGGTAAAAGATGAAAATTTTACAAATCATTTAAGCAATAGACATGCAAAATTATTACCACATTTATATTTTCAGAATTATGATATCAGTATTTATATTGATAGCAATTATTTAATTGTAGGTGATATTTTAGAGTTACTTGAGCAGTTAGGAGAAGATTTTAAAATGGGGGTTTTTGATCATAACCAATGTGATGACAAAAGAAACTGTGTATACAAAGAACATGAAGCTATTTTAAAATTAGGTGAAGAAAGAGGAACGTATAAAGATGATCCTGAGGTAATGAAAAAACAGATGGATTTTTTTAAAAGTGAAGGTTATCCTGAAGAAAATGGATTAATCTTTGCTGCAGTTTTAATTAGAAAGCATAACGATCCTCAAGTTATAAAGGTGATGGAAGATTGGTGGGAAATGGTTTCAACAAAAAGTAAAAGAGATCAGTTAAGTTTTAATTATGTTGCTTGGAAAAATAATTTTACACCAACAATTATTAATGGAGATCTAAGAAAAGGAAATCCGTATTTTTATTTTTTAGCTTCTGCTAGAAAAAATTATATGCCTAAATTCATCAAATACAAAATCAAACGATTTTTCGGAATTAAAAAACATCCATAGTGGTTAAACTATCAATAATAATATCATATTACAAAGCTTTAGATAATCTTAAATTGATTTTAGAAGCGTTAAATCATCAAAGTTCAAAAGAATTTGAAGCAATAATTTCTGAAGATGACAATAATCAAGAAACTATAGATTTTTTGAAATCTGACAGAAATAATTACAATTTTCCAATTTTACATGTAAATCAGGAAAAAGATGAGGGATTTAGAAAAACAATGATGTTAAATAAATCAATTCGTGCTTCTAATGCAGAAACTTTAGTTTTTATTGATGGAGACTGTATTCCTCATAAACACTTTGTTACAGCTTATATAAATAACATTAAAGAAGGTTTAATGTTAAAAGGTAGGAGAGTGATGTTAGGAGAAAAAATAACCGACAAAATTACAACCAATAAAACGATTAAACCATTAAGTACATTATCTGTTTTATTTTCAGATTCTGATAAAAAGAAAGAAGGTATTTACTTAAAAAATAAAAGTTTGATTGTAACAATGAAAGACAAAGGTTTATTAGGTTGCAATTGGGGAATTCAGAAAAAGCATTTAATCGCAATTAATGGATTTGATGAAGATTATGTTCGTGCTGCAGTTGGTGAAGATACAGATATTGAATGGAGATTAAAACGAATAGGAATTGGAAGTAAATCCATGAAAAATAAAGCCATAGTTTATCATTTACATCATGAAAGAGGTTATTCTAACGAAGGTGTAGAAATGAATAGAGCTTTGTTGAAGGAAAAGATGGATAAAGATCTTTACATCTGTTTAAATGGATTAGAAAAGCATTCGTAAATGAGAATAGGTTTCGATGCCAAAAGGGCATTTCATAATACTACAGGATTAGGAAATTATAGTAGAGATCTAATTCGAATCTTATCGGAATATTTTCCAGATGAAGATTATTACTTGTATAATACCAAGCCGAAAAGAGTAGATCGGTTAGATATGAGTAAATTCACAGAAATACTTCCAGATACGAAGTTTTGGAAAAAGTTTTCTTCGATTTGGAGACAAGGTCCGATCAACCGACAAATAGCTCAAGATAAAATAGAATTGTATCACGGACTTTCAGGTGAAATTCCGAGAAATTTAAGTAAAACTGGAGCTAAATCAATTGTTACGATACATGATTTAATATTTGTTCGTTACCCGAAATTATATTCTTTTTTCGATAGAAAAATTCATTTTAATAAATTTAAATATGCAGCTCATAAAGCAGATAGAGTTATCGCAATAAGTGAGCAAACAAAAGAAGATATTATTACATATTTAAAAGTTGATGCTTCTAAAATAGATGTGGTTTATCAAGGTTGTCATGCTATTTTTAAAAAACAAGTATCTGAAGAACAGAAAACATTAGTTAGAGAAAAATATAATTTGCCAGAACAATTTATATTGAATGTAGGAACTATCGAAGAGCGTAAGAATTTACTTAGTATTGTTAAAGCTATTAAAGATGTAGATATTAATCTTGTCGTTGCTGGTAGAAAAACAAAATATTACGAGCAAGTTCAAGAATACATTACAGAAAACCAATTAGCTCATAAAGTTCACTTTTTAGGAGGAGTAGATTTGCAAGAGTTAGCAACGCTATATCAAACTGCAGAAATATTTATTTATCCGAGTATTTTTGAAGGCTTTGGTATTCCAATTATTGAAGCTTTATATTCTAAAACTCCAGTAATTACAACAGATGGTGGTGTTTTTCCAGAAGCAGGCGGACCACATTCGATTTATGTAGAACCTTATAATATTAAGCAACTTAGTTTAGAAATTACTACATTGCTAAACGATAAAGCAAAACAGAGAGAAATTGCAGAGCATGGACATGTATTTGTGCAGAAATTCAATGATGAAGCTATTGCAAACCAATTAATGAAAGTATACACATCGGTTTTACATGGATAATAACAAAACAATATGTTTCTTTAATTCCACAAAAACTTGGGGAGGTGGAGAAAAATGGCATTACGAAATGTCGTCTTATCTGTTCTCAAAAGGAATCAAGGTTTTGGTTATTGTCTCTCCAAATAGCGAACTTCAAAAAAAGGTAAATGCAATTGGTATTCCATATGAAGAAATTAAAGTTTCAAACTTTAGTTATTTAAACTCAAAGAAGATTGCAAATGTGGCTGCTTTTCTAAAGAATCATAACGTTTCTACAATTGTTATGAATTCTTCCGAAGATATGAAACTTGGAGGTTTAGCAGCTAAAAAAGCTAATTTAAATCGAATAATTTATAGAAGAGGAAGTGCGATACCGATTAAAAATTCTTTTATCAATAGGTATTTCTTTAAAAATATTTTAGATGAAGTTTTAGCAAATTCTGAAGCTACAAAAGCAACTATAAATGCTAAAAATGAACATTTATTTCCGAAGGATAAAATTACTGTAATTCCTAATGCGATTAATATTGAAAAGTTTGATAGTATGCCATCTGAAAAGTTGTATGCTAAACAAAACGATGAAATAATTTTAGGAAATTTAGGAAGATTAGTTTATCAGAAGAATCAAGAGTTTTTAATAAATGTTGCTTTAGAACTCAAGAAAAGAGCACTAAATTTTAAATTACTTATTGGTGGTGATGGTAAATTAGGTGATGTTCTATCACAAAAGATAAAAACACATAATTTAGAAAAAGAAGTCACGTTGCTTGGTTTTATTGAAAATCCTAAAAGCTTTATGAATTGTCTGGATGTCTTCTTATTACCATCGAGATGGGAAGGTTTTGGATATGTGTTAGCAGAAGCTATGCTTTGTGAAAAACCTGCAATTGCCTTCGACATTAGTAGTAATAGTCAGATTGTAGAGAATAATCAAAATGGTTTTTTAGTTCCTTTTGAAGATGTTACTGCGTTTTCAGATAAAGTTGAGTATTTTATCAAAAATCAAGATAAAATAACTGAAATGGGACAAAATGGAAGAGTAAAAATTGAAAAGGAATTCAATAGTACTTTAATACAAGAAAAAGTAAAAAAATATCTTTTAGCGTAATTTTTTTCTACGCTCAATTAGCTTTAAATACTTTAAAACACTGTACTCAGCAATATAAGTACTCCATACATAACCTTCGTATCCGTTTAAAATATTTCCTCGAATAAAATATTCTTTAAAAAAAGTATAAGGATATTTAAATATTAAAATGAATAGATTGACCCTTTTATTTTTCCTAAAATATTCTTCGGATACTAAAGAAGCATATCTATTCTTTTTTTGATTGATTTGTTCTACTGAATTAGCTGTGTAGTGATAAAAGAAGTTCTTAAACCTACCTTTTTTACCTTTATATTCAACAGTTTCATGAACTTTTCGATCAGAAAAACCAGCACGCTTTTTATTAAAAAGTCTTAAGATTGGAGTGTTTTTTAGGTAGCCATATTCAAAAACACGACCTAAATACACATGTTTTCTATTAAGATAATAAGCTTGAAAAGGAATTTCATCTTTAGAGAATTCAGCTTTAATTTCATCAATCAACTCGTTAGTTAAAACTTCATCAGCATCGATAGATAAAATCCAATCAAAAGAACAATGATCTACTAAAAAACGTTTTTGTTCTCCATAACCATTAAATTTCTTTGAATATACTTTTGCTCCGTAAGACTTGCAAATTTGTACTGTTTCGTCGGTACTAAAAGAATCCACAACAATAATTTCATCGCACCAAACTAACTTATCTAATGTACGAGAAATGTTTTCCTCCTCATTAAATGTAATAAGTGCAGCACTAATTTTATGTTTATGCATTCAATATTGTTTTACAATAACAAACATAATGTAAATTAGCGGTTTTAAAGTAATATAATTTCTAGATCGTTAAATATAGTTTACGAAAGGAATATATTGATTAATGAATACAAAAGTTAATAGCATGATTATGATAAACGAAACCGTAAAAGCACTTGAAAATGGGAGTACGATATTATATCCAACAGATACTGTTTGGGGTTTAGGATGTGATGCAACTAATGAAGAAGCTGTTAAAGAAATTTATAAGATTAAAAATAGAGAAGAGAGCAAAAGCTTAATCGTATTGGTTAGTTCTTTATCTATGCTTAAAAAGTATGTTACTGTTCCAAATGCAGCGATTAATTTACTTAAAAAAGCAGAAAAACCAACGACAATTATCTATCAAAATCCAACAGGAATTGCTAATAATATTATCAATAAAGAAGATAATACTTTAGCTATACGAATTGCACAAGACGAGTTTTGTGAAAACTTAATTGAAAGTTTTGGAAAACCTATAGTTTCTACATCAGCAAATGTTAGTGGAAACCCAACACCAAAATCTTTTTCGCAAATAGAACAGTCAATTTTGGATGATGTTGATTATATAGTAAATTTGCACCAAAATAAAGTGTCAGAAAAATCTTCTACGATACTTAAAATTGAAGGAGAAAAAGTAATAGTGATACGAGAATAGAGTTTATGCAGGATCAAATTTTTAAAGAAGCCCTTACACACAAAGTTTTTGAATACATAACTAAAGCTACAGATGAATTAGGTTTAGATAGTTATGTAATCGGAGGTTTTGTTCGTGATTTTATATTAAAACGTGGTAATGCCAAAGATATAGATGTTGTTACTGTAGGAAGTGGAATAGATTTAGCTAAAAAAGTAGCTAGTTTATTACCAAATAAACCAAAGGTTCAAATCTTTAAAACCTATGGAACAGCTATGTTACGATTCAACGATATCGAAGTTGAATTCGTTGGTGCAAGAAAAGAATCATATAAAGAAGATAGTAGAAATCCAGAAGTATCAGCAGGAACACTTCAAGACGATCAAGATCGAAGAGATTTTACGATTAATGCTTTGGCTTTAAGTTTAAATGCAAGCTCTTTTGGAAAGTTATTAGATCCTTTTGATGGAATTGGAGATTTAGAACGTAAAATAATTAAAACTCCTTTAGATCCAGATATAACGTATTCAGACGATCCTTTACGTATGATGAGAGCAATTCGTTTTGCTACTCAATTAAATTTTACAATTGAGAAAAATTCTCTTGATGCAATTACAAAAAATGCAGAAAGAATAAAAATTATCACAAGAGAACGAATTGTAGATGAATTAAATAAAATAATGGCTTCGCCAGTTCCTTCTATCGGATTTTTATTGTTAGAAAAAACAGGTTTGTTACATAAAATTTTACCTGAATTAATTGCTTTAAAAGGAGTAGAAGAAGTAGAAGGGCAAACACATAAAGATAACTTTTACCATACTTTAGAAGTTGTAGATAATATTTCTAAGCACACTGAAGATGTTTGGTTACGTTGGGCTGCTTTATTACATGATATAGGAAAAGCTCCAACAAAAAAGTTTGATAAAAGAAATGGTTGGACGTTCCATTCTCATGAATTTGTTGGTTCTAAAATGGTATATAAATTATTTAAGCGTTTAAAAATGCCATTAAATAACAAAATGAAGTTTGTGCAAAAAATGGTCTTATTAAGTTCAAGACCTATTGTATTAGCTTCTGAAGTTACAGATTCTGCTGTGCGTCGATTAATTTTTGATGCTGGTGATGATATTGATAGTTTAATGACTTTGTGTGAAGCAGATATCACAACTAAAAATCCAAAGAAGTTTAGACGTTATCATAAAAACTTCGAAATCGTTCGTCAGAAAATTAAAGAAGTTGAAGAACGTGATCGTGTTCGTAATTTTCAACCTCCAATTACTGGGGAAGAAATTATGAAAACTTTTAATTTAAAACCTTGTCGCGAGATTGGTCAAATAAAAGAAGCAATAAAAGAAGCTATTTTAGAAGGAGAAATTCCAAATGAATATGAAGCATCTTATAACTTTATGTTACAAAAAGCAAAAGATATAGGATTAACAGCTCAAACAGAAATTTAAGATGAGAATAGTACAAGTAATAGATCAATTAGGTCTAGGTGGTGCAGAGCGAGTTTGCGTGAATTTAACAAACTTATTATTTAGAAATGGTAATGATGTTAAACTAATTGTTTTAAACGATAAAGGAGCTTTGTTTGATCTTATAGATGATGGAGTAGAAGTTGTTCGCTTAAATAAAAACAAAGGTAAATTTAAAGCTTACAGAGAGTTTAAAAAACATATCAAAAAAGACGATATTATTCATATTCATATGAGAAATCCTTATCGTTTTGTACGAAAAGCATTTTTATTCTTAGGAGGAAATAGACCAGTGATTTTACACGACCATTATGGTAAAATTGTTGTAAATCAATCTGTACCGAAATGGTATAAGACAATTTTTAAGCCGCATTTTTTTATTGGTTGTTCGGAATTACTTACCGAGTGGGCTGTGAACAAAGTTAAACTAAAAGAAGATCGAGTTTTTCTTGTGAATAATTTTGTGCTACACTACGAATCAAACTATAAAAATCATACTCCAAAAGGATTAGTTTTAGTTGGAAGTTTAAAAAAAGTGAAGAATCACAGGTTAGCAATGGATATTGCTAAAGCTTTAGATAAAGATCTTACAATTTACTGTCCGAGTTTAGAAGGTGGAGAAGGCGATTACTATGAAACATTAGTAGCACACATGGATAAAATTCAATATAAAGATCGTATCCATTTTGTTACAGGTTGTAATAATGTACAAACTGAGCTTAAGCAATATGAAATGGCTTTATTAACTTCTACTTCTGAAGGAGATCCATTAGCTCTAGTAGAATATATGGCACAAGGATTACCTTTCTTATGTTCAGATATGGGAGAAGCTGTTAAAATAGTGAAGCAACATTATCCAGAAATGGTTCAGGGAGATTTTGATGTAAATAATTGGGTAACAAATTACCATAAAGTGAAAGAGATCCAATCTGAACAAATTGAATCTCTTTATAACGAACATTTTTCTTCTGATTTATATCTTGAAAAATATTTATCTATTTACAAGAAGTTTTTAGCATCAGTCTAAAGATTGCAATTCTACAAGTTTTGCATATTCACCTTTAGCTGCTAAAAGTTCTTCATGTTTACCTTGTTCTACGATTCTACCTTCTCGCATTACAACAATTAAATCTGCTTTTTGAATAGTAGATAGTCTGTGTGCGATTACTACAGAAGTTCTATTTTGCATCATATTTTCTAATGCAGATTGAACTATTTTTTCAGACTCAGTATCTAAAGCAGAAGTAGCTTCATCTAAAATCATGATTGGAGGATTTTTAAGCACAGCTCTAGCTATAGATAAACGCTGTTTTTGTCCACCAGAAAAGTTACCAGCACTATCTGCAATGTTAGTTTCAAATCCTTTCGAAGAGTTTTCAATAAATTCTAAAGCATTGGCAACTTTTGTAGCAGCAATAATTTCTTCATTGGTTGCACTCGGATTACCAACTTTTAAGTTGTTTTCTATAGAATCATTAAATAATAAAGCATCTTGAGTAACTATTCCTATTAAAGAACGCAATGATTCTTTAGAAACATTTTTGATGTTATCATTATCAATTAATACTTCTCCTTTGTTCACGTCGTAAAAACGCATCAAAAGATTAGCAATTGTAGACTTTCCACTACCAGACTGACCAACAAGTGCAACCATTTTTCCTTTTGGAATCTCTAAACTGAAATCTTTTAAAACATAATTATCTTGATATTTGAAAGATATATTTTTGAAACTAATTCCAGTAGTGAATTGCTCTTTATCAATTGGAGATTCAGTATTTACGATTGGGTTTATTTCATCTAAAACATCATAAATACGTTTTGCAGAAGCATCACCTTTTCTAATGTTTGTAAAAATACCAGCTATTGCTTTTGTAGGTTGTAAAATTGAATAAAACATTACAATGTAAGTAATGAATGATTCTGAATCAAATCCATTTGGAGACACTTCAGTATTTGTTAAAACAATCTTACCTCCATAAAGTAAAATAGCTAATACTGTTAATACACCTAAAAATTCACTTAATGGTGAAGCTAATTTTTGGCGATGTGTAACCTGGATATTTAATTTTTCTTGTCTTTTTGTTGAACTTGAGAATTTTCTTAAAAAGCGATTTTCAGCTGTAAATGCTTTAACTACTTTTAAACCAGCAATTGTTTCTTCTAATAAAGAAAGATAAGTACCGCTTTCTTGCTGAGATTGCAATGCCTTAGATTTCAGTTTTTTTGTTGACCATGAAATAATTAAACCAGATAAAGGTAAAGTTATAAACACAAATAATGTAAGTTTATAACTCATCGAAAACATAACGATAAGAATAATAACAATAGTCAATGGTTCTCTAACTATTCCTCCAAAAGAAGAAATAAATGAACCTTCTACTACTTGAATATCAGAAGTCATTCTAGACATTAAATCACCTTTCTTTTGTTCAGTAAAATACCCAATAGGTAACGAGGTAATCTTTTTGTACAAAGTATCTCGCATATCTTTAACCGTTCCATTTGATAGATATGCCATTTGATATGAGCCTAAGAAGTAAAATAAATTCTTAAAAAAGAATAATATTAAAACACCTACAGCTATTACAAATAGGGTATTAACAGTACCTTCTCGTTCTATATATTGAGCAATTTCGTAATAAAAATTACTTTTAATGTATTCGAAAATTTTTGTGAATCCTTCGTATACTGGTTTTTCTACTTTTTTATCAGGACTAAATAGAATTGATAGTACTGGTAAAAATGATATTACCGTTAAAATATTGAATAAAGCATACAATACGTTAAATATTGTAGCATAGATAAAGCGATATTTATAAGGCTTTACAAAAGATAAAATTCGTTTAAAGTAGTTCATTAAACTCCTAACTGTTTTATAATACGTTGGAGTTTTTCATCCAACTGTTTTCCAACTACATCAGCATTTTCAACTGCATCTAAAGAACCTTTCGTACCGATGTAAAATTTAATTTTAGGTTCTGTACCACTAGGTCTACAAGCTACTTTAGTTCCATTTTCTGTTTCGTAAATTAATACGTTAGATTTCGGAATATCAATCGTAGTTTCTTCTCCGGTGATAATATTTTTTCGGATTGAAGTTTTATAATCATTTACAAATGTTACTTTTTCACCATCTATTTCAGAAAGTGGATTGTTACGTAAATCGATTAACATTTGCTTGATTTCTTCAGCTCCTTGCATTCCTTTTTTAACTAGTGATACTAGTTTTTCTTTAAAGAAACCGTGTTTTACATATAGTTTCAGTAATTCATTGTAGAAAGAACTATTTTCAGATTTTGCTCGAGCAGCAATTTCACAAGCTAGTAGGGTAGAAGTTACAGCATCTTTGTCCCTAACAAAATCACCAACCATAAATCCGAAACTTTCTTCTCCACCACCAATAAAGTTTAATTCAGGATGATCTTTAATCATTTTAGCAATCCATTTAAATCCTGTTAAACCAACTTTAGTTTCTACACCATAACTTTCAGCAATAACATTAACTAAATTTGTAGATACAATGGTAGAACCAATAAACTGCTTACCATTTAATAAACCTTTTTCTTTCCATTGGTTTATTAAAAAGTCTGTCATAACACTCATGGTTTGGTTACCATTCAATAATTTCATGTTACCATCAGTATCACGAACAGCAATTCCTAAACGATCACAATCAGGATCTGTACCAATTACGATATCTGCATTTGTTTTATTCGCATAATCGATAGCCATTGCTAAAGCTTCTGGTTCCTCAGGATTAGGAGATTCAACAGTAGGAAAGTCTCCATTAGGTTCAGCTTGTTCTTCAATAACATGAACTTGAGTATATCCAGCTCTTTTTAATACTTCTGGAACCAATTTAATTGATGTTCCGTGTAATGAAGTAAAAACAATTTTTAAGTTTTCTCTTCCTTTTACTTCAAATGTTCCACTTTTTAAAGAAGCATTCCAAAAAGCTTCATCAACTTCAGTTCCAATAAAAGATATTAGTTCTTCGTTTTTATTAAAGTTAATTTCGCTAAACTCTAAATTATTTACTCCTGCTATAATTTCAGCATCTTGCGGAGGAACAATTTGTCCACCATCAGTCCAGTACACTTTGTAACCATTATATTCAGGTGGATTATGAGAAGCTGTTAACACGATGCCTGCATGGCAATTTAAATGATTTACAGCAAAAGATAATTCTGGAGTAGGGCGTAAGTCTTCAAAAACAAAAGTTCTAATATTATTCGCAGAAAGTACATCTGCAACTAATTGAGCAAACTTTTTACTATTATGTCTACAATCGTAGGCAATTGCAACTTTAATTTCTTCATTCGCATACACTTTGTTTAAATAATTGCTTAAACCTTGTGTAGCTTTACCTAAAGTATATTTATTAATTCGATTTGTACCAGCTCCCATAACACCACGCATTCCACCAGTACCAAATTCTGTGTTTTTATAAAATCGATCTGTTAAATCATCTGTGTTATTTGTGATCAGTTCAGAGATTTCATTTCTTGTTTCTTCATCGAAAGTATCAGATAGCCAAAGTTTGGCTTTACTTAAAATATCGTTCATAGTTAATTAAAAAAAGAGGTGTTATAAATTAATTTTTTCTTTGATTTTATAATGTTTCTGAAGCGGATTATTTTTAATGATTAGTTCTCCTAAGAAGCCAGATAAGAACATTAATGTTCCTAAAATCATGGATGTTAAGGCAATATAGAACCAAGGATTATCTGTGACTAAAATCGTTTTAATTTTAGCGTATACTCTATATAATTTCATTGCACCTATATAAAATGCAGATGTAAATCCGAATAAGAACATTAAAGTACCCCATAATCCAAAAAAATGCATGGGTCTTTTACCAAATTTAGATAAAAAAGAAATGGTAATCAAATCTAAAAGACCGTTGATAAAACGATCTACTCCAAATTTAGTTACACCATATTTTCTAGCTTGATGTTTTACAACTTTTTCTCCAATTTTTGTATACCCTTCATTTTTAGCAAGTATAGGAATGTATCTGTGCATTTCTCCACTTACTTTTATAGCTTTAATTACCTCGTTCTTATAAGCTTTTAAACCACAATTGAAATCGTTAAGCTCTAATCCTGATGTCTTTCTAGCAGCCCAGTTGTATAATTTTGAAGGAATATTTTTAGTTAAGACATTATCGAATCTTTTCTTTTTCCAACCTGAAATCAAATCAAAATCCTCTTCGATAATTAATTTATATAATTCAGGAATCTCATCTGGATTGTCTTGTAAGTCAGCATCCATAGTAATCACAACTTTTCCTTTAGCTTCGCCAAATCCAGCATCTAAAGCTTGAGATTTTCCATAATTACGTTGAAAACGGATTGCTTTAACTTCTTGGTTTTTATCAACTAAATCTTGAATTACTTTCCAAGACTTATCAGTACTTCCGTCATCAATAAAGATAACTTCATATAAAAAGTGATTGGATTGCATAACTTTTGCAATCCAATCATATAATTCTTGTAAAGATTCTTCTTCGTTTAAAAGCGGTATAACTACCGATATATCCATAAAAATATAGTATTACCAGTTTTGTTTGGTAAAGTTACAATATTATTATTGCTTAGAAAGTGTCTTCTTCTCTTTTTTGCATTATAGCTCCTGCTATTGCAGATACAACAAATCCTATAAAAGCAAAGAATAATAAACCTAAAGCGTTACCTAATAAAGGATTTCCATTCTTTTGTTTTTCGATACTTTCTTCAATTTGATCTTCATCCATTCCCCAATTTTCTAATTGAGTTCTTAAAAGTTCTGCTTTTTGCTCAAGAATATTAGGATCGATATAGTTTTCTAATACATATTGAAATGTAAGTGCGATAAGTCCCCAAATAATTGTAATTCCAATTCCTACTTTAACGGCTTGAGCCCATTTTAAAAATCCGTTATTACGTTTTTTGAAATTCTTTATACCTAATACAATAAGAGTGATAGGCACAACAAAACCGATAATTCCTAATACTAAACCAGGATTTGCTGCATTTCCCATAGCATATCCTATTAAAGTAATAAATATACTAGCTATACTGGTAATTAAACCATAATCGATAATACTCTTTTTAGTACTCGCTTCTGCAGCGTTATTTTCTAGATCTTTGAATGAACTTTCCATGTTTGTGTTATTTGATTAGTTATTAATTTGTAAAAATATTTAAAACATTTTATTAGTATTCAATGTTTTAAAAATGTTACAAAAAAAAACAACTTTTTTTTGTTTCAGATTCAAAAAATGGTTGTAAATTTGCAGCCGGCAAGTTCTACACAACCAGCTCCCTTTGAATCCCCCAGGGCGGGAACGCAGCAAGGGTATTAGGTCGTAGCGGTGTGATGTAGGTAGCTTGCCTTTTTTTATTTCATCTAATTTCTTCTCGGATGAAATTTTTCCACAACTTCTTGTAAATGTTTTCGATCTAAATGCACATAAATTTCTGTTGTAGTTATACTTTCATGACCTAACAATTGTTGTATAGCTCTTAAATCTACGCCTTCTTTTAATAAATATGTAGCAAAAGAATGACGAAGTGTATGCGGACCAATATTCTTTTCTAAGTTTGCTTTAGCTGCTAGGTTTTTTAGAATAATGAAGATCATTTGTCTTGTTAACCGTTTTCCTCTTCGGTTTAAAAATAGTGTGTCTAAATCTTCTTTTATCGGATTAATATGATTTCTATCATGATTTAGATAGAAATTAATAAACCTAATAGTTGAACTATGAATAGGTACAAATCTGTATTTATCTCCTTTTCCTAATACTCTAATGTAACCTTCGTCAAAAAACAAATCAGACATTTGTAAATTTATTAATTCACTAACTCGAAGTCCGCAACCATAAATAGTTTCTAGAATTGCTCTATTTCTTTCTCCTTGAGGATGACTTAAGTCTATGTTAGATATTAATGTGTTTATTTCATCATTAGTAAGTACATCGGGTAGTGTTCTAGATAATTTTGGAGATTCTATTAAATCTAAAGGATTATCTTGTCTATAATTTTCAAAAACTAGATAATCGAAAAAACTTCTCAAACCTGATATTATTCTTGCTTGAGTCTTAGGATTCACAATTTTTGCTATTTCATAAATAAATTGTTGAATTTCTTTTTTATTTATTTCAATAGGAGATTTTGAAATATCAAATTCTAAAGTGTAATTTAACAATTTCTTAATGTCTCTTACATAGTTTTCTATAGAGTTTTGAGAGAGTCCTCGCTCTATTTTTAAGTAAGTATTATAGTCTTCTATTTTCTGTAACCACCCTGCTTCAAACATATACTTTTTGCTAAAACCCTTTTTTATTTAGAAAATAATTTTACATTTGTCAGTGCAAACATATAATTATATCTAAAAATTTAAAATTATGAAAAAATTTATTTTAACTATTGCTGTGATTGCTTTCGGATTTGTAGCTAATGCTCAGAAAGCTGGTTTTAACGCAGGTGCTGACGTTACTTACAACTTCGACGGAGAAAACTTTGGTTTAATGGCTGAGGCTAACTATTTATTCGAATTATCTGACGAATTCAGAGTAGGTCCTGCTATCTCTTACCAATATGCTTTTGGTCAAGATGTTACAATTACAGACCCATTAACTGGAAGTTCTGTAACTGTTTCTGCTGATGGATCAGGAGATTTTACTTTAGCTGGTGCTGCAAGATACGATATCTCTGAAAACTTCGTAATTGGAGCTGACTTAGGTTTCTATTTTGATGCTTCTGCTTTCTATTACAGACCAGTTGTAGGATACAAAATTGGAGAAAGCACTATGATCCAATTAGCTTTACCATCTAGTGATGCTACTAATAGCTTATCTTTAGGTGTAATGTTCGGACTATAATCAATAGTATACATTATAATTTAAAAAGGAGAGGTTTTACCTCTTCTTTTTTTATTGCTAAAATTTAAAATTATGAAAAGAATATTATTTTCAATTGTTATGATTGCTTTTGGTTTTTTAGCCAATGCACAAGGAGAAACAACCTATGGAGTTATAGGTGGTTTTAATAATTTATCAGCAAAAGTTTCAGCAGGTGGAGCAAGTACTTCTTTCGGGGATGCGGGTGCATTTGTTGGGTTATTTATAGATTTTGAACTATCTGAAAAATTTAAGTTACAACCAGAGTTTCAATATGTAATTACTTTTTTTGAAGGAGATTCAGGAAATTCAATTGTTTTACCTGTAATGGCTAAATATTATATTTCTAATGAGTTTTCTGTACAAGCAGGTCCTTTTTTAGATCTTATTTTAGACGGAACTAGTTTAAATGAATTTGGTTTAGGTTTAGCTGGTGGAGTAGGTTATGATTTTACAGATGATTTCTTCGCTACAGCTCGTTATTCATTTGGATTAACTGACAGACGAGACAGTGATATTGTTTCTACTAAATTTGATTTTTTTCAGATTGGTTTAGGGTATAGATTCTAAATACTAGATTATTAAAATTATAATCAAATAAATATATTAAGGAGTGTTTTTTAATACTCCTTTTTTTATTGTTAACGTATTAGAAAAGAAAACAAGAATAGCCATTTAACTTTTTATTTTATATTCGCATTAAATATTTATAGTCATGAAAAGAATATTCATTTTCCTTTTTACTGTAGTTACATTAAATTCTTTTTCTCAGGTAAATCAGTTAAATGTAGGGGTAAATGGAGGGATTACAGTGGGTAATTTAGAAGCTGTTTCTTCCGCAGCGTTTGGTGTTGATGCAAATTATCTTTTTGAAATTTATGAAGGAATTAGCGTAGGACCATCTTTAAATTTACTTTATTTCTTAACTGAAGATAATAATGGTGTAAAGCCAGATCCTTTTATTTACTTACCAGTTGGTGGAGCTGTAAGGTTTCAATCTCTTTCTGATGTATTCTATGTGGGAGCAGACTTTGGATTTGCAGTTGGTTTATCACCAGATGGAGATAATGGAGGAATATTTTTCAAACCAATGCTAGGCTATAATATAAATGAAAGCTTAAAATTAAACCTATTTTATTCAGGAGTTAAAAAGAAATTACCAACTTATGGTTATGTTGGTTTGGGTATAACTTTTGACTTTTTAGGAAGTTCTAATTACTATGGTTATTAAAAGATACATATGAAATTAATAATTATAAACGGACCTAATTTAAATTTACTAGGTAAAAGAGAACCTACAATCTACGGAAACAGTTCTTTTGAAGCATATTTTGAGCAATTACAAGCTAAATTTTCTGAGGTAGAACTAACATATTTTCAATCGAATATAGAAGGTGAAATCATTAATAAACTTCACGAAGTAGGTTTCGATTTCGACGGAATTGTATTAAATGCAGCAGCATACACACACACTTCTGTAGCCATAGGAGATGCAATAAAAGCAATTGAAACTCCAGTAGTTGAAGTTCATATTTCAAATACTCATGCTCGAGAAGAGTTTAGACATAAAAGTTTTATAGCTAAAAATGCTAAAGGTGTAATCTTAGGTTTTGGCTTAGATAGTTACAAACTTGCAATTCAGAGTTTTTTATAAGTTTACTTAAATTTAATCTAGTATAGCAGAAGTTTAAAGTAAATAAAAACTACTTCTAACAATCATTTAAAAGAGTTTTTTTCATTTAGTAAAAATTAAAATATTTACAATGAAAAAAACTTTTTTAGGTTTAGCAATCTTATTTTCTTCTTTTTATAGCTGTGATAATGATGATACTACAGTAAAAGAAACTACTTCTGTAAATTCACTTAGGTTTATCGGAGAACAAATAATTCCAGACGGTTTTGAATTTAATGGAAATGTAGTAGGAGGTTTGTCGAGTATCGATTATGCAAATAATAAATTTTATGTAATTAGTGATGCGCCAAATGCTCCAATCCGTGTTTATACAGCTAATTTAACTTATACTACATCAGAGTTTTCTGAAGTGAACATAACATCTGAAATAGAATTATTAGATGCTAACAATACATCTTTTGGATCTGCAATTGATCCTGAAGCAATACGTATCGATTCAGATGCAAATAGAATAATATGGTCAAGTGAAGGAAATGTAAACAATGGTGAAAATCCGTTTGTAAGAGAAGCACTTTTAGATGGAAGTTTCAAAAGAGAATTTACTTTACCTAGTATTTTTGAAGTTAAAACATCTACAGATGAAGGTCCGAGACATAACGGTGTTTTTGAAAGTATTTCTTTAAGTGTAGATAAAAAAGGATACTGGATTGGAATGGAATTACCTTTAAAAGAAGATGGAGTAGAGCCAGTATTTGCAATGGATACAGATTCGCCAGTTCGTGTAGCTTATATTAATAAAAGCACAGGAGAATTTGAAAAACAATTTGCTTATGAGTTAGATAAAGTTGCTAGAGAAGTAATAGGAACTGGTTTTAATTTTACTGTAAATGGTTTAGTTGAAATTTTAGAGTACGATACGAATAAGTTTTTAGCTTTAGAAAGATCTTTTACTACTGGTGCAGATGATGGTGGAAATAATGTAAAAATCTATAAAGTTGATGCTTCAAATGCAACAGATGTTTCTACTATTTCTAGTTTAAACGGAGCAAATTACGTGAAAGCAACTAAAACATTAATATTCGATTTTGAATCAGTAAGAAGTCAATTATCTAGTATTCCAGGCGGAAATACAGCAAAAGTTGTAGATAACATCGAAGGAATAACATTCGGACCAAGATTGGAGAATGGAAATTTGTCTCTAGTAGTTGTAGCGGATAATAATTTTAGTGCTTTTGGTCAACAACTAAATCAATTTGTGGTTTTTGAAGTAATTCCTTAAGAAAATTCAGTTTTTAAAATATAGTTAGTAAGGTTTTAGTATTATGCTAAAGCCTTATTTTTTTGATGCTTAATTAAAAATATATAACGAACTGCTAGTAATAATAAAAGTGGATATAATGGATGTGTAAACTTTTGTAATCCAATTAAAGTCACAATTGGAATCAAGCCTAAAAAGGCTAATACAAGAATTAAATAATGTTTAATCCAAGGATGTAAGTTCTTTTTAAGTAATAGAAAAGCAATAAAAAAGTTAGGAGCAAATGCCCATAAGAAATTGAAATTATTCGGCGCAGTAGAATGATTTGTGAAAAACCATAAGAATACGATAAGTATTCCCATAATCCCTGTAGTAAGGAAAAGAATAAAGTCTAAAATTCTAGTTCTTTTATGCTTCTTAAAATCATTTAAACTGATAAGAATAGTAATGATTAGTAAAATCGAAAAAATTAAAAACGGACTAATGCTATCACTTTCTGAAGTTTTTGTTTTAAAATCTAAAAGTGTTTTTGTTCCTCGTACTAATGGAGCTGATTCACCATCTTTTTTAACCGTAGATTTTTCAAAAATAGAAAAAAGATACTCAGGTAGATACATGTACTCTTCAACTGTAGCTATTTGGTCTAAACGACTTCCTAAGGCAATATTAATACCAAAACTACCCCAAGTATTTGTATTAATTTTTTCATTCATTAAATCTCTTAAAGATCTTTCTTGATCTAAAATAGAGGTGTCAAAAGTAAGTTTGTCTTTTAAAATATCTTTAAGAATATCTTTTGGTCTTGTAGCACAGTTATCAAAAAACGGATCGTAAAAATAACTAGCGTTTTCTGGTTGAGTATTTCTTTCTAGAAACTGAAAATATGCATTTTTCTGCTGAGCTGTTAAATTTAAGACTTGTTGTTTTACCCAGCGTTTATCTTGGCTTGCAGATTTTAAAGAATAATGAAAAGGATATCGAGCTAATTTATACTTCATAAATCCTTTTACGAAGTTTGAGTAGAAATTAGGATCGTTAAAATCAAAAATACCGTAGTTATAAAGTACATCTAAATTTAGTAAGGGATCTTTAACTCTAATGGCAGTATGTCCAAATTTTTCATATAAATTTTCACCAGGACCAGAAGTAATAATACTAATTTCAGCATAAGCAGATAGCTGTGCATTTTGAGCAGTATTATTAATTACAAAACATAAAAAAGAAAGATAAAGTAGTTTTTTAATCATGATTTATCGGTAAAAACTATAATCGAATTTAATTGAAAAAATATTTGAAAATAAAGCATTTCCAACGCTTCCTATGTTGGTAAGCGCATAATCAACTTGAATTCCTTTGAATTTAAAACCTAGTCCGAAATTTGGTTGAACAGAAAGAGATTCATTTCCGTTAAATTCAGTTGTATTTTGAAAGTTTCCTGCTCCTAATCTAAGATACACAAGCTCATCATAATCTAATTGAAAACCAAAAGCAGGATCGATACTTAAGAAAGAAGTTGAAATAATATCATTAGTTTCAGCAAATCTCATATTAAGATCTACTTCCGCTAATAAATTAAAATAACGTCCGAATTTAAAATTTTTAGCAACACCAACTTGAAGTTTAGGTTTGGTGATTTCTGTAGTTTCAGGTAATTCTTGATTTTGACCAGGAACGGCATTTCTAATTTTATCAAACTCATCTTCATCAATAGCCCAAACATTAAATGTAGTAGTAATATCTCTGGCCATTGCACCGAATTTCCATCCATTTTTTTCAAACTGAACACCTAAATCAAAACCAAATCCCCAAGAAGTGGCAAAATCACCAATAATTCTTCTTACGATTTTAGCGTTTCCTCCAATAGAAAAACCATCCAATAATAATTTTCTACCGTAACTAACATTTAAAGCATAATCAGCAGCAGAAAATAAACTTATTCGATTAAAATCTATATTTCCATCACTATCAATTAATTCAGTTGTATTTAGAATATCATCAACACCAAATCGAATTAAAGATAAACCAACCGCACTTTGTTTGTCAATTGGCATTGCAAAACCAGCATAATTATACGTTGCAATTCCAGCAAAGTAAGACGCATGCATTAAAGTACCTTGATAATCTTCAACATTAACTAATCCAGCAGGATTCCAATAAGAAGCATTCACATTATCTGTAGTTGCAACCACAGCTTTACTCATACCTAATGCAGCTGCATCGACACCAATATTTAAAAATTCATTAGAAAAATTTCTGAATTGTGCTTGAGTAGCAACAGCAACTAAAAGAAAAAAGTAGATTAATTTTGTTCTCAAATCTTGAATTTAATAAACACAAATATCCAAATTACTAAGTAAATAACAGTAGTTTTTTGGAGTTATTGTTTATTATGAATAGATATTTAACTCATTTTGAATAAAATTAACAAATTGTTTTTCTATCCAATACGATTCATCTCTAAATGAGGTTACAAAACCAACATGACCACCATATTTTGGAGTTAATAAAAAGAAATTAGAAGAGTTTTCTGCTAATTCGTAAGGATAACATTCTATAGATAAAAAAGAGTCATCTTTGGCGTTAATTAATAGTGTTTTGTGTTTTATATTGGTTAAATATGGTTTACTACTGGCTTTTGCCCAATAATCTTCAGGACTATCGAACCCAAAAACTGGTGCAGTATATATTTCTTCAAAATCACGAAAAGTAGAAGCTTTTGAAATCAATTTTTTATCAGGATTATATTCTGGGAATTTTTCAGCTTTCACAATTACTTTTGCTTTAAGAGTTCTTAAAAACTCTTGCATATACAGCTTGTTTTTTAGTTTACTTAATTCTGCTTGAGAACTCGTTAGATCTATAGGAACAGAAACAGCAATTCCGCCTTTTACAGCACAAGGAATTTCATTTTCATATTCTCCTAAATATTTTAAAGTCAGATTTCCGCCTAAGCTGAATCCGCTTAAAATGATGTTTTGATAATCATAATTAGTTTCTAAGTATTGTAATATAAAGTGAAGATCATCAGTTTTTCCTGCATGATAAGTTTTCAAAATATTATTATCATCTCCACTACAACCTCTAAGGTTAATACATACAACATCATAACCTAAATCATGAAGATAAGAAGCAGTAGACATCATATAACTTGATTCTGAACTACCTTCGAGTCCGTGTATTAAAACGACTAATGAGAAGGAGTTGTTCGTTAAAAAATCTAAGTCTATGAAATCATTATCCCAAGTCATAATTCGAACTCTTTCGTATTCAGGTTTATCTTTAGTGACAAAGAATTTGTAAATCGTATTTACATGTGGATTTCTAAAAGGAAAGCTAGTAGTGAGTTGATTTTTAAGTAATGGCATCTTTACAACAATTTATTTTTTTATTAAACAGAATAAAAACAATCAATTTCATATTTTCGTAAAAATCATGAAAAAATATGAATATTAAAAAACACATTCCAAATATTATTACACTCGGAAACTTACTTTGTGGTACAATTGCCACAATATTAGCAGTTCGAGGTTACTTTTACGCTACAGCAATTTTTGTAGGAGTAGGAATTGTTCTTGATTTCTTAGACGGTTTTGCTGCAAGAATGTTACATGTTCAAGGAGAATTAGGTAAACAATTAGATAGTTTAGCAGACATGGTAACTAGTGGAGTAGTACCAGGAATAGTGATGTTACAATTTATGGTGCATAGTGCTTACCATAGAGAATTCGGATTTTCGTCTTGGGATACGGCCTTGGATATTGGATTAACTTTAGAAAATTTACTTTCTATAGAGTTATTAGGATTATTATTGACGCTTTTTGCTGGCTACAGATTGGCAAAATTTAATATTGATACCAGACAAACAGATAGTTTTATCGGTTTACCAACACCAGCAATGAATTTATTTGTTGTGTCTTTACCAATGATTGCTGGGTATACTGAATCAGAATTGGTTTTAAGTATAATTCATAATCAGTACTTTTTAATAGCAGTTACTATTATTTTAAGTCTTTTAATGGTTTCTGAATTGCCGCTTTTTTCATTAAAATTTAAATCAACATCGGTAAAAAACAACTTGTTGAAATACATTTTCTTATTGTTGTCTATTGTGTTGTTAATTGTATTAAAGTTTATAGCTATTCCTTTAATAATTATCCTATATATCTTACTGTCTGTTTTTAATAACATAGCAGTAAAAAGTAAATAAAAGGAGTATATCAAATAATTATATAAAGAAAAACTCCTTGTTAAAGGAGTTTTTTAGTTTTAAAAAGTAGCAGCATAAACTTTCGTATTAGCTTCTAAAGCATTTTCATCAGGATTATGTGCTCCGTATAAAGTATGTAAATCAGTGAATTCTGCACCACAGAATTTAAAAACAAGTATTACATCATTTAAAAGTTCTTTTACAGGAATTCCGTTTGGAGCTTTATAAACTTCTTCGTCACCACCAGTAGATACAGCCAAACCAATTTTTTTACCTTGGATTTTATCTCCACCTTCTCCAAAAGCCCAACCGTAGGTAAATACATCATCAATATATTTTTTTAAAGCGTAAGGAGTACTAAACCAATGTAACGGGAATTGAAATATAATTTCATCGTATTGCTCAATTAAAGCTTGTTCTTTTGCAATGTCAAAATCTAAAGAAGAATATTCTCCATAAAGTGAATGAATAGTATATTTTTCAGGGTTTTTCTGTAAGTTTTCTATCCATTTTTTATTGATAGTTGAGGCCTCAATGTTTGGATGCGTAACAATTACTAATTTTTTCATTTGTATATAAGATTAATTTTTTCTGATTTAAAATTAGTATTTTTGATATACAAAGTATAGTTAGTTTTTGTTAATTACTACTATACAAAAGTATAGTATAAATGAAAGATATGGAGATTTTAAGAACTTATCCAAAAGTAAAAAAATGCCCAAATAGCTATGTTTTAGCTGTAAATGATACTTTAAATGTATTGAGCGGCAAATGGAAATTACCAATAATAGCTTCTTTAATGTATGGAAACAGACGTTTTAAAGATATACAACAACATATTGCTAAAATTACGCCTAGAATGCTGTCGAAAGAGTTAAAAGATCTGGAAATGAATGGTGTAGTAACTCGAAAAATACACGATACAAGACCTGTTTTAATAGAATACGAGTTAACAGATTCCGGAAAAACAATTACCAAAGTTCTAGATAGTATGGTAGAGTGGGGTTTAAGTCATCGAAAATTAACGATTGATCAATGATTTGATTTTATCAATAAAAGCGACTAAAATACTTAAAGCAGGAACTACTAATAAAAGAAATACAAAAATAGTTAAGAGTAAAATAATATATAAATTATAATCTAAGTAGTTGTTACTCCATAAATCATCTTTAGTCGGTACATAGTTATAATCACTATAGAGTACATAGGTTAATGTGAAGAAAATTATTACACTAGAAATCACTTTTATTTTTAATGGAAACTCTAATAATTTCCCGTTGAAATAATTAATGATCGTATAAACTGAAAAGTTACAAAAGAAGATTACAAAGAAAATGAGATATAAATGATGGTAATATATCACAAAATAAGTATCATGAATATTTATATCTACTGATAATTCTTTATCAATTATGTAGTTCTTTATTATAAATGAATTATTAAGTAGGAATGAAATTATTAAGGATATCAATCCTAAATGCAGGAAATAATAAAAAGGTTTTGATTTTAACACTTTAGAACTTCTTCTTCTTAAGCTCAAAGTCTTTACCTAAGTATACTTTTCTTACCATTTCATCAGCAGCTAATTCTTCAGGAATCCCTTCTTTTAAAATACCTCCTTGATACATTAAATAAGAACGATCAGTAATTGCTAAAGTTGCTTGTACATCGTGATCTGTAATAAGAATACCGATGTTTTTATTCTTCAGTTTGGCTACAATTCCTTGTATATCTTCTACTGCAATTGGATCAACTCCAGCAAAAGGCTCATCTAATAAAATAAATTTAGGATCAGAAGCTAAACATCTAGCAATTTCAGTTCTACGACGTTCACCACCAGATAAAAGATCACCTCTGTTTTTACGAACATGTCCTAAACTAAACTCATCGATTAATTCCTCCAAACGCGCTTTACGTTCTTCTTTGGTACGATCTGTGAATTCTAAAACAGACATAATATTATCTTCAACAGATAATTTCCTAAAAACAGAAGCTTCTTGAGCTAGATAACCGATTCCTTTTTGAGCACGTTTGTACATGGCGTCTTCAGTAATTTCATCTTCATCTAGAAATATTTTTCCTTCATTAGGTTTAATCATTCCTACGATCATGTAAAAAGAAGTAGTTTTTCCAGCTCCATTCGGACCTAAAAGTCCGATGATTTCACCTTGTTCTACTTGCAAAGAAATTCCTTTAACTACCTTACGGCTACCATAAATCTTTTGTATGTTATCTGCTCTTAAAATCATATATAAAGAAGTACAATGTTACTACTTAATCGTAGAAGATTGTATTAATTGATTGTTAAATTGAATTAGTTATTCTCTTCTTCAAGAGCTTCCCAAAATTCTACAGCTCTTCTTAAATGAGGAATAACAATTGTTCCTCCAACTAAAGTAGCAATCGACATTGTTTCCATCATTTCTTCTTTAGTAACTCCACTTTTATATGCAGTGTCTAAATGGTAAGCAATACAATCATCGCAACGTAAAACTGCAGAAGCTACTAAACCTAATAACTCTTTTGTTTTTACTGATAAATGTCCTTCTGCGTATGCATTAGTATCTAAATTGAAAATTCGTTTGATTACTTTATTATCGCTCGATAGTATCTTTTCGTTCATTTTTGAGCGGTACTCATTGAACTCTTGGACTTTTTTCGACATTTTTTTGTTGTTTTTTTATTACGTATTTTGAAATGTAAATTCCGACTTGGTATAAAAACATGATAGGTACAGCAACAATAATCTGACTAGCAACATCAGGTGGTGTTATAATAGCAGATAAAATAAGAACTACAACTAATGCATGTTTTCTATATTTTCTTAAAAATTGAGGAGTAACTAATCCTATTTTAGATAAGAAATAAATAATAATAGGTAACTCGAAAAATATGGCAACTCCTAATAATGTATTTGTTATTAAGCTGATATATGCACCTAATTTAAAACTCTTTACAATAGCATCTCCAATGGTGAAATTGTAAAAGAAGTAAACAGACATAGGAAGTATTACATAATAACTAAATAAAATTCCTGAGAAGAATAGAGAAGAAGCAGAGAAAATAAATCCTTTTGAGCGCTTTCTTTCACTTTCTAATAAGCCGGGAGCAATAAATCTCCAGATCTCCCATAAAACGTAAGGAAATGCAATAATAACTCCTAAAATAAGAGAAGACCAAATTGCAGTCATTAACTCTTCTGTAGGATTTAAAACCTGTAGTTGTTGGTTGAATTCGATTTTACAAAAACTACTATCAATACCAATTAAAGAAAATACTTTACAGAAAAATTGATAGGTAACAAAATCAGGTTTTAAATGTGCTAATAATATCTCATCAAAAATTACCTTAATAAAAACAAAAGCTAATATTGCTACAGAGAATATAGCGACAATACTTCTTATAATATGCCATCTTAGTTCTTCAAGATGATCTAAGAACGACATTTCTTTTTCCTGTGCCATTTAAAAAATTCCTTCTTTTAAAATATCATGCAAATGGACAACGCCAACATATTCATCATCGTCATTTGCAACTAATATTTGTGTAATATTATTATTTTCTAAAGTATCAAGAGCGTCAATTGCCATTGCATCAATATGAATTGTTTTAGGATTTTTACTCATAATATCTGCAGCAACTAAATCTTCAATTTTATTAGTTTTATTAAGCATTCTTCGAATATCACCATCTGTAATAATTCCTTCAATTTTATTATCAGAATTTATAACAGCTGTAACACCTAAACGCTTTTCAGAAATTTCAACAATAACTTTAGTTACTTTATCTGTAGCAGTAACTTTTGGCAAATCATTATTTATAACTAAATCAGATACTCTTAAATACAAACGTTTCCCTAAAGCTCCACCCGGATGATATTTAGCAAAATCACGATTACTAAAACCACGTAAGTCTAATAAACAAACAGCTAAAGCATCACCTAAAACAAGCTGAGCAGTAGTACTATTTGTTGGCGCTAAATTATTCGGATCAGCTTCTTTCTCAACATAAGAATTTAATACATAATCTGCATTTTTTCCTAAGAAAGAATCAGGATTTCCTGTTATTGCTATAATTTTATTGTTAGAATTTCTAATCAAAGGAACCAGTACTTTTATTTCAGGTGTATTTCCGCTTTTTGATATGCAAATAACAACATCATCTGTTTGAATATTTCCTAAATCACCATGAATTGCATCTGCAGCGTGCATAAAAACAGCAGGAGTACCTGTAGAATTGAGTGTAGCAACTATTTTATTTGCAATATTTGCACTCTTACCAATTCCAGTAATAATTACTCTTCCTTTTGAATTTAATATGAAGTTAACAGCATTAGCAAACGAATTATCCAAAAAATTAGTTAAATTAGCTATACTATTGCTTTGAAGCTCAATAGTTTCTTTAGCTTTTGCTAGTATTAAATCTGTATTTTTCAAATGAAAAGGTTTAATTTAAGGTGTAAAAATAGGAATATTTTAGCTAGAAAAACTTTCCTTTCAAAAGAAACTTTACTTAACTTTAAAGTAATTATTTTTGTGTATTAGTTTGAATTTTTAATTTTGGCTTTCTGGGAACAATATGAAAATGAATTTATACGAAGCTTTAAAAAAGTTTTTTGGGTTTAACCAATTCAAAGGACTCCAAGAAGATGTAGTTAAAAGTATACTTAATGACGAGAACACCTTTGTAATTATGCCAACAGGTGGAGGGAAGTCACTTTGTTATCAACTACCAGCCTTAATGAAAGAAGGTACAGCAATTGTGGTTTCACCATTAATTGCCTTAATGAAGAATCAAGTAGATGCTATTCGTGGTATATCTGAAACTCACGGTATAGCTCATGTACTTAATTCATCTTTAAACAAGTCTGAGGTAAATCAGGTTAAAAAAGATATTACAGATGGTGTAACTAAATTATTATATGTTGCTCCAGAATCTTTAATTAAAGAAGAATATGTAGACTTTTTAAAATCTCAGAAAATTTCTTTCGTAGCTATTGATGAAGCGCACTGTATTTCTGAATGGGGACATGATTTTAGACCTGAATACAGAAATTTAAGAGCGATCATTAAACAAATCGATAACGTGCCTGTAATCGGTTTAACTGCGACTGCAACAGAAAAAGTACAAGAAGATATTCTTAAAACTTTAGGAATGACTGATGCTAATATTTATAAAGCATCATTTAATAGAGCTAACTTATTTTACGAAGTTCGTCCTAAAACTAAAGATATTGAGAAAGATATTATTCGTTTTGTAAAGCAAAAAGAAGGAGAATCTGGTATTGTTTACTGTTTAAGTAGAAAAAAAGTAGAAGAAATCGCTCAAGTTTTACAAGTAAACGGAATTAATGCTTTACCGTATCATGCAGGTTTTGATGCAAAAACGAGAGCTAAACATCAAGATATGTTCTTAATGGAAGATTGCGATGTTGTAGTTGCTACAATTGCTTTCGGAATGGGAATAGATAAACCAGATGTTCGTTTTGTAATTCATCACGATATTCCAAAAAGTTTAGAAAGTTACTATCAAGAAACTGGTAGAGCAGGAAGAGATGGAGGAGAAGGACACTGTTTAACTTTCTATTCATACAAAGACATAGAGAAATTAGAGAAATTCATGGCGAATAAGCCTGTTGCAGAACAGGAGGTTGGTCATGCTTTACTACAAGAAGTTGTTGGTTATGCAGAAACTTCTATGAATAGACGTAAATACTTATTACATTACTTCGGAGAAGAATTCGATGAAGTTAATGGAGAAGGTGCTGATATGGATGACAACATGAGAAATCCAAAGAAAAAGCATGAAGCGCAAGATCAAGTTAGTACTGTTTTAAAGGTAGTAAAGAATACAAATGCAATGTATAAGGCAAAAGAGGTAGTAAATACGATTACCGGAAAAGAAAATGCCTTATTAAAGTCGCACAAAACTACAGAACAACCATTTTTTGGAATAGGAAAAGAAAAAGATGGTAATTATTGGATGGCTTTAATTCGTCAGATGCTTGTTGCAGATCTTATTAAAAAAGAGATAGAGCAATATGGTGTTGTTAAATTAACCGAAGCAGGTAGAGCATATTTAGAAAATCCTACATCTTTCATGATGACAGAAGATCATGTGTATAATGATACAGATGACGGATCTATAATTACAAATGCAAAATCTAGTTCAGTTGGTTTAGATGATAAGTTAATTGCTATGCTTAAAGATTTAAGAAAGCAAGTTGGAAAGAAATTAGGAGTACCACCATTTGCAGTTTTCCAAGACCCTTCCTTAAATGATATGGCTTTAAAATATCCAATTAATTTAGATGAACTTTCTAAAGTTCACGGAGTTGGTGAAGGAAAAGCTAAAAAATATGGTAAAGATTTTATCAAGTTGATAGAACAATATGTATCTGATAATGATATTACAAGGCCAGATGATTTAGTAGTTAAAAGTACTGGTGTAAACTCTGGATTAAAGTTATACATCATACAGAATACAGATCGTAAACTTCCTTTAGAAGATATAGCAAAATCAAAAGGACTTGAAATGAATGAGCTGATCAAAGAGATGGAAGCCATAGTATTTTCAGGAACGAAATTGAATATCGATTATGCTATTGAAGATTTATTAGACGAAGATCAGCAAGAAGAAATTCATGATTATTTCATGGAAGCTGAAACAGATAAAATTCAAGAAGCATTAGATGAGTTTGATGGAGATTACGACGATGAAGAATTACGTTTGATGAGAATCAAGTTTACAAGTGATGTAGCTAATTAATTATCTAATGAACGATCAAGTAACAGCATATATTTCTAATACAGAAAAATGGACGCAAGAGTTAACACTTTTGCGTTCTTTTTTGTTGGAGTTAGAGTTAGAAGAAACTATAAAATGGGGTATTCCAGCATATGTTTATAAAGGTAAAAACATTATGGGCATGTCTGCATTTAAAAATTATCTAGGTTTATGGTTTCATCAAGGAGTATTTATTAACGATGAATATAATGTGTTGATGAACGCTCAAGAAGGAAAAACAAAAGCAATGCGCCAATGGCGTTTTCATTCAATAAAAGAGTTAGATAAAGTAAAGATTCAAAATTATGCTTTACAAGCTATGAAAAATGTTGAGTTAGGTAAAGAAATAAAACCTACGAGAAATAAAAAACCATTAGAAATACCTCAACTTTTACAAGATCAATTTGATGCTAATGAAGAATTGAAATCAAAATTTGAAAGTTTTTCATTAAGTAAACAAAGAGAATTCACAGAATATATTACCTCAGCGAAAAGAGAAGCTACTAAAATTTCTAGATTAGAAAAAATTACACCTATGATTTTAAATAATATAGGTTTAAACGATAAGTATAGAAAGTAATTACTTTAAAATAACTTTATCTATAGTAGCTGTACTATCACATCGAATTACGTACAAATCTATTTTCTCACTAGTAACGTAATATTCAGCACAAGGCTTTAAACGTGGCTTACTTTTACCAAAAGCAACATCACCATTTTTTAAGATAGAAGAAATTTGTGCAGTATCTATTTTATTAGAAGTCATTACAGACTTTGCTGCATCAGAAAACACTCTTTTTCTTATACGAATACTTTTTAAAGTTCTAGCATCCATACCATAATCAAAGGTTACTTTCTTGTTCTTCCAAAAGAAAGAAACAGCTAAAACTCCAAAAGTTACACCTATCAAATAATATCCTATTCTTTTTAGTAATCGCATCTTAATGATTTAAGGCCTCAAAAATATTAATATAAAAGGGAAAGAAATAATTTTTTACTATGATTTTCTTGTTTTTATATTGAGGGTAACCTTTTGTTTTACAGTGAAATTAATCTCTATCAGAAAAAAATAATTGATTTTAACATTCAAAAGGTAGGGTAAAAGTAAAGTTGACTGTCTCTATAGGCATAAAACTTATACAAAAATGAAAATACAATCGATCAATTTAAAAAGCTTAGCATTATTTTTTATCTCAATTACAGCTTTGTTGTCTTGTTCAGATAATACAGCTGATTTACCTGAAGAAAATAATACAGTATTTAATGAGTTATTAGGAACTTGGCTAATACAAAGTAGTAGTGTTAATGGAACTCCTGTAAATAGTGCATCTTTCGACTGCCTAAAAACTTCTGTAGCTAAATTTACAGCTACAAATTATGAGTTGAATTATAGAAAGAAAGGAACAGGAGCTTTTGCTAGTGGATGTGCAGTGACACAACAATTCTCTGGAACTTATGAAGTAAACCAAAATGGTGTAGTCGATTTAAATTCTAGTAGAGGAATTACAGCTGAAATTAAAGAAGGAAAGTTGATAATAACTACTGAAGAAGGAAGTAATAAGCAAGTTGATACTTTTATTAATGAGAAAGATATTGTAAATACTGTTTTAGATACAGATAATGGAACTTCAACAGGTGGAGGAACTACAAATCCGCCAGCAGAAACAGATGAGTTCAAAAATCTTAAGGAAAAATTACAAGGGAAATGGGGGCTAAATTCTTTTGAAATTAACGGAGAAGCTATTACGTTAAGTTCATGTAGAGCAACTTCATTTATAGAGTTTAAAGATCAGAATAACAAGATATTTATATTTCAATCTAAAGCTACTTTTACACAAGGTGATTTAAGAAAGTATGGAATTGGAATTGGTGGTTCGGGAATTCAATCTGTAAAAGCTACAAAATCAACTTCAAATGGAGAAAATTCAGATAAAGTTACTTTTGATACAGATGCTTCTTGTAAGTTTAAAAAAGAAAGTACTCGAGTTTTTGAACATGTTAGTGGAGATGTGTTAAGAATTAAAACTAGAAGTATCGAGTTTAAGTTAGTTAATGATACAACTATAGAACTTACATTCAAAAATTCAGATACAAATACAGAAGGAAAACAGATTTACAAGAAATTGTAATCGTTTTTGGTTAAAAAAGAAGAAACCTTAAGTGTTTAAGGTTTCTTCTATAAACTACCAAAAGTTAATTTTGGTAATTCCCCCAATTGTTATTTTATAATGGGATAAAAGCCTGAATTTTATAAAATTCATCAGCGTTTAAATTGTCATTAGAGATATTTGGTCCAAATGCAAAACGAAACCAAACTCCGTTATTAAGTGTCGCTTTTACATAACCACCAAGGAACTGATATAAAGTCTTTGTATCTCCACCATCAACTCTAGTTTGTCCTAAATGCTCATAAAATCCTCCAAAAGAAAAAGAATTGCTCACTTTAAAACCAGGAATCACCCAGTTCAACATTAAATCTTGCGAACTTCCTTCACCACGCAAACTCATGTAATACGCATGATAGGTTTCAAATTCAAATCTTCCAGAATTGTATAAAGCAAAGACACTAGGAATTAAACTTTCTGCGATTTTAGTTCCAGCGGTTTGAGATAATAATTTTCCATGACCGAAACCTAAACTCGGATTTACAAATAGTTTTCCATCTTTAGAAGCAAATCCTAAACCGACACCAGTTTCTAGAAATAAATCTTTTCCTTGATTACCAAAAGAAGGATTCACCCAAAAAACACTGTAAAAAGTTAATTTAGTTCTAGGTTTAAGTTCATAAGAACCTAAAAAAACATTATTAAATCCGGCTCCACTATTATGAATTGGCATAATAGCAAAAGAAGTTTTTGATTTTTTTTCTTCTTCTTGAGCGAAAATGGAAGTGATTGATAAACATAAAATTGTTATAAAAATGATTGATTTTTTCATGATAAATTGAGGTTAAATATTAATTGAATTTTGGAGTTCTTTTTTCTAGAAAGGCATTCATACCTTCGGTTTGATTTTCTGTATGGAATAAAGAGTGGAATAACTTTCTTTCGAATACAATTCCATCTTTCAAACTACTTTCTAAAGCTTGATTTGTAGCTTCTTTAGCTGCTTTTAAAGCGGTTTTAGAATAAGAAGCTATCAATTGTGCTTTTTCAATAATTTGTTTTGTAAAATTCTCCTTTGGTAAAACTTGAGTTATGAGCCCTATTCTGTCTGCTTCTTCAGCATCAATTGTTTTTCCAGTTAAGATAATTTCCATGGCTTTAGATTTTCCAACAAGTTTTGTTAATCGTTGGGTACCGCCAATACCTGGAATAACTCCTAATTTGATTTCAGGCTGACCAAATTGTGCATTTTCAGCTGCATAAATAATATCACACATCATGGCAAGTTCGCATCCACCACCAAATGCATAACCATTTACCGCAGCGATTACAGGGGTTTTAATACGAGAGAAGATTTCCCAATACCCAAAGTAATCTTCATTAAACATAGTATTGAAGTCTTTTTGCGCCATTTCTTTAATATCGGCTCCAGCACAAAAGGCATTATCATTGCCAGTAATTATAAAACATCCGATTTCTTGAGAAGAGTCGTGTTCTAATAATCCAGAAATTAGTTCATGCATAAGTTCTGAATTCAGTGCATTAAGTGTCTTAGGACGATTTAATTTGGCAATAACGATCCTATCTATTTTTTCAAATAGTACATTCATAAGTAATAAGTTTTGTGATTGTTAAGAGTCCCAAATAGCTCCGTAAGCTGGAATTCCTCGGTATTCCATATTATGAACTATTTTTTGCGTTAAATTCTGATTAGAAATACAGATTACAGCTTCAGCATTAAAATCTTTATAAGCTTTGTAAGCAAGTTTTACCAAATCAGGTTTTCCATGTTCATCTGTATTCCAAATAATAGCATTAGGTTGTACGTTTTTAATTTCATTAACTAATGCTTCTCCATATGTTTTTTCAGGAGATCGAGTAGACCAAATTAGAACTGAAGGAGTTTCGTTGAGTAATAGATGTGGTAAACACGGACCAATACCGCTTCCAGTAGCGACCCAAATTACTTTTTTGAATAATTTATCTACGTTTCCAACGCCTGCAGTAGGAATTCCTTTTACCCAAATTTTATTAGGCTTTTCTGAAATGAATTTCCCAGTCCAATCTCCAGCTCTAGAAATAGTTAAACGAAATCCAGTTTTGTCAGGAGCAGGAACATTTGCAAATGAATGCCATTCTAGTAGCGGATTTCTGCTCAATGCTGTAGATGAACCAGCAAAAGGTGTAACTCCGTAATCGAAACTAGTTAAGGCAACATGATTTGAAGGACTATCTATATTGATATCTACTTTTTTCAATCGTAACCACGGAATTATTATACTTGCAGTTAGTATGATTAAAATCCAAAAATCTAATTTATTCCATAAGGGAATTGAAGGAGATTCTAGTTGTACAAATAATAACATTTGAATCCAGAATAATATCAAAACAGACCAACCACCAATTCTATGAGTAATTTCAAACTGATTATGGTATTTGGCTCTCATTTTGGGTAAAGCCATAATTACAATAGTAACTAGTAATACTAAGATGAGTGTGGTAATAATTACTATAGGATTATTGATTTGATATACATCGTTAGATAAACTCTTATAAATCCCCCAAACAAACACAAAGTACCATAATGTTCCCATAGTTGCACTAGAGCTGTGTAATCCACCAAAGTGATATACTTTGGCACATATTCTTCGAATAAACAAAGGCCAGTGTTTAGGAACACTCGTTGCTATTGTAAATAAAAGATTAATTACATATTGTTGTCTAATTAATATAGCAAGTGTAAAGTTGAACAGAATTACTCTAGAAATCTTATAAATGGCTATGTTTTCAGGATTAAACCAATTCCATGAAGTTAATCCTTTGTAAAAAACGATACCGTTTATTAAGGTGATTAAAATAAATAATCTTTTATAAGGAATTAATAACGGATGTTTTCCTAATCGATATAGAAAACTCTTTTTAGGTGGTAAAATTATCGTATTCATAACATCTTATTTTAAGTAGGAAGTTTTGATTTTACGTTTGTCTATTTTACCTCTAGAAGTCTTCGGAAGTTCATTTAAAAACTTAAACTCACTTGGTACATAATAATAAGGTAAATCTCTTTCTATAGCTTCAATTATATGATTCAAAAGCGTTTCTGTAGCTTTTTTATTAGTCAAACTAATAAAAGAAACTAAATGATTTTTATGTTTCAAAGTTACTGCTCGTTTTACTTCATTAAAGTTTTCGATAATCTTTGTAATCGCATCAAGTTCTACACGAAATCCTTTAATTTTTACTTGATCGTCAATTCTTCCGTAGTGAATTAATTCTCCGTTTTCATCCCATCTACCTAAATCACCGGTATTAAACATCATATTTTCTTCTTTCAAGAAAATGTCTTTAGCATATCGAGTTCTGTTTAGTTCATTGTTATTGATGTATCCTTTAGTAACACAATCGCCACCAGCCCACATTACGCCAACATCGCCAATTTTTACTGGTTTTTTATCATTATCTAATACGTAAACAGTGTTATTTGGTGTTGGTTTTCCGATAGAAAGTTCATAACTGTTTGGAATACATTTTTTCATTGTATTTACGATCGTAGTCTCCGTTGGCCCGCAACAGTTATAGAAATCAGATTTTTTAGACCAAGTATTTGCTAAAATTACCGGACAAGGTTCTCCTGCTACAGCTACAGCTTTAATTTCATGACATTGTTCTGCATCAATTGTGGTAAGAATGGTAGGAGTGGCAATAATAACATTAGCTTGTTTTGCAGTTTCTTCAATATCTCTTCCACGAATAAGTAAAGTTCCTCCGTTTCCTAAGCAACCTAAAATTTCCCAAGCGGCCATATCAAAAGATATATTTAAAATCTGAGCAACTTTTATTCCTGGAGAAATTCCGAGATTACCTGGAGTGTTATATAGAATATTACATAAATTCTTATGTGTTACTTCTACACCATTTGGAGTTCCTGTTGTTCCAGAAGTAAATAAAATGAAACAAGAATTGTTAACGTCATCATTTACATGATTAATTAATCGAATATTTCCATATAAGTTTTTATAGATGTCTTTTTCTAGTTCAGTATCTATTTGAATTAGATTATCACTTTTGAAAAAATCTAACTTTTCAGAATAATCCGATTGTGTTAAAATGATTTTAGTATTACTAAGTTCAGTAATATCACTGAGCATGTTTTTAGGAACTATTCTAGGATCTTGAGGAACATACACAGCTCTTAATTTTAAGACTGCTATAATTCCGATTAACATCTCTATAGATCGATGTGTATATAAACCTACTTTGTCGCCTCTTTTTATTCCTTTTTGCTTTAAGATTAAAGCAAGTATTGTGGCTTCATCATCAAGTTGTTTGTATGTGATACTTAAATTCCGAAATGTAGCTGCAATATTTTCAGGTGTTTTTGATACCCAATATTCAAAAGCATGTATAACATTTTTGTATGGAGTGTCGATTGCTGGAGCTATTCCGTATTCAATAAAGAGGTTTTGATCTTCGGGAGATAGATCTTTAATTTCCTCTAAATTAATCTGTTTTCTTCGGGGGTTGATTTCTTCTTTTAAAATCAATGAGAAGTTATCAGCATCATTAATAATTGATTTTTTCATGATTTATTTTAATAAAGGTTAATACTAAAATTGAAGAACTGCAGTTCAATTTTACAAGGACAAATAACTTTTTTAAGTATCACAGAAGTATCACAGAAGTATAAAATATATGTAACATTTTAATTTTTTTATATTAGCGCAACCCCGAATAAATCTACCCTTCAATGAAAAAAATATTAATTATAGATGATGACAAATCAGTTACGAATCTTTTAAAAATAAACGCCTTACATCACGGTTACACAACAGAATTAGCCTTTGATGGAGCAGAAGGACTTCAATTGGCTGTAAGTAATGATTATGATTTAATCCTTTTAGATATCACATTACCTAAACTAGACGGGATTGAAGTTTGTAAACGAATTCGTCAGAAAAAAGTAGTTCCAATTATTATGCTTACTGGTAAAACAGATGAGTTAGATAAAGTTCTAAGTCTTGAATTAGGAGCCGATGATTATGTAACAAAACCCTTTGGAATTCGTGAATTAATGGCAAGAATTAAAGCAGTTTTACGCCGTTACGAAAACAATTATAGTTTTGATCTTAATAAAACTTTAGTTTTTGATGGTTTAACGATTAATATTCCGAAGAGAATAGTTTACAAGAAAAATTATAAAGTCAATCTTTCTCCTAAAGAGTTTGATTTATTAAGCTTATTTGCTAAAAACCCAGGCAAAATTTACAGCAGAACTAATTTGTTACAATTGGTATGGGGATATAATTTTAAAGGCTATACGCATACCGTAAATTCACATATTAACCGATTAAGAAGCAAAGTTGAATTTGATATGACAAATCCAAAATATATTCTAACAGAGTGGGGGATTGGATATAAATTCAACGAGACATTAACACCGTATCTAGATGAACAAGTTCCGATCATTGTCTAACGGTTTTATACTAAAATTAAGTGTTTCTTTTTTACTTACAATATTAGTAATTGGTGTTATTTATATATCAGTTACTTTTTTTCTATTAGACAAGTTTTATAGTCAAACCACACAGCGATTAAATGGAAATTTGGCATCACATTTAATTGAAGAGAAATTTAAAACAGCTTCACCTTTTTTAGAAGATGGTACAGTGAATACAGAACTTTTTGATGATGTAATGCATGACATGATGGCTGTTAATAGAGCAATTGAAGTCTATTTACTTGATGAAAACGGAATTGTATTACATTCTGTAGTTCTAGATCATTCTGACGCTTCAGAAAACGTAAAACAAGTTGATTTAACTCCTGTGCATAAATTCATAGCTAATAAACAAGAGTATATTTTAGGTGATGATCCGAAGAATATTACTGAGAAAAAAATCTTTTCCGCAGCTTCATTCAAACATAATGGGAAGATTGGATACATATATATTTTACTTGCTAGTCATGATTTTGAGCAAGTTTGTAATAGTTTGTTTAAATCCTATTTTTCAAGATTAACTGTTACTACAATAGTTATCACAACATTACTTTCCTTCGGAATCGGACTTTTAAGTATTTTTTTTATTTCGAAAAGTTTACTTGTTGTCATTCATTACGTGAATAAATTTAAAGAAGGTCATTTAGAAAGTAGAATACCAGATGCGTCTACTTCTAGTTTATCAATTTTAGCGACTACTTTTAACGAAATGGCAGATACAATTTCTGATAATATAGAGGAAATAGAAGCAATTAATAATTTTAAAAAAGAATTAATAGCAAATGTATCTCACGATCTTAGAACTCCGCTAACTATTATTAGAGGTTATGCAGAAACCTTAAATGAAAAAGAGATTGTAATTACTGAAGAAACACGAGAAGAGTTTTTGAAAGTTATAGAAAAAAGTACGGTAACATTAGCTAATCTAGTAAATCAACTCTATGAATATTCTTGTTTAGATACTAATGAATTACAACCTAATAAAACTTTATTTGATATAATTTCTCTTTTACAGGATGTGTTAGGTAGATATAATATGATATCTAAACAAAAAGAAATAACGCTTGAGTTTAAATTTACTTTGAATGAAAATCGGTATGTATATGCAGATAAAATTCTGATTGAAAGAGTTATTCAAAACATATTAGATAATGCTTTGAAGTTTACACCTAACAAAGGTTTTATACTGGTTTCAGTTGTTGAAGAAAAAGAAAATATAACTCTAAGGATTAAAGACTCCGGAGTAGGAATTAAATCAGCAGAACACGATTCTATTTTTGAAAGGAATTACAGGTCTAAAACTACAAATTCTGAAAATGGAACTGGTTTAGGTTTAGCTATTGCTCGAAAGATTATATCGCTACATGGTAGTGCTATTCAAATACGTTCTGAAGGAAAAAACAAAGGAAGTGAATTTATATTTTCACTTCCTCGTATTAATATTATAAGATCAAAAGATTAATATCTCTAAAAGGAATATCAAACCAATCGGCAACAGTTTTATTTGTTAGAATTCCGTGGTAGAAATACATTCCATTTCGTAAACTTTTATCGAATCTAGCAGCGTTTTCAAAACCACCTTCTTCTGCAATGTTAAGTAAGTAAGGTGTAAGAATATTACTTATTGAAACAGATGCAGTTCTTGCGTATCTAGAAGGAATATTAGGCACACAATAATGAATTACATCGTGTTCTCTAAAAGTAGGTTTACTGTGTGTGGTAACTCTAGAAGTTTCAAAACAACCACCTCTATCAATACAAACATCTACAATTACAGCTCCGGTTTTCATTTGTTCAATCATTGTTTCAGTAACAATAATTGGAGATCTGTCAATTCCTCTAATTGCTCCAATAGCAACATCACATCGCATTAAAGCTTTAAGTAAAGACTTTGGTTGTACTGTTGAGGTATAAATTGGTCCGGGTATAGATTCTTGTAATCGTCTTAATTTAGTAATCGAATTATCAAAAACTTTAATACGAGCACCTAAACCAATAGCAGCTCTAGCAGCTGATTTACCTACAGTTCCAGCTCCTAAAATAACCACATCAGTAGGAGGAACTCCACTAATATTTCCTAAAAGAAGTCCGTTTCCACCATTTGCAGAAGACATTAATTCAGCAGCAATATGCATTGAAGAAATTCCTGCAATTTCACTCAAAGATTTTAAGACAGGATAAACACCATCTTCATCTTTTATATAATCGTAAGCAATAGCTGTAATTCTTTTTTTAGCTAAAGCTTCAAAATACTTTTTGTTTTGTGTTTTAAGTTGTAAAGCAGAAATTAGAAATGATTGCGGATGCATTAATTTAATTTCTTCTAATGTAGGTGGTTCAACCTTTACAACTAAATTACAAGCAAAAACTTCTTTAATATCGTAAGATATTTTCGCTCCAGCTTCAGAATATTCTCTGTCAGTATAATTTGTTCCTTCACCAGCGTTGTTTTCAACAACAACTCGATGTCCGTGAGCAACTAAGGCTGCTACAGCATCTGGAGTTAAACTAATTCGTTTTTCTTCTAAATGTGTTTCCTTTGGTAAGCCAATAAATAATTCGCCTTTTTGCTTTTTTATTTCAAGCATTTCAGGCTGCGGTAATAATTGTTCTTTGGTAAAAGGTGATATAGAACTCATTAATTTAGTTAAGTTGAATGTTTCTTAGATTATTTTCGGTGATGTTGATTGTTACCTCACTAGCATTTAAAGGTAATAAATTTTTAATATTGTTTGGCCATTCAATTAAACACCAATGACCAGAGTAGAAGTATTCTTCAATTCCTATATCTAAAGCCTCTTCTTCGTTGTTAATTCTATAAAAATCAAAATGATAAATAATATCATCGTTAGAAGTATGATATTCATTCACTAATGAGAAAGTAGGAGAACTAATAATATCATCACTACCTAAAACTTTACAGATTTCTTTAATAAGTGTTGTTTTACCTACACCCATTTCTCCGTCAAATAATAGAATTTTATGCTTGGCATTGCTAATAATTTCTTTAGCTATGCTTTCTACGTCATCTAAAGAATAATTTTTATCCATACACTACTTTGTATTATATACAGCGCAAGGTATAATAATTTCTTCTAATGAAATGCCTCCATGTTGATATGTATTTCTATAATATTTTACGAAATGATTGAAATTATTTGGGTAGGCAAAGAACAAATCTTCTTTGGTAAAAATAAACGGACTATTAATTGCCACTGTTGGTAAGAAAATATCTTTCGGATTCTTTACATCGTAAACATCTTTATTTTCATAACTTAAACTTCTACCAGTTTTGTATCTTAAGTTTGAACTAATGTTTTTATTACCAATTACTTTTGTAGGTGTTTTACAGTTAATAGTTCCATGATCAGTAGTAATAATTAGTTTCTGACCTAATTCTTTCGCCTTCTGAATTATTGATAGTAGAGGTGAGTTTTTAAACCAGCTCACTGTTAATGATCTGTAAGCTTTATCATCACCAACCAATTCTTTAATTACTTCCATTTCGGTTTTAGCATGAGAAAGCATATCCACAAAGTTGTATACAACTACGGTTAAGTCGTTTTGTTTTGTAGCATTATAATTCTCTTCTAAATCCTTTCCGTTTTTAAGCGAAGTAATTTTAAAATATTCGTGTTTAATATTTAAGTTCAAACGCTTGATTTGCTCGGTTAAGAATTCATTTTCGAATAAATTTTTCCCACCTTCATCAGTATCATTTTTCCAGTAATTAGGATGTCTTTTTTCCATTTCAGAAGGCATCAATCCAGAGAAAATAGCATTTCTGGCATATTGTGTAGCCGTTGGTAAAATACTATAATATGAATGCTCTGTTTCTTTTCTGTAGAAATTATTGATGTACGGTTCTAAAACTCTAAACTGATCATATCTCAAATTGTCAATTACGACAACTAATAAACCTTGATCTTTACTTAGATTAGGAACTATTAAATCTTTGAAAAGCGTGTGCGACATTGTTGGTTTATCTTCACTAGTCAACCAATCTTGGTAATTCTTTTTTATAAACTTAAAAAAATGCGTGTTGGCTTCAGATTTCTGACTTTCTAGAATTTCTAATAAGTTAGAATCATCTATATTTTCTAATTCTAGTTCCCAGTGAATTAACCTCTTGTAAAGATCGGTCCATTCTTGGTATGTATTTACCATAGATAAATCCATGGCTATTTTTCTAAATTCCTGCTGGTAATTCAGTGTAGTTTTTTCAGTAATTAATCGAGAATGATCTAAATTCTTTTTTAAACTCAACAGAATTTGATTCGGATTAACAGGTTTTATAAGGTAATCTGCAATCTTAGAACCAATAGCTTCTTCCATTATATATTCCTCTTCACTTTTTGTGATCATTACAACAGGAAGGTTAGGGCGCTTCTGTTTAATCAAGTTTAAGGCATCTAAACCAGAAATACCTGGCATATTTTCATCTAGAAAAACAATATCAAAATTAGTGTCATCTACTAAATCTACGGCATCGGTTCCATTAGTACATGTCGTTATATTATAATTTTTCTTCTCTAAAAATATGATGTGAGGTTTTAGTAAATCAATTTCATCATCAACCCAAAGTATTTCTATTTTTCTCATAAATATGTATTACAAACATTGAACGATTAAATTAAATGTTTAGTGTTACATAAAAAAATAAAAACAGGCTATAAGCTCATAATATATTTATTTTAACAATTCGTAAATATGCATTGTTTAGATTTACTTACTTTTGTTCAGTACATTATAATTGAAAACACAACATTGAGTAAATCTAAAACGAATAAGTTAAAAATTCTTAACGATCCTATTTACGGACTAGTTTCCATACCAAATTCTCTGATTTTTGATATTATCGAGCATAGATATTTTCAAAGATTACGACGTATTACTCAAATGGGATTAACAAATTTAGTTTATCCTGGAGCCAACCATACAAGATTTCATCATGCTATAGGTTGTATGCATTTAATGCAAAAAGCGATTCAAGCATTACGATCTAAAGATATTCCGATTTCTGAAAAAGAAGCAACCGCTTTATGTATTGCAATTTTGTTACACGATATAGGTCATGGTGCTTTTTCACATGCTTTAGAGTATAGTATAGTTAATGAAATAACTCATGAAGAAATTTCGTTACTCTTCATGAAAGAATTAAATAAAGAGTTTAAAGGAAAACTAGATTTAGCGATTAAAATCTTTGAAGGTAAGTATGAAAGAACGTTTTTTCATCAGCTAATTTCAAGTCAGTTAGATATAGATCGTTTAGATTATTTAAAAAGAGATAGCTTCTATACAGGAGTAGCAGAAGGAAATATATCTTCGGATAGATTAATTGCCATGATGAATGTGAAAAATGATGAGTTGGTAATTGAGGAGAAAGGAATCTATTCTGTAGAAAAGTTTTTGATAGCAAGGAGATTAATGTACTGGCAAGTGTACTTACATAAAACATCGTTATCTGCAGAAACATTATTGGTGAAAATTTTACAAAGAGCTAAATTATTAGCTAAAGAAGGAAAAGTTTTACCAGCAAATAAGGCATTGCGTTATTTTCTGTATACATCAATTAATAAAGAGAATTTTACTACTAATACTTTAGATATTTTTTCTAAACTCGATGACTATGATGTATTAGCAGCAATAAAAGAATGGTGCGATAATGAAGATTTTGTTTTATCTCGATTATCAACTATGCTTATTCATAGAAAACTTTTAAAATTAGAATTACAAGGGAAACCTTTTACAGATAAGTATAAAAATAAAATTATAACCAAGGTTAAAAAGAAGCTAGGAGAAAAAGAAGACAATGTATCTTGTTTTGTTTTTGAAGATGTTGTGGTAAATCACGCATACGATGTAACTAAACCGATTAAAATATTAACTAAAAAAGGAAAACTGAAAGATATTATTAAAGCGTCAGATAACTTGAATATACAAACACTATCTGTTCCTGTTAAGAAATACTTTTATTGTTATCCTAAGAATTTTGCTTTGATCTAGATTTGAAGATTTAATACTAAACAAAAAATAATTACTTTTGCAATTAATGGAGTTTACAGCAAAACAAATCGCAGATATTTTACAAGGTGAGATTGAAGGGAATTCGGAAGAAACTGTATTTAAATTAGCGAAGATTGAAGAGGCTGAAAAAGGTTCTTTAACTTTTTTAGCAAACCCTAAATACGAACAATATATATATACTACTTCAGCTTCTATAGCTATAGTAGGACAAGATTTTGTAGCAGAAAAGAACATATCTTCTACATTAATAAGAGTAAAAGATCCTTACAAGTCTTTTTCTACATTATTAGAGTATTACAATCAAGTAAAAAATAATAAGGTAGGAAGAGAGCATCCAATTTATGTATCAGAATCAGCAAAAATTGGAGAAAACGAATATTTAGGAGCTTTCACATATATTGGTGAAAATGCAGTAATAGGAAATAATGTAAAAATTTATCCAAATAGTTACATCGGAGACAATGTAACTATCGGGGATAATACAACAATATATGCAGGAGTTAAAATTTATTCTGAAACCATAATAGGGAAAGAATGTAAAATTCATTCAGGAACTATTGTAGGATCAGATGGTTTTGGTTTTGCACCTGATGAAAATGGAGTATACAAGGCAGTTCCACAAACAGGAAATGTTGTTATCGAAGATTATGTAGATATTGGGGCAAACTCAACAATAGATAGAGCAACTTTAGGATCTACAATTATTAAAACTGGAGTAAAGTTAGATAATCAAATCCAGGTAGCTCATAATGTAGAAATAGGAAAAAATACCGTAATTGCCTCACAAACTGGAGTAGCAGGATCGACTAAAATAGGAGAGAACTGTATGATTGGTGGACAAGTAGGAATAGTTGGGCATATTACAATTGGAAATAACGTTAAAATACAAGCACAATCTGGTATCGGTAGAAACTTAAAAGATGGAGATGTTGTTCAAGGTTCACCAGCTATTGGGTATTCAGACTTTAATAAGTCTTATGTTTATTTTAAAAATTTACCAAAAATAGTATCAACAGTACATAAATTAGAGAAAGAGTATAAGGCTCAACAAGACCAAAAATGACTAAAAAACAAAGAACTATAGAAAATGAAATTACTTTATCTGGTGTAGGTTTACACACTGGAAACGAAGTAATAATGACCTTTAAACCAGCGCCAATTAATCATGGTTTCGCTTTCAAAAGAGTAGATTTAGAAGGTCAGCCTATAATTGAAGCAAAAGCAGAATATGTTACCAATACACAGCGTGGTACAAATATGGAAAAAAATGGAGTTCAAATTAATACTTCAGAACACGTGTTAGCTGCTGCTGTAGGTTTAGATATAGATAATCTTTTAATAGAAATTAATGCTTCTGAACCACCAATTATGGACGGTTCTTCTAAATATTTTATTGAAGCTTTAGAGAAAGCAGTAGTAGTTGAACAAGATGCTTATATCGAAGAGTATGTTGTTAAAGAAATAATTTCATATAAAGATGAAAGCACAGGTAGTGAAATTATCTTAATGCCTTCTGATGAATACCAAGTAACTACAATGGTAGATTTTGGAACGAAGGTTTTAGGAACTCAAAATGCTACTTTAGAAACAATTTCTGATTTTAAAGAGGAAATTTCTTCAGCGAGAACATTTAGTTTCTTACATGAAATTGAAATGTTATTAGAACATAACTTAATTAAAGGAGGAGATCTTAATAATGCTATTGTTTATGTAGATAAAGAACTTTCTGAAAGTACTACAGAAAAACTTAAAACTGCATTTAAAAAAGACGATATCAAGATTAAATCTAATGGAATTTTAGATAACTTAGAATTACATTGGGCTAATGAAGCTGCAAGACATAAATTATTAGATGTAATTGGTGATTTAGCTTTAGTTGGAACTAGAATTAAAGGTAAAGTTATTGCAAATAAACCAGGACATTTAGTAAATACTACCTTCGCAAAGAAATTAGCTAAAATCATAAAAAAGGAAAAAAGAAATAAGGTTCCTACTTATGATTTAAATCAGCCACCTTTAATGGATATTCATAAAATTATGGATATTCTTCCGCACAGACCTCCATTCTTATTAGTTGATAGAATACTAGAGCTTTCAGATAAGCATGTTGTAGGAATGAAAAATGTTACTATGAATGAAGACTTCTTCGTAGGGCATTTCCCTGGAGCTCCTGTTATGCCTGGTGTTTTACAAGTAGAAGCTATGGCGCAAGCAGGTGGTGTTTTGGTATTAAGTACAGTACCAGATCCTGAAAATTATCTTACTTATTTTATGAAAATAGATAAGGTAAAGTTTAAGCAAAAAGTATTGCCAGGTGATACATTAATATTCAAAAGTGAATTAATAACGCCAATTCGTAGAGGAATTGCTCACATGCAAGCCTATGCATATGCAAATGGTAAACTAGTTGCAGAAGCAGAATTAATGGCACAAATTTCAAAAGTAAAATAATATGAATCAACCATTAGCTTACGTTCACCCCCAAGCTAAAATAGCAAGAAATGTAGTCATAGAACCTTTTACAACGATACACGCAAATGTAGAAATTGGTTCAGGTACATGGATTGGTTCTAACGTAACAATAATGGAAGGTGCACGTATCGGTAAAAATTGTAGAATTTTTCCAGGTGCTGTAGTTTCCGCTATTCCACAAGATTTAAAGTTTGATGATGAAGAAACTGTAGTTATCATTGGTGATAATGTAACTATCAGAGAATGTGTAACGATCAATAGAGGTACATCAGACAGGCATAAAACTGTTATTGGAGATAACTGTTTAATTATGGCTTATTGTCACATTGCACACGATTGTATTGTAGGAAATAACTGTATTTTCTCTAATAACTCTACGTTAGCAGGTCATGTAACTATAGGTGATAATGTAGTACTAGCCGGTATGGTAGCAGTACATCAATTTGCTTCTGTAGGTAATCATGCTTTTGTTACTGGAGGTTCTTTAGTACGTAAAGATGTTCCACCGTATGTAAAAGCTGCTCGTGAACCTTTATCGTATGTAGGAATAAATTCTATAGGTTTACGAAGAAGAGGCTATACAACTGAAAAAATTCGTGAGATTCAAGATATTTATAGAATTTTATTTCAAAAGAACTACAATAATTCTCAAGCAATTGAAATTATTGAGGCAGAAATGCAAGCTACTTCAGAAAGAGATGAAATCATTCAGTTTATCAAAGATTCTCATAGAGGAATAATGAAAGGATATTACAAAACTAATTAATACAAAATAATGGCAACAACTTCAGATATAAAAAAAGGATTGTGCATTAAATACAATCACGATATATTTAAAATCATTGAATTTTTACACGTAAAACCAGGTAAAGGTCCTGCTTTCGTTAGAACTAAGTTAAAAAGTGTTACTTCAGGAAAAGTAATTGATAATACTTTCTCAGCTGGGCACAAAATAGAAGACGTTCGTGTAGAGACTCATAAATTTCAGTATCTATATGCAGAAGGAGATGATCTTCATTTCATGAATACTGAAGATTATAACCAAATTACTTTAGAAAGAAAAGTTGTAGATGGTGCTGAATTTATGAAAGAAGGTGAAGTTGTAACTATCTTAATTAACACAGAAGATGGTTTACCTTTATCAGTAGAAATGCCTTCTCACGTAATATTAGAAGTAACGCATACTGAGCCTGGTGTAAAAGGAAATACAGCTACAAATGCTACTAAACCAGCAACAGTTGAAACTGGAGCTAGAGTAAATGTGCCGCTGTTTATCAATGAAGGAGATAAAATCAAGATTGATACTGAAAAAGGAGCGTATTCAGAAAGAATCAAAGAATAATAAATATTTCATCCCGCTTTATAGCGGGATTTTTTTCATATGAAATTTAATACTGTACAAACTTTAGATCAAATTGCTTCTTTGTTAGATATTCCTTTTGTAGGAGATCCTAATTTTGAAGTAACAGGGTTAAATGAAATTCACGTTGTACAAAAAGGTGAGATCGTTTTTGTAGATCATCCAAAGTATTACGACAAAGCATTAACTTCTGCTGCTACAACTATTTTAATTAATAAAGAAGTGGAATGTCCAGAAGGTAAATCATTACTTATTTCAGATGATCCTTTTAGAGATTTTAATAAACTTACTAAGCATTTTAATCCTTTTATAGCTTCTAAACAAAGTATTTCTGACTCAGCCATAATCGGTGAAGGAACTATAATACAACCTAATGTTTTTATAGGTGAAGGAGTTACTATTGGTAAAAACTGTATTATACATGCTAATGTTACCATTAACAATAACTGTATTATTGGAGATAATGTAAATATTTACTCAAATACAGTGTTAGGTAGTAATGCTTTTTATTACAAAAAAAGACCAGGAGGTTTTGATCCTTTAGTTTCTGGAGGTAGAGTTGTAATTAAAGATAATGTAGATTTAGGAGCTTCTTGTACAATTGATAGAGGTGTTACTGGTGATACAATGATAGGAGAAGGAACTAAAATTGACAATCAAGTACATGTTGGTCACGATACTGTAATAGGAGAAAAATGTTTAATAGCAGCACAAACTGGTATAGCAGGATGTACTGTTATTGGAGATGAAGTTACAATTTGGGGACAAGTAGGTGTTGTAAGCGGACTACATATCGAGAAAGGAACAGTATTAATGGCGCAAACAGGTGTTATGAAATCCTTAAAAAAAGGAGTTTATTTTGGAACACCACAAAGAGAATATCGCCAAACAATGCGAGAAATTATACATTTAAAAAACGAAGTAAATAAAGCTAAAAAGTAACGAAAATTTAATTGGTTATACTCAATTAAAAAACTATTTTTGCTAGACTTAAAATTAAAAATAAACCAATGAGCGTTTTAGTAAATAAAGATTCAAAGATTATAGTACAAGGTTTCACAGGAAGTGAAGGTACTTTTCATGCTGGTCAAATGATCGACTACGGAACTAATATTGTTGGAGGTGTAACTCCTGGTAAAGGAGGACAAGAGCACTTAGGTAAGCCTGTTTTTAATACTGTTGACGAAGCAGTACAAAAAGCTGGAGCTGATACTTCAATTATTTTTGTACCGCCAGCATTTGCAGCTGATGCAATTATGGAATCTGCTGAAGCAGGAATTAAAGTAATCATTTGTATCACTGAAGGTATTCCTACAGCTGATATGGTAAAGGTTAAAGCTTATATCGATGGATTAGAAGATTGTACTTTAGTTGGACCTAACTGTCCAGGTGTAATCACTCCAGATGAAGCTAAAGTTGGTATTATGCCAGGGTTTATTTTCAAAAAAGGTAAAGTAGGTATCGTTTCTAAATCAGGAACATTAACTTATGAAGCTGCAGATCAAGTTGTAAAACAAGGTTACGGAATTACTACTGCTATTGGTATTGGTGGAGATCCAATTATTGGAACTACTACTAAAGAAGCTGTAGAATTATTAATGAATGATGATGAAACTGAAGCAATCGTAATGATTGGTGAGATCGGTGGACAATTAGAGGCTGAAGCTGCACGTTGGATTAAAGCTGATGGAAACAGAAAGCCAGTTGTAGGATTTATTGCTGGTCAAACTGCTCCTGCTGGTAGAACAATGGGACACGCTGGTGCTATCGTAGGTGGTGCTGATGATACTGCTCAAGCAAAAATGAAAATCTTAGCTGAAAATGGAGTACACGTAGTTGAGTCTCCTGCTAAAATTGGAGAAATGGTAGCTAAAGTATTAGCATAGCCGTTAAAATAATATTAAAAAAATCACGTTTTTAATCCGAATACTATATTTTAGTATTCGGATTTTTTTATTCCTGTGCTATAAACAAAGAAAAATTAAAAGAAAAATGAAAAAGAGTTTTTTGCTATGCATTGTTTATTAACACACAATAACACTAGATAACGAAAAATAACATTCTAATTTTATCATATAAATTATTTTGTTATCCATATAATTTAATCTAAAAACCAATAAGCAATGAAAAAAATGAACAAACTCCTCGTTGCTTCAATAGTTGCCGTATTTTTTATAGGCTGTAAGGAAACATCCGATAATTCCTTAAAAACTAAAGAAGTAAAAGTAGAAAAGAAAAAAGACAGTAATGGCTTTAATTATGAGAGCTATACAAACGACCCTACAGGTTTACGATTATATACTTTAGACAATGGTTTAAAAGTATATTTAGCACAAAATTTTAAAGAACCGAAAATTCAAACATACATTCCTGTTAGAGCAGGTTCAGTTTATGATCCTTCAGATAATACTGGTTTAGCACATTATTTAGAACATATGCTATTCAAAGGAACTAGTAAAATAGGTTCTGTAGACTTTGATAAAGAAAAAGTTGAATTAAAAAAGATTTCAGATTTATATGAAAAACATAAAGCTGAAAAAGATCCAGAGAAAAAACTAGAAATTTATAAAGAAATAGATAAAGTTTCTCATGAAGCTTCTAAGTTAGTAATTGCTAACGAGTATGATAACATGATTAGCGGTTTAGGAGCTCAAGGAACTAATGCATGGACTTCAAATGAAGAAACTGTTTATACAAATAAAATTCCTGCAAATGAGTTAGATAAATGGCTAAAAGTAGAAAGTGAACGTTTCAGCGAGCTTGTATTACGTTTATTTCATACTGAATTAGAAGCTGTTTACGAAGAGTTTAATATGAATCAAGATAATGATAATTCATTAGCTTATTTCAGTATGTTAGATGGTTTATTTCCAACGCACCCATATGGTCAACATACTACGATAGGTAAATCTGAACACCTAAAAAATCCTTCTATGGAGGCAATTCATGCTTATTTTAATAAGTATTATGTACCAAACAATATGGCAATTGTACTAGTTGGAGATTTACAATTTGAAGAAACTATTAAAAAAGTTGATGCAGCTTTTGGAGGTATGAAATCTAAAGAAGTTTCTTATCCTGAAAGACCTACAGAAGCACCAATTACTAGTCCGGTTGTAAAAGAAGTTGTTGGGCCACAAGCAGCAAATGCAATGTTCTCTTTTAGAAGTAAAGGGATTGGTTCAAAAGATGAGAAATATTTGACGATTATCGATTATATTTTAAATAATAGCACTGCTGGTTTAATCGATTTAAATTTAAATCAAAAACAAAAAGTACAGAGAGCTGGAAGTAGTACAAATTTCATGAATGATTATGGAATGCATAGCTTCTTTGTAACACCTAAAAATGGTCAATCGCTTGAAGAAGCTACTAATTTAGTTTTAAGTGAAATAGAAAAAATAAAGAAAGGTGAATTTGACGCTTGGTTAATAGATGCTGTTGTTAAAAATTTCGAATTAAGTAAAATTAGACAAAATTTGAGTGCTTCATCTGTGGCTTATCAATATGTATCTTCATTTGTCCATTTTCAGGATTGGGGAGATAGAGTTAAGTTTTTAGATGAATTATCTAAAATTACTAAAGAAGATTTAGTAGCATTTGCTAATGAATTCTACAAAGATAACTACGTAGTAGTAAACAAAAAACAAGGAAAAGCAGAAGGCTTAGTAAAAGTGCCAAAACCGAAAATCACACCAAATAAATTAAATAGAGCATTAGTATCTGATTTTGTAAAAAGTGTTAACGATATCAATTCTAGTGATTTAAAATCTAAGTTTATTGATTATCAAAAAGAGATTCAAAAAAGTAAAATAGCTAACGGATTAGAAATTGAATACATCAAAAACTCTGATAATGATTTAGCCGAACTGTACATTATTTTTGATATGGGTAAAGATCATAATAAGAAATTACCTATTTCTGTTGGTTATTTAGAGTATTTAGGAACAGATAAGTATACTCCAGATGAACTTAAAAAAGAGTTTTACAAATTAGGAATCAATTATGGAGTAAGCGCAGGAGCAGAGCGTTCGTATGTTTATCTTTCTGGGTTAAGAGAGAATTTAGATAAAGGTTTGGTGTTATTAGAAGATTTATGGAGTAATGCCAAAGCTGATCAAGATACCTATAATAAATATGTAGATAAAATCGCTAAACAACGTAATGACAATAAGACAAATAAAGGCCAAATCATGTGGAATGGCCTTTGGAATTACGGTCAATATGGTGAAAATTCTCGTTTAAGAGACATTTACACTATTGAAGAATTAAATAGTTTTAAACCAGAAGATTTAGTAAGTATAGTTAAAGATTTAAAGAATTATAAGCATAGAATCTTTTACTATGGAAAAGATGTAGATGAAGCAAAAAATACACTTGAAAAAAATCATACTGTTGCAGAAACATTAAAAGATTATCCTGAAAAGAAATTGTATGAGTATGCAAAAACAGGTGATAATGTTTATTTCGTTAATTACGATATGGTTCAAGCTGAGATTTTATTTTTAGCGAAAGGAGCGGAGTTCGATCCAGAGAAAATGGCAGTTTCTACATTGTTTAATTCTTATTTTGGAAGTGGATTGTCATCGATTGTTTTTCAAGAGATTAGAGAGTCTAAATCATTAGCTTATTCTGCATTTTCTTCATACAGTAATGCATCAGAAAAAGGTAAGCCTAATTATGTATATGCTTATGTGGGAACTCAAGCAAATAAATTACCTGATGCTGTTGATGCTATGATGGGATTAATGAACGATATGCCTGAAGCAGAAAAACAATTTAAAGCGGCTAAAAAAGCAGCGCTAAAAAAGTTAGCAGCACAAAGAATTAACGATACGAATATCTTCTGGACTTATGAGTCTTTGAAAAAGAGAGGTTTTGATAATGATAATAGAGAAGAAGTTTATAAAGCAATTCAAAATTTAACAATGAAAGATTTGAAAGATTTCTTCACTAATAATATTAAAGGTCAAGATTATAACGTAATGGTTTTAGCAAATAAAAAGGATATTGATTTAAAATCTCTTTCTAAATTAGGAAAAGTAAAGGAATTAGAAGTAGATCATTTATTTAATTATGAAAAACCTAAGAAAGTAAAACTTTAAAAATCAATACGATGACATTAGGTAATTTTAAAACTACAGTAGAAATATTAAATAATAAAGAATTGAATAGTTTCTATGGAGGAGATGAAATCGACATTTGTCTTTTAATGTTAGAAACTGAACAAGAAGAAAATAGAATTTAATTTTATATAAAAAGCACTCTTTATTGAGTGCTTTTTTTCTTGATATGAGTAAATAATTTATATTTGGTGCTTTAAATTCGACCAAATGAAACTTTTAGAAAATAAAACAGCAATAGTTACGGGTGCTACCAGAGGTATAGGTAGAGGAATAGCTTTAGAATTTGCAAAACAAGGTGCTAATGTTGCATTTACGTTCAATTCTTCTGTAGATGCTGCTACATCATTAGAAAATGAATTAAAAGAGTTAGGAGTAAACGCTAAAGGATATCAATCTAACGCTGCAGAATTTGATGCAGCTCAAGAATTAGCTAAGAATGTATTAGAAGAATTCGGAAGTATCGATGTATTAGTTAACAATGCAGGAATTACAAAAGATAACTTATTAATGCGTATTTCTGAGGATGATTTTGATAAAGTAATTCAAGTAAACTTAAAATCTGTTTTCAATTTAACTAAAGCAGTAATTCGTCCGATGATGAAGCAACGTAAAGGATCTATTATCAATATGAGTTCTGTAGTTGGTTTAAAAGGAAATGCAGGTCAAGCTAATTATGCTGCTTCTAAAGCTGGTATCTTAGGTTTTTCTAAATCTGTAGCATTAGAATTAGGATCAAGAAATATTAGAAGTAACGTAGTTGCTCCAGGTTTCATTGAAACTGAAATGACAGCTAAGTTAGATGAAAAAGTAGTAGAAGGATGGAGAAATGAAATTCCTTTAAAAAGAGGAGGATCTCCTAAAGATATCGCAGATGCATGTGTGTTTTTAGCTTCTGATATGAGTGCTTACATCACAGGTCAAACTTTATCTGTTGATGGAGGTATGCTTACTTAAGAAAAAATAAAATATTTATATAAAAGCTATTAGAGATTTCTGATAGCTTTTTTTATTTAAAAGCGAACTCTAAAACTTGCATTTGGAGTAAATCCTAACGAAATATTATCAATTTGAGTTACATTTCCGTTGTCAACATCATAATAAGTATTTAAAACGTTACTACGATTTAAAATATTCCACACAGAAACACCAGCAGTTGCTTTAGCTTTTCCTATTTTAAAATTATAATTAATTGAAGAATCTAATCGTAAATAACTATTTAATCTACTGCTATTTGCAGCTTCATAATTTATATTGTTTCCATTAGGACTAATACCGTTTGGTTGGGTAAATGGTCGTCCAGAATGCCAATTAAAACCTAATGCAATATCAAAATTTTTGTAATTATAAGTCCCGTCTAAGCTAATAACATTTCTGATATCAACATTATTAGGGAAACTTTTTGAGTTATTTAGATTTTCAAAAATATAATCGTTTGTACTGTAACTGTAGCTTAACCAAGTTTTAAAGTTTTTAAACTTTTTATGAATTAATAAATCTATTCCTTTTACTTCGTAGCTACCGATATCATTTATCAATTGAAATTGATTTTGAAAACCTTGACTTCGACTACTAATATTATTTACTTTTTTATAATAGCTTTCAACGCTAACTAACCATTTATTTTTTTCATAAAATAACCCCATACCAATTTGTTGACTGGTAATAATAGGAGTACTTTCATTGGCTAACACCCATCTTCTTTTTTCGATTCCTAAGAAATCATTCTGTAAATCAATGATTTGTGATGTAGCCTGACTTTTAAAATCGGTTGTAAATTCAAATTTAAAATTCTCGTGAAATTTATAATTGAAAGCTAATCTTGGTTCAAAAGAGAAACGGTTAAACTTCTCAAAGTAATTCATTCTTAGTCCTCCTTTTATATAAAAGTTATCTCCTGAATAATTAAGTTGACTGTATAAAGAATGAGTTACTAAAACTTGCTTGATAAATCTTCTAAAAAGTGGATCGTCAACTTGTTCAAGATTACTAATAGCTATTTGTGAAAAATGATATCCATTAGACCAAGTCGTATTTGGAGATACAATTAAATCAGTATCAATCTTATATCCATTATCTTGGATTTCATTTTCTTGAATGAAACTTTGTTGATTAACAATGTTAGCATTTACCGATGATAAATTATAAAAAGTAAAATATGCTTGAGCTGTAACTTTAAAACGATCACTCCAATCTACTAAATATGTAATTCCAGAACTAATATTTTTCTGGTTTAATTCACTCATTAATTCTTCAGTACGAGATGGATTTAAAAATGATTCATTATAGGTTAAATCATTCTCTATATTTAATAGTACAAATCGTAATTGTTGTTTATCATCAATGTCCCAAATCAACTTTCCATAAATATCATAAAAACTAAAGTTTTCATCTTTTGTTACGGTACTATTGTTATTGGTTATTAATTGTAAATCAGAGTTTTGAAATGCTCTTTTGAAATATTGATCGAAAGTAGGAGTGTTAAAAAAATCGGTTGTAGATCTTCTAGTAGCTATCTGCAATTCAATGTTTTTCTTTAAAGGAATTGTACTTAAAACATCTAAATTCAATAAATTCATACCCATACCTAATTCAAATGAATTTGTTATTGTATTAGGTAATTTCATATCGATTATACTAGAGATACTTTCTCCATATTTTGCACTACTTCCTCCTTTAGAAAGTTTGATGTTATATTTTAAATGTGGATTAAAAGCAGAAATCAATCCGAAAAAATGTCCAGATTGATACATACGAATACCATCAAAAAGTATTAGGTTTTGATCGTGAGTTCCACCTCGAATATTTAAGTTAGAAATTGATTCATCGACACTTACTACACCAGGTAAAGCGTTAATAGCTTGAAGTACATCAGGTTCTATTAAACCAGGAAGTATTCCTAGTTTATTGGTTTCTAATTGTATAGATCCATCATTGTTTTTCGAAATTCCGGAAGTAAGATAACCTTGAACAGATATTTCATCTAGATTTTCAAATAAAATACTGTCTGTATTTTTATTTTTTATAATAATAAACCGCTCGTTAAGAAGTTTAAATTCTAAATTAGTTTTTAATCGTAAAACTTCAAGTACTTCTTTTAATTTTAATTTATCTTTTGGTTTTTCAATGTTGAGACTCTCTACAGTTTTATCAGCATAAGAAAAACTGACATTGTATTGTTTTTCTATATTTTTTAAAATTTCTGTAAGAGGTAATACATTTTCATTTTGAGAAGAAGTAATGAAAATGTTTATAAATAAAATTAATAATAATAGAAAAGGTTTATTGAGGATCTTCACTTTTCAAAATAATTTCATTCCCCCGAATGGTGTAATTCAAATTCAAAGGTAAAGTTATTGAATTTAAAGCTAAATCCAAGTCTTTATGATTAAATTTACCTGTGAATAATTGGCGGGTATTGATATTATTTGTTGTGAAATTAACGTTGTATTGTCTTTCAAACTCCTTAAGTACTTCAGATAGAGGTTCGCTGGTGAACTCACTTTCATTATTCAGCCAAGAAGGATTTAAATTTTTGGTATTTTCTTTGAGTAAAATTCCATTTTTAAATATATCTCCAGGAGCTAATTCTACAGTTTCATTTTTGTGTTTAACTTGTACACGTCCTTCATAACAAATTACTTTAAAATTTTCATCTCTAACTTTTACATTAAATTCTGTTCCTAAAACAGAAACATTTCCTAAAGAAGTTTTTACTGTAAACTTAGATCCTTTAGCAACTTTAAAATATGCTTCTCCTTTTAAACTAAGTTCACGTTTTTTATTCCAGTTATTCTCTTGGTAATCAATAGAACTAACAGCGTTCAACTCAACAATAGATTGATCTGGTAATTGAGTAGAAATCCTATCAGCAAAACCAGAGGTAATTGTTTTAGTTTCGTTATTAAATAAAAAGAAATATGAACCCAAAGCTATAACAAATATAGCAGCGATTTTTGTTATTATACTAAATAGATTACTAGTCGTCTTAGTTTCTTTATTTTTCGAAACTATACTATTATAGATTTCTTTTTGATTTACATCTTTGGCTTTAAATTTTTTAAGGCCTTCAGAAATCTTCATCAACTTATCATAATCTTCATGAGTCTTGAATTCTTCAAGTTCTTGAGGATTAAGATCGTAATCTAACCATTTTTTTATTAAGTCAGTTTTTTCCATGTCTATCTACAATACTATAACAAGTAGGAGTTGAAATATCCTACCTTTAAAATTATAAACCTTCAATATCTTTTCTTAATTTTTTCAAAGCACCGTAAATTCTCTTTTCAACAGCTTTAACAGAAATATTTAAAATAGCTGCAATCTCTTTAAATCTTTTTCCTTCAACTCGGTTTAACAGAAAAGCAACTCGTTGTGCTTCAGTTAAATTTTCAATTGCTTTTTCAATTTTATCTAAATACTGCTTTTCTTCTAAAACATATTCTGGAGATTCATTGGTATGTTGTTTTTGCGGAGTTTCTGCGTATCTTAATTTTACTTTTTCATGATTAACTTGATTGATCATTAAGTTATTAGCAGTGGTGTACAAAAAACTCTTAGCTTTATCTGGTGTGATTCTGTGGCAATTTTGCCACACCTTTAAAAAGGCTTCTTGTGCTTTATCTTCTGGACTTAATCTTTCGCCAAATTTGTAATACAAAAAGTTATACAAATCTTTAAAATGTTTGTCAAAAAAAGAAGCGAAGAGATTCTCGTTACAAATATTTTTATGTATCGGTTTTTCCATTAAATTATTCACATAATTTTTTTCCAAGTTATAAAAAAATGATCACGAAGGTAGGATTTTTTTTTAGTATCATGTTTTATTTTTACACGGATGGGGATATAGTGGATTTAAAATTAATTTTTTAAGATCTTTTTAATCAATTAAATAATTAATTATAATCTTGAAACATTAATCCGTAATTTTGGATACCAATATTAATGACTACAGATTCATGAATGTACATCATAGTAGGTTTGCGTTAAAAAGCACTAAGTTTTTTACTTGCGTGTTATTTATTTTGTGTTTAATTAGTTTTTCTTCTTGTCAGAAAGAAGTTATAGAGATTACAACTTCTCAAAGAGAGCAAACTTTAGTTCCTAATTCTACATTAACAACTTTAATTGTTGATGCTGTAACTTTAGATGGTTCGGTAGATAATATTATAGATAAAGCAAATTGTTTAGAGGTAAGGTTACCAGTAACAGTAACTGTAAACGGAACTAATGTTGAAATTAGAACAAAAGATGATTATGCTGTAATTGAAGAAATTTTTGATCGTTTTAATAATGATATAGATCGTTTAGATATAACATATCCTATCAAAGTTTTTACCAACGATTTTCAAGAAAAAGAAATTAGAAATGAAAGCGAACTACAAGAGCTTGTTGGTTCTTGCGGAGGAGAAAATGAAATAGATTCAGATATAGAATGTATCGATTTTATTTATCCTATTTCTATTTCTGTATTTAATACAGATTTTGATATTGTAGATTCTAAAACTATTAATAACGATGCAAATCTTTTTAATTTTTTAAAAGATTTAGATGAATCAACAATTGCGAGTATTAAATATCCGATCAGTTTAGTAAAAGCTGATGGAACCAGAATAATTGTAAATGACAATGATCAGTTAGAAAATGAAATTGAAGCTGCTAGAGATTCTTGTGATGAAGACGATGATTTTAATTTCAATGATGATGATCCAGATTATTGTAATGTTGATTTTGTGACTCAAGCTCTAGAAAGATGTATTTGGAAAATTACGGAGCATTCAACAAATCCACTTTTAGAAAATTTTAATTTACGATTCAGTAACGATTTTACGTTTACAGTTAATAGTAATGGTACAATTCAAGGTTTTGGTCAATGGTCTGTGGAAGAGTCAACTAATAGTAATGTTTTAAACTTATCATCTAACCTTTCTGATTTTAATGGAACTTGGACAATTTCTGAATGCGGAGATAGTTTTATAGAAATAAGTAATGGAATAGATACTATCAAAATGCAAAAAGAATGTCCGAATTTTGAAACAGATCAAGTTCGAGATATTTTAACCACCAATTGTAATTGGATTATAACTGACTTTGTAGATAATGGAAATACAATAACAGATCAATTCACCGATTTTAAATTTAATTTTAATTCTGATGAAACTTTTGAGTTAACAGACGGATTAAATAATATTTTTCCTGGTGATTGGGAAGTTACATCGAATCAGTTTGGCAATGTTGTTTTAAATCTTTCTTCAACATTTACTGAAATTGCTGACGAATATTTTGTTGCGAGTTTAGAAGCTGATAAAGTTTTAATCCAAAGTAATTCGGGGAAAACAATAAAATTACAAAAAGAGTGTGATCGTAATAATGGTATTGATATTGCTATTTTAAGTTGTAAATGGAAAATTTTAAAACTTGAAAAAGATATGAACGATTTAACTTCGAATTACGAGACGTATCGATTCAAATTTTTTGATGACGGAAGTTTTTTATTCTACAGCGATACTGTTAATGGGTTTGATTATTATATAGGAACTTGGTTAGTTGTAAATGACGCGAACGGAAATCAAGAATCCTTTTTATTAACATCAAATACTCTTAGTGACGATGTAGTTGGTTTCTATAACATTGTTTCATTTGAGAATGACCAATTGATTTTAGAAAGTAGTAATCACAAATTAGAAATAGAAAAAGAATGTATTTAATAATTTTTGGATACACTAAAACTTAAAATATTCTTACGTTTATAATATTCAGAACTGCACTTTTAAAAGTGCAGTTTTTTTGTTTTTTACAACTTTAGGTAATGGTATTTAAGTTACTTAAAATGAGTTTTTTAACGTCGTTATTTGAGATAAAAAAGTCTGTATTATAATACAGACTTTTTTCTCTAGGGGATTATTAAATCAGTAATTCATGAATTGGGAATTACTTGTCAAATACATCGAATGTACCGTCATTATATAACAGAATTATTTTGGAAAGAGTTTTCGGGGTAGGTTCTGAAAAATTATTACTTTTTTCTGAAACTTCAAAATTATTTCTTGAAATAGTTTCTTTTTTTTCAGCTTTTTCAATTTTTTGATTGAATAGAGAAGGACCAGTATCAATTCCTTTAGGGAAATTTCCTTTTCCATAGAGTAACCAATCTAAATCTACTTCATCAAAAGCTTGATCGATCTTAATTATAAAATCTAAACTAGGTTTATTTCTTCCAGATAACAAATGTGAAATACTAGAGCGAGGAACGTCGATTTTTTCAGCAAAACCAGATGACGTTAAATTATAGTGATCGAGAATAAGTTTTATACGTTCTATCATTTACAAATGTAAACAGTTAAAATGTGTTTACAAGTGTAAATATACAAAAATGAATGTAAATTTATATATCAACCATTAAAAACATAATTTAATAGCTTAAAAACTAATGTTTTTTACTTTAAGTAAATAGCATTAAGTATTTGATTATTAGTTTTTTATGTGTTTAAAATAGATTTGTCTTATAGTGACTTGGAAGGTGTAAAAATCTAGGTTTTTAAGGAGTTTTACAGTTGTAAATACATAATTTAAGCCTTTAAATTCATTTATTAAGACAAATTTTGGTTGAACATTAGCAATTAAAACACTTATACAACTGAAATAAACCGTAACTTATGTTAATTTACAAAAGTAAACACATTATTTTAATTGTTTTAGTTTACAATTGTAAATAAATATCATTGTTAACTTTTGTAAACAAAAAAAAGACACTTTGTATTAAAGTGCCTTTTTGTATAATGATTTTAATTTATCTATTTATTCTTATTATCTATCCATTCTCGAGCATTAATGAAAGCTTCTAACCATGGAGAAACTTCATCCTTTCTGTTTGTTGGATAATAAGGCCAATTCCATTGGAATGTTGATCTTTCGATATGTGGCATAGTAACTAAATGTCTTCCTGATTTATCTGAAAGCATTGCTACATTATAATCAGATCCATTAGGATTGTGAGGATAACCTTCATAAGCATATTTAGCTACGATATTGTATTCACTTTCATTTTTAGGTAAATTAAATTTACCTTCACCGTGTGAAATCCAAACTCCTAATGTACTTCCAGCTAAACTAGATAACATTACAGAGTTATTTTCTCCTATTTTAACAGAAGTAAATGAACTTTCGTGCTTATTAGAATCATTATGTACCATTTTTCCGTGAATATCATGATCAGGATTAATTAATTCTAATTCCATCCATAATTGACAACCGTTACAAATTCCAACAGATAACGTATCTTCTCTTTCAAAGAAGTTCTTTAGTGCTTTATTTGCTTTTTCATTGTATAAGAAAGCACCTGCCCATCCTTTAGCAGAACCTAAAACATCAGAATTAGAAAAACCTCCTACAGCACCAATGAATTGAATATCTTCTAAAGTTTCTCTACCAGAAATTAGGTCTGTCATGTGAACATCTTTCACATCAAAACCAGCCAAATACATAGCATTAGCCATTTCTCTTTCTGAATTAGAACCTTTTTCTCTAATAATTGCAGCTTTTGGTTTGCTACCATTATTATTTAATTGAGGTAATTTTCCAGTGAAATGACTTGGGAAACTATATTGTAATGGTTGATTCTTATAATTATTGTAACGATCAGTAGCTAAATTATTTGCTGTTTGCTTTTGATCTAATAAATAAGAAGTCTTATACCAAACATCTCTTAATTCACTTATAGATAAAGAGAATAAGTCTTGGTTGTTCTTAATATTAATTCTATCAGACTCGGTAACCGTTCCGATTTTAAAGAATTCTATATTATTTGCTTTAAATGTTTCTTCAATACTTGCATCTTTTCCTTGAATTACAATTCCTGAATTTTCAGCAAATAATAATTTTAAAGAATCATTTTCATTTAAACCTGACAAATCTAAATTAGCACCAGTATTTGTATTCGCAAAACATAATTCAAGTAATGTGGTAATTAAACCTCCAGAAGCAACATCGTGACCAGCAACAATTTTATCTTCCTTGATTAATTTCTGAATCGTGTTAAATACATTCTTAAAGAATGAAGTATTCTTAACATAAGGAACTTCATTACCAATTTTATTTACAATTTGGCTAAAAGAACTTCCACCTAATTTAAATTCGTCTTGAGATAAATTGATGTAATATATAGGGCCTTCGTTTTGTTGAAAAACAGGTTCTATTACTCTAGTAATATCGTTACAATTTGCTGCAGCAGAAATTACAACTGTACCAGGAGAAATTACATCTTCATTTGGGTACTTTTGTTTCATAGATAAAGAATCTTTACCGGTAGGAACATTAATACCTAAGTCAATAGCAAATTCTGAAACAGCTTTTACAGCTCTGTATAATCTCGCATCTTCACCTTCATTTTTACAAGGCCACATCCAGTTTGCAGATAAAGAAACTGATTGTAAGTTATCTTTTAAAGGTGCCCAAATAATATTTGTTAACGCTTCTGCAATAGAATTTTGACTTCCAGCTTTTGAATCAATTAAACCAGAAATAGGAGAGTGGCCAATAGAAGTTGCAATTCCTTCTTTACCTTTATAATCAAGTGCCATAACACCTACATTATTTAAAGGTATTTGTAATTCTCCAACACATTGTTGCTTAGCTACTTTACCACCAACACAACGATCTACTTTATTTGTTAACCAGTCTTTACAAGCTACCGCTTCTAATTGTAAAACTTGGTGTAAATATTCTTCAAATTTTTCGCTGCTATACGTTACTTCTTCGTAATTACGATTGATAGTTTTATCATTCATAATTGTTTTAGGAGAACTTCCAAACATATCTGATAAATCTAAATCCATTGGAGTATTACCTTTAGTTTTAGATTTAAATGTAAATCGATGATCGTTAGTTACATCACCAACAGTATACATTGGAGATCGCTCTCTTTCTGCGATTCGATTTAACACATCAGCTTTATCTTCAGGAATTACTAATCCCATTCTTTCTTGAGATTCGTTTCCTATAATTTCTTTATCAGATAAAGTAGGATCACCAACAGGTAATTTATCTAAATCAATATTTCCACCTGTATCTTCAACAAGTTCTGATAAACAGTTTAAGTGTCCACCAGCTCCATGATCATGAATAGAAACAATAAAGTTTTCTTCACTTTCAACCATTCCTCTTACTGCATTGGCAGCACGCTTTTGCATTTCTGGATTTGATCGTTGAACTGCATTTAATTCTATTCCTGAAGAAAACTCACCAGTATCAGCAGAAGAAACCGCAGCTCCTCCCATACCAATTCTATAATTTTCTCCACCTAGAATAACGATTTTATCACCTTCTTTAGGAGTATCTTTTATTGCTTGATCAGCTTTACCGTATCCAATTCCACCAGCTTGCATAATCACTTTATCAAAACCTAATTTTCTAGCATCTTCTTCATGTTCGAAAGTTAAAACAGATCCACAAATTAGTGGCTGACCGAATTTATTTCCGAAATCAGACGCTCCATTAGAAGCTTTTATTAAAATATCAATTGGTGTTTGGTATAACCATTTACGCTCATCCATAGCTTTTTCCCATGGACGATTTTCTTCTAAACGAGAGTAGGAAGTCATGTAAACAGCTGTACCTGCTAAAGGTAAAGAACCTTTTCCGCCAGCTAAACGATCTCTAATTTCTCCACCAGAACCTGTAGCAGCTCCGTTAAAAGGTTCCACTGTTGTTGGGAAATTATGAGTTTCTGCTTTTAATGAAATAACAGATTCAAAATCTTTAGTTTCATAATAGTCAGGTTTATCAGCAGTCTTAGGAGCAAATTGTTCTACTTTAGGACCTTTAATAAACGCTACATTATCTTTATAAGCTGAAACAATATCATTCGGATTTTGTTTCGAAGTTTCTTTAATTAATTTGAATAGAGAAGTAGGTTGCTCTTCGCCATCAATAACAAATGTACCGTTAAAGATTTTATGTCTACAGTGTTCTGAATTTACTTGAGAGAATCCAAATACTTCAGAATCTGTTAGTTTTCTACCAATTCTTGCTGAAACTTCATTCAAATAATCAATTTCTTCATTACTTAAAGCTAAACCTTCTTGCTCGTTGTAAGCAGCAATATCTTCAATTTCGATAATTGGTTCAGGAGTAATATCAATGGTGTACGTTTCTTGATCTAATTTTTCAAACTTTTGAGAAATCATAGGATCAAACTCAGAAAAATCAGCGTCAATAGCATTGAATTCTTCAATTCTAATGATGTCTTCGATTCCCATATTTTGAGTAATTTCAACTGCATTTGTACTCCAAGGAGTTATCATAGCTGCTCTTGGCCCAACAAAAAAGGCGTCAATAGACGCCGCGTTTATTTTTGGTTGATTACCAAATAACCAAGTTAGTTTAGATATTGTTTCAGATGTTAATTCTTCTGTTGTTTGAACAGCAAATACCTTACTGTTTGTGTTTCCAAAGAAATGAATCATTATGTTAAGTTGTGTTTACGTGTTGTTATAAGGGTGTAAATTTAATTCTTTTGAATGAAATAGAAGCATAAAAAAAGCGGCAAAATTTTGCCGCTTTAATTTTTACTTGACTAGTATTTTTTGGAGTTTGTTTCCGAAGTCACTATTTATTTTCAAGAAGTAAATTCCTGTTTCTATATTTTCAATAAGAATTGTATTCTGATTTAAATTTTTAGTTGTTGTGTAAACTTCTTTACCTTCAATAGAAAATACGCTAACTTTATTAATTATAGCATTTCCTCCATTTTGAATTTTGATAATTCCGTTAACAGCTGGATTAGGATATGCTTTAATTTGATTTAGCACTTCATCATTAATGCTAGCTGTTGCAGTATTATGTACTCCTATATTTTCTACATTATCTCTTGCGAATTCTTCCCATTCATTAACTAAATCGAAAGTTGTATTTGGGTTTACCACAGTTAACTTTCTACGTAAAGTTCTGTCTTTTGCAAAATTTCCTGAACCACCATTGAATACTCCAATGATATCAATTAAAACATCATTTTTAAATAACCCAATAGGATCATTTCCATTAAAATTGATTGGTTCTCCATTGTTTGTTGCGCTAGAGTTAGGATGAACTAAATCTGCTTCATCAATTAATTTCTGTAACCCAGCACTTCCGTTAATAATTACATAAACATCGCCAGAAGCAATAGTTCCAGAAAGGTTAAGGGGAGCAGACCATGAAGATCCACCATTTCCGTTTCTTCTAATACTATATCCAGATAAATTTACTGGACTTGAAGTAACATTTGCAATTTCTAAAGCTTTATTATTACTAGAACCTTCAACATATTCTGAGAAAAATAACTCATTTGCACTAGATGTTCCTCCGTCTGTAGTTGCCCCACTGACAGGTGTGCTTAAAGGTGAAGTATTTCCAACTGCGTCTTTTGCTAAAATTCTAACACTATAAGTTGTAGAAGCTACAAGTCCAGTTGCAGTATATTCTGTGTTTGTAGAAGTTCCATCTAAATTTCCACTGATATAAATTTCATAAACAGTTACCGCAGTGTTATCTGTAGAAGCTGTCCAAGTAACTTTAAAAGTAGTATCCGTTTCATTACTAACTACAACATTTGATGGAGTAGTAGGAGCTTCAGTATCTTCTAATGTTTTTGGTGTTATTGCTGTAGTTTGAGCAGACTCGTTTCCAACAGCATCTTTTGCTAAAACTGTAATTGAGTATGTTGTGTTAGAATTTAAATTATCTAAAGTAATACTTGTGCTAGTTGTGTTTGTGGAAAGATTTCCGTCAACAAAAACGTCATAACTTGTTACGGCAACATTATCTGTAGCAGCTGTCCAAGAAACATCTATAGAGGAAGTAGTAATGTTACTTGCCATTAAATTGGTTGGAACTGTTGGTGCTTCAGTATCTGAGCTAGAATAAATTCCCCAAATATCTTCAGCATTTGGTCCACCCCAAATTCTTGTTGCTAATCTAGGATTATCGATAAAAGGATTTCTATTACCTTGCGCATACGTGTTAGATGTATTTTCATGGAAAGTATTTCTTTGTCTCTCGATATCAGAAACAGGATCTTCAGCATTCCATTGTAAGAATAAATCAATCATATCATCTGGCGTTGCTGATGAATCTCCAACACCAACCTGAGTTGGTTTACATTGATCACCGTATCTAAGATACATGTACATAATAATTCTTGCCACGTCACCTTTCCATTCATCACCAGGATACCAACCATCCGTTACGGCTCCAGAATTACCAGATCCTGTAGCAAATCTTTTATTACCTCTAGAAGAGTTAATTTGTGTGTCAGATGGACGTAAATTGTGTGCGTCTGCATATGGTGGTCCATTAGTTCCTGCAGCATCTAAATCAGGATTTCCTAGAGAATTTGCGTAAACATGTTCACGATTCCATTCTCCATTACTTCCTCCATTATCGTTAATGCCTCTAGTTCTAGAAGTAGTACCAGTTGTACTATAACCATAAATCAATAAAACTTCAGAACTATTCGCAGGATTTACATCAGTAGCTCTCGAAGCTTCCCAGATTCCTGGAGTATAATCTAAAGCATTTGTATGTGTATTAATAATTTTTACTGCTAAAGCATTTTTTAAAGTTACTCCTGTTAAGTTGAGATCAACGTCACTATAATAACTTTGCTGAGCGAAAAAAGGTTTTGTTACTAAAAAGAATAACAAAAGAAAAATTGCAAAAGGTAATTTTTTTGCCATGTATAACTATTTATTTTGAATTTTAATTTTTCCTAGGAATTCGATCCCTTTCTATTTTTCCTTTTTTAATAGCTTTATAGTTTTCATAACAATTTAAAACAGCTTCAATAAGTTGAAGATCACTTGCTTTTTTTATAAAATATTCAGAATAATTACAATCAGTTAATAATTTAGATAATTGTTGTTTATCCATTTCCAAATATTCCATCATAACTTCACGATCAAATTTACCAGCAAGCATTTTACGTAAATCATCTTCCTTTTTAAGTTTTTGAAGTTTTTTAAGCTGTCTTGGTTTTTTTCCGAAGAGATTGTAGACGAGATCTACAGGGTTGAGAAGTTTTGCAATAGGTGAGGAGATCTTTTGTGGTCTTCCTACTTCATATGTTTGTGGTAATCCATTTAAATGAATTCTTGTAAATCGATCTTTAGGTACTTGTTTAATATCTACTTCTAGTACTCCAATTAATTTCGTAGATTTTATAACTACTTCTTTTACTTCTTCAGGTTTTTCATTCAAAGCAATCTCTAATTCATTACCTTTTAATAAATCGTTAGTTACTTTTAATTTAATAGATTCAAAACCTAAATAAGATACAAGTACAGTATCATTAGCTTTAGCAGTTATCTCAAATAAACCATCTTCATTGGTAATAGTTCCAATTACAGTGTTAAGATTTAAAATATGTGAAGCGCTAAGAGGTTTTTTTGTTACTGAATGAATTACTTGTCCTTTTAATTTCTTTTCCTGAGAAAAAGAGATAGAAACAGTAAATACTAGTACTAATAAGTATAATTTTTTAAGCATAGTGCAATAATACGGAATATTTGTGGTGATGTTAGTCAATTATACGTTAAAGAACTTTCAAAAAATATACCATAAAAAAACGTTTCTTAGTTAGAAACGTTAATCTTTTGGTGCGCATAAGAAGATTCGAACTTCCACATTCATATGAATACTGCCCCCTCAAGGCAGCGCGTCTACCAATTCCGCCATATGCGCTTTAAACAAAAAAAGTTAAGCGAATGCTTAACTTTTTGTGACCGGGCTGGGGCTCGAACCCAGGACCCTCTCCTTAAAAGGGAGATGCTCTACCAACTGAGCTACCCGGTCAATTTCTTTCCTTGCGAAAAGCGAGTGCAAATATACAAGATCTATTTAATTCTAAAAAACTTTTTTTATGTTTTTTTTCGGATATTTGTAATGAATAAATTTAGTACAATGAAAATTACACTGTTAGGGTATATGGGAAGTGGGAAAACAACAATTGGGAAACAACTTTCTGAACAGCAAAAAATACCTTTTATAGATTTAGATCACTATATAGAAGAAAAAATAGGGAAGTCCGTTTCTGATATTTTTGATCAAGATGGTGAAATATTCTTCAGATTAAAAGAGCATGAATATTTAAAAGAGCTATTAGAAAAAGATGAAAGTTTTGTGCTTTCATTAGGAGGAGGAACACCTTGTTATGCTGGTAATATGGATGTAATTGTAAATAAAGAGAATGTTACCTCTGTTTACTTAAGAACATCGATTGATACAATTGTGGAGAGATTAGAGCAAGAAAAAGACTCTAGACCACTTGTGGCTAAATTAAATAAAGAAGAACTTCATGAGTTTGTTGCAAAGCATCTATTTGAAAGAAGTTTCTTTTATGAAAAAGCAAGTCAGAAAGTAGTGACGTCGAATAAAACTGTTGCTGAAATAGTTTCAGAAATAGAAGCTATTCTTCCAAATAAGCAATAATATCATCATTCTCAAATTCAACAACTACATGTTCTTTGATAGATGTTGATAACGATATTCCTTTAAAATCTGCTTTAATTGGATATTTTTTATGATTTCTATTAACTAATACTGCAGTTTTAAACTTTTTCAAAGGAACATCTAAGAAATGTTTTACTGCATAAATAAGTGTTGTACCTGAATGTAAAACATCATCAACTAAAACAATGGATTTATTGGTGTATTCTTCAGGTGCAATATCTGTTGTAATTTCTTCTAACGGTTTTTTCTTGTCAATAAGAACTTTACAAAGTTTAATATCAAGATTCGAAATATTACGAAGTTCTGTTACAATTTTTTCAGCTAATTTATATCCATTATTGGCGATACCAGCTATAACAATTTCATCTTCTAAATAATTTACTTCGTATATCTGATAGGCGATACGTTTAATTTTCTGATGAATTTGCGTATTATTTAATATAATATTAGTTGTCTCGATCATACTGCAAATTTATGAATCTTCTTCATTAGTATCATAATAATCTTCAATATCTCTTCGATCTTTTTTAGTAGGTCTTCCTGTTCCTTTTTTACGATAATAATCTTTCGCGTATTTTAAAAGTTCAGTTTTTTCAAACTCCTCTTTTGGAGTAATATCTTTTCTATAAAGATCTACTAATTTAGCTCCAACTCTGTTAGCCGGTATGTCTATAACCGTTAACTTATAGTTTATTTGATTCTTTCTTACCGTAATTGTTTCGCCACCATACACTTCACGAGATGGTTTACAAACAATATCATCAATTTTTACTTGTCCTTTTTTGCATGCATTTGTTCCTATGTTTCTTGTTTTAAACATTCTAATGCACCATAAATATTTGTCAATCCTCATACAAAAAGTTAATTTTTTGTTGTCTTCTTTCCACAAAGGTATAAAAATGCTAAATTGCAACCCTAAATAAAAATAAATGATGAAAATAAAACATATACTATTACTTGGTCTTATTTCAATTTTAGTGTATTCATGTGGAGATAATGATCCAGTTTCGACAATCGATCCTAATTTTGATCATGCTGCACAGTCTGTGAGAGATAATGATTCTTTAGTGTCGTTCTTTCAAAAACATTATTATGATGATGTAGCTGGTATTGTTAAACCTATGGAAGATGGAAAAACACCACTTTCTGAAGACAGTAATTTAATCTCACAAGATGTTACTGAAACTTTAAATGGTAATGAAGTAGATTTCAAATTATATACATATAAAGTAGATGAAGGAACTTCTACTAAAGGAAATCCAACAGTTGTAGATTCTGTATTAGTTAATTATTCTGGAAGAAGAATTTTTGATTCAGAAACAATTAGTACTACAGATTTTGATAATAATGTTAACACATGGTTTGTTTTAGGTTCTGGTGTTATTCGTGGTTGGACTTACGGAATGACTAATTTTAAAGGTGGAACAAATGCAACTCAACCAGACGGACCAATTACTTATTCAGGAACTGGTAAAGGAATTCTATTTATTCCTTCTGGTTTAGCTTACAGAAATGAAGGAACCTTAGGAATTTCACCGAATAGTATTTTAATGTTTTATGTTGAAATGAATGATAGCATTGAAGATACTGATGGAGATAGAGATGGAGTGCCTTCTATACTTGAAGATTTAGACGGAGACGGTAAACCATGGAACGATGATACTGATGGAGATAATATTCCAAACTTTGTTGATACTGATGATGATGGTGATTTAGTATTATCAGTAAATGAAGATACAGTGATTGTTGATGGAAATCCTGCTAATGACTTTAGTGATCCTGATAATCCAGCTTTACCAGATTACCTAAACCCAAATATTAGAAAATCTAAAATTTAATAGCTTTTAATTTTTTAAAAGTTCTAGATATAAAAAAAGACAACATGTGTAATATGTTGTCTTTTTTATTTGGAATATATTTTTAATACGATTCTTAGAATCTGTATGAAAGACCAATAATAATTTGGTTAATTCTTGTATCGAAATTTGCAGTAGTATTAGCACCTCCAACACTAGATATTATTTCAGATTCAACATCAGAAAAGGCTCTTTCCCAACGTAAGTCTAACCCAATTTTACCTAATTCAACACCAGCACCTAATTGTAAACCAACAGTAAATCCATCAGCTTTAATATCAGATACAGCATCAAAATCTAAATCTCCATCAAGAAGATATTGAAAAGATGGTCCAATGTGTGCATAAGCAACCTTAAAAAACTTCTTTCCTAATAATACTGGGATATCTATTTTTTGAAAATCGTAACCTACTTTTTCTGTAGACGTTGGTGTAGTAATTAAATCTACGTTACTTTTTAAAGATGTATAAACTAATTCAGGACGAACATACCAACCTGTCATTGGTAATTTAAAACGTAACCAAACACCAGCATGAAAACCAGTTCTACTTTCTGCACTTCCATTAATAATGTCGTCAGATACTTCTCTAAATGAATCTGAGTTATAGTTTATACCTCCTTTGATACCAAAGTGAATTTGCGCTTCTGTGAATTGAACGGCTGCAAATAAAAAACATAATGTAAAAATAAGTTTCTTCATAATTTTACTTTTAGAATTACTATATAAAAAAAACGAGTTATTAACTCGTTTATTTTCTCTTTATTACTTTCTTAACGGCTGTTATGACAGCTTCATCGTTAATTTTGTACTTTTCCATCAGTTGATCTGGTGTTCCAGATTCTCCAAAACTATCATCTACAGCGACAAATTCTTGTGGAGTAGGGTTGTTCTGAGCTAAACATCTAGCTACACTTTCTCCTAAACCTCCTAATTTGTTATGCTCTTCAGCAGTTACTATACAACCTGTTTTAGCAACAGACTCTAAAATAGCTTCTTCGTCTAAAGGTTTTATTGTATGAATGTTTATTACTTCAGCAGAGATTCCTTCTTTTTCTAACTGCTCAGCAGCTTGTAAAGATTCCCAAACTAAATGTCCAGTAGCAACAATAGTAACATCTGTACCTTCAGTAAGTTTAATAGCTTTTCCTATTTTAAATTCACCTTGAGGCATAAATACTGGAACTTTTGGTCTACCAAAACGTAAATAAACTGGTCCGTCATGCTCAGCGATAGCTATTGTAGCTTCTTTAGTTTGATTGTAATCACAAGTGTTAATCACAGTCATACCAGGCAACATTTTCATTAAACCAATATCTTCAAGAATTTGGTGAGTAGCTCCATCTTCTCCTAAAGTTAAACCTGCGTGAGAAGCACAAATCTTAACATTCTTGTGAGAATAAGCGATAGATTGACGGATTTGATCGTAAACTCTACCTGTAGAGAAGTTTGCGAAAGTTCCTGTAAAAGGAATTTTTCCACCAATAGTAAGTCCAGCTGCGATTCCCATCATGTTAGCTTCAGCAATACCTACTTGAAAAAAGCGCTCTGGATGATTTTTCTCAAATTCATTCATTTTTAATGAACCTGTTAAATCAGCACATAAAGCAACTACATTAGGATTACTCTTACCTAATTCAGTTAAACCATCTCCAAAACCAGAACGTGTATCTTTTTTTTCTGTAAATGTGTATTTTTTCATTGTTGTGTTGTAAATTCTGCCCAAAAATAAACTTTTAGCTTATAAGAGGCTTATAAAATCATTAATTCTTTATATAATTTATGAACAGGTAGCCCCATAACGTTAAAATAGCTACCTTCAATTTTGTCGATTCCAATTTTACCAATCCAATCTTGTATACCATAAGCTCCAGCTTTATCGTATGGTTGGTAGTTTTCTATGTAGTAATTAATTTCCTTGTCAGTTAAAGCTCTAAAGTAAACTTTAGCGATATCATGAAATGTTTTTGAAGTATTAAATCTTTTAATACAAACAGAAGTAATTACTTCATGATTTGTATTTGATAAACTTTTTAGCATCGTAAAAGCTTCATTGTAATCTTTAGGTTTACCTAAAGCTTTATTATTTAACCAAACAATAGTGTCTGATGTGATTAAAAGATCACTTTCGTTTAATTCATTTTCAAAAGCTTTTGATTTTAATTCAGCTAAATAATTTGAAATTTCTTCTTTTGTTAAATGATCTGGGTAAACTTCTTCAATATCTTTTAAACGAATTTCAAAATCTAGATCTAAATCACGAAAAAATTGTTGACGTCTAGGAGATCCTGAAGCAAGAATAATATTGTACTTCGCTAATTTCTCTTTTAACATGATTAATAGTTCTTTTTCAAACGAGCTAAATCTCTTTTGTTATCACGATCTTTTATTGTGTTTCGTTTATCGTGAGTCTTTTTACCTTTAGCTAAAGCGATGTCTAGTTTAGCCCAACCATTTTCATTGATAAATAAACGTAGCGGAACTATTGTGTTACCTTTAGCTTCAACTTCTCTAGCTAATTTTTTAAGTTCTTGTTTATTAAGTAATAATCTTCGTTCACTTTTAGGATTATGATTATAATGATGTCCGAAGGCATATTCTTCGATATACATATTAATCACAAATAATTCACCTCTTTCATTAAACTCACAAAAACTTTCAGTAATTCTAGCTTTACTTTGTCGGATAGACTTTATTTCTGTTCCAGTTAATTGAATTCCGGCAGTATATTTATCAATAATCTCGTATTCAAAACGAGCTTTTTTATTTTGTATGTTTATTTTTTTCTGCATAAGTCATCAGCAATATAGAGTACAAAACTAACTAAATTATCTACCAGTTAGCATAGAAATATTATAATTGATACCAAAATTAGCAAAAACGCTACTTAATTGTCCGCCTCTTGCTTTTACATATCCAATTCCGCCCCTAAAACTTAAATTGTTCAATAGTTTTACATCTACACCAAAACTAGGTTTAACAATTAATCCTTGTCCTGTGCTAATTCCACCACCACCAGCAGCTCCACCAAGTAATTGTCCGTATACACTAACATAATCGTTAAAGAATCTGTTTGATTCCACACCTAAACCAACAATTCCTTCCGCATAAGCACCAGCATCACCAAAATTGGCGAATGAAGTTTGCCCAGCAGCATAAACATATTTATTTAAGAACACATTAACCTGTAATGAAATTTGATGCATATCTTGTTCAAAACCTCCATTTCTGCTAGCATCTAAATACCAATCTTGTTTTACAATAGTTTGAATACCTTTTAACTTAAATTCTTTAGGAGTAACAAAATCAGAAGTTGTTCCTTCTTTATCTACATAATATTTTAAACCAAAACCAAGGGTAGAAGTATAGAAGTGTGCATCTGGACTCATTAAGAATCCTTTATTTATGGTAGCGTAAAAATTATCAAAAATTTTTTGTTCTAAAGTGATATCAGGATAGATTAAAAAACCTCCTTGAGTATCAACACCGCCGCCACCTCCGGCACCAATTCCAAATTTAGCTTGAAGGTTTGTTCTATTTTTATTCATTGAAAGATGATAACCACCACCTAAGAAAATATCCATATATCCTGCAGGAATTCCATCAAAAGCTCCATCAGCTCTAACAAAGAATAACCAGTTTTTATCTAAAAATGAAACAAATTCAAAACCAGCTAATCTAATGGTTCTTCCTTTTATAGCTTCACCAGTTGAAAATTGAGAATCACCTTTAACTGATAAATTGTTTAAATGAACCATTAAAGAAATTCTATTTGATTTTTTATTCCAATCAGAACTTTTTAAATCTTCAAAAGTGTATTTGTTCTCTTTTTGATCAAAATCTGAATGATTAAAATTCAAAGGAATATGTACAGCAGCATAAAATTGGTCACTATTAATAGTTCCTCCATCGAAGAAATTAATATAACTCCAACCAGAAGTTACAGAGAAGTGTTTAAAATCGTATCCAAGATTTAAATGAGGTAAAATAAAAGCTCCACCACCATCAGGAGCAGCAGCACCACCGCCACCGCCAAAGTGAATTCCAGCATCAACAAAAAGTTTATCTGTAATATCATATTTAACTCCAGCATTTACACCAAGAGTAAAAAAACCACCTCTAATACCACCAACTGCACCATAAAAACCTAAACCAGCATAACTCCAATCGTTAAGCATTAGATTGTAGTGAATACCTGTGAAATCCATATTAGGTTCATTCATATCAGGCATATCTATACTTAGGAAATCTATTTGTGCAAATCCTAATTGAGATTTTTTTGCTGGTGCATCTTTATCTTGTGCATAAAAAAAATGAACGCTTAGTGTTAAAGTTAACACTAGCGCTCTGAAAAAACTTTTTTTCATCAGTTTCTTAATTATATATTAATAAGGTTTGTGAATTTGTTTTCTTCGTCCATTTAAATAAGAAGCGACGAAAGCATCGTTAAAACCATAGTTTACAATTTGTTTCCTAAAATCTTGAGCTTCTTTTAATGTCTCAAATAATCCTATTGAGTACCTTAAGTAATCTTCATCAGATAAAGTACCGGCGATAGTTTTAGATAGTAAAGGATATCTTTTTTCTGTAAATGCCCCAATTTGAACAGAGTATACAGTCTTACCTCTTAATCCATCCTTTATTGAAGATATTTTTCCGTCTCCAGTTGCAGATTCATCATCACTATATTCATCATCATAACCTTCTTCTTGGTAATTATCGGAATAAGCAGTTTTTACACTATCAATAATTCGATTCATTTCCTCTTTATTGATAGCGGATGTTTTAGATGCTGGCCCACCAAACTTTCCTTGATAAGCAAAATAGGCAAGAGCTAAACTAATTCCGGTTAAAAAACTTAAAATGATATTTCTGTTTCTAGAAACACTTTTTACATCTGCTACTTCTTCAATCTTCTCACTCAATTCATTTTCTAAATCCTCATTTTTAGAATTTAGGTCATTAATCTGTTGCTGTAAGTCTTCCAGTTCTTGATCGTTTAAAAATGGCATTGATTGTGTTGGTTATATTGATTATTGATAGCTAAAATACAAATCTTTTTAAAATAAACATCTTAGCTTTTAAAAGAGACGATAAATTATAAGGGGCACGTAGCCTTAAAAGCTTAAGGCTACGCTAGTGTTTCCCCCTTAAACACTTTTCAGTAGCTACCTAACTTATTAATCAGTAACTAATCCAAATATAACAAAAACTACTTAGTTTTTGTGTTGATAATCAAAATATTAGAATCGTTAACTGTTTTTGTGCAGAAAATATAAGTGTCTCCGCCAGTTTTAATTTTTATCTCTTTTCGTATCTGATCTACGGTTTTTGGGAAGTTTCGCACTGTAATATTTGCTTTTTTTTCTGGTAACTCTTTTGCAATAGTTTTTTTGTTGTATGGTATTGTTTTTAGAACTTGAAATGCTCTTCCAGGGAAATTATCTACTAATTCTTCTGAAGTATACAGGTGTGTGTTTACATGTAGTTTTTTCAGATTAAATTGAGTTGCAATTTCATTAAATGCACCTGATTTTAAAATTGCAGCATTCGGTTCATATAGAAAATTTAGAGGCAAACTATATTCAGGAATTATACTATTCCCAGCCGTAAAACTAAATTTTTGAGTATTTGTTTTTGTAATGTTTACAGTTTCAATTGTAATTTGACCTTGAAATTCATTTTCTAAAATGAAAAGCAATTCTTTAACATCGTTATCAACTGCAACAACAAAGACTTTCTTTACATGATTTAACTCATTTACAGCTGATGAAATATCTAATAACGGAGATGTTTTTATTAGAATTTGATTAGATTTTGATAATAGTAAATCTAAATTCTCAGGTACATTCGGACTGCAATCTTCTAGTAAGAATACTTTGTTTTTATGTTCATCTCTTCTTGACGGATCAATATAAATACAGTCTAATTTTCCATCATAATTTGATATGAAATCAATTCCATTCTCATTTAAGCTTGTGATGTTTTCGCAATTGAGCGCTTTTAAATTGTGATTTACGATACCAGACAATTCATCGTTTATTTCACAATGAAATACTTCATCAAATGATTTAGAAAAATAGTATGTATCAACTCCAAATCCACCTGAAATATCGGCAATAGATTTTCCCTTAACTAATGAAGCTTTAAATTCTGCAGTTGTTTCTGAAGATGTTTGTTCTATAGAAATTTTTGGTGGAAAATAAATGTTTTTTGTGTGAAACCATGTAGGTAATTTTTTCTGACTTTTTTGCTTAGATACAATCTGATTTGCTAACTCTTGAATAGAAATATCATCAAACGGACTCCCTTTAAAGATAAGTTTGGTGATATCGCTTTTTAAATTAGAATTTATAAAATCCTGTACGTCAGTTCTTAAAATATTTGTATTCAAAAAAGTGTAAAAATTATGGCTTTAAATACCCAAAAATACTGATATTTTTATGATTTTCGCGCCTCGATAATTGCAAATTAATATTTAAATATTTATGATTAAAAATAGTATTTTGACATTATGTGTGGCTTTATGTTCTTTAACAGCTAGCGCACAGTTTTATGTGTCTTTTAGTGGCGGATATGCATTTGGTGCAGGTGAAAAAGAGTTTGGAACTAATTCTGTTTTAGGTCCGACTGGAATTACTAATTTAGGTACTTTCGAAGGAAGTTATGGTGAAGGTGTTCAAACTCAATTAAGAGGAGGATACTTTTTCAATGAAAAGTGGGGAGTAGAAGTAGGTGTTGGTTACATTTACGGAACTGATCAACAATTTCAACAAGTAGCTGGAATTTTAGATATGAAAACTAGAGGTAGAGCTTTTGGAGCTTCTTTATCTGGTATTTACAACATTACTAAAAACGTTTATGTTCGTGCTGGTGTGTTAACTAAAATTGCTGGTAAAACAGAAGCTGTTGTTGATTTAACTTTACCAAACACACTTACTGGTGCTGGTGATTTGAAAGCAGATTACACTACAGATTTTAGAGGAGAATTTCCTTTAGGATTTATTGGTGCTGCTGGTTATAAATTCCCAATTTCGGATAACTTATCTTTATTTGCTGAAGTAGAATATATGGCTATCAATGTAACTAGAGATATTTCTGAGTTAGGTGATTTCAGTGCAACAATTAATGGAACAACTAGTATTCCTGCATCTGTGTTAGCTCAACAATTAACTACAGGTCCTTTAGCTGCAACTCCTTTATCTGATTTAGCTTTATTATTACAGGATGAGTTACAATGGGGAGAAAATGGATTACCTTCACCTGAAGCACCATATTCTTCAATTGGATTTAATTTTGGTATTACTTACAGTTTCAAATAAGAACTTGTAGTATTTAAGAAAATAAAAAAAGAGGCTTTTTAAAAGCCTCTTTTTTTATTCTAATCCTTTGACATCTTTCAATTCTGAGAGATTAAAGTTTGTGTTTTTAATTGTTGCATCAGTAAAATCTGCACCACTAATGTTTTTAGCTTTAGTAATTCTTGCGTCAGTTAAGTTAGCTCCTTTAAAAGAAGTGTTTCTTGCCCAACCATTTGAGAATTGAATCTTAGTAAGATTCGCTCCTGTTAAATCGGCGTTATCTAAGTTAGCGGCATTCAACTCACAGTTTTTTAAATTAGAATGAGATAAATTGATTCCTGATAAATGCTTTCCTGATAAGTTTGTGTTTCTAAGATCACAATAAGAAAAATCAGTATTATCAAATATTGCGCTCAATTCAGCTTTTGTCATATTAGATTCTAATAAATATAAAAGTAGTTGAGTTCTTTCTGGGCTATAAAAAACAGTTGAATGTCCGTCTTCATCTAAATAGTTGTATGGTTTTAATACACTACATAATCCAACTATTCTTTTCTTTGCACCTTTAAAACCTTTGTTATCTATGGCGTCATATAAATTTGCTAATTGATAACTATATGAAGATCTTCTTGAACTTTCGACTAAAAGATTTTGAGTTCTAATTAAATCATTTTGTTTGATTAAAATATATAATGAAATTAATGAAGGTACGATTGAGAATAATAATAAAATTACGCTAAACATACGTACTCTTAAGAATCTCTTTACTAAAGCTGTAAGTAAGGTTGCAGAAGTATCTGGCGAAACATGCTTTTCTGAGTGAAATTCAACAAACCAATTATTAAAACTTTTATTTAAAGTTGCTCCAGTAAACAACTTCCAAGACCAAGTCAACGTTTTTTTAGTACGTTCTTGTTTACGTTTTTCTTTAGATTTTGCTTTGTCTACTTTCGAACGAAGCGCTTCATTTTCTTTCTGTAATTTCTCTAATTCATTTTGGAGATTATCTTCCATATTCATTATTTAAAGATTGGCTTTAATCATTCTATTATTTCCAAACAAATCTCGCTTTAAAATAACATTAGAGAAATTTTTGTCTTCAAGCATTTGTTTGGTTTCGTTTCCTAAGTACTGATTAATTTCAAAAAAAAGTAAACCATTAGGATTCAAAGCTGTTTTTGCAATATCGGCAATTCTTTTATAAAAAATCAAAGGATTATCGTCTTCTACAAATAACGCTAAATGTGGTTCATTATTTAGTACGTTGTTTTTTATTTCTTCTTTTTCTAAATTTCTAACATAAGGCGGATTAGAAACTATAATATCGAATGTGTTTTCTAACTCTTTTTCAGAAAGTATATCATGTAAGAGAAAAGTAACATCAACATTATTGTTTTTCGCATTTTTCTTAGCTGTTTCGATTGCTTTCTCAGAGATATCTAAAGCAAATACTTCTGCAGTGGGAATCTCTTTTTTTAAAGTGATAGGAATGCAACCTGATCCTGTACCAATATCAAGAATTTTAATATTGTCGTTTTCTGAAGAAAACTCCTTAATCCAAGTAATCAGTTCTTCAGTTTCTGGTCTAGGAATTAACACATTAGAATTCACTTCAAAATTATATCCATAAAATTCTGTGTTTCCTAAAATGTATTGTAAAGGTTCTTCAACCTTTAATCGTTTTGTGATATTAGTTAATTCAGATAGTGTCTCAGTTGTGATTTCGGTATCTCCTTTAGTAAATACAGCAATTGTATCCAGCTCCATTTTAGCTTCTATTATTCTAAAAAAAAAGCTGTCTATCTCTTTTTTAGGATATAAATCCTTTAGTTCGTTATTAAAAAAACTTCTGAAGTCGTTTAGCTTCATATATTCAAGGTAAATTGGTACTTTTGAAGTATCAAATTTAGATAAAACAAATGAAGAATTTAATTTATTTCATCCTTACTTGTTTCTTTTTAATGAATTGTACAGTACGAAAGAAACCAACCTTTATTAAAATAGATGATATTAAATTCATTTCATTAAAATTAGACACTGTTAGATTACAAGCAAAAGCTTATTTTAAGAATGAAAATGATATAGGAGGGAAGCTTTCTACTGATGAAATTAAAGTCATTGTAAATGGTGAACAAGTAGCTCAAGTTTCTTCTGAGGAATTTAAAGTTCCTGCTAACAAAGAGTTTTCTATACCTTTAAATGTAGCTGTTCCGGCAAGTAAAGTTTTCAATAAGAAAAAAGGAGGATTGCTTGAAGGCTTATTAAATTCTTTAATAAATAACGATTTAAAAGTTCAGTTTAAAGGAGATATTAAATACAGAGTTTTAGGAGTTTCTAATACTTATAGTATAGATAAAACAGAGGAAGTAAAAATAAAATTTTAAGCGATGAATTTTGAAGTAAAATACATGGCTAGATGTCTTGAATTGGCCAAAAATGGTATTGGTACAACAAGACCAAATCCTTCTGTTGGAGCAGTAATTGTTCATGATGGAAAAATTATAGGAGAAGGTTATACAACTCCTTATGGTGGGCCACATGCTGAAGTAATTGCAGTTGGATCTGTTAAAGACGAAACGTTATTACAACATTCAACAATGTATGTAACGTTAGAACCTTGTTCACATCATGGTAAAACGCCTCCTTGTGCAGATTTAATTGTCCGTAAAAAAATAGCTAACGTTGTTATAGGAACAGTAGATACGAATGATTTAGTTGCTGGTGAAGGTATTAAAAGATTGAAAAAAGCAGGCTGTAATGTTCATGTTGGTGTTTTAGAAAAGGAATGTAAAAAGCATCATAAGCGTTTTTTCACTGTTCAAAATAAACAAAGACCTTATATAATTCTTAAGTGGGCGCAAACAGAAAATGGTTTTATAGCTCCTAACGAAAAAGAACTTCAAGAACCTGTCTGGATTTCAAATGAATATTCAAAACAGTTAGTACATAAATGGCGTAGCGAAGAACATGCAATTTTAGTTGGAACAAATACCGTTACAGCTGATAATCCTAAATTAAATGTTCGAAGTTGGACAGGAATTAATCCTGTTAGGGTGATTATAGATCGAACATTAAAACTATCAAACGAGCTAGATGTTTTTGATGATTCTGCAAAAACGATAGTTATTACTGAAGAAGACAAAGTTTCAACTGATAATATAGCTTTTGAAAAAATAGATTTTTCAAAAAATGTTGCTTCTCAGATTTCAAATGTATTACATCAGCATAGGATTCAATCAGTAATTATTGAAGGCGGAACTCAAACATTGCAAACTTTTATAGATGAAAATTTATGGGATGAAGCCAGAGTTTTTTCAGGACCAGCTTCTTTCGATAATGGTATCGTAGCTCCTGTTTTAAAAGCTAATCTTCATTCAGAAGAAAAAATTAAAAATAACACATTAAGATACTTTTTTAATGATTAAAAATATCATTTTCGATTTTGGTGATGTATTCATCAATTTAGATAAACAAGCAACTTATGTTGCATTAGCCAAATTAGGCGTTACAGAGATTTCTGATAGTATGATGAAAGTATATTTCGATTACGAAATGGGTTTAATTACAACTCAAGAATTTGTGAATTACTTTCATGAAGAATTTAAAATAGAAAAAGACGCTCTTATCGATGCTTGGAATGCTATTTTGTTAGATTTTCCGCTGCATAGATTAAAGTTCTTAAAAGAGTTAGCAACATCAAATAAATACAGATTGTTCTTATTAAGTAATACGAATGATTTGCATATTTCATGGATTCAAAATGATTGGGGAGATGTTTTATATAACGAGTTTAAATCGTGTTACGAACAATTCTATTTATCTCATGAAATTAATTTAAGAAAGCCAAATACAAATATTTATCAGTTTGTTTTAGATGAAAATGATTTAGTTCCTGAAGAAACTTTCTTTATTGATGATACGAAAGAAAATACAGATGCAGCGAATACATTAGGAATTAAGGTTTGGAATATAATTCCAGGAGAAGAAGATGTAGTTGATTTATTATCTAGACCAGAGTTTACTTTATGATTTATTTAGTTTTAAGCATTTTAATATCGAGTAGTTTATACGTTATTTTTAAATATTTCGAACGTTTTAAAGTAGATACTTTTCAAGCTATTGTAGTAAATTATATAGTAGCTTTTGTAATCGGATATTTATACTCACCAGTAAAATTACCAATAGCAGAAATTCCTAATCAATCTTGGTTTTTTGGAGCTTGTATTTTAGGTTTTTTGTTTATAACAATTTTTAATTTAATGGCACTAACGTCACAAAGAAACGGATTGTCTGTAGCTTCTGTTTCTGGAAGAATGGCTGTTGTAATTCCTATTATTTTTGGAGTGTTTTTATACAACGAAAGTGTTACAATTATTAAAGTTGTTGGAATTCTATTAGCACTAATTGCAGTATATCTAACTTCAGTTAAAAAGAGTAGTGATAAAATAGGGAAGAGTTCTCTGTTTTTTCCGGCTTTATTATTCTTAGGATCAGGAGCAATAGATACGTTACTTAAATACACTGAAGTGAATCATGTATCTGAAGAAAATGTGTCTATCTTTTCAGCTTCAATTTTTGGAATAGCTTTTATCTTAGGTATTTTATACTTAATATTTCAATTGATAACTAAGAATCAGAAAATCAATACTAGAAACATTATTGGAGGTATAGCTTTAGGAATTCCTAATTACTTTTCCATAGAATTTTTAATTCGTGCATTAAAAATTGAAGGTTTTGATAGCGCAATACTATTTACAATCAACAATGTAAGTATAGTTTTGTTAAGTACAATTGTAGGTTTATTCTTATTTAGTGAAAAATTAGAAAATAGAAACTGGATTGGAATTTTATTAGCAGTTGTAAGTATTGTCTTAATTACAGTTGTTTAATATGGAAAAAGACACCTATAAAACAATTGTAAAACCTTCTGAAGAAACTTTATTTAAAGATAGAAATAGTAAGTTTTTTGGTTATGCTTTTCCTGTACATTCTGAGGAAGATATAAAGCGCTGTTTAGAAGAACTTCGAAAAAAACATCATACCGCTCGTCATCATTGTTATGCGTGGCAATTAGGAACAGAGTCTATTCGTTTTAGAGCAAATGACGATGGAGAACCAAATAATTCTGCAGGTCAGCCGATATACGGACAAATTCAGGCTTTCGATGTAACCAATGTTTTAATTGTTTCTGTTCGTTATTTCGGAGGAACAAAATTGGGTGTTGGAGGTTTAATAAATGCTTATAGATCATCAGCTCAACTTGCATTAGATGCTTCTGAAATTATTGAAAAAACAATAGATGTTCATTATAAATTAAAATTCGGATACGATTTAATGAATAAAGTTCAGCGAGTTATAAAAGAAAGAAATATTACTATTATTAATCAAAAATTAGAATTAGATTGCGAGTATATAATTTCTGTACGAAAGAAAGATGCTGAAAGTCTTTTTAATACTTTTGAAAGTATCTATCAGTTAGAGATTTCTGAAATATAATATAATCCCCAAAAAATAGTTAGAATAGTATCCAGAGTACTTTTTTTGATTATTTCTTATTAATTTTTTATGCATAAAAGATTTTTATTTCTACTGCTTTTTTGCAGTATCAATAGTATTATTTTAGCTCAAAACTACTTATACGACACAGAACAATTCGGAATTAAAGGAGCAACTTTAGGAGGTTCTGTAATTGCTGGAGCAGACGATGAAAGTATGACTTTCTATAACCCAGCTGCGATTCATAAAGCACCATCACAAGTAAGTGTTTCTTTATTTCAACCTGCAATACGAACTTTCGGATTCGATAATTTCTGGGGAGGAAATGAAACCAGTCAATTAAATACAAACTTTGGTTTACGACCTTCTCTAATCTCATTTAAAGTTAACATTAAAGGATTTGATATTGCTTTTATTAAAATAAGTAAAAGTGTGCTTACAGATACTTTTAGTGCAAAACGTGAAAGAACCAATGGAAATGATTTAACTACACAGTTTTTCGAGTATAAGTATACAGGCGAAGATAGTTGGTTTGGAGTAGGTTCAAGTTTTAACATTGCACCGAAAATGCATTTAGGTTTGAGTCAGTTTTTAACTGTTGCTGATTTCAGCTACGGAAACAATATTCTAATTGAACAATTTGATATGACTAATAACTCAGCAACATCAAATAGTTTTTTTAATGCACAACAAAACAGTATTTATGGAGATATAGGCTTTATTACAAAACTTGGTTTTTTATATGATTCTGCTGATCATGATTTTGGTGTTACGATAACAACTCCAAAGTATTTAAGAGTAAATAGTTACGGAGAATTCACAAGTACTTTTGTAAATATCGATAGTGCTACAAACGAATCTACACAGATAATAGATAACGAAATTGATACTGAGATTAAAACTCCTTGGGAATTTTCTTTAGGATATAGTTATCTTTTTGAGACAGGAAGTAAAATTTGGGCAACAGCAAGTTATTATTCAAGTATTTCAGAATATGAAATGGGAGTAATTGAATCTGTAAGCAATAATGCTTCTTGGGTTAATGGTAGTGAAGGAGTATTTAATGTAGGAATTGGGTATTCAAGAAAAATCAACAATAAAATTGAACTTTCAGGAGGATTACGAACAAATAATTTTGCTTACAGAAACAGACAATCAGTAAATAATGAACTTAGAAATACAATTTTAGATGGAAATCATATTCATTTTGTGGTAGGAACTAAGTTTGAATTTAGAAGGCATAATGTTTTAGTAGGATTAGATTGGGGAACTTTAGTAGAAGCTCCAGGAGAAGGAAATTTTCAATTCTTGAATAATATTGGAAGGTTAAGTCCTAATTTAAGAGGATTAAAAAAGAACAATATCAATGTATTACTAACCTATAGATTCATTATTGATGAATTGATTAAATTGTAAGAAGTTAAAAATTATGCTATGGATTTAGAAGCTATAAAATCTAACTATGCTCAAATGGATAATTATGAGTTAATTAAGTTAGTTGATGAAATTGAAAAATTAAGAGAAGAAATTATACCGGTATTAAAAACAGAGTTAACAAAGAGAAATGAAGCTTTGGCTGTAGAAAAAATTGATACTTTTCTAAATCGTGATAAAAATAAAAAAGAAGTAGATTTAGAAGAGTTAGTAGACATTGATGAATATGTAAGCCAACGTTTAGCCTCAGGAGAATTAATGGAAAATATTGTTGATGATTTAAAAAGTAGAGGAGTAGATTTGGTATCTAGAACTCTAGAAAGATCATTAGAACAAGAAAGTTATATTGATAGTTTATTAGAAAATTCTTCAAATACATTCACGAAAGAGCATTTGAAAAGGAAATATGCTATGAATGATGATGAGATAAAATCATCCAGCAAAAAGTGAAGTTAAAATCTCAAAATAATATAACTATTGGAATTTTATTAATCATTGTTGGAGTAGCTTTTTTGTTATTGGGAGAAATTAGTTCAATTAAACATATAATTTTTCTAGTAGCAATAATTGTATCGGGCATTTTCAGTTTAGTTTCTGGACTTGAAAAACGAAAATCTATTTAAAAAACTTATTAATAGAGATATAACTTAATATTTTTAAATGTTTTTAGGATAACTAATTAATAATCCGTACATTTGCACGCCTTTTTTCGACAACAGACAATTAAAAAGGTTTAAAAATTATTTATTTAAGTTTAATCTCTCTTTGAGTTAGGGTCGTTAAAAATCTGACTAACAAAAAGATACAAAATTATTTCAGACATGTCTGAAGAAACAAAAAAAACAGTTGACCCAACTGTAGATCCAGCACAATTTTTAGCAACTTTTAACTGGCATAAATACGAAGAAGGTATTGATGAAGTTGATGAGTCTAAATTAAAAGAATTCGAACAAGCATTAGAAGGAACAGTAGGTTTCGTAAACGAGCGTGATGTTATTGAAGGTGAAGTTGTTCGTGTTACTGATCGTGATGCAATTATCGATATTAACTCTAAATCTGAAGGAGTTATTTCTTTAAACGAATTCCGTTACAACCCAAATTTAGCTGTTGGTGACAAAGTAGAAGTATTAGTTGATAAAAGAGAAGATTCTTCTGGTCAGTTAGTATTATCTCACAAAAAAGCACGTGTAATTAAAGCATGGGATAGAGTTAACAATGCACACGAAACTGGAGAAATCGTTAACGGTTTTGTTAAGTGTAGAACTCGTGGTGGTATGATCGTTGACGTATTTGGTATTGAAGCTTTCTTACCAGGTTCTCAAATCGATGTTAAGCCAATCCGTGACTACGATCAGTACGTAGAGAAAACTATGGAATTCAAAGTTGTAAAAATCAACCACGAATTTAAGAATGTTGTAGTTTCTCACAAAGCGTTAATCGAAGCTGATTTAGAAGAGCAAAAACGTGAAATCATCGGTCAATTAGAAAAAGGACAAGTATTAGAAGGAGTTGTTAAGAATGTAACTTCTTACGGTGTATTTGTTGACTTAGGAGGTGTTGACGGATTAATTCACATTACAGATTTATCTTGGTCTCGTATCAACCACCCAAGTGAAGTTGTTGAGTTAGATCAAAAATTAAATGTTGTAATCTTAGACTTTGATGATAACAAATCTAGAATCCAATTAGGATTAAAGCAATTATCAGCTCACCCATGGGATGCTTTAGATGGAGGATTAAAAGTAGGAGATAAAGTAAAAGGTAAAGTAGTTGTATTAGCTGACTATGGTGCGTTTGTAGAAGTAGAAGATGGAGTTGAAGGATTAATCCACGTATCAGAAATGTCTTGGTCTACTCACTTACGTTCAGCTCAAGATTTCGTACAAGTTGGTGACCAAGTTGAAGCTCAAATCTTAACTTTAGATAGAGAAGAGCGTAAGATGTCTTTAGGTATGAAGCAATTACATCCAGATCCTTGGACAGATATCACAACTAAATTCCCAGTTGGTTCTTCTCACGAAGGAACTGTACGTAACTACACTAACTTCGGTGTATTCGTAGAGTTAGAAGAAGGAATCGACGGATTAGTTTATATTTCTGATTTATCTTGGACTAAGAAAGTTAAGCACCCATCTGAGTTCGTAACTGTAGGTGATAAATTAGCTGTTCAAGTATTAGAATTAGACGTAGAGAACCGTAAGTTAAACTTAGGTCACAAGCAAACTCAAGACAACCCTTGGGATGCTCACGAAGCTAAGTATGCAATCGGATCTAAATTCGAAGGTACTATCACAAACAAGAATGATAAAGGAGCTACTGTAACTTTTGAAGACGGTGTTGAAGCATTTGCTCCATCTCGTTTCTTAGAAAAAGAAGACGGTGGTAAATTAGCTAAAGGAGATACTGTAGAGTTTATGGTAACTGAATTTAGTAAAGAGTACCGTAAGATAGTTGTTTCTCACACTTCAATCTTCAGAGAAGAAGAGCAAAGAAATGTGAAAGCTGCTGCTAAGAAAGCTCAAGAATCTGAAAAAACTACTTTAGGTGATATCGGAGGATTAGCTGAATTAAAAAGAAAAATGGAAGGAAAATAATTCCTGATTCTATTTAATATAATCAAAGCCACTACGTTTGTAGTGGCTTTTTGTTTTTAGCAACATATGAATAATTTAATTTTTACAATTAAAATGAATTATTTTATACTTAGGCGTTATATTTGTCGTTAAGAGTATCAAATTAAAAATCTAAAAAATGAAAAAAATTTTATGTATCGTGGCGTTCATAGCTTTTGCTTTTAATGGATTAGCTCAAGATGGAAAATTAAGAATAGGTGCTAATATTGGTTTTACTACTGGAAGTGGTGATTCTTCTTTTGTAATTGGTGGAGATGTAGATTATTTATTTAATGTAGATAGTAGATTCGAAGTTGGTGCTGCAACTGGTTTAGCTGTAGTAACTACAGGAAATTCTATTATTTTACCTTTAGCTGGTGCTGGTAGATTTAAAGCTACAAATAAAATCGATTTAGGATTAGATATGGGATATGCTATTGGAATCAACAATGCAGGAAATGGTTTTTACTTTAGACCAATTTTCGAATATAAAATAGATAGCAAAATGTCATTTAGAGCTTCTTATTCAGGTGTAGATTCTGGAGGATTTTTAAATGCTGGTATCATGTTTAGATTATAAAAGCATAGCACATAATAAATTAAAAAAGCACTGTATTTACAGTGTTTTTTTTTGCATCGGATTTAGATGTTTATATTTGTTGAAAATCGAAAAAACAAATATGACATTAATTAAATCCATTTCAGGAATTAGAGGTACCATTGGTGGTAATACTGGTGATAACTTAACTCCGATAGACGCAGTTAAATTTGCTGCAGCTTATGGAACTTTTATTAAGAAGAAGAATCAAAATAAGAAAGATATAAAAATCATTATTGGTAGAGATGCAAGAATCTCTGGTAAAATGATTAGTGGTTTGGTATCAGATACATTAATAGGTTTAGGTATAGATGTAGTAGATTTAGGTTTATCTACAACGCCTACAGTTGAAGTAGCTGTACCACTAGAAAAAGCAGATGGAGGAATTATCCTTACCGCTTCACATAATCCTAAACAGTGGAATGCTTTAAAACTTTTAAATGAAAAAGGAGAGTTTTTAAATGGTGAAGACGGAAAAAACATTCTTGAAATAGCTGAAAACAATGACTTTGATTTTGCTGAAGTTGATGATTTAGGTATTTACAAGAAGAAGAAAAACTACATAAAGAAACATATTAAAGAAGTTTTAAAACTTCCTTTAGTAGATAAAAAAGCAATTAAAAAGGCTAAATTTAAAGTTGTTGTTGATGGTGTAAACTCAACAGGAGGAATTGCAATTCCAGCTTTATTGAAAGAATTAGGTGTAAAATGTATCGAATTATATTGTGAACCTAATGGTCAATTTCCACATAATCCAGAACCTTTAAAAGAACACTTAACTGATATTTCTGAGTTAGTAGTAAAAAAGAAAGCAGATTTAGGTATTGTTGTAGATCCAGATGTAGATCGTTTAGCATTAATTTGTGAAGATGGTTCAATGTTCGGAGAAGAATATACATTAGTTGCTTGTGCAGATTATGTATTAAGTCAGAATCAAGGTGGAAATACAGTTTCTAACTTATCTTCTTCTAGAGCATTAAGAGATATTACTGAAATTCATGGAGGAAAATATACTGCTAGTGCAGTAGGTGAAGTGAATGTTGTGCAGATGATGAAAGACACAAATACTGTTATTGGAGGAGAAGGTAATGGAGGAATTATTTATCCAGATGCTCACTATGGTAGAGATTCTTTAGTTGGTGTTGCTTTATTTTTATCACACTTAGCACATAAGAAAATTTCTTGTAGAGCTTTGCGAGATAGTTATCCGAGTTATTTCATGAGTAAAAACAAAATACAGTTAACTCCAGAGATCGATGTAGATAAGATTTTAGCAACTATGGCTGAAAAATATAAAAATGAAGATGTTAATACTATAGATGGTGTAAAGATTGATTTTCCACAAGAATGGATTCATTTAAGAAAATCGAATACAGAACCAATCATTAGAATATATACAGAAGCCACATCGCAAGAAAAAGCAGATGATTTGGCTAAACGTTTTATAAAAGAAATTAAAGAGATAATTTAATTTAAATCCCGCAAAAATGCGGGATTTTTTATTACCATACAAAATTAGTAGGATTGTTAAATATGTGGTAAGAAATTTAACAATCGAAATTTTTTATTGAAATTCGTATTATGAAGAGTATTGAAACTTTGACTTTAGAGCAATATTTCCAGCAATTTAGAGACAATATTATAGGTATAGATCAAGTCTTTACAACTCCTTATGGAGAAAAAAAACTGTTGTATACTGATTGGACAGCTAGTGGAAGATTGTATAGACCAATAGAAGATAAACTAATCAATGAATTTGGTCCGTTTGTAGCGAATACACATACAGAAACTTCTACTTCAGGAGCAGCAATGACTTTAGCTTATCATGAAGCAAGAAATATTATTAAGCGTCATGTAAATGCTACAGATGATGATATACTTATCACAGAAGGTTCTGGAATGACAGGTGTTGTGAATAAATTTCAACGTATACTTGGTTTAAAAGTTTCAGAAAACTTGAAAGATCATACGACTATTCCTGAAGAAAAACGACCTATTGTTTTTGTTAGTCATATGGAACATCATTCAAATCAAACTTCTTGGATTGAAACGATAGCAGATGTTGAAGTAGTAGAGTGTAATAATGAAGGATTAATCTGCTTAGATCTTTTTGAGGAAACAATTCAAAAATATAAAGACCGTCCTATAAAAATAGCTTCAATTATTGCGGGTTCTAATGTAACAGGTATAAAAACTGATTATCATAAAATAGCGGCTTTGATTCATAAATATAACGGATTATGTTTTGTAGACTTTGCATGTTCTGCACCTTACGTAGATATTAATATGCATCCTGAAAACGAAGATGAATATTTAGATGCTATTTTCTTTTCTCCACATAAATTTTTAGGCGGCCCTGGTAGTTCTGGTGTACTTATTTTCAATAAGAAACTATATAAAAATATGGTGCCAGATAATCCTGGTGGAGGAACAGTCACCTATACTAATCCTTGGGGGCAAAATGATTATATAGACGATGTTGAAACAAGAGAAGATGGAGGAACTCCGGCCTTTTTGCAAACAATTCGTATAGCGTTGTCTATACAATTGAAAGACCAAATGGGAACATCGAATATTAAAGCTAGGGAAGATGAGATTAATGAGGTTATCTTTAATTGTCTTGAAAGTTTAGATGGAGTTAAAATATTAGCTCCAAAACATAAAGAACGATTAAGTATATTTTCTTTCTATTTTGAAAAGTATCATTTTAATTTAATTGTAAAGTTATTGAATGACCGTTTTGGTATACAAACTAGAGGAGGATGTTCTTGTGCTGGTACTTACGGACATTTTTTACTGAATGTTAAAGAGAACGAATCAAAAACAATAAAAGAATTAATTTCAGATGGTTGTTCTTTTGAAAAACCGGGGTGGATACGTTTATCAGTTCATCCAACGATTACAAATGAAGAGTTAGATTTTGTTTGTGATTCACTAAGAGAATTGTCAGAAAATATAGAAGTTTGGTCTAAAGACTACAAATACGATCCTATCAAAAACGATTACGTACATAATTCTGTAACTCCAATAGAGAAGGAATTAGTTAAAAATTGGTTTTCAATTTAAATATGAATACAAGCATTACGATACCTTTTTTAGAAGAACTTTATCCAAAAATTAAAGAAGATAAATTATTTGGAAAGTGGGTAACACTTTCTGACGTAGAACCTTTAATACAATCACTTAATAAAGAATTATTTCAAGTTGAATTACTTGGAACTTCAGAAGAGGATAGAAACATCTATAAATTAAAATTAGGAACTGGAACTAAAAAAATCATGATTTGGAGTCAAATGCATGGTAACGAAAGTACAGGAACTAAAGCACTTTTTGATTTATTTAAATTTTTAGATGCATATACTGAACATGAAATTGTTTCTTCAATTTTAAACAATTGTGAGATAACGATTATTCCAATGTTAAACCCAGATGGTTCTTTAGCTTATACAAGAGTTAATTCTAAAAATGTCGATTTAAATCGTGATGCAGTAGCTTTAGAAGCTTGTGAAAGTAAATTACTTCGTAATACTTTAGATGCTTTTAATCCTGAGTTTTGTTTCAATTTACATGATCAAAGAACAATTTTTGGAGTAGAAGGAACTCAAAATCCTGCTACAATTTCGTTTTTAGCTCCTTCAGAAGAAGAATCAAGAGCTTTAACACCAGGTAGAAAAGAAACTATGAATGTAATTATTGCAATGAATAATTTATTGCAACAAGTAATTCCAAATCATGTAGGAAGATATACTGATGAATTCTACCCAACAGCAACTGGAGATAATTTTCAAAAGTTAGGACACAATACTATTTTAATAGAAGCTGGTCATTATCCTAACGATTATAATAGAGAAGAGGTAAGAAAATTTAACTTCTATTCGTTATTAGAAGGTTTATACTACGTAGCGAATAATAACGATTTTTCTGCTTACGAAGCTTATTTTGATATACCGAATAATAACAAGTTATTTTTCGATGTAATTCATCGATATAAAAATAAAAAAGACGAGGCATATCAGTATGAAGATAAAATAATAGATAACCAATTCGTTTCTACGTTACAAAAACGTCAAGAAGGTGAATTAAATGATCATAAAGGACACAACGAAATCGTTTTCGAGTATTAATTTTTTATTAAATATTGAATTTTATACCTGATAACTTTGTTGTTTGTTAAAAATAATTCATATTTTTGCCCAATACTATGAATAAAATTAAAAAATGAAGAAATTTGTATTAGACGAAATCGATCATCAAATATTAGATATTTTAATCGAAAATGCTCGTACGCCATTTACTGACATAGCTAAAAAATTATTAGTATCTGCAGGAACAATTCACGTACGTGTGAAGAAAATGGAAGATGAAGGAATTATACAAGGATCTACTTTAACGTTAGATTACGAAAAAATGGGTTATGCTTTTATAGCTCACGTTGGTATCTTCTTAGAGAAAACATCTATGACACAACACGTTATCGATAACCTAAGGTTAATTCCAAATGTAACTGTAGCTTACGTTACTGCAGGGAAATACAATATCTTCTGTAAAGTAAGAGCTAAAGACACAAATGATGCTAAAGACATTATTTACAAGATTGATGAAATTCATGGTGTAAATAGAACAGAAACAATGATTTCTTTAGAAGAAAGTATCAATGATAAAAAGCGTATGATGCACGCTATTTTCCAAGACTTCTAAAAAGAAATAAAGATTAGTATTAATAACCGTCTAAAATATAGTTTTAGACGGTTTTTTATTTTACTATAATTGGTACATTTGCCGTCAATTTAATACAAGAGTAATAATGAACGTAGAAGTTATTTATGAAGATGATTATTGTTTGGTAGTTACAAAACCAAACGATGTAGTTGTGCACCATGCATATCATTCTAGAAATGTCAGAGAAGAACAATCGTTATTACAATTATTAGATGAAAAATTTCAGAAAAAGTTTTATCCTGTTCATCGTTTAGATAGAAGAACTTCTGGAATTATAATTCTTACAAAAGAAACCCAGTATGTTTCTAAGTTTCAACAGTTATTTACAGATAATGAAATTCAAAAGAAATATTTAGGAGTTGTAAGAGGTTTTTCACCTGAAACTAGAATAATTGATTCTCCAGTGAAAGGAAAAGATAGTAAAGTACATAAAGACGCTGAAACACATCTGAAAACATTACAAAATGTAACACTAGATATTCCTGTGAAACCTTACGATTCTTCTAGATATAGTTTGGTAGAATTATCTCCAAAAACAGGGAGGTTACATCAGTTAAGAATTCATATGAATAAAATTAGCCATCCGCTTATAGGAGATGGTAAATACGGTGATAAAAATCACAATGCGATGTATGAAACCAACTTTAATTGGGATACACTTTTTTTACACGCCGCTTCATTAGAGTTTATTCATCCTTTTACAAACGAAACTTTACAATTAACTTCAAGTTTACCAGAAAACTGGAAAGCACTTTTTAAAGCGTTTAATTGGAGTTACAGTTAAACTTTCACTCATAATTAAAAATACAAGCATTGAACGATAAAAACAGTCTATACATCTAAGTTTAGATCGTTTTTACTATGGATCGAATTAAATTGTAGTAGTAATTCAAATATCCAACAATTAAATTCTAAATGTAATGTATGCTACTAAATTTAATGAAGATTCAAATCCTTGGGTTACAAACGATTTTATTAATTTCAGTGACTATTTTTTAAGAAATAATGATTATTTGCCTCCATTAACCATCGAAGAAATTGATGATTATTATTCCGTTAAATTAATTTTTTCAGGTTTATGTAAGTGGATGTTTAGAGTATACTGGGAAGATGATTTATTAGTTATTTGTGGTCAGCGTCAAAACAACAGCGAAGAACAACCTAAACAAATTAAAACTATACAAGCTTTTAAGAGAATTATAATAATCCCTACAGGCATTAAAATTGAAGATAAAATTGATTTTGAGTTTAAAAACTGTAATCTAATATTTAAGCTATTCAAAGAATGCCTAATGAATAATGGTACTTGATGTACTTAAAATTAAATTTTATAAAGCCAAGTAAGTTGATTAATTGCGGAAAGGGGATATCGATTCGATTGATTTAAGTACTTACTTGCTTATTTATGTTAAGCTTCTGTATAAAATATGTTAATATAGAAGCTTAACTCTTTTAAATCCTTCTATTTTGAAAATTCATTTTTTTTTTTATGATTAATTTTTTCTAAATAAAGTAAATATCAATGTCACTTATATTTAAAATACTAGCATTCAACGTTTAAATATGTTCATTCATCTAAGGTTAAGTGTTTTTTAGCTCTTTGTTATTTATATTGAGCTTGCTACTGAATTATTAAGCTTATAAACTTTATTTTATTTATGTATACTACTAAATTCAATCAAGATTTAACGCCTTGGGTAACTAATGATTACATTAAGTTCAGTAATTACTTTCTTAGAAACAACGATTATTTACCCCCGTTATCGATCAATGAAACTGAAGAAAATTATTCAGTTAAATTAACTTTTTCAAATTCTCTTAAATGGGATTTTAGAGTGTATTACGAAGATAATATGCTAGCCATTTGCGGAGAACGTCCAGAACAGAAAGGACGATCAAGACGTTCAAAAGTTGTACAAGCTTTTAAACGAATCATAGTTCTACCTGAAAATATTATTTCAAAGGATGGAATTAATTATGAATTCTTAAATTGTCAATTAAAGTTTAATCTTGACAAGCAACTTTTCAAAAAGACATCCTAAACTGATATTTATCATATCTCGAATAAACCAGATGCATTAATTTAGTTTTTAGAATTAATTAATGGAAGAAAGGGATATCGATTTAATTAATTTAGGTACTTACTAGGTTAAGCTCTTTTATTTTAATAAGATATAGAGCTTAACCTTTTTCTTTTATCCAAGTAAAACTAATTTTTGTACCATTGCCTTTTTCAGATGCTACTGATATTTTTCCTTGATTTTCAGAAACTAATTTCTTTACAATTGAAAGACCAATTCCTGTACTTTCAACTTCATCATTAGTATTTAACTTGCTGAAAATTTCAAAAATCTTACTATGATATTGAGGATCAATTCCCGGACCATTATCAGCAACAGAAAAAGTATATTCTTTTTCATTCTCGCTAAAATCAATATCTATAATAACTTGTTCTTTATCATTGTATTTAATCGAATTACTCATTAAATTTTGAAATACATGTTCTAATTCAATTCGATTGGCAAATACAGAATAATCTTCTTTCGGAAAATTAATAATACTGTTATTCTGATAATTAATTACCGATGAAATTTCATCTAACAATTCATTTAAACTAAAGGTTTCTCTAGCTTTATCACCTCTAGCTACTTTAGAGTACTCTAATAGCCCATTAATAAGCGCATTCATTTTAGAGATTCGCTCTTTTAATAATTCAAAATACTTCTTAGCGTTATCATCTAATTCAGCTTCTAGATCTTCTTCAATAAATGTAACCAAAGAATGCATTGCTACTAAGGGAGCTTTTAAATCATGAGAAACAATATGATTAAAACTGTCTAACTCTTCATTAAAACTTTCTAATTGTCTTAAGTTTTCTTTTAGTTCAGCATTAATCTCAGTAAGTTGTTTAGATTTTAAAGAGATTTCTTTCTTCTGTTGTAAAGCAAGTGTTGTTGATTTTTCTAACTGTCGGAACGATTTAGAAAAACGAACCATTAAAAGCATCGATAGTAATAAGAATACTGTAACATATCCAAAATTTACATAAACAATAGCATTTTCATTTTTACCTAAGAACACGAAAATATGAATATAAAATACTAATGAACCTAAAAGTGTACTAGCTAACATCAAAATAGAATCGTGTAGCTTACCAGTAATCATTGCTCTAACAATTGTATAGGTAACATATACTAAATTGACAATCATTAGAAGTAAAAAAGGCAAAATTAGATTGGTGAAGTATGGTGGAGGCAAAAGAATTACTGATACCGTAAGTACCCAAAAACTAATTTTAAGAATTTTAGCATAAAATTGATGTACAAATTGCTCGAATATTACAGAGAAAAATAAACTAGCTGTAGTTCCTGCAATAAAGAGAGAAGTGTATTCAATTTTTGTTAGTAAAATCCAACTGATTTCATCAAATATCTCTGTTAAAGGCGCATAACGATCACTTAGTGCCATATAAGCCAAAGAAACACAAGCTATTCCCAAATAAATTATGGCTCTGTCTTTATTCCAATATAGCATAAAGAATAAAATAAAGAATGTACCTATAAATCCTAAACAACCGATAAAAATCATATCGGCTATTATTCGTTTCGATTTTACTGAATGTAAATGAAGACTATCACTAACTTTTAAAGGCTTATCTAAACCACCTTTATTGTGATAAAAATTTGCAACTTGAAATACAATTTCAAATGTAGATTCATTAGTGTTTAAAGGAATAATTTGTGTATGCCTACGATGCAATGTTTCTTTTTTTGTGGTGCCGACTTTTCCGATTTCAGAAGTTAATTTTCCGTTGATCCATAATTTTGAAGAAGCATAAGCAGAAGGAATATATAAAGAGACATTTGGACGATCTTCTGCAATACTAAATGTTAATCGATACGTAGCAAATCCAAATGAAGGTAAATGTTGTCCATCAGGAGATTTAAAGTGCGTCCAGTTATTTAGATCTACAATTGCTAGAGGTTCTTTACCACTAAAATCTCCAGGTTCTATTAATTCTTTCCAATAGAATTCCCAATCAGATTTTAAATCAATTTCATGATGGTTTTTTAATGAAATATCTTTAAGATTGATTGTTAAAGAATCATTTACATATGTATTATTAGCATAACTATTATTCTGAAATAAAAGTATTGCAATACATACATAAACTAATTTCGAATATATATGGTTCAACAACCAGTTTTTCATCGGGGAAATCCTAATATTAGCAATTATACATTCCAATTCACCAAAATAGTTAATTGAACCGATATTATGAAATTATTATCGTTTTCATTATCTAATGTTAATGTGAAATGACTATTTGTTTAGGTAAAGTGTTAATATACTATCATATTTGACCGTTATTGACATGTTTTTGGTTAATGAGTAACTTTACAGTGTATTCGTTATCAAATGCCAAGAACCATATTTGAAAATATAGTTATTCAAAAATTTGAAGAAGTATCTACATTAGAATTTTGTCAGTATACAGCCATTCGTTTTTTTGAAATCCTTTTTATTGAAAAAGGAGAAGGACATATTATTATAAATAATCATAGAGTAAAATATACAGATAAACAGATCTTTATTTTAATTCCTAATGATAAATATAATCTAGAAATAGAAACACCAACAACGGTATCTGCGATTAAGTTTTTAAACAGTTTCTTTAATGAATATTCTTCTGTAGCCCAAGAGTTACAAGTAAAAGAGTGGTTTAGAAAAATTGAAATTATCTTTCAAGGTACCAATAGAACTTCTGAAATACAATTAAGCTCAGAAAATGAAGAAAATGGTGTATTGGCTTTGTTTACTGCATTATGTAATGAATATAGTGATGATACTTTAAAAAGCGAAACAGTATTAAAATCAATACTTCACGCGATTCTACATATAATTTCTAGAAATGTTGTTGTTGTAAAGACTGAAAGTAAAGACTCTAAAATTCAGGAAATACTTAACTATATCCATTTTCATATCCATACTCCTGAAAAGTTGAGTAAAAAGCACTTATCTGAACAATTTAATATTTCAGAAAATTATATAAGTCAGTATTTTAAATCGAAAATGAATATTGGTTTAAAAAAATACATTATTACGTATAAAATTAAACTTGCAGAGACAAGATTAAAGTACACAACGTTAACGATTACAGAAATTGCTCAAGAATTAGGATTTACAGACAGTAGTCATTTAGATAAAACTTTCCTGAATCTTAAAGGTATTACAGCTAAAAAATTTAGAGAAAATCAATAATAGATTATTCCAAAAACTCTAAACCCTCGTTTTTTACTAAAAGCTCATTTTTTCTTACTAAAACAAAGACGTATTGCCATCATAATTTTGCATTGTAACTAATAAACAAAGCTAATTATGAAAAATCCTCAAGCAGTATTTGATAGTCATATGGATGCCGTTGCAACGCTAAATCCAGAACTAGTTATACAAGATTATACTACAGATGCAATATTTATAACTCCAGATAAAACATACAAAGGTCAGCAAGAAATCTTTGAATTTTATAAAGAGTTTCTCCCAAATTTTAAAGACTTCGATTTTATAACTCAAAAGCAAGAAGTTCACGATAACGTTGTGTATTTCGTTTGGCATGGTAAAAATGAATACATCGCTGTTCAATTAGCCACAGATACTTATATCACTGAAAACGGAAAAATTAAACAACACACTTTCGCAGGAATTATCAATTAATAATTAAATAATAAATCATGGATTACAAAAATTTTCAAACTTTTACAGCAGAACAAAAAGGAGGAATCCTTTATGTAACAATCAATTTCGGACCAGTTAATGTTCAAGGTCAAGAAATGTTAGCAGATTTAAGCAGTTTATGTCTTCGTTTAGAAAGAGATAGAACTGTTAAAGTAGTAGTTTTCCAATCTTCAAACGATGGATATTGGGTTTGTCACTACGATACAAACTTATTAAGAGACATGTCTGAAGAAGCTGTACCTAGAAACGAAGTAAAATTATTAGATCTTCAAGCAGTTTTAGAAAGATTAAGCAATGTACCACAAGCAACAATTGCTAAAATAGAAGGTTTTGCACGTGGTGGCGGACATGAAATGGCTTTAGCATTAGATATGCGTTTTGCAGCCAGAGGAAAAGCTAAATTCATGCAAATGGAAGTTGGTATGGGAATTTTACCTTGTGGTGGTGGAGCTTCTCGAATGGCTAGACAAGCAGGTTTAGGTAAAGCTTTAGAAATTATTTTAGGAGCAAGAGATTGGGATGCAGATGAAGCTGAAAAATTCGGAACAATTAATAAAGCTTTAGATGCAGATGAAATCGGACCGTATGTTGATGCTTTAGCAGAACGTATTGCCAAATTCCCAGCAGAATCTATTGAAGCTTGTAAAAGAGCTGTATACGCTTCTATCGATTTACCAATTGCTGATGCTTTAAAGGAAGAGGCGTATCAATTATATCAAGCAACAAGTAAAACTCCAGCAATCAAACGTTTTACTGTAGCCGATGAAAACGGAGCACAATTCGATCACGATAATCAAAAGAATTGGGAAGGTATGTTAATGGATATTCAAGAGATTAACTAAGAAGTAAATCCCTTATTATCATTTAAAGAGACAAATAAAGAAAACTTTACTTGTCTCTTTATCAATTAGAAAAAGAATGTAATTATCTATATCTTAGAAAGAAGAAATCTAATAATGAAATCCTTTCATTTTAACCTAAAATATTATGTATACTAGAAAGAACTATTCTATTAAAAGAATGCTAAGTTGGACAAGGCGTTATATTTATATTTTCGCTTTATTGGCTATTATTCCTGTAGTTTTATACGAAGTATTAAACTGGAAATGGTTACACTTACCATGGCTTCCAATAGGTTTAATTGGTACAGCTTTAGCTTTCATTATTGGTTTTAAAAACAATGCTTCTTATGGTCGTCTTTGGGAAGCTAGAAAAATTTATGGTGGTATTGTAAATGCTTCTCGACTTTTTGCTACTATGGTAAATGATTTTATTACAAATGAATATGCTGTAAAAGACAAAACCGATGAAGAGTTTTTTAAAATTAAAAAAGAATTGATTTTACGTCATGTTGCTTGGATGACTTCTTTAAGACATGCACTACGAGTGAAAAAGCCATGGGAGACGACTTCAAGTAATAGATCAGATAAAGAAGTTATGAAAAAAATGCATATTCAAGAATATGTATATTCTTTAAGTGATGAATTAAAAGGATACTTATCTGAAGAAGAAAAACAAACTGTTTTGAGTATGACGAACAAACAAACTTCTGTATTAAATCTTCAGTCAAAACATATAAAAGAATTAAAATTCCAAGGTTTAATCGATGATTTTCGTCATATGGAATTTAAAAATATGATTGGAGAGTTATTTACGTTACAAGGTAAAGCTGAAAGAATTAAAAACTTTCCATATCCAAGACAATTTGCTACGTTAAACTTATTTTTCGCATGGATTTTCATGATCTTACTTCCATTTGGATTAATGACTGAGTTTGAAAAAATAGGGGAGACCTTGTTAAAAACAGAAGTTACAGGAACGTTATTTAGTTTTATGGCAGATAATTTTATTTGGTTAACTATTCCGTTTAGTATTATAATTTCTTGGATATTCTTCACCATGGAACGTATTGGTGATGTTTCTGAAAATCCTTTTGAAGGAATTGCTAATGATGTTCCTATAACTACAATTTCTAGAGCTATTGAGATCGATATCAGAGAAATGATTGGAGATGATAAAAGTGAAATTCCGAAGCCTCATCCTGAATATGTAAACACTCAGATGTAACATTTTTAGTGGTTTTTCTTTTTTGTGACAATTCAACATTAAAAGACGACAGTTCAAAATATTGAAGTTCTGTTTCTTATATTATGGTGGCATATTTGACTATCAATTTTAAATAATTCAATATGACACCATCTGAAGTTTTTTCTATTTCTGGCATGCTAGCCATGCCGATGTGGATTTTAATGATTTTTTTACCGAAATGGAAGGTAACTCGATTTTTAATCGATTTTAAAATTATTCCTTTATTGTTATCAATAATTTATGCGATTTATATCTTTATTTCAATACGACAGGGAGGAATGATGGATTTTGGAAGTTTAGCTTCTGTAATGCAATTATTCACTGTAGAAAATGCAGTATTGGCTGGTTGGGTTCATTATTTAGCTTTCGATCTTGTTGTTGGAATGTGGATGTTAGTTCAAAACAAAGAACTTAAAATTCATCCTGTAGTAATGGCTCCATGTTTATTTGGAACATTCATGTTCGGACCAATTGGTTTTCTTTTATTCATGATTATCAAATTCATAAAAAAGGCATAGTCATGAAAAAGTATATCACACACGTATTCAGTACAGTAAGAAAAGAAAGTCCTATACTTTATAGTATTGTTTTAGCTCATCTAATTTTCGCTATTATTGCTATTGTTGGAGTTTTTGTTGATGACAGAGCTTTAATGGGAGTAAATGTTTGGATTAAACCTTTAAAATTCTTGATTTCTGGAGCAATTTATATTTTGACTCTTGGATATTTCATGACCTTATATCCTTTTTCTAAACTAAAGAAAAATATACTTAATAATATTGTTTCGTGGACTTTATTAATTGAAACCGGAATTATAGTAACGCAAGGAATAAGAGGTGTTAAATCACATTATAATCAGTCTTCTCTATTAGATGGTTTGCTATTTGCAGCTATGGGAATTTTAGTTGCTATTAATGTTTTAATTATGATACTTTTCATTTTTGAAACAATTAGATTAAAGCTTAAAGTTGAAAAATCAGTTCAATGGGCAATATTAATGGGATGGATTATTATTGTTGCTGGAAGTTGGGTTGGTGGACAAATGATTAGTCAATTAGCTCATAACGTTGGTGTAGCTGATGGAGGAGAAGGTTTACCTTTAGTAAATTGGAGTACAATTGCAGGAGATTTAAGAGTAGCTCATTTTTTTGGTTTGCACGGCTTACAAATAATTCCTTTATTAGCATTTCTAGTATCTAAAAAATGGAAAACAACAGATCGTAATAAAATTATTGTTGTTACTATTTTTGGATTATCATATGCTTTGTGGATTGCCTTTACATTTTATCAAGCTAAGCAAGGTTTACCTTTTATACGACTATAAGTTATGAAATTGTTCAATAAAGAGAAACGCATACAGTATTTAGGTTTTAACGACTTTTGGTTTAGTACTATTGGTATTATTGTCATCAGTTTTGTTACGAGCTTTCTTTTTAATGATATGTCGATGGATAATCCTTTTATCATTTTATTTATTCGATGGAGTTCTTCATTATTCTTTACAATTATAGATTGGTTTGTTATTAGAGCTATTTTAATCTTTTTGAGAAGAAAATTCCCAGATTTTAAAGATGATTTTAAACGTATTTCAATACTTTTTATAGCTATTGTTACAGTAATTTTTGCTGCAGATTTCTTTGGTAACTATTTTCTGACTTATTTCTTTAGTCTTTTTGATATTACCTCAAGACATACTATGAGTTTTAAAGTACTGTTAGCAATAACAATTATAGTAGTTATGGATATGGCGATTTATGAAGCTATTTATTATTATGTTCGATTGAAAAAGTCTATACGAGAAGAAGAACAAACCAAACAGGTAATGATTCAAGCTCAGTTAGATACATTGAGAAATCAAGCACAGCCACACTTTTTATTCAATAGTTTAAATACATTACGAGATATTATTGATGTTGAAGACAAAGAAGATGCAAAAATATTTGTAGATAAACTTTCTGATGTGTATCGTTTTATTCTAGAATCAGGGAATTCTAACTTACTACAGTTACAAGATGAATTAAAGTTTGTTAAATCATATATTCATATTCAAAAAGAACGATTTGGAGATAATTTAGTAGTGGATTGGAAAATTAAAGATCAAGCTTTAACAATGATGATTATTCCAATGAGTTTACAACTTTTAATAGAAAATGCAATTAAACATAATGTAGTCTCAAAATCGAAACCTTTAATAATTACGGTAAAAACCGATGAAAATCAGTTAATTGTTAGTAATAGAATTCAGAAAAAATCAACACAATTACCTTCAACAAAAATTGGATTAAAAAATATCGTTAAGCGTTATAATTTACTATCAAACAAATCTATTGAAGTGAATAACGATGGTGAATTTTTCACTGTTACATTACCTTTATTAAAACTATCTGATCAAAAATAAAAGCAATGAAAATATTAATTATTGAAGATGAACCAAGAGCAGCAAGACAATTACAAAACTTGCTAAAAAAAAGTGCTTTTAACTTTGAATTACTTGAGGTTATAGATGCTGTTGAAGATGCTGTAATTTGGTTTAAAGAAAATTCTGATCCAGATTTAGTTTTTATGGACATACAACTTGCTGATGGTTTGAGTTTTGAAATCTTTCAGAAAATAGAAATAGAAGCTCCAATTATTTTCACTACTGCTTTCGATCAATATGCAATTCAGGCGTTTAAGGTAAATAGTATTGATTATTTATTGAAACCAATTCAACAAGTTGATTTAGAAAATGCACTTCAGAAATTTCAAAAAAAGAATAAGACAACAACAGCAATTGCGCCAACAGTTTTAAAAGAATTATTGAATAGCATTCAAACTCCTCAGAAAAGGTCTGGTATTTTGGTAAAAGAAGGTAGCGGTTTTGTACAAATAAGAACTACAGAACTTTTATATGTGTATTCGCAAGATAGCATTACGTTTGGCGTTACAAATAATAAAAGATATATAATAGATGAGACTATTGATCAACTATTTAACTCTTTAGATGAAACTAAATTTTATAAGATAAATAGAGGACAAATAGTCTCAAAATTTTCGATTCAAAAAATAGAACCATATTTTAATCATCGCGTAAAATTAGCTTTACTAAACCCAAGAGATCAGGAATTTATAGTAAGCCGACAAAAAACGAGTGATTTTAAAGCATGGCTAAATTCTTAGTTTTTATTTTTCAGTTAAAATACTTTGAACTCCGTTTTCTAAACCGTACAAAGTTTTAATCTCTTTATAAGTAAGATTTCTGTTGAAAATTGATAAATCATCAAAAAGACCGATATAACCTAAACCTAAGTAAATATTCGATTTAGATACTTCCCAAGTGAAAGGAGTATCAATTTGTTCACGCGTTCCTTTAAGTTCTCCATTCATGTATAAAGAAGCTTTTCCTTCTTTTGTATTTAAACCAGAAAAGTTGATTAAAATATGAGTCCATTTACCTGTTCCAAAAGGTGGATTCTTCACTCCAGTCAATCTTTTATTGAAAATAGGGTTTTCGTTATCTGGACCTTCAGGATTTGGATTCCAAACATCTCTGTCTCCAATAACTCCTAATCTAAAATCACGTGGATTTTCTTTAGTGAAATCTACCCAAATTGCGGCATCGTTATAACTTACATCTGTAATTTGAATAGGATCACAATATCCTGGTTTTAAATCCACAGCAGGATCTAAACTTAACCAAAAAGATACAGCTCCATTCCAATTTTCTTTACTGTAATTAATGTTTTTCTCACTAGGGTAATAAATGTTTCCAGAACTACGCTCGGTAAATACCAAACCAGCTCCATATTTACCTTTTCCATCTTGTCTAGTAATATCAGGTTTATGTAATCCAACTTTAGCTGAATCTACAGCTTTTCTGCTAGGAATAGTATACATTTGTTTGTCTCCAAGAGCAAAATCTGCGGTTACATCTTTATCAAACGAAGCATAAAATGTTAAGGCAGCTTTTAAATCAGTTTTAGTCGTGTCTTTTTTAATTTCTTCTTTTTCTTTTTGTTCTTGTTTACAAGAAAACAGTATTAAAAGTAATGTACTTCCAGCAAGTATTTGTTTAAGTTTAAAAGTAAATAGATTCATGATGATTTGGTTAAATACAATTATTTCTCGTAAAGTTATAAATCTATTTTTTAATTATAGATACTAATTATGTTTCAACAAGTAAAAACAACTTTTCAATAAAAAATGTTATTTATTGAAAAGCTGTGAATTGGATAAAAACTAAATAGAAGAAAGATTTCAAAAAGTGAATGTTATAAATAACATTTTACCAAGTCTTGTTAAATCTTATCATTATGATAAATAATCTCTGTTTTCTTTAGTATTTTAGGGGTTAACCAAATAATGAAATCTAAAGTCAATGAAAAATATATTTCTATATACATTTTGTGCACTTTTTGCTATACAATTTTTAAATGCTCAAGATAGGATTACGGGAAAATCTTTTGCTACACGTTCTGAAGTATTAGGACAAAATGGAATGGTGGCTACCAGTCATCCTATCGCAACACAAGTAGGTTTAGATATCCTAAAAAAAGGAGGAAATGCAATTGATGCTGTCATTGCAGCCAATGCAGCTCTAGGATTGATGGAACCTACAGGATGTGGAATTGGTGGAGATCTTTTCGCAATTGTTTGGGACGGAAAGACTAAGAAACTTTACGGTTTAAATGCTAGTGGACGTTCACCAAAGAATCTTACACTTGAGTACTTTGAAAAACAAAACATGAAGAAAATTCCATCTCATGGAGCTTTACCGGTAAGTGTTCCTGGAGCTGTCGATGGATGGTTTGAATTGCACAAAAAGTTTGGTTCTAAACCAATGACAGAAATTTTGGCTCCTGCAATTGATTATGCAGAGAAAGGGTTTCCACTAACAGAACTAATTGCTTGGTATTTAAACAGAAGTATTCCTTTTTATCAGTCAAAAAACTTTCCGAATTTAAAAGAAACTTATATAAATCAAAATGGAGGGAAATTACCAAATGAAGGAGAAATTTATAAAAATCCGTTTTTAGCTAATACTTATAGAAAAATAGCAAAAGGAGGAAGAGATGCTTTTTACAAAGGTAATATCGCAAAAACTATAGGGAAATTCATAAAAGAACAAGGTGGATTTTTATCAGAAAAAGATTTAGCAGCTCATAAATCAGAATGGGTTCAACCTGTTTCAGTGAATTATAGAGGTTACGATGTTTGGGAATTACCTCCAAACGGACAAGGAATTGCGGCTTTACAAATGCTTCAGATTTTAAAAGGTTACGATTTTTCAAATATAGAATTTGGAAGTGCAGAGCATTTGCATTTATTTACTGAAGCTAAAAAAATAGCTTTTGAAGATCGTGCAAAATATTATGCAGACATGGACTTTTTTAAAGTTCCTGTTGAAGAATTATTATCGGATACATATGCAGATAAGAGAAGAAAAGAAATAGGAAAACGAGCTGGGAAATATTCTGCTGGTAAAATTTCTGCTGGAGAAACAATTTATATGACTGTTGCTGATAAAAATGGAACAATGATTTCATTAATTCAGAGTAATTATCGTGGTATGGGTTCAGGTATGGTTCCTCCAAAATTAGGATTCATGTTACAAGATAGAGGAGAGCTGTTTAGTTTAAAAAGAGGTCAGGCAAATACTTACGAACCTGGTAAACGTCCTTTTCATACAATTATTCCTGCTTTCATTACTAAAGATGGAAAACCTTTTGTGAGTTTCGGAGTTATGGGTGGAGATTTTCAACCTATGGGACATACACAAATTGTGATGAATTTAATTGACTTCGGAATGAATCTTCAAGAAGCAGGTGATGCTCCAAGGTTTGATCATACTGGCGGTGCTAGTCCAATGGGAGCGATTACAACTAATACAGGAACGGTTAGAACAGAATCAGGAATTCCTTACACTACAATTCGAGGATTAATGGATCGTGGTCACAGAATTGGTACTGCTAGAGGGATTTACGGTGGTTATCAAGCAATTTTATGGGACGATATAAATAAAGTCTATCATGGAGCTTCTGAAAGTCGTAAAGACGGACAAGCGGCTGGATATTAAAATTACAATATATTTATAACAATAAATTTTATATAAATATTGCCGTAATTAACTAATGAATAATCAGTCAGAATCTAAATTGTCTTTTTTTAAACGAATACCTCACGCAATAACAATGCTATTTGGTATTATCATTTTCATCACACTTTTAACTTACCTACTTCCGGCAGGAATGTATGAAAGAATTATAGTAAATGGAAAAAGCACAGTTGTACCTAATTCTTATAAAACGATTGCATCTACGCCAATTGGAATATTGGATATGTTTAAAGCCATTCCTTTAGGATTTAAAGCTGCTGTAGAAATTATTTTTATTGTACTAGCAGGTGGAATTATGTTTGGTTTTATGGATAAAACTAAAGCCGTTGAAAATGCTGTAGGAACTTTAGTGAAAAAATTAGGTTTAAAAAATAAATACTTAATTATTGTAATTATGACGTTCATCTATGGCTTACTTGGTATTGCCATAGGTTACGAGAATAATATTGCAATGGTGCCAATTGCAGCCGTTCTAAGTTTAGCTTTAGGCGGCGATTTAATTCTAGCAGCTGGTATTTCAGTTGGAGCAATGACAGTAGGTTTCGGTTTATCACCAATTAATGCTTATACTGTTGGAACTGGACATAAAATTGCAGAATTACCAATGTTTTCTGGAGCTTTATTACGAAGTATTCTTTGTTTTACAGCATTATCAATAATGGCGTATTATAACGTACGTTATTTTAAAAAAATTACTTCAGATCCAAATAAAAGTCTAGGCAAAGATCTTGATACAAGTGAATTGTCTTTATCCAAACCAATAGATCAATATAAATTAACAACTAATAATTGGTTGGTTATTTCTATCTTTTTTATCGGCTTATCCATTATTTTATATGGAGTTTTTAACCTGAATTGGTACATAAACGAACTCTCGGCTGTATTTCTAATGATTGCACTTTTAAGTGGTTTAGTCTCAAAAATGAGTGCAACAAAAATGAGTGAAACGGTTTTAAAATCAGTAAGTATTGCCGCACCAGGTGCTTTTATGGTAGGTTTTGCAACTTCTATAAAAGTATTAATGGAAATGGGAAATATTGGTGATACAATATCTTATCAACTTTCTACAATTCTAGAAGGTTTGCCATTACACGCATCAGCTGTTTGTATGGCAATTTCACAATCAGTTATTAACTTTTTTATACCTTCTGGAAGCGGACAAGCATTAGCGACTTTACCGGTTATGCTTCCTCTTGGAGAATCATTAGGTTTAACACGACAAGTAACAATTTTGGCATTTCAAATAGGAGACGGATTATCAAATTTAATTAATCCGACTTTAGGCGGACTCATAGCAATGTTGAGTATGTGTAGAGTTCCTATAGATCGATGGATCCGATTTATATTTCCAGTATTAATCAGTTTAATCGGAATTGCCTTTTTATCATTAATTATAGCAGTAGCAATAAATTATAGCTAATATGACCATAGAAAAAATTCTAGCAAAACTAGTATCATTTCCAGTACTTGGAGGTGAAAGTAATTTAAATATTATTCATTGGATTCAAGAATATATCGAATCATTTGGAGTAGAAACACATTTGGTTCCTAATGAAGAAGGAAATAAAGCTTCTTTACATTGTAGAATTGGTCCTGCTGTTGATGGTGGCGTAATTCTATCTGGTCATACTGATGTTGTTCCTGTAGCTGGTCAAAAATGGGAAACAGATCCTTTCACATTAATAGATAAAGGAGATGGAAAACTTTATGGTAGAGGATCTTGTGATATGAAAGGTTTTGTCGCTTGTTGTTTAGCTGTATTACCTGAAATGATTAAAGCTAACTTAAAAAAACCAATCTATTTTGCTTTTTCTTATGATGAAGAAATTGGTTGTTTAGCGGGAACTGAACTGGCAAACACAATTAAAAACTTTTACAAAGAAACTCCGAAATATGCAATCATTGGCGAACCTTCTTTAATGGAACCTATTGTTGGGCAAAAAGGAATTTATATTCTAGAAACTTATGTTAGTGGTTCAGAAGGTCACAGCAGTCGAATAAAACAAGAAGTTAGTGCTATTCACGAATCGATGCGTTTAATTCTTTGGTTAGAGAATAAAATGAATCAGTTAATTGCTGATAAACAATTTGACGATCGTTTTCATCCTCCACATTCTACAATTCATATTGGCCAAGTAAGTGGTGGAATTGCACCAAATATTATTGCAGATAAAGCTCATTTTTACTGGGACTTACGTACCGTTCCTATGGATGATGTATATGAAATTGTTGCTGAATTTGAAGCATATTGTAGAGAAAGAGAATCAGAATTAAAAAAAGTATTTCCAGATTTTTCTATTAAAACTATTGAAAATCATCCATCTGTTCCACATTTAGATACAAAAAATGATGCAGACGTTGTCAATTTAATTAAAAATATATGTGGACGTTCGAAATTAAATACAGTGGCTTATGCTTCGGAAGCTGGTCAGTTTGCAAATGAAGGTTTTCAATCTGTAATTTGCGGACCAGGATCTATAGCACAAGCACATAGAGCTAATGAGTTTATAGCAAAAGAACAATTAGAAAAAGGAGTTGAAATGATAGAAAAATTAGTTCAGGAATTATCTTCTGAAACTTTCAAATAAAAATAGACTAAGAAAAAGAGATTGTTTGCAGTGAAATAGAAAATATATAATTAGAGAAAATTAAACCAGCCTAATCATATAAATCTAAAACAATGAATTCAATTTCAAAATTATTAATTGCATTCGGGCTTATGCTTCTAATAATTCCATTACAAGCCCAAAAAATTAGTAGTAAAACCTTTAGTGGTTTGCCGCTTAGAAATATCGGACCAGCTTTTACTTCTGGAAGAATTGCAGATATTGCTATTCATCCTAAAAATGAAAATGTTTGGTATGTAGCTGTTGGTTCTGGTGGTGTTTGGAAAACTACAAACTCAGGAACTACTTGGAAACCAATTTTTGATCAGCAAAAATCATATTCAATTGGTGCTATAACTATCGATCCAAACAATCCACATACAATTTGGGTTGGAACTGGAGAAAATGTTGGTGGTCGTCATGTGGCTTTCGGAGATGGTATTTATGTAAGTCATGATGATGGAGCGAGCTGGAAAAATATGGGATTAAAAAACTCAGAGCATTTATCAAAAATCGTAGTACATCCAGAAGATTCTAATATTATTTGGGCTGTTTCTCAAGGTCCGTTATGGACTTCAGGTGGTGAACGTGGAGTTTATAAATCAATAGATGGAGGAAAAACATGGAAAAGAACTTTAGGAGATAACAAATGGGTTGGAGCTACCGATTTAGTTATGGATCCTAGAAATGCTGATGTTTTATATGCAGCTACTTGGCAACGCCAGCGAATTGTTGCAGGATATTTAGGTGGAGGACCAGGTTCTGGAATTCACAAAAGTACTGACGGAGGTGAAACTTGGACAAAATTAAAAAAAGGAATTCCTGGTTCTAACTTAGGAAAAGTTGGTTTAGCTATTTCTCCTTTTAATCCAGATGTTATTTATGCTGCAATTGAGTTAGATAGAAGAAAAGGAGGACTTTTTATGTCTACAAACAGAGGTGAATCTTGGAAAAAACAATCTAACGCAGTTTCTGGTGGTACTGGTCCACATTATTATCAAGAACTATATGCGTCTCCTCATCATGAAGGAAAATTGTTTTTAATGAATAATTACGTGCAAATTTCAGACGATCATGGTAAAACATTTTATACTATGAATGAGCGTAATAAGCACGTAGATAGCCATGCTATGGCTTTTAAAACTTCAGACCCTAATTATGTTTTATTTGGAACTGACGGTGGTTTATATGAAAGTTTTGATTTAACTAAAAGCTGGAAATTCATTAGAAATTTACCAATTACTCAGTATTTTAAATTAGCTGTTGATGATTCTAAACCGTTTTATAAAATATACGGTGGAACTCAAGATAATGGATCACATGGTGGACCGTCACAAACAATTTATTCAGATGGAATTACAAATGGTGATTGGTGGAAAACTTTAGGAGCTGACGGACATCAATCTGCTATTGAGCCAGGTAACCCGAATATCACTTATGGTGAATTTCAACAAGGAGCACTTTGGAGAATAGATCAAACAACAAAAGAAACGGTATTTATTCAACCTCAAGCTTTAGAAGGAGATCCTTTCGAACGTTTTAATTGGGATGCACCAATTTTAGTAAGTCCACATAATCCAAAACGTTTATTCTTTGCTTCTCAACGTGTTTGGCGTTCAGAAAATAGAGGAGATGATTGGACTCCAATTTCTAAAGATTTAACTTTAAATCAAGAACGTATTACTTTACCATATTACGGAAAACAACAAAGTTGGGATAATGCATGGGATGTATATGCAATGTCTAACTATAATACGATTACATCTTTAGCTGAGTCACCAAAACAAGAAGGTTTATTATATGCTGGAACAGATGATGGAATTATTCAAACTACTGAAGATGGAGGAAATACTTGGAGAAAATCCTCATTAAACACTGTAAAAGGGTTAGGTTTTGTTCCTTTTGTTAATGATGTTCGTGCCGATTTATTTGATGCAAATGTAGTATATGCAGCTGTTGACAATCATAAATATGGAGATTATAAACCTTATATTCTTAAGAGTACAAATAAAGGAAAAAGTTGGTCGATCATCAGTGGAGATTTACCAGAACGATTATTAGTTTGGAGGTTAGTACAAGATCATGTAAATAAAGATTTAATTTTCGCAGCTACAGAATATGGTATTTATTTTACTTACAACGGCGGAACAAATTGGATACAATTAAAAGGAGGAGTTCCAACAATTTCTTTTAGAGATATTACAATTCAACGTAGAGAAAATGATTTAGTTGGAGCATCTTTCGGTAGAGGATTTTTTGTATTAGATGATATTACACCATTACGTAACTTCAATAAATCTATGCTATCAAAAGAAGCGACATTGTTTCCTATAAAAGATGCATATTGGTATAAACAAGCAAGTAGAGTTGGAAGTCAAGGAGATGCTGAATATAAAGCACCAAATCCAGCTTACGGAGCTCGTTTTACATATTTCATGTCAGATAAAGTAAAATCTTTAAAAGACGAACGTAAAGCAAGAGAGAAAAATAATACTGATTTCCCAGGATGGGAAGCTATTGAAAAAGAAACAAATCAAGAAAAACCAAGTATTGAATTGTTAATTAAAGATGCTTCAGGTAAGTTGGTAAATACAGTTAAAGGAACAAACAAAAAAGGATTTAACCGAGTGAACTGGAGACTTAATTATCCAAGTAAAAACGGAGAACGATTAAACGTAAGAGGCGGTAATCGATTTTTTGGCGGCGGACCTTTAGTAACTCCTGGTACGTACACGGCGACACTTGTAAAACGCGTGGATGGTGTAACTACTATACTAGAAGCGCCAAAAGAATTTAAAGTAATTCCTATGTATGAAGGAGCTTTACCAAGAAAATCATATAATGAAATGAATACGTTTAGAGAAGACGTATTTGCTTTCAGACAAGATTTAACAGCTACCAACATTGAGATGAGGAAGCAATTACAGAAAATTTCAGCAATGAAACGTGCTGCACATAAAACAACAGCGCCAAATGATGCTTTATTAAAAGATATAAATAAGGTTAGATTAGACTTACTAGCGATTCAAAAAGAACTAGGAGGCGATCCTGTAAAAGATTTAATCGGAGAAAAATCAAACCCTAATGCGGGTGAAGGAACTAGTATTTCGTGGAGAGCTTTTACAAGTACATACGGACCAACTGGAACTCATAAAGGTTTTTTAAGAAGAGTTAAGAGTCAATTACAAAAAGTAAAAACTAAATTAAACACTGTACTAAATACAACAATGCCAGGAATTGAGCGACGTCTTAAACAAGCTGGAGCTCCTTGGATTGAAGGTCAGGGATTAATTAATAACTAGTTTATTGTAAAAATATAAAGAATCGACCTGTAAAACTTTAGTTTTAAGGTCGATTCTGTTTTTATCAAAAGTATTATTTCTTAATAATCTTTTTATTTAAGAAACTTCCATCTTTAAATGTAATTCTAACAATATAAAAACCAGTACTATAATTACTGATGTCAAAAGAACTTTTCTTATTGAGTATAGACAGCTTATTTTTACTTTTTACCATACCAATTTGATTAAAGATTTCTATTGTATTGATATCCTTATTACTTTCTATGTTTATAGTATTTGTGATAGGATTAGGAAATATAAAAGTTGAATTGTCAGATAAAATTTCTTTGTTTCCTGCAGTACTTATTCTAATTGATCTTCCTTGTGGTGTACAACCTTCAATAAAAGCCTTAAAAATAGATCCTGATCTAGCATGAAAACCTGGTAGTAATCGAACTCGCTCACCAGCATCGTATTCAGCATTTATATTCGTTAAAATAATATTACTTGCCGAAATTCTATTCTGAGCACTTAGAAAATTAAACTGACCAGCTGTTGCTGTTTCAGTAATTACACGATTTAAAGGACAATCACCAGCACCTGAATCCAAAGTTCTAAAAGAACCCGTAAAAGGAATACTATTTCCTGAAGGACAAGCTGTAGTTACTGAATATGAATACACTGTATTTGGAGTTAATCCTCCAAAACTTGTTACTGTTTGACCTGCTGTTGCAAAAATAGTTTGTACCCCAACTACTGTTACGTTATAACCTGATGCTCCTGGAACGGGATTCCAACTAATAAAAACCGATGTCGCATTTGGTGTTGGAATTACAGAATTAGGAAACGGACAAGACTGACTGTAACTTAAAAAGCCAAATAAACTAAATAATATAATTATGATTTTCTTCATAATGGATGGTTTTAAATTATTTAGCTTCAAGAGCTTTTTCTAAAGCTTTAATTCTTCTCTCTTGTTCAATTGTGTATAATGTCAATTCTTCTACTTTTTGTAATAAAAGATTCGTCATTTTTTTTAGGTGCAATCCTTCGTCTTTAATTTCTTTTGCTGAAGGAATACCTGGTAAATGCATGTTTTCTTTAGTGTAGGCTGCAACTTCTTCAAGTGTTGGCATTGTATAATCGCTTTTTAATTGAGAAATTCCTTTGTAATATTTTTCAAAAACATAATCTGCAGGAATATTTAAATCTACACGTACTTCTTTTGCATGAATATCTCCATTAACAGTTAAAGTTGCATCAGGAATAGCTGTACGAATTCCGACACGTTGTGTTCTAGTTGCTACTAAAATTCTTGAAGGATTATTAGTGAAAGATGAAGAAACTCCAAGACTAAACTGGCCAGAGTTAGGATCAAATCTTATAGTACCTCCATATCTAGATGGATCGGTATCTGAACCATTATTAGGATTAAACCTAAAACCAATTTGCTGTGTACCTCCATTATGAAAATACATTCCTGTTCCAACTTGAAAAATAGATTGTGGATTATTAGTACCTACACCAACATTTCCAAATCTATATATATTTCCAGATGTTCCAGTGCTTCCTGCCCATTGTCCGTAGCTAAAAAAAGCTGTTAAAATAAGTAGTAATGATAAAGTAATTTTTTTCATGATATTAAATTTTATTATTTCGATTAGAGAAATAAAGTTTAGATTTTATACTACACTTATCAATACAATTTTCAAATGCGTAATTGTTTTTTTCAAATACGCTTTTACTTCTAAATATTATAGTAGTTTTATTAACATATAATTAAGAAAAACCGAGGTTTACTGCTTACAAAACAGAATAATTTGTTTGAAATTTCTATAATTGATTACTTACGATTTTTGTTTTGTAATTTGGACACATATCAATCAAGAAATTTATAATAAATGAAAAAAGCACTTGTCATTATACTTGGTATGCTATTTAGTTTTTCCCAAGTTTGTGATGCACAAAAAAGAAAAAAAAGGAAAACTTCAGAGAAGTCTCCTTTAGCATCAATTAATATTTCTGGCCTTAAGTGGAGAAATGTTGGTCCAGCTTTAACTTCTGGTAGAATTTCAGATTTTGCTTTCAATCCTAAAAATCCATACGAATATTATGTTGCTACAGCAGCAGGTGGAGTTTGGAAAACTGTAAATGCAGGAGTTACTTACGAGCCAATTTTCGATTCACAAGGTTCTTATTCTATCGGTTGTATTACTATGGATCCAAATAATTCAAATGTAATTTGGGTTGGAACAGGAGAAAATAATAATCAGCGTTCCGTTTCTTACGGAGATGGAATTTACAAATCTTTAGATGGAGGAAAGTCTTGGCAACATATGGGGTTGAAAAACTCTGAACATATTGGAAAGATTATAGTTCACCCTGAAAATTCTGATATTGTTTATGTAGCTGCTATCGGACCTTTATGGAGTAAAGGAGGAGATAGAGGTTTGTATAAAACTGAAGATGGAGGTAAAACTTGGAAATCTGTAATTAAAGTTGACACTCATACGGGGGTTAATGACGTAGTTATGGATCCAAGAGATCCAAATATTTTATATGCATCAACTTTACAAAGAAGACGTCATGTGTATACTTATGTTGGAGGCGGACCAGGTTCTGCAATGCACAAAAGTACTGACGGAGGTGAAACTTGGACTAAGATCAACAAAGGTTTACCAAATGTTGAATTAGGTCGTATTGGTTTAGCTATATCTCCAGCGAATCCAGAAAAAATATATGCTATTGTTGAAGCTGCGAACAGAAAAGGTGGTTTTTACGTATCAACAAATAGAGGAGCGAGTTGGAAAAAACAAAGTTCTCATGTAACAAGTGGAAATTATTATCAAGAAATTATTGCCGATCCTGTAGATGAAAATACAGTGTATTCAATGGATACTTGGATGTCTGTAACTCATAATGGAGGAAAATCATTTGAGTTAGTAGGAGAGGACACCAAACACGTAGATAATCACTGTATGTGGATTAATCCAAATAACAACAAACATTGGGTTGTAGGTTGTGATGGTGGTATTTACGAAACTTTCGATGCTGCAAAAACTTGGGATTTCAAAGAAAATTTACCTGTTACACAGTTTTATAAAGTTGCTTTAGATAATGATTATCCTTTTTATAATATTTATGGAGGAACTCAAGATAATTTTAGTTTAGGAGGACCATCAAGAGTTTTAACAAATCATGGAATTCGTAATTCAGAATGGTTTATTACTAATGGAGGAGACGGTTTTGAGTCTCAAATCGATCCTAATAATCCGAATATTGTGTATGCGCAATCTCAATATGGAGGTTTAGTTCGTTTCGATAAAAAGAGTGGAGAAAAAGTAGGAATTAAACCTAAAGCTAGAAAAGGTGAAAATGCATATCGTTTTAATTGGGATGCACCATTAGTGGTAAGTAAGCACGCGCCTGGAAGATTATATTTTGCAGCGAATAAAGTATTTAGATCTAATGATTACGGAAATACTTGGGAAGTTATTAGTGATGATTTATCACAACAAATAGATCGTAATACATTAAAAGTTTACGATAGAGTAGTGAGTATTGATGCGGTAATGAAAAACGGTTCTACCTCACTTTATGGAAGTGTTGTTGCTTTTTCAGAATCTCCAATAAATAAGAATCTTTTAGCTGCTGGTACAGATGATGGTTTAATTCATATTTCTGAAAATGGTGGACAATCTTGGCGTAAGATTTCTAACGTTCCTGGAGCTCCAAATCAATCATATGTGAATAGTGTGTACTTATCAAGACACAATGAAAATGTAATTTATGTAGCTTTCAATCATCATAAATATGGTGATTTTAAGCCGTATATTTTTAAATCAACAAATAAAGGAGCAAGCTGGACTTCTATTGCTTCTAATCTACCTGAAAGAGGTAGTGTTTATGCAATTGAAGAAGATCATGTAGATAAAAATCTGTTGTTTGTAGGAACTGAATTCGGTGCTTTCTTTACACCAAATCAAGGACAAAATTGGAAACAATTAAAAAGTGGATTACCTACAATTGCTGTTAGAGATATAGCAATTCAAGAACGTGAGAATGATTTAGTTTTAGGAACATTCGGACGTGGTTTTTATGTTTTAGATGATTATTCTGTTTTAAGAACTATTGAAAATGCAAAACCAACTGAAAAAGCTAAAATTTATCCAATTCGTACAGCTTTAATGTGGGAAAAAAGTAGCCCATTAGGATTACCAGGAAAAGCTTTTCAAGGAGATAATCATTATACAGCTAAAAACTTAGGGCCAGAAGCACTTATCACGTATTATTATGATTCAAGTTATAAGTCTTTAAAAAGTGAAAGACAAAAAAAGGAGAAAAAATTAACCAAATCTGGTTCAGATACTCCTTATCCAAGTTACGATGATTTAAAAGCTGAATCTGATCAAGCTAAAGAAGAATTAGTTTTCATTATTAAAGATAATAGCGGAAGTGTAGTTAAAAAGGAATTTAAATCAGTTCGTAAAGGAGTTCAACGTTTCCACTGGAATTTAAGATATACACCTCAAGATCCTATAAATTTAAGTAGACCTGGTTTTTATAATCCATTTAGTGGAAATAGAGAAGGAACATTAGTTTTTCCAGGAAATTATACTGTAGAAATGGCTTTATTAAAAGATGGAGTTTTAGAAACATTAACAACTCCAGTATCTTTTGTTGTAAAAGCTTTGAATAATGTAGAAATGCCAGCTAAGGATCGTTTAGAAAAAGTGGCTTTCCAAAAGCAATTGGCAAAATTACAGGCAGATATGGGAATTACACGTAATCTATTATCTGATTCAAGAAATAAAATACGTTACATCAAAGTAGCTATTAAACAAGCTGAACAACCATTAGGAAGCTTATTAGCTGAAGTGAAAGAGATAGAAGAACAATTAGAGAAAATGCAATTAGAATTATATGGAGATCCTATCAAACGTAGATTAGATATCGATCAACCATTATCGCCTGCTAGTCGTTTAGGTTCTATCGGATATGAACAAAAGTATTCTACAGCAACACCAACAAATACACATAGAGAAAGTTATGCTATTGCTAAAGAACAAATCACTGTAGTAAAAAGGATAGCTGAAAAAGTGTATAATGAAGATTTAAAAGCGTTAGAAAAGAAGTTAATCAATTTAGGAGCACCATATACTCCTGGAAGAGGATACAAAGATTAAAGCTTTTAAATTCAAATTGATATAAAGTAAAAGTGCCTGTAAATTTACAGGCACTTTTTTTATAATTATCTTCTTCTAGATTTGTATTTTAAATCTCTAGCTTTAATCTTTTTAGTCCACATTTCTTTACCATCTTTATTCAAAATTTGAATGGTTAAAACTCGATCAGTACGAGGGCCACTAACTTTCATTAATCCAAAATTATGTTCACCAACTAAGGTTTCTTGTAATTTATAATTATTGAATTCTTCTTTACTTGCATGCGCTCCAGAAGTTAAAGGAGAACAAGTTAAATCATATAAAGGATAAACACTACTACTTTCTTTCATAACACTTAAAGCTGTGTGATGACGATCTCCATCTAAGAAAATAACACCTTCAATTTTTGCTTCTCTAATTTTACGAATTAAATAAGCTCTTTCCTTTGGAAAAGTAGCATAGTTTTCGTGCATTGCTTCAGAACTCAATACTTGACCTCCAATAGCAATAAATTTAAACGGAGCTCTACTAGACGATAATGCATTAATTAACCAGTCTATCTGATCTTTACCTAACATTTGACGTTCACCTGTAAAATTCCTATTTGCAGTTCTATAATAACGATTGTCTAATAAGAAAAAGTCTAAATCTCCCCATTGAAAAGAACCTGTAATTCCACCAGTTCCTAAAGCATCGTAATTAGGATTTCCCCAGAAAAGTTTAAACATTTCAGCAGCTGTATTTTTTAAAGGAAAACTTCCATCAGAATCGTTTGGTCCAAAGTCATGATCATCCCAAATTGCATAATTATGTGTAGAAGCTAATAATGGTTGTAATTCTTTTAAAGATCTTGTATGCGTATATCTATGTAAAAAACCAGTACGAGAATTCCAATCAGCTTCTCTTAAATATGTATTATCGCCTAACCATAGCATAAAATCAGGTCTTTTAGAATGCATCGTTGTAAAAATCTCATAATTACTTCCATAAGGTTTTCCCGGTCTATCAAAACGCGTTTCATTAATATAAGTACAACTTCCTATTGCAAAATTAATTTCAGGAGGATCTGTTCTCCACTGCCAAAGTGTTTGCGATTGAAATTCCATAGGATAATCTCGTTTCACTTTTTTACCATTCACAAATACTTCATAAGTATATTTTTTTCCTGGTAAAACTTTATCTGCTACTAATTGAGCAACAAAACCATCTTTTTTATTGGTTGTAAAAACATCTGTTTTAAAGCGTTCTTTCGGATTTAATTTATCAAAATATTCAAAATGAACTTCAGAAGCTTTAGTAGTTTGAACCCATAATAAAACTTCACGCATCGTTGAATATCCTACCATCGGACCCGATTGAATTTTTTCTTGTGCAAATCCTACTAAGTTGGTTACTAATAGTAATCCAACAAGTAATAATTTTTTAGTCATGAAATTAAAAATTAATACAATTAATGAATTGGTTATCTAACAAAGTTAAAGCTATTGTTTGATATAACGTTTTGTAAAACTAAAGAAACTATTATTTGAGTATTAAAACATCATTTAAAATAACAATGAGTATATTTATATCACCAAATAAAATACTGTTACTAATGAAATTACTTAATACTTTTATTGTATGCGCTGCACTAGCTTTAGTGGTGTCTTGTAAGGAAAAAACTGAAACTAAACCTAAAGTAGATGAAGTTGCTAAAGAATTACCTATTAAAGTAAAAGGAGAAGAAGTTACTTATGTTTCTGATTCTACAAATTTAAAAGGATATATAGCTTTTGATGAAAACAAAAAAGGAAAACGACCAGGAATTTTAATAGTTCATGAATGGTGGGGACATAATGATTATGTAAGAGAACGTGCAGACATGTTAGCCAAGTTAGGTTATACAGCCATAGCTGTAGATATGTACGGAGATGGAAAACAGGCAAATCACCCAGATGATGCAGGAAAGTTTGCAGGAAGTGTTATGAAAAATTTACCAGTAGCGAAAAATCGTTTTAATGCTGCTGTAGAATTATTGAAGAAACATGAATCTGTAGATGGTGAAAAAATAGCTGCTATTGGATATTGTTTCGGAGGAAGTGTCGCATTAACAATGGCAAACAGTGGATTTGATCTAGATGCTGTTGCTGCTTTTCACAGTGGAGTTGCTTTACCTGTCATGCCTAATAAAGATTTAAAAGCTCAAGTTTTAGTATGTAATGGAGCAGATGATCCTTTTGTAAGTCCAGAATCTGTTACAGCATTTAAATCTGCTTTAGATTCAATAGGAGCGAAGTACCAATATTTTTCTTATCCTGGAGCAAAACATAGTTTTACTTCAAAAACTGCAGATGCTAATGGAGAAAAATTCAATTTACCTTTAGCTTATAATGCAGAAGCAGATCAGAAATCTTGGAATAGCTTACAAGAGTTATTAAAAGAAGCATTTAAATAATTTTAGAGTATGAATTTTACTTAAAATAAAAACGCGAAAACTAATTATAGTTTTCGCGTTTTTTTAATAATCTAAATCCTTATTTAGGAAGCCAATCTGGCGGTTTTATTAATACTAGGAACTTATTTTTAAATCCATGTACAGATTTCATTTTTTTACTCAAACGAGTAATTCCGTGGAAAAATACTTTGATAGGATTTGTACTATTTAACGGTTCTGAAATTCCGTATTTTACTGTTTCAACTTCAGGCTCAAAAGTCCCGAAGATTCTATCCCAAATAATTAAAATTCCTGCATAATTTTTATCCCAATATTGCTTATTAGAACCATGATGCACACGATGATGAGATGGAGTATTAAAGATAAACTCAATAGGTTTTGTCAATTTCCCAATGATTTCTGTATGTAATAATGTTTGAAATACTTGTACAAAAACCTCTGAAAGTAATACCAAAATAGGATCGAAGCCTAACATTACAATTGGTAATGAAAATACAATTGGCATAATAGCATCTAACGGACCAAATCGATATGCAACAGACATATTAAAATGTGGTGAACTGTGATGAACTGTATGTGTTGCCCAACCAATTCCTATTCTGTGCATGGTTCTATGTTCCCAATAATAAGCAAAATCAGCAAGTAAAATACATGAGATAATTGTAATCCAATTTAATTCTAAATGTGGTAAACTAAAGTTATTATACAACCAATAATAAACCTTAGTAATTGCTAATAAACCAAGAATAATTTCGATAAGAAAAAAAGCTCCAAAAGTGATAATATTGGCAATACTATCAAAAATTAATTCCTTATTTAAACGTTTTTGCCAAGCATATCTAATCAATTCTATAATAAAGAATGGCAGTATTATATATATTAAACTTAGGTCATTAAATATGTAGAACCAATAATTTACATCAATCCAATCTAGTTTTTCTGATAAATATTCAATCATAATTTATAATCTTTTCCAAGTTTCACTATCACTATATCCGAAATAATCATAACTTAAAATAAAGCTATTATTATCAATAATCTTAATGGTACAAGGAACATTGTATACATTATTCTCATATTTAATATTGTAAACTCCTTTACCACTTTTACTTCCTACTGATGTTATGATCAGTATTTTTTTATTTTTTGCTTTCTCTCTATAACCTTCCATATCTATATATTCATAAGTATATGCATTGAAAGTATTTCCGTCTTTTTTAATATTATAAACTATAGCTCCTTTAAAAGTTTCAGAATTATAATTCACTTTCCATTTGCCAACTAACGTTTTAGTCTTTTTTATTTTATTTGTATCTGATGACTTTACAGGTATTTTTGAACTAGTAGTTGCATTCTCATTTTGCTGATTATTAGTATAACTAAAATATTGAGCTGTTCCTGTTAGCAATAGAATTACAAATACACTTCGAACTATTAATGTTGAGTTTTTCATACACTTAGTTGTTTATATTTTGAATATAAAAGAAGGCTTCAGTACCATCAGAGCATAATTTTCGAGTTCCTTCATCAAAAATTAGTGATCCGCCATTTTCTTTAATGTTTTTTAATGTTGAATCAACATTCTCAACACTAAATGTGCAAATCCAATATTCATATTTACTTCGTATAGTTTCAGGAATTTCATGGATATTAGCTATATGTTCTTTGTCTGTATTAAACACTTCATAACTAGTTTTATCAATACAATTGAAATTCCAATCAAACAACTTTTCATAAAAAGAAATTGCCTTTTCAATATTAGAAACATGAAGCTCATTAAATAGTAAACCACCATTTAAGTTATGATATCTAGCGTTTAGATAATTTCCATCGTAAATAGTAAATCCAGCACCTAAAGTATCTCTAATAAGTGCAACATTACCAAAAGAACTATCATGAGTTACTAATTCAATAATTCCACCAAGTTCTCTGGCTTTCTCTACACTTTTATCTACATCATTTACTTGAATGTAAGACATCCAAAATGCAGGCATTTTTATTGCTTTAAACTTATCTGGAGTTTCATATAAACCTGCTACAGGTTTATCAGTTTTATAAGCTGTATAATATTCATTATCGTTTGCATACAACCAACCGAAAACATTTTCATAAAACTGTTTTGCTTTTTCTGGTCTGTAGCACGACAAATCGGCCCATATAAAATTATTCTGTTTCATATCCGTTGTTATTGAATGTGATACTGCAAAATTATAAGAGCTTTGTTTATCTTTTTTTGACCTATATCAAAATCGAATTATTTTCTTATTCTACTTAATGTTTCTTGACTAATACCAAGCATAGAAGCTATGTGTCCAAGATTTGCGATTTGTGTAATATTAGGAATTGCAGAAATTAATAAATCATATTTTTCTTTAGCAGATAAGAAGTAATAACCTTTATAAAAATCATCTATTAAGGCCATTTGCTCTTCAACCAGTAAACGACCAAAACGTTCTAATTCTGGATAAAGCTTATATAAATCTTGCCATTTATCATATGTTATAGCAACAATTTCAGTTGCTTCAGTTGTTTCTAAATAGTCTTTTGAAGGAGTTTGTGACAAGTAACTGTGCCATGAAGTGAATATACCTCCAGTATAGATCCAATGGGTAATATCTTTGCCATTTTTATAAAAAAATGTTCTAACTGCGCCACTAATTATAAAATATAGTTCTTTACAGGTTTTACCTTCACTAACTAAATTTTCTCCTTTTTCTAAAGTTAAATATTCTATCCTGTCTACAATTGCTTCAGAAGCCTCATCAGATAAAGAGATATAATTATTTATAAAATTTATAAAATCAGCAGAGGAGTTGTTCATTTTTTGATCTATCATTCTAAAATTAAAGTTATAAAAATTACGTCTTTTTTAATCCTTTTTCCGTCATAATTTAATTGAAACTCATTAATAATTTTGCTTTTATTATTAAGACTAAATAAAAATAATGATTGTAAACGCAGCTCCTCCTTTTAAAGAATTGTCATTAAATAATTATCTTTTTAATGACGAGTCACTTAAACTATATGAAGATTACATATCTAAAACTTTAGATCATGTTCAAAAGTTTTTAGCGAATCGAAAGTTTTATAAAGGAGATGATTTAGAGGAAATACGAAACAATAAAGAGAAAGCAAAACTAGTAAGTATAGCTAATTCAAGTCCTATAGACCATGTTTTAAATGAATTAAACTCATTATATATAGAAAATGCAATTTGCTTTCATAATCCTAATTATGTGGCGCATTTAAACTGTCCTATTACTTTGCCATCTATTGTAGCAGAACTTATTGCTACAACTGTAAATACAGCAGTTGAAACATGGGACCAAAGTACTTCGGCAACTTTTATAGAACAAGAAGTCATTCGTTGGATTTGTAATGAATTTAGCTTTAATGATCAATCAGATGGAGTTTTTACTAGTGGTGGAACTCAATCTAATTTTATGGCTTTATTAATGGCCAGAGATCATTATGCTTTTGAGAACTTCGGAATCAACATCAAACAGAATGGATGGTCTGAAGAAGTAAATAAATTCAAAATCTTCTGTTCAGAAAAATCACATTTCAGTATTCAAAAAAATGCAGCTTTATTAGGGTTAGGTTACGATGCTGTAATTCCGGTTAAAGTTGATGCTAAAATGCGAATGGATACTGAAGCTTTATACGTGGCCATTGAAAAAACAAAGCAAGAAGGAAACATTCCTATTGCTGTTGTAGCTACGTTAGGAACTACAGATTACGGAAGTTTTGATCCGTTACAAACTATTGGGAAAATTGCTAAAGAGCAAAACATGTGGTTACATGTAGATGGAGCTTATGGAGGCTGTTATGTATTAACAGAAACTCATAATCATCACTTTAAAGGTATGGATATGGTAGATTCTGTAACTGTAGATTTTCATAAAACATTATTCCAACCTGTTAGTTGTAGTGCATTTTTAGTTCAAGATAAAAGTCATTTTAAGTATGTGTCTTACTATGCAGATTATCTTAACCCTATTGAAAATAAAGATATTGAGCGTCCTAATCTAATTGAAAAATCTATCCAAACAACAAGAAGATTCGATGCTTTAAAAGTTTGGTTAACCTTAAAAACTTTAGGAACTAAAACTATTGCAGCGTATTTAGAACAAGTTCATGAGTTAGCAAAGCAAGTATACGATTACATGAATGATAATCCGAATTTCGAACTTGCTCATGTACCAGAATTAAGTACTGTAGTTTTTAGATATAAAAACTCTGAAGCAGCACACGAACCAACTCACGACGATGTGAATTTATATATCAAAAACACTTTGTTTAAAGCAGGTAAAGCTTCTATTGCAAGTACTAAACTAAATGGAAACATCTTCTTAAAATTCACTTTATTAAATCCTAAAAATACAATACAAAACTTATTGAATATTGTTCGAATGATAGAAGAAACAGGAAAACAATATCAACCAAAAACCGAATTATTATGAATAAAAATGTAGCAGATTTTATTGCAGTAGGAGTAGGGCCTTTTAATTTAGGTTTGGCTTGTTTAACAGATCCAATCGAAAATTTAAATGGAATTTTCTTAGATAAAAAAGAAAAGTTTGATTGGCATCCGGGAATGTTATTACAAGATACAACGTTACAAATTCCATTTATGGCAGATTTGGTAACATTAGCTGACCCAACAAATAAATTCAGTTTCTTAAATTATATCAAAGAAAAAGGAAGAATGTATTCGTTTTACATTCGTGAAAACTTTCTGTTATTAAGAAATGAATACAATCAATATTGTCAGTGGGCAATTGAAAGATTATCAAATGTTCATTTTAATACAGAAGTGACTCATATTAATTATGATGAAAATCAAGGAATTTATATAGTTACATCTACTTGTAAAAAGACAAATGAAATAAAAATTTATAAGGCTAAAAAATTAGTACTTGGTACAGGAACTCCACCTTATATTCCAGAGTGTTGTAAAAAACTAAAGGGAAAAGCAGTGCATTCTTCAGCATATTTAAATCATAAAGAAGAATTACAAAAGCAAAAGAAAATTACTGTACTAGGAAGCGGTCAGAGTGCTGCTGAGATTTTCTATGATTTACTACAGGAAATAGATACTGTAGGATACGAATTAAATTGGATTACAAGATCTCCAAGATTCTTCCCTTTAGAATATTCTAAGTTAACATTAGAAATGACATCTCCAGAATATGTAGATTATTTCTACAATTTATCTAGTGAAAAAAGAGATGATTTAATTAAAAATCAGAAACATTTATACAAAGGAATTAATAGTGATTTAATTGCTGCTATTCATGAGACTTTATACACAAAAAGAGTTCTTTCTGAAGAACCATTAAAAGTTTCTTTAAGAACGAATACCGAGCTTATTGAAACAAAAATAGAAGACAATACAGTTACTTTAGAATTACATCAAGTTGAACAAGATAAATACTTTAAACATGAAACTGAAGGTCTTGTTTTAGCTACTGGATATTCTTACCAATTACCTGATTTTATAGAAGGTGTTTCTGAAAGAATTCAGTGGGATGATAAAGAACGTTTTGATGTAGCACGTAATTATAGTATAGATATTAATAAAAACGAAGTCTTTGTTCAAAATGCTGAACTACATACTCATGGTTTTGTAACTCCAGATTTAGGAATGGCAGCGTATAGAAACTCTTACATTATTAAAGAAATGACAGGAGTAGAACATTATTCTATTGAAAATAAAATTGCTTTCCAACAATTCGGTGTGAGTCAAGAAGAAGAAATTCTAATGAATTTAATCAATTAGTAAATATGTAAATCGTCGTTGCTAGTGAAATGTAATGAAGCAATCTATAGGCAACCAAGTAGATTGTTTCATTCACTGGTAAATGATGAAATTCAAACAAACAAATGAAATTAAAAAACTTTTTGATTTTAATGACTTTAGTTGCTGTTGTTAGCGATTATTTATTACATCCTTTTTACCCGCAATTTTTTGAATTGCGTTTTGGTGTAAAAGATCCAGAAATGGTTGGTTATTACTTTGCTGCGATATGCTTTATGGTAATGATTGCTTTCCCATTTTGGGCTTATGTTTCTAAGAAAGTTTCAGAGTTGAATATATTAGTGTATACTCAGTTTGTAGCTGGAATTTTAGCATTATATTGCTTTTATACCAGTTCATACATCACTTTTTGGATTGTTTCTTTAGTAATGATTTTATTCAAAGGAAGCTACCTTCTAGTATATCCTTACATTCTAAAAATAATAACAAAAGAAGAACATCCTAAAACCATTGGATTATTATCTGTTGTTGTGCATTTAGGCGGAATTTTAGGTGCAGTAATTGGCGGATTAATAGTAGATTTAATTGATCCTAGAAATATCTTTTTAATCATGGCTGCTGGAGATTTTATCCAAATGGCAATGAGCGGATATTTATTAAAGAGTGATAAATATGCTACAGGATTAATTGTTTCAGACGAAGTAGTAAATTCTGAAGAGAAATTTATTCCTAAAGGTTTTATTTTGAAATTGGGATTAATAACACTGATTTTATATTTCAGTGATTTCTTAATTAGACCGTTTTTCTCGTTGTATTGGGAGAGCTTTTCAGCATATAAAACTAAATTCATATCAGGAACAGTGTATGCGATTCCTGGATTTGTAGCATTAGTCACATTATGGATTAATAATAAAAGAAAAACTCAAGATGGTTATAAAGGTATTATCAATGCACTTTGTATCGCTTTAATCGGACTTTTTCTTCAAGGAATTCCTTCTGATGCTTTTGTAGTAATTGGTAGAATAGTTTACGGATGGGCAATTTTTCAAGGTGTTGTGAAATTCGACATTCTTTTATTCGAATTGAGTACACCAGATTCTTATGCTTTAGATTATAGTAAAATACATTTTTTTCAAAATCTAGGAGTGTTATTAGCTTCATTAAGCGTAGGAGTAGTAGTTGAAAAATATGGACTACAAATACCGTTTTCTATTGCTTTAGGCGGATTTATACTAACACTTGTTTTGTACTTCTTCGTATTTAAATCTGTAAGAATAACTCATAAAGAACTTGCTAAAACCTAATCGATGAGTCAACAAAAATCAATTTTCAGTAAAACATATAATTCAATAGGTCAAATAAACATAAGACCTTTTGATATAAAAAGCGATAGTGAGTTTTTACATTCTTGGGTTACAAAAGAATATGCCTTTTTCTGGGGAATGCAGCATGCAACTTTAAAAGATGTAAAAAAAGAATATAAGAAATTAACTACTCCAGAACATTACGATGTATTTGTAGGAGAATATAATAACGAACCTGCTTTTGTATTAGAACGATACGATCCAAGACAAGATATTGTAGGAGAATATTATAAAGCAAACCATAATGATTGCGGAATACATATTATTGTAGCTCCGCCATCTGAAAAAAAGATACCAAACTTTACTTGGTTCATGTTTAGAGCTATTATGGACTTTGTTTTTTCTAATAATTCTGTATACAGAATTTTAGTAGAACCAGATATTCGTAACAAGAAAATGTTTGCATTATGTCAACGTATTGGTTTTCAATTATATAACATTGTAGAATTACCTCACAAAACAGCACAGTTAGCTTTCTTAACTAAGAAAAACTATCAACAAAAAATAAAAACACTTTTACCTTCAAAAAGAAGTAGTATGAATACTATAGATAATGTGGTTTCTCCACAACAATCAACCCAACATATACAACCAATGGTTTGGCAACAGGCCAATAGATTATTGGTTAAAAAAGCGTTATGTGAATTTTCACATGAGTTATTAATACAGCCTGAACTCATTTCATCTATAGATAAAGGATTCAACCATTATAAAGTTTATGCAGATCAAAAGGAAATTCGATATGAATTTTATGCTAAACCTATGGCTATGAATCATCTTTTAATTGATGAGTTTTCAATTAAGAAGTTGGATAATGATATAGAATCTGAATTAGATGCCATTCATTTCATTAAGGACTTTAGAAAAGCCTTAGGTATAGCAGATGAAAAAATGCCTGTTTACTTAGAAGAAATTATTAGTACTCTATACGGAAGTGCTTATAAAATAACTAAAGGAAATCCTACAGCAAAAGAACTAGCAACTGCAGACTTTCAAACTATAGAACAATCCATGACAGAAGGTCATCCTGGTTTTGTTGCCAACAATGGAAGGATTGGTTTCGATAGTACAGATTATCGTTCTTATGCTCCAGAAGCTGGAAATTCTTTTTCGTTATTATGGTTAGCCGGACATAAAAGTAAAGCTGTTTATGCTGCTTTGGAGAGTTTACCTTACGAAAAATTGATTCAACAAGAATTAGATCCAGCAACAATAGTTCGATTCAATAATACAATTCTAGAAAAAGGACATCGACCAGAAGGTTATCTGTTTCTTCCAATTCATCCATGGCAATGGTTTAATAAGTTGGCAAATATATTTGCACCAGAAGTTGCTAAAGGAGATTTAATATGTCTAGGATATAGTCCAGATCAATATTTGGCACAGCAATCAATAAGAACACTTTTTAATACAACGAATCCCCAAAAATTCTACACCAAATCTGCCTTATCAATCTTAAACATGGGCTTTATGAGAGGTTTGCCATTATATTACCTAGGAACAGCTCCTAAGATGGCAGTTTGGTTGGAGAATTTATTATATAACGATAATTATATTAAAGAGAACGGATTCAGAATGTTAAGTGAAATCGGATCTGTAAGTTATGTTAATCCTTATTTCGAAGAATTTGGGCCGCATAACGATTATAATAAAATGTTAGCATCATTGTGGAGGGAAAGCCCGTATTCAGTTGTAACAAAAAATCAAAAGCCAATAACTATGGCGGCTTTACTCCACATTGATCATCATGGAAATGCGTTATTACCTGAAATTATTAAAGATTCAGGAATTTCAATTGATGATTGGGTTAGAAAATATTTAAAAGCATATTTAAGTCCGATGTTACATTGTTTCTATTATTATGATTTAGTATTCATGCCTCATGGAGAAAATATCATTTTAGTTTTAGAGAATAATATTCCTGTATATGCTTTACTAAAAGATATTACTGAAGAAGCTTGTATTTTAAGTCCAGATGTAGATTTGCCAGATCATTTAAAACGTATGTATGCACCTGTACCAGAAGACGTGAAAATACTTTCAATTTTTACAGATATGTTTGATGGTTTCTTTAGGTTTTTAGCTCCAATTTTGTTTGAACACGCACAATATTCAGAAGAACGTTTCTGGGAATTAGTAGCTGAAAATGTAACGGAATACCAAGTGCATTTCCCTCAACTTTCAGAAAAATTCGAAAAATATGACATGTTTGCAGATGATTTTAAATTATCATGTTTAAACAGGTTACAATTAAACAATCATAAACAAATGATTGATTTAGATGATCCTGTCGCATTACTTCAATTTGCAGGTGATTTAGAAAACCCTATTGCACAATTTAAAACTCAAACAGTATAGTTATGATTTCTACTAATGTTGTAGTTTTTTCTAAGGATATTCCTAGTGTTGGAAATATGAGTATTCGTCCTATCAATTTAGAAGAGGATATCAATTTTCTTCATTATTGGGTAACTCAAACTTATGCAAAGTATTGGGGAATGTTAGGTCAAAGTATTGAAGAAGTAAAACAAGCTTATCAAGAAATAGAGGATAATGCTAATCATCACACTTTTATTGGTTTATTGAATGATGTTCCTGTCTTTTTGATGGAACGATACAAAGCTCAAGAAGATGAAATCGCAGCACATTATAATGCTTTACCAAATGATTACGGTATGCACATTCTTGTGGCTCCAGTAGAAAAAAGAATTCCTCAATTTACATGGCACGTATTTGCTACCATTATGGAATATTTCTTCAGCTTACCTTTTGTAGAAAGGGTAGTAGTTGAACCAGATAAAAACAATGAAAAAATTCATGTTTTGAATAAGAAAGCAGGTTTTGTTTATGAAAAAGATATAGAATTATCGCATAAAATAGCCTCACTAGCTTTTTGTACAAGAGAATTATTTCAAAAAGCAATTAATAAGATATAAAATGTCACAAAATATAGCACATTTACAACCTCATATATGGAGTATTGTAAATTGTAACTTAATAAAAAAAGCCATTAGTGAATTTGCACACGAGCTTATTTTTACTCCTACTTTTATAAAGCATAATAATGATTGGGGAGTATATGAAATCACCTCAGATTGTAAACGGTTTACATATCAATTTGAAGCGAAAAGAAAGGTTCTAGATCATTGGACTATTAATAAAAAAAGTATCATAAAATATGATACAGAGAATACTAAAATAGAGCTAGATGCAATTCATTTTATAACTGAATTTAAATCAACTTTAGGCATTCCAGATGAGTTTTTAGCAACCTATCTGGAAGAAATAACAAGTACACTTTTTGGAGCAGCTTATAAATTAGCAAACGAAGATTTTTCAGCATTAGAATTAGCTACTAAAGGTTTTCAAGAGATTGAACTTAATATGACTGAAGGTCATCCTTGTTTTGTTGCCAATAATGGAAGAATAGGTTTTAATACAAATGATTATCATTTATATGCTCCTGAAGCAAACAAACCTTTTAAAATTTTATGGTTAGGTGTTCATAAAAATTATGCTGTATATACTGCAGTAAAAGGATATGAATATAAGAAACTATTAGATGGAGAGTTAGGTGAAGAAAAAGTATATGAATTTTATCAAATCTTAGAAGAAGCAAATGTAAATGCTGAAGATTACCTTTTAATGCCAGTTCATCCTTGGCAGTGGACAAACAAAATCACTCATGTTTTTGCAGCTGATATTGCTAAGAAAAACATTGTTTTAGTTGGTGAAAGTGATGATTTTTATTCAGCACAACAATCCATCAGAACATTATTTAATACTTCAAATCCTGAAAAGTTATATACCAAAGGAGCTTTATCTATTTTAAATATGGGCTTTATGCGTGGTTTGTCGCCTTATTATATGCAAAGCACGCCACCAATTACAACTTGGATTACCAAATTATTAGCTGAAGATGAATATTTAACTAATAATGGATTCACAATGCTTGGTGAAGTCGCTACAATTGGTTATCAAAACCATTATTACGAAGTATTAGGAAAAACAAATCCGCATAATAAAATGTTATCTGCATTGTGGAGAGAAAGTCCGTTTACTAAAATTAGCTCTAATCAAAGAGTGCTTACAATGGCTGCGCTATTGCACTTAGATTCTGAAGATAATTCTCTTTTAGCAAGATTAATTGATAAGTCTCCATATGGAGCTACAACATGGATTCAACGTTACTTAAAAGCATATTTATCTCCATTACTACATTGTTTTTACAAATATGAATTTGTATTCATGCCTCATGGTGAAAACTTAATTCTAGTTTTAGAAGAAGACACTCCTGTTTATGTTTTAATGAAAGATATTACTGAAGAAGTTATTGTTTTCAATAAAGAAATGGATTTACCTGAACATGTTGATAGATTGTATACAGAAACTTCAGATAAAATGAAAGTATTATCAATTTTTACTGATGTTTTCGATTGTTTCTTCAGGTTTATGGGAGAACAATTAGATACTCATGCTAGTTTTTCTGAATATAACTTTTGGCAATTGGTTGCAGATTGTATCTATGAATACCAAGAACAACATCCAGAGTTTATAGATAAATATGATCGTTATGACTTATTTGTTGATGAATTTGATCGTTGTTGTTTAAATAGACTACAATTAAGTAATACAAAACAGATGTTGAATTTAGCTGATCCTATCGAAAGTTTAAAACTTGTAGGAACTCTTGAAAATCCATTGGCTAAATTCAGAAAAGAAACGAAATCAAAACAATCTTTAGAAACGATATAGTATGACTTTTGAAGCAATTACTAAGTTAATTAAAGATAGAAGATCAACATATGCATACGATTTTTCTGAAGAACAATTATCTAAAGAAATTATTGAAAATATTGTGTCAAATGGATTGTGGGCACCAACCCATAAACTAACTCAACCATGGAGATTTGTGGTTTTAGAAGGAAATCACAAATTAGAATTAGGTGAGTTTATGGCAAAATATTACCGAGAATTATATACAGAAGAAGAATTTTCTTCAGAACGTTTTGAATCTACAAATTACTATGCGAAAAATGCTACGCTATTAGGTATAATTTTTCAACCTAGTAAAAGAGCACAACTTCCAAAATGGGAGGAAATTGCAGCAATTTCATGTGCTATTCAAAACATGTGGTTAAGTTGTACTGCAGCCGAAATTGGCTGTTATTGGGATACTTCATCTGCAACTATGGAATACGGAAAAAGAATTCCTTTAGAAGATGAAGAACAATTTTTAGGAATTTTATTCATGGGAAAATTGAAAGAAAATATTGCATTAGGCAATAGAAGAAGAAAATCATTATCTAAAAAATTGACTTGGGATTTTAAAAATTAAATCAGATTAAATGAAAAAACAAAATAGAGTAAGAGGAGTTGATTTCGTTAGAGGCTTCAGTGTTCTTATGATGATACCTGTACATGTCATGATGCTCTTTTCAAGTATGGAAACTTGGGAAAACACGGTGACTGGAAATTTTGTACAATTACTAGAAAGAGGTTCTCCTATATTTCTTATTGTAATGGGAATTTCTTTTGCCTTTTCTAGAAATGCAAATAGAAACGGAATTTTAAGAAAAGCTTTATTAATTATAGCTTTAGGTTATGTCTTAAATTTTTTAAGATTCATTGTGCCTTTATTACTTTTTGGAGGTTTTCCAGAAAGCTTTGTAGAAGCTAGTGGTTTAGCGTTAAATGCTCCAAGTAGAATGTGGAATTATTTCTTAAAAGGGGATATGTTTCAATTAGTAGGAATTTCATTATTCTTAATCGGACTTTCTTTTAATTTTTTAATAAAAAATAAATATGTGTTAATCATTCTAGCTTTAATAATCATGTGGCTATCTAAAGTTGTAAGTGGTTTTCATTTAGGAGTTCCTGGAGTTGATTATATACTGAATTTACTATGGGGAAATAATTTTGATGTTTACTTTCCTTTATTTCCTTGGCTATCGTTCATTTTAGTAGGCTTATATTTTGGTTTAAGCTATCAAGACAAACCTGAAAATGCCAATGAATCTTTATTCAAACCGATGCTATATTTCGGTGTAGTTTTCTTAATCATAGGTAAATTACTTTGCGATTATAATTACGAATATCATTTTGGAGATTATTATCATTTAGGTCCTGGCGGAAGTATGGGATTAATGGGAATTTTATTAGTGCTGTTTTGGATGTATTATCGTATAGAATTATTACTTCCTAAAGAAAACTATATCAGTAAATTACTATTCTATTGCAGCAAAAATGTAACACCTTTCTATATTTTTCAATGGGTTTTAATTTATTGGTTATTACCATTTGCTAATTTTTCTCATTACAACGAACCAATTACTTTATCAATCATCTTAGGAGTCAATTTAGGAACATTTTTATTGTTGTATGTCTACAATACATATGTGATTCCCAAGAGAAAAAAGAAAGCAACATTAATTCAACAAACTGTTTAAGTAATGAGATACATAATTTTATTTTGTATTGTTTTTTTACCATATAATATTCTTGCTCAAGCTAAACTAGCAGGAAGTAATGGATTAGATCCTACGGTACAACAATTTTTAGAAGTAATCCATTCATATAATGGTCCGCCAATTCATGAATTGCCTATTGACATTGCCAGAAAAGCTATGGAAGATATGCAAATAGATAGCACAATTTCCTATAGCAAAGTAACTTTTGAAAAACAATCGTTAGAGTTTAAAAATCAGAAAGTAAATGTTGTAATTACAAAGCCAAAAGGCAGTAAGAAATTAATACCTGTACTAATGTATTTTCATGGTGGTGGTTGGGCTTACAATAGTTTCGAAACTCATAAACGTTTAATGTCTGATATAGTTAATAAAGCTGAAATTGCTGTTGTTTTTGTTGAATATTCTAGAACGCCAAAAATAAAGTATCCAGTTGCAAATGAGGAAGCGTATTTAGCAACATTATACATCAGTAAATTTGGAGAAAAATTAGGTTTAAATTCTAAAAAAATTATTGTTGGTGGAGATAGTGCTGGCGGAAATATGGCTACTGTAGTTGCTTTAATGGCAAAGAAACGAAAAGAGTTCAAATTAAGTGGACAAGTACTATTATATCCGGTTACAGATACTAATTTAAATACAGCATCTTATCATCAATTTTCAAAAGGACATTATTTATCTAGAAAGACAATGCAATGGTTTTTTGAAGTCTACACACCAGATGTAAAAAATCACAATTTATCAACTGTAGCTCCTTTAAAAGCAACTATAGAAGAGTTAAAAGAACTTCCAAAAACATTATTAATAACAGCTGAATACGATGTGCTACGTGATGAAGGAGAAGCTTATGCTAAGAAGTTACGTGCAGCTAATGTTCCAATAATTTCTACAAGATATGGAGGAACTATTCATGATTTTATAGTCCTAAATGCATTAAGAAATACTCCGCCTTCAAAAGCAGCTCTTGAGCAAATTTCAAACTTTTTAATTACGACTTTTTCAAATCAATAAAATGAATTTAACATCAATAGAGATTTTATCAGGACATTTAGCTCATATGAGTGTAATTGTTCTAATACTTATGTTATTAGAATTAGGAATACTTTTTTTAACTAATTATATAGAAAAGAAAAAGGAAGGAGTAGTTAGTATTCTTTCCTACATAATTCAAAGTATACCATATTTTTTATTAGCTAAAATTTTTATCGTTGGAACAATGTTTTGGCTTTACGAGCATAAATTATTCAATGTAAGTTTTAGATGGTATAATTGGGTTTTAGCGTATTTATTATACGATTTTACAGTTTTCTTCATACATTTTTTAGGTCATAAAGTTAGAATTTTATGGTGTATTCATGGAGTACATCATACAGCTGAAGAAATGAATTTAACAGTAGTTGCAAGAGGCTCAATTTTCGATGTATTTTTTACTCCTTTTAATTTTATATGGCTGCCTATTCTTGGTTTTCATCCTTTTATGATTTTCGTTATAGAACCTGTTGCTAGACTTTATGCAACATTAACTCATATTAATGAAAAATATGTTTGGAAGCATAAATGGTTAGAAAAAATATTTGTAACTCCATCTGTTCATCGAGTACACCATGCTAGAAATCATGTGTATTTAGATAGAAATTATGGAGAAACATTTAGTATTTGGGATCGTTTTTTTAAAACTTTTCAGAAAGAAATAAAAGAAGAAAAAATAGAGTATGGAGTTATGCACGATGGATTAAATAGTGAAAGTTTTTGGCATGTTCAGTTTTTACTTTGGAAAGATTTATGGATTGATGTTAAAAATGCTCCAACCTTAATAGACAAAGTAAAATACATTTTTATGCCACCAGGTTGGAATCATATCGACGGAGGAAAAAAAGCAAAATATTATAGAGATTTAGCTTTGAAAAAGAAAATAATATAATTATTGTTCTTGCATTCGAAACTTTTTAGGCGTGATTTTTTCATGCTTTTTAAAAGCCGCAGAGAAATGGGTAGGATTTTTATATCCTACCAACTCTGCTATTTCATAAATTGGTTTTGTTGAATTTGAGAGTAATTTCCTAGCTTCTTTCATACGTTCTTGAATTGCAAACTCAAAAATTGTAATCCCAAAACAGTTTTTAAATTCTTTTTTTAATAAGAATTCATTTAAATATACTTTTCTAGAAAGTTCGTAAACTGAATATTGAATATCAAGATTGTTAGATATCAGATCTTTAACTAAGTATACTTTTTTTAGTGTAGTAGAAGTATTAATACCTTTCTTTTCATTTTCAAATTGTAACATTAATAATTCAAGCACTTTAGCTTCTAAAAACAAACGTTTAAAAAGTCCCTTTTTATTATCATTAAGAATTTCATTTACAATTTGTTCAGTTTTATAATCTAATTGATTAGAAAAATTATCCTTTAAGTTTTCAATGGAATAGTTCTTATAAATAGGGAAGGAGATATCAAGCTGATGTCTTTTAATAAAATCGTCAGAGATTTTAATTATTATTTCTTTAATGAATTTACCCTTAGGAAAAGATATATATCCATTTGATTTATTAATAAACGAAATACAACTTTCCATTTCTTCTTGTATGAGCTCAATTCTTGGATCTGAAACATATATTTTTTTCTCTCCTTTAACCAAAATGCTAAATAGTAAAGAATCTATTTCATTAAAACCACTAATTTTCATTTCATTATGAAATCGTAATTCTCTTCTACGAACCATAAGTCCATCAAAGCTCCAACACGTTACTTCACCATCACCAAACTCCTTTTTTATATTAAAAGATTTTGTTGTCAATCCACAGTGTTCGCTACTATATTTTAACTCTAGAATATCATCTAGTACATGTTCATTATTTAAACCTACTTCAATATTTATAGTTTTCATAGTTCGTCATTTTTTATCCCATATGCGTCATTAATTATATTCTATTTGTAAATAGTTTAGTCGGCTAAATAATACACTAAAAAATATTATTTAAAATTATTCTAAATTATTTTGTGGTATACGGGGAACAAATTACATTTGCTGCAAATTTAATATTTAATCAGTCTAAATAAAAATAAATGAAAAAAATTATACTTTTTTCTCTACTTTGTTTACATAGTCTAGTAATACAGGCGCAGGTAAGTGGAAAAGTAGTAGATAACAACAATGTTACATTACCGGGGGTTAGCATTGTAATAAAGGAAACAGTAAAACAATTTGAAACTGATATAGACGGGAAATTTTCATTTGAAGCAGCTAAAAATGATGTTCTTGTATTTTCTTATTTAGGTTTTAAAACAAAGACAATTAAGGTTGCTGATTTAGCAAAAAACACTACTGTAGTTCTGTATGAAGGGAACGAACTATTAAAAGAAGTTACGATTACTAATCAAAAGAATAAATTTTCTAGAAAGAAAACTGCTTATGTAGCCAAACTACCTCTTAAAAACATAGAAAATTCTCAGGTTTACAGTACTATTACAGATGAATTATTAGTTTCTCAAAACGTTAATAATTTTGAAGATGCTTTAAAAAATGCCGTTGGTGTAGATAAATTATGGCAATCTACTGGTAGGCCGGGAGATGGAGCTGGATATTATTCTATCCGTGGTTTTGCTACACAACCACAATTAGTAAATGGAATGCCAGGTATTACAAATGGTTTTATAAATCCGTTTAATGTTGAACGTGTTGAAGTTATCAAAGGCCCATCCGCTACTTTATTTGGAAGTACAGTTACTTCTTACGGAGGTTTAATAAACATCGTGACTAAAAAACCATACAAAGGTACTGGTGGAACAATATCTGTTGGTGGTGGATCTTTCGGATTTAAAAAGTTAGCTCTAGATTTAAATACTACAGATAGTAGTGAAAAGTTCTCTATTCGATTTAACGCTGGTTTTCAATCAGAAGATAGTTTTCAAGATGCAGGTTTAAGAGAATCTGTATTTATGGCACCAGCAATTTCTTATCAAGTAAATGATAGATTAACTATAAATCTTAATTACGAAGTGTCTGGAAACAAGCAAACTAACCCTGTTTTCTTGTTTTTAAATAGATTAGGACCTTTAGCTTTTAATAATTTAGAAAGCTTAAATTATGACCCTAATTTATCTTTTACTGACAATAGTTTACAAATAAGTAACCCTACTCAAAATTTTAGAGGAGAAGTTGCTTATAAAATTACAGATAATTGGTCTTCACAAACTATTATTTCTGGAAGTAGTGCAGAGTCTAAAGGATATTATACATTCATAAACAATATTTTTGCAAATCCTTTAGATCCAACTCAACCAAATCCATTTTTAGCAACTGTAGGTCAAAGAAGTGATGCTGAAACAAATTCGTTTGATATCCAACAGAATTTTACAGGAGATTTTAAATTAGGTACTATTCGTAATAGAGTATTAGTTGGAGTAGATTATTTAGAAACTCAGAATATAGATCGTAGTTCTGACTTTAGATTACTTAATGTAATTACACCACAAGGACAGTTAATTCAAGGATTGCCAACGAATAGAAATAATCTAGATTTAGCTTTAATTGGAGCTGCTAATGCTAATACAAATGCAAATCAAAATGTTTTTAGTGCTTATGTTTCTGATGTAATCAACATTTTACCTGAACTTTCTGTTATGGCTGGAGTAAGATATGATAGATTTGATTATAAAGGTGATAAAAATACTGATACAGATGATGCTACAGCTTATACAAAGTCTACATTTTCACCAAAAGTAGGTGTGGTTTATCAACCAATTCTAAATAAGGTTTCAGTATTCGCTAATTATCAAAACGGATTCAATTATGTAAATCCGGTTCTTGCTAATTCTATTCCAGGAGATTTAACATCTCCATTAGTATTACGTTCTTTCGACTTAGAAAATGCAGATCAGTTTGAAGGAGGTGTGAAAGCAAACTTATTTAACAATAAATTAGAAACTACAGTGAGTTACTACAATATCACTGTAGATAATAAAATTATTGGTTTTGGAGCTACACAACAACAAGATGGAAAAGTAAAAAGTCAGGGGATTGAATTAGATTTTAACGCATATCCTGTTGATGGTTTAAACCTTAGAGGAGGATTTGCTTATAATGATTCTGAAATCGTAGAATCAGCTTCTAATCCTTTATTAATTGGTCAAAGATTTGGTGAAGCAGGAGCAGAATTTACATATAACTTTTGGGCTGATTATAGATTTCAAGAAGGGAAAATTAAAAACTTAGGAATTACTGCTGGTTTTAACGGATCTAGTGATTATAATACTATGGAAGGCTATCCAAATGTAGGTGAATTTATATTACCAGCATACGCAATATTTAATACCGGTTTGTATTACGATCATGCGAAGTTTAGAGTAAGTTTTAATGTAAATAACCTAACTAACGAAGTTTATTATAAAGGATGGAGTACACTTACTCCACAGCAACCAAGAGCGTATTTTGGAGCATTAACCTATAAATTTTAATCTTAAGTAATTTGAACTATAACTAAGATAGCAAAACTCTAAACTTTTATGGTTTAGAGTTTTGTACTTAATTAAAAATCATGATAAGTATTTTATTCTCTCTTATTCTATTAGGTAGTTTTTTAAGTTACAGTACTTCTACTAAAGTTAATTTATCAGAAAATTCTGCTTTGGACGTACGTTTAAACAACGCATTTAAATTTAAGAATCAATTAGGATGGATGATAGTTTTTATTAGCATTCTTAGTTTTACGTTAATTCTTGGATTTACTTCAGGTATTTTGATAGGTCTTTTTATCTATGCTATTTCCATCAGTTTACTAGTTTGTATTTATCCTTTACACATAGTGAAAACTAAAATTGTTGTTCTATTCATTTTTATATCAATCATCTCTGAATTTATTTTAAACTATGCCAGCTAATAGAAAGTATTTAACAGTATCACCATGGCATAAAGCTTCAAAACTTATAGCCGGAATTCTTGGAGGTTATTGTATATCTGCACTTTTCCATATGATTATAGCTTTAGTTTTTCCTTTTCACAAAGAAATTCTAATCACTTCAATATTTACCATGTTTATCGTTTGGGGAGCTTTATTAATTATTCCTTTTTTATTTAAAAACGGATTCAAAGCGCTTTTAATTTATGTGGTTATTATAGTTATCCTTTTTGTAGTATACACGTCTGTCAATAAAGAAAATCCTTTTATATAATGAATAAGAGAATTTATAATGTGTTTTTTCATACACACACCGTAAGTGGAATTGTAATAAGTGTTGCGCTATACATTATTTTCTTTGCTGGTGCATTTGCTTTATTTAAAGATGAAATTGAAGTTTGGGAAGAAGGGAAAAGTATTACACATACCGAAAGAAAAAATATTGATTACGATAAACTATTTGCTACCATAGATGAGGATTATGATCTTAAAGGAAGAGATTTACAAATCAATTTAGGTAAACATAAAGACAAAATTTATGTATCAGTAAGTCCAAGTCAAGATACTATTTCAAATAAAAAAGCAGCAGAAAGTCAATATTTTTCTATTGATATTCATACTGAAAAGCGAAAAGAATATCATGAATATTATGGAGTAGGAGAGTTTTTATATCGACTACATTTCTTTCATCAAATCCCAACAATTGGAATTTATTTAGCTGGATTTGTAGCGTTATTCTTTTTGTTTGCAATTGTTACTGGAGTAATAGTTCACTGGAAAAAAATAGTATCTAATTTCTATAGTTTCAATCCTAAAATTGCTTTAAAAAGAGTTTGGACAGATGCGCATACAGCTTTAGGTGTAATTGGATTACCTTTTCAATTTATTTTTGCGGTAACAGGAGCTTATTTTTGCTTGTCTATACTTGTTTTAATACCTGCTAACTTTCTGTATAATGGAGATCAAACTAAATTATTAGAAGATATTCGTCCTGAGCGAAAAACCTATATATGGGAAGGAAAAACTGCTTCGGAATTGCCAAGTTTCAATGAGTTTATTCAAAAATCTGATGCAATTTGGGAAGATTTTCATTTTACTTCAGCTTTTATAAGAAATTATGAAGGAAGTAATATGCGATATGTTCTTCAAGGAGAATTACATGATAAAGATAGGTTTGTTGGAATTGGAAGAACGATTTATAATCAAGAAACTGGAGCAATAGAAATTGCTAAAAATCCTGAAAAGTTAAACTACGTTGAAGATGTTCAGCTTACTTTGGGAAGATTACATTTTGGAAGTTTTGGAGGCCTTTTAATTAAAACCATATACTTTATTCTTGCGCTAATTACTTGTTTTGTAATTATTTCTGGAGTGTTAATTTGGGTAGAAGCTCGAAATAAAAAGAGTATGACAATTCAACAGCGATTGTATACAGCAAAAGTCGGGCATACATATCTTGCTATATGTTTATCAATGCTTCCTGTAACTGCACTTTCTTTCTTATTTATCAAAATATTCGGACAAAACTTTGCAAACTTGCAAACTGCAATTTATGCATACTATTTTATACTTTGGTTTGTTGCAATTCTATATTTAAAACTAAAGAAAGACAACTATAAAGTAAATAAAATTAGCTTATTACTTGGTGGAATTTTTGGTTTATTAATCCCTATTGCCAATGGAATTGTATCAGGTCAATGGATATTGAATTCATTTATTAACAATCAAAAAGACTTTTTCATTATCGATTTCTTATGGCTTTGTATTGGTAGCATAAGTTTATTGATGTATTCAAGAATATCAGAAAAAGTAAAATCACAAAGTGTTTTTACGAAGCACCCAATCGATTATAAAAAGGCTAAAAAAGAGTTAGAAGAACAATATAAATTAGAACAACAATCAGAAAAATCAAAAGACAAAAACTTTATACCTATGAGAACAAAAATTATAATGTTATGGATATTCTTAGTAATAGGATTTATTATTCATCATGTTTATGGAATTGCAGATGTATATTTTAAAGAATCTTTATTGTTAGAAGGAGCAAATGGTGAAACACCAGGATGGGCACATCAATGGAGAATACTTTTAGAAGGAATTGCCTTTGTTTTTGCTGTATTAACAGTACAAATTTCGAAGCAATGGTTTAAATGGACTTCATTAATTTGGGCTATAATTCTGGGACTTTTTAATATTTATCATTTCATTACAGCAGTGATTTATGATTTTACTAACGTATCAGAAATTTTAGTTTTATTCCTAATGGTAATAACAAGTATGTTTTTAATTAAGGAGTTAATAGACTGGAAGTCTGTCATTAACTCAACTACTAAAGAGTAAAAAGCTCAATTTAGATTAAATAAAAAATAATGCTATATTTGCTTTAGGTTTAATCAGCTTATACACTAATACGATGTTTCGGGGGAAACGTTCCTAGTGCTGGATGAAAACCTAATGGGGGCCTTCTGTTAAGAAGGCTCTGTGTGTTTTATAGTCAAGTAATATCACATGTTTAGCTTCTAAATTAGCAACAATTTCAAAATATTTATTATTCAAAATGTGACCAAATACTTTAATTGATGTCTAAATCAATTGAAGAAATAGTTGTAAAACTTTATAAAAAGAAAATCATGAAAATAAATATTTTAAAACCAGTTCTTACATTAATTTTTGCTGCAGTAACAATATCAGTTAGCGGTCAAAATCAATTAGAAAAGTTAGAAGCTTATTATTTTGGATTCAAAAAAAATGGCTATAATTTTTCTTACATCGAAGAAGCTACAGGAGAAAAAGAGTTAATTACGTTTAATGAAATTGCGCCAGAAATTCTAGAAGAGTTTGATTTAAAACAAGAATTCTTTGAGGGTGTGAATTTTGAAATAACTTATTCTATCAATAAAGTAGGAAATGAATATAACTACACTGTTGTTAAATTAAAGGAAATAAAAGAAACTAGTAAAGAAGTAATCTCTGAAATTCAAGAAACAGAATCTAAACCTATTAAAGATAAATTAGAAGCACATTATGTCGGCTATAAAGAAGGTGTCTATAGATTTTCATTTTTTGAAGAAGCAACAGGAACAAAAGAACTTATTAATTTTCAAGCTGTAGAAATAGAAATTTTAGAAGAATATGATTTAAAGAAAGAATTTTTTGAAGGAGTTTACTTTAAAGTTTTCTATACTATGAGTAAACAATCTGACGGAAAATACTTGTATAGAATAACTAATTTAAAAGAGATTAAAGAGTAAAATCATTTGAAATTAGCATACTAAAAATCTTCACATTATAATATTTGTGAAGATTTTTTTATTTCCTTTTATAATTAGATGTAGTATTTTCGTGTAAACCGAATTATTTCTATGTCTAAATTACCAAACGTTAGTGCTAGTATTTTTTCTGTAATGTCTCAATTAGCTAATGAAAATAATGCTATTAATTTGTCACAAGGATTTCCAAACTTTCCTGTCGATAAACGATTATTAGAAATTTCTGAACGATTATTAAGTGAAAATATCCATCAGTACACACCAATGGTTGGATTACCTTCTTTACTTGAAAAAATTGCTTTATTAACTCAAAACAGATACGCAAGAACTATAAATACAAAAGAAGAATTACTTGTAACAACTGGTGCTACACAAGGAATTTATACAGCTATTAATACGATTGTTAATCAAGGAGATGAAGTTATAATTTTAGATCCAAGTTACGATAGTTATGAACCTTCGGTTTTAGTAGCAGGAGGGAAGCCAATTCGAATTTCACTAAACGGCGATTATTCTCCTGATTTTAATCGTATTGAAGCAGCAATTACACCAAAAACAAAACTAATTATTGTTAATAATCCACACAACCCAACGGGTAAAATATGGTCTAACAGTGATTTTGAAAGCTTAGAAACTATTCTTGAAAAACATACCCAAGTACTTTTATTAAGTGATGAAGTATATGAATACATATCGTTTAAGCATGCTCATATTTCAGTAAATACAAGACCTAAATTAAGAGATAAAGCTATTATTGCTTCATCTTTTGGAAAATCATTACACGTAACAGGTTGGAAAGTTGGATACTTAATTGCACCAAAAACTATAATGAATGAAATTAAAAAAGTACATCAATTTTTAGTTTTCAGTGTAAACAGTATTGCTCAACATGTAATTTCAGAATATTTAGATGTAGTAGATTTCGACAAAGTTTCAGAAATGTATGCTCGTAAGCGAACATTATTTCAAGATATATTAAAAGATAGCAAATTTGAAGTTTTACCTTCTGAAGGAACCTATTTTCAAATTGTAAATTACAAAGAAATTAGTACCAAAAACGACATTGATTTTGCAAAAGAATTAACCATAAAACATGGAGTAGCAGCTATACCAATTTCTGTATTTTATAAAGATGCTACCGATAAACATATGCTTAGATTTTGCTTTGCTAAAACTGATGAAACTTTAATCGCTGCAGGTAATAAACTTAAAACAATCTAATTGCGTTTTAGTTTAAATTACTAAACAACATAAGTTTACCTTATTTTACTATAAAATTAATTTATATCAGTTATAATATTTTTTTATTACATTTGTAATGTTAAGAAAGTAAGGGTATTATATGAAAAATACATTATACTTTATCGGGGGGTATTTTTCAATAAACCTAAATTAAAGCCTGGTTTTCAGGCTTTTTTTATTTTACAACCTTTTTACTTCATCTTTTAGTAGTAGTTTCACAAGAAATTACCGTACTAATACATTGTTATTCTTAGAGTTATAAAGATCTGTAACTAATGTTACAAAAATAGATTTTTTTCGAATGTATTTTTGAGTATGAGAGCATTCAAACTCCTTAAAAAAGGATCAAAATTATATAGTATTGTAAATCATAAATGTCCAAGATGTCACGAAGGTGATTTTTTTACACATAAATTAAACTTCAATCCGAAAAAGGTAATCAAGCAGAACGAAACATGCAGCCATTGTAATCTTAAGTACGCTATAGAACCATCTTTCTTTTTTGGTGCTATGTATGTTAGTTACGCTATAAATGTTGCAATTATTGTAACTACATTTATTATTTGCAAGGTGTTTTTAGATGTAACAATAATACAAAGCTTTATAGCTATAATTATCACAGCTGCTATTCTAACACCATTAACACTTCGTTTATCTAGAATAATATGGATAAACATTTTTGTAAATTATGAGAAAAAAATAAAATGATACAAGATCTTAAAAAGCTTTTTGGTAGTACTTTAGAAGAAGAATTGTTATTAGAAATTAATCAAGTTGCTACGTACAAAGAAATCTCTGAAGGAAATAAAATACTTGAAATAGGAGAATATATTCGTTCTATGCCATTGCTTTTATCTGGAGTTATTAAAATTCTTAGGCAAGATCATGATGGAGACGAACTTTTACTATATTTCTTAGAAAAAGGAGATACTTGTGCTATGACTTTAACATGTTGTTTAGGACATACCAAAAGTCAGGTTAGAGCTATTGCTGAGACTGATGTTTCTTTGGTTATGATTCCTATTAGAAAAATTGAAGAATGGTCTGGGAAATATAAAAGTTGGAGGAACTTTATGTTTAATAGTTATCATAATCGATTGAATGAAATGTTATTTACGATTGATACTATTGCTTTTTTAAAAATGGATGAACGTTTATTACTTTATCTTGAAGAAAAAGCTAGAATTTCAGAAGATGTAATTATAAAAAACACACATCAAGAAATTGCTTATGAGCTTCATACATCACGAGTTGTAGTTTCAAGGTTACTTAAAAAACTTGAAAATCTTGGTAAATTAGAATTACACAGAAATTATATTTTGATGAAATAACTCTATGTTACTTTTGTTACTGTAGAACTTCTATTGGCTACGTAATTTTGATGAAAAATATTAAATGTTGAAAAACTATTTTCCTATTTTTCATTGGCTACCAAATTATAAAAAAGCCTATTTAACAAACGATATTGTTGCAGGTTTAACTGTAGGAATAATGCTAATTCCTCAAGGAATGGCATATGCAATGATTGCCGGTTTACCACCTGTTTTTGGATTATATGCAGCATTAGTTCCGCAAGTTATTTATGCCTTAATGGGAACTTCAAGGCAATTGGCTGTTGGACCCGTAGCAATGGATTCACTACTTGTTGCTTCTGGATTAACAGCTTTATCATTAAGTGGAATAGAAGAATATATTTCAATGGCTATTTTCTTGTCTTTGTTTATGGGAGTAATCCAACTTTCATTAGGATTGTTAAGAGCAGGATTTTTAGTTAATTTTTTATCAAAACCAGTGATTAGTGGATTTACCTCAGGAGCAGCTATAATTATTGGTTTAAGTCAATTAAAACATGTTTTAGGAGTTGATATTCCAAGAAATAATAAAGTACACCAACTACTGTTCAATGTTATTGAAAAGTTTAAAGAAATCAATATTTATACGGTTACCATAGCTACAATAGCTATACTCATCATTCTTCTTATAAAAAAGCTAAATAAGCGTTATCGCATCAATATACCAGGAGCATTGTTAGTGGTTTTATTTGGTATTTTAACTGTATACGGATTAGAATTATATCATTCAGATGTGAAAATTATAGGTGTTGTTCCAGATGGACTTCCCGCTTTTAAAATTCCAAATATTTCTTTACACACTGTAGCTGAATTAACTCCAATAGCAATAACATTAGCTTTAGTAGCATTCATGGAAGCTATTTCAGTAGCAAAAGCAGTACAAGAGAAGCAGAATGAATATGAAGTATATGCTAATCAAGAGTTAATAGCTTTAGGAACTTCAAATATTATTGGATCTTTATTTCAATCGTACCCAACAACAGGAGGATTTTCAAGAACAGCTGTAAATGAACAAGCTGGAGCCAAAACAGGTATTTCTTCTATGGTAAGTGCAGTTATTGTTGGTAGCACATTATTATTTTTCACTTCTCTTTTTCACTATTTACCAAATGCTGTTTTAGGAGCCATAATTATGGTGGCTGTTTTTGGTTTGATTGATTTTAAATATCCTGTAGAACTTCTTAAGAAGAGAAAAGATGAATTTGTACTATTGTTAGTCACTTTTTTGATAACAATTTCTGTAGGAATAACCCAAGGAATAATTCTAGGCATACTTTTCTCATTATTACTTATGGTTTATCGAGTTTCTAAACCTCATATCGCTGTAATTGCGAGAATAGAAGGAACGAATTATTATAATAATATAAATCGTTTTCATTCATCTGTAGCTATTAGAAAAGATGTTTTAGGAATACGTATAGATGCACAATTATTCTTCGGAAATACTACATTTTTCAAGAAAGCATTGTTAAAAGAAATTAAGCTTAAAGGCAAACATTTAAAATTACTTATCATTAACACAGAGGCAATTAGTTATATCGATAATACTGCAGCTAATATGCTGTATAAAATGATACAAGAATTAAAACAAAAGAACATTAAAGTCATGTTTTCTGGAACTACAGGACCAACACGTGATATTTTATTCAAAAGCGGCATTATAGATATTTTAGGTAAAGAGAATTTATTTTTAAGATCTCATGAAGCTGAAGATTTTTACGATGGAAAACATAATAGAACAGAAAAATTTAGAAGTATAGCAGAGCAAACAGAAAGTATTGCGAGTTAATTTTAATTCATAAAAACACAAAAATGAAGATAGAGCAAATTTATACCGGTTGTTTAGCACAAGGTGCATATTATATTGAAAGTGAAGGTGAAGTAGCAATTATAGATCCACTCAGAGATGTGAATCCGTATCTTAAAAGAGCAAAAAAAGATAACGCAAAAATTAAGTATATTTTCGAAACTCATTTTCATGCTGATTTTGTAAGTGGTCACGTTACTTTAGCAAAAGAAACTCAGGCTCCAATTATTTACGGACCATTAGCAAATCCTAGTTTTGATGCTATTATTGCGGAAGACGGACAAACATTTTCTTTAGGGAAAGTTACAATTACAGTACTTCACACACCTGGTCATACTATGGAAAGTTCGGTTTTTCTTTTAAAAGATGAAAAAGGTAAAGATCATGCTGTTTTTACCGGGGACACTTTATTTCTTGGAGATGTTGGTCGTCCAGATTTAGCTCAGAAAAAAGGACACATTACTCAGGAAGATTTGGCCAGTTACCTTTTCGATAGTCTTAGAAACAAAATAATGCCTTTGGCAAACAATGTCATTGTTTATCCAGCTCATGGTGCAGGTTCAGCTTGCGGTAAAAATTTAAGCAAAGAAACTGTAGATACACTTGGAAATCAAAAAGCAACGAATTACGCACTTCGAGAAGATATGACTAGAGAAGAGTTTATTAAAGAAGTTACTGATGGATTATTACCACCACCAAAATATTTTCCAGCAAATGTAAAAATGAATAAAGAAGGTTATGAAGATTTTCCAACAATTTTAAAACGAAGTACTAAAGCTTTACATCCGAATGATTTTGAAATAGTTGCGAATAAAAATGAGGCTTTAATTTTAGATGTTCGCCATCAAAATGATTTTGTAAAAGGACATATTCCTCGTTCAATATTTATTGGCTTAGATGGAGGATTTGCACCTTGGGTTGGGGCATTAATTGTAGATGTAAATCAGCCAATTTTGTTAGTTACGCCAAATGGAAGAGAAGAAGAAGCTATTGAACGATTATCAAGAGTTGGTTTTGATAATGTTTTAGGTTATTTAGAAGGAAGTTTTGAATCTTGGAAACACGAAAGTAAAGAATACGATACTATTAGTTCTGTAGAAGCTTCAACGTTAAATAACAAGGAAAATACAGCAGAAATGCGTATTTTTGATGTACGAAAATCATCAGAATTTTTATCACAACATGTCAAAGAAGCTAAGAATACTCCTTTAGATTATATTAATGATTTTCTGAATGATTTTCCACAGAAAGAAACCTTTTACATCCATTGTGCTGGAGGTTACAGAAGTGTAATAGCAGCATCAATATTAAAAAGCAGAGGAATTCATAATTTTATTGATATCGCTGGAGGTTTCAAAGCTATAACGGCTACAGAAATGCAAGTGACAGCTTATGTTTGTCCTTCTACACTGTAGCAATCTTAAAAATATCCAACATGAAAAGTACTATCATAATACAGAATTTAAAATGCTCTGGTTGTTCAAATACAATCGTTAAAAAAGTATCTCAGTTAGAAGCTATTTCTGAGGTAGAAGTAGATGTAGATAATTCAACAGTAAGCTTTAATTATTCAAATGAAAGTGATGTTGAAATGGTTAAAAAAACATTATACACATTAGGTTATCCGGAAGAAAATGATCCAAATTCTATTTCAAGAAAAGTAAAATCATTTATCAGTTGTGCTAACGGAAGAATGAGTTAAGTTATTTTGATTACAGAAGCTTTAAATACTTACTTTCCAAAACTAGCTAATATGCAAGCTCTCAGAGAAGAGCTTGCTAAAATTAGCAGTATCGTAACTATAGAAAAAGGCACTACTATTTTAAGACAAGGAGAATATGTAAAGGTTATTCCTTTATTAACTTCAGGTTTAGTAAAAGTTTTTAAAGAAGAATCTGTTAATGGAAATGAAGTACTTTTATATTACATTAAGCCAGGTGAAAGCTGTGTAATGTCTGTTACAACGCTTATAAAACAACAAAAAAGTCATGTTAAAGCTGTTTTAGAACAAGATTCTACAATGGTTTTAATTCCTGCAAATAAAGCGCTAGAAATCGCTAAAAAGTTTCCAAAATGGAATGAATTCATCTATGATCTTTTTAGTTTAAAATTTGATGAACTACTTGATATCATCGAAGTATTAACTTTTTCTACAAAAAATGTACGCTTGCTATCTTATTTGACAAAAGAAGCATCATTAAAAAACACTAAAGTTTTACATAAAACACACCAGCAAATTGCTTACGATTTAGGTTCTTCTAGAGAAGTAATTTCTAGGTTATTAAAAAAACTAGAAATAGAAGGGCTAATAAAACTAGGCCAAGGTAAAATCACTTTAACTTCTGAATAAAATTCACTTGTGACATTTGTCACTGTATACCGAATTTAACTACAATATTTTTGATATAGAATATGAATTACAAATGAGTTTGTAACAAAACTTGTTGTTTTAAATAGATATCAAAATGAAAAAAAATATGAGTGGTTTCGACCGCATTTTTAGAATTGCAATTGCAGTAGTTGTGGGAGTATTATATTCACAAGGAATTATTACAGGAATACTAAGTTATATTCTAATTACTGTAGCTTTTGTGTTTTTATTGACAAGTTTTGTAAGTTTTTGTCCATTATATAGACTTATAGGTATAAGCACTTGTAAAATAAAAAATTAAATCGTCCCAAGGAAGCTTGGAAGAAGGTAGTTGTAATCTATTGTTACGGCTACCTTTTTTACTTTTATAAAGTTAAATTTTCTAGTAAAATAACTAGTGTAACCAAAGTTACTTTCAGTACCAATTTAGATGATTTTATTTGTGACTTCAATACAAAAATATGGAGTTTATATTACAATCTTGGCCTTGGTATTTTTCAGGCTTTATGATCGCATTCGTGATGTTTTTACTTCTTATGTTAGATAAGAAATTAGGAATGTCTTCTAACCTAAGAACTTTATGTACGATTTGTGGAGCAGGGAAGAAGGTTTCTTTTTTCAGTTTCGATTGGAAAGCACAAAAATGGAATTTAATTGTTGTTTTCGGAGTTATAGTTGGCGGATATATTGCGTACAATTTTTTAAGTATCAGTACTTCAGCAAACATCAACACTGAAACCATTCAACATTTAAATGCATTAGGATTTAGAAATGCAGGTAAAAGCTTTTTACCAGAAGAACTATTCGGAATTAGTGCTTTATCAAATTTTAAATCGGTTTTAATCTTAGTTATTGGAGGGTTTTTAGTTGGTTTTGGTGCAAGATATGCAGGCGGATGTACATCTGGTCATGCAATATCTGGATTAAGTAATTTACAGTTTCCTTCTTTAATTGCTGTTATTGGTTTCTTCTTAGGTGGGTTATTTATGATTCACATTTTATTTCCTTTAATATTTTAAAAATGAGAATAGTATTTTACTTTTTAGTTGGTGTTTTATTTGGAATAACACTATTTAAATCAGAAGCAGCTTCTTGGTTTAGAATTTATGAAATGTTTCGATTCGAATCGTTTCACATGTATGGAATTATAGGTACAGCTGTAACTTTAGGAATTATAATTGTTCAATTAATTAAACGATTAGATATAAATTCATTTTATGGAAAAAAAATAGAAATAAAAGCTAAAGAAAAAAGTATAAAACGATACTTATATGGTGGTTTCGTTTTTGGTTTAGGTTGGGCGTTAGCAGGAGCGTGTCCTGGACCAATATTTGTTTTACTTGGAGCTGGATTTACTCCTATAATTATAGTCGTTTTATCTGCTATAGTTGGAACTTATTGCTATGGTTTATTGAAAGATAGATTACCACATTAAAGTTGAATAAAACCTGTTTTTTTGATAGGTTTTAGTTAAAAACAGGAAAAACACTGTATATGAGCTAACTATATACTATTTGTAAGTTTTTTCATTATGTTTGCTCAACTTTTTTTACAAAATTAGAATAAACAATATTTATATATAGATCAATGATCGTTGGGGGAAAAACATGATTATTTGATCAAAAAGCCTACGTTATTTTATCGTAGGCTTTTGTGGCCTAACTTCACTTCAAAATTTCAATAAAATTTACTGGAAGAATAGTGTTAATTCCCTTATAAATTTTTTAGTTTGATAATAATAATTGTAATTAATAAAGTATACTGTTAACTCCTTAATTATTAATAATTAATTTCTAAAAAGCATTAATAGAAAGGGTGTTTTACCTATAAAGGTAACTTGTTTATTTTCTTATATTTACATCATGCTTTCTTTCCCCCGGATCTTCGCATGAAGATTAGAAAGTCTCTCGAATACATAAAATTATTGAGAGACTTTTTTTTGTTTCCATACTTACATTTTTTTACTTTTAAGAATCTATGGAAAACACATATTTGCAATCATCTTTTTATTTAGATTATGATAATCCTGTAATTCAAGACGTCGTTGAAAATTTTCGTTATTTAAATACAGAACAAGAGAAAATAGAACAATTATATCTTTTTGTTAGAGACAATTGGCGTTACAATGCTTATAATATCGGACTCACAGCTAATCATTTTAAAGCAAGTACAATAGCCAAGAAAAAAGATGGACATTGCGTTGATAAATCTATTTTATACATCACCTGTTTAAGAGCTTTAAATATTCCTGCTAGATTACGTTTGGCAAAAGTTTCTAATCATATAGCTATTGAGAAATTAATTGAAAAGCTTGGTAGTAATGAAATTGCTCCACACGGACTTACTGAGGTTTTTTACAATGGAAATTGGGTTAAATGTTCTCCTGCATTTAATAAAGAGTTATGCGATAAATTTCAAGTAGATGTTTTAGATTTTAATGGAAGTGAAGATTCAGTATTTCAAGAGTTTAATAATAAAGATCAAAAGTTTATGACTTACCTTGAAGATTACGGAAGTTTTGAAGATGTTCCTTTAGATTTTATCAAAAAAACATTTCAAGATAATTATCCGAAACTCTATGAAGAATTCAAAAATCAATCTAATATAAGTATTTAAAATACTTATTTTCAGTAACTTGTTTAAGTTTGTATGTTTTTAATGAAACAAAAAAATCGTTTTTGATAGGAAAATCACTTTTTCTGATACTAAATTTAAATTTTGTTTTTTATTTCTCTTATTTAGTGTTAAATTTAATTGACAATATTTCAATAGATTAGATCAAAATCTAGTTTTTTAGTCCCCCACGGTTTAGTTGTAAACCTAGAAAGCCTCTTGTAAAATTAAACAAGAGGCTTTTTATTTATTCTAAACATATTTCTCAAGGCTTACACAATAATGTTTATTTTATTTACAGTAATACAAAATTGACTAGAATTTAGTAAAAATTTACAATCGCTGAGAATCGCGTATTTAAAAATTCACGATCATTTATACTGTATACTAAATTCTCAGAAATTAGAGTTTTTTGACAACTTATCAATCTTTCTTATAAGTTAATTTATCAGTATAATTTTTTGTGATACATATTAAAAACATTTCTTCCAAGAGATATTTATTTTTGTAATTGTATTTTAAATCCTCAAACTTGTTAGAAAAAAAACGAGAATTAGTTCAAAAACAATTTATAGAAACAGATTATTTTATATTCTGTTTGGAAGGTGTAAATGACGTAGAAATTGACATTGTTACTGACACTCAAAAAAAGTTAGAAGAATTAACAATGGATTATGGAATTACTAGTATTCATAAAACTTGTGATACCATAGAAGATCTAGAAAATAGTTTGAACGCATTAGTTTTAGATGATCATAATTTCAAGAATTATGAAATCATTTATCTAGTTATGACTGGCGAAGCCAATAGTATTTGTTTAAACGATTATTATTATAGTTTACAAGAAATTGCTGAGATTTTTGAAGGAAGACTTAACGATAAAATATTACATTTTTCTAATGCTAAAGTACTTGATCTAGATGAAGAAGAAGCTCAATATTTTTTAGATATTACTGGAGCTAAAGCGATTTCAGGTTACGGATACGAATTCAATGGAATATCTAGCGCAAATCTCGATAAAGTATTCTTTAATTTGTTTAATGAAGATGATGATATGTTTGAAGTTGTAGAAAAACTACACCAAAAACACTACAAGTTATGTAAATTATTAGATTTCAGGTTATACTACTAGATTAACAACTTTTTAACTACACTAATTTATACTAAATCCTTTTACGCTATTTAAATTTGTTTCAGAGAAAAGAAAATTTTAAAACTTTATTCTCTTATATAATATCGCTATATCAAATTTTAATTGATATGCTGAAATTTAGATATGAATGAATTACACATACAGTGGATATCCAGATAATGGAAGGTTTATTTTAACCGATTTCAATTGCGCTTCTTTTGAAAATCGTTTGGGTTTAGGAAGTTTTTATAAAATAATTTGGGCTAAAGATCAAGATATTAAAATTGGTATTGATGGCTACTCTATGTTACTTAAAAAAAACAATGTCTTATTTTGTACTCCCTTCAATATAATTCAATTAGAACCTTATATTCAAGGCGCTATATCTTTAGTTTTCGAAAGAGAATTTTATTGTATTAGAGATCATGATCATGAAGTATCTTGTAATGGTTTTTTGTTTTTAGGATCATCAGTTCCAGCGACTGTTTCATTATCTGAAAAAGAAATTAAAAGTTTCGAATCTTTGTTCATGATTCTCGAAGAAGAGTTTGAAACTAAAGACCATATTCAAGGTGAGATGTTAAGAGTATTACTTAAAAGACTTTTAATAAAATCGGTTAGATTATTGAAGAAAACTATTATAGAACCTGATATGACTCAATCTAAAATAGACGTAATTAGGCAATATAATCTACTGGTTGAAGCACATTTTAAAGAAAAGCATAAAGTTTCTGAATATGCATTATTATTAAATAAAACACCAAAAACATTATCTAACTTATTTGCTAAATATAATGACAAAAAGCCTTTACAAATTATTAATGAACGTTTAATATTGGAAGCTAAAAGATTACTTCAATTCTCTGAAAAATCTTCAAAAGAAATTGCTTTTATTCTAGGGTTTTCTGAAGCATCACATTTTTCAAAGTTTTTTAAAAATCATGTTGGTGTTTCCCCTACCAATTACAAAAAACAAGGTTAAATTATTCTTGATTAAAATATCCTATCTAGATTTGATTTAAGGAAGAATATACATTAAATTAGGTTAAATGTAAATCTTTTGCCGTAATTGACTCATTTATTTTTGTTGCTCTCAATGAAGAGAAAATTAATATAACAACAATAAATTATAAATTAAGAAAAATGAGTTTATCAAATCAAGAAAATGAAATCTTAGGAAGAGTGAATGACGTTTTAGCTTTATTAGCTAAAGGTCAATTTATCAAAGCAATGACTGATTATTTAGCAGATGACGTACAACTTTTTGAAGGAAATAATCCGCCTAAAGTTGGAAAAGATTTTTGTATTGCTGAAGAAGAAAAATTATTAAGTACTGTTGTTGAATTTGGCGGTTACAATGTTATTAGTGGTCCTGCTGTAAAAGATGACACAACTTTTTATGAAGTTGTAATGGAATTTAAAACAAATGACGGTGTTTCTCATAGGTTTGAGCAAGCGGTTCGTTCGCAATGGAAAGATGGTAAAATTATTAATGAGCGTTACTATCACGCTTAAAACAATAAATAAGGCAGTTAATTCTTAACTGTCTTTTTCTTATCTTAATTACTTATTAATCAAAACAATATTCCAATGCTAAAAATAGAAGTAGCCAGATTATCAAAGCTTAAAGAAAACAAGCCAGAACATGCTTTAGTAAAAAACACAGACTTAGTTATTACAAAGCATAAAACAGGAATTTCTATTTTGTATGGTAGGTGTTTACACAGAGGAGCTTTAATGTCTGATGGTTATGTAGATGGACATAATTTAATTTGTGGAGTTCATGGTTGGGATTATAGAGTAGATACCGGAGTTTCTGAATACAATAATAAAGAAGTATTACATAAATTTCAAGAATATATTGAAGGTGATAGTGTTTATGTTGATGAAAATGAAATTATAGCTTTTGAAGTTAATCATCCACAACCTTTTAATCGTGATGAATATTTAGGTGAGTATGCAGATACACATCCTGAAGATTCAGAGCCATACACAGGTTATATTAAAGAGCTAGCTAAAAACGGTTTAAAAAACATTGGCCACCATGGTTTCTCAGCCTCTATGGGAGTTGATAGAAATACATTACCTAAATGGAATGATATTCAGTTTCTTCCAGCACAATTAGCAACAAGACCATTATTGGATTATGAAAATGTAAATACAAAAGTGGTAATTGGACCTAATGCCAAAAAACCTTTAGAATTAGATATTCCTTTATTTGTTAGTGATATGAGTTTTGGGGCATTGTCACGAGAAGCAAAAATATCTTTAAGTAAAGGAGCAGAATTAGCAGGAACAGGAATTTGTTCTGGTGAAGGTGGCGTACTTCCTGAAGAACAAGAAAACAATTCGAAATATTTTTATGAATTGGCTTCTGCTCAATTTGGTTTTTCTTGGGAAAAATTAGACAATGTACAAGCATTTCATTTTAAAGCCGGTCAAGGTGCAAAAACTGGTACTGGAGGGCATCTTCCTGGTAGCAAAGTAACTAAAGAAATAGCAAAAGTTCGTGGACTTAAAGAGGGGGAAACTGCAATATCTCCAGCAGCAAATCCTAATTTTCATACTGTTCAAGATTATAAAGATTTCAGCAATAAAGTTCGTGAACGAACTGGAGGAATTCCTATTGGATTTAAAATTGCTGCTAGCCATATAGAAGCTGATATCCAATTTGCTATAGATTGTGATGTTGATTACATTATTTTAGATGGTAGAGGAGGAGGAACAGGTTCAGCTCCTACAATATTAAGAGACCATATTAATGTACCAACAATTCCTGCTTTAGCAAGAGCCAGAAAATATTTAGATAAGGTTGGAGCATCACATATTACATTAATTATTACTGGCGGTTTACGTGTTGCTGAAGATTTTGCTAAGGCTATGATGCTTGGAGCAGATGCCATTGCTGTTTCAAACGCTGCATTACAAGCTATTGGATGTCTTGGTATGCGTGCTTGTGGTTCAAATAATTGTCCAGTTGGTATTGCAACTCAAAAAGAATCATTACGTAGCAGAATAATTATAGACTCTTCTGCCAAACAATTACATAACTATTTTGAGGCTACTAATAGCCTCATTAAAGTAATTGCTAGAGCTTGTGGATATGATGATATTTCTAAATTTAATCATAACGATTTATCAACTTATGATACAGATATGCATAAACTAACAGGAATCAATTATGCAGGCCTAAATTTAGAAAAATAATGGACAATTGGTATTTACCTATTACAATATTACCAGGAATAGGCTTATTAATTTTATCTACTTCAAATCAGTTAATAGCCTTAAGTAACGAGATTTCTGATCGTTTGAAATTAGATTCTTGTGATGATGAAATTAGTAATCGTAAACTTAGGCAACTCAAATTATTAAACAAAGGTTTGGTAGGCTTATATATTGGCGCTGGTGCAATGGTAACCTCAGGGATTATCTCTGGTATTCAAAACTTTTACAGTTTTTCAAATACATTCGGAGTCATAATTATGCTTATTGGTGTTATAAGCATATTCATTTCTTTGGGATATCTAATCACATATTCATTAAGAGCCGTAAAAATAAGACAAGAACAATTTAAAAAATCTACATATTAAAATGGCAGAAAAAAATATCGTTTGGCACAAAATTTTAGGTAATAAAAATGAATTACCTGAAGGTAGAGTAAAAACTGTTACAGCAAATCATAAAGGAATTTGTTTAACACATTATAAAGGAAAATTTTCTGCTTTAGATAATCGTTGTCCACATCAAGGAGGTCCTTTAGGAGAAGGTTCTATTGAAAATGGAATGTTACGTTGCCCTTGGCATGGTTGGGATTTTGATCCTTGTACTGGAAATTCGCCAGGAGGGCATGATGATGGAATTGAAACATTTCCTATTAAAGAGGAAGACAATGCTATTTTTGTTGGTTTAGAAGAAGAGGCCTCGCATACAACTACAATTTCTGATGTTATGGTAGAAACTATGATTAATTGGGGAGTTACTAAAATTTTTGGAATGGTAGGTCATTCCAACCTTGGTTTAGCAGATGCCATGAGAAGACAAGAAAACAAAGGAAACCTAAACTTTTATGGCATAAGACATGAAGGAACTGCAGCTTTTGCAGCCTCTGCATATGGTAAGTTAACGGGGAAACCAGCTGCTTGTTTTTCTATTGCAGGTCCAGGAGCAACTAATATGTACACAGGTCTTTGGGACGCAAAAGTAGATAGAGCACCAATTTTAGCTCTAACTGGACAGGTTAAAACTCAAGTTGTAGGTACTGGTAATTTTCAAGAAGTAGATTTAGTACAAGGATTTAATACAGTCGCCGAGTTTAATCAACGTGTTCAAAGCGATAGTCAACATGCAGAACTTATGTCGTTAGCTATAAAACATGCTATTTTAAAAAGAGATGTTTCTCATTTAACATTTCCTGACGAAGTACAAGAGTTACCTACAAAAACGAATAGTAAAGCCAAAACACCAGATAAGCGAATTACATCGGTGCAAATTGCTCCTCCAATATCAGCTGTTAATGATGCTGTAGCATTAATTAAAAAAGCAAAACGTCCTGTAATTATTATGGGGCATGGTGCTAGAGAACATAAACAAGCAGTTGTAAAATTTGCTGAAAGTTTAAATGCAGCTGTGGTTACCACTTTTAAAGGAAAAGGGTTAATTTCTGATGATCATGAGCTCGGATGTGGTGTTTTAGGTAGAAGTGGAACTCCTATTGCATCTTGGTTTATGAACGAATCAGATTTATTAATTGTATTTGGTGCTTCTTTTTCAAATCACACTGGAATTACCCCTAAAAAACCGATTATTCAAATTGATTTCGATCCTTTAGCATTAAGCAAATTCCATAAAATAGAAGTTGCAGTTTGGGGAGAAATTTCAAGAACCTTAGCTATTTTTAATACCGAATTAGAGGGACAAATAAATACACATGATCAACGAAATGAAATAGCAAAGCGTTGGTCTATTTGGAAAGCAGAAAAACAAAAAAGATTATTAGAAACTTCAAATAATGGTATTAGTTCTATTGCCATTTTTGAAACTATGAATAAATTAACACCTGAAAATGCAGTGATGTGCGTAGATGTTGGTAATAATGCGTATTCTTTTGGTCGTTATTTTGAACCTAAGAATCAAGATTTTTTAATGTCTGGTTATTTGGGTTCAATTGGATTTGCTTTACCAGCTTCTATAGGAGCTTGGACTGCAGTAGGGGATTCTAGACCTGTAGTTGCAGTAGCGGGTGATGGAGGTTTATGTCAATATTTAGCTGAAATAACAACGCTAGTTAAATACAATATGCCCGTAAAAGTTATTGTAATTAATAATCATGAACTTGGTAAAATATCTAAAGAACAACGCGCAGGAGAATTTGATGTATGGAAAACTACGCTATCAAATCCTAACTTTTCTGAATTCGCAGTATCATGTGGTGCTTGAGGAAAACGTGTTGAAAAACAAGAAGATTTACAAACTGTAATGGAAGAGTTCTATAAACAGCCTAAAACAGCTGTGTTAGAAATTATAGCAGATGTAAATCTAATCTAAAGTCAACGACAGAAACAAGCCATATTATTTTTCGTAGGCATAAAACATAACATAGTATTCGTGTTATGTTTTATGCCTATAATTATATTTATATGTCAGTTTCAAGTTATTCTTTATAAACTCCTATTACTAAGATCACACTACTTACCTTTGCAAAAAATACTTTCATGTCAAAAAGGTTTACCGATTTAGGAATGCATCCTGAATTTCAACAGAGTTTAACTAACTTAAAAATTTCTGTACCAACAGATATACAAGAAAAAACGATTCCTATTATCTTGACTAAAAATCAAGATGTAGTTGCATTAGCAAAAACAGGAACAGGTAAAACCGCTGCTTTTGGATTACCATTATTACAGTTAATAGATACGAATAATCCTAATATTCAAGCAGTAATTTTGGCTCCAACAAGAGAATTAGGTCAACAAATTCATGCAAATTTAACTGCTTTTTCATCTCATGATTCTTCAATATCTATAGCTGCTATTTGCGGAGGAATTCCTATAAAACCACAAATTGAACGATTAAAAACTGAAACACATATTGTTGTCGCTACACCAGGACGTTTAGCAGATTTAGTAAAACGTGAAGCAATTGATATCAAAAACATCTCTTATTTTATTTTAGATGAAGCTGATGAAATGGTAAGTGCTTTAAAAGATGGTTTAGATAGTATTATTAAAGAGATTCCTAAAAAAAGAAGAACTTTATTATTTACGGCAACATTATCTGGAGCTATAAAACAGTTAGTGAACAATTATATGTCTAAAGATGTAGTTCAAATTGAAGCAGACATGAAAACTGTTGGTCATCAGGGAATAAAACATCAATATGTAGTTGTAAAACCGATAGAAAAGTTAGAAGTATTATTACATTTTTTAGCTTCAAAAGAAGGAGAAAGAGGTATTATTTTTTGTAAAACTAAAGCAGCAGTAAATAAATTAGCGAAAAAATTAGCCATTAATAAATTCTCTTCAGGTGCAATTCATGGAAGTTTAACACAAGGAATTCGTGATCGAATAATGGAACAATTTAGAGCTGGTCATATTGATATTTTAGTAGCTACTGATTTAGCAGCTCGTGGTATTGATGTAAAAGATGTTTCTTACGTTGTAAATTATCATTTACCAGATACTTATGAAGCATATGTACATAGAAGTGGACGAACGGCAAGAGCAGGAGCAAAGGGTCTTTCGTTGAGTGTTATACAAGAAGAAGAAATAGAAGAAATTCCTGATTTTGAAGAAGAATTAGGGATTACTTTTCGTCAGTTTAAAAAAGCAGATGCGCAAAGTATAGAAGAAAACAATACGCTGTTATGGGCGAAGAAAATATTTAAAACGAAACCGAATAGAACAGTTTCAGAAAATTTTAAAGAAAAGGTAAAAACAGTTTTTCATCATTTAACTAAAGATGAATTAGTGGAAAAGATTTTAGCACATCATTTAGCTGAAGTGAATACAAACAAATTGAAACAAGATTCTCAAAAAAATAAAAAATAGTTATGGCTAGTAGCATTAAAAATCAACAGGATATTTTAGCTAAATTGAATATCAATGAGTTAAATCCAATGCAAAAAGAAGCTGTAACTGTTATTGAAAAAGCAACAAACACGATTCTACTTTCTCCAACAGGAACAGGGAAAACATTGGCTTTTTTATTACCATTACTAAAAACGTTAGATCCTAATAATTCAGAGATCCAAGCTTTGGTTTTAGTGCCTTCACGTGAATTAGCCATACAAATAGAGCAAGTAGCTAGAAATATGGGATCTGGATTTAAAATAAATGCTGTTTATGGAGGAAGACCAATGGCTAAAGATAAAGCTGAATTAAAACATTTACCCGCTATTTTAATAGGAACACCAGGAAGAATTGCAGATCATTTTAGTAGTGATCGTTTTCCTAAGGATAGTATAAAAACCATAGTTTTAGATGAGTTTGATAAATCTTTAGAGGTTGGGTTTGAGTATGAAATGAGAGGAATTATAAATCAAATTCCTAATCTCAATAAACGAATACTAACTTCTGCTACTCAAGGTGTTGAAATTCCTGATTTTGTAGGTTTAGATAAACCTGAGATCATTAATTACTTGCAACATAAAAAAGCTTCAAAATTAGAGATAAAAACAGTTATTTCTAATAAAGAAGACAAAACACAAACCTTGGTTGATTTGCTATTACACATAGGAAATAAACCAGGAATTATCTTTTTTAACTTTAAAGATAGTATTGCTAAGGTTAGTGATATTTTAAAGAAAAGTAAGATTAGTCATACTTGTTTTTCCGGAGGAATGGAGCAAAGAGATCGTGAACGTTCTTTAATTAAATTTAGAAACGGAACTTCTCAATTATTAGTTGCTACTGATTTGGCTGCCAGAGGTATCGATATTCCAGAACTGAAATTTATTATTCATTACGAACTTCCTAGAGCAATTGAGGAGTTTACGCATAGAAATGGTAGAACGGCAAGAGTAAATGCTGAAGGTGTAGCTTATGTATTGCAATCGGAAAAAGAATTTTTACCAGAATTCATAAAGAAAACAGAAGCTATAGATATTTCTAAAAAAGCTGTGTGGAAACCTCAATTTTGGACAACTTTATTTATTTCAGGTGGACGAAAAGATAAAATATCAAAAGGAGATATTGCTGGACTTTTCTTTAAACAAGGAAATTTAAATAAAGATCAATTAGGTGTTATAGAATTAAAACAAGACTGTGCTTTTATTTCTGTTCCGTTAACTATTGCTAATGACTTAGCTGAAAAACTGAATAATTCTCGTTTAAAAAAGAAGAGAGTGAGAATATATGTTGTTTAATAATCCAGATCAACGTAGGAGGGAAGGACAATGCATACTTTATAGCTTTAACTTTTTTAAGAATTTTTCTAGTAATATTTTCAATATCTTGAATATTATAATGCTTATTCATAATATATAATAATAAACAAACGTCAACCTGAACTTGTTTCAGGTTCTCATCATAAACCCTAATTTATTAAAATTATGAGATTCCGAAATAAATTCGGAATGACGCTAAAATATCAAATACGATTTACCACAAATATTCAAAAAGATTATTTAGAAAAAGTTAAAAAATGGCTGAATAAAATTTTAGTTATTATTTTTAGTTTTAATATTTAACAAAAAGCTTATACTACTGTTATAATCATAAGTATTATGAAATTTAAAGTCTTTAAAAAAAGAAAATTTTGGTTGCGATTTATTGCTTGTGTAATACTTTTACCATTATTATTACTGAGTGCTACGGTAATATATATCAATACAAAACATAACAGTATTATCAAAGATCATATCGCTGATCTTAACAAAACCCATAAAGGTTTTATAACTATAGGAGAAACACATTTATCACTTTTTAATAATTTTCCAAATATTTCTTTTAAAGTAGACGATCTAAAAATAAATGAAACTAAAAAGGATAATTCACCTGTTATTCTGGATGTTAAAGACATCTACGTAGGATTTAATTTATGGGATATTTTAAAAGGAGATTATACCATTAAATCATTAACAGTAGAAGAAGGTTTTTTTGATATTGTAATTCATAAAGATAAAAGTCTAAATCTTTTAAATGCATTAAAATCTTTTGATGAAACAAAAAGTGATGAGCCAATAGATTTTAAACTTCAAAAAGTTAAATTACATAATTTAGATATCCATAAAAAAGACGAAGGTCAAAACACAGACTTAGAAACATTTATTTACGATGCAGATGGTGGTTTCAATATTGATAATGAAGTTATTTCAGGACATATTGATACGAAGTTTGAAATGAATTTAATTAGTAATGGTGACACTACGTATGTAAAACACAAACACTTTGATCTTCATACAGATATTAGTCTTGATAAAAATACCGGATTACTTACTATCGAACCTTCTGGAGTTACTATGGAACATGGTGATTTTGAGTTAGAAGGAATAGTAGATACCAAAAACGATTTTGATCTTGATTTTAAAATAAAAGGAGCGAAGCCAAATTTTGATATGCTTATCGCTTTTGCTCCAGAGGATCTTATCCCAGTTTTAGAACGTTATAAAAATGCAGGAAAAATCTATTTTAATGCAATAGTTAAAGGACCTACATTAAATCAGCAAGTTCCTTTTTTTGATGTTAATTTTGGTGTAAGTGAAGCTTTTTTAGAAAATCCTAACAAAGGTAAGCGAGTCAAAAACATTGGCTTTAAAGGACATTTTACAAATGGAAATGAACGAAGTTCTCGTACAACAACATTTTCATTAGAAGATATGACCGCCAAACTTGGAAAAGGAAAATTTTTAGGAAATGTTGTGATCAATAATTTTGATGAACCAGAAATAGATATGCGATTGAATGCAGATTTCAATCTTGAATTTGTAACGGATTTCTTGAATTTAAATCAAGCAGATATTACATCAGGAAAGGTTTCATTAAAAATGAATTTTCATGATATTGTAGATCTTGATAATCCAGAACAAGCGCTCAGTAAATTGAATCAAGCGTATTATAGTGAGTTAAAAATTGATAGCCTAAGTTTAACTTCCGAAGATCTTCCTGCACCATTAAAAAAGCTGAATGCACATATCGTAATGAATGGAAAAAAAGCGACAATTAATGAGTTTGATATGCTTTTAGGAAAATCAGATATTTCAGTAATTGGATATGTATCAGATCTTCCTGCTATTGTTCATCATACAGATACATTAGTCGTTACTCATTTAGATATTCAATCGAAGCTGTTAGATATTGCTGAACTTACACAATTTTCTGCTACTGATAGTGTAAAAACTGGTATCGATGAGCAAATTAAAGATTTAACTGCTGGATTTTCATTTAAATCCTCAGCAAAGGCTTTTACTGAAAGTAAATATTTACCTAAAGGAGAGTTTTTTGTAGATAGTTTAAATGCACAATTAAAACATTATCCTCATAAATTACACGATTTTCATGTAGATGTATTAATCGATGATGAAGATCTTAGAATCAAAGATTTTACAGGTTTTATCGATGATTCTGATTTCCATTTTAACGGACTTGCACATAACTATGGTTTTTGGCTGCAAAAAGAATTGAATGGTGATGTGGATTTAGATATTACTTTAACTTCTGATTTATTGCGATTGGAAGACATTTTCTCTTATCAAGGTGAAAATTATGTTCCTGAAGAATATAGACATGAAGAATTTGAAAAATTGGCATTACATGTAAATTCTAGCATGCATTATAAAGCATCTAAATTACATTCTATAGATTTAGAATTGGACAAGCTAAACACTAAAATGCATGTACATCCATTACGATTTGAACGATTTACGGGTGATTTCCATTATGAAGATGATCATCTTGTAGTAAAAGATTTTATAGGTAAAATTGGTAGAACTTCTTTTAATATTGGCTTGAACTATTATTTAGGAGATAATGAGGAAATTAGAAAAAGAGACAATTACCTTAGTTTCAAGGCAAATTATGTTGATTATGACCAACTATTTCCTCCTGATGAAACATCAGAGAAAGCGACCATAACTATAAAATCAAAAACAGCAGATGTTGCAGCACATGCAGATGCTTTTAATTTGTATGAACTACCATTTACAGATATGAAATTTGATGTTGATGTAGATTATTTTATGTATCAAAGAATTCATTTAGAAGATATAAAAGCAAGTTTACGTACAACTCAAAACCATTACATTTATGTAGATACTTTACACATGAATGCGGCTGGTGGAAATTTAAAAATGTCAGGTTATTTTAACGGTAGTAATCCGAAGAAAATTTATATGAAACCTAATATAAAAGCTACTAATATTGATTTGGATAAGTTCTTATTTAAGTTTGAAAATTTCGGACAAGATCATTTGGTTTCAGATAATTTAAAAGGACATGTTTCTACTACTATAAATGGAAAAATTAGAGTATATCCTGATTTAGTACCAGATTTAGATCAATCTGAAGTTCATATGGATGTAAAAGTTCTTAATGGGAAATTATTGAATTATGAACCTATGAAATTATTGTCTAGTTATATGGGAGATAAAAACCTGAATAATATCAAGTTTGATACCATTCAAAATCATATTGATATAAATAACGGACGCATAAATATCCCTAATATGACGATTGAATCTACATTAGGACATATGGAATTGTCTGGAACACAAGATTTGAATAACAATATTGAATATTATATTAGAATTCCTTGGAAAACTGTTAGGAAAGCTGTTTGGTATAAACTGTTTAAAAACAAAAAAAATAGTGGAAATAAAACAGAAGAAGATGAAATTATAGAAGTTGATCCTAACAAGAAAGTAAAATACTTGAATTTAAAATTGCATGGTACTGTGGATGATTTCAAAGTTTCCATGAAGAAGAAGCCAAAAAAGAAATAAGTCACAGATATTTTAAATATAAAGTATTGCTACTTATTTCTTATCTCACAAAAATGCACTATAATGTTTTGCGTTATGTAACTTTGCTTTGGTAAAAAGCGTAACTCTATACTACAAACGTTATTTGTTTTTTTCTTTCTAAAAGCTTCTTAAAAAATGTAATGGAATACGCTTTGCCTGAAACGACGATAGGAGTGAAATGGCAATGTGTATGGAATGGGAATATTCTCTCTAATTTTCAATTAATTACGGAATTCCGTAGAAAGTTACTTGTTAAAATTCTTTATATTGTGATGGAATTATAGACCTCTTCCTATCTATAAAATTCTGGCCAAATATTATAACTAAAGAATTATCTAATTAATTTATGTTTTTAGAAAAACTCAACATTAAAAATTTTAGGGGAATTAAAGAATTAAACCTTAATTTCAATAGTAGTGTAAATATTATAATAGGAGAAAATAATGCAGGTAAATCAGCAATTATAGATGCTCTTCGTATTTGTTTAAGTATTGGTAAGCAATGGAAAGATATTGGTATTAAAAATGACGAAGACTTTCATATTAATGTCAATGAGATAAACTCACCTTTAGAACCAATTGAATTTGGTTTGGTATTTAAAATAGAAACGCCTCAAGACCGAGAGTATTTTCAAAGTTTACTTTGGCAAAATCCAGATGATCCAACAGATGTTAACTTACAAATACAAGCTAGATATTCTTTGGAGACTAATCCTAAGGGGAATTTGGTGTTAAGATGGGATATTTGGGGAGGACAAAATCCTGGTCAAAGAATAAAACCAGAAGAAGCCCAACTTTTATTTTATTCTTATTTAGAGCCTTTAAGAAATGCTGAGTTAGAATTAAGACCATATGCCAAAGGTAATAAAGTAACTTCCCTATTTAAAGAAATGACTAAATATGAAAAAATCAATGAAGCAGGTGAAAATGAAGAGGTTGAGTTGAATATTGATAAAAAAAATCAACTAGCAAATACTCTTCAAGATGTTATCCAAGATAGAGATTGGACAGGAGTAGTAAAAACAGGGGAAAGTTTTGTAAATGAACATTTAGAAAAAGCTGATATAAGAAAGAAAGAATCTAGAGTACATTTAAAATTATTAGAATACAAATATGATAATATAGTCAAAGGGGTTTTAACTAGAAAACCCGTTTATGAAGAGGAACTGTTAAATGGAGATTTTACTCAACAAAAGTACTTTGACATTAGTCAAAATGGTTTAGGAGAAAATAATCTGATTCTAGCCTCATCGGTACTAGGAGATTTAAAAAACAGAAGAGCTGAACAAATAGAACATTATTATGCCCTTTTAATAGAAGAGCCAGAAGCTCATTTACATCCTCAAAAACAGAATTCATTCTTTAATTACTTAAGTAGTTTAAAGGATTTAGGAGTACAAATATTCGTTACTTCTCATTCTCCTACTATAACTGCAAAATCAGATTTAGATAATTTATTAGTCTTACAAAAACAAGACGATTTAATTAGCAATTTTGCATTGAAAAAATCAGAGTTAAGTTCTAATAATAAAAATTATTTGAGGAAGTTTCTAGATGTTACCAAATCTCAACTCTTTTTCTCAAATGGGACAATTATGGTTGAGGGAATCTCAGAAGCATTATTACTTCCCGTATTTGCAGAAATAATGGGTGAAGAATTTAATTTAGATAAAAATGGAATTGAATTAATCAATATAAATGGAGTTGCATTCGAACCATTTGCTAAACTTTATAATTCTGAAGATGCTAGTAAACGCTTATCAGCTTTTTGTTCAATAATAACAGATAATGATAAGGGGCTAATCGCTCCAAAACATTTTCTTAATGAAGAGCAGAACATAGATAAATCTAAGGCTAAACTAATATTTGAAAAACTTAAAGAATTAAATATTATTGATACAAATAATCGAATTATAAACTTTGATAATAATGTAGATTTAGTAATTCAAGGTTACGAAGTAGAATCTGACTATATTAAAGAAGTGCTAAATATAATGTTTGACAAGATATCAGATAGAGCTTTTAAAGTAAACGAATTAACAGGAGCCAACTTGAAAGTTGTTTTAGCTGAAAATACATTTGAATATGAATTGATGGTAGTAGGTTCTGATAATTCTAAGATTATGTTAGGTGTTTATAAGAGAATGCATCCAAAAACCATTTTCATTGATTCTGAAGAAAGTTTACATAATAAAGCCATTGATTTATTGGAAAAATTAAAATCTAATAAGGATAAGTCTGAATTTGCTCAAAATCTAAGCTTAATTCTTGAATCCAAAGAAATATTTAGAGATAGATTTATAATTCCTGACTATATTCAAAATTCAATTCGTTGGGTAATAAATAGAGAATAATGTACGAGCATTTATCTGAGAAGCAAAAAGAAATATTAAATTATAACCAAGGAACAGTTGTAGTAAAAGCTTGTCCTGGAAGTGGTAAAACTTATTCTGTATCTGCCCGAATTTCTAAATTATTATATGAAAACGAATTTAAGAGAAAAGGAATTGCTGCAATTTCTTTTACTAATGTGGCTTGCTCTGAAATCGAAGAGAAACTTAGAGATGATTTTGGTATATATGTTCCTTTAAAGCACCCTCATTTTATAGGAACTATAGATAGTTTTATTAATACATATATATTTCTTCCATTTGGTCATTTGATTATGAAATGCTCAATTCGCCCAGTGCTTGTTGGTGAACCTCATTCCAATTGGTCACACAAATTATTCGCTACAGATTATAGTCAATATTTTGATAAAACAAGCTTCAATATAAATGATGAACTAATTCGACTTGCTCCACATCAAGCATTTCATTTTATATGGAATTATTATACTAAAGCTGGTAAACTGAATGGAAATATTAAAAATATAATTAATTCTAAATGGAATTTTTTCTCTAAGGGCTATGCGAATCAATCAGATGCTAATTACATCTCTTTAAAAATATTAGAAAAATACCCTCTTATTGCATCTAATGTTGCCAATCTTTTTGAATATTTTATAATTGATGAAGCACAAGATACTAATGAGATTCAAATGAGAATTCTTGATATATTAAAGAATTCAGGTACTAATAACATAATGCTCATTGGAGATAGAGACCAATCTATCTTTGAATGGAATGATGCTAAACCTGAATTATTTGATAAAAAGTTTGATGAATGGGAAAGTATTCTCCTTGACGAAAACCGAAGAAGTTCTCAAGCTATTTGTGATTTTACAAAAAATCTATCATCATTTGACAAATCCAAAGCTGTAAACGAGGAAGTAGCTGATTATGATTTGGCACCTCAGGTAATAGGATATAAGCTACCGAAGAAAGCAACTAAAAAAGATCCAACAATAATAAGTAGAGAAGAAAGTAAAGCCAGTTTTGATACTATTTTATCAGGGTTCTTACAATTGTGTAGAGAGAATGATATCGAAATTAATAAGGAAAATGTGGCAGTATTATATAGAGGTAAAAGTAGCTCCAAATATTTAGGGTTAAACCTTGATATTTCATCTTATGAAAATATCCCGTGGATAGACAAACAATATCACGTTAGAAATATCATTTTAGGAAAACATTTAATAGACAATCAAGATTTTTTTAAAGGTTATAGACTTTTAGAAAAAGGATATTTTGAAGCTTTATTTAGAAAAACAAATCCTAATTTTTATTGTACAGATGATTTTATAAAGACTCAAATTGAGCGTAATGGGTTTATGAAACATAGAGATAATGTCTTTAATTTTATTAATAAGCTTTCTGAAACTAATGGTAAAACGTTTAATCAATGGATTGATGAGTCCAACAAAAAAATAAAAGATATTGAGATAGCATTAAATATTAATTCAGAAAATGGAGATGTTTTAATAGACGACTATTATGCGAGTAATTTAAATTCAGATAGTATGCATCCTTTTTATTATGGTACAGTTCACTCGGTAAAAGGAAAAACTTTCGAAGCTGTATTATTACTTCTTGGTAAAAGAGCGATTAGAAATTATGTGAATATTATAAATGCACCTGATTTTAATGCTTTACCAAACAATTGTAAAGAAGAATTAAGGATAGTTTATGTAGGAATAACACGACCTAGAAAAATATTGGTAATGGCTGTTCCTGATTCAGATACAGAAGTTTGGAATAACAAAATGTTCAGTTAATTATATAATATGAAAGAAAGAATTTATTTATTAAAATCTGATTTAGAATAAACTTCAAACGCAAATAGTAGGGAAGGAGTTGGTTTTAAATTATAACTAAAATTTATAGGTTTAGACACTTAAAAAACACAATAAATGGTTTATATCGAAATTGAAGCGATTAATAATTTAGATGTTTTATCTGAAAAAGAAGAAAATAATTCTATTCTTTTTCATTTTATATTTAAAGAACTAAATGTAAGATGTATTTATTTCGGAAATAGTAAAACAATGATTATCGGGTTTTCAGGAAGAAATTCGGCTTGGAATCTTAATTTATCAAAAGGTAAAATATCTGAATTTATTCCAAATGAAGCTTATAAGTTGATTAGTGATACCCTAAAAGAAGAAGGAATTTATTCGAATAAAGATTTTTTCATTACTCTAAAAGACAAAATAGAGTCTTTAGAGGGAGAAGATGTTGATAATGTAACTGAGAACCAAATTATAGAAGCATTAAGAAATACAAAAACAAGAGATAAAAAATACGATAGAGAAGGAGATAAGCCCTTTTTTCATCATTGGAGAAGAGTACGACCGAGTAAAGAATCTTTAAATAAGATACAGCGTTATTTTGGAGATGAAATACGTGAGGAATGTTTTAAAAATAAGATTACTGCTGTTTGGTCTGAAATACCAACTAGTAATTCTTTAGATTTCTTGAATCCAAACATTGATGTTAGTTAAATAATTTTAACAACATTATGTAAAATAGAAAATAAATGTTTAAAACGGCCTCAGAAAACTTTGGTCAAAACAATAGGTGAATCAGCGTACATATTTTAGAGGGCTAGCAATACATATTCTTAATATTTATAGAATTTAAAGCTAGTTCAAAGCAATCTTAATGAGTTACAATGTTTTCTAAAATATAGCGATTGAACCGTGATTGTTTCCAAAGTTTTATGCAGCCTTGATTTTTTTGTTTCTTTTTGTATCAAGACAAAAAGATATGCAAACTCTAAAAATGTTTAATTATAGTTCTATAGTGAACAAGTGTATAGAAATTTTAGAGCGTGGATTTGAGCCAGGGAAAATTTTATACTCTTGTGACAAGTTTACGAAAATGTCGTAGAAAAAAATTTTACGGGATTTTCCTCGAATACGAGAATTATAATTAAGAGCAAAAGGTTTAGCTTTTTTTGGTGTGGCCAAGCGTTGGCAAATTGAGTTTAAAAATAAATGCCATAAAGCATTTAATTTTTTAAAAACAATACGAGCGATTTTGGCAAGAGGCAATTTTACATAATGGCTAATTATAGTTACAAATATAGTTCGAATGTTTATTGTGAACGATTCTGAGAATCTCGTATTTTGAAAATTACGAAACATTGCACAGAATATTAAATTCTCGTAAATGCCAAAAATAAATGTTTAATGACCCAAGTAATACAGTTTATATAGAAACGAGAATATTCTGGGATATTTTACATAGTATTATATTATAGCTACTAATGTGGCAGGCGTGTCGCAAAACGGCTTTAACATAATATCTGTCGATATAATACGCTGGCGCGTAGTTATATCTGATATTATATCAAATACGTGGTATTCGCCGTTTTGCTTGAATATATAATTTGTTCTATAATTTATAGTATGCAAAATATAAAACCCAATAAAAATGCGGGTTACAGAAAAAAAGAGACAAAAAAAGTTCTATTTGCATGAGATTTTTAACTTAACTTAAAAATTGGTTTATTTCGGTTTTTCTCATATTTGATAATGAGAAAGTTACAATTACCCGTTAATGCTGTGAAAAACGGGATTGAATCCCCATACAAATACTCTGTCTATTTGCATGATCGAAAGATTTTGTATTTTAAGAGTAGGAGAAAAGCACAGGATTTCGTAAGAAATTTTAATACTTATGTTTCGGACACAATACGATTGTGTTACGATATACATGTATTCCTTTATTCAACATATTTAAATAACTCTTTTACCATTAAGCCTTATGAATCTAATCAGATCAAACGTAAACTTGACGGTTTTTTAGACCTTATAGAAAAATGGTCTCGTGATTATGGTGACGGTTGGCAATCAATGAAGCTTAATGGATTCTTTAATATTTTAAACCATATTGAAGATTCAGCTCTTGAAATGAATAACTATTTTAAAAAGCAAAAAGATTATTTTCATGTAAATAGAATTAATTCTTACTTACAAATGATTTATATTTTTTACGAAAAATATGATGAGATATTTAAAGACGTTGTTACCGATCTTTCCTATAAAAATAAACCTGTTAAACATCTTAAACCACTTAAAGATATCTCTTAGAGCATAACATTTAAAGTTATGCAAACTACATCACCACAACCATTGTACACCTTAGAAGAGGGTCAAAGATTCGTTAAATCTATTAACGGACTACCATCTAAAAACATTTATCTACATGTTAGATCATTGGACGATCATTACTCAGAAGTTGAACTATTCGACGGCGTAATTGAGTTTATGAACCCTAGAACTTACGTGTATGGGTTACGCTAAAGATCAGGTTAATTTACAAGCTCGTCGACAATTCATATTGGAGAAAGTCGATGAGCTTTTAAAAAACCCAAACAACAGTATTTATACTTTCACTGATGCTTATCACTATATCGCTGATGAGTATCTTTTTTGCAGTGTTAGCACTATATACCGTGCTATTAGTTTAAAAGAGCAAAAGAAGTCTTTAAATACTCCGTCTAGATCAACCAATGTATTAACCCTAAAATTTGATTAACTCCGTTATACGAGCCTAAAAAAGCCCGTATAACGGGGTTTTATTTATTGGCTTGGCAAAACATAACGGTTGTGTCGAAAAACTGAGCGGAGCGCACGCGGAGACTCAGTTTCTCATTTCCCTAAAATGAACGCACCCTGTACATTTTCCATTAAAAATGGAGGAATATCTCAATACTTTGATGTAAGCTATCTTGATTTCAACCGAAATGGTGATACTTCTGTATTAAAACAGAATCAAAAAACACCATTCAACGATATTATTAAGAAGTATCAGCCAACACAAAACTTTTTACATGACTTAGATCGTATTAAGTTTAAACACGACTTACATCGCCAAATTTTAAGTAAAAGAGGTAAAACGATTAAAGAACTTGGTACACTTTCCAATAATCAAAAAAAGGCTTGTAAAAAGGTTTGCGAAAACATAATCAATACAGTTATATTTTCAAGACAAAAAGACGTTCACTACAAGTCTGGTCAATATGTTGCTTTTGTAACACTTACGCTACCAACAACACAAATACACTCAGATAAACAAATCAAAAGACTACAAACACGATACATAGAGAATTTACAAAAGACTTACGGTGTAAAATATTACGTGTGGAAAGCAGAAGCACAAAAGAATGGAAATATACATTTTCACTTATTAGTCGATAAATGGATTGATTGGACTGTGCATAGAAAGCTATGGAATAAACAACTAGACAAACTTGGCTATTTAGATACTTACCAACAAATTCACGGAAATAGAAACCCAAATACTACAGACGTACATTCTTTAAAAACAGATAAAAAAGGTCGTAAGATTAAGAATGTAACTACATACATAATCAAGTACATGACTAAACTTGAATTTGGTAAACGTCCAATACTTGGTAAACTTTGGGGTTGTTCTGATGAAGCCAAAAACCTAGACTATCCTAAATATGCAGAGGGCGAACCGCTTTTCGATCATGTTGTGCACCTTGTAAACTCAGGGAAATTAAAACAAGTTTTAAAGGAGGACTTTTTTAGTTTTTTCTCGGGCAAATCTTTCAAAATCATATCAGAAAAATATAAAAATCTTTGGTCTGACTTAAAAAGCTTCTATCAATTCCAAAACGGAAATAATAAGCCTAAAACATTTCAAGAAAAATCTTTTGTTAGAGCTGAAAAATATATCCCCGATACAAAACCTGTATCTATTCCAAAAATTGAAATATTAGATCAACCAACATTCGAACAGGTAAAAATTAACTATGGAAATCAAGCTTTTTGGACAAATAATGTTAAATAATTACCACCTGTAAAACAAATAAATCGACCATTGCACATTGCGAGAAGTTTAGTGTAATATGCTCGTAGAATTGTATCAAAATTAATAATTAAATACAATTCAAAATGTCATTAAAATTCGATTTATCAGGATTAACACAAAAGAAAATCAAGCTGACTGAAAACGACAATCCAGCATCAATGATTTTAACTAATGTTTCTCCCGAAGCTAAAATTAAAGTTGATTATAGAAAGAAAAACGGGCAAACTGTTACTTACATCAATAATCTTTCTGTTGGTTTGGTTTTAGAATCTCAAAAGAAAATTGAAGCCTTATCTTCTTCACGTGTTCCTTTTAATCATCCTAGAACCGGAAAAATCGCTTTCTTAGATATTCCAGTCACTGCTAGAAGTTATGAAACTCACATGCACACTACTGGGCAGATGTCTCCTGAAGCTTTAGCTCTAAAATCTGCTATAATTTCTTTAGGTGTTAACGGCGAGATTAACTTAGAAAAAGGTGATGACTTAACTATCACTATTTCAAACTTAAAAAAACACGATAATTCCTTTGTAGAGTTTAAAGGAGGTCGTTCTGTCGCTACAGGCTTTTACACTTTTACTAATAGTGTATGGGAGAAAAAAGATGATAGACTAAATGTTGATTTATCAAACGTTCAGTTTCTAGCATTTAAACCACAAGACATTCCCGATCAAATTAATTTCATTATCAATGGTCAGTTAATTGAGCATACAAGCGATAATCTAAAAGCTTTTTCTGTTGATCGTTTTGGTATCACTTCCGTTCAGTCTTATTTCAATGAGGGTGTTACAGAAGTAAAAAATATTACATACGGCGTTGGTAATGTTTTACTATTAGACGTTAGAGGTGCTTCTTCTGTGGTTCTAGAAAAAGACGGACGCACAACTGATTTAGACTACTACACTTTAAACTTCAAATAATATGCTTTCATATCCATTAGTAAATACATCAATCTCGGCTTTTGATACAGATCATATACTTACCTCTAGTGGTTATGCTTCGGGCGGTGGTAGTGCTGTTTCCAACTTTGCTCAAAACGCTGTTGGTTCTATACCAGTAGTAGGTGACTTACTTGGTGGTGCTTTAAATTTTCTTGGTGTTGATTTTAACTGCATTAACGCAAGTTTTCCGCCTGAAAAAGCCCAGCAAGAAACTACAGCTTTCGTAGCTGAAAAAATCAGAGAATCTAAACTAGATCATTTAATCGCAACAAATGCTAGTTTAAAAACTGTTGAAGATACTGCTAACAAATTATTGATAACATTCTCTGCAGGTGAATACAATCGTAAGTTAACAGGAGACGGCGCTAGTGGTTGTACTAAGGACGGTGAATACGTCTCAATGGGAATCTTTAAAAATGCTAAACAACGCATTTTATCAGCTTTAGAAAGTGTATTCGATATCAGTATTAAAAACACTTTTGTAGATGCTAGATCAGGTTTTAGAGGTGGTTTAGTTAGAAGTAACCCTACACCTTTAGTAACCATTCACGCACGTAAAGGTAGTCCAGTTCCTAAAAATGACGATTCTAGTAATTCAGGTTCTAATACTGATACTGATTCGACAACAGATTCAAACGACTTAACAGGAGAACAAGGAAGTCCAATTTATCCAAGTCCGAAACATTGGTCTGTAAAAGAGATTTTAGTTCACGTTCTACTGTTTTTGTTAACTGTAGTATTATTTCCAATCCTCTTATATAAAACCCTAAAAAAGAAAAAATAACAACATAACAACATTAAAATCATGAAACAATATTTCATAAAAATTTGGGACTTCTTGAAAAAAGAAATCTACGGTATTCCTTACTGGGCTATAGCGATCTTACCATTAGCCTTACTAATTTATTTAATCTATTGGTTGTTAAAACCAAAAGGAAGTAAAAACTCTAAACCTTGGTAATTATGTCAAAAAATTATAACAAAGATTACGATAAAGACACGTATTCAAACGGAAACCCAAGAAAAGACTCTTATGGTAGAGCTTTAACTTATAACGGAAAGTATTATTCAGGTGCTCAATTTGGTTATACTAAAGAGTCTTATGACTATTTAGCCCGTCAGCCTAAATCTGATTCAACAAAACAAGTTAATAGAAATAAGTTTTGGATCAATGGTTTCAACATCTCTAAAAAGGCTGGAAAAATCACTTTTTCAGGAATTGAAAATTCATCATCATTGCGCTACACAGGTGAAAAAAATGGTAAGAAGCATATCATGTTGTTTATTGAGATATTCTACCATAACACAGGTAACACAGTTGTAGAGTACATCGATTTTTGTATTGATAGTAAAACAGCTTTAGTGCCAAAATTAAATATGTTTATCGACTGCTCAACTAAAGGCGGTGGAAGTTTTAACCGAATTATTAAAGCTTTAAAGTAATGACAAGCATATTCAAAAAACTAGGCTCAATCATCCAACCCGTCATAAATTTTTTAGACGGGTTGGAAAAAGCCTCAAAAACATTAGAAGCTTTTAATTCTTCTTTTAAAATGTTTAACGAGGAAAGAAAACAGATTTGGAGTACTCCAAAAGTAGAAGTTAAACCACAAGAAACTAAAGAAAATGAACCCGATACAACCACTATTCAGACAGGAGATACCGAATAATGTAGAATGGCACGAAATTTATTTGCCTTTACCATATGACGGAGTAGTTAAAAGAGATTTATCTAAAAACTTCACATTACAAGAAGTTGTTAAAGCTTCATTCGTAAGAGGTTTCGAAAAACCTGAATTCACAAAAATACCTATTGACCCAATCTTGCCAAAAGCTGCGCAATTGATTAGAGACGCACTTGGTAAACCTATAAGATTAGGCAGTACGTTCAGATCAATGGAATGGGAATTCTACAAAAAAAGACCCGGTACATCTCGCCACACTTATGGAATGGCTTGGGACTTGAACGGAGAGGGGCTTGTGGATTTAATCATTGAAGCTACAAATAGTAAAAACGACCTTTACAAGCAACTCCGTCAGTTAGGTATCGGATTCATCAGAATTTACGAAGATCATGCGGGTAATTTCATTCATATGGATACAAGACCACAACTTGCAAGCGGAGAAATTCACGTGACTTACGAAAAAAAAAAAGGTGAATCTATAGGCTGGCAAAAAGTTGACTTTTGGGCAACTGTAGCTGTTTTTCTAACTATAGCTACAACTGTTTGGCAAGTAGGTAAGTTTTTATATAACAAATTCAAAAAGAAATAAAAAAATGAAAAGGAGGGAAGCAGACAAAGTATATAGACTAATAACAGTGTGCATTATAATAACATTAACAGCTTTGTTTCTTCTCTCCATAATACTAACAATATTATGTCTAAAACTGTCAAAATTATCCTTGCATTACTTGCGTTTATTTTTATATCGCTTTATTTTTATTTTAAAGGAAAGTATTCTTCTTTTGCTCCTGTATCTTCTACTAATCCTTTAACTGATTTACAGGCTTCAAAGTATGCTGATGAACTACACGTTGCTATGGGAAGTATTGGTACCGATTTTAATACAATTGAGTCTGTTTTTTCTGTTCTTGATGAGGATAGTTATAGACAGGTCTATAACGTATTTGGAACTCGAGGTTACATCGATGTTTTAGGTTCTGGAACAGATTTACCCGGAGCCACTCAATTAAATCTAACTCAGTGGCTTAAATCTGAATTAACATCTTATGAGGTAGATGTGGTTAAAAAGAACTATCCTTTTGTTCTTTGATTTTTTCCGATTTTAACTCCTATTTTATAACATACAAAACAGCATGTTATAAAAGTTGTTACTCCTAAAATCATTAACTCTAATCCACTTATAAATAAAATCATTTCTAATCCTTTTAAAATTTCCATAAATATATGAAACAATATTCATTCGCTATGTGTTCGATACTTTTCGGGTATACACAAAGCACCATTGATGACCCAATGCCAAAAGTAATTAGTTTATTAGTTGCTATACTAGCTGAGCTCTTACGTTACGCGTGGTCTAATTACAAACGCAAAAAACAAGATAAAAATGAACTTTAAAAACCTTGCTGAAAACTTAATCATAGTTTTAATATCTGTTGCAATAGGTGGTTACATTGGTTATAAATCAAGTATTCATTCTAACAAACAAACTATTGAATTACTTAGACCCGCAATAGTTGAAGCTATTAAAGTTGAGAAAACAGTGATAACTAATGAGTTTCAAACATATATCCGTAAACTCAAAAACAAAAACGGAAACTTGGACTTCAATTTAGACCCAAGTTTGGAAAGTCAAATCAAACAACAAAACGATACTATTAGACCTAAAAAGCGAAAAAGGTTCTTAGGCATCTTTTAAAATATTTTACTATGTCAAGAATTATATTAAATAATAAAGAATACGATACAAAACCTGTATCGGTTCTGTTACCATTAGAAAAAGACCCTGTAACAAACTATTATGTTTTAAAACCCGATTTTTTAAGTACTAATGAGCAACTATTGGGAAGTATTAAATTAACACCCGATGCAATTCCTAATATACAGGGACAGGCTTACCCAAGACCAACTGCGTATATTCATGGTTTTAACGATGATATTCCTTACTATTTCCAAGGTTATCAATTCACCGAGGATATAAACATACCTGTTAAACAGATTGCTGTAAGTAAATACTGGCATGTGTTTTTTGAGGGAATTATCTTAATAAACGATACAGATTATAAAACATACAATGTCTTAGACTTCAACGATCAAAAAGAGATTTTAAGTTTATGTTATCCCGACGGACACCCCGAAGAATACACTCCTTATATCATCCATAATTCAACTGGAGATACATTGCCCGGAACAGGTGGTAGCGGTGGAATTTAATCACATTCGTAACAACAAAAAAAAAGCCTACTGTTTAGTAGGCTTTTTTTATATATTGACATTTCTTTCTTGGAAACAATTGTCCGCTCCAGGTGTTGACAATTTTACTTCAGTGCTGTAGGTTAATTTTCAATCCAACTTCTGAAACGACTTTTCATTGATTCTCTATTATTGTAGTATGACTTTTTGCAATTATTGCAAATCCATCTATTTCCAGATCCTGCAATTCCTACGCACTTCATGAATTCTTCGTACCTCTTTTTCTTACATGAATAGCATGTGTGTCTTGATTTTTTCATGTTTATTGAGTTTTACGGGATTCTCCCTATTAAAAAAAAAAAATATTTTTTTGGCTTTAAAACCAACAAACAACCCTCTGATACTGCTTTAGAAAGAAAAAAATTTTTTTGGGAGGTTGCTCCAGCGGATACCCAAACAAAATTCTTTTTGTTTCTAAAGTGGTATCTATATTCGTGAGGTGGTATTAAAACCACTAAAATATATCCGCAGTCGAACCACATTCGACTATCCACAATAGCTTCTTAAATCACCTTTAAAATGCCTTAAATTTGCATTTAGAGAACTTTTTGCATACATTTATGCACATATAATCCGCTCTTTGAAATATATTTAATTGATAATCAGAAGTTTAATGAAAAACCGTTATAATTCGTGGAATTATTTTCTCTTTAAAAAATTGTACTATAATTTATATTATGTTAAATAGAAAATATTGAATGATATCTCCTATCATTCTGGCAATATCAAAAAAGGAATTTTTGTGTGATATCCCATTTTGTTTACCACCGATTCATTCATCCAATTGTAAAAATCGTCGTGCTTGTAATTTATCATAATTAATAAATCGTAATCAATTGTGTTCAAATAATCTCTAATATCTTTTTCTGTGGATGTATTCTTAGTTATTAAGTTAATTGAATAATTAATACCGCTTAAATTCTCTTCAAGTATTTTGCGATGTTCATTTTCATCATCAGTAAATTCTTTTAAATTATCTACATGAATGATTTCTAAATTACTTTTATGTAATTCACAGTAAGTTTTTAAGTAGTTTATTGATCTTGATGAATACTTTTTATCAAAAGCTGTTGCAAAAGCTATTTTACTTAAATTAAAATCATTGATCTCTGTAGGAACAATCAATAACGGAATTTCATGTATCGATTTAATAACCTTTACAGTATTACTTCCTATAAAAATCTCTTTCAATCCACTAGCACCTTTTGTTCCCATAATTACTAAATCTATTTTAAACTTTTTAATAGATTTTTGTATCGATTCAACTAAAGAATTAGTTGATGCTAATGTTTCAAAAGAATGATCAGATGTATCAGAAATTACAGAAACACTTAATAATGTTTCGTTAAGTTGCTGATTTACATCAGCAAGCTTGGTTTCATATCTTAATTTACCTTCTTCTTTATGATTTTTACCAAGAAAAATTGGCATTTCTACTTCAAAAGTATGTAAAAGATAAAACTTACAAGGTTCATTTTTTAATACTTTTAACGCATAAAATAATGCTTCATTCGCGTTTTTAGAAAAGTCTGTAGGTATTAATATATTCATCATTTTACATTCTATTTTCAAGTAAAATTACTTGTAATGTAAATGATTATCTATGATAATTATCATGTTACACAAATGATAAAGCCAAACTATATGGCCTCATCAATCCATGAAAAGTATTTTGATTTAATTGAATTCTTATTCAGCGTTATATAGTCTACGAAAGCTTTGGCAATTGGAGTTAGCTTTTTTTCTTTTCTCCACACAAGGTTCCACTCTGTTTCTATTGGCAAACCTTTATAAGGAATAATAGAAATTTCTTTGTTTATTAATGCATTTTTAATTCCTATTAATGGCATTATAGAATATCCCATTCCTGCTATAACTGCTTGTTTTAAAGCTTCATTAGAAGTTAATTCTATCTTTTTTGCTGATTGCAGCTTCTTCGCTTCCATAAAATTCTCCATAGCATTTCGTGTTGCCGATCCTTTTTCACGATAAATTAGCGGACCTTCAGTGAAAATTTTATTCTTTTTTATCTTTTTATCTACTCTAGATGAACTTCCAACTAAGTATAAACTATTACGTAGTAAAGGAACTTTCTCTAAGTTTAAATGTGCTGGTAATACCGAAACTAAAGCAAAATCAACATCATTATTTTCAAGATTAGTCACAACTCGTTGTTTATTCGTTACATCCATAGAAAAATCTATTGAAGGATGTTGTTGCAAAAAATCAGTAACATAGTATGGCATTACATATTTTCCAGTAGAAACCACAGCTAACCTTAATTGTCCGGCAAGTTTTCCTTGATAAGCATAAGTTTTATGGTTAATCGTTTCAACTTCGATAAGAATCTGTTTGGCTGTATCTGCAATTTCCTGACCGAAATCTGTAATATAGAGCTTCTTCCCTACTACTTCTGTTAACGGAATAGGAAATTGATCTTGAAAATTTCTAAGTTGAATTGAAACAGCAGGCTGTGTTAGAAATAAAGATTCTGCAGCTTTTGTTATGCTCTTTTTATCTACAATTTCTAAAAAAACTTTTAATTGATGCAGTGTATAATTCATACAATTATAGGATCTAAGTTGTGAAGCAAAATTAACTCATCTATAACTTTAAGTTTATGTAAATATACTTAAATATAAGTTAATATTTTATCTTATTGAATTAAATAAAGACTCATTAAACTCAATTATTTCAACAGTTTAAAACTAATACATAAAAACAATTAATGTTTAAATGAAATATAATAAATAATAATATATCAAAAATTAATATAAAATTTGTGGTATCAAAAAAGCACAAAGATGAGTATAGAAACAAAAACTTTAGTAAACAGTTTAAAATTAGTAGATGGTACTTTCTCTCCAGTACATACACACGATTTAATTAAGAGTTTTATCAATACTAAAATCAATTACCATAAACTAAACCGATTGATTATCCAAGAAGGTAATCATAATAGTGAGACCGTTTTTGATAATGAACGAATTAAAGAGTTAGAAATTGAGAAAGCTAATTTAATGGAAGCTGTAGATTATGCTAAAGCAAATGGAAAACAAATCAAATTAAAAGCAATAATAAACTTAGAGTTTACAGATAAATAAACCAATTCTAAATGGACATTCACTTGTTAATAGATAATTTAACAAATCCAGCATTATTATTTTTCTTTTTAGGAATCTTCGCTTCTCAAGTAAAAAGTGATTTAGAAATTCCTAAAAATTCATCAAAGTTTATCTCGCTGTATTTGCTTTTATCTATAGGATTTAAAGGTGGTCAAGAATTAGCACATAGTAACTTTTCATCAGAAATTTATGCAAGCCTTATTATAGGTGTTTTATTAGCAATTCTTACTCCTTTCTATACGTTCTTTATTTTAAAAAGAAAATTTTCAGTAGAAAACTCAGGAGCCATAGCAGCGGCTTATGGTTCTGTAAGTGCTGTAACCTTTATTACAGCAATAAGTTTTCTTGATATGGAAAAAATAAGTTATGGTGGACACATGGTAGCCGTAATGGCATTAATGGAAGCACCTTCGATTATTGTAGGTGTTTTGTTAATGCGATTGTTTTCAAACGGTAAAAGATCAACCAAAGAATTACTTGAATTAGTAAAACATTCAGTTACCAACGGAAGTGTACTACTTATTATAGGGAGTTTAATAATCGGATACTTTGCTAGCGATGCACAAGCAGCAGGAATTAAACCTTTTACAACAGATATTTTTAAAGGTTTTCTAGCAGTATTTTTATTAGACATGGGAATAACAAGCGGTAAAAAAATAGGAGCATTAATTAAAAAGGGGTGGTTTGCATTAATCTTCGCGCTTGTTATTCCTTTAATTAATGGATGCCTTGTAGCTTATGTTTCTGGTTTTTGGTTAGATGAAATTGGTAATCGTTTTTTAATTGCAATTTTAGCTTCAAGTGCTTCTTACATAGCAGTTCCAGCAGCAATGAGAATTGCCGCACCAAAAGCGAATCCGAGTTTATATTTACCCATGGCCTTAGCAATAACATTTCCCTTTAATATAACCTTAGGTATGCCAATATACATGTTTGTAGTTCAACATACTTTTATATAACGAAATTCAAAGAATTATTCTGTTCTTTTTCATTAAACCCGTTCTTTTATAAGAGACCTAACTTTTTATGAGTTAGGTCTTTTTTTATACACTTCTTTATTATTCATCAGAAATGCTGGCCTGATCAATATCATATTTTATTAGCTCAAAGTGAAATACTTTTATAACTATAAAACAGATTATTATGAGCACCAAACTACAATTAAAAACAGACTGGAATAATGAAGAACTGAAAGCTTACTTCTACATTTATGCAATGAATGCGGATTTAAACGAATCTGAAAGTGAATTATCATTAATAAAAACTAAAGTTTCTGAAGCCATATTTAATAAAATGTATCAAGAATTTAATTCTGATAATGATTATGAATCTATTCATAAAATAAAAAACACATTACAAGATCTTAATTACTCTCCACATCAAATTCAACTACTTTTCAATGAAATGAGAGATATTTTTAATGCTGACGATGATTTTGATTTTTCTGTATTGGAAAGAAATATAGCTCTAGGATTAAAAAGAATTATCGAATAAAAAACACAGGTTGATATGAAAAAAATAATTGCTTTAGGATTAATATTATTAATTAACGTTGGTTGTGTTAGTAGTAAATTAGTTCAGCAATATAAAAATCCAGATATAGGATTTTTTCAGGCTAATAAAGCCTTAATAATTAGCTTAAATACAAATACCGAATCAAGACAAATTACTGAAAACACTATAGAAAAAGCTTTAAAGATTGAAGGTGTATTTGTTGAAAAAAGTCTTGATTTTTTTGATGAACCTTTCATAAAAAGAGAAATATCTAAAGCTAAATTTCAACAAATTGAAAAAGATTTATTGGAAGATGATTTTGATGCAATTTTAGTAACAAAAATTGTAGGTAGACAAAAAAGATACCATACAGCAAACTTACTTTATGAATACATGAAAAGTAATCAAACTTTTGAAGAGTACTATTATGGTAATCAATACAATTACATGAGAAAAAAGGGCAAGAAAGAAGATTATGTCATTTTAGTATTCGAAACGTCTTTATATTGTATTTGTCCAGATAAGGAAAGAGAATTGATATGGAAAGGTCAATTTGAAATAAAAGACGAACATAATATGGAAAAGAACATCAATAAATTAAAAAAACAATTAATAATAGTCCTGAAAGACAACGATTTACTAATTCAGGAATAAAGTAAAGTTTAAACTTTGAAAATGAGTTGCTCATCAAATGCATAAGCTTTATTCTCATCTTGATCAAATTTTGTGTTTAAGCCTGTAAATAAACTAAATGCAGGTAAAATCAACTGATGTTTACTTACCAAATAGCATGGTAATTTTATATACTGATTCCCTTTGAATTTTATACGAACTCCAGGATGCATATGACCACAGATTATAGATTCTCCTTCAACTGCATCATCTAAATCATGACGAAAAGTAAGTCCGTTTTCTCGTAAAAAAGAGACGGTTTCAAAACCGAGTTTTTGTATTTTCTTTTCAGACATTTTATCATGATTCCCTTTAATCAAAACTTTTTCAATATGTGCAATTGAAAGCAACCAATCTTTAAAAATCTCGATATTCGAATTGTAATTTGCGTGAAATAAATCTCCAACCACAATAATTCTTTTCGGAGAAAAATGAGTAATTAAGGTTGATAAACGTTCTAAATCTTCATGTAAAATAGTGTCTGCAACAGCAATTCCATGTTGTCTAAAATGTGCTGTTTTTCCAATATGAATGTCAGATAAAATTAATGTTTCTTTGTCTTTCCAATAGATAACTCGTTGATTTGTTAAGGTTAATTTAGTATTGGAAAACTCAATATCTTCTGTTAAAATATTCACTGAATCAGTTTATAATGTTGTTTTTGTAATCGTAAAATACGATCTGCTAGTTTCTCATTACTCATAGTATCTCGTAAACTATCAACTTTTATAGGGAAACTTAAAGGTGTATAACCTCTCGCCTCTTTTAAAATGATTTTACTTTTCGAAATACGATCGAAAGCTTCAAATAAGCGTGCTTGTTCTAGCTGTTCATTAAACACTTCTGTGTAGGCTTGTCGTAATAACAAATTATTAGGCTCATGATCTTCTAAAACTCTAAAAATTAAACCAGATGAAGACTGTAAACTCTTATTTGTTTTTCTTGCTCCAGGTTGCGATTGGATAACTAAACCAGCAATTACAGCAATATCACGAAACTTTCTACTGGCCATTTCTGAAGCATTTACACTCGCTATGGCATCTTCCATGAGATTTTCTTTGGACAATATACGATCTAAATTTTCTTTAAAAACAGGAATTTCTTGATCACTCAATAAATCAAAACCATAATCATTCATCGCAATTGTAAATGTAATTGGTTTCAATTTACTGATTCTGTAGGCAATTAATGATGCCATAATTTCGTGTACCAAACGACCTTCAAACGGATAGAAAAATAAGTGATAACCTTCTTTTGTTTTTATTTTTTCTACCAGAAACTCATCCGATTTTGGAATATGAGAATTACTATTTTGGGTTGTTAGTAACGGATTTAAAAACTTTAATTCTTTCTCTCTAATTCCAGGATGCAAAGCATCATTAAGCTTTAATCGTAAATAATGACTTAAATATGAAGTCAATGGTAGCCTCCCTCCTTTCCAGCTTGGTGTGATCGCTTTCTTAGAATTACTTTTCTTCACAAAAACCGTCATGTCTTTAATATGTACGATTTCCAAAACTCGACCAGCTAACACAAACGGAGTTCCGTTTTTTAATTTAGAAATAAAGAACTCTTCAATCATACCAATAAATCCGCCTTTCATAAAACGAACTTTCAACATGGCATCACTTACAATAGCACCAACATTCATACGATGTAACATGCTAATTCTTCTACTCGTAACTTTATATAAATTGGTTTCTTCTTCAAAAACCACTTTATGAAATTCCTCGTAAGTCTTTAATGTGTTTCCGCCTTGCGTGATAAATTGCATTGCCCAACTAAAATCTTCTTCTGTAAGTTCAGTAAATGCATGTGTTTGCTGAATTAATTCAAAAGTTTCTTTCCATTGAAAACCTTCTCCAACAGCTAAAGACACTAAGAACTGAACTAAAACATCATAAGGTAATACGACAGGGATTCTAGCTTCTACATCTTTTTGTTTTACAGCTTCTTTTAATGCAGAAACTTCAATCAATTGTAATGTATGCGTTGGTAAACAATATACTTTTGATACTTCGTTTGGTGAATGTCCACTTCTACCCGCTCGTTGCATAAAACGTGCGATTCCTTTGGCAGAACCAATTTGTACCACACAATCTACAGGTTTAAAATCGACACCTAAATCTAAAGAAGAAGTACAAACTACGGCTTTCAATAATCCATCATTAATAGCATCTTCTATCCAATTTCTTAGTTTTTTATCAATAGAACCATGGTGAATCGCAATTTGTCCGGCTAAATCTGGATCTGTATCTAATAACAATTGATACCAAAGTTCTGATTGACTTCTAGTATTTGTGAAAATTAGCGTTGTTGTATTTTCATAAATAATTGGGAGCACTTTTTTCACCAATTGTCCGCCTAAATGACCAGCCCAAGGCAGTAATTCCACTTCATCTGGTAATAAAGAAACAATTTTAAGTTTCTTCTTTTCTTTAGAAGTGATGATTGTAGTTTTCAATTCTGGGTTTGGTAATAAAACTGTTTTGGCTTCTTCTAGATTTCCAATAGTTGCTGAAATTCCCCAAACTCTCAAATCTTTGGTTAACGATCGAATTCTAGCAATAGCTAATTCTGTTAAAACTCCACGTTTTGTAGCTAAAAGTTCATGCCACTCGTCAATAACTACACAACGAATATTCTTAAACCATCTTGAGTTTTTCTTTTGTGTAAACAACAAATGCATGGTTTCTGGAGTAGTTAAAAACACATCTGGCATTTTTCGTTCTTGTTGTCTACGAATATTTTGTGGAGTATCACCATTTCTAACAGCTGCAACCCAATCTAAACCGATTTCATCGATTACTGCTTGCATTGCTTTTTGCAAATCTTTAGCTAAAGACCTCAGGGGACTTATCCAAAGTAATTTACAGCCTTTTTTGTATTGATCAGGGTGATTTAAATAATCTATCAAAACAGCTAAAAACAAGGAATAAGTTTTGCCAAAACCAGTTGGTGCGACAATTAATCCACTATAATTTTGAGCATATTTTTTCCAAGCTTTCAATTGAAAATCAAAAGGTGAAAAGTTTTTAGAAGACAACCAATCTTCAATAATTTTATATCCTTCAGTTGTTTCTATACTCATTGATTAAAAATTAAGTCTTTTACAGATTCTATAGTGTCAATATCTGCTACTGTTTTATCTTTTCGCCAACGTTTAATTCGAGGAAAACGAAGTGCAACACCAGATTTATGTCTATTACTTAAAGCGATTCCTTCAAAAGCAATTTCAAAAACCAATTCTGGTTTCACTGTACGAACCGGTCCAAATTTCTCTGTAGCATTTTTAGTTACCCAACGACTAACTTCAGTTATTTCAGCATCTGTAAGTCCTGAATAAGCTTTAGCAATCGTAACTAAACTATCATCTTTTTTTACTGCAAACGTATAATCTGTGTATTTTGAACTTCTACGACCACTACCCTTTTGCGCATAAATCATAACAACATCAATCGTTAACGGATCTATTTTCCATTTCCACCAAGTTCCTTTTTTTCGACCAATATGATACTCTGCTCTTTTAGATTTCAGCATTAATCCTTCAGCATTTAACTTTCGAGAATCATTTCTAATTTCATCTAATTCATCCCATGAATCTACTTTAATTTCATCTGATAATTGAATAGAGTTAGTTTTATTATTTTGAAATATGCTTTCTAATTTTTTTCTTCTTTCACCGAGATTTTCTGATCTAATATCTTCATTTTGATATTCTAACAAATCGTAAGCATAAAATCCGATCGGAATTTCTTCTAGCAGTTTTTTAGTGACATTCTTACGATTTAATCGCTTTTGTAAATCATTAAATAACAACACACTACTATCTTTAATAGCCAGAATTTCTCCATCTAAAACAAAATCTTCTTTCCAGGTAGAAAATACTTCTACAAGTTCAGGAAACTGATTTGTTACTAGTTCTTCTCCTCTACTCCAGATAAATAATTCGTTATTTCTTTTTACAATTTGCCCTCGAATTCCATCCCATTTATGTTCTATTTGCCAATCGTTTATATCGCCTAATTCTTCAAGTTCTTTCTCTAAACTATAAGCCAAAGCAAACGGATATGGTTTAGAATTATCGTAGTTTATATGAGTTCCTGATAATAATTCATCAAAAGAAATCGTATTGATATCCCAATTACCAATGATGCTATGCATCAATTTATTTACATCGATATTCGTCAATTTTGCTAAAGCGTTGACCAATGTTTTTTTGGAAACACCGATTCGAAAACTTCCACCAATTAACTTATTAAAAATTAAACGTTCTTGCATTTCTAATCCGTTCCAAGCATTGATCACATATTCTTTTTTCTCTTCTTCACTTTTAGGTTTTAAAGCAATTAATTCTAACATCCATTCATGCAACGACTTTTCAATGCTCGCTTTTGGTTCAGGTAATAATAAGGCTAAAGTTTCTCCTAAATCACCTACTGTGCTGTAACTTTCTAAAAACAACCATTCTGGAAGTTCAGAAATCTCTGCACACCATAATTTCATTAACGAAGATTTTACAGGTCGTGATGGCCTTTTTCCTGTAAATAAAGCAATCATCCAAAGTTTATCTTTGTCTGGTGCTGTTGCAAAAAAATCGACTAATGCATCAATTTTAGCATTGGTTTTATTTGTGATTTCTATTACATTTATAAGTTCGGCAAACTGTTTCATGAAGTAGTTTCTTGGGTTACAATTTGCTTTTCTTCTGATTCTATTTGATCGTTACCATACTCGGTGATAACTTCTTCAGATTCTATTCCAATTTCATTTAAATAACGAGAAAAAATAGCTTGAGATCCGTGAGTTACATAAACTTTCTCTGCATTTGTAGCTTTCACAGCTTTTAGTAATCCATCCCAATCGGCATGATCACTTACTACAAAACCAGCATCTACACCTCTCCAACGTCTATTTCCTCTAATTTGCATCCAACCAGAACAAATTGCTGTAGCTGCATTGGGAACTCTTTTCAGCATTTTACTTCCAAGCAAAGCTGGCGGCATAATGATAATTTTATTCTGAATATCTGCTTTTTTAAAGTTACCATCTAAACGAATAGTATCTGGTATTTTAACTCCTGAAGCTGTAATTGCAGTATTTATATGATGAATTGCATTATGAACATAGATTTCATCTAATCCTTCTAAAAGTTTCATAATACGTTGTGATTTTCCTAACGAATAACCAAAAAACACACTTGTTCGGTTATTAGCTTTGTTTTTTGCCACCCAATTATGGATCTGTGATTGAATCGCAGCTTCTGTTTGCCATTTATAAATTGGTAATCCGAAAGTACTTTCTGTTATGAATTCGTGACAAGTAATCGGTTCAAAAGGAACAGTTAAATTATCCTCTTTTATCTTGTAATCTCCTGAAAAAACTACAATTTTTCCTTTGTATTCTAATCGAACTTGAGAAGATCCGATAATATGTCCAGCTGGATGAAAACTAACTTTAACTCCGTTTATTGTTTTTGACTCATTATAATTAAGTGTTTCTACAGAAATATCTGGACTAATACGATGTTTAAGAATATTTTTAGTGTGTGTATGACACAGATAATGTTTCATTCCCCATCGAGCATGGTCAGCGTGTCCATGAGATATGACTGCATAATCTACAGGATACCAAGGATCGATGTAAAACTTTCCAGGAATACAATAAATACCTTTTTTAGTGAAACGAACTATTTTCATGTTTAACAAATTTAATATATTATTAAACAAATAGTCTTTTTAGAATTACTAATGTAGAATTTTATTAGTTATTTTCTTTAGACCAAGCTAAATAACCACCTGTTAAGTTATAGATCTTTTTAAAACCAAGTTCATCACATATTTTAGAAGCTTTAGTGCTCCTTTTTCCACTCTTACAATACAGATATATAGGTTTTGTTTTATCTAATGTATTCAAATCAGCTTTAAAAGTTGATGAAAAATAGTCTATTGATTTTGCTTTTGGAATATGACCTTGATCGAATTCTTTAAGAGTTCTAACATCTATTAACTGTACGCTTTCTTTGGTTATAGCTTCCTTATAATCAACTACATTTAATTGAGTTACGTTAGAAGTTTCTTGAGAAGTATTACAGCTTAAAAAGCTAATCAAAGTAACTAATATTATGAATGATTTTTTCATTGATTTGGAAACTATTATGCTCTTTCAAAAATAACGATTCAAAACAAAAAAGACAATCAATTAGAATTTGACTGTCTTTTTAAATTATATTTTAGAGAAATCTATTCAGAGTAATACTGTTTATCGCTTCGTTATTATTAAAGTTTACATTTTCTTGTGTATTCATTTTAATTAAGTTTATTGAGCTAAATCATCTTTAGCTTCAATTAAAAAATGATGACTTACAGAACCTGCCGTACGAGCTTTCAAATGCGGTACATATTCTGGATCTTTCATAAAATTTAAAGCGGCTTCTTTTGGTGGCCATTCTAAAATTATTCTTAAAGCAGCACCAGCGTCATCTCCTTCAATTTGTTCGTGAGATGCAGTTCTTGCTAAATACTTTCCTCCGTGTTTTTTTACTATTACTCCAGTCTCAGCGATATAAGCTGGAATCCATGTGTCTACTGTAGGTCTAACATCTAATACTGAATAAAACATATTTTATTTTTTTAATTATTTACACCACAAAATTAGTGTAACAATAAAAGTTTTGTCGAGTAAAAAAAAAGGTGATATGAGTAAAAAATGAAGTTATAAAATGATAACATGAATGAAATCAATAACTCACAAAAATCGTGAATAAAAACAGATGTTAAGGGCTTGTTAATTTGTCTTAAATAGACTTAAAATCATGGTTGTTTTTTTAGATTTACACGCTGATAAATGACAAACTTAAATCAACCATCACGTAAAAAATGAAGTATCTAATTACAGTATGTAGTTTATTATGCATACAACAGTTCTTCGCACAAACTTTAAAAGGAAAAGTAGTATCGCAAGACAACATTTCAATAGTAGAAGCACATATTTATAATACAAACGATAAGCATCATACGCATAGTAATCAAAGAGGTGCTTTTGTTTTACATCATGTCACTATTGGAGACACTTTAATCATCAGCCATATAAACTTCAAAAAGAAAGAAGTTGTAGTAAAAGATTTAAATCCGATAACAATTACTTTAGAAGAAAACTTAGTCTCTCTTGAAGAAATTACAATCGCAAAAAAATTAAATGCTCTAAATGTAATTACAGATGTAGACATTCAAACAAATCCAGTAAATTCTTCACAAGAAATTCTACAAAAAGTTCCAGGACTATTTATTGGTCAACATGCCGGTGGTGGAAAAGCTGAACAAATTTTCCTTCGTGGTTTCGATATTGATCATGGCACTGATATCACAATCACAGCAGATGGACTTCCAGTAAACATGGTTTCTCATGCACACGGACAAGGTTATGCTGACTTACATTTTGTAATTCCTGAAACAGTTGACAAAATTGATTTTGGAAAAGGAGCTTATTATGCAGATAAAGGAAACTTTAATACAGCTGGTTATGTAAACTTTAAAACTAAGAGTAGATTATCATCGAACACATTAAAACTTGATGTTGGTCAGTTTAACACTAAACGTTTGTTAGGAATGTTTAATGTGGTAAATAACAATAAACACAGTGCTTATATTGCTTCAGAATATATACTTACAGATGGTTATTTTGAAAGTCCACAAAACTTCAACCGCTTAAATATTTTTGGGAAATATACTGTTAACGTTACTGATTCTGATAAAGTAGGTTTAACTGTTTCTCATTTTACAAGTAAATGGGATGCTTCAGGTCAAATTCCACAGCGTGCTGTTGATAGTGAATTAATCACACGATTTGGTGCAATAGATGATACAGAAGGAGGATCTACGAGTCGTACCAATGCATTACTTACGTATGACAAAATAATTTCTGATCATTCATCAATCAAAAATAAGATCTTTTACAACAAATATGATTTTGAATTGTTTTCAAACTTTACTTTTTTCTTAGATGATCCTGTAAATGGTGATCAAATTAAACAAAAAGAAACACGTAAAATCTTTGGTTTAACAATTGATTATAAGCAAGATTTCAATTCTATTGATGGAAGTTTTTCTGCTGGAATAAGCTTAAGAAATGATCAGAGTTTTGGTAATGAATTAGCAAATACAGTAAATCGTAGACAAACTTTAAATAGAATTCAGTTTGGTGATATTAATGAAACTAATATTGGAACTTACGCTAGCGCTAATTTCAACTTTGGAAAATTTACTATTAATCCAGCTTTACGTTTCGATTATTTCAATTTTGAATATAATGACAACTTACAAACAGCTTATGAAACACAGTCTGAAACGGCAAGTATTGTGAGTCCGAAGTTAAATATCTTCTATAATCATAACGACAACACACAGTTTTACTTAAAAACTGGTAAAGGATTTCATTCAAATGATACTCGTGTAGTTGTTGCTCAAAATGGAAATACAATTTTACCTGCTTCGTATGGATTTGATGCTGGTGTTGTTTGGAAACCGATTCCTAGAATTTTAATTAACACAGCATATTGGTATTTATTCTTAGAACAAGAATTTGTATATGTTGGAGATGCTGGAATTGTAGAACCTAGCGGAAAAACTAATCGTCAGGGAATTGATTTTAGTTTAAGATATGAACCAATCGATCAACTTTATTTCAATTTTGATGCAAATTATACACATGCAAGAGCTTCAGAAGAATTAGACGGACAAGATTTTATCCCGCTTGCTCCTGATTTTACAATAACAAGTGGATTAAGTTATAAAAGCAAGTCTGGATTCTTTGGAAGTGCTCAGTTAAGGCATATAAAAGATAGGCCTGCAAATGAAGATAATTCTATAGTTGCCGAAGGTTATACAATTACTGATTTAAATGTTGGTTATGAATTTAGGAACATCACTTTAGGAGTTCAAGTAAAAAACCTTTTCGATACTGAATGGAATGAAACTCAATTTGCTACAGAATCTCGTTTACAAAGTGAAGTAAATTCTGTTGAAGAAATTCATTTTACACCAGGTACTCCATTTTTCTTAACAGGAAGTATCACAGTAAGATTTTAAAATATATCTAGTACAAGAAGATAAAAAAGGGAGCTTTACAGTTCCCTTTTTTTATTTTAAACTTTCTTTAAAAGCACCTATCGTAGTTCCTTTATAAGCCAAGAAGGTTTTATTTAAATGACTAGCGTCTGTAAAACCTAATTCTAAAGCTATTTCAGAAAATTGCATGTCTGTGTATTTTAAACGAGTTTCTACTAAGTTTAATTTATAATTCAAGATATACTTCTTAATACTCATTCCCATATGTTTTTTAAAGTATTGTCCGATATAATTATCAGCAATCCCAAATTCTTCTGCTAAATGTGTGTTCGTGATTACTTTAGAATCATAAATATGAGTTTGAATATAATTAATAAGATCTTGAACTTTCGATTTTGGTTTATTTACAGTTAAATGCGTAGCATTTTCCCTCATATTTCGAGCAATTAAATGCAATACGACAGATAAAGAGTTCTCAATAATAAATAAATCATTTGCGCTGTTCTTAAGGTATTCTTTAGTTAATAATTTCACCAAAGAAGTAACATTTTCTTTTTCAAAAGATTCTTTAAAATCTAGTAAACGTAATTGCTTTATTTCATTATATAAAATCCCTTCTTTTTGACGAAACCAATTATTTATTGGTAAAGTAGCATTTGCTTCACTAGTTGTGTTAAAAAAGCTTTTTAAGAATTTTATAGTTGTCACCGTTGTAGAAGAATCTACATTTACAGTATAAATATCATCAGGAATAAATACAAAAACACTGTTATCTACATAAGGAACAGTGCTTCCATTAATTTTTAAATTACCAGTTCCTTTTTCAAAATATAACACTTCAAAAAAACGAATACTAGTATATCTACAGAAATCGAAATATGTTTCGTTTTCGTAATGCTGTAGTACAAAGTTATTTATAATAGTTCTTGGCAATAGACGAATTTTACAAAGAATAAAATTACTATAAAATTGGTTTACTTCACAATCAATTTATAACCCACACCATGAACATTGGTAATTTTAACATTGGTATCTTCTACTAATTTCTTTCGTAACTTAGAAATGTAAGTATCTAAACTTCTGCTAACCACTACTCCATTATCTTCCCATACTTTTTTAGTAAGTTCTTCTCTTTTTACTGTCTGATTCTTATTTTCAACTAAAATCAGCAGTAAATCACACTCTTTTTTAGATAGATTCATTTCAGCAGAATTTCTTATCAAAATGTTTCGATCTGGTAAAAAAGAATAATTACCAATACTTATTTTAATTTCTTCATTTTCTAGATTACTTTTTGAAGAATTTCTCTTTTTAAACCAGAATAAGATTGAAATTATAATAAACACAAGTGGAATTAAACCATAGAGATAATTTGTAGTTGTATCGGTTTTAAAATCAATTGTTCCAGTAAACTTAACTTGAATTGTATAACAACTTTTGCCTAAAATTCTATTAGCACAAGGTATAATTCCTTCTTTTTCTTTTGCTTTCATTAAATAACTATACGCCACTTCATTATCTAAACACTGAAAAACTTGAACGATATAATCGTCAGGCAGTTTAGCTTTTTGAAAATTATTTTTAATTAAGCTAACTAACTTATCTGGCTCTATTTCTAAACTATTCGGAAAAGACACTTCATAAAGGAAAGGATCGATTTCTTTTACTGGTTTTACTGGAGTAGTTAAATCTTCATTTAAAACCAAAAGTTCGTGACCAACATTTCGTAAAGAGATTTTAACTGTTTCAGAAAAATGTTCGTTTGAAGATGAAGAAGTACATGCAACTATATTTATAAGAAATACAAGTGCAATACTGCGTAAATAAATAGAAAAGTTATTTTTAAAAATCATTGCAACAAATAACACATAATTTTACCACTTTTTATAGCTTTTGACACTTCTTTTACACTCTTTTGACACTTTTTGGAAGTACAAAATATAACTTTGGAATATCAAAAATGAAATAAAATTTCGCGATAATTTTTCATAAATTACTAATTATTAAATCAATAAAAAAATGATTAAATATATATTCTTAAGTGTTATCTTATTTGTCGGTGTTTCATGTCAGTCAGAAAATAAAACTGAGAAAAAACAAGATAATACAGTTGCTGAAACAGTAAAAACGAACAATTATATTAGTCCTTACGACAGTTTTAATTATGACGTTTCAAAAGATGTTGATCCTTATAAATTATCGCTAAACACTTTTCAAATTGCAAAAGATGAATTTAGTTTAGAAGTAAATATTGAATTAAATCAAGGTTCATTTTTTGTATCTCCAAAATCTAAAGGAAGTTTTAAAGGCAAATTCAGAATTGAATTTAATGAGAACAATCATCTTGAAATAGATAAAGCTTTTACTGAAAGTCCAGAATCTAAAGAAGTATTCGATTCTCATCCTTATGTGAATGGCTACGTAAACTGGGTAAAAGAAAATACGAAATACAATAAAACTCTAAAACTTAAAGAGAAAAAAGGAAATTTTACAGTTACAGGTGTAATTAAATTCGTTATCGAGCCAAAATGTACATTAGAAGAAATTCCTTTTATCTTGATTTATGAAAACGGTGAATTAATTGTTAGAAGAGATATGTGTTAATAAATATGCTTACGAAATCTGTAATACAGCTATTTCTTTTAATATTTTTGAAAACCTATGCATTCTAGAAATATCCATAAAGATACGCCGTATAATTTCGATCAATTATTAAAAGTTAATCCAGATTTAAAAGCATTTATCTTTACTAATGAATACAATACAACTACCATAGATTTTGGAAATCCGAAAGCTGTGGTAGCTTTGAATAAAGCACTTTTAAAAGCTTTTTATAATGTAGAAAACTGGGAATTGCCAGAAGGATATTTATGCCCGCCAATTCCTAGTAGAGTTGATTATATTCATCATGTAGCAGATTTGTTACCTAACAAAGCATCGATAAAAGGTATTGATATTGGTGTGGGTGCGAATGCTATTTACTGTATTCTCGGAGCACAAGTTTATAATTGGCAAATGCTTGGAAGCGATATTAACTCAGAAAGTGTCGCTATAGCACAAAAAAACATCAATTATACTCCTAATACAGCTGAAAAAGTTAAAATTGTTTATCAAGAAAATAATGCAAATATCTTTGACGGATTGATTAAACCTGATGATTTCTATGATTTTTCTGTTTGTAATCCACCTTTTCATAGTTCAGAGAAGGAAGCAAAAAACAGTGCTCTTCGTAAAATCACAAACTTAAATCAGAAGGATTTTGATCTTAACTTTGGTGGACAAGCAAATGAATTATGGTGTAATGGTGGTGAAGCTTTATTTTTAAAACGAATGATAAAACAAAGTGCTACTTTTAAAAAGCAAGTAGGATATTTCACTAGTTTAGTTTCTAAAAAAGAAAGTTTACAAAAGCTCGAAAAACAATTAACCAAACTAAAAGCCAGTTATAAAATTATTCCTATGCAACATGGAAATAAAATTACACGAATTTTAGTTTGGTCATTTATTCATAAGTTAACTTAAAATATCTGTGCTAGTTTACAACTGTTCCAGAGTATTGTATAGGAAACCTATGAGTAGAGTTAATATTGATTTGTGTTCTTAAGTTTTTAAATACAATTAATGTTACATCGTAACTTTCTGTATTTGAATTTTTATCGCGTACAGTAAATTGTATTTTATGATTGTTTCTCTTCGTTTTTGAAGTTTTATAATTTGTAATTTTTGAATCAAATTCAATACCGATGTTCGTACTTCCGTAATTACTGGTAAATTGTCTTTCTCCATAATACGGTAAATATCCAGTAGAAATAGAATCTTTATTAAACTTAAAAACGTTCGTATGACTTGATATATCAATCATGTTAGGTGAACTCCCATTTGCATAAAAAATTGCAGTTGGTAAAGCATTTAAAGAAGTTGTATTTCTTGGAAATGCTTTTTGAGAATCAACACTAAATGGTTTTCCTTCAACTATTTCGTTAAACTTTTGTAATTGTACTGCAGTATAATTTTGATTTGTAGAAGCACAACTATAACACAATACAAAAACAACTAAAAATTTGAAAATCTTAATCATAATATGTTGTTTTCTATAAAATTAACAAAAAAGCAGATAATATACTGAAAACTAAGTGTTAAAATATTAAGAGTTCGTAATGTTATTTTCTTTTTTGAATACTGATGGAGTTACTCCAACAAACTTTTTAAATGCTGAGTTAAAAGAAGATAAACTATTAAAACCGACATCAAATGCAATGGAAGATATCTTATAGTTCTCTCTTTCTTTTGACAACAGTTCTCTTTTAGCTTCTAAAATTCTATAATGATTTATAAAATCATTAAAATTTTGCTTACTGTATTCATTTATTATTCCCGATGTTTTTTGTGTACTTAATCCTAATAATTTACTTAATTCAGTTAACGAAATATTGGGATTTAAAAACTGTTTTTCATCTATTATATAATTTGTTATTCGTTTAAAAAACAAATCATCGTCATTAGTTTTAAAAGCATTTCCGTCAATATCTATGCTATTCAATTCAAATGCTTTATACGTTAGAAAATAAATAGCCAAACTGTATAACACCGGACCAATTATATACGGAATTGTATTTTCAATAATATTCAAAAAATAGGAAATCCAGATTACAATACAACAAATCACCAATAGTTGTAGCCAAGTAATAATTGCTTTTTGCGATTTTGTGTATGTACTTATTTCTAATTTCTTTACTTGTTTTAAAACTCTATATGACAAAGCTATGTAAACTATAAAGTGCAGATAAATAAAAATTAATGTACTACCGAAAAGTATAACAGCTTCTTTATTATTTTCATCAAACCAATCTTTTGTAATAAATAAACTTAAACTTGAAACCATTAAAAAAGGTAACATTTCTAAAGTATTAGCTTTTTGAATTTTAAAATTAGGTATTGTCATCACTTTAAAATACCACCTTAACAAAGGACCTATCAATAGAATGAATGCTAAACCTATAAAAATGAAAATCGGTTCTAATTCGTCTCCAAAATTTAATAGAATGGACTTCCCTACTCTAAAAGCCATAAAAACTAGAATTAGAGCCAATAAAGTATTAGATAACATTTTTTTCTTTTTGAAAAATGCTAAATAAATGGCAAAAGAAATACCATGTAAAAGTCCGGCACTACTGAGAATAATCAGAAATATATCAGAAAAATTCAATTCTTTATTTTTCTCAAATTTAATTGTTTTTCAACAACTTTTTTTCGCAACTTTTGATAAATGAAACTAAGCTTACAAGATCTACAAATCCAGACACTTTTCCTCCTAAAACTTCCAACATACTATGTTGAGCTATTAATAATCGATCAACAGGTTTAGAATTATCAAACATAAATTCTGATATTTTTTCTTTGGCAGCTTTCTTTCCTTTTGATTTGTAAACAGCTAAAACTGAAACAGCATTTTCTTCGCCTGTTATTTCTCTTTCTTTTGGAGTGTGACCTAATTGTTTGATCATAGTTTCTGCCACTTTCCAAGTAGACCATGGGTTTTGACCAGTAATAATGTTCTCGTCATGATTTACTTTCTCTAAATACTTTTCGCTTGAAATAAATTTAGCGCCTTGCTTTCTTATTTCTTCTTCCAATAAAAACGGAAATATATTTTTGGCTTCTGGAATTAAAAATAACTCTTCTTCATTCGTAAAACTGGTGATCTTTTTATCTTTTAATAAAGCCGATCCATTACTTAATTTTACGTTAACCAATGCAGCTGGACCATGACATACCGCTCCAATTACTTTATTATTTTCGTAATAATTTTTAAGCATTTCATGAATCATAGGATGATTTGGGAAATCAAACATTGCTCCTTTTCCACCTACAAAAAAAACTGCATCGTATTCATTAAAATCAATATCTCCTAAAACCAAAGTATTATTAATTTTCTCTTGAGCTTCCTCATCATTTAAAAAGGCATAATCGTATATACCCATATCTTCTTTGTCAAGCACAACAGGTGCTTTTCCTCCTAACGGACTTGCCACTGAAACTTCGTAACCATTAGCTTGAAAAACATAATAAGCTCTAGATAATTCTGTTAATTCATAACCGGTTTTCTTTTGAGATTTTCCCATTACAGCTGTACTTGTAACTACAGTCAATATTTTTCCTCTATTGGAAATTCTATTTTGTGATAAATATGGAATTTCTTCTGCAATAGTATTTTCTATATTTAATTTTTTAGCAGGAAGTAAACTCACAAACCAAAAACCAAAACATACAATTATTAAGATTAAACTGGCAAGTACTCCTAAACTGTACTTTAAAAAAGGATATCTTTTTAGCATTTTATAAATTTTTATAATTAATGCTAAATACGTTATAATCCCTTGAAATCACTGACGAAATGATAATTCCGTCAGATTATATTATAAAAAAGTAAACAAAAAAAGAGGGAAATAATCCCTCTTTTTTATATCGTATGATTTCTTATTTATGGCATCCAAAAAGATGAAATTTTATCATTCCAAGATACTTTCCAAAACCAAGTTCCAGATAAAGTATGATGTCTTAAATTACTTTCTCCATAAAAATTAGAACCTTGGTATTTGTTAAATGTCAACCTTTTTCCTGTATAACAACTATGCTCATAAAAACTTACTTGTTGGAAACTATTAGATCTCATGTAAAAAGAACTAATTCTATCATTATTATGTCCTAAATATTGTTTTCCGTACGTTCTTTTGTTTAATCCTCTTATATCAGATAATTCATAAACATAGTTAATGTCTTCAAAGAAACGAATTTCGTCGTTACCTGGTAAATCTACATTAATACAATTGTTTCTTGAAGCTAATTCTCCTTTTACAACTTCTTTTGTTTCTCTTAACTCTTCTGCTGTAAATGCATCAATTTCTTTAGCTGTATTAAAGATTTTCATTTTAATCTCTTTGTAATTTCCTTTTTCAACAACACCTGTTACTAAAGTACCTTGCGGTCCTTCTTCTCCTCTACCGAAAACTTCAACTGCTATTTCTTGATCTCCATAAGCATCGACGATTTCTTGAGTTTCATTATTAAATACATATGTTACTTGAAACTCTTTTCCGTAGTAATCGTATTTGTGATTTATGTTTATAATTTCGCTAGGAAACTCTTTTAATAAAACACTTGCTTTAGTTTCTAAATCTGGCTTCATCTCAACTAATTCTTCATTAGTATTGCATCCAATAATTAAAATACTCAACGCTAATACTATGTAATTATAAAATACTTTCATTCTTTAAATTTTATGTTTTTTATTGTTTGGTTGGATCGGTATTGAATAGCTATTGTTTGATCACAAAGCAAAACTATTATCAGTATAAAAATATCTTACAAGGGATTTTCCCTTTTTTCGATAAGGGAAAAAATGAATTATCTCAGTTATAACACTTGGAGCTAAGAAAATTAAAACTTCATATTATACAACAAAAAAAGGACCATGAAAACTGTCATGATCCTTTTAAAAGTATAGTTGATTTTTAGTTTATTTTGTCTTTTCTAAAACTAAATATTCCCAAGGTTGTAATTCAACTTCTGTTGTACCTTTGAATTCTTTTTTAGTGAAATAATCTTTTTGATCTTCTGTTAAAGGTAAAGTAACTTTCTGACTATCTTTAGATAAGTTTCCAACAAAAGTAACTTTATCACCATCTTTTTCTCTAGAAAACGCTAAAACATGATCATTTTTAAGATCTATATTTGTATAAGAAGCTTTTTCTTTTCCTCCGTTTAAAGCCTTATTTGTTTTCTTTAAGTTCGCAAGTTCAGCTAATAAATTCCATGCTGCTCCTTTTGCTTTAGGAATAGAATCTTTTTCGAAGAATTTTAATCTGTGACTTAAACCATATTCTTGTCCAGAATAAATCAAAGGCATTCCAGGTGTTACATAACTTAATACAGTAAAAGCATTCGCTCCTTCTCCCATTCTTTCTTTAATAGTTCCATTCCAAGAATTTTCGTCGTGATTCGTAACGAAAGTCATGATTATATCATCTTTAGCATAACGTTTTTGATCTTTAACAAAAGTGCTATCCCATTCTTTTACATTCTTTTCTCCTTTAGCTATATGATTCATTGCATGATGACGATCCCATCCGTAACCCATATCAAATAAACCATCTTTTAATAATTCTGGTTCCCAAGCTTCAGCTAACATAAAAATATCTTTTTTCGCACGTAATTGAGGAATTGCTTCTTGCCAGAATGCAGTAGGAACTTGTCCTGCTACATCACAACGGAATCCATCAACACCTTCATTTGTAATCCAGTGGCTCATATCAGCAATCATTTGCTTACGCAATTCTGGATTATCATAATTTAAATCAGCAACATCTGTCCAATCTGTTCCTTCAGGATGTACCACTTCTCCTTTATCATTTTTTGTATAAAAATCAGGATTTGTAGTTAACCAAGTATGATCCCAACCAGTATGATTTGGTACCCAATCTAATATTACATAAATACCGTTATCGTGAGCAGTTTTTACTAATTCTCTAAAATCCTCAATAGTTCCGAATTCTGGATTGATTTTTTTGAAATCAGAAACAGCATAATAACTTCCTAAATATTTTTCTCTTTCTCCTTCAGGAAATTCAGAAGCAAACTTACTATTCTCGCCTCCAGTAGCTTTACGTTTCGTTTCTGAAATAGGGAAAACTGGCATTAACCAAATAATTTTCACACCTAATTTCTTTAACTCAGGAATATCTTTTGTGAAAGCATCAAAACTTCCTTCTGGTGAATATTGACGAATATTAGCTTCATAAATCACCGCTGTTTCTAGAACATCTTTACTAATAGGTTTTAGTACTTCGGCGACTATATTTTCTTGTTTTTCTGCTACTTTTTCTTCCTTTTTTTGCTCTTGTTTACAAGATAAAAGCAACAAACTTATTGATACTATACTTAGTATTTTTTTCATAATTATATCTTTTCTAATAAAATAGTAGTGTATGGAGAATCTAATGTTATTTTTCCTTCGGAAACTTTCACTTTTTGATTTGAGTATGCGTCTCTTAGTTCATCTTCATTTTTAAATACAGATGAAACATCAACAGTTTTTGATCCTTGTTTTAAATCTACACCAATAATAACTTGATCTTTAAAGTCATTTTTATTGAAAGTTCTTGAGAAAACATAAGGTGTTTCTGCAAGCATTTTATGACTACCTGCTCCAATTGATGGATGATTTTTTCTAAACTGACCTAATTTTTGCCAATGTGCTAAAACTTCTTGAGTTTTTTGATCATTTTGAATCTTTTCCCAATTCATGAAAGAACGTAACGTAGCGTCACCTATAGTTCCTTCAATAATCAATGATCTTGCAGATTCGTCACCATAATATACTTGAGAAGTACCCAAACCTAATAACAATCGATTAGCTGTTTCAAATGGTTTTTCTCTTTTTGGATCAAATGGCATTCCATCATCGTGTGAACTCATGTAATTTAAAACACCATAATCTTTTAAATCGTTACTTAAAATACTGTCGTACTTTTTATTAAAATCTTCAAAAGATAATTGCTTAGCATTCCATTTGAACTCAAAATTGATTAAACTGTTAAATGCATTATCGAAATAATTCACATCTTTATCTCCAAAATTGAATAGTTTACCATTAGAAATACTGTAATTGTAAACTTCTCCAACTAAATAAAAATCGTTGTTATCTAATACTTTAGCAGGATTATTTTTCTTCCACTCAGCAAAAGTATAATCACATTCTTTTTTAAATTCTTGCCAAACATTTTCTTCTGTATGTTTTACAGTATCAACTCTATAACCATCGATTCCATATTCTTTAATGTAATCTGTAAGCCATTTCATGATGTAAAACCTCGGAGCTCTTGGATGACCAGTTCTAGTGAAAAATTCGTCTAGCTCTTTTACTTCCTGTTCGTAACGTCCTTCTTTTTTCCACTTCTCTACCAATTGTGGAGGTAAAGCAACTTCTTCATTACTTTCAGTCTTAATATCTGGTAAGTTTTTAACTAAAGTACACGTAATTGTATTTTCATAATTACTGTATTTACATTGTGGTTCAGTTCTAACCCATTCATTTGGCCAAACTGGATCTTTTTCTGTAACCGGGCCAATATGATTAATCACAGCATCTAACAGAATTCGAATTCCGTGTTTATGAGCTGTTTCTACTAGTTCTTTTAAATCTTTATCAGTACCATAATTAGGATCAATTTTAGTCCAATCTTTAGTCCAATATCCATGGAATCCGTATGTAATTCCAGTTCCTTCATCTGTTCCTCCGTGAATTTGTTCAACTACAGGAGTCATCCAAATTGCATTGATTCCTAACGTATTGAAATAACCTTCTTTAATTTTTTGAGTAATTCCTTTTAAATCGCCTCCTTTAAAACCTCTTAATTTGGCTGTCTTTTTTGTTCGATCAAAGTTTACATCGTTTGCAGTATCTCCATTATTAAAACGATCTGTTAATAGGAAATATAAATTTGCACCATTCCACACAAATGGTGTTTCTGGCTTTTTAGCTACTGATTTTTCTTCAACTTTTTTTTGTTCTTTGCAACTAATTATAGCTAGTGCAACAAACAAGATTGTAAGTAGTTGTTTCATTAATTTAAATTTTAAATGCTATAAAATTTAGTTTGTTTCGAGACTAAAATTTTACAGTGATTTTATTTGATTTTGAAGTATGCCACTTTACAGAAATATGTAACTGATTTAAAGTACTATTCCATTTAAAATCGACTTTCTTCTTATTTGATTTTACTTTTTTAGGTTTTGACTTAATATTATGTACTATTAAAACAACATCCTTATCATTTTCTTTGTAATTCTTTCCTGTAGTTGCCTTAAATTTAATTTCTAGCTCCTTTTTAGTAGACTTTGAACTAAATTTTAAAATCTCATATGCTTCTTTCTGATAAGCATCTGCAGTTATACCATCATCATTGTAAATTTTTCTTTTTGATTTCTCTACTGAAGGATGATGATAATAATGTAAATCGAAAGAATTTAAGTTATAATCTTTAGTAGTTTGTACTAAAGCACTCATAGGAATAAAGCTTCCAGCTCTTACATAAGTTGGAATATTTTCTTCTACAGTTTTTATACTTTTTGTTGTGCCACCTTCTTCTATAGTATCTGTATAAAAATTGAACCAGTAATTCTTTTTAGGAAAATAAACTTCTTGTTCAGTTTGTTTTGCCTTTAAAATTGGTGTGATTAAGAAATCTTTACCCCATAAATATGAAGTTGACTTGGTAAACATATCTGCATCTTGCTCTTCAAAAAATAAAGGACGCATTAATGGTTTTCCTTTACGACTATTTTCGAAAACTAAATTATAGTTATATGGTAATAATTGATAACGTAATTCGATAGCTTTCTTAGCTAAAGATTTTGCTTTATCAGCTCTAAAAACAGGTTCACTAGCAACTTCTTCTTGCGCATGAGGCCTAAATATTGGTTGGAAAACTCCGTATTGTAACCAACGAACATATAGCTCGTCATCTAAATTTGCTCCAGCGAAACCTCCTAAATCAGAATGCATATAAGCTAATCCTTGCATTCCCATTTGTAAAGCAATTTCTGGTTGACTTTGTAATCCGCCCCAAGTTCTATTTACGTCACCAGACCAAGGAACTAAACCAAATCGTTGTGATCCAGAATAACCGGCACGCATCAAGATAAACGGACGCTCATTAGGATAATTTGCTTTATAACCATCGAAGATTAATTTAGCCCAATCGTGTCCATAAATATTATGTACTTCATCAGCTGTTCCTGTAGCATGTAATAGTTTTGAAGGATGAACTTCTGGCTCTCCTAAATCTCCCCAGAAACCTTCAACTCCCATATCTTTTAAACCTTTATAAATATTCCAAAACCATTTGTTACCTTCAGGATTGTAAATATCTATTAATCCAGTATTTCCGAAGTAAAAATCATATGTAAAAGGATTTCCTGCTTCATCTTTACCTAAAATTCCTTTAGATTTAGCTTCATCCCATTTTTTAGATGTAGTTAAAATAAAAGGTTCAGTAATTAAAACAGTTTTTACACCTTCATTTTTAAAATCACTTACCATTTTCTTCATATCAGGAAAAGAATCTTTAAACACTTCTAAATTCCCCATGGTTCCTTTGATGTCTTTGCCAAACCAGTATAAATCTAGAATAACAGCATCAATAGGAATTTGTTCTTTTTTAAATGCTTGAATTGTATTTCTTGTTTCTTGTTCTGAATGATAACCAAATCTACTCGAAAAATTACCTAAACTCCAACGTGGAATCATTGGTTGTTTTCCTGTTAAATCTGTATAATTATCTAATAATTCATACCAAGTATCTCCTACAATAATTTGATATGTTTTTCTACCAGAAATGGTTTCGTAGGTAAGTGTGTTATTTTTCTCGCTATCTAAATCTAAATATCCAATTGGAGCATTATCAAAATGAACCATATATTTTTTTGAAGAAACTACTAATGGCATTGTGTAATTCATTAACTCTGATCGAGTTTCGTAACCATAATGAGCTCTATTGTATAATTGTAAACGATTTCCTCGTCTGTTCATACCTAAAGCTCTTGCTCCTCCTCCGTATAAAACTTCATCTGAAGTTAGATTTAATTCAATAGCGTCGTTCTTGTCTTTTTTATAGTATCCTTTCTTCTCAGAAGTAATTAATTGATCTTTATAATAATACTTGATTTGAAAAGGAGATTTTACAACCTCAATTTTTGCTTTTTTGGTTTTAAACGTTACTTTATCACCAGAATCATTAAGGTTGATATCTACGTTTTTTGGTTTTGCAACCACCGCATGTGAAGCTGCTTTATAACTTTCATTCTTAGGAATAAAGGTTGTTTCTATGATTTGGTTAGAATAAAAACGGATTATATAAATTCCGTCGTTAACTACAACATTTAAAACATCTCCTGTTTGTACAGAAGCTTCTTTGAAAATTCTATTACTATTTTGTGCGTATACAATACTTTGTATACAAAATAAAATGAAGAAAAACTTTTTCATTATTTCTTTAATAAAAATAAAAGAGGAATATTTAATCTCTTACTCCAAGATATTTCTGAGTGATTTGTTCCTTCAAAAAATAAATTTTTAGAATTGTTTTCAGAATATCCTTTTTGTTTTAAAATTTCATCAACTTTTGGAGCATATTGAGGATAAAATTTATCTAAAGTTTTGTTACCATAATCAAAATAAACCTTGTGATTACCTGACTTTGGTAAATGTTTAGACATGTATTTGAAAATAGCTTCAGGAAAAGGATTATCGTCCATTGGCATTGCTCCAACCCAATGTGTAGATAAGCACGCTGCACCACCAAAGACTGATGGATACTCGCTAATCGCATACATTGACATTAATCCACCCATACTAGATCCCATAATAAATGTGTGATCTTTATCTGTGTAAACGGAATAATTCTTATCTATAAAAGGTTTTAATTCTTTAACGATAAACTTTAAATAATTGTCTCCATTTAGTTTAAAGTTTTTAGAACCTGAAATACTTTTTAGTATAGCTTTCGTTTCTTCTGCTATAAAATCATAAGCTTTTTGAGGAAACAAATCTTGCCATCTAATATTAGGAATATTGTGAATACCTACGATTATGAAGTCTTTAATTTTGTCTTCTTTCAATAGTTTCGTAGCCCATTCATCGATTTCCCATTCTTGTTTATTCCATGTTTGGGTGCTATCAAATAACATTTGTCCGTCGTGCATGTACAATACATTATACTTTTTAGTTTTAGTATAATCTTTTGGTAACCATACATCAACAGGTCTATCTTTTATAAACTTAGAAGAAAAATGTTCTACACGTTCTAGTGTACCAGAAAAAAGTACAGTTTTACTTAACTTTTTAACAGAAAACTCTTTTGTTGTAGATGTGGTGTTGTTTTGTTGCCCGGTCGCACTTATTACTATTAAAAAAACGATAAGGTGTAGAACATTCTTCATATTTATATATTAACGAACTTAATTATACAGTTACTAAGTTATTTGGTTTTACTACAATTTTAGTATCATTTACGAGAAGTTCTAACTCTTTATTTCCTTCAAGTTCGAACTCAGTTCCTTTTTTAGAAACTTTAATCTTTAAAATCTGATCTCTAAAGTTTATTTTAAATGAAAATGCTTCCCATTGCTCTGGAATTTGAGGAGTAAAACTCAACATTCCATCTTTGATACGCATTCCTCCGAAACCTTCAACAATACTCATCCAAGTTCCTGCCATAGATGTAATATGAAGTCCTTCTTCAACTTCTTTATTATAATCATCTAAATCTAAACGAGATGTTCTTAAATAGAATGTATACGCTTGTTCCATTCTACCTAATTTTGCTGCTTGAATACTGTGAACACAAGGAGAAAGAGAACTTTCATGAACCGTGTAAGGCTCATAGAAATCAAAATGTCTTTCTAATTCTTCTGTAGAAAAATGATCTTCAAAGAAGTAAAAACCTTGTAATGTATCAGCTTGTTTGATGTATGGAGAACGTAAAATACGATCCCAACTCCACTTTTGATTAATTGGACGCTGAGATTTATCTAAATCTGCAACAGTGATTAATTCTTTATCTAAGAAACCATCTTGTTGTAAATATACTTGATGTTTTTCTGAATATGGGAAAAACATATTATCTGCAACTCTTTTCCAATCAGTTAATTCAGCTTCAGTGAATTTAGTTTTAGCTAATATTCTTTCGTAATCTTGAGAATACTCTGATTTTACAACTGCTATATTTTCTAAAGCATAATCGATACACCATTTAGCAATGTAATTTGTGTACCAGTTATTATTAATGTTGTTTTCGTATTCATTTGGTCCAGTTACACCTAACATTACGTATTTCTGTTTGTCTTCAGAAAAATTAACCCGTTGATGCCAAAAACGAGCTATACCGATTAAAACTTCTAATCCTTTTTCAGGAATGTAGCTATAATCATTAGTATATCTATGGTAATTAAAAATTGCAAATGAGATAGCTCCATTTCTATGAATTTCTTCAAATGTGATTTCCCATTCATTATGACATTCTTCACCATTCATTGTTACCATTGGATATAAAGCTGCACCATTAGTAAAACCTAATTTCTCAGCATTCTCTATAGCTTTGTCCAATTGATTGTAACGGTATGTTAATAAGCTTTTTGCTACTTCTTGGTTTTTAGTAGCCATATAGAAAGGTAAACAATATGCTTCTGTATCCCAATATGTACTTCCACCATATTTTTCTCCGGTAAATCCTTTCGGACCAATGTTTAATCGAGCATCTTTACCTAAATATGTATGATTTAATTGCATGATATTAAACCGAATACCTTGTTGAGCTTTAACATCACCTTCAATAGTAATATCGGCCATTTCCCAAATATTACCCCAAGCTTCTTTTTGTTGAGTTAATAAAGTAGCAAAACCTAAATCTGTAGCTAATTTTAAAGTATTTTTAGCTGCAGTAATTAATTGATTTTTATCGTGATTTCTATCAACTACATAACCACCAAATTTGTGTATCGTAGCTGTTTCATTAGCTTTAGTTTCAAGAACATATTTAAAACTAACTTTAGTTTCAGTCTCTATAATTACTGGAGAAGCTTCTTGTTTCGCCGAGTTTGCAAATAATTCTGATTGCATAAAAGTACACGTATGAAAATTAGTTTTCATTGTGTGCGCTTCTATAAATGCTTGTCCGTTTTCAGCTAAAACATTAACAGTATTCCAGAATTGATCGTCCCAATTACTATCTTCATTCTGAATGCCACTATCTAAATAAGGTTCAAAAGTAATAGTAGCATCACCAGAAATTGGAGTTACGTTATATTCAATAGCTCCAACTTCATCTAAATCAACACTTAAAAAACGTTTAGTATTAACTTGTATTTTAATATCATTGGCTAAAACTGCAGTAAAACTACGTGATAACCAACCTTCTTTCATGTTTAATTCACGTTTAAAATCTGAAACTTCTTTACAAGTATGTAAATCAAGTTCTTCATTATTAACGTATACATTTATTCCTATCCAATTAGGAGCATTCAAAACTTTAGCAAAATACTCTGGATATCCATTTTTCCACCAACCAACTCTAGTTTTATCTGGGTAATATACACCTCCGATATAACTTCCTTGAAAGGTTTCTCCTGAATATTTTTCTTCAAAATTAGCGCGTTGTCCCATGGCACCATTACCAATACTGAATAAACTTTCAGAAGATTTTACACGATCTTCATTATATCCTTCTTCAATAATAGACCATTCGTTAGGTATGATATAATCTTGGTTCATTTCTAGTTTAATTGTTGTGGGGGTTAGTGTTTGTTTATAAGTTCAGTAATAAATTCTGTAGTGATTTCTGTAAAATCTTGAAAAACAAAATCTGCTTCAGATAATACATCCTCTTCTCCAATACCAATTGACACCATATTTGCTGCATTAGCTGCCTGAATACCTGCAATTGAATCTTCGAAGACTATACAATGTTCTGGTTGTATATCTAAATTTTTAGCGGCAATCATAAAAACTTCGGGGTCTGGTTTTGCTTTTGAAACATTGGTTCCATCTACAATTGCATCAAATGTATCGTACAGTGCTACTTTCTTTAAGATAGTTCTGGCATTCTTACTCGCCGAACCTAAAGCAACACCTTGATTTTCGTCTTTTAGAAGATCTAAGACTTTTGGAACATCAACTAAAATCTCATCTTTAGTCATTGTTTCTATGTAAGATAAGTAATCTTGATTTTTCTTATCCATCAATTGATTAAACTCTTCTTCGGAAATAGAAACTCCACCCCAATTCAGTATTTTTTCTAGGGATTTTACTCTACTTACTCCTTTTAATTGTTCGTTCTGATCTTCTGTAAAATCGATACCTAAATCGTTAGCCAGCTTTTTCCAAGCTAAAAAATGGTATTTAGCAGTGTCTACAATAACACCGTCTAAATCAAATATGAATCCTTTTTTATTCATTTTCAATTTCAATTTCGTACGTAATTGCTTTCTTGTTAGTTATTAAAAAGTTAGATAGGCCTGCTAGGACTAATGAAATACCTGCTACAAGCATTGCATTAATAGCTTCTTTTCCAAAAAGATTAGAAATAAATACGATACCTCCAATTGCAGCTATAATCTGTGGAATTACTATAAACATGTTAAAAATTCCCATAATTACTCCCATTTTCTTAGGATCTACAGAACTTGATAACATTGCATATGGCATAGAAAGTATACTACCCCAAGCAAAACCGATAAGTATAAATGAAATTGTTAGATATTCATGTGAAGGAATAAACTTCATGATTAAAAAACCAATTCCTCCAAGAATTAGAGAAACCATGTGTACATATTTTCTATTGATTCTTCTTTTTGATGTGTAAAGAACTAAAAGTAAGGCAAAAGCCATAGATGATAATCCATAAACTCCCATGTAAGATCCTACAGAGTTAGATGCTTTTTGAAAAGCTGTGTTAGCTACATTATACGCTTCTAATTCTTTAGGGTTATCCATATTATAACTTTCTTTTACTGGAGCTGGAGCGTCAAATACATGTTCTGTTAAGGCTGGATTAGCCATACTCCACATCGTAAAAAATGCAAACCAACTGAAAAACTGAATCACTCCTAATCTTTTCATTGTAGTAGGCATACTACCAATGTTATTAATGATATCTGGTATGAATTGATTTTTCTTAGCTTTTTCACGTTCGAATTCTTCCATATCTTCAGGAGGATATTCTGATGTTGTAAAGACTGTATAAAGTATACTAACTAAAAATACAAAAGCACCTACAGCAAAAGCAACTTTTACAGACATAGGAACTACTCCTTGTGCAGCAGAATCGCTAACACCTAATGTAGAAACTAGCCAAGGTAAATTACTTGCTACCCAAGTACCAATACCAATAATTAATGTTTGTACTACAAAACCATATGAACGCTGTGATTCTGGTAATTTATCGGCTACTAAAGCTCTAAATGGTTCCATTGAAACATTAATGGAAGCATCTAAAATCCATAGAAAACCACCAGCCATCCATAATGCAGGCGAATGAGGCACAAAAAATAATGCTAAGGAACTTAAAACAGCTCCAATAAGAAAATAGGGTCTTCTTCTTCCCCACTTTGGACTCCAAGTTCTATCACTTAAATATCCAATAATTGGTTGTACAAGTAAACCTGTTAAAGGAGCAGCAATCCACATTAATGGAATATCGTCTTTAGACGCTCCTAAGGTTTGAAAAATTCTTGACATAAATCCACCTTGTAAGGCGAATCCAAATTGAATTCCAAGAAAACCAAAACTCATGTTCCAGATTTCCCAGAAACTTAATTTACGCTTGTTCATTATCGTAAAGTATTGTTAGTTATATACTACGATAAGCGCTAGACTTATCATTCTTTTTTGCGGAAGTAAGATTATCGATAAGTCTAAATATGCGGTAAATATATAAATTTTATTTACACAGCAAAGAAATAAATCAAGATTTACTTGATTCTCTAAGCTTTAAATTACTAGAAATCACCTTAGTTTGAGGAAATCTCTCGTTGTCTTTATTCTCTATTCTATCAATTAGTAATTCAGCAGCTTGTTCACCCATCGTATAACCGTGTTGTACTACTGTTGTTATAGAAGGAGAAGAATATTTAGAAATTAATCCATCAGTAAACCCTATTACAGATAAATCTTCAGGGATATTTAGTTTCTTTTCTTTAGCTATTTTAATCGCTGTAGCTGCATAAATTTCATTTACAGCAAAAACGGCATCTAATTCTTGATTGAAAAGCACTTTAATTTGCTCATAAATATCTTGCTCTTCATCAACATTAATAATCATAGCTTTATCTACAGCTATTCCTTGCTCTTTTAAAGCTCTTTCATAGCCTTGATAGCGATCTAAGCCGACAGTTACATGCTCTGGAGTTGTAACTATACCTATTTTTTTACAACCAATATCGGTTAAATATTTAGTAGCCTTATACCCTGCTCCAATATCATCTACAATTACTTTATCACAACGAATAGATTCATGTACCCTGTCAAATAATACAATAGGCATTTCATTATCAATCAATCTGTAAAAATGGTCTAAAGCTTTGTTTCGAAGTGTTTCTTTAGCAATTGAAACTATTAGTCCATCTACACTACCATTTGTTAATACATTAATAGTTTCTATCTCTTTCTGTTGATCTTCATTAGAGAAACAAACCATGATATTATAGCCTCTTTCGTTGGCTACTTTTTCAATCCCACTAATTACTGTAGAAAAGAAATGATGCACAATTTTAGGTAATACTATACCAATTACTTTGGTCTTTTGATTTCTAAGTTGTAATGCTAAATTATTAGGTCTATAGTTATAATAATTTGCATAAGCTTTAATTCTATCTTTAGTTTCTTGACTAATCTCATGGCTATCACGAAGTGCTTTCGAAACCGTCGATGTAGATACTCCTAATTCTTTTGCTATTATTTTTATGGTAATTTTTGGCTTCATATTTTGTGAATCTTATGATATAACAAGGGGTTTATTAAAGATGTATTTTTGTGTTGTGTTAATTACAATTTTATTTGTAATTTTTTACAAAACTGATAAAAATTTCGGGTTATATTATTAATACGTTAAGTTAAAGTTAAAAAGTTATCAACACGAAAACGGTTTCGTAGCAATAATCATTATTAGAGCGTCATTTTAATAGCTATATTCACAACGCGGAACAAAGATTATTGATAACAAACTAATTCAAATTTACGTATTTACTTAAGATTTTTTACATGAAAAAAACAAAACTATTTTTCAGTTTATTTTTGTTATGTTTTTCTTTAATAAGTTATGCACAACAGACAATTAAAGGTTCAGTTACCGAAAAGGGAACTGGAGAACCTTTACCTGGTGTTTCTATATTAGTTAAAGGAGAAGTAAGAGGAACTGAAACAGATTTTAATGGTAACTATGAAATCAAGAATGTGAAAGCATCTGATATCTTAGTTTTTTCATTTATTGGGATGAAGACTACTGAAATTAAAGTAGGTAATCAAACATCTATTAATGTACAATTAGAAGAAGATGGACAAGTATTAGATGAAGTTGTTGTTGTTGGTTATGGTACTACTACTGTAAAAGACGCAACAGGTTCTGTAGAAGCCATCACAGAAAAACAATTTACGAAAGGTAATATTGTAACTCCAGAAAACTTATTAAATGGTAGAGTTTCTGGGGTAAGTATTAATACAAGTGGTGCACCTGGTTCTGGTTCTCAAATTAGAATTCGTGGTGGTTCATCTATTAATGCATCAAACGATCCTTTAATTATTATAGACGGTTTACCAATTACTAACAGTAATGTAGGTGGTTCTAGAGGTATTTTAGCTACAATCAATCCTAATGATATCGAATCTTTTTCTGTATTAAAGGATGCTTCTGCTACTGCAATCTATGGATCTCGCGCATCTAACGGTGTTATTATCATTACTACTAAAAAAGGTAAATCTACTTGGTCTTTAGATTTTGATACTCAAGTAACGACAGGAAAAATTAACAATCGTATTAATGTATTTTCTGCGGATGAGTTTAGAAACTTAGTAAACTCTCAACCAATTAGCGGAACTTTAGATGCTTCTTTATTAGGAAACGCAAGTACAGATTGGCAAGATCAAATTTTTAGAAACACAGTTTCTACGATACATAACTTAACAGCAAGAGGAACAATGTTCGATGTAATTCCAGTTAGATTATCTGTTGGATTTAACGAACAAGAAGGAGCTTTATTAACTTCTGAGTTTATTAGAAGAAATGTTTCTGTAGCTTTAAGTCCTTCTTTATTAAATGATCATTTAAAGATTAACTTAAACTATACTAGAGCTTTTGAAAATAACCGTTTCGCTGATTCTGGTCAAATTGGAGCTGCTTTACGTTACGATCCTACACAACCTGTTTTTGATAGTAGTTCTCCATTTGGTGGTTTTTACCAACATTTAAATGGTACAGGTGTTGCTAATGGTACTCAAAACCCAGTTGCTGCATTATTACAAACAAATAACACTGGTGCGTCTTTCAGACAGTATGGTAACTTACAGTTTGATTATAAAATGCATTTTTTACCAGAATTAAGAGCTGTAATTAATTTAGGTTATGATAGAACTGCTGGTTCTACAAAAAACTTTAGTAGTTTACAAATTCCAGCTGCTGCCGCTGCAGTATTCGTTGGTAATGATTCTGAATCAGAATCAATAAGAGTTAACCAATTATTAGATGGTTACTTAAACTATAAAAAAGATTTTTCTGATAAAATTTCGGGAGATTTCACTGCTGGGTATTCTTACCAAAAGTTCAAATTTGATGGAAGTAATACTGGAAACAGAAGAGATGCAACTTCTTTACCGCAAACGTTTGCAGATCCTGATGTAGTTTTAATCGGTTTCTTTGGTAGAGCTAATTTCAGTTTCTTAGATAAGTATTTATTAACGTTAAACTATAGACGTGACGGAACTTCTCGTTTTTCATCTAAAAACAGATGGGGTAACTTCCCTGGAGCTGCATTAGCTTGGAAAATTAGCGAAGAAGATTTCTTAAAAGAGTCTAGTTTTGTTTCTAGCTTAAAATTAAGAGCTAGTTATGGTGTTACTGGTCAGCAAGAAATTGATGAGAAAGATGTTTTCTTAAGTAGATATAGAGCTGGTGATCAAAACTCTCAATATTTATTTGGTGGTGTACCAATTGCTACAAATATTCCTTCTGCTATTAATGAAGCTTTAAAATGGGAAGAAACAGCAACAATTGAATTTGGTATAGATTACGGTTTATTCAATGATAGAATTTCTGGATCTGTAAGTGCATTCCAAAAGAATTCTACAGACTTACTTTTTGATGCTCCTACTCCATTAAACTTTACAAACAGAATCATCCAAAACGTTGGTGAATTACAAATTAGAGGTTTAGAATTTTCTATTAACTCAAACGTTATAGACACTAACGACATGAGTTTAGACTTCAATTTCAATGGAATTGTGTTTGATAGAGAGATTAAAGATTTAACTTCTGGATTCGATTTCCAAACCGGAGGAATTTCAGGTGGTACAGGTTCAGATATCCAAATCAACAGAGTTGGTCAAGCTCCAAGAGCTTTTTATGTGTTAAAGCAATTATATGATACTAATGGTAACCCAATTGAAGGTGGTTACTTAGACATAAACGGTGATGGAATTATTAATGCTAGCGATAGATATTTAAAAGAAAGTCCAGATCCAGACGTAATTTTAGGATTCCAAAGTAACTTTAACTACAAAAACTTTGACCTATCATTTAATTTAAGAGCGAATATTGGGAATTATGTTTATAATAACGTAAATTCATCAAGAGCACAATTAAACTTATTACGTGACAACGCTGTATTAGGTAACATTCCTACTTCAGTATTACAAACGAACTTCAGAAATACAGCAGATGTATTACTTTCTGATATATACGTTGAGAATGCTTCTTTCTTAAGAATGGATAACATTACAATAGGTTATACATTTAACAGACCTATTAAAAAATTCTCTAAAAACAGTATCAGAATCTGGACAGGTATGCAAAACGTGTTTACTTGGACAAACTATTCTGGTTTAGATCCTGAAGTTACAGGTTCTGACCCTGGTATTGATAATGTTATTTATCCTAGATCAAGAAATATCTTATTCGGAGCAAATATTAAATTCTAAAAAGAAAAAATGAATATCAAGAAAAATATAAAATCGGTATTATTTTTTGCAGTGATGGCATTTTCAGTGTCTTCATGTACAGAAGATTTAAATATTATACCAAATGATGATCAGACTACATTAAGCGATGAGCTTTTTGAGAATGAGAGCGCATATAAAGAGGTTTTAGCGGGTGTTTATGCTAACTTTTCTTTAACTGGAACAGACGGACCTAGATCTTCTAACTTAGATGGTGTAGATGCTGGTACAGGACAATATGGTCGTACATTATTATACTTACAAACACTTTCTGCAGATCAAATGATTTGGTCTTACGAAAACGATCAAGGTACTGCAGAAATTCAACGTGCAATTTGGACTCCTCAAAACCCTATTATTTTAGGTATGTTTGAAAGAGTTAGGGCTTCTATCGGTTTCGCTAATAACTTCTTAAGAGAAACTACTGATGAGAAATTAGATGCTAGAAATGTATCTGAAGATACACGTCAAGAAATCGTTACGTATAGAGCTGAAGCTAGATTAATTAGAGCTATTGCATATTATCACTTAATGGATTTATTCGGTAAAGCTCCTTTTTCTGATGAAACTACAGAAATTAATAGTAGACCAGAAGAAGCATCTAGAAGTGAATTATTTACTTTCATAGAATCTGAATTAAAAGCAATCGAAGACGATTTAGCTAATCCTAGACAAAATGAATACGGAAGAGCTGATAAAGCTGTTGCTTGGATGGTTTTAGCTAAAATCTATTTAAATGCTGAAGTTTATGTTGGTACAGATCGTTATACAGATTGTATCGAATACTGTAATAAAATCATAAACGGTGGTTTCTCTTTAGCGCCAAACTATTTAGATTTATTTAAAGCTGATAATGATCAAGGTGCTGCAAGAAATGAAATCATTTTTGCATTCATTTCAGATGGTTTTTCAGTTCAAAACTTCGGTCCTACTACAGTAATGATTAACGGTGCTGTTGGTAGTTTAGAAAGAAATGGAGAATCTTTAGGTGTTACTGCCGAAGGTTGGGGTGGTGCTTTACGTGTAAGAAAAGAATTTGCTGACTTATTTAATGGTGGTTCATTCTTAACTGATACTAGAAACACTTTAATTACAGCTGGAAGACCTGTAACTATTACAGATATTGCTGATAGAGATACTGGGTATGTAATTGCTAAGTATTCAAACTTAAATACTGCTGGAGTTTCAAGTGGATTAAGTCAAGATTTCGTAGATACTGATTTCCCTTTATTTAGACTTGCAGATGTTCATTTAATGTATGCTGAAGCTGTTTTACGTGGTGGTTCAGGAGGAACTATTGGTGAGGCTGTAACTTTAGTAAATCAATTAAGAACAAGAGCTAATAATCCACAATCTGTTACAGTTTCAGATTTAACTTTAGACTTCATAATAGATGAAAGATCTAGAGAGTTACACTGGGAAGGACACAGAAGACAAGATTTAATTCGTTTCAACCGTTTTACTGGTGGAAATTATAATTGGGCTTGGAAAGGAAATGCTTCTAATGGTATCGCAATACCTAATCATTTAGATTTATATCCTATTCCTGCTAGTAGTTTAGCGTCTAATCCTAATTTAACGCCTAATCCAGGTTACTAAAATTATACTATCAAGATGAAAAATAAATTTATATATAAAATATCTTCACTTATACTGTTATTAGCTGCTGCTATCGGTTGTGATGACAATGCAGAAACATTCACTGTTACGAATGGTACTCCTGCTACTTTAGGTGCAATTGGTATTAATGAAATCGAATTAGATGGAAATAATACGAATAATGCTGCAGTTACTTTCGATTGGGAAAGTGCAGATTACGGTCAGCAAGGTGCTGTAGTTTATGATATAGAATTTTCTAGTGATCAAGCGTTTACAAATCCTGTAATTGCTTCATCTTTAACAGGAGAAAATTCAGTTACTCTTTCAATGGGAGAATTAAATGCTGCAGCTGGTAATGCAGGTTTAAATCCTTTTGTTTGGGCTGATCTTTACGTTAGAATTGTTTCTTCTTTAGGAACTCAAAAATCTAACAAAGCGAATTCGAATGTGGTTTCTTTACGAGTATTTCCTTTCTTTAACTATGTTTTTAATGATTATTACATAGTTGGTGATGCTACATCTCCAGGTTGGGATAATAACAATAATAATCCTGCTTTATTTAGAGATCCTAATGATGAGAATTCCTTTAAATACACAGGTTTCTTCGGAAACGGTTTATTTAAAGTATTAGAAACAAAAGGTTTATGGCAACCACAATGGGGAACTAACGATGGTAGTTCTATTGAAGTTAACCCTGGTGGTGGAGATGATCCTGAAAGATTCCCAAATGCTGGAGGAGCAAACATTACTCCTGGTTTCTATACATTTACTATTAATTTTGCAACGCAAAGCTTTTCGTTTGAACCGTTCGATGCTTCAGGAATTACAAGTCCTACTTCATTAGCTGTTCAAGGATCTTCAGTTGCTGCTCCAGTAACATTAAATGCTTTAGCTTTTGATGGTCATATTTGGTACGCTTCTGCTGTTAGATTAACTCCTGGTGACTTACAATTTTTAGCAAATGGTACAGATACTTGGGGAAGCGATACTTCATTCTCAGGTACAGCAACAAATGGTGGTGCTAACATTCCTGTAATTGTTGAAGATGATTATGATATCTGGTTTAATGATTTAACTGGAGAATATATACTTATACCGTTGAATTTATAATTAATAGACGTTTACAATGAAATCAATATTAAATAAAATATTTTTCGCGGTTATAGCATCGGCAATGCTTGTGTTTACAGCCTGTGAAACTGAAGATAATATCAATATTACTTCACCAGACCCTGCTTTTGAGTTAAAAACTCCTGGTATTTCTAATGTATTTTTAAATTTTGCATTACCAGATAATCCAGCGTTTACAATAACTTGGCAAGATCAATTATCTAAGGATACTAATACTTATGAAATTGAAATGTCAAGAGATAATACTTTTGATACTCCAATTCAGTTAGGAACTACTGAAGGTAGTAGTTTTTCTATGACAGTAACAGCATTTAACGATGTGTTAAAAGATGCTGGTTTCTCTTCTTTTGAGCAATTACCTGTTCACTTCAGAATTAAAAACGGAGAAAAAGTTAGTAATTCAATACTTTTATTAGTTACAACTTTCGCTGTTGAAATTCCTGCAATTACTGCTCCTGATAATACATCTTCAATTACACTTTCAGATGTTGATCCAGATGCTGTAGCTGCTACAATTACTTGGGAAGATTCAGAAAGAAACGATAATAGTGCTGTTACTATATCTTATACTGTAGAAGTTGCTAGTGCAGGTTCAAGCTTTGCTACTCCGTTATTAGTTATTGAAACAGAAGACTTATCATACGAAGTTTCTCACGGAGCTTTAAATTCTTTAGCTTTAACTGCAGGTTTAGCTCCTGAAGCTAGCGGTATGTTAGATATTAGAGTAAGAGCTACGACAGAAACTGCTGCTGGAGATTTAAATAGAACTTCTGCTACTGTTACTTTTGCTGTAACACCATACGATATTGCCTTACCTCCTGCTCTTTTTGTAGTTGGTGCTGGTGCTGTTGATGCTGGATGGGCATGGACTTCTCCTGTTGAACTTCCTTTACAAGGAACAGTTTACTCAGGAAATATTAGATTAACTCCTAACGGAGGTGGAAACTTCAGATTCTTTACTGTTAGAGACGATTGGGGTTCTGGTCAAAACTATACATATTACGCAGATAGAGGTTATACATTCGATGCGAATTTAACTGATGCGAATGATGGTGATAACAATTTCTTATTCACTGGAGCTGAAGGTGAATACTTTATCGAAATCGATACTGTGAATGAAACTATCACTTTAGGCCCACCAGTTGTTGGTCCTAACTGTGTACACGATCAACTTTGGGTAGTTGGTGCTGGTGCTGTTGACGCTGGTTGGGGATGGACTTCTCCTGTTAGAATCAGATGTACAGGTAACGGATTATACCAAGGAAATATCAATTTAACTAACGATGCTTTCAGATTCTTTACAGTAAGAGATGATTGGGGTTCTGGTCAAAACTATCCTTTCTTTGCTAATGACGGGTACACAATAAACTCTGACTTAGTAAATGCTAACGATGGTGACAGTAACTTTAGATTTGCAGGTACTCCTGGTGAATATTTCTTAACTGTCGATACAGTTAATAAAGAAATTAAATTAGAACCTAAAAACACATCTTGTGAGTTTGTTGACTTATGGATTGTTGGAGCTGGTGTTCCTGATGCTGGTTGGGGATGGAGTTCTCCAATTCAATTCTCTTGTGTAGATGTAGGTTTATATAGTGCAACTGTAACTTTTGCTAATGATGCATTTAGATTCTTTACAGTAAGAGACGACTGGGGATCTGGTAGAAACTATCCTTTCTATGAAACTGAAGGTTACACTATAGATGCTAACTTTGAAAATGCTAACGACGGTGATAGTAACTTTAGATTTGTTGGTACTCCAGGTACATATACTTTATACATGGATACGATAGCTAAAACTATTACTTTAGAGTAAAGTTAATTTACAATACAAATAAATTTAAAAGCTATTCTATCTCTATACAATTGTAGATAGAATAGTTTTTTTCAATTATAAATCAAATGAAAAAAATAGTACTTTTTTTAATCCTTTGTATTCACCTTTCATTATTTGCTCAACAGCAGAATGTAACATTTTCTGTTTCCCCCAATACTTTTAATGAAGATGAAGAGATTACAATTACTGTTACTAATGTTAATCCTGCTACATGGGGAGTAACTGATATTTATTTATGGGCTTGGTCTTTTGATGCAAATGATACAAACATCATGGATTCTCCAACTAACGGAGCATGGACAAACTCTAACGAGGCTCAAAAATTAACAAATAACGGAGATGGAAGTTATTCTATTAGCTTCACTCCTACTACATTTTACAATCGAACCGGTATCGGACGAATCGGTATGCTTGTAAAAGCTAAAGACGGTTCTGGAGATAAAAAATCTCAAGATCAATTATTTGAAGTTGGAAAATTTCAGTTAACATTAACTGCTCCAACGAGTACTCCAACAATTGTAAATTCTGGAGATAATGTTACCATAAGTGCTACAGCTAGTTTAAGTGCTGATTTCAATTTAAAAGCAAATGGTGCTTCTATAAATACACAAAACGCTAGTACAAATTATTCATTTACTGCAGCTGTAACAGCAACTACAAATTTTGAATTAGAAGCTACAAATGGAGTTGATACTAAAACTCAAAGTTTTCAAGTTGTCGTAAAACCTACAGTAGTTGAAGAATCACTTCCTTTAAACGTGAAAGATGGATTAACGTTAAATCCTACAGATAACACTAAAGCTACTTTAGTTTTATATGCGCCAGGAAAGGAATTTGTTCATGTAATAGGTGACTTTAATAACTGGACTTTAAATGATTCATATTTGCTGAAAAAAGATAGCGCTAAAGATCGTTTTTGGATTGAATTAACAGGTTTAGCTCCACAAACAAATCACATGTATCAATTTTTAATTGATGGATCTTTACGAGTTGCTGATCCTTATTCTACTATTGTTCTTACTGAAAGTAACGATCAATTTATAAACAATGTTACTTACCCAAACTTACCGGCTTATCCAGCAGGAAAAACAAATCATGCAGTTACTTTATTAAGAACTGGTGATGCTCCATATGCATGGGAAGTAACAAACTTTAATCGTCCTGCAAAAACAGACTTAGTAATCTATGAAGTTTTACTTCGTGATTTTGATCAATTACATAGTTTTGATGCTTTAAAAGCAAGATTAGATTACATTAAAGGATTAGGTATTAATGCTATTGAATTAATGCCTGTGAGTGAATTTGATGGTAATGAATCGTGGGGATATAATCCTTCATTTCATATGGCATTAGATAAATATTATGGAACTCAAAATGCATTTAAACAGTTAGTTGATGAATGTCACAAAAGAGGAATTGCTGTAATTTTAGATGTAGTTTATAACCATGCTACTGGACAAAATCCTTTCTACAGAATGTGGAATACAGATAATGGAAATTATGGTGGACAAGCTTCTTCTGATAGTCCTTTCTTTAATGCAACTGCAAAACATTCTTTCAACGTATTTAACGATTTCAATCATAGTCAACAAGCCACTAAAGATTATGTAAAACGTACAGTGCAGTATTGGATTGATGAATATAATATTGATGGTTTTAGATGGGATTTAACAAAAGGATTTACTCAAAATTGTTCTGGTTCTGATGACGCTTGTACAAACAGAATGCAAGCTGATAGAGTTGCTGTTTTAAAAGAATATGCAGATTATCAGTGGGAAGTTGATTCTGATTTTTATGTAATTTTTGAACATTTAGGTACAAATCAAGAAGAAACTGAATGGGTAAATTATAGATTGGCTGAAGGTAAAGGAATTATGATGTGGAGTAACTTAAACTCTAATTATAGCGAAACTACTTTAGGATTCCATGCAAGTAATAAATCGAACTTCGATTGGATTGATTACAAAAAAAGAGGTTGGTCTGTACCAGCAAATATCGCATATATGGAAAGCCATGATGAAGAGCGTTTAATGTATAAGAACTTACAATTTGGTAATTCAAACGGTTCATATAATGTAAAAGATTTAGCTACTGGTTTAGAAAGAACAGCAAGTGCTGGTGCTTTCTATTTCACTGTTCCTGGTCCTAAAATGATTTGGCAATTTGGAGAGTTAGGTTACGATGTTAGTATTGATTTTAATGGTAGAACTGGAAATAAACCAATCCGTTGGGATTATGATAACGAAGCCGATAGAAAAGCAATCTATAATCTTTGGTCTAAACTAATTGCTTTAAAGAAGCAAGAAGACATTTTTAGAACATCAGATTTTACTTTAGAAGTTAATAATGCTAACGGTTTAAAGAAAATTCAATTAACAAACGACAATACTTCAGATGATTTAAGATATGTAACTATTATTGGAAACTTTGGAGTTACAGCTCAAGCTATAAACCCTTCTTTCCAACAAACAGGAACATGGTATGATTTGTTAGATGAAACAAAAACTATTGATGTTACTAATGCAACTGCAACATTAGCTTTACAACCTGGTGAATTCAGAATTTTTGGAAGTTCTGCCGTAACACTTTCTAATGAAGATATTGTAGATAACGAAGATATTTTACGTGTTTATCCTAATCCTTCAAAAGATTATTTCAGTGTAAATAAAGATGTAGAAGATATAAAAGTGTATAATATTTCAGGTAAAGAAGTATTATTCTTCAAAGGAAATTATCAAAAGAATCATAAATTCTCTTTACAACAATTATCACAAGGATTGTACTTTGTTAAAGGGAAGAATAGTAATAATTTGTTTTCTTATAAATTGCTTGTAAAATAAAAGTTCCATTAAACATTTTAAAACCGTTCTTTTCAGAACGGTTTTTTTATTTATTTACAGCAAATATTTCTTTTAGTTGTTTTACCATATTTCCATTTCCAGAAACAGAAATCTCACCAATCTTATCAGCAATTTTCTCTACATATTCCATTTCTTTTAATTTATACAGCATTTCATTTTCTTCCATTAATTTCGCTGTATTCAGTAAACTTCTTGTAGAAGCTGTTTCTTCTCTACGAGTAATAATATTAGCCTGTGCTTTCTTTTGTGCAACTAAAACCTGATTCATAATTTCTTTCATATCACCAGGTAAAATAACATCTCTAATTCCGCAGTCTAAGATTTTTACACCAAGTTTTTTAGCTACTTCAACAGAAGCTTCTAAAACAACTTTCGAAACGTCTTCTTTGTTTTCTAGTAATTCATCTAAAGAATATGTACCTACATATTTTCTCAATACTAGTTGCATTGCTACATACAATTGCTTTTCATAATCTTTATTTTCAAGTAATGCTTTTTCAATATCCACAACTTTATAATTCGTGTAAAAGTTGATTCTAATATTAGCTTTATCTTTAGTTAATAATTCCTGACCAGCAATTTCTATTTGTAACTGACGCATATCTACTTTATTGATCTTTACTGAAGTATTATTTCTCCAAAATCTGTAAGTTCCTCCTGTTAATATTTTAGTATAAACATCATCTACTAATAACACAGCCTTTTCATAAGAAAACACTTCAAAAACTCTAATATTTTTAGCCAAATCATAATTTGAAAATAATGATTTATCAATGTTTTCAGTAATATAAATTTTACTAGTATCTACCTTCTGAAATGTTCTATCTATCAACCCTTTCCAGAATAAATATCTACCTGCTGTAAGTACAGACTTAAAGTTTTCATTTTCATAGACTAATACTAACTCATTATCTTTAACTTCAACTACATCTAGTAAATCAACTAAAGCTTCATCTTTCAGTAAGATTTCTGTAGCTACAGTAGTACGAAATTGATGTGATAAATCGTAAATCATTACACTTTGATTAAATCCTAACCAGTGTGTTCCTTCAGTAATTACTTTTTGGTAGTTTCCATTTTTGAAAACTAAACCAACTTTTCCTAAGTGAATTCTTACTTTTTTCATTTTCCTTTTTTATTTAATTATGAGTCATTACGAATAAAGTGAAGTAATCTAATTAAAAGATTTCTTCTTTTATTTTCCTTCGGAATGATTATGCTTAACTTTTATAAAAGAAGTATTGCTAATGCTCTTTAATACACGGTTATTTGAATCTATTTAAATATCTGTATATCGTTTTTTAAAGTGGATCGATTACTTCATAAATAATCAACTGACTTTAAAAAAGTTTATACTTCCGTTCAAATTCAAAACAGATAACAAGTATATCTCATGAGTGTTTGTTGCCTGAACAACTCATTACCAATACTTCAGTTTTTCATCAGTTTTAAAAGATGATGAGCTTCAACCCACGTTAACAGCGTAGTGCTCTACCTCTGAGCTATAGAGTGTTTTAACTCTAACAGGAATCGAACCTGTGCAAACAAAAACCAGCGAGAGTCGTAATCTCGAGTTTAAGACCGGATTCGAACCGGCTTACCTTTCGGCTTTCCATTTTAACCAGATTTTCAGTCTAGCGCGTCTACCTATTTCGCCATACCTCCAAATGTGGAAGTAGTGGGACTCGAACCCACACTAATTAACTCTATCGTTCTAACCTAACTAAACTACATAAACCCCAAGTTTATGGCGGGAATCGAACCCGCGACCTATAGAATAAGATTATTTTTTGGTGAATAATCAAAACCTTCAAGTCAAGTTGTACATGCATTACTCATACAAAACTGCAAGAATGCATACAATAGTGCTATACTGAAACACCCAACAAGACTCGCTTGATATTTTTCTATCATCAAGAAGAAAGTGAAATAATCTATGTATTAATTTTATAGATTGTTTTGTCTCAGTTTCTTCTAAATGACAATTTAAATTTTCAATGAACTTTTGTACCTCTTATCAGATTCGAACTGATACTCCTTATTAAGGCAGATTGGCTCTAAATGCGCTTCCCTACTCTACATCTTGTGTAATTCGGTGCTTCTGCAAATTCTATTCATTAGTAAGCAAATTACTAACAACAATATCCAATCACTCCATGGCTACGAATAACCTTTTACCACAGCACTTCCCTTTATGCTAAAGAGGCATTTATATTTGGTTACATATTGTCTTTTTAATTTTGCCTCACCATACTCCTTGTTATAGTGAGGCTTTACTTTTTCTTTTCATTATTTTCCCCTCTTATCGGTTTCTTTTTCATAATTACACTGCAAATATTATTGCATATTGCGCATTCTTTTTGCGTAATAAAAACTTATTATAAATTATACTACTTTATCTGCACAAGATGAACTTGCAAATGCATAAGGTTTAGCTTTAAATTCAAACCCCATTCCTAAAATATATCCCATAGCATCTTTTAGAGCCACGTTTGATTGAAATTTAGGATCTGTATTAATATCTGCATGTACTTCTAATGCAACATTGTATTTATCTAAAATGTTACAGATAGCATATGCTGTTTCTACAGACATTGTAACTTCTTTAAGCATTCTTTCTTTAATACTAATCTGTTTTGTTCCTTTTAGATTTCTCATAAACATAAATCCACCTTTTCCTTCACGTAATACAACAATTGCTGTTGCATATTCAACATGTGATTTATAAGCTTGTGAATCTGATCCAACACAAATTTTTAAACGATGCCCTTCTTTTTGTTCTCTAACAATCGCTTTTTCAATAATTGTTGTAATTGGTTCGTTGAACTCTTTACCGCTGAAATTTCTCCATTTTTGTTTTACAGTTTTCATTTTTCATTCATTTTGCATTTTATTTAGTGGAACAAACAGGATTTGAACCTGTATCTTCGGATTTTCAGTCCGACGCATTGACCAACTTTGCTATTGTTCCTTTTTCAATGATCAGTTATCAGTAGTAATTATCATTTTTACTTATTGATCACTGATAACTGTTAATTATTCATTGAATTTTGGGGTGATCTCGGGATTCGAACCCTGTTCTTCTCATTCACAGTGAGATATTTTACCACATAAACTAAAACCACCATTTGTAAACCTGATAGGATTTGAACCTATACAACAAGAGTCAAAGTCTTGTATGCTAACCATTACATCACAGGTTTAATTTGTACAGGAAGAGAGATTCGAACTCTCAAAATTCAGATTCTAAATCTGACGCGTATACCAGTTCCGCCATTCCTGCTTTTTCAATGATTAGTTATCTGTAAACAATTATCATTTTTTTACTTACTGATCACTGATAATTGTAAATTGATTACTGTTTACTGATCATTTTTTTGCTGAGGCATTGGGATTCGAACCCAAGACTTCCGTGTTAACAGCACGATACTCTACCAGCTGAGTTATACCTCAATTTCGGTGACTTTAATGTTAATTTTTAACAGCCAATTAATTTCTTTAACGCTAAGTCACCATACACACACCTTCTTTCTAGGTTTAGTCTAGAGAGCAGGATTCGAACCTACAACCTCCTACATCCAAAGCAGGTAAACAACCAATTGTTATATCTCTAGTTTTTAGCGGTTCATACGAGAATCGAACTCGTATCTCCCGAGAGACAGTCGGGAAGGTTAGCCATTAACCACAATGAACCTTTTTTCAGTGATCAATTATTAGTAAACGATGATTAGTTTCTTTATTAATCATTGTTCGCTATTCACTGAACATTGTACTCCACCTTGGATTCGAACCAAGAATTCACACGGCTTAAACGTGAACTTCGTTCTTAATTTCTCAAAAAACGTTTTGCTCATTAATCTTTACCTTTTGGCCAGTGGAGAAAATTGTACATCTACTAAGACTCGAACTTAGACTTAGAGATTCGTAATCTCTTGTGCTATCCTTTACACCATAGATGCTTGTTTGCACGTTCATAAGGATTCGAACCTTAACCCTGAGTTTTGGAGACTCAGATGCTACCATTACACTATAAACGTATTTTAGAGCACCTATCGAGACTCGAACTCGAAACTGAAGATTGGAAGTCTACTATGTTACCAATTACACTATAGATGCTTTTTCAATTATTAGTGAACAGTTATCAAATAACATTTTTTCATTATGAAATGCTTATTGACTATTGTTCACTGATTTGTGGAAGTAGTAGGACTCGAACCTACAAGCTCCGAAGAGACCAGATTTACAGTCTGGTGAGCCAACCAATTGCTCAATACTTCCTTTTCAATTTAACGTCATTGTGAATGAAATGAAGCAATCTGTTATTTTTTGAACTAAATTCAGGATTAAATAAATAGATTCCTTCTTCGTTCCTCATCGGAATGACGTTATCGTAAATATGTCAATGATCATCGAGACAAGGATGAGATTGCTTTGCTATCTCATTTAGTCTAGCTTTGGATCTTCATAACTTTCAAACTAGTTTGAAGTTATTTCAATCATCGAGACAAGGATGAGATTCGAACTCACAAAAAACAGAGTTGCAGTCTGTCGCCTTAAACCATTCAGCCACCTTGTCAATTTCTAATAAACAGTTATCAATTTTTAACTAATGAGTTATTACTGTTCACTGTTAATTAATCTGTACTCTGTAAGGGAATCGAACCCTTATTTCCTGATAGAAAGTCAGGCGTACTTGCCGTTATACGAACAGAGTTTTTTTTGCGGAAGAAGTGGGATTCGAACCCACACGAGTCGTTAACTCCGAACGGTTTTCAAGACCGTGGCCACCACCAAATTGGCTTGCTCTTCCAAATTTTCATAGCATAAAAAAAGCATCTCACTTTGATAAGGAGATGCTTTTTATCTTTTTAAATGAATGTATATCACAATATACTTTCATAATCTATCTCCTTTTTATAACTAAAATCTAAATCTGATCCACTAAACAGTGACCCACATTCCGGTAAACAGAATCCTAAATGATTGGCTGTGTTATGTAGTGAATATTGTTTCATGTTATTTCTGTTACTCGTATTATACTGAACTAATATATAGTTATTCTTTGTTGAAATTATATGTTGTTCAGTTTGATACATTTTTATTATTTATTCTTTTTATATTTTGTTTTGTCTTGTTGTTTTTGACACTGCAAATATGAAATCCTTTTTTTAATTACACAAGAAAAAAATTAATTTATTTTACTGAAAATCAGTTATTTAACCTCATTATTAAGCAATAAAAATCCTGTCCGTTTTTCAACGGATATTATACTTGTTTACAAAAGTCTGTCTCTCAATTGTTTTCAGTTTTTTTATGCTTTTATTTTAATTTCTTTTAGTCTAACATTTTCTTTCAATTTTTTTCATAAAAAAAGCGCCCAATTTACATTGGACGCTAGTATTTGTATTTATTTATTATTCATTTCATTCAAAATAACTCTTGAAATTTGTATACATAGCATCCTTTTTCGCCTAATCCTGGACGAAAATCATAAGCACAAAGCTCTGATTGATTGCTGATATGTATACTTATTGTTTTCATTAGTAGTGCAATATTACTTCATTTTTTGAAAATGACTAAAGATTTCATCATTTTTTTATTGATTTCACTTCATATTTTACTTTAAAAAGATATAATACAGAGCTGTTTTTTAAGTTATTAATCAAATAAGTATATCATTTAATATTTAAAATTGTATTTTATGGTGCTTATTTTACCTAATAAAACCCCGAAAACCCTGTATGACTATAAAAGTATTCTTTAAATTAATTCTAATTTTAGTATTTCTATCTGGAAATAGTACTGTTCAATCACAAGCTCCGTTAAGTTCTTCGCAACAATTTCATAAAACAACTGGAGATGTTTTAGTCGGATTATTACCAGCTATTGCTTTAACTTCTACTTTTATTTGGCAAGATGAACAAAAAGGAACTTTACAATTTACAAAGTCGTTTGTAGGAACTGTTGCAGTTACTTCACTTTTAAAATTAATTATAGATAAAGAACGTCCTAATGGAGAAAGTTTAAATAGTTTTCCTTCAGGTCACACTTCAATATCATTTGCTAGTGCAACTTTTATTCAAAAAAGATATGGATGGAAATATGGGATTCCTGCTTATGTTCTCGCGAGTTATGTAGGCTTTTCTAGAATTGAATCTAAAAAACATGACGGTTGGGATGTTTTAGCTGGAGCTGCAATTGGTTATGGTTTTAGTTATTTATTTACCAAACCTTATGATAAAAATGCACAACTCCAAATAACATCAGGAGTTTTAGATGACACACCTACTTTTGGATTTAGGTATACTTTTTAACTAAATCACTCTGTACTGAAAGTACAGAGGTTTATTATACTGGGGACTAAAAGTCCCCCTTTTTTATTCTAATATAAAATTAGAATTATCCGAGTTCGGTTTTCTATGATGCTCTAAATACTCATTAACCATCTCATCTGTAATATTGCCTGTACTCCAAACACCATAGCCAGCTCCCCAAAAATGTTTCCCCCAGTAAAGATCACTTAATTTTCTAAATTCTTGTTGAAGTTTACGAGAGCTTCTACCCTTCAGCTGCTTTACTAAATAGCTAACACTTTGTTTAGGTGCATATTCTATATGCATATGGATATGATCTGAACTAACTACTCCTTTTAAAATCGATACGTTCTCTGCATCGCAAATTTGCATCAGAAGTTCTCGACAACGAACCTGGATATCTCCTTTCAATATCTGATAACGATATTTTGTAACCCAAACTATATGACAGGTTAACCTACTTACTGTATGAGAACCTTTACGTAGTGATCTTTCCATATCTGAAAGGTATTAATTTTTCATATAACTGAAAGTGCTGCAATAAAATTGCAGGGTTTTAGACCCTTAGTTGAGACCAATAAAAAAATCTCTAGACAAAAACTGTCTAAAGATTTAACTAAATTGAAACTATGAGTTTCTTAAACACCAATGCAAAATTTTTGCAATGTTCTTTGCATCATCTACACCTCTATGATGCGTTCCTTCTAAAAGAATATCCAAAATATGTAAAGCTCCTTTCATGCCAACTTTGCGTCGCAAACCTTTTACTTCTGTAAAAAGTTCTTTTACATTAACATGTTCTTGCGATAAAGGGTATTCTACACCTCTGATCTTACACTGATTCTTAATCATTTTTAAATCATAGGCTCCATAACTTGCCCAAACATATTCTTTAGCGTTATAATCTTCTCGAATTTGTCGGCAAGCATCTTTAAATGAAATACCTTCTTTATCTAACAAATCCTGAGTGATAGTAGTCAGTTCTGTACAAAACGGACTTACTTCTGAACGTTCTGGTTTGACTAAAATTCCTTTATTTTTTGAAATTTCTCCTGTTTCGATATCTAATTCACTAATACCAAATTCTATAATTTCATTTACTTGTCCTGCTGGAACTTTACCATTCCAACAAGTGGCTTCTATATCTATTACAATTATTTTATTTCCTCTTAATTTCATTTTCATTAAATATTTTGATAAAACTATCTTTTTCAAGTACCTCTAAAGAAAAATCATAAGTTGCTTCTTCTCTATTCGTTACAAGTTCTCCACTTAATTCATCAACAATAGCTTCAAATGTTAGTGGATTATTCCATTGTTGGTATAAAGCTTTTGTGGCTAAGTCTGAAATTTCTGAATTACCAGAAACTCTTGCATGACCTGCTCCAAAATTTAATAATACAAACGATTGCTGATTTTCTTCTGGTAAAATCATACCCAAAATGGTTTGCTTTTGTACAGAATTACATTTGATATCTACAAATAATTTATTTGGATTCATCATGTATTCATTTTTTATACCATCTCCTCTACCAACAATTATTTTATAATCACAATCTTGTCTTCCAGAGTAAACATTGTTATTAACCAAAGTTGGTGCATTTAAACCTGTATTGGCATATAAATATTCTACAGCTCCATTTGGCGCATCAGTAATATCTCCAGAATACATTAAATCTCCATTACCTTGCTTATAAGTAGAGTTCCACCCTACTTTACCTCCAATATTGATTCCTGATAAATCTAAATCATAAGCTCCCCATTTATTTTCCCAGTACACACCAACAGCTAATTTTTCTCCATAGAACTTTGTTCCCGTTGGGATATTTCCTACGTACATTTTTTCTGATGTTGGTAAAGCATATTCTATATCTTTTGGAATAAATATTTTTTGCTCAGATAAATTGAATCTATTTTTTAAGTATGCCAGTAAGAAATCATAATTTAAGTCACTTGCATAAGTTGAACGCCCTGGTTTTACCCAAGATTTACCATTTCTTATACGATACATAAAGGTATCTTGACCATTTTTTCTGATATAACAAGCGCTTAATGCTTTAAATAAAGCAAATGGTGTTGCATTATCTAACCAATGAATATCTTTTTCTAGCAATAATGAGTATGTTACTTCATTTAATGGATTAGATGTTAATGGTTTGTGATATTTTTTAGATAATTTACTAATCTTATTAATTGTTTTAGGCGCTCTATTTTTATAAGCTAAAAACAATGGTTTGAATCGATTAAAAATTTCTGCTAATCGCTCTAATCCGAATTTATTAAAAGCTATTGACGGATTATAAGAACTGTCTTTAATCGCTTGAATTAATTCTTCATTTTTAATTAATAATGTAGTGTCTGTAGTTCTATAAATTATATATCTGAAAAACTCTACTACACTTTCTGGATAAACTTGATATACATCGGCAATCTTAACAATTGCTTCTTTATTTTTTATTTGTTCTTTTCCAGTAAATTCATACTGTAATTCGTCTACTAAAATTGATAGAATATCATCTATAGTTTCTTCTTTTAAAGCAATACCCGATTGTAGCAATGATAAACATTTTTCTGTCATTTCTTCAACTGTATATGCCTTAATTACTTTATAAACTAACTTTAAATCTGGAACATCTAAAACTTCTGAAGGAATATAAATTTCACTTTTAAAATTACTTCCGTAAGTAGAAATATAATGTTGTATTTGTTCAACATACAATTCAAATCGTGTGCTTGTTTTAATTTTATCCCAAGATTTATGGAAAGTTTTGTTTAAATCGTTTCCGCTTAACTGTTCACGAGTATAAAATTCTTCTATTTTATCTTTTGCCCATAAAGCGTCTTTTTCTATAATGAATCCTTCTTTAGAGATAAACGGACGATCATTATTTTCTGATTCTTTTGCTATTACAGCGTTAAACAATTTTAATGTTTTCATTTTCATAATATTTATAAGTGAGGTGTATTTAATGGAATATATAGGAACACCTTTTACCTATGTTTTAAAAAAAGACGAAGAGTAAAATGAACCTAAACATGTTCCGGAATCGAACCGGTATATAGGAACTCTTTTTGTCTTTAATAATCAACGAGAAGTAATTTTTCCTTTAATTGTGATTTTTATAGGAACTTCTTTTGTCGATTTGTGACTCAGACAGGACTCGAACCTGCAACCCTAGAATATAGGAACCATTTATGCCGTTACAGCGAATAGTAAAACAAAAGTCTAATGCTCTATCCAATTGAGCTACTGAGTCTGATAATACTAACGGAAAGTAATATTTAGGTGACAGCTAATGTTAAATAGGAACTTTCTTAGTCAGTATTTGTAGTTCGGGCAGGGATCGAACCTGCGACACACAGTTTGGATCTTTTTCATAGGAACTATTATTGCTTTTTCATAGCGAATAGTATTTTTCTGTTGCTCTACCTCTGAGCTACCGAACTATTTTATAATGTTAATGAACTTTTAATTTTGCCTCATCATAATCCTCGTCATGATGAGGCGTTTTTTCTTTTTCAATCTTCCCCCTTCATCTTTTTCAATTTCATAGATCTTTATTTCTTTTTCAGTAAGCAATTTGATTAAGTATTGCTCTTTTTCATAATTACACTGCAAATATTGAATCGTATTGCGCATCGTTTTTGCGTAGTAAAAATTATTTCTGTTTATTTTCATAAATTTTATCTCTACGATCAATTTCTGCTAATGGACTTCCTTTAAAAACATCAATATTTACAAAACCATTTACTTCTGTAATTAAAGATTCTGTAGGCTTTATGGCTCCTTTTCTAGCATTACCATAATCTCCTGTTAGCTTCTTTGTTGCAGGATTTACGTCTTCCCATAATTTGTCGGGTTTACCATTATAAATCGGTTCAACAAAATAAGTTACACCAGTAACTTTAGATTGTACCATAAATCTTCCCGTGGAATCTGTGTTCTGTAAAAATCTGTGTAATACTTCCTTTCTCATTTCTTTCTCTTTTTAAATTCAATTCAATTATTTCTTTTTCTTTCCCTTTTTTGATTTAGTTCCCTTCTTATTCTCTTTTTCTTTATTTTTCTTCTTTTTCCGCGGAACTTTATCTTTAATTCTATCTTTATGCTGATTTATCGTGTACATATAGCTATCGTTATACGTATGAACTTTTGCCTCTTTTAAAAAGTCTAATGCTTTTTCATAATTTCTTTTTTGTTCATATAATCTGGCTTTACCCACATATAGAACAGCTTTATCTGATCCTTTAATTTTTAAAGCAAAATCTATTAACTTTTCTGCTTCATCTAAATCTTCATTCCATAGTAACACGTTTACATAATGTGGATAAATATGGAATGCATTAATATCTTCAGCTAAAGCTTCAGCAAAGTAACTTTTCGCCTTTTCATAGTCATACAAATTTTCTGCATAAATGCGCCCTAGTAAACCTAACACCATTGTGTTTTTCTCGTCATAAGCTAAGGCATAGGTTAAAGCTTCCATAGCTTCTTCTAAATCATATGGATATGCATCTAATGCTTTAAATATGTAGTTATTAGTTAGTGTTTTCATGTTGTTTCAATTTTGTTGTCATTGCGAGTAAAACAAAGTAATCTGTTACTTTATAGACTAAATTCATTGTGAAATAAACAGATTGCTTCTTTTTCTTCACTTTGTATATCGTAATGACGATTTTAATTCAACTCTCTACGCAAATCATTCTTTAATTGATTACGTTTTGATTTATAATTTTTCTTTTTCTGTTTTTGAATTTTAAAATCTGTTCCAGTAAATATTTGTACTGGATTTCCTCTTTCTATATTCAAATGATTTTCCCATTCTTGTTGTACCGATTGCTGTAATTGTTCGATATTATTTGCTACCACACGCTCTTTTAATCGCTGTATTGCTATCTTTTTATTTTGATGCTGTGATCTACTTTCTGATACTAATACTTGAATTCCTGTTGGAATATGTTTTGCTCTAATCGCAGAACTTACTTTATTTACATGTTGTCCTCCAGGACCAGAACTTCGTATGGCTTGAAATGCTATTTGCTTTTCATCTACAGTAATTTTGTTTTTCATTTTTAATTCAAAACAACCGATAAACCAGTTTTTACGTTTGTGATGTTTTCTGAATGTTGATGTGCCAATCCATTGAATAGTGCCTAACCATTCTTTTAAAAATGAAGTCAAGCTTTTACCTTCAATTTGAATCGTAACCGATTGAACAGTTCCATTTTCGTTCCCATTTTCTTTTTGAAGAATCGTATAATCAAACTTATTTTCTTCTAATTTTTTCAGGAACGTTTTTAATATTTTAGCAACTACCCAAGTACATTCTGCAGGACCACGACCTGCGGTAAATTGAATTGTTTTTGTTTCCATGTTATTTTCCTAAGCCAAAAGACTAGGGCATTTTTGATAACAATGGATTGCCTATTGGATTTTTTCCTTCTGATACTAATTTTACTGCGGTTTTTACTGCCCAACATTTATCACTTGAATGAATGTTTGAATAAAAACTTAATAACGTTTCTGGCTGAACTACTTTCCAACCATTAACTTCAGTTGTTGCTATGGCTTTAGATTCAAAGAAATCGATTGTAATTCTAACTTCTCTTCCTGTTGGTAACCACTCTATTTTTTCGTATCGTCTAAAATTCTCTTGGCTAGGCATATGATCGTAACGAGTCCAAACTTTTTCAAATCCTTCATCTAATAAAATTTGCATTACAATTCCTACATTTTTAGGATTCACAAAAATGTCTATATCCTTATGATCATGTGCATGCTTGTATTCCTTATGATTCATTTCTGACATAAAATGCCAGGCCCAACCTCCAGAAATAACAATCCATTGTTTTAATTTTTCTAATATTTTTAAGCCTAATTCTATACGGTAATCAGGCCATAATTCTCCGTATCTTTTTGTGTTATGTTGTGCTCCCATAGTTTTATTTTTTTATGTTGTTGTTATTCTTTTTCCTTTGATTTATAAAAAAACTAGTTTTATAAACTTTTTATTACTCCTTCTATTTCTTTTGCTTTTTTTGACAAATGTGTTAAGCTTTCATTTCGTTTTTTAATTTCGACTTGATTATAGATTTCTTCTTTAAGCAAAGATTGATAGCACTGTTCGTATTGACTTTTGTTTTTTTCTAAATAAACTTTTAATTCATCTAACTCTTTAGGTATATATCCCGGTCCAGAACATCCACAAGAATGATAGCTAATTCCCAAATCTGAAAGAACTTTTAAAACTTTCCATTTTTGTTTTTGAAATTTTTTTGGCACCTCACAATCTTTACCTACATTAACCATAAGTTGACCACATTGAGGGCAATTAAATTCCTTACTCTTTGCTTTTTTATTTTCAGTTATATCAATTAACAATCTTCTTTTAAATCCTTTTTTACAATTAAAACAAGCGTAATGAGATTTATAACTATAAGCTGAATATCTACACATGATTTCTTTCTTTTTTATGTCATTGCGAGTTTCTCCTGAATTATATAGAAGGAAACGAAGCAATCTGTTAATCGAGGAACAGATTACTTCTTCGTTCCACTTTGTTACACTCATCGTAATGACGATTTATGTTTTATAAATAGTTCTCGACTTACTTTGTAAGCTATCTACATTCAAAATCTCTTTTGAATTTGATAATGCTCGAACTGACAGTTTTTAATTGTTTTTTGATTAATGAATAATGATAATTGTATTACTTATCCATTCGTACAATTTTCGGTGTAAAAGTTCCTACAACTTCTACCAATTCTTGTTGATTTGCCATTACTTTCTTTATGTTTTTATATGCCATTGGCGCTTCATCAATTCCACCTCCAATTAAACTCACTTGATTCATGTTCAGTTGATGCTTAATGTCACTTTTGGTGAACTTCTCTTTACATTTTCTTCTAGAATGCTTTCTCCCTGCTCCATGTGATGCAGATTGTAAACTTTCTTCATTACCTAAACCTCGAACAATGTATCCTGGTGCTGTCATAGATCCAGGAATTACCCCTAATTCTCCTTTACTGGCAGGAGTTGCTCCTTTTCTATGTACAATTCGTTCTACTCCGTTTACTTGTTCTTTCCAAGCAAAATTGTGATGATTTTCAACCATTGCCAACGGTTTTACACCTAGTAATTTTGCTACTCGTTTGTGAATATTATCATGACAAGCTTTTGCATAATCACCTGCTAAATTCATAGCTAACCAATATTCTTGTCCGTCATGTGTATTTAAATCTAACCAAGCTAAATGCTGAACATTTTTTGGTAACGGACATTGTTTACTCGCTAAATAGGTATAATGCTTTGCTATATTAGCTCCTAAAGCTCTCGATCCACTGTGAGATAATAATCCCACATATTCACCAACAGGTAAATCAAACTCGTTTTTTTCATCAGTTATCGTTACAATTCCGAACTCTACAAAGTGATTTCCACTTCCTGAAGTTCCCAATTGTCTAAATGCCTTTGTTTTTAAGCGCCTTACTAATGGAATATCTCGAAACTCACTACGTTCAAATATTTCATGATCTTGTTTTTTATCATGTGTTTCATACATTCCAAACTTTGTATGCTCTTTTAAAATATTCTCCATTTGATGTTGCTTTCCTTTGATATAAGAAGCTTTCATTGGATAAATACTTAAAGCCATTCTACAACCGATATCTAATCCCACACCATATGGAATTACTGCATTCTCTGTAGCTAAAACTCCGCCAATGGGCAAACCGTATCCCGAATGTGCATCTGGCATTAATGCTCCTTGCACTGCTATTGGTAATTTTAAAGCATCGTATAATTGATACTTTGCTTGATCATCAATTTCGTTTTCTCCATAAATTGAAAATGGAGCTCTTGTATTTCGTAATTGATGCATTCTAACTTCTACTGGTTTTGTTAAACCTTCTGCAACTTTCCCCCAAATCGCATTTCCCTGATATTTTTCTGGATGAAGCAACACGTCTTTTGCTTCTTCTAAAATGCGCTCTTTCTTTTCCTTTTTTCTGTATCGGTTAATTTGCCCTAAGGCGATGTTTATGCTATTGTTTTGTGGAAATCCTAAATTGATTAGGTCTTTTCCTTTTAATCTCTTTCCCATGTTACTTTCCCATTTAAAATTGCTGCTATAGGATAGTTTTGTAAAGCTTTTAATTGTTTTTTAGCCTTAAGTTTATCCTTTGTAAAATCTTGGGTTGTCCAATAATCTTTTCGATTCCAACCACAAAATTTTGCGTTTGCTTTGTAGTATCCGTTTCTTAACAACTTGTTATCAAGTAAAGCATCTTCACTTTCTAACGCTGGATCAATTCTTTTAGAATGCGTTATATAAGCTCTCGTGTATTTTATACGATAGGCGCTTTTAGGAATTCGTACATAAAATCTTTTTCTAAGCTTTTTATCTTCTGTTCTGTACGAATACACAGTGCACATCTTTTGTGCTTTATAACTTAATCTGTTGAATTGACGTTTACTGATTGTTGGAAAATCTTTATAGATCAGATATTTTGAAATTTGATCAAACCATTGTTGATCTGCTTCTTCTTTGGTTCTACCCCAAAATTTCTTCTCTATTACATCGTATAATTCAAGAATCTCTTTCTTGTTTTTATATCGATCTACGTTTTGAGTTATAACAATCTCTTTAAACCAACCATGTCGAATTGGTTTTTCAAGTTTTATATAACCTAAACTTTGTTTTTGTTTCCAAATTTGACGTTGTTTTTTCCAGATACCACGAACCTCTTTAAGCCTTTTCGACTTTTTATGTTCTGGTTTCAATTATTTTCCTATTAAACGTTGCTCTGTTTGTTTCGGAAATGGTAATAAACTAAACGGAATTGTGTAGTATTAAAAATCCGAAACTTTGTTTTGGGCTTCGGACTTTAAACATATTGTATACTATTTATGAATGAAGTCACGAAGCTGTTGTGCATAAGAACCTAGTTCTCTTGTTACACCGATGTCTTTTCTTAAATTGAACATTTTACTTCGTTTTTTATGTGTTAAATTTTAACTCCTTTTTTTATTTTATATCAGTTAGACTCCCCTAACCATTATAATAAAGTTATTAAAACGATATTTTGTTTTTGCTTTAATTGCGATGCAAAGATGTGAGGCTTTTTTTTATTACGCAAGAAAAAAATGAATTTATTTTACTGAAAGTCAATCACTTAAAACAAATCAAGAGAATAAAAATCCTGTCCGAATTTCTTCAGATAATTAATCTATTGTAATTGAGTTATGTAGTACTATTGACTCTTTTTTCAAAGGGCTACATTTTTTTCATAAAAAAAGCGTCCAAATTTTACAACTTGGACGCTTTTAAGTGATTTTATACTACAATAACCTATTTGTAACTCCATAAAAATCGCTTTTGAGCGTCCGATATGTGATTAAATTGCATTAGCATAGGTTATATTTTGTTTTTTGCGTTAATAAATATGTCAGCAAATATGACAATTTTATTTGATTTAAGGACTTAGATTGATTTAAAATTAAATTCAAACAAGTAGAAATCGATAAAATAAAGCCTTTAACAAGCTTCATTCATTAAGTATTTGATTCCTTTACTTTTTAAATCTCTGACTTTTCTCTTACCTTCTTGCCTACTTTCTCTATAACTAGGCCAATCATCGTAAGTTAACCAAGGAAATAATTTTCTTTCTGTTTCGTAATATCCTTTACTTTTTAACTTTTGATTTAAAAAAGCGATTTGTTTATCTAATTGCGGATCTACATTTCGAGTATGAGTTACATAAGCTCTTGTGAATTTTATTTTATAAGCTCCTTTAGGTATTTTAACATAAAAACGAGTTCTTAAGTTTTTTCTTTCAGTGTAATATTGAAAAGGAATGCATAATTTTTTAGCTTCGTTACTCAACCTGTTGTATTGTTTTTTATTAATCGTAGGAACTTCTTTATTGATTAAATATTTAGAAATCTGAAATCTCCATTTTCGTTCTGCTTCTTCCTTAGTTTTAGCCCAAACTTTTTTCTCTACTAATCTGTATACTTCTTCTATATGCTCTTTATTAGCATATTTATCTACATTAGTAGTTATAATTAGCTCTTTAAACCAACCATGTCGATAAGGTTTATCTAACTTTATTAATTTTAACTCAGATCTTTTTTCATATAGTACATCAAGTTGTCTATATATTTTACGAACTTCTTTCTCTCTTAATGCTTTATGATTTTTAGGTTTCATAGTAATTTATTTTTCAATACAATTTCTTTTCAATCGAAGAACAAATATGCTACTTTCTTTTTAAATTAAATTTCAAAAACTATTTAGTAGTAATATATTGTTTAATTACATAGCGCATTGGATTAGATTTTGATACTTTTAGAACTATGGAATCACCTATCTTTCTTTCTCCAACGTACTTATTTATTCTGGTAATATCTTTAAAAGATTTACCATCACATTCAAACTTGTAATATAAACGTTGATAATAACCTCCATGTCTGGCATGAGACCAATTAGTTTGATAAATATGTGCTTTAACTATTTCAGTATCCTGGCCGATAAACTTATAATCGCCTGTGTATATAAGATTTCCTATGTAAATAAAAAAAGGAAATAATGCAATTACTATAAAAGCTTTAATCCACTTCTTTTTTCGTTCTATTTTCTCAGTTTGCGTGTAGTTTTGTTTCCAAATACGATACTTTTCATTACTCGAAATTTCTTTTTTTAGAGTTTTACTTTCAAAAAACTCTTCAGTATCATTTAAATTTTTCTCTAAGAAGTTATCTAAATATCCATAGAAAGAATCCACAGAAGCAATTTGAAATTCTGAAAAAGTAACTTTGTTATTATCTAAATATTCAACAAGAATTGTGTCGTTTTTCTTTTTTAGTACAATGGTTTTACGCTGATCCACATAGCTTAAAATATAAACGAAAACATGAAATACTCTTGTATATTTAATCTTCTCAATAATAGAAACTATTTCTTCTTTAGAATCTACTTCTATAGTTTCATCTTTAAATTCATAAAGTAAACGGACTAATACTCTCACGAAAATAGTTTGTGTAAAAATTTTAAAAATTTAGATCTGTTGTCTTTTGATACTTCTTTCTTAATTTGGGCTTTTTTCATAGTAACCGTTTCATATACAGCTTCAATATATTCAAATTCACCCATGTCTGGTTGTACTAAATCTGCACCTCCTTTATGTGGAGATTGCACATAATATTCTGGAGGCTTAGGAAGTTGTTTTTCACATTCTTTGGAACATAAATTAGCCAACATTGGAATAATATCTGTTCCTACTTTGGCGGTAATCCACATTTGATTCGTTTCTTCATAACTCATCTGTTTATTACAAACACTACATTTTAAAGTATCACCATGATATCGAATAGGGTTATGATTTAATCTAGGAAATCCCATACGGTTTTTGTAATTCCCATAAAGAGTTCTTGTGCTAATACGACTGTCTTTTAGATTTTTGCATTTAGATATTTCAAATGGAAACCAATGTAAATCATAAGATGCATAAGGATCAAAAGATTCAAGTGATTGCATCTCTCCTATTTCTGGTGGAATTCGCTTTAAATTACTACCATATAAATCAATTTTCTTTACGTTTTTAAGCTTAGCTATAGACTCAGGTAAAGTATAAATTTGAGAGAACAATTCATTACCAAGAGCTTCTCTTGGTGAAAACTCTTCTGTGTTACTTTCTGCAAGTTTATCTACATATTCACATAACTTTTTCCAAGCAATAGAAGTTCTATCTTGAACATTATTAGGTATTTTAGAAATCCTTTTATTCATTAAATTTCAACTTAATTAAAACTTATTCAGTCCAAGCTCTCCAATTTCTTATTGATTTACTGTACAAGAAAATTCCTAATATCCATACAACAATCGTAAACCAAAATCCGTATTCATCGAACCATAATACATATGGATCTTTATTTCTTTGAGGATAACTAAGTATTTGTTTATAGTATAAAATTGAAAATAATACTATTAATGGAATTGCAAATTGCGCCAATGTAAATAAGATAGACACGAAACCTTTCTTCCATTTTCTTGTTAAACCAATTATAGACAAAACGACAAGTGAAATGTTAATTAACAATGCTGCGAGTATTCCAATAGTTTTATCTACTCTTAAATATTTATCTAAAATGTAAATAATTAAAATACCAAAAATCATAACTACACAAGCAGCAACAGCACTCAACAAAATATTTCTGATACTGGTTGTTTTGAATGTAAATAACAATAATGCTACTAAAATTGACATTACTATAAATACATATAAACTGTCTACATCAAATTTTGTATTGTATGAACTGTGAACATTCTTGAAAAATGTTTTTAAATTTCCAAAATCACAATACGGAACTTCTTTAAAATATTCTTCATATTCTGTTTCTTTCAAAATACTTTTTCTGTCTTCTGTTTTCTGGAATCGATCATAATATAACTGTTCTTTTTTACTGATATTTATAGGAATAGCTATAGTATCTATTCTAGTTTTCAGTTTAAAATAACTGTATCTAAATTTTTCTTCTTGATATTCATCAGGCTTACGATCTTTAATATTTATAATATACTTATAATCGTTTTCAAGATTAATTAAATACAGCCAATCTTTGATATTCAAGTTATGTTTTACATTATATTTCTCAGCAAGTACAAAGAATTTTTTCAATTCGTTTTCTATACTATTACTATCTTTTTTAGATAAAAGATTGTAATAATCTTTTACTCTTTTTTTAGAATCAGTATTAGTTTGTCCGTAATCTATAAACTCTTGAGAATAGTTATATAAGTTCGGAACAAATAAGTTTTTAAACGGAGTAACATCATACACATTTCGATATCTAAAAGGATTTCTATCAACCGCATATTCCTTTTTGTTATAAACATCATCAAAAGCATGTGCATTATTCTCAATATCTTTTGCTATTAAATCTTTATCAAGCTTATAAAATTGATAATACTTATCATTATATTTTAAATAGGGTTTGGTAGTATCAATTCTAACACCTAAAAATCTTTTACTATCTGTTGAAACAGATTCTAAAGGAAAAGGATGTGGATACTGTTTTTCTTCAATATCATAGTTTGTTCTATTTTTCAGGAAGAAAATTGCAGCATTATTAAACTTTTTGATATCTGTATCAATTTCATTCCAATCGTAAAGCTTTTTAATCTTGGTAACGACACCTTTTTTATAAGAATAATAATGTGTGATGTTTGTAAATAGAATTACAAATGTGATACAAAACTGTAAGAACAGCTTACCTTTTTTAAACGGATATAAACTTTTAAAAGCATTATTTTTCAAATAATAGATAATCCACAATAAAAGTGACACTATGGAAATTAAAGATCCGATCAATAGAGCTGGAGAATCATAATAAAATCCTGATAAAGTATAATGCGCAGCTACATTTTCCTGTGAATTAATTGATAGAAAACCAGCAATAAAGAATCCTAAATGGAGTATTACAGCCAAAGCTAACATCCAAACCAACCTTGTATTCCAAATTAAAGGATAATGTTCTACTAAGTATTTATTTATTTTTTTTATCGTTTTCATAGGTAAGTTTTAATACACGAAAAATCTTCGAGTTGATTTAGAGATATCTCTTATGTATTGAATTTTAAAATTGTTTGAAGCTATAATTGATAAAACTGTATTGAAAGTAATGTCATTATCTTTAAAATAAATAATGTAGACACCTCCATTATATTCTATTTGCTCTAAATCATATTCTTCAAAAACCTTTTCTATTTCTTCTCTAGAATTTGTAGTATCTAACTCTATTATTAGTTTGTTTTCTTCATCAGTATTTATGCCTAAAAGGTCGGTAGGTTTTCCGTTTCTTAAATAAATTACTTCATCTGAAACTTTTTCTACTTCATATAATTGCTGTGAAGAAAAAATCATAGCAATCGGATTTACATGTGATTTTGCTAACATTTTTAAATCCTCTAAAATTACCTGTTGAGCAAGGATATCTAAATTAGCTAACGGTTCATCTAATAAAACAATTTCTGGTTTTCTTAGCATTGTTCTGGCCAGTTCGAAACGCATTTTATATCCAGATGATAATTCACTCCATTTTAAATCTTTGTATTTCCATAAGCCAAATCGAGCAATCATCATATGTACAAGTAAGTGATTTTTCTCTCCTGTCACTCCGTGATGAACCAAAGCAAATTTTAAATTGTCAATTACACTTCCATACCATTTAGAAGTTCTTTGTGGTATGTAAACTAACTTCGATTTTAAATCATAAAGATCTGAAGTTGCATCTAGAAAAGAGTATGATAATGATCCTGATGATTTCTCAATTAAGGATCCTAAAATAGTAAGTAATGTTGTTTTTCCATTTCCATTTTCTCCTACTAAACCATAAATATCACCTCTTTTAAGAGTTACATCAATTGGTCCTAATTTAAATTTTCCTCTATTGTATTCTTTTACAATTGATTTTCCTTCTAAAATGGTATTTCCAATAACATTTTTATCTTCAATAGGAACATTCTTAATAATCGTAACACATGATAAAAAATCTTCTTCTAAAGTCGATTTATCCTGTGTTTCATTTTCATAAAGCGCTACAAAATTTAATGTTTCTTTAAAAACATTAACATCATCTGTGTGTAAAGCTGCATCAAGTAGTATTCTATAACCTAAAGAATGATCTCCTTGTTGGAAATATTCTACAGCCTGATTAATAAGTATTTCTTGTTTTGTCAACTTATTTTCCATAACAATTCTTAATTTTTTAATAAGTTATACTTCTGTAAAACTAGACTTTATTTCTCTTTTCTAAAAATTTGAACCTTTTTTCGTTAGCGTATTATGTATAAATGCTTATTGAATTTGTTTTTTCTAATAAATGTTTCATAGTCTTAATTTTTTTAAAAAGAAAGAGGGTTGGAATCGAACCAACATCATCGGATTAGCATTCCGCTGCTTTCCAATTAGCTTACCTCTTTCTTTTATTTTAAAAAATGAAGATAGGCTGGAGTCGAACCAGCAACCTTATGCGTGACAGGCATATATTCTTCCATTGAACTACTATCTTCATATTACCAATTTTCTATTTTGTAATTTTTCAGCAATGTTCCAGCTAATATAGGTTTTTCTTGAATTCCTTCTAAAATTGGCTGTAAAATTCTAGCTGCTCCATCTGCAGAATCTAAAGGAGGAATATAGCCTCTTTTAAACTGTTTTTCTCGTAAAATTTCTTTTGCTCCTGTAGAAATCCAACCTACATCAACGGCATACATCAAAACATTATGATCTTTTTCAAACTGTTTACCAGAAGTTCTAGTCATCATATTTAATGCTGCTTTTGTCATATTTGTATGTGGATGAAAAATCGTTTTATTATTGTAACTAAATTGTCCTTCAGAAGAAGTTACATTAATAATGAATCGTTTATTAAACTTAGATTTTGAGAATAAAGGTGTTAATTCTTTAATCAAAAAATAAGGTGATATCTGATTAATCAAATTAACTTCTAATAATTCGTACATAGACACTTCTTCTAAAGTTGAATTCCAACTTGTTTTTTCTCTAGTATCGATAGGCTGTCCAAATCTATTCATTTTAAAATCCTGATATTCTTCAGAGTTCACTAATAAATTGGTTTCTTGCAATACTGAAGTTGTATTAGCAATACACAAATTTTCATCAGAATTTAAAAGCAACTTCTGCTCTTGTTGAACTAATGGTGTGTAATATGTGTCGTTGTATTTAATAGTTTGTGCTGCGTTATTTATTAAAATATTTAAAGTACTGTAACTAGACTTATAGAATTTAATAAACTCTTTAACTGCTGTTAAGTTTCTTAAATCTAAGCCGTAAACTATTAATTTATCTTTCCAATCATTATAGTCTTCTTCTTTTTTAAACTGATCTAAAGCTGAAGCTGGAAACCTACTTGTAACTACAACATTTGCATTAGCTCGTAATATTTTTAAAGCTGTTGCATAACCAATTTTTACTCTTCCTCCAGTGATAATTACGTTTCTTCCTTCTAAATCAATATTCTTAAATCTATTTTCATAATTTTCTTCAGCACAATTCGGACACATTCTATTATAAAAAAAATGGACTTTATTGTACTGTACATTACAGACATAACAATTCTTAGGTTTATTTATCGACTTAAATTCTTTAGTAGTGTTCAATTCACCTTCAGCATATAACGTTTCATTACGAATTGCATTTTTGAAAATAGTAGATTCTTTTAAAACATTTAAATCGTGTTTTAATCTTTCCTGAGTAGACTCATAACTCTTTTGCTTTTTCGCTTTTTTATGAATCTTAGTAATTAAACCAGAAAACAATTGATTATCTGGATTATGAAAAGGATTGTCTTTTAAAGTTTGTAGTACTTTAATGCAATTATCCCATTCTTCTTGAGTAAATTGATATGTTTCCATATGATTTTCTTTGTGGAATAGACGAGACTCGAACTCGCATCTGGGTCTAGCCGGACACCTAGTTTTTCTCCATTTAAACTACTATCCCATTTAATTTTTTTAATCTACAGTAAAGCAATCATCTAACATTTGATATAACTTCGGATGTTTCCTTTTCAATAACATTGGTCGTTCAAAAAAGTACTCACTGGCTACAGCAAAAAATTCTTCTTTAGAAGTACCTCCGTAATTTCTAATATCAGAATCATCGTTATTAATATCTTCCATTTTATCATGAACTAAATCTAGCCAAACTAATAAATTCTTATTGTCTAATAATGCTTTAGGAATACCGTCAATATTTCCGTCTAGTTTATCAAGTAAATGAACAAATTCATGAATTCCGGTATTTCCTTTATCAGTTTTGTTCGAAAAACCGTGGTGTAAAGCTCTTCTCGATAGAATCATTTTATTTTCAAAGCGTCCATTTCCAACTAATCCACCAATAATTTTATTTTTTGACTTTGCTTCAAATTCTAAATCTTCATTAAAATAATCTGGATAAATAATCACAGTTTTTAAATTAGGATACATAAAATTATTAAAACCAAAAACTGGTATAATAGCACTGGCCGCAACTAACAAAATATCTAAATCTTCTAATTCAAAATCAACCGCAACAATTTCTACACGATTTAAAAAAGTCTGAATTCGTTTCTTAAAATGTAAACGATCTTCTGTATTTAATTGTTGATAAAACAGTACATTTTCTTCTAATATTGTACACCAATGTTTTTGAATTTCAACAGTATTAGTTTTAGGTTCAACTTTTTCTTTAGTAATTGATTTGTATACTAAAAAAAGGATAATAAGAGTACTAATGATATATAACAAAATACTTTTTCTTTTAGGCTAAAATACTATTATTTTTCATTTTCTGAATTTAGAAAAGGTTCTACAAAACCAATAAATTCTAAATTGCTTTTTTTCCATCTTGCTCCGTGACCAGAAGCAATACGAACTTCATAAATCAACTCGTGTTTAAAATGATAAAATACATTCCACCAAGTTTTATGATGTAGCAAATATTGTATCAGTTCTTTTACCTTTTCTTCTTTCTGCTTCGGATTTCCTTCTACTCTACCCCAAAAGTTATTTGTTGTTCGTTCTGAATGTTTTTCAAAAGCTCGAACTGCTTTAGTAACGTGTATATTATACTGCTCAAAACTAGCTTTAAAAACATCTCCATTTAAAGGTGGAAGTGCGTTTATAGTGTTATCTGTTGCTGATGTTAAACGTTGCCCTATAACCAAAAGAAAATCGGTAATATCTGTATGTTGAAATCTTTGAATTAATTCATCAACTTCATTTATCTCAAACAAAAATAGAAACTGTTCATAGGCAGCTTTTCTATCACTTTGAATTTCTTCTTCGAAATATGGTAAAGTTAGCGTATTTAAAAAATTAGCATCTGAATAATAACTATGTAAATTAGATATGAAACACGTCAAATGTTCTTCTTTACAATACGTTAAATAATGTTTTTCTTCTTTTTCAATTAACTTTTTTTGCAAAGCTAATAGTTTAATATGTAATTCTTCTTTTTTCATGTTTTATTGAATAACACAGCAAACTTAATTTATTACTACGTATTCTTTTTACGTAGCAATTTAAAAAATTAGAAATGGAAAGATTTTTACTTGCATCTTTGGGTATTTTCCATTGTTTTGTCTTTTAAACTACATTTCTAATTTTAATAGTTTCCGAATTTAATTCGAAATTATTTTTAAATAATTAATTCTACTTAATGAGAACCTGAAACAAGTTCAGGTTGACGTTACTTTACTTGAATAAAAGTACTTCTTTAACTAAACTAACAGCTTCTTTGTTAAGCACTTTAGTAAATAGTTTTTGACGTTCTTTTTCAATAGTATTCCACTCATCTTCGTAATCTTTCTTAAAATCTACAAAAGCATCTTGAGATAGTAAACCAATAGTTTTTCCAGTTTGTTTTGGTTCAAAATCACCAAGTTTACTTTGCACGTTCATTAGTCTGTTTTCGTTAATGTAACTCATTAGTTTTTCTAGTGTTTCCTTTTCTTTATCTGAAAATGATACCACAGTAGTTTTTCTAACTCGTGTTGTTGCATGTGAACGTTCAGACCATTTTTCGTTTTTGTTTTTAAAGATTACTCGTGTTCCATTTTTAAAAATTTTACTTATTACAGGTTTAATTACTACACCTTCACAAGTGTTATCTTTAATCTCTGGAAGATCAAGCCAACCTGGAATCTTTGAATCGAACTCGTTTGAATATGCTAGACAATCTTTAAATGAACCTTCAAAAAGTGATTTTGCATAAAATAGTCCAACGGTTTCAAAAAGTTCATTCGCTTCATTTACATTTAGATACACATCTTGATCGATACGAATATCAAAAGCATAAAAATCGTTATCAGGTGTGTAAAAAACTCCTTTTTGAATTCTTGACATTCCTTTTGATTTTGGTACTTCTGGATGTTCGTAACTACCTCCAAAGATTTCACCATAGACCGTAACTTCAGCTATGGTTGGATATTTTTCTTTAACAAGTACGTATAGTTTTTCAATAGCTGTTCTATATTTTTCTAGTACGTATTTGTAGTTGTTAAATTTTTCGTCTTCAGCAATTAACCCACTACGTTTTGCGACTTGAATTACTTCTCCATCTGTAATGAAAGAAAAGTTAGATCCGTGCACTTTTTCTTGAACTACATATTTTTCTTTATCATATCCATGAAGATAAACTTGCTCAATTTGTTTTTCACGATATGTGTTTTCAATACTGTTATATTTCTTAAACATGATCTTAATTTTTTAATAATTACTAATTCTCTTTTCGCGCGCTTGTGTAGAAGATGAGATTCGAACTCATTGCTATTAAACATTCCTTTATGCTTCTACGTTTTCATTAACTCTTTAAAACACTTTTCTTTAATACTGACAATAAAAAAAGCACCTCGTTTCGGAGGTGCTTTTAAAATTTATATACTAAACTTTTTACTGTCTATACCTCCTGATTTTCATTTGAAATAACTCCATAACAATACTTGCACTATTTATTTGTGCTCTTTTATTAGTATTCCAATCTTGGATGTTATTCATTTTTAGCATTTCTTATGAATTAATTTTTTCGTGGTGCAAATATGTGTTAAATATCCCAAATACACAAATCACAAAAACTTAAAAATCAAACATTTAACTCAAAATAAATCAATAAATTCCCTGTCCGTAGTTTTACGGATACACAACAAACTTGTTACTATTTTGATTACTAGTTATTTGTTGATTTAGCATCGACTATGTGTTTGCTTTTTAACTTTCTAAGATTTTTTATCATTTTTTACAAAAAAAAGCGTCCAACTTAAAAATTGGACGCTTTTACTATGAATTATTATTTATTTTTAATCTCTATTTTCTTCTGAAATAATTACATAACGTCCTTTCTGCGTTCATCCAATTTAGATAAACACCAGCATCTTTTCTCGATATTTGAATTGTGTTATGTAATGATTCTTGTTTCATTTCTAATGCAAATATGCAATATTTTTTAGAATTTGAAAATTGTAATCTAACAAGAAACTAATGCTTTATAATCTTTTGGAAGTAATTCAGCTATTAAATTAAACCAAATAGATGCGCGATCCAATATCCAAGCGTCTGAAGTTATAGCTACAGATTCACTGTTTGCAATTACTTTATCTGGATTATTTTCTAAGATTACATCCCAATTATAATCATGTTTTTTTGCAATAGTCAATAATTTAGTTTTCATTCTACCACTATTAGAAACTGGTTGATCGAAAACCCAAACTACTTTTTTTACCTTATATTTTTGAAAGAAATCACCAATTAAATGTATTGCTTCTTCAGTTTGATTTACACTTTTATAAGTTCCATGTAAAGAAGACAAATCACGATAAGCTCCATCTTTTCCTTCAAAAACATACGCATTAGAAAGAATACTTTCCAATAATATAATTTGATTAAAACCATCAATTATGATTTCTTTACCGATCAAATTCTCTTTCGAAATTTGCTTTTCCTTTCTGTTTTTTACAGCTGATACTGCTGCAGACATTCCTTTTATAGCTTGTTGTTGACGCTTATTCAACTTGTAACGATTTCCAGCTAATTCACAAGAAGAAGCTTCTCCATAGCCGCGTTCTAATAGAAACGACATATCGTAAACTGCTTCTTTTATCTTACGCTGCATAAATTCTTGTCCAAATAATCGATCATCTGAACCTTCTTTTCCTCTATTTTTTGGCATTATTAGTTTTTGCGAGTTAAGAATATTTATAGTAATTCTTTATTTTAATTTATTGATTTTTTAGTCATAAATACTGTGTTGACGTCATTCCGAATTTATCTCGGAATCTAATAACTTTTGTAAACAACAAATTTTAATGAGAACCTGAAACAAGTTCAGGTTGACGTAAGGTTTATGATCACATATTACTAATATTCGTTCTGATCATAAAATTCAGTTCTTATATTGTTCAATAATTCATTGGCCAAAACTTTATCTGGTTTGTCTGGTAAATCTGAAGTTTCATAAAACTGTTCTAATTCTTTTTTAATAGTTTCAGCTTCACTAACTAAATCATCATACTCAAATTCAGCATTTTTGATTTTAAATAAATATTTTCTTTCAGATTCACTCACTCTAACATTTATGACTTTATTTTTTGCAATTTCTTCAGCCATATGTAATAGACGAAATGTATGCATCATGTTCTTCGCATCATAATTTTTATCGTGAGAGATATTACTTTTATAACGTTCGTCATTTCTTTTATTGACCCAATCCCAATATTCTTTGTACTTTTTACAATACGATGAATAACCTTCTAAATTACTGTATAAAACTGCAATTGGCTTTTCTTCTTTCGGAATTGAGCTTGTACACACCTCATTCGCATTTTCTCTTGCAATTCCTTGATAACCTAATGCATCACTATAAAACAAATTGAAACAATTTTTCATATTTGGAATTTTAGCCAATCCGAAATTATTAATATCTAAATGATTATCTGTTAAATACTCTTTTAATGGTAATGACTTTTTCCCTTGAAGAACTGTACAAAAATCAATGATTTCTTTTCGTTTTTTTTCAACCGGATTTACAATTTTCTTATTTAATCCTCTCGCCTTTTTTATCTGAGTAAAAGCATAATTGGCAAATGTATTCTTGCATAATTTTGATAAAAATAACTCAGATGTAATTTTATCGTAAATAGGGTGTTTAATTTGAACACACTCAGCTGGCATATTTAACAATTCTAGAATATTCGGATTATTCTTTAAGCATAATTCTATAAACTTTCTTAATTCATAATACACAATATCATTCGTTTCATTATTGATTTGTCCGACATAATCCAACGAATAGAATTTATCTTTCGGTAAAATAAAAACACCCCGAATATCAGTATCTGAAGTAGGTGTTTGTAATCCATATGCTCTACTTCCACTAATACTTTCAAAAATGATCGAGTTTGATTTTTTTAATTCTTCTAGTGTCATTGCTTTATATTTTTAAATAAATGTCAGGTTGAGCGCAGTCGAAACCTGTTTGATAATGAATAATTCTTCTTTCTTTTCCCTGATAAAAAAAACAATCTTTGAATTTCAGATTGCTTCTCTTCGCTTTGCTACAATCGCAATGACGTTACAGGTATTTCAAAAAGAACGTATTAAACGCTTCTTGATTTGCTTTTCCGCTTGGCAAACTATTTTTTAACTCGTTATTTTCATTAATAATGTCTCTAACTAAACGAATTAGTTCATCTGAAACAGGATCGCTACTCTTTTCTATTCGTTCACTTTTTAGCTGAATTACTGCATCAATTTTAGCATGAAAAGATGTATCAATTAATTCATATAAATCTCTAAAATATACTGGTGGAATTGTATGCTTTTTGGCAATCCAATTGGCACATAAAGCAGTTCTGATAGTATAAAAGAAACTCTTTAATGTCATTTTATCAGTTCCTAAGGTTTCCTCAAAACCTTTATTCATAGCATGAAAATGGTGAAATCCAGCAATTGGATTAAAGTTTTCGTTTGCCAATGTTTTTAATTCTTCTAAAAAAGTGATGTTGGCTCTATAAATTACAGGTGAAAATAACCAACCTGTAAACGAAGCATTTGATTTTGCTAATAAACGAAGTGCTTTTCTGATATCCCAACCAGATCCGTCTAAATCATCTTCAGTCATAAATTCGATCGTATCTTTTGTTTCCCAAAGATTTAAATACCAATCTTTGGAATGTTTGTATACAAATCGAATATCATAATCGGAATCTGGAGAAGCAAAACCCCAAGCTCTGCTTCCCGATTCTACTGCAAATAGAATTTCAATATTCTTTTCTTTTTCTAATGCAGCTAAATGTTCTAAAATTCTTTTTTCCATTGTGTTTTTCTTTGACTTTTCCAATTTCTTTCAGGTATAGTTAGGTTTATAGTTTCAGATCCGTGTGGGAAACACCATTCGCAACCTTGTTCTTTACCTATTTTTATTCTAGAAATTTGAATTCCAGAAATTTTTCTCGGAAAATCTATCAATCCATACTCGTTTAAACCGAAAGCGTTTTTAAATCGACTAAACTTTTTCATTTGTATTACGTTTTTAATTAAAACCTAATACAGTGCTCCTTTTTTGATTTGCATATTGTTATTTCTTTAATGATTTTACATACAATAAAATTGCAGAATAAATTAATCCTGGTCCTAATAATACATGAATCAACATAGGCCAATAAAAGACCTTATCCTTTTGATAGATATATGCGACACTAACAAATGTGGAAACTATACCTAGAACCAATAACGGTAATGCTTTTTCTTTTGCATTTTTTATTAAATCTTCTTCTGATTTTGAAAAGCTTTCATTGATTTCGTAATCGTTTAAACCTAAACTTTTAAAATCATTTCTTATGTCTTTTTCTGATCTAAAACCTAAACTTTCTCCTATTATATAATTTTTAACTTGATAAGAAAAATCATCTTCATAATTTGAAGTATTACTTACTGTGGCTTTTAGTATGAATAACCAATCTTCAAACTCTTTTACTTTAGTATATCTATCAAAAACTTTTCTAGCAATATTCTTAGCTTCATTCATTAATTCGAAAGTAGATAAGCCATGACCTATTTCTTTTCTATAACTGTAATTTTCGTAGCATATATAATAATCTGTTAATATTTGATAATTAAAATCTTCTTCTACACATTTATCTTTTATAACCTTAACTACCTCAAAAACTTCATTAATATTATTATAATCTAATATAAGTTTACTTAGTTCAAAAATTGAAATTGCTAGATACTCATCAGCAGTAGAATGCTTATTAAAAACATTCAACAACTGGTTTTTAAAAGTATTTGAATTATAATTAATTTCAACTAAATCAAATAAAAAAGAATTCAATTTAAGACTATTCACTTCAGCCATGAAGTATATATCTTTTTCAAAATCTTTCTTTGATAACTTATCATTTAGTACTTGATAAATTTTATGCTTTATTCTATACGTTTTCATCTTTCATAACTTTTTAAACCTCACGGGTTTTAAAATCTGTGAGGTTTCTATCAACTGTCTTTCATTTTTTTTATAAACTCATTCAAATATTCTTGCAATGCATTTACGTTACTTTCTTTTCTTAGTAAATACTTTTCAAGATTTGGATAATATTCAATGATACTTTCTTTCGTGTACAATTCAACAGATTCTAATAAGGCTAACGTAATCCCTAATTGAAAAGCTATTGTTTTATACACTTCTATATGTGAACCATTTTTTTGCCAAAATCTTTAATCTGATCAAATCTTATATTTTCTAAAAAAATAATTTTACCATTAGTACTTCCGCGCAAAGCTTCTTTTGCTTTAGTTCTTAATGAAGTTCTTGTAAAATATGATATTAGAGAACGTAAACATCGTTCAATTCTAGCTTCAACATTTCTGTTTACTTTCCTTATTATTCTTTTTTTAAATCGTTGCGAATGGAATCCATAAGTTTCATATAAAGCATTATTTAATTCATCTTCTTCTCCTTTAAAACAAGCTATAACAATACCTTTTTCTGTAATTGCTAGATTAGCATTTATAACTTTGTTTGTATTAAAATTTGACTTTTCGATGTATGCTTTTATCGTTTCATGATTTTCTTGTATTGAATTTAATTCATCAACAAAAAAACATACATCTAAGTCAACTGAACTTTTAGAACCGAAAATTTGATATGGATTTTCCATCATTTTATTTATGATAATCTATGTACGTCAACCTGAACTTGTTTCAGGTTCTCATTATATATCTTATTTAAACTATAATGAGATTCCGAAACAAGTTCGGAATGACGTAAAAATTAAAATTATTATTAATGACAAGTTTTCGTTCTTACTTTAAAAATCACCATAGAACACTTGTAAACATGGTAGTTGCAACTTCTTTCTCCACAAATCAACAACTTGATTTCTATCATCTAGAATAAATTCTACATAAAATTTATTTTCAATTTCGTTTCTATATAATTCTTCTTTTATAATAGAATCTTTTCTTTTGTCTTTAGGATTACGCATCCAAAGTGCATCGTAATTTACGTCATGCTTTTGAAGCCAAGATTCTGTTTCTGATTTGTATTGACCATCTCTACCAGAAAGTAATAAGATTTTGTATCCTAGCTTCTGATAATTCTTTACCAGATTAACGATTGGTACATTAGGCAAATCTTGCTCACATTTACTACCATCAAACGGACTTCTATTTGTAATTAAAGATAAGGTTCCGTCTAAATCACAAATAATAGCTTTTGGTAAATTTTCATCTTGCTTTACATATTCGTTTTTTAGCTTTTCTTTTGTTTTCAGTTGTTTATCCATTCTTAGAATAACTTCCCTTCCAACAGATTTTTCTCTAGCAGCATCTCTACGAATTGCTTCTTCAACATCTATTTCCATTAACTTCACTTCAACTTTTACAGCGTGACCTGTTTCATTGGTGTATTCACTAGCTATTTCTGCAATTCTTTCCTGATTTTTGTCGTAAAGATTTGTATCATCAACAATAACATGTTTACCTGCTAAAAGCGCTTCTTTTATTAAAAAATCTCTTGTTTTCACAATAAACTTTTCATTTCCTTTACTAAAGTGATTTGCATCTAACATTTCACGTAAACTATCTCTATTGATACGCTTATACATTCCAGGATTTTCTGAAACTAACTTTTTAGCATATGTTGATTTTCCTGATGCTGGTATTCCTTTTAATATGATTATTCTTTTCATTTTCTTAATTTTTAATTGTAATTCTTAATCTATTTTGAAATTAATTACGTCAAACTGAACTTGTTTCAGGCTCTCATTAAGAACTTAAAATGTGAGTATCTTGAGATTCCGAAATAAATTCGGTATGACGTAAAATAACAATCGCTAAGAATGTTATAATATTTAAATGTTTATTTTAATTATGTCCGTTAGAATATGCCTTTTCAAATACTGGGCGAATCATTTTCCAAATAATTTGATCGTAGTTTTTCTTATTTTTCATTGAAAATAATACAGCTGGATATGTGCAGCTTTGAAAATAAGCTGCTGTTTCTCTGTCTGTAGCAAACTCTTTGTATTCTAACTTTGCGATTTTTTCTATATTTTTAAATTTCAATCTTAAATCTGACTCTGTTTTTTTTACCCATTTGAAAAATTCATCTGGTACATCTTCAATCCATTTTGTTAAACTCCCCTCCTCTTTTAAAGTTTCCCAAATGGTTAAAGATGAAATTTGAGTCACGATTTTATGTAATTCAATATACTGTTCAAATTTTATTTTTATTCTAAAACCATTCTCATATTTAATTACAAATCCTTCTTTATTATTCCAATTTAAACTTTTAAGCTCTTCAATACTATTATAATGGTATTGTTTTGGTAACGGAAAACCAATATCTACTAATTCTTCTTCAATGCCTGTTTTTGTATCTATAATGGCTAATAATATTAACTTTTCATCTTGACCATAATTTACAATAACTCTGTTTTCAGGATAAATGATTTCAAATACATACGTCTTATTCAAATCTAAATTCTGAATACAATCTTTATACTTATTATTTAGTAATTCATTTGCTTTAATTGATTGTTTACTATTAAATGAGCCTCTAGTTGCAATGTATGGCTGGTTGTTCAGCCTATATAAAACTCCAAGTGATCCATCCATTTTATCAAATATCTTAAAAGGAAGATTTGGTAAATTTTCATACCCGATCTCTTCTACATTGAAAAATTTAGCAATAGGATTAGCAATTATATTATAATTTGCATCTAAAATTAATCCTCTACATTGTAAAGTTTCTTTTGTCCAATAGCTTTCGTATTGTGCTGATTGCGTATAATTATAAATCCATAAGTCAGCTTCCGGATGTTTATTCTTATGAATATATCCGTTATGAATAGCTTCCTCTAATTTTTCGATATTTAAAATATTTGTTTCCATTTCATTTTAATTATGATACAAACATCTATTGGTATTACGCAATGTTTTTGCGTAACAAAAAATAATTATAAAAAATTTGAAATTTATGTTGAATTCGAAAAGTCTATAAACAAAAAAAGTGCTTATTAGCACTACTTAGATGGCAAGATTTCTGTTACTATACCATACACATTTTTCGTCCATCCGTTAAGATGTCCACGATTATTACCTATGAGTAATCCTCGTTTTTCATTTTTACCTTTTACTAAATGCGTAAAACAATTTCCCCGTACTTTACAGAAAACTATATCACCTTCTTCACAATCTTGCCATTGTACTGGCTTTAAAACAACGGGTTGCCTTGATTTTAAAATTGGTAACATCGAGTTTCCTGGTTCTTTAGAGATAATTGTTTCTCCATTCAATAGCTTTTGAATTTTCCAATTCATAATTATTTGTATTTAAATTAAACATTAATTCAAAGACTATTGCTGAACGAAAAGTAAAGAACGAATAACTTTAACTGTTTAAAGTTAATGTAAAATTAGTTTATATTTTTGTAATACAAACTATTTAATTGAAAAAATTGACTTTAAAAGAACGTTTTACCCAATTGTTATCACTTTATTCTCAGGATAATGAACTCATTTCTTCATTATGGAATGAACTTGAAAAACACTATAATGAAAAGCATCGTACCTATCATAATTTAAAACATTTAGAGGAAATCTTCTCTTATTTTGATAACTATAAAGATGAATTAAAAGATTCGAATTTGGTTTCTTTTTCTATCTTTTATCATGATGTAATTTATAATATTTGGAAAAAAGATAACGAAGAAAGAAGTGCTGATTTTGCTGTAGAGCGACTTCAAAAACTACTTTCAAAAGATGATTCAAACATCATTTTTGATCAAATTATGGCCACTAAAACTCATGAAGGTTCAGATAATGACACTCGCTTTTTAATCGATTTTGATTTAGCTATTTTAGGTCAGTCTTCAGAAATATATCAGCAATATACTAAACTTATTCGTAAAGAATATAAGCTCGTTCCTGATATTTTATATAAAAATGGAAGAAAAAAAGTATTACGTCATTTTATAGATAAACCTTTCATTTACAAGACTAATACTTTTATTGATCGTTATGAAAAACAGGCAAAATTCAATTTAAAAACAGAACTTGAAACTATTTAGGCATTGTTTTTGACTTTCCATGTCTCATGAAAACGAAACTATTATTACTAATTGCTATTGTCGGTAATCTATTTTATGGTTACACTCAATTATCTGTTGATGAAGAAAAGTATTTAGCAGATTTACTACTAAAAAAAGTAAATAAACTTAGAAAAAAGAAAAATGTTAATTCATTAAAGAATAATATAAATTTAGTTAAGGCGGCTAAGTTTCATTCAGACTATATGTCTAAAAAACAAAAACTAACTCACAATCAGTTAGAAACTGAATTTGTTACTCCTAAACATCGAGTTGAAAAATTTTCAAAAGAATTTGATGCCTTTGGAGAAAATATTCTAAAAACTAGATCTATAAAACCACCTTTTACAAAACGTAAGTTATCGTTAATGGCGAATTTAATGTATAACTCGTGGAAAAGATCTGAAGGTCATTATAAAAATATGATCTCAAATCAGTTTTCTTACTCAGGGTTTGGTTTTGTTTACAACAAAAAAAAGAAGCAAATATTTGCAACTAACGTTTTTGGTGCTAAAAGTTTGAAAATACCAAATCAGCTTTCAGAAAATGCTTTTGGAATTGGTGAAAGTTATGATGATTGTACAGAAATGTTAGATTATCATAATATTATAGCTAGTTTCGGAAACATGCTGAGTATTGAAGGTGATGAAATTGTGTTTAGACACCATAATTTACAATACTTCAAAAAAATATTTAAAGATAAGAATGATGGATTAGCTTTGGATATAATTACGAAAGATCAGTTATCTTGTAATCAACCTAATCGTTTAGACAGTTCTCCTATTTATGATGGTATTTTACTAAAACCTATTTATTTGGAAGAAATTTTAACTAAAAATGATGCAAAAAGTGATTTTCGTTTGAAAGTTTCTCTGGGTAAAGTTCCATCATTTTTACTTGGTAAAGATATTTCGGCGAATCTTATTTTAATTAATAATGGTAATCGATGTGACTACAGGTTTCCTGTTGCAATCCCTTTTTCTCAATACACTTTAATTCCTATACAACCAGAATTATATATTCCTACCATAAATTTAAAAACTGAAGGTACAGCTATAGTAAAAGAAATTTTCTTCGACTTTGGTTCTTCAAAAATTATCGCTAACAATATTTCTAATATCGATATCAATAAAGAAAAAGTTCAATCTATCGATATTAAAAGTTATACTTCTGTTGATGGTTCTTTTTCAAATAATAAATATTTATATGCTAAAAGAGCTTCATTTATTAAAAACTACTTGCAAAAAAAACTAGGTAGAATAAATAATAAGATTAATGTAGAAGCAAAAGAAAATTGGGAGTTGTTTAATTTTCAATTAGAGATGTATGGTTTTCAAAATGAATTAAATCTCTCAAGAAAAGAAAAACGATATTTTGCAAATCATCAATTAAAATCAATGTTCAAAAAAGAGTTTGCCGATCAACGCAAATCCAAAGCAATTGTATATGAAAATGGCACATGGTTATCTACGGATGTTAAACATGCTGAATATAATTTAATTGATGCTCTTCTTCATGAAAACAAAGATTTAGCAAATATGGCATTAGTTACTTTGTTCAAACAAAAAGAAATGAATGTATTTTTAGAATCCGACTTTATAATTGATCGTTTAATTCATAAAAAAGAATTAGTTCAAAATACAGCTGCTATTTTTATAAAAAACATTCAATTTTATCAATTAGATACTGTAATTTATTATATCAATTATTGGTTAAAAAGAGCTGATGAATTATCTGAAAACGCCAGAAAAAACTTATTAAACCTATATACAATAACGACTAGACAGTTGCTAATGCATTGGGATGTAGACAATGAAAGATTTGCTAGAGTTTTACATCCTAAAAAGGTAAAAACCTTATTTAAAGAAATCACTAAGAATGAAAAAAGTAGTTCTCTTTATCTAAATTACCATATGGCTATTATTGAATATTATGGTCAAATAAATGATTATCAAAATGTCTACAATTCTTTTAATTACATCACAAATTATTTCAAAGAGAAATCTTTAACTATTGAAGATGATATTAAATTAGCTTTATTTTTCAATCACTGGAGTAGATATGATTTAACATTGAAGTTATTATCAAAATCTTATTTAGAAGATCGATTAAATGAAGAAGCTATCTTTATTTTTGCACAAACCTTAATAGCTTATCCCGAGGGTTCAGATGAAATTACACGAGAAGCAATTCTTGAAGGAGCGTTGAAGTTAAACAAGCAGCGTTGGTGTAATTGGATTAATAGTTATTTTCAAAGCTTACGTTTTTCATATATTAAGGATTTGTATTGTAACCACTGTAATTAAATAATAATATGGCATCAAATAAAAATGCTCTTATTCGATATAAAACTATAGATCAATGTTTACGAAATACCATGCGTAAATGGACTTTAGATGATCTAATTGATGCTTGTTCTGATGCTTTATATGAATATGAAGGTAAAGATGTATATGTGAGTAAACGAACTGTTCAGCTTGATATTCAAATGATGCGAAGTGATAAATTGGGTTACAATGCACCAATAGAAGTTTATCAGCGAAAATATTATCGCTACGGTGAGGAAGGTTATTCTATTATGAATATTCCTGTAACAGAAAATGATGTAAAAGTGATGAACAATGCAATTCAAGTTTTACGTCAGTTTAAAGATTTTTCGCTGTTTAAAGAAATGGATGGAGTTTTACAGCGTTTAGAAGATTCTGTATACTCTTCGCAAGAAAATAATCGCGCCATTATTCATTTAGATAAAAATGAGCAATTAAAAGGTTTACAACTTATAGATCCGTTATACAGTGCTATTCAAAAGAAGAAAGTTTTAGAAATCACGTATAAGTCATTTAAAGCTAGACAAGAAAATATTCTGACTGTTCATCCGCAACTTTTAAAAGAGTTTAATAACCGATGGTTTTTAATTGTGTATCATAAAACTGATTTTATGAATTTAGCTCTTGATCGTATTATAAAAATTGAAGAGAAAGATGAGTTTGAATATAAAGATAAGGCAGTTAATGGTGATGAATATTTTAAAAATGTAATTGGTGTTACAGTTTCTAGAACGAATCCGAAACGTATTGAATTTTGGATTGAAAAACGCTTGGCTCCTTACGTAATTACCAAACCTTTTCATCATACTCAACGTTTAATTAGAGAAACTGAAGACGGAGTCATTTTTAACATTCTTGTTCAAATAAACTTTGAATTAGAACGTGTAATTTTAGGTTATGGGGAGTCGATTAAGATTTTGAAACCTGAAAAACTACGTGATAAAATTAAAAGACAATTAGGAAGAGCTTATCATAATTATACGCCTATTAATTCGGATGATTAAGTATATTTTTATCACGCTATTTCAATTATCAAAAATTTAAATAGGTTTAAGCGTTTTTTTTTATCATTCAAAAAATTCTTGTCCATTATTATCAATATAAAGTATTTTTCCATTATGGAAAAGCTGTGCTATTTCTATAAGCGAAATATAATCTGAAGCAGTAGAAGCTGCTTTAAGTATTCGATCATAAATGCATTGTGTTGTTTCTTTACCAGATTCAACATTAAAAATTCCAACTTTTCCTGATTTAGTAACCACGTAATATCCATTATTTTCGGGCTCTATTTCATCATAGATAGCGGGTGAAATTTCTTTACCTGTTTTATTTAGAAAACCGAGTTTTTTATCCTTCCTAAAAATAAAAATCATCGCATGGTCTTTTGAAGAAATAGGATTTATATTATCATAAACTATTTCGGTATCTGCTAATCCTTTAACTGATTTTAGTCCATACTTATCTCCTTTTTGAACAACAGCTATATCTTTTACAAAACTGAGAATACGATCATAATGAATAGGTATTACTATTTCCCCTTTTGCATTTATAACTCCCCATTTTGATCCTTTTGATACAGATAGGTAACCTTCATCAAAATTATGACGATCATAACGATATAAACGGAAACTGTATGAAGCTAGCGTTTCAATCTCATCAAAAATAAACTCAGTTTGTTTTTTACCTTTATTAGAAATCAATCCCCATTTATTTTTGTGCTTAGCGACTAATATATCTTTATGTAAAAAATAAATCTTTTCGTATTGTGCTTCCAAAATTTCTTTTCCATCTATAGAAACGATCCCCCAAAAACCATTACTCTGGAAAAGAGCAACACCATTATAGACCCCTTCTAGATCATCGTACTTTGTTTCTATTTTTATATTTCCTTGTTTATCAATAAGTCCATATTTCCCATTTTGTTTTACTACACCGAACCCTCCATAAAAAGGACTATTATCTTCATATTCAATTTTTCCAATTACTTTACCAGTTGTATCTATATAACCATATAAACTTTTTTCATCATCAGAAGTATTTTTCTCTACCTGAGCTAAACCATCACTAAAATCTTTTACTCGTGTATATTCAAAATCTGTTAATTGCTTTCCTTCTATAGTAAATAATCCTTTTTTTCTTCCTTTATATATCACATACAGATTTTTCCCTTTATATTCAATATGTTCATACTCAACTGGTATAATAATCTTACCTTTAAGATTAGCAACTCCTTTTTTTCCATGTAAATCTTCAAGTTCAAAATTTCCATATCTATATTTAATATCATCAAATTTCAAAGGAAGAATCTCTTCTCTATTTAAATTCACTACTCCCCATACTGTTTCGCCTTCATATTCTTTGCTTACCTTAAATAAGTTGGTGGTAATTGATGATTTATAAAATGGATCAAAAGGAATTATTATGTCTCCTGATGTATTTATAATTCCACGATTTCCATTAATAGCCACTATACTATACCCATTACCAAAAAGACCTGCACGATCATATTGTGGTTTAATAATAATATTTTTGTTTCTATCACAAAAACCATATTTATCTCCTTTTCTATAAGGGATCAATTGTTCGTGTTGATTTAAAATATTGTCTCCCATCTTGATATTTACCTCTTTTGTTTTGGTTATACATGAAAAAGTCACAAAAAACAAGCAACTATAAATCGTATTTTTAATCATTATTTCTTTATGATACAAATAATTGTTTCTTAGTAGTGAAATATACTTTTTTTTCTGATTTGTAATCAAGTATCCCTCGTTTTTTTGAAAAATCTAATATTAGCTAATTAATATTTCTCAAGATGTTCATTCACTACAACTTGTACACACTATTTTTTAAAAATATTTTAAAGTTTTCAAGACTATAAACCACTCAAAACTTCAATTAAATTAACATTTCTAAAGATAACTTTAAATTTTCAAAAGGATAATTAATCTACAACATACAGTTTACATAACAGTAAATCCATCAAAATTTTGAAACCTGAAAAACTACGTGATAAAATTAAAAGACAATTAGGAAGAGCCTATAACAATTATACTATTGATGAAGAAGACATAAAAAAAACACCAGAGTAAAACTCTGGTGTTTTTATTTTTAATAGATTAAATTTTTACTTAATCCATAATTTCTATTTCTAGAGTATCATTAAAAATTACGCCTCCAATTCCTACTGGAAAAAATTGTAATTCTATAGTTTCTACTCCTTCTGTTACGCCATCGTTTACAATAGTTATAATATTATTTACAACGTGCTCTAAGTTAATACTTGCATCGTATCCATAATAATAACCGTCTTGAACTAAAAAAGGACTCACATCTTGTATTGTTGGAATGTTGAATGTATAATCTTCACCTTCAACAGCTGTTCCACCAATTACACGAATTCCTAATTGACCAGATACGTCATCGAAAAACTCTTTTCCATCAAATTTTACTTCAATTAAGTTTTCTTGAACAATTGTAAATGAAAGAGGATCTCCTTCATTTAACGTGATAACATCTTCTTCAATTATTGCTAACGTTGAGTTATCTCTCGGAATATTTGGTAAGTCTACATCTTGATCACAAGAAACAGCTCCTAACATTACAAATGCTAAACCTAATATTTTTATATGTTTTACTAATTTCATTTTTTTCAATTTGTCGTTATTAATTTACATCCCAGAAAATCTTAGAAGAAAAAGCATCAGTTCTTGTTTGTGCTCTCACATTTTCTGAATTTCCTGAATACTCAGAAGCAGGATACAATAATCTAACAGGAATATTTGTATCTGTTAATGTATTTGGTAATGGTAAATTACTAGGATAACCTGTTCTGTTATATTCAATCCATAATTCTGCTCCAGAAACACTTGTTAAAGCAATCCATTTTTGAGTTAAAATTGCTCTTAATGGTGTTCCTCCGTTAAACCCTAATGCAGGATCTAAATCTGTATTTGTAATATAAGTCGTTGCTCCTGTAGCTCCTAAAGCTGTGAAAGAAGCAGTAATTCCTTGATCAAATAACGCTTTTGCATTTCCTGATAAATATCCTCTTTGAACAGCTTCTGCTTGTAAGAAATAACTTTCAGCAGCTAACATAATTGGTAAATCTGCATCTGCTGCCTTTAAAACTCCATCTCCGATAGAAGCTGCATTTCCAGTTCCGTTTTGTTGTGTACCAGCAAAAGTATTACTGTTTCCTGTATTTGGCTTCCATAAACGATTCAATCTAGGATCGTTAGAATTATCTAATAAATTAAACGCAAATTCAGATGGACCAGTTTGACGACCTTGCCCAGTTGGAACATTAACTGGTGTAAAACCATAGACTTCCCAAAAAGGATTTTGTCTATCATCAGCATTTGTATAACCTGGATTTACAGTTACATCTTGTGTGATGAATTGTACTCCGTTTAACTCAGCAAACTTTGTGTTTACATAAGCTCCTAAAGTTGCATCAGATTCTGATTTTAAAATTAAACGAACTAACATTCTTAGTTTAATAGTATTTGCAAAAGCTCTCCATTGCGCCATGTCACCATTAAACGTAATATCATTAATTCCGAATTCCTCAGAACTAGAATCCATCATTGCTATAGCTTCATCTAAAGAATCAATTAAAGTGATATAAGTTTCCTGAGCATCGTCGTACTTTGGAAATAAATTATCTGTTCCTTGAAAAGCTTCTGTAAATGGAGCATCTCCATATAAATCAATAATATATTGGAAATAAAATGCTTTTAAAATCTTAGCCGCAGCTTTTTGGTTATTCCAATTTTTATCGTCGTTATATTTCTCAATCGTGGCGAAATTAGAGATATAGCGATAAAAATTATCCCATACATCATCGTAAAACGTATTTGAGAATTGATATCTACTCTCTAAACCATAAGCATCGTTAAATGCTAAATAGTTACCAGACCAAGCAACTCCCATCCAATTTCCAACTCTATTTAAACGATTTGAAAACGTTTCAGCACTAAGAGCTTGAGCACCAACAATAAGTTGATTTGGTGTTAATTCATCTAAATTTTGATTATCTATACTATCGTTAACATCTAGATAATCACTACACGATACAATGCCTAAACAAAGCATTAATATTGCAACTATTTTATATCTATTTTTCATTTTTATCTTTTTTAAAATCCAACATTAACTGAAAGTGTATAGAATCTTGTTGGAGGTGTAATACCATAACCAGCAATACCAAATCTACCTGCAAATTCAGGATCGTTATAATCTAAATTTTCAGAAGGTAAGCTTGTCCATAAATTTCTACCACTAATTCCAACATTAAATCTAGATAAGTTGATCTTATCTGTAAATTTCTTTGGTAAGTCGTAACTTAAAGAAACTTCTCTTAATTTAAATGCAGTTGCATCTGTAATAAAATTCTCGTCAATATTTACATAATCTCCTGTATAATAATCGTAAGCATTATTATATGGGTGATTTGTAGGTACACTATTTGCTGATAAAACTGTAGTATTATCTACACCTGAACCTTGAACAGTTGAATTTGGGAAAACGAAAGGTAACCTATCATTAAAAGTAGTTTGAATAGTTCTACCTTGACCAGATAATTGGTTTCTAATTCCAGAATAAAATACATGTCCGGTTCTGTAATCAGCTACAGCAGCTAATCTGAATCCTTTGTATTTTGCATTGATTGCGAAATTTAAAATATAATCTGGAGTAGTTTTTCCTAAAGTTTTTAATCCAGCTGCAATTAACGGAGTTCCGTTTGCGTCAACTACTACCCTACCTTGATCGTCTCTTTCGTAAGCCGTACCTTGTAATAATGGAAACTCTTCACCTTCAATAGCAAAAGCACCAATAGTTCCTCCAGTTCCTAAAACTTCTACTCTATCAGACTGATCTGTAACTTTATCTACAGTAGTTTTAAAAGTACTAATACCTACTCTACCACTTAACTGGAAATCTTCAGTTTTAAAAGGAGTAAATCCTAAATCTACTTCTAAAGACGTTGAGCTTGTTTCTCCAACATTAATTAAAGAATTAAAGAAACCAATTGTAGAAGAACTTGAAATGTTTAAGATTTGATCTGTATTCTGACCAAAAGAAGCAGAAGCATCTAACGTAATTCTTGGTCCTCTAATATTTAAAAATTCTAAGTTTAAGTTTGCTTCAAAAGAATTGATAAATTCATTTTTAATATTTTGATCAACAACAGAAGCTTGACCAATTAAAGATACTAAACCTGTTCCTGGGAAAAATGTATCGTTTATAGCTACAGTAGAAACTTGTTGTGGATCTAAAGCTGTTGCGTTACCAGTTTTTACGAAACTTGCTGAAACTTTTGCCTTATGGAAAATTCTATTTTTAATCTCAGGAAAAGCTTTCGTTGGAATAAAAGCCACACCTACAGAAGGATAAAAGAAACTTCTATTTTGTTTAGGTAAAACTGAATTCCAGTCATTTCTTCCTGTCATATTTAAGAATAAGTAATCTTTATATCCTAAATCAATTTGACCGAAAGCACTTACTGTTCTACTTTTAAAGTTTTCTTCCCAAGAATCTGGAATAGAAGTAATATTAGATAAATTGAAAAAACCTTCACTTGCCAAATCAAAACCTCCATTTACTTGGCGAGAAGATCTACGGTCTGTTGTATTTAAACCTACGTTAGACTTGAATGTAATATCTTCAGTTAAATTATAGTCAAAGTTTACTAAAGCATCCGTATAAATAAAACGCTCAGTTGTATTATCTACTTGATAGAAAGAACGGATAGATCTATCAGTTCCTACAAAATTGTCTGTATCTGTGTAAGAATTTCTTCTAACTTCATCATTATCTTGAATATTTCTTACAGAAGAACGTAAAATAGCGTTTACATTATCGTTGAATTTATAAGTTAATTCTCCAGATAAATCGAAGATTCTTCTTGAACCTAAACGTCTATCGTTTTGTAATGTCCAATATGGACTTGTATCGTAAATAGTCCAGTGATCATTGTTATCTCCACTATTAAAAGCTTCAATTGGAACGTTTCCTGGAGTATTTGATAAACGTTGATACATACTAATTGCAGGATAAGTATTATTAGCTCTTTTATTATCTACATCTCTGTTGTTAACATTATCTGTAGATTCTTCAGTATATCTTGCAATACCCTGAACAGACCATTTTCCGATTTGTTTTCCTGAAGTTAAAGAGAAATTGTGTTTTGATAATTCACTATTTGGAATTACACCTTCTAACTCTTGATTTAAATAACTGAAGTTTACAAATCCATTTTGCATATCTCCACCAGCTATAGAGATTGAGTTTTGCAAGTTGAATCCTCTATCAAAGAATGGTAAAATATTATCTTCAATATGTTTGTATTCAAAATTTCTAAAGTTTCCGTTAGCATCTGGAGTACCAACAGAAATAATTGCTCCATGATATGGAACACCCCAAGAACCTTGATCAACAGTTTCAATATTACCTCCCCAACCTTGTCCGAAACGATTTTGTGTTTCTGGTAAGAAAGCAATTTCTTCAACTGTTACAGAAGATTTAAGATTAATAGAAAACTTATTCGCACCTTTAAGTCCTTTTTTCGTAGTCACGATAATTACACCTGCAGCACCTAATTCACCATATAAAGCAGCACCATTTGCTCCTTTAATTACGTTCATAGATTCAATTGTGTTTGGATCTAAAGTTGATAAAATTTCTGCAGAAGAAACAATATTATCGATAACGATTAAAGCTGAATTGTTTCCTGAAATAGATCTATTACCACGTAAGGTAATTTGAGTGTTGGGTGTTAAACCCGCCGAAGTTGTATTAATTTGTAAACCCGAAACTTTACCAGCTAAAGCTTGAACAGCATCTGGGTTACTTGCTTGATTTAACTCATCTGCTTTTACAACTTGATTTGCTGTTGTAATTTCATCTGGTTTACGTTTAATACCAATAGCGGTAACAACAACTTCGTTAAGTACGTTTTGATCTTCTTCCATCAAAACATCAATTTTGTTAGTTCCAGCAACTTTCTTTTCCACGGTTTTCATACCAATAAAGCTAAACAGGAGGATGTCGTTTTCATTAGCCTTAATGGAATATTTACCGTCAAAATCAGTTTGGGTACCTCTAGAAGTACCTTTGATTACTACACTAACACCTGGGAGTGGGCCACTAGAGTCGGTAACAGTACCTGTAACATTCTTTTCTTGCGCATATGTAAACTGCACAAAAAAAGCTAACAGAACTATTAAAAATCCATTAGTTTTTTTTTTCATGTTTTATTTGCATTGATTATTTAATCACAAAAAAAATGAATAAAAACTAGTAAAACAATTTTTTTATTAAAAAATAATTATTAAAACAATTAAAAAAATATAAAATATGTAACAACTATATTTTTTGTGTTAATTTTTTATGATTCACATATTTCACTAACAAAAAATGGATTAGTTATTAAGAAGTATGTAAGCATTAAGACTTGTAGCTATAGTCATCCAAACTAAATAAGGTAAAATTAAAATAGTGTAATATTTTAATTCTTTTATGTGTTTAAATGTTAGATAACCAATAAGTAACCACAATAAAGTTATACTTACCAAACCGGATTCGACTAAATGTTGATTGAAGAATAATAAATTCCAAATTACATTCAAAAACCACTGAACAGCATACAAAACGATCAATTTCTTGTCAAAACTTTCATAAATGTAACTCAGTTTTGTCATGTAAAAAGCAAATAACAACATTATGGTTGTCCAAGCTGCACCAAAAACCCAGTTAGCTGGTGTCCATGGAGCTTTACTTAAATTTTGATACCAATCGGTTCGTGGTCCATCATTCATTAACAAAACACCTACATAAAGTGCTAAAAAATTAGTAATTAAAAAGATAATGAATCTGATGTAAGATTTTTGCATTGATTTAGTTGATTTTAATCGAATCGATTATTAATTTGAAGTTTTCGTTTTGTTTATTTCCTATCAAAAAAGCAATTTCTTTAATCTCTGTATGATTGAAATTTTGTCTACGCAATCTGTTACCTCTAAAGATTGGATACAAATTATTTAAATCTATTTCTATAGTTTCCCAATCACCAGAAGTTGTAAACTTTTGAGTATACCAATGTCGATCTACTGGATTTGATTTTACTCTAAATTGATATGCTTTTCCTTCTCCTTTTAAACGAAGAACAACTTTTTTTGAAGTTTCATGTAGTGCTACAGCTACCGAACTTTTAACCATAGCAAAACCACCATTATTTTCAGTAGAAACATGACCTGAAAATACGCCTTTACCATTTTCATTTAACGCTATAGAGGAAGTTGAAATTCCTCCCATTACATCATCATTGGTCGTTTTCCAACTACTAATATCAGAAGATTGAGAAAAGTCTACAACGGTTATAGTATCTTGAAAAGCAAACAACATAATGATAAAGGCTAAATATTTCATATTATAATTTTAAACTGACTATTCCTGCATCGATAGGGAAAACTTGACCAGAAATTGCCGAAGCGTGATCAGATAACAAATAATTTGCTAAGCTAGCTACTTCTTCTGCTTTTAAATATTTCTTTAACGGATGTCTCATTTCCATGTTTTCACGTTGCTTATCGTTACGTAATAACTTTTCTGCTAAAGATGTATCTGTTACTGTTGGAGCGATACAATTAAATCTAACTTTAGTGGCAAATTCACCTGCTAAAGATTTAGTTAAACCTTCTACAGCAGATTTACTAGCTGCAACACTTGCATGAAAAGGCATTCCTAATTTAGTAGCAACTGTACTGAATAAAACTACACTTCCGTTATTATTTTTAAGTGAATTGATATACTTTTGAATCACTTTAACTGCTCCAATTACATTAATTTCAAAATCACTTCTAAAATCATCTAACTTTAGTCTTCCTATCGGTTTTAAGTTAATACTTCCAGGACAGAAAACCAAACCATTTATATCTTCAGAAAGTTCTGGTAATTCATCTTCTAAAACATCAATTGAGTAATGCGTTACATTTGCATGACTTGCTACTTCGCTCCTACTAAAATTAATTACTTTGTGCGTTTCTTGTAAAGAAGTTACAATTGCATTACCAATTCCTTTACTTCCTCCTACAACTAAAATTGTTTTCATTTCTATTATATTTTACATAATGAACTGAGTTCATTATTATCTTTTTGATACTTTATTATTTGATATATTTCTTTGTCTTGTACATTTAAACCTTCCTTTATCGAAAGGTCTTTTTGCTTGGTGTTTAGTAGCTCTTCCTTGTACTCTTTTTCTCCACATTCTGAAACTTGATGGTTTCATTTCCTTACGCATCAATTCAATAACTTCTTGTTCTTTTAATCCGAATTGAAATTGAATAGCATCGAAAGTTGTACGATCTTCCCAAGCCATTTCTATGATTCTATCTATTTGTCTATCCGTCATAATAATCTAGATTTAGATATTCATTTTTATAATCAATCATTTTTGAAATGAATTTCTTATTCTCTGAATAGTTCTTATTCTTTAAAAATTTTATAAAACTTCCTTCAGCATGAATACTGAAAAAAGAGGAATTATATATTACTAATTTATAGTAAGGAATACACCAAGAAAAACGTTCTAATCTGTTCGTAAAATGAACTAAAATTCCTTTCGGACGCATTTCTATATTCCCGTAATTCAATTCTGAAAACTGAACCTTATCTGATTTTAATTTCTCACTTACTTCTGCAATCATAAAACGACCAGAACCTATACCATTCAGTTTAATTTTGTTCAATAAAGAGAATGGTTTTCCTAGTAATTCTTTACTATGTACTAAGAAATCTTCATTTGTATATGTAGTATTAAAAATCATTATTCGTCTCTTAACATTCTACTTCTATTTGTAATGGTATGCTTACGTAGAATTCGTAAGCTTTCTCTTTTCACGTCTCCATCTTTCAGCATATTCCATAAGATATCACTTGCCTTTTTTCTATTTTCTTTAATATCTACTATCGGATTTGGATAATCTTTACCCAACACACAATTATTAAATTGCTGATCTAAATGTGTCATTAAATACGGTTCATGAATAAACGGAGTTGGTAAATGTGCCAATTCTGGAACCCATTTTTTAATAAAAATTGCATCTGGATCGTGATCGTGACTATTTTTCACAGGATTATAAATTCTTAAATTATTGATTCCTGTTTCACCTGCTTGCATTTGTAACTGAGGAAAATGAATTCCAGGTTCAAAATCTAAAAACTGACGAGATAAATGATGTGTTGCTTCTTGCCAAGGCTGCCACAAAATATGTGTAAAGAAAGAAACCAACATAGCTCGCATTCTGAAATTGATAAATCCAGTTTCATTTAAACAACGCATAGAAGCATCAACTAAAGGAAAACCTGTATTTCCTTCTTCCCAAGCTGTTTTGTACGATTCAGAAATTGATTTTTTAAGCTTGTGAAACCCTTTATTAATACTAGCATTTTCCATCGTACATTCCATTTCAAACTTTTGAATAAAATGTGCTTGCCAACGTAAACGAGAAATAAACGCTCCTAAATGACGCTTATGTTCAGATTCATCTTTAACAGCTTTAGCTTTCTGGAATACTTCTCGTATCGATACATTTCCCCATGCTATATATGGAGATAATCTGCTACAACTGCTTCGTGACGCTTCTGGTTTTGAAATGTGATACATGTAATTTTCATGACGCTTTTCAAAAAACGTATTTGCATATTTCCATGCTATAGTTCTTCCGCCTTGCTGAAAATTAGAAGTATCACCAGTAACTAAATCGGTAGTATGAAAGTAATCTGAGATTCTGTTAATTTCCGAAGTACTTATGAAATCTTCTTTATCTGCTTCAAAAGGTAAAATATCTTGATACATATAACTTTCCCATTTATCAAACCAATCTTCTCGGTTTAACAAACCTCTTAAAACTCCGTTATTTATATTCTCTTTCCATTCAATGGAATTATTTCTACAATAACGTGCAAATTCTTTATCTCTATTGAAAGTGACTAATAATCCTGTTTCTTGATGTGAAAAAACATCTGTGATGTTATAATGATTCAACAATTGATTAAAAACAGCAAAAATTTCACCATTAACAGCTAAAATTTTAGTGTTATGCTCTTTCAATTCTGTATTGATATCAACTAAAGATTGTTTTATAAAATCCCAATGACGTTGACTATAATGATCGTCATTTATTAATAGGTTTTCAAAAACAAATAATAGTAATATTCTTTTTCCTGAGTTTAGCGCATTTGTTATCGCCTCATTGTCATGCAATCTCAAATCTCTCTTTAACCAAACTACTGCTATATCTTCTCTTTTCTTCATAATTTCAAATTTTCGTTTTCTGAATATTTGAATATAATGGCTCACATAAAGCTAACGTCATTCCGAATTTATTTCGGAATCTCATAATGCGAATCTGAAACAAGTTCAGATTGACGTTATTAATTTTATTTAAAACCATTATTATCATATTTACTAACTATAATAAGTTCAGTTGAAATTCTTTTTTATTATCTAGGTTATCAAGAAAATGTTCAGCATTAGAAAAATGCTCTTCTCTTTTCTCAACTCCCATTTTATCTAAATTTCGAATTAGCATATTTAAACGCGGATTTTTTGATAAAAATTCTCGGTTTGTATGCATAAATCTCCAAAATAATCCGTCCCAAATCTTTTGCCATTCACCATTCGGGTAATCACTCATTTTTTTGATGTAATTACTACTACTTATATATGGTTTAGTAGACATTAATCCTCCATCAGCAAATAAACTCATTCCGTAGACATTCGGTACCATTACCCAGTCGTAAGCATCGATAAACAACTCCATAAACCAACGATACACTTCATCTGGATCGAACTCACATAACAACATAAAATTTCCTAAAATCATTAAGCGTTCGATATGATGTGCATATCCTGTTTTTAAGATCTTTTTTATTGTTGTATCAATTGGTAGAATTCCTGTAGTTCCATCGTAAAAAGAAGCTGGTATTTTTCTAGAATGGTTCCAGAAATTATTTGTTCGTTCTTCGGTTCCTTTTACTTCATAAATTCCACGGATAAACTCGCGCCAACCTAGTATTTGACGTACAAATCCTTCTAAGGAATTAATCGGAATTTCATGTTTAGCAGCGTAATCAATTGACTTTTTTATTACTTCCAAAGGAGATAACAATCCAACATTAATTAATGGTGATAAAACACTATGATTCAAGAAATGTTTGTCTTTCACAATAGCATCTTCATAAATTCCAAACTCATGAAAACGAACTTCAAAAAATTGTTCTAACCAATTTTCTGATTCTTCAAAAGTAGATGGATACAATTGTTGCTCATCAATTTCTCCTAAAACGTCTGAAAAATTTTCTTCAATATATTTCCTAGCTTCTATATAATATGTGTTAGCCTCAGGAAATGTAATTTGTGGTGGCGTTTTACCTTTTGGATATTTCTTTCTATTATCCGTATCAAAGGTCCACTTTCCTCCTACTGGCTGTTCGTTTGTGATTAAAATATTTCTGCTTAAACGTTCCTTTTTATAGAAAGAAGTCTGAAAAAACTTCTTTTTAGAAGCTTTAAAAAAAGAAGCTAATTCATCTTTAGTATTAATAAATAATGAATTGTCTATTTCAATTAATTCTATATCATTTTCAAATTCATGAATTCTCTTTTCTAGCCAATTATCAGTAGGATTTATAAAATAAAGTTGTTTGCATCCACTTGAGATTAATTGTGGTAGTAACTTCCTAATATCTGAGATTTCAGTTGTACTTTCTACGTATGAAACTTGATATCCTTTTTCATTTAAAAAGTCTTTATAAAACTGCATTGTAGCTCTATGAAAAGCTAGTTTTTGTTTATGAAATTTATACTGTTTAAAGAATAAATATTCTTCAACTAAATACACGTCATTTTCTTTTGGAATATGAGTTGTACTTTTAAATAACTGATGCGGAAAAATAATACTTACTGCTTTCATTAGAACAAGGTTGGTTGTAACCACATTTGCTGATATTTACCATTCGCATCATATCGTTCTGCTTGTAGTTGTACATTAAACTTTCTATCTCTTGGATCATTTCCAACGCCAGATACATACTGCCAATTTCCGTAATTGCTATGTACATCGTAATCAATTAGCATACTTTCGAAATATGCCGCACCAATTCTCCAATCTAACAACAGCTCTTTAGCAAAATATGAAGCTACGTTTTGTCGACCTCTATTGCTCATCCAACCTGTTTCTTTTAATTCTATCATATTGGCATTTACGAAAGGTTCGTTGGTTTCTCCATTAATCCAATTTTGAATTAATCTTTCGTTATTTTTCCATGAATATGATAATTCTTTTATTCCTTCTAACTTGAATAAATTATTTTCATGTTTCAGCGATAAATATTTAAAATAGTCACGCCAAATCAATTCAAAAATAAGCCAATAGGTAGACTGATTACTTCCGAATTGTTTTTCATATTTTTTTACTTCCCAGTAAATTGACTTCGCTGAAATACAACCGTGAGCCAACCAAGGAGAAAACTTTGAACTATAATCAACTCCAATTAAACCATTTCTAGTTTTCTTGTAATATGACAGCTTTTTTGATGAAAAGAAGTATGAATTTAAACGCTCAAAAGCAGCAGTTTCACCTCCTTTAAAAGGAAAAGCAGTTTTAACTGGAACTTCAAAATCACTATACCCTAAATCTTGTAAAGTTGGAACTCTTGTATCATTCTCCTGATAATTCTCTTTAGGCATTGCTACTGGAATCAATTCCTCTCGAATTATAGCATATTTCTCTACTCGTTTTCTGAAAACAGTAAAAACCTCTGGAATAGACTTAATATCTATTGGAATATCTTCTGGATGATACAGAAACTGATCGTAAAAACTTTCAACATAAACAGTATCTGGAAGTTTATCTAGCACTCGATTGATTTCTGATGTTTCTTCTTGAGTAAATTCTTTTTGATAAAGGAGAGCATCCGCGTTGTGAGTCAGACAAAACAATGGTAAAATTACATGCGGATGCTCATGATGTATATAAAAAGGTACGTTTAATTCTTTTAATTGGTTTGATAAATCAGTAACTGATTCTATCAAAAATTTTGCTCTGTATTTCTCTGTCTTTTTAAAACCAAATTGTTGGGTTTCAAACATAGATTTATCAAAACAGTACACAGCAATAACTTTGTTATATTTAGAAATTGCTTCATATAAAGCTTTATTATCACGTGTTCTTAGCGTATTTGTAAACCAAACTATTGCTGTTTTATCTTGCTGCATTTTTTACTACAATATTTTACGTTTTCCCAGTTCTTTTCCCATTTTTTTCTCCATGTAAATGGTCGTTCGCAAACCGGACAAATTTTAGTGGGTAAATGTTGTTTTTTTACTCCTCTCATCTCTGATATACCAAGGCATTAATCATTCCTTTAAAAACAAAAGCGTGAAATGGTAAAACTGAATACCAATACAATCTTCCTAATAATCCTTTTGGTCGAAATACTGCTCTTTGAAATAGTTGATTTTTTACAATTTTGAACTCTAGCCAAGCTTCACCTGGAAGTTTCATTTCGGCAAATAATAGCAAACGTTTCTGTTCTTTATCAGCCAGTAAAACTCTCCAAAAATCTAATGGATCTCCCGGCTCTAAATATGTATTATGTGTTCTTCCTCTTCGTAAACCTACTCCTCCAAAAATCTTATCTACATAACCTCGAATACGCCATAGCCAGTTGTAACTGTACCAACCGTTTTCCCCTCCAATAGACCAAATTTTATCTATTGTAAAATTTTCATCTACAATTTTTCTTGATCTTATATCTCTAAAACAACCAAAATGTGGAATATTGATATGATCGTTTAATTGATCATTAAACACGCCACTACTAATAGCATCTTTCCAACTTGATACGACTGCATTTTGCTTAATTTTTTGAAAAGCTAAACTAACCGCTTGTCTATATTGAATTGGTTGAACGTTTAATATTTTATTGATATTATTAGGTTTTGCAACTACTTCAACTTTCATACTATCAACTAATGCTTTTGCCAAATTAAATGACGTAGAAGTCACGAAATACAGCCAATACGAAGACATTCGAGGTGATAAAACTGGTAGAGTAAAAATGTATCTTTTTAAACCTCTTACTTTTGCAAATTGCAATAGCATTTCTTTATAAGTAAGAATCTCTGGTCCGCAAATATCAAATGATTTGTTATACACTTCTGTATTAGCTAAACCATTCACAAGAAAACTTAACACATCTCTAATTGCTATAGGTTGTGTTCGAGTATTCAACCATTTTGGAGTTACCATTAAAGGTAATTTCTCTACAATATCTCTTATAATTTCGAAAGAAGCGCTTCCACTTCCTACAATAATTCCGGCTCGAAATGTTGTTAAAGCATATTGATTAGATTTCAAAGCTTTTTCAACTTCTAATCTAGATTTTAAATGTTTAGATAAAGAGTCATCGTTTACTATTCCGCTTAAATAAATTACTTGCTTGCAATTCGTTTTTTCTACTAACGATTTAAAACTCTGAGCACATCTTTTTTCTAAATCCTCAAAATTTGTGGCTGTCGTAGACATGGAATGAATCAAATAATAAGCAGCATCGATGTCTTCAGGAAAAGCTTCTAGATTGTCTTCTAAGAAATCTACTTTTATGAACTCTATTCTGTCTTTATACTCAATTTCGTCTGGAATTCGATTTAAATCACGGACACAACAAACTAGCTGATGACCATCTTCTAATAGTCTCAACACTAATCTTTTTGCGATGTAACCTGTTGTACCTGTGATTAAAATCTTCATTCTATAACTTTTCTACTGTCTTTTTTGGACGCTGATATTCGTATCTCGTAAATAAATTCGGAATAGCATATCCATCAAGTCCGTTTATCGTTGCAACGTTTCCTTTAGATAAATTCAAAAATCCATCTTCTTGTAACATATGATCTTCAACTTCAAAAAATTGAATTTCACCAACTAACATAATCGTATCATTTGCTTTGATATAATATTCCTCAACATATTTCATTCCTATTTGTACTGGTGATTCTTGTACAAAAGGAGCTATAAAATCGTTCTTATATTCAGGAGTTAAGTTTGTCATTTCAAACTCCGAAACTCCTTTATCATATTTAGCAGATGTATGATGCGCATCTTCTGTGATGCTTTTTGTGATATGATTTACCGTATAAAAACCAGTTTCTTTGATATTCTCATACGTATTTCTCGGAACAGTTGTAGGACGTAAAATAAATCCTAGTAAAGGTGGATTCGATCCTAAGTGAACTATTGAGCTGAATACAGCAACATTTTCTTCACCATCAGGAGAAATACTTCCTATTAAGTTTGCAGATTTATAACCAGACAAACTATTCATTAAATTTATACGATGAATCTTATCAAATCCATCTATATCTTCTCTATTAAAAAACATCTTTATACTGTTCGAAATTATTAATCTTGATATTCTTAGCTTTTAAATCGTGCATTAGATTATAAAGTCCGAAGAATGTTCTGTTGATGTAAATAAAATGCTTGGAACCTCTATTTCCATTCATATTTCTAAGCTCTGTATTCTTAGCATACTTTGTACCTAGATCAGTGATTTTACCAAAGAAAGTTTCATCAGAAAAATCAAATTCTTTTGTATTGAATGGCTGTGTGAATAAACTCAGCATTTCATGGAACATTTCTTTAAAGAAAGCTAATTCCTCTGGGCTATCATCTTCCCTAAGAATCTCTAATTCATATAGTTTCTTCTCAAAAAATACCGGATCAGAAATGCTTTCTTTTTTAGCTAATTCGAAATATGGTTTATAAAACTCTTCAGGTACTTGTTTCATGCAACCAAAATCAAGCACAATTAGATTATTATCTTTTGAAACTAAGAAGTTACCAGGATGCGGATCGGCATGGACCTTTTTGATGATATGCATTTGATACATATAAAAATCCCATAAAGCCTGACCTAATTCGTTCGCTTTCTCTTGATCTGTATTCGCACTAGTGAATTCAGAAAGATGAACACCATCCATCCAATCCATCGTAATAATTCGATCTGAGGAAAACTCTTTGTAATAATTTGGAAACTTTAAGTTTTTGATATGTTTACAAGCATCTACAATAGCCTGACTTTGCTCAACTTCTAAAATATAGTTAGTCTCTTCAATTAGCTTATCTTCAACTTCTTTAAAATATTTATCGCTATCCTTTCCGCGGATATTAAACATCTTAATTGCTATAGGTTTTACTAAAGCTAAATCAGTAGAAATACTTTCTGCTACTCCAGGATATTGGATTTTTACTGCATATTTATTTCCTCCTTTTTCAGCTAAATGAACTTGACCAATACTTGCTCCACTTACGGCATTTAAATTGAACTTGTCGAAAAGTTCACTAGGATATTTTCCGAAGTATTTTTTAAATGTCTTTTTTACTAACGGAGCAGATAAAGGCGGAACTGAAAATTGAGATAAGGAAAATTGCTCAACATAAGCTTGAGGTAAAATTCCTTTTTCCATACTCAACATTTGTGCAACTTTTAAAGCACTCCCTTTTAATTGCTTCAATCCATTATAAATGTCTTCTGCATTATCTTTGTTCAACTGCTCTTTTGCTTCTTCTTCTCCATTTACCAATTTACTACCATAATACTTTAAATAGTTTACTCCTACTTTAGCACCAGTTTGTACTAATTTAGAAGCCCTTTGTATTTTAGAAGTAGGTATATTATCTATTGTTTTCATAAATTACTTCATCATCTTTTCTTTAAATAAAAATTTACCGAAATCAATTACGCTTTTAACAGGAGCGATATTTAAAACATCGAAACTTGCATTAACCGATTTCTCTATAAATACATCTGTTTTCTCAAAAGAAGACGATGTATCATTTAACCAAAACTGCATAGTCATTATTAATTGTATCCATGCACTTTCATTAATTGCTTTGTCTTGGAACTTCTCTAAACGCTCTTGTTTTAACTCTAGTTTTTCGATATTAAGTGTATCAATAAACTTTTTAAAATGAGTTCTTAAACCACTTAAAATGCTTAGTGTTTTTAATTTGTTTCCTTGTCCAGATAAAGCATAAACCACATAACTTCTATTAGCAGTTAAGTTTTCGAAAAAAGTGAAGTAAAAACTTAACAATTGATTTCTTGCATCAAAACTTTCAAACTCTTCGCTCTTGTGTAATAATGCCAGTGTATTTTCAAAGAAAACTGTGAATATTGATTTTTTAATTGCTTCGAATGAAGCAAAACTGTTGTAAAATAACTGCTCTTCGAAATTATTCTCTTTTGCAAACTTGTATACAGATTTAGGATCTTCATTATGTTCTAACACATAATCCATATACATTGAAATAATGTCAAACTGTGTAATATTTTTCTTTTTAGCCATGAAATTGTACGATTGAAATTTTACCATTTCAAAGATACTTATATTTTGTTTAACTTAAAAATAAAAAAATTAAACAATAATGTTTTTTTAACTTTATTTTAATAGTAATACTATTATATTTGCATTCAAAACAATTAAAAATGGATAAATTACTTTCAAACATTAAGATTGAGGTGCCTGAAGGGATTTATTTGAAGAATCCAGAATCCTCTGAATTAGGTAAAAAAATAGTTCAAAACAGCATCATCTTAATTGATGAAATTGGTTTTGAAAGCTTTAATTTTAAAAAATTAGGATCGTTAATTGGTTCTAACGAAAGCTCTATATACAGATATTTCGAAAGCAAACACAAACTATTAATATACTTAAGTTCTTGGTATTGGAGATGGCTAGAATACCAATTAGTAATTGAAACCTTTAGTATTAAAGATAGCAAAGAAAAACTGGAAAAAGCTGTTGAAATTGTTACGAGAACAACTAAAGAAGATCAAAACTTCTCTCATATTAACGAAGTACTACTTAATAAAATTATTATCAACGAAAACTCTAAATCTTATTTAACTAAAAGTGTTGATTCAGAAAACAAACAAGGTTATTTCTTACCCTACAAAAGAGTAGTAAGAAGATTAGCCGACATTATTTCTGAATATAACAGCGGATATGAATTTCCATTAAGCTTAGCTAGTTCTGTTGCTGAAGGCGCATTACATCAGCAGTTTATGACACAACATTTTACAACTATTACTAACTGTAACGACATACTTACACCAACTAAATTTTACACGCACTTAGTAATAAAAACATTGACTAATGACAACTAAATCTTTAACACCTTGGAGACGTTTCCTTGGTTTAGTAAAACTAGAGCGTAAAGATATTTTTCAAATTTCTTACTACGCCATATTCGAAGGACTCGTATCCTTATCTCTTCCTTTAGGAATTCAAGCTATCATTAACTTAATTCAAGGAGCACAAGTTTCTGCTTCATGGGTTGTTCTTGTAGTTTTGGTTACTATGGGAGTAGTTTTTTCTGGAGTTTTGAAATTAATGCAGTTACGTATTATTGAAACTATTCAACAACGAATTTTCACCAGAGCTTCTTTTGAGTTGAGTTATCGCTTTCCTAAAATTAAAATGAAGGAATTACGAAACTATTATTTACCAGAATTAGCAAATAGATTCTTCGATACACTTACAATACAAAAAGGATTATCTAAAATATTAATAGACGTACCATCTGCATTTTTACAGATTATGTTTGCGTTACTATTGTTATCATTTTATCATCCATTTTTTATCATATTCGGACTGTTATTATTAATCCTTATTTATATACTATTTAAACTAACAGCGCAACGAGGTATAGAAACAAGTTTAGATGAATCTAAAAACAAATATAAGGTTGTACACTGGCTTCAAGAAGTTGCTAGATCTGTAGTAAGTTTTAAGCTTTCAGGAAAGACCAGTTTAGCTTTAGATAAAAACGATGCTTTAGTAAATAAATATCTTAACTCTAGAGAAAGTCACTTTAAAATTTTAGTGATCCAATTCATTTTAATGATCAACTTTAAAGTTTTAGTTACTGCTGGATTACTTTTAATTGGTGGATTCTTAGTATTAAACCAGAAAATGAATATTGGACAGTTCGTTGCTGCTGAAATCATTGTATTATTAGTAATCAGTTCTGTAGAAAAATTAATACTTGGATTAGAATCTTTCTACGATGTATTAACTTCAATAGAAAAATTAGGTCAAGTAGTAGATAAACCAATTGAAAGTCAGAATGGAGAAATTGTAGAGGGAGATCTTACAATTGAATTACAAAATGCTTCATATCAAGTAGCTAATAAAACTACACCTATTTTAAATGATATTTCTTTTACCATAAATAAGCAGGATCGTGTACTTGTTCAAGGTGAAAGTGGTTCAGGAAAATCAAGCTTATTACAATTAATTGCGGGAGTTATAGAACCTACTTCTGGTTATTTATATGTTAATAATCTTTCTATACAAGGATTACATATTAATAACTACAGATCGCTTTTAGGGTTATCTCTTTCTGAAGAAACACCTTTTGAAGGTACAATTCGAGAAAACATAACTTTTGGTAACACGAATATAACGGATAAAGAAATTCATGAAGTTTTAAATGTTGTTGGGCTTACTGAATTTGTAAAACAACAACCTAAAGGTTTAAACACGATTATAAAGCCAGAAGGAAAACAAGTCGCGTTTACGATAGCTAAAAAGATTATTCTTGCTAGAGCTATTACTATAAAACCTAAACTGTTAATCTTAGAAGATCCGTTAGATCAATGTCAAATTGAGGAAACTAAAGGAATTATCAATTTCTTGGCTTCACCAGAAAGACCTTGGAGTTTAATTGTAGTAAGTAGTAATGCTTGCTGGAAAGATAAATGTAACAAACACATTATTTTAGAAAAGGGTCAAATAAAAAAATAAAAAAATGCTTAATATTTCTAATAATAAAATAACAAATGTCGATTTGACTAGGTTTAAATCGGGAAAAGAGATTTTCACTAAAGAGTACCATAAGCGTTTTAAGCAGTTTCTCTTAGTATTTTCATTTATCATTTTAATCATTTTGTTTTTGCCATGGACACAGAATATTTCTAGTAAAGGAAATGTAACAACATTACGTCCGAATCAAAGACCACAAACATTGCAATCTCAAATTCCGGGGAGAATTGAGCAATGGTATGTTCAGGAAGGAGATTTTGTAAAACAAGGAGATACAATTTTAAGAATTTCAGAAGTAAAAAGTGAATACTTTGATAATCAACTTGCAAGACGTACACAGGATCAGCTGGACATTAAAACACAATCTATTGATGCTTATAGAAATAAAGTAGTCGCTTTAGAAAATCAGATTAAAGCTTTACAAAGTGAACGAGTTTTAAAGTTAGAACAAGCTAGAAATAAACTGACTCAAGCTCACTTAAAAGTAAAAAGTGACAGTATTGATTTACAAGCTGTAAATACTAAAAAGGATATTGCTGAAATACAATTGAATCGTGTTATCAATCTTCAAAAAGAAGGATTAAAAGCTGTAAAAGATGTAGAAGAAAAACGAGCAAAGTTTCAAGAAGCAAATGCAAAATTAATTTCACAAGAAAACAAGTATTTAACTTCTCAAAACAATGTAATTAATGCCAAACTAGCGATTTCAACATTAAACGCAACTTATCAAGACAAGTTGTCAAAGGCTAGAAGTAGCTTATTTACTGCTAAATCTGCAACTTTAGATACAGAAGTACAAGTTTCTAAGTTAGAAACAAGTGTTGCAAACTATACTAAACGAAGCAGTTTACTTTATATCACTGCTCCGCAAGATGGTTTTATCAATAAAGCAATAAAATCAGGAATCGGAGAAACATTTAAAGAAGGCGAACAATTAGTTGGTATTATGCCAGCAAACTATGAATTAGCTGTAGAAATGTATGTAAGACCTATAGATTTACCTTTAGTACACATTGGTGAAGATGTTCGTGTACAATTCGATGGTTGGCCTGCAATTGTATTTAGTGGATGGCCTAACGTTTCTTACGGTACTTATGGTGCTAAAGTTGTAGCTATTGAAAACTTTATTAGTGATAATGGCATGTATCGTGTTTTGTTAGCTCCTAACAAAGATGCTGAACCTTGGCCAACAGCAATACGTGTTGGTTCGGGTGCAAAAACTATAGCACTTTTAGACAATGTACCTATTTGGTTTGAATTATGGAGACAGTTAAACAGCTTCCCTCCTAACTTTTACCAACCACAAGATTCAAAAAAGGTGGAAAAGAGTAAATTAAAAAAGTTAAAATAATAGAAATGAAGAAACTATTCTTATTTTTCTCTATATTACTTTCTGTTAATCTATCTGGTCAGAATAATGTTTTATCATTGTCTGAATACATAGGATACGTGAAAGAATTTCACCCTATTGTAAAACAAGCCAGATTAGTTAGCACAGAAGGTGAAATAAAGCTCTTAAAAGCCCGTGGTGCTTTTGATCCAAAAATATCTGTTGATTATGATCGTAAAAAATTTAAAAAGACAGAATATTATGATAAGCTGAATACCACTTTTAAAATTCCAACTTGGTATGGAGTTGAATTTAAAGCGAATTATGAAAAAAATACTGGTATTTTCTTAAATCCAGAAGCAAATGTACCTGACCAAGGTCTTTATGGAGCTGGAATATCAGTTTCACTTGCTAGAGGTTTATTAATGAATGATAGAATGGCTACACTAAAACAAGCCAAACTATACACAAAACAAGCTAATGCAAAGCAAAGACTTTTAGTTAATGATATTCTTTACGATGCAATTGTTACTTATTTTGAATGGTTAAAGAATTTTGAAACTCAAAATACTTATGATGATTTTCTAAAAAATGCAACTAATAGACTCGAAATTGTAAAAAAGAGTTTTGACGCTGGTGATAAACCTGCCGTTGATACATTAGAAGCTAATATTAATTTTAAAAGTAGACAGTTAGATTTAGAAAAAGCGAAATTAGTTTACATCAAATCAAAACTTAAACTTGCAAACTTCTTATGGCTAGAAAATAATCTTCCGCTAGAATTAGAAGATAATATTGTGCCTGATATTAAAACGTTGGATAATGTTGATACTTCATTAAACATAAATAATGATGTTGTATCTATTTTAAATGTAAATAACCATTTAAAAATGAAGTCTTTAAATTACAAGAAAGAAAGCTTACTTGTAAACAAACGTTTGAAATTCAATAATTTATTACCAAGAATAGATCTAGAATATAATTTCTTGACTCCAAAATTTAATGAACTTGCCAATTTTGATACAAGTAATTATAAAGGAGGTTTAAACGTTTATATTCCATTGTTTTTAAGAAAGGAACGTGCTGAATTAAAATTAGCCAAACTTAAACTTCAAGATATTGACTTTGTGATATCTGCAAGTAGAATGGATTTAAACAACAAAATGAGAACCATTGATAATGAAATTGCTTCTACTAATAGACAAAGTAAAATCTTGACTAATTTAGTTGTTGACTATCAAAAATTAGTAAAAGCCGAAGAACGAATGTTTATTTTAGGTGAAGGTTCTTTGTTTAGAATAAACTATAGAGAAGTAAAATTGATTGAAACTCGTTTAAAACTTATTGATACAAAGAATAAGTTTTTAAAATCGAAAGCTTCATTATATCAGATGATTAATAATCAAGATCAAAGTGACGAAAAAAATAAAACCATCCAATAATTGGATGGTTTTATTTTTTCTCTATTATGATTATAATTTTACTATTCGTCTAATTTATAACTTATCGGGAAAGAATACTTAGTATTTACCTTCTTACCATCTTTGATTGCAGCTTTGAATTCTGGTAATTTTTCAACTAGATTTTTAGCTGACATTTCTAAAACTTTTCCATCTGATGGTCCAATAGCTGTTACATTTACAACTTCTCCTTCTTTATTAATTACGAAGCTAATGTTAACTTTTCCTTGAATATTATTTCTTACAGCTTGTTCTGGATAAGCAAAATGATCTTGTATATGTTGTACTAATCTCTTGTTAAAACAATCTAAAGTAGCGCTTTCACATGATTTGAATTTTGGTATTTCTTGTACGTCTGCGAATTGATAAATTTCTTCCTTAGCAATAACTCTCTTTGTAGTTTTCTTTATGTTTGAAGGTCTAACTCCAGGAATTCTAAAAGTAATTGGCACACCATATTTTACGATAACTTCTTTACCTGCATGCTTTCCAGGAACAAATTTTGGTAATTTTTTGATAATTCTTTCTGCTTCTTTACCTAACTCTTCTCCTTTGTATGGCGATACGATATTCATTTTACCAACACTACCATCTTTTTGGATTGTAAATTGTACTAATACTCTACCTTGAATACCTCTGTCATAAGAGTTTTCTGGATATTTTATGTGTTTTTGTATATGCTTAGATATATATTGTTTGAAACATTTTTCTTGCTTGTAGATTGGTGCACTTTCACACTCTTTGAATAAAGGAATTTCATCTACATAATTGAAAGGAATGATTTTCAATCCTCCTGCGTTGTTGAAGTTTATTGTATTTATAATGTCTGCCTTTTTCTTGATATTGGCTAACTTATGTGTATAATCATTAGTCATTACACCAGATGCAGCATCTCTTTTACGTACTACTCTTCTTCTCGATGAAACTTGTACAGAAACTTTTTTAGTTTTCTTATCATCTGAATCTTTAATAGAACACTTGGTTATACTGTTTAAATCTAATGCTGGTTCGTCGTTAGGATTATCACATGTTTTGTTTGATTGCGAAAAACTTTGGCTTGCAAAAGCTATTGCAAGCATGAAAAAAAACTTACTCTTCATAATAGAGGGATTGAAAATTACATGTATCTAATTTAGGAAACTTATACTATATCAATACTTTACAATACTTTTTTAACACTTAAGTTTCGATAAAATGCAATAAAGCATCGACGAACTGTAATTGTCATATTGTAAATAAAAATACCTGTAAATTAAATTATAACCAACAATAAACCATAATAACTAATTAATCATCAGTTTTTGACCAATAACAATATTGTTGCCGTAAATTTTATTATTAATTTTTAGAGAAGATATTGAAGTATTGTATTTTTTAGCTATGCTATATAGCGTTTCGCCTGATTGTACAATATGAATAACTAAGTTTTTATTCTTTTTAGGAGATTCTTCATAACCAATAACAACTTCATCTCCGATTTCAATTTCATCAAAATTAACTAAGTTATTTAAGCGATAAAGTCTTGCTAGAGGCATTTTATACTTCCTAGCAATTGTACTTAATGTTTCTCCTTTCTGAACTTTATGAGTTATCGTTGGATCATATTCTTTAACTTCTACTGGTTTCTGAGCCTTTTCCTTTGGAAATTCAGTAGAAATATCACCGGTGATAAGATTCATGTAAGCAACCTTACCTTCTAGTAAAATTTTATCCCAACCTTCTGGTATTTTCTTCTCTTGCGCAAAAGAAGAAAAAACAAATACAAACGATATTAATAAAATTACTTTTCTCATCATCATAAAACTCTAATTAAAAGCAATTTAAAAACTTTATTTAACTTTTGCTAGAATCATCTTTAATTTTAGGTAACTCTAACTTATATATTACTGAAAGTGTTCTAATGGTAATGATTATAGCTGCTGAAAATATAAAACTGAAATTTTCATCAACGTTTAACTTTTTCAATAATAAGTATACCAAACCACCAGCCAAACAAGCTGAGGCATAAATTTCTTTCTTAAAAATTAAAGGTACCTCTCTAGTTAACACATCTCGTATTACGCCGCCAAAAACAGCTGAAACCATTCCCATAATAATAGCAACTACTGAAGGCAAATCATAACTCAATCCTTTTTGTAAACCTAATAAGGTAAAGACACTTATTCCAATCGTATCGAATAGAAAGAATGTTTTTCTTAGTGGTTCTATTCTACGTTTAAAAAGAAAAGTAAAAACAACTGCAACAGCAATTGTTTTTATATAATTTAAATCTCCAATCCAATTTATAGGATGTGCATTTATCAATACATCTCTTAACATTCCACCACCAACAGCAGTTACAAAAGCTAAAATGATAACACCAAATAAATCAAAATCTTTCTTTGATGCTACCAAAGCTCCACTAATAGCAAATGCAAAGGTTCCTAGAATATCTATGACGTAAATGACATCCATAATTTAAAACAAAGACTTACTTTTTAATAAATTGAATATTTAGTTTCTTCTGAATTTGATGAATATGTTCTATTTCATTTGCAGCTATAAAAGCTTGTGAGATTCCTCTATTTCCACCTCTAGCAGTTCTACCACTTCTGTGTGTATAATATTCTAACTTTTCAGGGAGTTTATGATGAATTACAAAATTTAAATTCTGTACATCTATTCCTCTAGCAGCAACATCAGTAGCAATTAAGTATTGTAATGACTGGTTTTTGAATGCACGCATTACTTTATCTCTTTCTATTTGCTTCATATCACCTTCTAGAACATCTACAGTAAAACCTTCTTCAGATAATTCAGTAGTTAGTTTTCTTGCTCCTGCTTTTGTTCTTGCGAAAATAATTCCTCGTTCATCTTGTCTTCCTTCTAAAAAAGATACAATTGCCTCAGTTTTATTAGCTGAAGTAACTACAGAATAATAATGTGTGATATTCTCATTAACAATAGAAGCTGGATTAATTTCTACACGTTTTGCATTAATATTCATGTAGTTTTTTACAATCCTTTTAATTTCATCAGGCATAGTAGCAGAAAATAACCAAGTATTTCTTTCGCCAGAAGTATATTTTAAAATTCTATTGATTTCTAACTTAAATCCCATACTTAGCATTTCATCTGCTTCGTCTAAAACTAAAGTCTTTATATTTTTTAGGTTTATTTCTCCTCTCTCTATTAAATCAATAAGTCTGCCCGGAGTTGCCACAACAATATGTGTAGTTCGTTGTAGATTTTTAATTTGCCTATCAATCTTTTCTCCACCATAAACAGCTTCAACAAAAATTTTATGATCTACATACTTTGTAAACTTAAAAAGTTGTTTTTTAATTTGTTGAACCAATTCTCTTGTTGGCGATAAAATCAACGCTTGAATGTTATCTGAATTTGGCTTTATTTGATGTAAAATTGGTAACCCGAATGCAGCTGTTTTTCCTGTTCCTGTTTGTGCTAAACCAATAAAATCGCTATTTGCTTGTAACAAAAAAGGAATTGTTTTTTTCTGGACTTCAGTTGGAGTTTTAATACCCAACTCTTTTAATCCTTTGATAAAATCTTTACGGACTCCTAAATCTGAGAATGTAGACATATAATTCTTTTAAAGTGCAAAGATAGTCTTATTAAGACGGAGATAGTAAATTAAAAATATCTTCTGTAATTCTAGTCGGACGTAAAGTTTTACTGTTTAACAAACACCAAGTGGTTTGAGATTTTGCCAATAACTTATCTTCTTTAAAGATTTCAACATGACGGACAGATTTTACGCCTTTAGTTTCTCCAACCCAAGTTTTTAATGTGATTTCATCATTTAAAACTGCCTGTCCTATATAATCAATTTCATGTTTAACAAGCACCCAAATTAAATCTTCTGCATTTATATCTTTAACCAGATATTCCCAATGTAATGTTGCAATATCTTGCACCCATTGCACATAAACCACATTATTTACGTGATTTAAGTTATCTATTTCTTCTGAAACTACGACTCTAGTTGTTGTAAAAACTTTATCTAAATTCATGAGTGCAAACTTACGTAAGAAAGCTTATTATTTCGTTAATTTGTAGACTAATTTCTACTATCATGAATCAAGTTGCCAGTGAACTTTCCACAGAAAAAGTAAGCAAGTTATTATTAAAACAATCTATACCTGCTGCAATTGGTATTTTGGTAATGTCTATTAACATGATTGTAGATACCATCTTTGTTGGACAATGGATTGGTGTTTTAGCTATTGCTGCTATTACTGTCGTATTACCAATCGGATTTTTAATTTCTTCTATTGGAATGGCTATTGGTATTGGTGGTGGTTCTGTTATTTCGCTTGCTTTAGGAGCCAATAATATTGAAAAAGCTAAAAAAGTATTTGGAAATCAAATAAGTTTAACAACAATAACATCAGTAGTTTTAGTTGCTTTATGTTTAATTTTTGAAGAAGCAGTTTTAAAATTATTTGGTGCTAATGGTAATATTTTAGAACCTGCGATTCCTTATTTCAGAATTATTATAATTGGTGTACCGTTTTTAGCTTATGCCATGATGGGAAATCCAATTATTAGGGCTTTAGGAAAACCAACATATGCTATGATTGCCCTTATTTTACCAGCTATTGCAAATATTATTCTAGATATACTATTTATAAAAGTATTTGGCTGGGGAATGTTTGGTGCTGGATTAGCTACTTCTATTGCTTATGCCGTTTGCGGATTATTTATTCTTGGATTTTTATTATCTAAAAAAAGTAGTTTACAAATACGTTTAAATCATTTAAAATTTGATAAAGCAATTGTATCTGAAGTTAGTTCTCTAGGAAGTATTACACTAGTTAGACAAGGAACTATTAGTATTTTAACAATTATATTGAATTACTCTTTATACAAGTATGGAAATGAATCTTCGTTAGCCGTTTTTGGGATTATCAACCGTTTAATGATGTTTATCTTTTTCCCTGTATTTGGAATAGTACAAGGATTTTTACCAATTGCTGGATATAATTACGGAGCCAATTTGTACGATCGTGTAAAAGATGTTTTAAACACAGCTAATAAATACGGAACAATTCTGTGTATTTTTATTTTTGGTGTAGTATATTTCTTTAATTATGAAATGACGACTGTATTTACTAACGATCAACAATTATTAGAACAAACTCCAAACGCTATTTTAATTACCTTATTGGCCACTCCTTTTATTGCATTTCAATTAGTTGGAGCCTCATATTTTCAAGCTGTAGGAAAAGCAAAACCTGCCTTGATATTAACTCTATTACGTCAATCTATCTTTTTAATTCCGTTTATTATAATTCTTCCTATTTTTTATGGATTAGATGGAATATGGTTCTCCTTCCCTATTTCTGACTTGTTAGCAACCATTGTTACCTACTTTTTTGTACGTAAAGAAATCGCTTTATTAAAAAATTAACATTTAATTTATTCTTGGTTTCTAAAAAACTATTAATTTTGAAACGATCATTTCAAATACATGCCAAAGACAGAAACATTTGATAAAGAACAAGTAATTAAACAGGTAACTGAAGTATTTCATCAAAAAAGTTACAGTTTAACTTCTATGCAAGATTTAGTAGATGCTACAGGATTAAACAGATCTAGTATTTATAATACTTTTGGTAGTAAGTTAGACTTATATATGTTATGCTTAAAAAGTTACCAATGTGAAGCTCAAGAAAAGATTCATAACATTCTTTGTTCAAATGACTGTTACATCAAAACTTTAGAACGAATATTTTATTCTAACATTAATGATAAAAACGGATGTTTAATAAATAACTGTGTCACTGAAATGGCCAATCAAGAAGATACAGTACATACGTTTCTAAAGCAAAATAATGATGGTATGATTACATTGTTTAAAGACATCATAGAAAAAGGTCAAGAAAGAGGTTCGATAAATAAAAATAAAACCGCTTACGAGTATGCTATTTATTTATTAACTGCTTTTCAAGGATTCAATCTTTCTAATGTTTTAATACATGATCAAAAAGATTTAAAAAGTATAGTAAAAACAATACTTTCAGTCTTGGAGTAAATTTTTTTTTAACCTTATTTGAAACGATTGTTTCAAATAAAAATCTAACTATTAAAATGAGTAAATTACAAGGAAAAGTAGCGGTAATAACAGGTGCAAACAGTGGTATCGGATTAGCTACAGCAAAGTTATTTTTAGAAGAAGGAGCTAAAGTAGTATTATCTGGTCGTAGAGAAACTGCATTAAAAGAAGCTACAGAAAATTTAAATGGTGAATTTATTACTGTTGTTGCCGATGTTGCAAAACAAGAAGATAACAAAAGATTAATACAAGAAACTGTAGATAAGTTCGGTAAAATAGATGTTTTGTTTTTAAATGCTGGTGTAGCTCCAGTAGCTGCCGCAAATGAAATTACAGAAGAGCACTTTAATGAAGTATTTAATATTAATGTAAAAGGTCCTATTTTAGCTGCTAAAGAAGCAATTCCACATATTAATGATGGTGGTTCTATTTTATTTACGAACTCTATTGTACACCAAAAAGGATTTGATGGATTCGGAGTTTATTCTGCTAGTAAAGGAGCTTTAAGAGCATACTCTCGTGTATTAACTTCTGAAGTTAAAGATCGAGGAATTCGTGTAAATTCTATTGCACCAGGTCCGATTGAAACTCCAATCTATGGAAAAATGAACTTACCTGGGGAAGTTGTAGAAGAAATGGGTAAAAGTTTTTCGCAAACAGTTCCATTAGGTAGATTTGGAAAATCTGAAGAAATTGCTAGTACAGCTTTATTCTTAGCTTCTGATGACGCTTCTTTTATCAACGGTGTTGAATTAGAAGTTGATGGTGGATTAAGTCAGATATAATTATATATTTCAATCAATACTTTAAATGTTTTTACATTTAAAGTATTGATTCTCCATTTAAGTTTGTGGTTAACACAGAACTCATTAAATCGAAAAACGGACGTAATGCTGTATAGGAAGCATCAATTTCGTCAATAAAGTTTTTAGAAAGTACTTCTTTGTCTGTAAAATTTCGAATTGCTATATATCCTTTCTTACGAATTAAATCTATATCTGGATGTGTTTTATCAAATCCCTTAGGAGCTGTTTTTAATTCATCTCCTTCAAACTTATCTCCAAAATATTTCTGAAATTCTGCATCATCTAAAATATCCCTAAATTCTGAAGCATCGATTTCTATTTCTTTTCGAATTCTAAATAAATCTTCTTTATTTGGTTCCCAGAAACCACCTGCTAAAAAACTTTCTCCTGGTTTTAATCGTAGATAATATCCACCTCTTAAATGTGCTCCATTTCGAGAAAAAGATCCTGCAAAATGTGTCTTATATGGAGTTTTATCTTTTGAAAAACGAACATCTCTATAAATTCTAAAAAACTTGTGCTTTTCTATTTCATCATGAGCTTCTAATTTTTCTTGAACCGCTTTATAAAATTGCTTTACATCTTTTTGAATGGTATCAAATTCAGATTTATTATCAGCAAACCAATCTCTGTTGTTATTTTCAGCTAGTTTATTTAAAAAATTAAAGGTTGATTGTTCTATTTGCATAGTTGTAAAATTATGGACTACAAAATACAAAAAACCACAAAGACTATGCAGATTTCAAACCTAGTTTAAACGTTAAAAAACTTTTCTGAATATCAATCCTAATCACAAATTACCTATTGCTAGGGATTTCAGCAAGATACTTCTGATACTACTTTTACTGAAAAACCAAACACAATGAAAAAAACACTTATCATCATCACATTATTGTCAACTATTATTGTAAGATCTCAAGATATAGTTGAATCAAAAATTGAGGAAGCTATACCTCAGGAAGTATTAGAAATAATTAAAAACAACACAAATTTTACGACAGTATTTCCGATAGGTAATAATGAAAATTTTAATGGTCAAATCATTAATGCTAATGAAATTGTATTTTCAGACGGAGCACATCTTATCCTTGAAAATACCGACGTTCCATGGATACTTATTAAAGCAAATAAAATAAAAGTTCAAAATCCGAATAAAATTTCAAAAATCACATTCAAAAGGACAACTTTAAAAACTCCAGATAGAGCTGCTAAAGGTGGAAATGGAGCCAACGGAACTACTTATAGAGATTGGAGAAATGGTCAACATGGTAGTCACGGTGGAACAGGAATTACAGGAAAAACTGGTTTAACTAAAAACTTGCCTCATGTATATATTGTTACAAAAGAGTTTTCTTCTCCAATAGGAATGCCTGCTTTTGCTCCAATTGCTATTTTAGGAAATGGTTACAAAGGAGGAACTGGTGGTGCTGGTGGTAACGGAGGAAATGGTGGAAATGGTTATAAAGGTAGAAAAGCATCTTCTGGTGCGTTCAGTTGTAGACGTGGCGGTGGAAATGGAGGAAACGGTGGAAATGCTGGTTTAGGCGGTAAAGGTGGAACTGGAGGTACTGGTGGAAACGGAGTTTCTGTAACGATTATATCTAGTCAACAAGTAAATGAAAGCTTTAGTTACATGCAATTATTAAATGAAGGCGGAAAAGGTGGAAACGGTGGTATTCCTGGAATTCATGGTGCGGCAGGTAAAGGCGGATCTTTTGGTAGAGGAACTGGTCACTGTGGCGGTGGTAGAACTGGTAGCAGTGGTGCAACTGCTAATCCATCTAACTTAGGAAAAGGAATCCAAGGAAAATCAGGAGAAAAAGGAAAATTCATTTTAGTAAACGCAACAGATTTAGATACTATTTACAATTAATTTCTATGTGAAATTGTTTTAATTGACTAAGACTAGAACTCAACGCAAAGAAGTTCTAGTCTTTTCACTTCTTATTTCTTGAAATTAATAAAACACCAAAAATTACAATCACGGTTCCTAATAATTGTAGAAATGATAAGTATTCATCTAGAAAAATCACAGCTAAGATAATAGTCGATACTGGTCCTAATGAAGCTAAAATAGCAAAGTTCGATGATGATATTAATTTGATTGACCAAGAAACTAAAAACGAAGGAATTACAGTTGCTAAAATTGCTATTAAAAAACCTAAACCGTAAACTTCCCAAGAATAATTTAATATTGAAGTTTCTGCAGTAATAAAATAATGTATAAACACACACAGGCAAGAAACTACCATAACATAGGAAGTAAAATGTACCACTCCTATTTTAGGAATTAACCAACCACTTCCTACTAAATAAGAAGCATAAGTTATAGCTGATAGTAATACAAAAAAACCTCCTAAAGCAACATTATCATTTGAAACAGAAATCTCAGACCCGAAAGTTATTGCTATTCCTAAATAAGTAACAAAAGTAGCTAGTAATTGCTGTTTGGTGATTTTTTGCTTTAGAAAAAAAGCATTTAAAAATAATACAATTGTAGGATAAACAAACAATATCACTCTTTCTAAACTGGCCTTTATAAAAGTAAGACCTATGAAATCAAAAAGGCTAGCGAGATAATATCCCACGAAACCAAAAAAGATAATCCATAATAATTCTTTGTTGGTGATTTTAGTAGTGTTTTTGTTTTTGAAAGAAGAAACTAAGATGAACACATAAAATGGAAATGAAAACAACATTCTTAAAAATAAGGCTGTTATCATTGGTACTTCGTGTTTGTACATTAGTTTCACTAATACAGCTTTTGAAGAGAACAATACAATTCCTAAAATCCCTACAAGAAAGCCTAATAATTGCTTATTTCTAATTTTCATAAAGTAAAAATACGTCTTGTTTTAATCTTTATTTAATAGTTAAAATCATAACTACAATAGTCAACATAACTAAGAAAAGATTAAAAATCTGATTATCAAATATTAAATTCAAGAAAATAATTTCAGTTTTTACATAAAAAAACCCACTCAAAGATTGAGTGGGAAAATTGCTATGAAAAAGAAACTCCAAACGTCTTTGGAGATATTTTAATACATTTTTAGTCTAGAACTTCAACATTAACAGCATTCATTCCTTTTTTTCCTCGTTCAGTTTCGAATTGTACTTTATCACCATCTCTAATATCATCTATCAAACCGCTGTTATGAACAAAAATATCTTGTCCTGATTGAGTTGTTATGAATCCAAATCCTTTTGTAGTGTTAAAAAACTTAACTGTACCTTCTTGCATCTTTACTTAATTAATTTTAATACTTATTTTTTATTCAAAATAAAACTGTTAAATGATAACTATAGATACAAATATTTATAGTCAACACCTACGTTGTATATAAACTCTTAAAAAAATAAAGTAATGTGGAATAAAGAAGGAAAGAGAAAACTCAAAAAAACTTATTAAATACTACCCTAATTTGAAAAGGCGTTCTATTTTGAACACTGCAAATATAGCTCTTTAATTTTTAATTTAGAATAAATTAATCGTCTTTTAATAATACTTTTTGTTTGTATTCTGCTTTTTTAACTTCTTCTCTTCTACGAACAGATTCTTTCACGTATTCTTTTCTTCCTCTAATTTCACGTAAAAGCTTTACATCTCTATACTTCTTTCTATAGCGCTTTAAAGCTCTATCAATATTTTCACCGTCTTTTACTTTAATTATTAACATACTTTCTTATTGAATTTACTTATTTAAAATTTTAACCTAAATAGCCTTTTAAAGATTTTGATTTAGATACATGTCTCAATTTCCTTAAGGCTTTTTCTTTTATTTGTCTAACTCTTTCTCTTGTTAAATCTATACTTTCACCTATTTCATCAAGTGTCATTGTAGATTCTTCTCCAATTCCATAAAACAAACGTATAATATCCGATTCTCTTGGAGATAATGTCTTTAAAACTCTATCTATTTCAATTTTTAACGATTGAGCATTAGAATCTTTATCTGCATTCGGTATTTCTCCTGAATTGTAAACATCATATAAACTCGAATTCTCTCCGTCTACTAATGGAGCATCCATAGATAAATGTTTACTAATATTCATCATCGATTCTTTAACATTAGTTGGAGTCATATCCAAAACTTTTGCAATTTCATGAACAGAAGGAACTCTTTCATTATCCTGCTCAAGTCGTACAACAGCTTTCTTTATTTTATTTATATCACTTATCCTATTTAAAGGTAATCTCACAATACGAGATTGCTCTGCTAAAGCTTGTAATATTGCTTGACGAATCCACCAAACTGCATAAGAAATAAATTTAAATCCCCTAGTTTCATCAAAACGTTGTGCAGCTTTAACTAAACCTATATTTCCTTCATTTATTAAATCTATTAGTTTTAAACCTTGGTTTTGATATTGTTTAGCAACCGACACTACAAAACGTAAGTTCGCTTCAACTAATATTTTTAAAGCTCTTTCATCTCCTTCTCTAATTCTTTTTGTTAATTCTACTTCTTCATCTGCAGTAATTAAATCTATTTTTGCAATATCTTGTAAATATTTATCTAAAGACTTTGACTCTCTATTCGTAACTTGTTTAATTATTTTAAGTTGTCTCATGCTTTATAGATAAATAATTACTCACTATAGATAAGCTCAATAAAAATTGAACCACACTAGAAAAGACTTCATATTTTTATAAAAATCTTTTACTTCAATCAATAACTAACTTTATTTTTAACTAGTTAGATTGAATTCATATAATTAGAAAAAAATTAAAGCGCAAGAAGGATAAGTTGTCTGATTGTCTTAGTGAAAGAAAAGTAAAACTAAAGAATCCGTTTGTAATTTAATCTACAATTTAAATATATAGCTCAAAGGTAGGTTTTTGTTGTAGATTAAAAAAGGATTATTCTATTTTAAAATTTTGTATGAATCAATTTTTCTTAGCTCTTGTTGAGGTTTTTGTTTTTATTCGTACGAAGATTAGTTGATGTTTGTTCTTCTGATTTTCTCTTCTTTCAATATCAAATTTACCTATCGATTTAATTAAAGGAGTTAATTTTTCAAACCCATAATTTCTAGAATCAAAATTAGGTCTCTTTTTTTGAATCAAACTACCAACATCTCCTAAAAACGCCCAACCATCGTCATCTGATAAATCATTTATTGTTGAAGAAATTAAGTTTATCTCTTTCTTAGTAATTTTATCTACGTTAGGTTCTTTAGATTCAACTTTTTCTTCAGTACGTTTTTTTAATATTTCTATGTAAATAAATCGATCACAAGCTACAATAAAAGGATTCGGTGTCTTCTTCTCTCCTATTCCAATAACTGTCATTCCTGCTTCTCTTAATCTTGTAGCTAATCGTGTAAAATCGCTATCGCTAGAAACTAAACAAAAACCATCTACTTTTCCACTATATAAAATATCCATAGCATCTATTATCATTGCTGAATCGGTAGCATTTTTACCTCTAGTATATCCATATTGTTGTATTGGTATTATAGCATTTTCTAAAAGTAAATTCTTCCATTTAGTTAGCCCAGGTTTTGTCCAATCTCCATAAATTCTTTTAATCGTTGGATTACCATATTTAGCTATTTCTTCCATCATTTCTTCAACATAACCTGAAGATATATTATCTCCATCAATAAGCACGGCTAGATTATTATTCATTTACAATATTTTTAATTTCTTCTAATTTAAGAATATTTATTTTTAAAACTGAATGTTAACACTTTAACAAAAAAACCATATCTAATCGATATGGTTTTTAAATATTTTAAGTTGTATTTTACTATACATTAAATCTAAAGTGCATTACATCTCCATCGGCAACAACATATTCCTTACCTTCTACTCTCACTTTACCAGCTTCTTTCACTTTAGCTTCACTTCCGTATTCTTCATAATCACTATAGCTAATAGTTTCTGCACGGATAAATCCTTTTTCAAAATCTGTATGAATTACTCCAGCTGCTTGTGGCGCAGTAGCTCCAACAGGAATTGTCCAAGCTCTAACCTCTTTTACTCCAGCGGTAAAATATGTTTGTAAGTTTAATAACTTGTATGCAGAACGTATTAAACGAGAAACACCTGGTTCTTCTAATCCGATATCAGTTAAAAACATTTGACGCTCTTCGTAATCTTCTAACTCTGCAATATCAGCTTCAGTAGCTACAGCTAGAACAATAATTTCTGCTTCTTCATCTTTAACTTCTTCTCTAACCTTATCTACATATGCATTTCCATCTTTAGCTGACGATTCATCTACATTACATACATATAATACTGGCTTAGCAGTAATAAATTGCATAGACTGTACTAATTCTTCTTCCTTTTCTGTAAATTCAATTGTTCTTACAGATTTTCCACCTAATAAAACTTCTTGAATTTTCTCCAATAAAGCTAATTCAGCTTGTGCTTCTTTGTTTCCAGTTTTAGCAGCTCTCTTTACTTTTTCTAATCTCTTTTCTACTGCTTCTAAATCTTTAAGCTGTAATTCGATATCGATAGTTTCTTTATCTCTTATTGGATCTACAGAACCGTCAACGTGAATTATATTATCGTTATCAAAACATCTTAACACATGTAAAATAGCATCTGTTTCTCTAATATTTGCTAAGAACTGGTTTCCTAAACCTTCACCTTTACTTGCTCCTCTTACTAAACCAGCAATATCAACGATTTCAACAGTAGCAGGAATTACTTTTTCTGGATTTACTAGTTCTTCTAACTTTTCTAATCTTTGATCTGGTACATTTACCACTCCTAAATTTGGCTCTATAGTACAGAATGGAAAGTTTGCACTTTGTGCTTTTGCATTCGATAAACAGTTAAATAAAGTTGATTTCCCTACGTTTGGTAATCCTACAATTCCAGCTTTCATTTAATATAAATTGATATTTTTTTGCGTTTGCAAATATAGTACATTACTTTACTTTAATAAGCTTTCTGATTAAAAAGCTAATACTATTCTTTTATAAATTAATCCATTTTTTCTATTTTAGACCTTCAACTAAATATTTAATGAGTAGCGAATCGGATGAAATTTTATGGAAATCATTAAAAAAAGGAGACCTAGAGTCATTCTCTGTCGTCTTCAAAAAATTCTATCCATCGTTGCATAGTTATGGCTTAAAAATCTCTCGAGACGAATCATTAACTGAAGATGCTTTACAAGATTTTTTTGTATACATCTACGAGCATAAAGAGAATTTAAGCGATCTACAAACCATAGCTCCGTATTTATTTGCGTCCTTCCGAAGATTTATTATCAAAATAATTCAAAAGAAACAGAAATATACATTTATAAGACATTTAGATACGAATGTAGTTGACATTAGTTTTACCCCCGAAGAGTTTATTACCACGCAAGAATCTTTAACATTTAGAAATAAGAACCTTGCTAAACTGATAAACAAACTACCGAAAAGACAAAGAGAAGTTATTTATTTAAAGTTCAATTGCAACTTCAAAGCAAATGAAATTGCCGAGACTATGGGAATTAATTATCAGAGTGTAATTAACACATTACACAAGGCAATTAAAAACCTTAGAGACGAAGAAGCTATTGTTAAATTATTAAATTCATAAATTTGTGGTTTAAAAAGAGTATAATTCATAATTTATGTTCTTTAAATAATAAAATACATATATAGTACAGTATACTGTAATTCTAATGAGAAAAGAAACATACAATACAATACAAGATTTATTAGAAGACGCTTCTTTTAATAAATGGGCTTTGGAAGAGAATTCTTCTGAGACTTCTTCATGGAATGTATGGATAAAAGAAAATCCTACACACGAAACTTTAGCTGCTGAAGCTAAAGATATTATTGTGGGGATTAATTTTAAGAAAGAAACTGTTACTAAAGAAAAAATTGATGCTGAATGGGAAAAGTTTGCAAATAGAATTCAAACTAAAGAGGATAAAACACAAGAGAAAAAATCGAAAAAGTCATTAAACTTTAAATATTTTTCTGCCGCAGCATCTATACTTTTATTAATATCTGCAAGTGTTTTTATCTACGCTAATTTTTCAAATGTTACCCATAAAACAAGTTATGGTGAAATGCTTGATGTAACTTTAGAAGATGGTACTCTAGTTACCTTAAATGCAAATTCAGAAATTTCGTATCAAAAAAATAATCCTAGAAATATCAAATTATCTGGAGAAGCATTTTTCAATGTTAAAAAAGATTTAGCAACAAAAGCTAAGTTTAAAGTTGAAACTGGTGATTTAACTGTAGAAGTGTATGGTACACAATTCAATGTAAAAACTTTAGAAAATAAAACAAATGTATTTTTAGAGGAAGGAAGTGTATTATTGAACTTAAATAATGGTGAAGCTCAAAAGATGATTCCTGGAAATTATATTGAGTATTCTTCAACAGCTCAAAAAATAATTGTAAATAAGAACCTTAACTCTACTAACGGATTTATATCTTGGAAAAACGGAAATTTAATATTTGACAACACAAGTTTAGAAGACGCTTTAGCCAAAATTTCTGAAACATATGGTGTTAAATTTAAATACAATAAGCTAGAGAATAAAAACATACTGATTACAGGAAAAGTGCCTATTACGAATTTAGAAATTTGTTTGAACGCAATAAAAAAGTCTACAAATATTAATATTCGAAAAGAAAATGGTATACTAGTAGTTTATAAAAATTAACCTAACGAACTATAACCCTTTTTAAATGATTTCTAGAAACACTTTTCGAAAGAATTTTCTTGTATTTGTGTTTCTGGCAACTTCTAGTTTTAAGATTCATTCTCAAGAATCTAAATATATTCCATTAGCAGAAGCTTTAGAAGAAATTAGTACAAAACACAATGTATATTTTACTTACAATCCTTTAGTAATAGAAAAAGATAAAATCGATATCTCCCCTTTTATCGACTTATCACTTTCAAAATCTATTTCTTTACTTAAAAAGCTTACTTCTTATCAAATTGATTATTTAGGAAACAACTATTATGTAGTTTTTAAACCTAAAAAGAACTTCAATTATAACTCCGTATCAAATACAAATATTAATAATTCTGATAGAAAAACAGACAGTATTATAGGTATTGATTATCAGAACAGCAAACTTATTAGAGGTGTTGTTTTTGATGAGTATTATCAACCAGTTCAAAAAGCAAATGTTATTGAAAACGATACCAGAAACGGAACTATTACTAGAAGAGATGGAAGTTTTGAATTGAAATTAACCAAAGGTAATCCGTTAACAATCTCACATATAGGATTCACCAATGAAATTATATTTCCTACTCAGAAATACATTAAAGTCATCTTAAAATCTGGAGTTCAATTAGATGAAGTCTTCATTGTGGGATCTAGAAATTCTAAAAGACAAAAAGTTGACTCTCCCGTTTCTACAGAAATTATTGATGTTAAAAGTATTACTAAAAAAAGTGATCTCTTAGAAGTAAATCAATTAATTCAAACTGAAATCCCTTCTTTTAACGCCACAAAACAATCAGGATCCGATGGCGCAGATCATATCATTCCCGCTACTTACAGAGGTCTTGGTCCAGATCAAACTCTAGTGCTAATCAATGGAAAAAGAAGACATCAAACTTCTTTAATTAATCTTTACGGTACTAGAGGAAGAGGAAATTCTGGTACAGATTTAAATACTATTCCAACTTCAGCTATAAAAAGAATTGAGGTTTTAAAAGACGGAGCTTCTGCTCAATACGGTTCCGATGCTATTGCTGGCGTAATTAATATTGTACTTAACGATAATCCTAACACAACTAATATAAATTCAACATTTGGATTTTACAATGCAAATAATAACAGAAATGCTGATAAAAAAGGTGTTGATGGGCTTACGTTTAAAACTGAAGTAAACTATGGTGCTCCGATAAAAAAAGATGGATTTATTAATTTATCTGCTGAATTTTTAACTAAAGGACATACTTTCAGGCAAGGAACTTCAATTAGACAAAATTATGGAGATGCTGCTGTTACTAGTAGTAGTATTTTCTTTAATTCAGAACTTCCTATTTCTAGTAAAATTAAAGCATATACTAATGGAGGATATAATTTAAAAAATACAAAAGCTTACGCTTTTACAAGACCTTTCGATAGTGAACGAAATGTACAATCTATTTACCCAAATGGTTTCAATCCTTTAATAACATCTAATATTTCTGATAAATCTTTCACGCTAGGTTTTAGAGGAAAAATAAACGGTTGGAACATAGATTTTAGCAATAGTTATGGTGACAATTACTTTCATTACTTTATTAAAGAAACTTTAAATGCTACTTTATTAGAAAATTCACCTAATGAGTTTGATGCAGGCGGACATAGTTTGAATCAGAACACTACGAATATTGATCTTACCAAACAATTTCCGAGCGTTTTAAAAGGTTTACACATCGCTTTAGGTTTAGAAAATAGAATTGAGAATTATAAAATATTCGCAGGTGAACCTTTCTCTTACGAATCGTACGATATTAATGGAAATGTGGTGACAAATAATACACCTCAAAATCTAATTCCAACCTTTAATGGAAATATTCGTCCGGGTGGATCTCAAGGATTTCCAGGATATGCTCCAATTAACGAAGTTGATAGAACTCGAACTAGTTTTAGCTTTTATTTTGATAGTGAAATAGACGTTACTAAGAAATGGATTTTGGCAACTGCCATGCGTTACGAAAACTATAGTGATTTTGGTAGTTCGATAAATGCAAAAGTAGCTAGTAATTATAAAATTACTCCAAAATCAAATCTCCGTTTTTCTTTTAGTACAGGTTTTAGAGCTCCTTCCCTAGCCCAAATTTATTATAATTTAAAGTTTACGAATTATATTGATAATGTTCCTACAGAATCTTTTCTAATCGCAAATAACAATCCGATTACAAGACAATTTGGAATTCAGAAGTTAAAAGAAGAAAAAGCTTTAAATTACAGTTTAGGCTACAATTATAGAATTTCAGATCATCTTGGGTTTTCTATAGATGCTTATCATATTGCTATTAAAGATCGAATTATATTAAGCGGAAATTTTGATGCTTCATCATTAAATACTGATGCAGAAAATATACAATTTTTTGCAAATGGTGTTAATACCAGCACTTTTGGTATCGATTTTAAATTAAATTGGTTAAAAAAATGGTCTAATTCCGATTTAGCTGTAAATCTAACTGGAAATGTAAATAATATGAAAATTACCCGAATAGATCATGAAGATTTAGATACAGAAACATTCTTCGGTACAAGAGAACAATATTTTCTTAAAGCATCAGCACCAGACTATAAGATCATTTTAAATTCGGTTTTTTCTACAGGAAAGTTTTCAATCAGTAACACTATAACTCAATATAGTAGTCTAGAATTAATTGATTGGCAAATCAACAATCCTTTGAGTGAATTTAATAATTCAACTACAGAAAGATTTAACGCTTCAGTCGATAGATATGATTCAAAATATACATTAGACACTCATATTTCTTATAAATTCAATAAAAATTTTTCTTTCCAAATTGGAGCTAATAATTTATTCAACACTTACCCAACTGTACAGGGCGAAAATACTGACAGTGGAGGACTTTGGGATGCAGTTCAAATGGGTACAAATGGAGCCTTCTATTACAGCAAATTTTTAGCTAAATTTTAAATTTTTCTTAAAATTTAGAGTATAAAAAAAAACATAATTACTTAAGAATAGTATAATCTCATTGTTAATTAAATCAAAAATCAACAATGATAAATCTAAAATAAAACTAATTCAATTAATTATGTTAAAAACAAAATTATGCTTTTTACTCACAATTTTATGTGGCGTAATGTATGCACAAACAAAAATTTCTGGAAAGGTTGTAGACTCCACAAATGAGCCTTTACCTGGAGCTAGTGTCGTTGAAAAAGGAACTAGCAATGGTACTTCTACTAACTTTGACGGTTTATTTGAACTTACTGTTTCAGACAGTGCTGTACTTGTTGTAAGTTTCACTGGATTTGAAACTACAGAAGTTGCTGTTAATGGAAAAACAAACTTCACTATAGTTTTAAAAGATGGAGTACAACTTGATGAAGTTGTAATTACTGGATCTAGAACTCCTGCTAGGAGTAATACTGTAAGTCCGTTACCAATTGATATAGTTGGTGTAAAAGAATTACAAAGTACGGGGCAACCAACTTTCGATAAAGCTTTACAATATAAAATACCTTCATTTAACACTGTAAATACTCCTGTAAACGATGCAACTTCGTTATTAGATCCTTATGAAATTCGAAACATGGGACCGAGTAGAACGTTAATCTTAATTAACGGTAAAAGAAAAAATTTAAGTGCGTTATTATATACACAAACATCACCAGGTCGTGGTGAAACTGGTGCAGATATTTCAGGTATTCCTACAGATGCGATTAAAACTATTCAGATCTTAAGAGATGGAGCTTCTGCTCAGTATGGATCTGATGCAATTGCTGGGGTAATGAATATTATTTTAAAAGATGATTATAAAGATGGATCTGCTACATTTAGAGCTGGAATTACTGGTGAAGGAGATGGAGAAATGCTTGGTGTAAGTGTAAATAACGGTAGTAGAATTGGAAAAAAAGGATTTGTAAACTATACTTTAGATTTTTCTAAAACTGCTTTAGCAAACAGACCTGGAACTGTAGATGCACAAGGAGAATTCGCTGATTTTGGAGGAACGCGTCCTGGTGAAACTCTAGCTGATATTCAAGAATTTTTATCTAGAAGACCAGATGCAGGAAACATTAATGGTTCACCTGAAACTACTGCTGCTAAATTCTTAGTGAATGGTAGTTATGACATGAGTGAGAATAGTGATCTATATTTCAATGCTGCTTATGTTTATAAGAAAGTAAATAGTTTTGCAAACTATAGAACTCCATATTGGAGAGATATTCAAGATTTCCCTTACTTAGCTAACTTCTTCCCTGGAAATAATCCAACAAATCCGGGTGGATATGACGGTTATGTTCCAACTTTTGAAGGTGATTTAAATGACTTTAATGCTACTTTAGGATTTAAATCTAAAATCAATGGATGGAATGTCGATGCAAGTGCTACTTTTGGTGGAAATACACAAACGTATACAGTTAGTAATTCTCACAACAGAAATGTGGTTTTATCTCCTTCTACTTGGGTAGATGCGAATAATAATGGTATAGTTGATCCAGGTGAAACTACAGAAAGTACTCAATTATATAGAGAGAATAGTCCTTTAAGTTTCAATCCAGGTGGAACTTCATTTAATCATATTGTAGGAAACATCGATATTTCAAAAGTTTTATCTGATCAAGTTGCAATTGGTATTGGTACTGAGTTTAGAACTGAAAACTTTGAAGTTATTGAAGGTGGATTAGCTTCTTACGATGGTGGTGGTGCAGACTCTTTTGCAGGAAATAGACCAGAAAACTCTGGAAACTTCAACAGATACAATTTAGGAGGTTATTTTGATATCGCTTGGGATGTAACTAAAGATTTCTTATTAAACGGTACAGTAAGAGCAGAAAACTTCTCTGACTTCGGAAGTACTTTTGTTTGGAAAGCAAGTACTCGTTACAAGTTTATGGAAGATAAGTATACATTAAGAGCTTCAGTTTCTACTGGATTTAGAGCTCCAACGTTACATCAAATTTATACTCAAAAAGCACAATATAGCTTTATTCCTGGTCAAGGTATTCAAGTTGGTGGTTTAGTAAATAATATTTCTCCACAAGCACGTCTTTTAGGAATTCCGAAGTTAAAAGCTGAAGAATCTACAAACTTTACAGTTGGTTTTGGTGCTAAGCCATTTAAAAACTTCTCTGTAACTGTAGATTATTATAACATTGCTGTAGATGACAGAATTGTATTAAGTACAGAAATCGGTAGAACTGCTGCTGGAAATACTGCACTTGATCAATTATTAGATGCAAATAACTTAAGCGATTTAAGTTTCTTTGTTAATGCTATTGATACTAGAACTTCTGGTATAGATGTAGTTGTTGGATATAAAAATGTAAAATTAGGAACTGGTAAATTAGGTTTCAATTTATCTGGTAACTATACAATTCAAAACGAAAGAGATGGAGCAGTTAATAATCCTACAATTGTAGCTAACGCTGGGCAATCTGTTGTAAATCAAACTCAAGAAGCTTTATTTTTTACTTCTAGACCAAGAACTAAGTGGATTTTAGGTACGACTTACGATATTGATAAGTTTAGCTTTACTTTAAATAATACTTACTTTGGAAAGACAGAATTTTTCCAACAAGGTTTAAGTACTGATGCTAACGGAATTTTCAACTTAGGTACAGAATTTACTCCAAATGTTGTTACTGATTTAGGTATTAACTACAACGCAACTAAGAATATTACTATCGCTGCAAACATTAACAACATTTTTAATGTGCTTCCAGAATGGAATTTTGTTTCTCAAAACGCTGCTGGTGATGCTATTTTAGCTGATCCTGCTCAAGTGCAACAGCAGTCTAACTTAATTACATTCAACCAGAGATATTCTCAAATGACTTATGATGGCTATCACTTTAGCCAATTAGGAACTTTATTCAATTTATCTGTAAATTATAAGTTCTAATTATAATTCCCCAATCTTAAAAATGCTACTTTTATAAAGTAGCATTTTTTTATTCATCAAATACACTATTCATGCAAAGTTTATATACCAATGGGTTTGAAAATATTTATGATGATATGTATCAAACATTCATTGATTATGAGAAGGAATTTCAATTTTATTCTGAAATTATTTTAAAACAGCAAAAGAAAGATGTTTTAGAAATTGGTTGTGGCTCTGGTCGATTAGCTTCTCATTTTATCAACTCTCCCATTCATTATTCTGGAATGGATTTAAGTAATGAAATGGTAGAACTTTCAAGAAATAAAAATCCAGAAGGAACTTTTTATAATGGAGATATGACTGGTTTTAATTTAAATAACACATACGATAGTATAATTATTACTGCAAGAACAACTAGTTATTTATTAAACAATATCGCTATTCAAAAAGCTATTAAAAACATTAGCAATCATCTGAATGATAATGGAGTTTTATGTTTTGATTTTATAGATGCCAGTCGTTTTTTTCCTAGCATTAAAAATGGAAAAACAGTAATACATGAAGCTACAATTAATGATAAAAATTATTCAAGAATTAGTTATATGAAACCTAATGTAATTAAAGAGAATTTTATGTTTCAGTGGAATGCAAAGTACTACCAAACTATAAATGGTGAACAAACATTATTAACTGAAGATCAATCGGAAGTTAGAGCTTTTACAAAAAATGAATGGGAATTATTCTTAAATCTAAATGATTTTAAAATTATTGAAATGATAGATCGTAAAAGTTATGCTTTTGACACCTATGTTGTTGTAGCTCAAAAGCAATAAAAAATCCCGAACAAATTTGCTCAGGATTTTATAATTCAAGTTTTTTTGAATTTAGTCGTTATGCATAAATCGCTGCTTAGCTAGCAATTCTTCTTCAGTTTCAACATTATCTTCGTCAGGCACACAACAGTCAACCGGACAAACAGCAGCACATTGAGGTTCTTCATGGAAACCTTTACATTCTGTACATTTATCAACTACTATATAATAAATTTCATCAGAAATTGGTTCTTGATCCTCGTCTGCGTTTGCACTATTTCCGTTAGGTAAAACTATATTACCTCCTAAATCTGTACCGTCAGCATATTTCCACTCCTCTGCTCCTTCATATATCGCTGTGTTTGGGCACTCAGGTTCACAAGCACCACAATTTATACATTCATCTGTTATAATAATCGCCATAGCTAATCTATTTCAGTTTTGTAACTTTGCTAACGCAAAAATAAAGCCAATTTAATTTAGAAACAATTTAAATGGATAAAATCAGAAAACGTATCGATGCGTTTGTAAAATTAGGTAACTTTTTAAGTCAGTTTTCTCAAGAAGGAATTCAAAAAAATGATACTGTTGAGTTTAACGATATTTTCTTTGATGGATTTAAACATCAATTAAAATTAGCTGAGGAAAATAACAACTGGTTTACAAGAGAAAATTTACTGTTTGCTTGTGAGAGCTGGACTAAAGCTTTAACACTGTCCAATATTGAAAAATGGATAAAAGATGAATCCTTAATTACAGATTCTAATAAGATTGTAGCGGTTGTTATGGCTGGTAATATTCCATTAGTAGGTTTTCATGATTTTCTTTCAGTATTGATTTCTGGTCATGCTGTACTTGCTAAATTATCAACTAACGACAAGCATTTGCTTCCATTTATTGCTAAATATCTTGAGTTTTGTAATGATGAATTCAAAGGTAAAATTACATTTACTAGTGAAAAATTAGAAAATTTTGATGCTGTAATTGCTACAGGTAGTAACAATACTGCTCGTTACTTTGAATTCTATTTTAAAGATAAACCTAATATTATTCGTAAAAACAGAAATTCTGTTGCTATTATCACTGGTAATGAAAATGAAGAAGATTATGAGAAACTTAGTGAAGATGTTTTTCGTTATTTCGGATTAGGTTGTCGTTCTGTTTCTAAACTTTTTATTCCTAAAGATTATGATTTCGATCAATTCTTTAAAGGAATGTACAACAAACAAGATATCATCAATAATGCAAAGTATGCGAATAATTACGATTATAACAAAGCAGTATACTTAATGAGTGAGTTTGATATTTTAGAAAACGGATTTTTAATGATTAAGGAAGATGAAAGTTATGCTTCTCCTATCGCTTCTATTTTCTACGAATATTACGACAACTCAGATGATTTAAAGATTAAATTATACGAAGACCGTGATAAAATACAATGTGTAGTTGCTAAAGATTTTCTAGAACAAGAAATATCTTTCGGGCAAACACAACACCCTAATTTATGGGATTACGCCGATGGTGTAAACACGCTAAACTTTCTATCAAACCTCTAAACCTTTTTTAAATGAAAAAGCATAATTTCAGTGCCGGACCTTGTATTCTACCAGAAGAAGTACTAAAAAAAGCCTCTGAAGCTGTTGTAAATTTTAATAACGACGATTTATCGTTAATAGAAATTTCCCATAGAAGTAAACCATTTGTTGAAGTAATTGAAAAAGGAAGAACTTTAGCATTAGAACATTTAAACTTATTAGATAAAGGTTATAAAGCTTTATTCTTACAAGGTGGCGCTAGTACTCAGTTTTTAATGACTGCTTATAATTTTTTAAATAAAAAAGCAGCATACTTAAATACAGGAACTTGGAGTAGTAAAGCGATTAAAGAAGCCAAACTTTTTGGAGATTTAGTTGAGGTTGCTTCTTCTGAAGATAAAAACTTTACTTACATACCAAAAGGTTATACTGTTCCTAACGATGTTGATTATTTCCACTGTACAAGTAATAATACCATTTATGGAACTCAAATGAATGAATTTCCAGAAACTAATGTTCCCTTAATTTGTGACATGAGTTCTGATATTTTTTCTCGTCAGTTAGATTTCTCAAAATTTGATTTAATCTATGCCGGAGCTCAAAAAAATATGGGTCCAGCTGGAGCAACTTTAGTTGTCATTAAAGAAGAATTATTAGATCGTATTTGCAGAGAAGTTCCATCGATGTTAAACTACAAAATACATGTAGAAAGAGATAGTATGTTTAATACTCCTTCAGTTTTTGCCGTGTATGTATCTATGTTAACTTTAGATTGGTTAAAAAACTTAGGTGGTATTTCTTTTATTGAAGAAGTGAATAAAAAGAAAGCTCAGTTATTATATGATGAAATAGATCGAAATCCACTTTTTGAAGGTATTGTCGCTAAAGAAGATCGTAGTATTATGAATGCTACATTTACAATAGCAAACGAGGATTTAAAAACTCGTTTTGATTCAATGTGGGCTGAAGCTCGTATTAATGGAATTAACGGACATCGTTCAATTGGTGGATATAGAGCAAGTATGTATAACGCGTTACCATTGTATAGCGTACAAGCTTTAGTAGATGTAATGAAAGAATTAGAGAGAAAAGCATAAAATATGTGTCATTCTGAACTTGTTTCAAAATCTTATCATTAAAAGAAACTGAAATAAACTCAGATTAATGTACAAACGATTTAAATTATAAAATGAAAATATTAGTAAACGAAGGAATTACTCAAGGTGGAGTTGATATTTTAGAAAGCAAAGGATTTGAAGTAATCATTACTAAAGTAGCGCAAGAGCAACTTGAAAACTATATTAACGACAATAGTATTGATGCTATTTTAGTTAAAAACAACACACAAATTCAACAAGAATTAATTGATGGTTGTCCTACTTTAAAATTAATAGCTTCTGCTGGAACAATGGATAACATTGATGTACAATACGCAATTGATCAAGGTTTACAAGTTGTAAATAGTAAAGAAGGGAGCGCAAATGCAACTGCCGAATTGGTTTTTGCTCACTTATCTGGTTTAGCTAGAAGTTTACATCAAGCCAATCGAGAAATGCCTTTAGAAGGTGACATGAATTTTAAAGGATTACAAAAATTATATCACGGTATAGAATTAAGAGGAAAAACTTTAGGTTTAATCGGAATTAATAATTCAAGTTTAGCAACTGCTAAAATTGCTTTAGGTTACGGAATGAAAGTTGTTTTTTCTGATCCTGAAGTTGTTGAAACTTCGGTAGAATTAGAGTTTTTTGATGGACAAACATTACATTTTGACTTTAACAGCATTCCTTTTGATGAATTATTAGAAGAATCTGATTTTATTACAGTGCATTTAAATTCTGATAATTTTAGATTAGGTGAAGCTGAATTTAAAAAAGTAAAAGAAGGTGTTATTATTCTAAACTGTGTAAAAGGTGGATTAGTAGATGAAATCGCTCTAGTTGATTCTATTGAAAAAGGTCCGATTCGTTATGCTGCTTTAGATGCATTTGAGAATCAACCAAATCCAGAGATTCAATTATTAATGAATCCGAATTTATCGTTATCGCCAAACATTGCAGAAGCAACAAACGAAGCACAACAAAAAATTAGTATCGAATTAGCAAATCAAATCGCTAATTTACTATCATAATTTATGGCTAAAATTAAACCATTTAAAGCAGTTAGACCAACCAGAGATAAAGTTGCTCTGGTGTCTTCTAAATCTTATGAAACTTATCCGGAAACAGAATTGGATGCAAAACTAGCATTCAATCCTTTTACATTTTTACATGTAGTAAATCCAGGATATAAATACCATTCACAAGATGTAACTGGTGAAAAACGCTTTAAATTAGTTCATAATCGTTATTTAGAATTCAAAGAAGATCACATTTTTACTCAAGATGAAAAAGCTTCTTTATATGTTTATCAAAAGATATCTTCTGGACAATCTTTTTCAGGAATTATAGCTGCAACTTCTACAGAAGATTATCATAATAACGTAATTAAGATTCATGAACGTACACTAAGAAAAAGAGAATTATTATTCGAAAATTATCTAAAAAATACTGGTTTTAATGCTGAACCAGTACTACTTACCTACCCTGATAACAACAAGGTAGAAGAGATTATTCAGAAATATAAAAAGGAAAGAGCAGAATACGAGTTTACTACTTCTGACAAAGATTTGCATTTACTATGGTTAGTAAACGATCCGTCTGATTTACAACTCTTAATTGATGCTTTTAAAGATGTTGAAACTTTATATATTGCTGATGGTCATCATCGTACAACATCTTCTTGTATTTTGGCTAAAAATCTAGCTAAAGAAAATCCAAATCATACTGGTGATGAAGATTACAATTTTTTTATGAGTTATTTGTTACCAGAAAGTCAGCTTAGTATATATGAATTTAATAGATTAATTAAAGATTTAAATGGATTAACTCCAGATGAGTTTTTAATTGAATTAGACACCTATTTCAGAATTGAAAAAAGAGGTCAAGAATTATATAAACCTAAAGAGAAACATCACTTTAGCATGTATCTTAAAGGTGAATTTTATGCGCTCTATTTACGTAAATCTGCTTATGAATTTACTGATGAATTAAGCAAACTAGATGCTGAAATTTTATTTCGAACAGTTTTAAAACCAATTTTAGGTATAGAAGACATTCGAGACGATTCAAAAATTATTTACTCACAAGACAAATCTGATAGTTTAGAATTAAAAACAAAAGTAGATAGTGGAGATTTTAAAGTCTCTTTTGGTATGATGCCAACTACAATTGAAGAAATAAAAACTATAGTAGATAAAGGATTAGTAATGCCTCCAAAAACTACTTATATAGAACCTAAACTACGAAGTGCTTTAACGATTTATGAAATCTTATGATTAAAGAAAATTTAATTCAAATAAAAAATACACTTCCCAAAGAAGTTACATTAGTTGCCGTTTCTAAAACAAAACCAGTTGCTGATTTAAAAGAAGCTTATGAAGCTGGTCAACGTATTTTTGGAGAAAATAAAATACAAGAAATGGTTGCAAAATACGATGAATTGCCAAAAGATATTCAATGGCATATGATCGGTCATTTACAACGTAACAAAGTAAAATACATGGCTCATTTTGTTGATTTGATTCATGGAGTTGATAGTTTTAAAACACTTGTTGAAATTAACAAACAAGCATTAAAACACGATAGAATTATTAATTGTTTACTACAAGCTCGTATTGCAAAAGAAGAAACTAAATTCGGTTTACCATTTGAAGAAATTAAAAATATTATTAATTCAAAAGAATTTAGTAACTTAAACAACGTAAAAGTAGTTGGACTGATGGGAATGGCTACATTTACTGATAATCAAGATCAATTAACAACAGAGTTTAGCTCATTAAGCAACTTATTTAATGAAATAAAAAGTACAAACTCTGATTTTTCGATATTATCAATGGGAATGAGTGGTGACTATAAGTTAGCCATAGATTGTGGAAGTACTATGATACGTGTTGGAAGCTCTATTTTTGGAGCAAGAAATTATACGATATAAATACTACATTTAATTACTAAACTGGTTTTCTTATATTTGTTGTTAATAATTCCTTAATATTACTTAAACTTTTAATGGGAGAGGCATTTGCATGTATGTTATTTTAGATATTGAAACTACTGGCGGAAAATTTAACGAGGAAGGAATTACCGAAATCGCAGCATATAAATTCGATGGTCATTCAATTGTTGACCAATTTATTACCTTAGTTAATCCAGAAAGAGAAATACAAGAGTTTGTTGTTAACCTAACAGGTATTAACAACAAAATGCTACGTAATGCCCCCAAATTTCATGAAGTAGCCAAACGTATTATTGAAATTACCGACAATTGTATCATTGTGGCTCATAATGCTGCATTCGATTATCGAATGTTAAAAACAGAATTTGATCGTTTAGGATATAATTACTTTAGAAATACATTATGTACTGTTTCGTTAAGTAAGAAATTAATTCCTGAGCAGCCATCGTATAGTTTAGGAAAATTGTGTCGTAATTTAGGAATTCCAGTCACCGATAGACATAGAGCTAACGGCGATGCTTTAGCTACCGTAAAACTTTTTCAGCTTTTATTAGAAAAAGATAAAGAGAAAAATATTTTACAACACACTATCAAATATGTTGATAATAGAAATCATAAACTGAAAATTAAGAGCATTCTTGATGATCTACCAGAAACTGAAGGAATTTATTACGTTCATAATGAAGAAGGAAATGTGATTTTTATTGGTAGAGGTAAAAATATTAGGTTTGAAGCTAATAAATTATTTTTAAAACAATCTAAACGTGCTTTAAAAGTAAAAGATAAAGTTGACTCTATCACCTACGAAAAAACTGGAAGTGAGCTTTTTACTCGTTTAAAATATTACCTTCAACTCACTACAATAAAACCGAAATATAATATCATCCGTAAGAGAAAAATGACTGAAAAAAACTTCGGTCACGATCACTTCATTTTAGTTTCTAAAGGAAGAATACCTGAAGAAAATGCTGTTATTTTAGTAGAAAACAATGAAGTTTACGGTTATGCTTATACCAACCTATCGTATCAGACAAATCAAATAGAAATTCTGAAGAATATTTTAACTCCTGTAGATAATAAAGCTTTAGCTAAAACTATCATCAAAAATTATTTAGATACTGCTAATAATACAGATAAGATTATACGATACGAACTAGAAAATAATTTGTAATATTGCTCAAATAATAACTGCTTTGAGTACTTCTAAAACTAAGAAAAATTGGAAACAAAGACTTCATGAAATTATTTATGAAGCAGATACTCCTGAAGGAAAACTTTTTGATGTTATTCTTCTGATTGCGATATTATTTAGTATAGCTTTAGTAATGCTAGAAAGCGTTAATACGATTAACGATAAATACAGTAATGAACTAAATATTGCTGAATGGATTATCACCATTTTATTTTCGCTAGAATATATCCTACGAATTATATCTATTAAAAAACCAGTTAAATATATTTTTAGTTTTTATGGTATTGTTGATTTTCTATCCACGATTCCGAAATACTTATCTATAATTTTTGTTGGAACACACACACTTGTAGCATTAAGAGCATTACGATTATTACGTGTATTTAGAATTTTAAAACTTGGTCGTTTTATTGGTGAGTCTGATCATCTTTCTCGTGCTATTAAAGCTAGTATGGCTAGAATATCTGTTTTCCTATTTTTCGTACTAATTATATGTATCATTTTGGGTTCTCTTATGTATTTAATTGAAGGATCTGAAAATGGTTTTACGAGTATTCCAAGAAGTGTTTATTGGGCAATTGTAACGCTTACAACAGTAGGTTATGGAGATATTGCACCAGGAACACCTTTGGGTCAGTTTATTGCCAGTGCTATAATGATATTGGGTTATGCTATAATTGCCATACCTACAGGAATTGTTTCTTCGGAAATTGTAAAGAAAACAGCACCTAATTTAAATACACAATCTTGCCCTCATTGTTCAGCAGAAAATCATAAAGATGATGCTATTTATTGTTATCACTGCGGACATAAACTTAACGAGTAATGAATGTACTAATCACCATAGTTGGTCCTACTGCAATTGGAAAAACAGCTTTAAGTATTGAGCTTGCCAAACATTTTAATTCGGATATTATTTCTTGTGATTCTAGACAGTTTTATAAAGAAATGTGCATTGGTACTGCTGTTCCTGAAAAAGAAGAATTAGAAGCTGCTACTCATCATTTCATTCAAAACAGAAGTGTTTTTGAAGATTACAATGTAGGAAGTTTTGAAAAAGATGCGATAGCTAAACTCAATGAATTATTTGATAAAAATAACATTCAAATAATGGTTGGCGGAAGTGGTTTATATGTTGATGCTGTTTTAAAAGGATTAGATTATTTTCCAGATGTTGATCCACAAATCAGAAAAGGTCTTACCTTAAAATTTGAAAACGAAGGTATCGAATCTCTTCAGCAAGAATTAGAAAAGCTTGATATCGAATCTTATCAAAGAATAGCTATCGATAATCCACATCGCTTAATTCGTGCATTAGAAATCTGCATAGGAACAAATCAACCTTATTCCTATTTTATAAATAAAGAAAAAGAACCACGAAATTTTAAATCTATAAAAGTCGGATTAACTGCTGATCGTGAAATCATTTATGATAGAATTAATCAGAGAGTTGATATTATGGTTAATAATGGTTTATTAGATGAAGCAAAAGCTTTGTTTCCAAACAAACATTTAAATGCACTACAAACGGTTGGTTATAGAGAATTGTTTGAATATTTTGAAGGTAATTGGGATTTAAACTATGCAATTTCAGAAATAAAAAAGAATACCAGACGTTTCGCTAAAAGACAACTTACTTGGTTTAAAAGAGATACTGAAACATTATGGTTCGATTTTAAAGAAGATAGAAACACCATTATCCAAAAAATAGAAGCTCAAATAGATTAGTGTTCTTTTTTTTTATAAAGTATTTTATTTTTCAAATTCTCTACACTCAATATTACATCACTTTCACTCAACAAAAAATCTTGTTCACTCAATACAGATTGTATGAACCTGACATATACTATACATTTGAATTGAGAAAGAAAATAAATTAGTTGATAAATAAAGAATAAAAAGAAATGAATTAGAAATTAAAAAAATTGCTAGAAAAAAGAGGATGTAATTAAGTTTGTTTAAGGATTTATAAACCCCACTAAAATGGCTATGATTTTAGTGAGGTTTTTATTTTGCTTTATTTATTGTTTAATTATTTATCAAACTCCCATCCAAGTATTAAATGATGCTGTACTATTTTGACTAGTTTTTAACACATGTGATTTGATATGAATTGCCACAGTATTTTTGGTATAACGACTTATTTTTTCGATATAATTTCTATTAATCAACTCACTCCTATTGATTTTAAAAAACGAAGTCGGATTAAGCATTTCTTGTACTTCTTTAAGCGTTGTTTGATTTAGCAGATGTTTCTTATTGTTTTGATCATAAGCAAACACAACTCCGTAATCTGATTGAATGAAAATAATATCTTCAACTTTTAGAAAGTAAATATCACTGTTAGATTTAACAGATATATATTCTTTATAATTTGGCTTCACTTCAATCTTACTCTGATAATAAGCATCTAATTTTTTAAAAATATCGTTATGATTTACTTCTGTCTTATTTACCAATGAAGTATATTTTTTCCAAGCTTTTTCGAAGCGTGTAAAGGAATAAGGTTTTAATAAATATTCTATTCCGCTGGTTTCAAACGCATTCATCCAAAACTGATCATAAGCAGTTGCAAATATGATTGGAAAATCAACAGCTATCTGATTGTAAACATCAAAAACATTTCCGTCTCGTAATTCTATATCAGAAAAAATTAAATCAATATCTGGAGAAGTTTTAAAGAAAGATTGAGTTTCGTCTACAGTTTCTATTTCTTTTATAATTTCAATAGGTTCATTTACTTTTTCTAAATACCTCTTTAACTTTTTTCTAGCCGGAGCTTCATCTTCTATTATTACAACTCTAATCATAACTATTTGTTTTAATAAGTGGTAAAATCACAGTAAAAGCACTTCCTGCATCTTGAATTTCAATTGGCTTTTTTGTCAGTAATTCAAACTGTTTATTTAGGTTTTTTAAAGCCACTCCATTACTTTTTTTCTTTCTCTTTAATTCAACTTTATTATTACTAACTTTTACTCCATTTTCTAGAGTAACTGTAACAATAACAGGATTTTGTTTTGTTCCTAAATTATGCAATATGGCGTTTTCTATTAATACTTGTAGACAAAACGGCGGAACTATAATCCTTGAATTTTTAATTTCGTTAGTGATATTTAATTGATAATATCCCTCATATTTTTTTTCCATTAGCTCAAAATAGTTTTGAGTAAATATCAATTCCTTTTCAATTTCTATAAGTTCACTTTCTGCGCTATTTAAAGCATAACGATATAATTCAGAAAAACTACTTAAAAAATCTGAAGCTTTATCTTGATCTTCTTCTATTAATTGATCTAAAATATTAAGGTTATTAAAGAGAAAATGTGGATTTAACTGAGCCTTTAATTGTTGAATTTTACTTTTAGAATTAGTTATTTCATATTCGTTCAACCTTTTACGGTACTTACTATTATCCTTAGAATATAGATATGCCAATGAAATTCCTCCGAAGATTACAAAGTCTATTGTCTGATAAAAAAGCCTGTATGTAATCATAAATGAAGAATTAAAATTTCTCGAAAATGTATTAAAAATTAGAGAAATCAGAATTCCGAAAATATTGGCTGATAGTATATAAAACACGTAACTTATCAAGAAAAAGTTTATGTATCTTTTTACTGAAGAAACTTCGTTAGTTTCGTTTTTATTAACTTTTCTCTTTACAAAATCTGTTAACAAAAAAATGAGAAATGCTCCTATAAAAACCCAAATTGGAGCATCTAAATGAAAAACAAAATCTTGCCAAGAATTTGCGCTACCAATATTATTTTTAAGGGTAAATAACCAGGAAAAAATAAATAAGAAAAGAATGAAATTCTTATTTTCTTTATAAAACTCAACTACTTTCATGCTTGGTAAATATAGGCATTTGCAAAGAAGAAAAACTAGTTTCTTGTTTGCAAATGCATTATGAATAGAATAATTTAATTTGGCCAAGAATTAACTACATCTCCTTTTTCATTGTAAGCTTCAAGCTTAACATTATTATTTTCATCAATAGCAAATTTAGCTCTTGGTCTTCCTTTATCATCGTATAAAAACAATCCGTTTTGTCTTCCAGGAGTTTGTCCTAATGCAACTCTTCTTACAGAACCTATCATTCCTTTTTTCCAATACTCTCTGAATTTTTTCTTACGCTCTTTCGGATCTTTAATAGCTTGTAACTCTTCATTTATTTTCATTGTATTAGCATGAGTTTCATTATCTCCACGATCGTTAAAAACTAATGATCCAGACTTATAACGCTTCTCTCCTACTTGATTATCTGTAGTTTTTAACTGCATTACCTGATCTCCATCGTATTGATCGTAAGTAAGTGAAAGTCCTGAACTATGCCCATTCTTTGTTTTATTTCCATCGTAAATAAATCCTCCACATTCTTTACCATCTTCCGTATAAAATAACATTCCAGCTCGCTTTGTACGCTTATGATAAACTATTCCATTTACTTCATCTCCTTTACTCGGAAAATGATTAGCATTTGTAATTACCATTTTTACAGTTCCATCATTTTCTACAATATTAATTCGCTCAACATCAATAGTTCCGAATTTATTGTTACCATTATATTTTGTGAAAGCTAAAGAGGCAAAAGTTATAATTCCTAAAGCTGTTGTGATTGCGAATGTTCTTAAAAAAATAAGTTCTTTTGTTGTATTTATCATCGTGTTTCGTTTTTTAGTTATTAATGACACTTCAAAACTACGTGGATCATAAAACGTGAAAAATTACTTTCTAATGAATGCAGGAAAAATTCAAAAGAACTAAGGAAAAAATCTATAAAAAGAAATCCATATGATTATCAATAATCAGTTTCACTGATGATTTTGTATCTATTTCCGTTAACTAAGTCACGTTTACTCAATAAAAAACCACTTACACTCAATATGGATTGTAAACTCTTCATGTATGCTATACATTTGAATTGAAAAGGAAAATAAATTAGTTGAGAAAAATGGAATAAAAGAAATGAATTAGAAATTAAAAAAATTGCTAGAAAAAGACAGTATAATTTAAAGTTTGTACAGAGATTTACAAAACCCACCAAGATGCTATGATTTGGTGGGTTTTGTTATTTAATTTAAATATATTCCTATATTTTCAAAAGCTTTGAATGTTATTTCTTTTCTGATTTTAGGAAACAATTTCATATCAAAAGTTGTTGTTGGTTCTACATTGGTAGCAAAAAAGAAAACATTATTTTTTGCTTCTACATAGCCAACAAACCAACCATTATTAATATTATTATAGATAGACCAACCTGTTTTTCCGCTTAACTTTACTCCTTCTTTATCTTTCATTACAATCATATTTTTCATAATACTATCTGTTCGTTTAGAGATAGGTAGTTGTTTTTTATAAAAACGTTGTAGAAAATCAATTTGTTGAAATTGAGTTATTTTTGAATTTCCTTGAAGCCAGAACAAATCAATATTTGTGCTATCAACTTTTATGTCACCATAATTGAGTTTTTCAAGGTATTTCTTCATTCGCTTTACTCCTATTTTTCTAGCTATTTCTTGATAACAAGGAACACAAGAATAATGAAATGCTTGTTTAAAATATAAATCTTGTTCCCAGATTTTTAATCGTCTATCTTCCCCATTCCATTTAAAAATAGTACTGTCATTTTCTACAACACTTGTTTCTAAAGCTATTATTGAATTCGGAATTTTATAGGTAGACGCTGGTAATTTTCCTGTTCTTGCCCAATAAAAATCATTAGATAAAAACTGTCTTTTGTTGGAATCATAAATTAAAATAGATCCTTTTAATTTAGCTTCATCAATTATTTTTTGAAATTTTTCTGAAACAATTTCTTTATTGGCAGTTGATTCTTCTTTACTAGTAATTTCCTTTGATTGTTTTTCTTGTTTACAAGACAGTATCAATAAAAAAACGAAAAGTATTCTTAATATTTTCATAGTTGAATTTAAAAAAAATAGCCCAGAAAGATTCTGAGCTATTTATATAATTGAAATATAGTATTAATTATTTTTTTACTTCGAAACCAGGATGCCCAACTTGAGCAAAAGCAAAGGCTAAAAGGTTTGATAATTCACGATAGATTTTTAATTCTGCTTCATTAACTCCATGTCCTTTATTTGATTGCACATAAAAAATAATTGGCTTATCTGATTTATTTTTCTCTTGTAATCTAGCTGCAAATTTACCTGGAGCCCAAGGAACAACTCTTAAATCATTTAATCCTGCGGTTATAATTGTTGCAGGATATTTTTCATTTTCTTTTATTTTAGAATAAGCGTCCATTTCTAATAATGCTGAGCATTCTTCTGGATTTTTATACGTACCAAACTCTTTAACGTTATTTGCTCCATTAGGTCCTTCTTCATTTCTTAACATGTTTAAAGTACCAACTCTTAATAAGGACACAGCGTATAAGTCTGGTCTTTCAGTTATGCTTCTACCAGCCATTATTCCTCCTGCACTAGTACCAGTAATTACAGTCTTCTTGTTTGATGTATACTTTTCATTAATCATATATTCAGTACAAGAAATCATATCTTTCCATGTATTTGGCTTGTTTTGTTTTTTACCTCCCAAATACCAAGCACTTCCTTTTTCTCCACCACCTCTAACATGAGCAATAGCTATAATGCCACCTTGTTCTACCCATGTTAATCTGCTTTCAGAAAATCCAGGAGTGTAACTTCTACCATAAGATCCGTAAGCTAATAATAACGTAGGATTACTACCATCTCTTTTTATATCCTTTTTATGGATAATTGATAAAGGAATTTTTTCTCCATCATGAGCCGTAACTTCTACTTCTTTTACTGTAAAATTTTCAAATTCTGGATACGTTGCTACAGGTGATAACTCCTCTGGTGTAAACTTTTTCTCATTAAAATCGTACTTGAAACGTCGTAGTTTATTTAACCAACCCCTAGTGAAAACCCAAAGATCTGGCTTACTAGAAGATAAATTACCAATATAAGAGCTAGCTGCACTCATTGGTAATTCTATTTCTGTAGATTTATTATTTTTAAAATGATACAGTTTCGCTTTTACTCCATTGATAGAAGTTGTGTAGAATAAACCTACAGAAGTAATTACAAAACTTTTTATTACTTCTCCTTCTTTAGGACTTATTAATGTATTATCCTTAGTCCACTCAATTTTATTAAGATCTGTTTTTATAATTTCATAATTCGCATTATTAATTGCCGTTAGAGCAAATACACTATCATTATGAATTATAACTTTCTTAATTTTATCTTCTTTTTTAACTAAAGGAAGCCATTTTACATTCTTTTTATTGAAAAAGTTTGACGATAAACAATAATATCTATCAGAATAAGCAGTAGCACCTCCTTTTCTACCAATCACATATTTATCATTGCTTCTATCTACACTTACGAAAGGTAGATCTGAATTTGTAAGATTTAACTCAGGAGCAGTTTCTTTACTAAAAAGTGTTTCTTTTTTAGACGCAGGCCATCCTAATTTATATAAAATTACACTCATGTTTTTAAAATGATCATCGGATGCTTTATAATTATCTGCAAAAGATGTAAAATATATACCTGTATTATCTTTTAACCATGATAATCCACTCCAAAAATTTGGAATACCATCTATTAAAACTTTTTGAGTTTCAATGTCGATTATAAGTACCTCTGAATATTCTTTATCTGCATGAGTTAATGCTATAGCTACTTTTTTACCATCCCAACTTGGTGCATAAGATCGAATCACATAATTCTTTTTATCACCTTTTTTATATTCCTGAGAATTAAAGATAAATTGCTCTTCTTCATTTAATGAGTTTCTCTTACATAAAATCACCTTATTTTCTTTGACATATTGCTTTAAATAAAAGTAATTTCCATTATCTAACATCCAAATAGTCTTGGTCTCAAATTCACTTCTTGAGGCATAGGAAGTCATCTTTTTGTATAAAGTTTCACTTCCTTTTACTTTATTCAAATAGTTATTTGCATAAGTTTCTTGATCTTCAAACCATTTAATGACCGAAGAATCTTTAAGGTTTTCTAAATTTCTATAATCATCTGTCACTGAAACCCCACAGTATTCTTCCGTTACTGGTTCTTTTTCTATTTTAGGATAATTATAAGCATTTTTTTTAGGTGTAGTATTGTTACAGGATATAATCGTTAGTAACAAAACGAAAATTGAAATTACTTTTTTCATTATTTTTAGGTTAATTAAAAGTCTAGAAAATAATAAGTATTGACTTATTATTTGGTTGATTAGCCCACTAAAGTAAGAAAAAAGATAGTATTTAATTATAGTCTAAATTTTTACTATTCATTAAGTTTTAAACAAAAAAAATAGCCCAGAAAACTCTGAGCTATTAAAATTTTATCTGTTGTACGAATTAAATTCCTCTTATATAATTCGCTAAAGGATCATTAAATTGAAAACCTTTAGTAAAACGTTCTTTGTTTAAAATTTTAAACTCTGATAAAGCCCAAAGTATAAACTCTTTTAAGAAATACAGATCTTCTTGTGGAAATTCTGGTTGATATTTTTTAATCAAAGAATTCAACGGAGTAATTGTATCTAACTGTTCTGTAAAATATTTATCATCCATATCATCTAACAATTCAATAGCATCTTTTGAATAGAACCATTGCGAAATATCATCATATGGAGTTTCTTCGTCTTCTCTTTTTAGTTTTTTAATCTCTGGGAATAATTCAACAAAAAATGATTTTACCGCATTACTTATTAAAGTTTGTGCAACTACATCGGCTCCTTCTTGCTCGCCTTCGTAAACCAATTCTATTTTTCCAGTAATTGCTGGAATTGTACCAAAGAAATCTAGTAAGCGAATCGATGTTTTTTCATCTTCTGTCAATAAACTTCTTCGTTCGGCAGTACTTAATAAGTTCTCAAAAATAGAAATACTCATACGGGCACTAACACCACTTTTAGCATCTACATATTCACTATCACGAGCTTCAAAACTAATTTGTTCTACCAAGCGCTTTGCTAGTTGTGGTACGTGAACTGTATCTTTTTGTCCTTGTAAAATTTTAGCTTCTTGTTCTGTAATCTTTTCTGCAATTTCTACAGACTTCGGATAATGCGTTAAAATTTGAGATCCAATTCTATCTTTTAACGGAGTTACAATACTACCTCTATTTGTATAATCTTCTGGATTTGCTGTAAACACAAACTGAATATCTAATGGCAAACGTAGTTTAAAGCCTCGTATTTGAATATCTCCTTCTTGAAGTATATTGAATAACGAAACTTGAATTCTTGCTTGCAAATCCGGAATTTCATTAATTACAAAAATGCATCGATTAGCTCTTGGAATCATTCCGAAGTGAATCACACGATCATCTGCGTAATTTAATTTTAAATTCATCGCTTTGATTGGATCAATATCTCCAATTAAATCTGCAACAGTTACATCTGGTGTTGCTAATTTCTCAAAGAAACGCTCATCTCTATGCAACCAAGTGATTGGTGTTTCATCTCCTTTTTCTGAAATCAACTCTTTGGCAAAACGTGATAACGGTTTAAAAGGATCATCATTAATTTCAGAACCTTCTACTACTGGAATATACTCATCTAAAAGTGTTACCATTAAACGAGCTAATCTCGTTTTAGCTTGTCCTCTTAATCCTAGTAAATTAATATTATGTTTTGATAAAATTGCTGTTTCTAACTCTGGAATAACAGAATTTTCGTAACCCCAAACTCCTTCAAAAACAGTTTCTTGATTTTTTAATTTTTTAATTAAGTTATTTCTTAATTCATCTTTAATATCAACAGATTTATATCCTGCTTCTTTTAAAGCGCCTAATGTTTTTATATCGGTAAACTTCATAATTTATATTCCTCGTATTCTTTTTTTTCTGTTTGATTCGTAATCTTCGAAAATCATTTCACCTAAACCTTTTAATCCGGTGTAAAATGCTTTTCCTTGATTTGCTTGTGTAAAATGACGGATAAATTGCATCAAATACGGATCTTGCGCAATCATAAATGTTGTGATAGGAATGTGTAATTTTCTAGCTTGAGAAGCCATGTTGTAACACTTTTCTACAATATATTTATCTAATCCGTTACTATTTTTATAGTACGTTCCGTCTGGTAAACGCAAACAACTTGGTTTTCCATCGGTAATCATGAATATTTGCTTATTCGTATTTCGCTTCCTACGTAAAATATCCATTGCTAATTGCAATCCAGCAACTGTATTGGTATGATACGGTCCAACTTTTAAATACGGAAGTTCTTTAACGGAAATTGGCCAAGCATCATTTCCAAAAACTAAAATATCGATTGTATCCTTCGGATATCTTGTCTTTATCAATTCAGTTAAAGCCATAGCAACCTTTTTTGCTGGTGTAATCCTATCTTCACCATATAAGATCATACTATGACTAATATCAATCATTAAAACCGTACTCATTTGAGCTTTAAAATTAGTTTCTTCTACAACTAAATCTTGTTCAGTTAATGAAAAATTACCAATTCCGTTGTTAATTTGAGCATTCTTAATACTTTCAGTCATAGAAATGCGATCTAAAGCATCACCAAAATGAAAGTTTCTAAATTCACCGGTATGCTCGTCGCCTTGACCAATACTTTTGGTTTTATGGTTTCCTGATCGACTTTTCTTTAGTTTTCCGAAAATCTGATTTAATGCATTCTGCCGAATGGCTTGTTCTGTTTTTGAAGTAATTTTTAATTTACCTTCACCATCTCCTTCTCCATCTTTAGGATCATCGAACTCTTCTCTTATATATCCTTTTCTTTTTAAATCTTCTAAAAAATCATCTAAGGTATATTCAGGAGTTGTTAACTTGTACTCTTTATCTAATTGCTTTAACCATTCAAAAGCTTCATCGAAATCACCAGAAGTATACGTGATCAATTCTTTGAAAATATCAAAAAGTTTATCGAATGGCGGGATTTGTTTTGCTTCGAATTTTTCGAAGCGTAATCCTTTTTTAAACTGATTAATCATATTATAAAAATACGGCTATTTGTATTTTTACACCAGTCTTACATTCATATGTATTACTATTTAGAATTATTTTAACATTAATGCATTTTAAAAGCAAAGAAATACAATTACAATATCAAGGGTTTGAAAACACCAAACTATTATGGTTTAATACTTTAAATAAATTAAATCAAATTACTGATATTCAAAATGATTACACATCTTTATCTCAATTAAAAATAGATGGTAATCCGAGATTGGGGAAACTTGTAGAGCAATTTGTTTTTTATCAATTCTCTAAAGATGAACGAATTGAAATTATAACCGAGAATTTACAGATACAGAACGATAAAATTACCGTTGGAGAAATAGATTGTTTGCTTCTAGAAAATAAACAACCGGTACATTTAGAAATTGTGTATAAATTCTATTTGTATGATGCATCTGTTGGTTCTTCAGAAATTGATCATTGGATTGGTCCGAATAGAAATGATAGTTTCAGACAAAAACATGATAAATTAATTCAGAAACAACTTCCATTATTATATCATGAAAAAACTGTGGAGGCAATTAGTAAGTATAATTTAGATCCTAGAGATATTATTCAAAAAGTATATTTTAAGGCACAATTGTATCCACACCTCAACGATTATAAAAAAGAATTTCCGATAATAAATAACGAATGTATTGAAGGATTTTACATTTATAGAAAAGAGCTAAAAGAATATGCAAATGCTAAATTTTATATTCCTACGAAACATAATTGGTTAGTAAAACCACATTATGATGTTGGCTGGTTGAATTATGATACGTTTGAGGAAAAACTTGACATTTTTTTACAAAAGAAGAGTTCTCCTTTATGTTGGTTGAAAAAAGCAAATGGAGAACTCTTCAAAATATTTATAGTCTGGTGGTGATTAAACCTCAACAAACTATAGAAATGCATGATACTATTTTATATAATTGGTAAATCTTTAAAATGCTGAACCATTAAAAAGAAAATACAACACATAACTGTAACAGTTATAGCTGTATACATTACATAATTTAGGAGTTTTTTTGTGTTCATGAGGATAATTATATTTAGTGGATTATATTATTAATACAATCCATAAACAAAAATCCCTACCATTTATTGCAAAAAAATTGAATTATGTTTTTTGTGAAGGTCTTACTTTTCTCTTAGTAATTCTCTTTCTAGATGTAATAAAATACACACCAGTTAATAAAACACAAGAAGCTAAAATCGATTGATTGGTTAGTTTTTCCCCTAAGAAATACCATCCTAATAATAAAGCAATTACAGGATTTACATAAGCAGATGTTGATACTTTTTCCGGAGAAACTACTTTCAATAAGTAATTAAAGGCAGTAAAGGCAACTATACTACCAAAAAGAATTAAGAAGACAATAGAAATTTGAACTTTAGATGTAATTCTTGTAATTGTAGTAATATCTTCTTTGAAAATCTGACTCCAAAATAAAAGCAAAATACTAGCAATAGTCATTTGATAACCTGTACTAACAAAAAAGTTTTTAGGCAAATCTGCTTTTGAAACAAATACACTACCATAACTCCAACTTAAAACACAAGATAGAATCATAAAAATACCTAGAATCATACCTTCTGAAGTTGAAATTGTTTTCTGACTTACTAAAAGATACATTCCTAAAATACCTAAACCAACACCAATCATTGATTTTTGTTGCATTTTTTGTCCGTCAATTAATCGCAGTAAAAACAACACAAATAAAGGTTGTGTAGAAGCTAATAAAGCAGCAAAACCACTATCTACATATTTTAAAGCCCAAACGAAAACTCCATTTCCATAAACTAAAAATAGAAAACCAGCTACTGTTATATTCAATAATTGCCTTTTTGTTATTTTTAGTGATTTTTTAAGCAATTTGGCTATCACCAAAATTAAAACTCCTGCACTACCAAAACGTATAGCTGCTAAAAGTAACGGTGGTACTTCTGCAACTGCTATTTTATTTAATAAATATGTTGATCCCCAAATAAAATAAATTGAAAAGAAGGATAATAGAATGAATAGTTTTTGTTTGTTCATTGGTCTAAGTTACGTTTTATTTGAGAATGAAATTTTAAAAATCAATCAAAAAACTGATAATACCCACATTTTAAATAAGCACCTTCTGGAAAACCTATCGGATGATCTATATCGTGATATGTTTTAGAAACAGTTTTAAATCTTCTTTTTGAAGAATTTAAAGTCTCTTCGTTAATACTAAAAAATACCTCAGCAACAACTCTAGACGAACAAGAAGCCAATACTAACAATCCGTTTTTAGCAGTTAGTTGTACTCCTAATTTTGCCAATTGCTTATACTTTTTCTCTGCAAGATCAATTTCTGAAGCTTGTTTCGCAAAACTTGGTGGATCAATAACGACAACGTCAAACTTTACGTTCTGTTGAATCAACTTACGTAATTCTTCAAAAGCATCACCGGCAATAGTTTTATGAATTCCAGAATAATCATTCAATTTTCCATTTTCAACGGCAATTTGTAAAGCCTGTTTACTAATATCTAAACTAGTTACTTCTTTTGCTTGATTGTATAATGCATGAACCGAAAATCCACCAGCATAAGAAAACACATCTAACACACGTTTTCCTTTACTCAACTCACCTACTCGTTTTCTATTTGCTCTATGATCTAAAAAATATCCTGTTTTATGTCCTTTAATCACATTTGCAGAGAAATTCACATTGTGTTCTACAAATTGTACCACCTCATCTTCTAAAACTCCGTAAACCACTTCTCCGTCTTTCAGATTATGATTTGTAGATTTCTCTACATTTCTACTTAAACGAATCACCACAGTTTTCGCTTTAGAAACTTGCTGTAAACTTTGTAATATATCTTGTAAAAAAGGTAACCAAATTTCAGAATACAATTTCACTACTAAAACACTGGCATATACATCAGCAATTAAAGACGGAAATCCATCATTCTCACCAAAAATAAGTCGGTAACTATTGGTATTTGTTTCTAATAATTTCTCACGCTTATTGTAAGCTTTTTCAATTTTAGTATGAAAAAATTCAGCATTTACTGTAGCTTTTTCATTTTCACTATGAATAACTTTTATTCGAATTGGTGAATCTGCATCATACAAACCAATTCCAACAACCTTATTTCTTTTCTTACTAAAAATAATAGCTAAATCACCTGTTTTAGGTTCGTTACTAATCTTTTCAATACTATTTGAAAATACCCAAGGATGTTTTTTAATTACATGTTGTTCTCCTTTACTAGAAAGTTTTACAGCAAGATTTTTAGGTTTATAATTAGATACAATATGTTCGCTAAACTTCATAAATCATTCACTAAAAAATGAACCACAAAAATAGGTATTCATGAAAACTAATCTTAAAACTTTTTCATTTTATATCTAAGTAATTTAGATGTATTAAGTATTTTTAAGAACTAAGTAAATTACATACTATTTTAATCGACCCAATGACTACACTACAAGATCAACTTACACTTCCGAATGGAACCGTATTAGCTAATAGAATTGCTAAATCTGCAATGAGTGAAAACTTATCTAATAAAACTCACGAACCAACGCCAGTTTTAATAAATGCTTATAAAAAATGGGCAAAGAGTGGTTCTGGATTATTAATTACAGGTAATGTAATGATTGATAGTAAAGCTCTTGGTGAACCTATGAATGTAGTAGTAGAAGATAAACGTCACTTCGAAAAATTACAAGAATGGGCAAATTCTGTAGAAGGAACGAATACACAACTTTGGGTACAAATTAATCATCCTGGGCGACAAGCGATGGATCAAATTAATAGTGTTTTAAAAGCTCCATCTGCAATTCCTTTAAAATCTAAAGGAAGAAAAAAAGCGACAACTAAGATTCCGGAAGCTTTAACGCATGAAGAAATTGAAGATATTATTAAACGTTTCGGAATAACAGCTTCGATTTTAAAAGAAGCTGGTTTTGGAGGAGTTCAAATACACGGAGCTCATGGATATTTAGTAAGTCAGTTTTTATCGCCTTACGCTAATGTTCGTGAAGATGATTGGGGAGGAAGTTTAGAAAAAAGAGCTCGATTCGTATTGGAAGTTTATAAAGAAATTAGAAAACAAGTAGGTGCAGATTTTCCTATTGGAATTAAGTTAAACTCTGCGGATTTTCAAAAAGGCGGATTTAGTGAAGAAGATTCTATTAAAGTAATAGAACTACTATCGGAAGCTGGAATTGATTTAATTGAAATTTCTGGTGGAACATATGAAGCTCCTGCAATGATGATGGGAAATCGTAAGCAAAGTACTAAAGAAAGAGAAGCTTATTTTATTGATTATATCGAAAAAGCAAGAGCTATAACTAAAACTCCATTAATGTTAACTGGAGGTTTTAGAACCGTTTCTGTAATGCAAGAAGCTATAGCCTCTGAAGAACTCGACGTGGTTGGATTAGCACGTCCTTTTACTTTGTTTCCTAATATCGGAAATGAGGTTTTAGAAGAAAGTAGAACAAACTTTGGAGTAAACATTAATAAAACTGGTGTGAAAGGTATTGATGGAATGATGAATATTATTTGGTACGAAGCGCAAATAAAACGTTTAGGATTAGGTAAAAAACCAAATTTAAAACTAAGTGCTTGGTCTGTATTCTTTAATTATCTTTTCTTAATTTTTAAGTTTAAACTGACTAGAAAATAATATATAAAGATGTTATTAAGGTTAGATATTTACCTTGCTATGAATTTATCTACTTTAATAACATCTTCAACTTTTAAATCCCAGAAAGTTGCTTGGATTTTTTTTTCTGCAAATGGTAATGTATAATATTCTACATCAAAATTCATATCGAAAATTTTCTCCCAACTTTTCTGAACCTCTTCTTCTGTATAAACTATCTCTTCTTTATCAACTTTAATTGCTTCTTCTTCTGAATTCGCTATATAATCTTTATAACATAAAGGCCAATGCCACAAAACAAAATCTGATAATAAAACTTCTCTTTCTTCTTTTTCTATTTCTATACGATACCCTATTTCTCCTGAAGGCAAATGTCCTGATTTTCGTAAATCTGGCTTTCTTTTGTTTTCATCGTAATGTTGAAACCAAGCCCAAATTGGAAATTGATCTTTGTGTTTGGGGGTACCAATTCTTTGAATCATTTGAGATTTTAACCAAGAATAACCTTCTTTCCATTCTGGAATAATATATTTTTCTTCTGGAATTAAAACTCCTTTTGTTTGAAGTTCATTCCAACCTTTTTCATTTTGAATCGTCCAAAGTTTTACTTTCATACTCTTAATTCACACAAGTTATTTTTGAGATAAAAGTAAACAAAAACTCCAACTTGTTTTATAAAAGATGGAGTTTAAAAAATTAATATTACTATGCTTCTACTTAATTAACAACGGTAATTTTTCTATTGATGCTTCTGTTTCAATAATCACTGTATATCTACCACTTTGTAAACTAGGAATAGTAAAGTTGTAATTCGTTACATTTTTAATAATTCCAAAATTAGCTACAGTTTGACCTAAAGCATTTACAATTCTTACTTTCCCTGAAATCTTATTCGTTTTTATTTGAAAAGAATTTATAGTTGGATTTGGATAGACAGTTACCTCATCCGAATCTAATTCATCAATTACAGGTAAAATATCTTCAGTTGTGGTTACTGACTTGCCTTGTAACTCTTGTCTGATTCTATAAGCTCTTCTTGGATAATTTGTAGCAATACCTCTTTGTCCGTTTTGAATTGCTCTTCTGATATCTCTTTCAGAATCTATCGTATAAGAAATAATTTCAATTCCCATAGCCTTTGCTTCTCTTATTCTAGATGTAGATACAACACCTCTTGGTCCGAAATATTCTCCACCAATGCTTTGAACTCTTCTTAATGTGCTACTTCCCCAGAAAATACTTACTAAATATTTAATTGGAATATTAGAAATTTGTTTTACTCTTTGTAATTCTGAAAAAGTGAATGAAATAATAATCACATCGTTTTCCATATTCAGTTCTTTTACTAAAGCCATAACTGCATCTGCTAATCCGCTTTCTTTAATCTCTATCTCAACTTTAGCTCTTCCTTTGGCTTGAACTAAAGCTTCTCTTAATGTTGGTATTCTTTCATTTGAAAATTGATTTCCAAATCTTCTTGAATATCCTGCACTTACATTTGCTAATTGATTATAATTGAAGTTTCTTAATCTTCCTCTGGTATTTGTAGTTCTGTCTAATGTACTATCGTGCATTAAAACCAAAACTCCATCTCTTGTTCTTCTTACATCACATTCGATGAAATCAGCTTTTGCGTCTATTGCAAGTTCATTTGCTATTAATGTATTTTCTGGAGCTTCACTTGAGTTTCCTCTGTGTGCGCTAATTAAGAAGTCTTGACTTTGAACTGTAATTTGAGATAATACAAGTAGTAGTAACAAGCATAATTTTTGTTTCATTTTTATTTAGATTTTAGGTTAATATGTCCGCTAAACTAAATAGATGAAACCGCGATTATATTAGTAAAACATTACTACAATTACTCTTAAAATAAGTAATGTTTATATTAACATTAAGATGATTACATTTTAATAATCTAAAAATAATTGATGTTTTTTGCTTTTTAGAAATCTACGGAGAATTTGGAATTTCAGGAAGAAAAATTGTATTTCTAAAAGTTTATCTAAGAAGGCAGATTACAAAGTGCAAGAAATAAAAAGTTCATTTATTCCTTGCACTTTAGTAAGAGTTTAATGTCTGCTTTTTAAAACAGCTTCGATGTCTTTTAAAGTAAATCCTTTTGCTTTTAATAAAATAATGTAGTGATACATTAAATCTGCAGCTTCGTTTGTAAATAACTCGTCGTTATCGTCTTTAGCTTCAATAACTAATTCTACTGCTTCTTCACCTACTTTTTGTGCCACTTTATTAATTCCTCTTTTGTATAACTTGTTTGTATAAGAAGATTCAACATTGTTATCAATTCTATCATGAATGATTTGTTCTAACTCATATAAGAAACCTTTAGGTGTTTCTTCAGCAAAACAAGAGGTATCACCTTTATGACAAGTTGGTCCTTTAGGATCTGCTTTGATTAATACTGTATCATTATCACAATCGATTTGAATATCTTTTACGTGTAAAAAATTTCCACTCGATTCACCTTTGGTCCATAATCTGTTTTTACTTCTACTAAAAAAGGTAACTACTTGTTCTTTTTCAGTTTTTTCAAATGCTTCTTGGTTCATGTAACCTAACATTAAAACTTGTAAAGTATTATTGTTTTGAACCACAACAGGTACTAACCCATCACTGCTTTTAGTAAAATCTATTTTCATTTTTATGTTTTTGTTGTCAGGTCGAGCGTAGTCGAAACCTACTGATATATTAAAATACTACTTCTCGACTGCGCTCTAGTTGACATTTATTTTTTATTTAAAAACTCGATATAATTATTTAATAATCCTCTTATTTGTTCTGCTGCTACTGGATTTGCAGAATGTACTTTATATTTTAATTCTGATAAATCTAATCCAGATTCGTACACTAACCACTTTGCAGCAGCATATCCATCTAGAGCAACTTCACCATTTTCATCTAATCCAAGATCATTATCAAAACTGATAAAATCAGGTAATCCGTTTTCTTTTATGTAAGTAACAAAGGCTTCGTAAGTTCTTACAATATCATAGTTTTTTTCTTCTGATGCACCGTAAACCATGTCTATGGTTCTAATATCATCTAGAAATAATTTTTTCTTTTTCATTTTCTGTTCCTCTTGTATACTTTCACTTTTTCTTTTGCTTTTAAGTATTCTTCGGACTTAATATAATCTAACTTTTCTTTCAATAACGCTTTTTCTAACTTTCCTAAACCAGAAACTATTTTCTTTTCTAAAGAATTGATAATATCTCTTTCTAAATCTGATCGTTGTTCTATTAATTCATTATTGAAGTATAATCTACCCGGTAATTCTTCAAAATCTTCTGGTATTTCAAAGATCATATTTTGAACAAAATGGACTTTAAAATTTTGTTCTTTATCATTTTTGCATGTTAAAGTAACAGAACCACCATCCATCCAAGTAGCAACATCTTTAATTATGATATTTGAATCAAAATCTATCATCAATTAAAAATCTGATTTAATTTTCTTTTTCATTTTAAATTCGAACTGGAATATTCTGATTTTGTAATTCCTGTTTTAACTCAGGAATTGGAATTTCTCCGAAGTGAAAAACACTAGCTGCTAATGCTGCATCTGATTTTCCTTCTATAAACGTATCTACAAAATGTTGAACAGAACCTGCACCTCCAGAAGCAATAATTGGAATATTTAACTCTTCTGATAATTTCGCTAAGGCTTTATTAGCAAAACCTGCTTTAGTTCCGTCGTTATCCATAGAAGTGAATAAGATTTCTCCTGCACCTCTTTCTTCTACTTCTTTAGCCCAATCGAAAAGATTTAATTCTGTAGGAATTGTTCCTCCTGCTAAATGTACTTTCCATTCTCCATCAATCTGTTTAGCATCTATGGCTACAACTACACATTGACTTCCGAATTTTTGAGATAATTCATTTACCAGTTCTGGTCTTTTTACTGCTGATGAATTGATAGAAACTTTATCTGCGCCGCATTTTAACAATGCATCTACATGTTCTACAGAAGAAATTCCTCCACCAACTGTAAATGGAATATTTACTTGTGCGGCAACTTTTTCTACCATATCTAAAGTAGTTCCTCTGTTTTCTAACGTAGCTGCAATATCTAAAAACACCAATTCGTCGGCTCCTATTTCTGCATATTGTTTAGCCAATACAACCGGATCACCAGCGTCTATTAAATTAACGAAATTGACACCTTTTACAGTTCTTCCGTTTTTTATATCTAAACAAGGAATAATTCTTTTTGTTAACATGTTACTGTTTATTTTTTACTGTTAAATCGATACCATCGTAAAATCCAAGATCTTTATTTTTTAATTGCTTAATCCAAAATGCAATTTGACCAGTGTGATAAGAATAATGTTCTGTAACATGAATTACTATTCCTATTCCTGAAAAATTAAAACCTTGCACTTCTCTTTTTCTTAAATATTCTTCTTGAGAAGTTTCTAAAATAATACGTTTTGCTTCTTGTACTGTTGCCGAAAGTTTACTTAATAATTCTGCTTTAGTATATCCTTCTTCTGTTGAAAATTCTATATCTCTATTTCTTTGATCTTCTTTATTCCCTAGAGAAGCAATGGCATACTGAGTTATATTTCCACAAAGGTGTAAAATCAAATTACCAATACTATTTGATGATTGATTAAAACGTTTCCACACATCTTCTTCGGAAATTAAAGCCAGAGATTTCATGTTCATTCTTGAACTTTCGTCAAGTCTAAAAATGATTTGCTCTTTGAATTCATTAAGTAATTCTTCATTCATAACATTAACTATTTGAAACTATAAAATTTTCTAATTCTTTTAAACTAATTCTATTCTCGTAAATGGCTTTACCAATAATTACTCCTTCACAACCTAACTCAGCTAATTTTGGTAGCTCATCGAAATTAGAAATTCCTCCAGAAGCGATAAGATTTAGTTTAGCTCTCGACTCCGCTCGATCTGATAAAATCTCTTCGTACGTTCCGAAACTTGGACCTTGTAACATTCCATCTTTAGAAATATCTGTACAAATCACATAACTGATTCCTTTTTCTTGATATCCTTGAATGAAAGGTAATAAAGCTAAATTACTTTCTTCTTGCCAACCACTTATTGCAATTTTCCCTCCAGTATCATCTGGATAAAAATCGGCACCCAAAATGATTTTATCTGATCCGTATTTTTGAATCCAACTTTCAAAAACTTCTGGTTTCTTTACGGCAATACTTCCTCCTGTAATTTGATTTGCTCCCGATTCAAAAGCTATATTTAAATCCTCATCAGATTTTAACCCGCCTCCAAAATCAATTTTTAAAGAAGTTTTAGTCGCAATCTGCTCTAAAACTTTGTAGTTGATTATTCTACTAGCTTTAGCTCCATCTAAATCTACTACGTGTAAATATTCGATTCCTGCATCTTGAAATTCCTTAGCAACTTCAACAGGACTTTCATTATATATTTTTTTTGTATCGTAATCGCCTTTTGTTAAACGGACACATTTTCCGTCTATAATATCTATGGCTGGTATGATTCTCATTTTGTTAGTTGTTCTTTGGTTTAGTAAACTTTATCTGTGTTATTTATAATTTCTAATAAACTTTGTTCAAATGTTAAAGCTACTTTAGTATTTATATAATTTTCTAAAGAGTAGTTAATATAAACATGTCCATCAGACTTTCTAAATGCTATTTGATGTGAATTGATTAAATAATCAGAAAATGGAATAAACTCTGCATTTTTTGATGCTTTAAATTCTTCTTCAATTCTTTCTATTGAATAGATAGTAAACATATTATCATCCATATCGAAATCTGAAAAACCATTTATTGCTTTATAAAACTCCTTGAAGGAATTAGGAAAAATAAATTTCAGCTTTTTTTCAAGAGTATTAATGTTAGCAACTTCTATACCTTTATTAAGCTTTATTCCAGATTTTTTATAATGACTAATAATCTTATTTATCTCAAACATGATTTAAAACTGTTTTACTACTTCTCTAATTTTATCAATTAAAAAATTGGTCTCTTCTAAATGATGTTTTTCTAGTCTTTTGTAACGTTCTTCCCAAGATAGAGATTGATCATCTACATACTTTTTAACTTTAATCCATTTATATGTTTCTAAAATGATTTGTTTCTCTTCTTGTGTCATTTATTTAATTATAAAGGTTATTAAAACGAATAATACTATTAAAATAGGATAACCTGTAATTGAAAAATAATATTGATAATCTTTCTCTTCTTTATACTTAATTGATGCAATAGTTAATCCAATACCTGTTAGAAATAGTATATCTGCTATAATTGATAAAACCAAGATATTTAAACTATGCGTAAAAAAAGGTAAAAAAGCCACACATATATTGATAATAATGATATACAATAACAGTTTAAAAGCCCACTTTTTATAATTCGTTGTATTTTCCATTTTATTTTAAATTATAACGCTAAAAAGTTCTTTAAAATCTTTTCTCCTTCTACTCCACTTTTCTCTGGGTGAAACTGAGTTCCGTAGAAATTATCTTTATGTAAAGCCGTTGCATATTTTACTCCGTATTCTGTAGAAGCTATAGCATATTCACAATCTTCAGCATAAAAACTATGCACTAAATACATATATTCATCTTCTTTGATGTCTTTGAATAATTCAGACTTTAAATCTGTTACCGTGTTCCATCCCATTTGTGGAACTTTAACTTCATTAGAAAAACGTTTGATATCGACATCGAAAATACCTAGACCTTTTGTATTTCCTTCTTCTGAAGAATTACACATTAACTGCATTCCTAAACAAATTCCTAAAACAGGCTGTTTTAAAGTTGGAATCACTTTATCTAATCCGCTTTCTCTTAGTTTTTGCATTGCAGAACTTGCTTCACCTACACCTGGGAAAATCACCTTATCTGCATTCTGAATTTCTGCTACGTTATTGGTTAACACAGCATCTACTCCCAAACGCTTAAAAGCAAATTGAATACTTTTTATATTTCCTGCTCCGTAATCTATGATTACTAGTTTCATGTTTACTATTTTTTTATTTTATTTAAGAACTCTTCATATGTGTCTTCAGGAGGAGTTTCATATGTTATATACCCAATATTTGTTTCTAAAAACTCTTGCATTTCTTCCAGACATTTTTCAGGCTTTCTATTTGACTTAATCTCATTCATATCCCTAGAAATCCCAAAAATCATACAGCCATCTTCTGTATAGAAAAGCATTCCGTGAGCATTCGGATTTTTATTATCAGAATTAGACCAATAAATAGCCTGTGCATAATTTTTATGTAACTCTAAAAAATCCATTAAATCTTCTACTCTATGGAATGTTTGAATAGGTTTTTTTGAAAATTGAGGGATTAAATATTCATCACTACTTTCCTTTCTATTTGGTAAAAAATAATTTAAGAATTTTAATCCATCTTTTTTTGATCTATTCTTTTTTATCACATAAATATCTGCATAATATGCCATATTTTAGAGTCTTATAACATTCCTTTTGTAGAAGGTAAAAACATTTTATTCGCATCGCGCTTAACAGCCATTTTCATTGCCTTAGCAAAGGCTTTAAAAATACCTTCTATTTTGTGATGTTCGTTTACACCTTCTGCTTTAATATTTAAATTACATTTCGCTCCGTCTGTAAATGATTTAAACAAGTGGAAAAACATTTCTGTTGGCATATCACCTATTTTCTCACGCTTAAACTCTGCATCCCATTCTAACCAGTTTCTTCCTCCAAAGTCAACAGCAACTTGCGCTAAACAATCGTCCATTGGCAAACAGAAACCGTAACGCTCTATACCTAATTTACTTCCTAAAGCTTTATTGAATAATTCTCCGAAAGCAATCATGGTATCTTCGATAGTATGATGTTCATCTACTTCTAAATCTCCATCTACTTTGATTGTTAAATCCATTGCTCCATGACGACCGATTTGATCTAACATGTGATCGAAAAACTTTAATCCTGTATCAATATCATTCTTACCAGAACCATCTAAATTCAGTTTGATATAAATTTTAGTTTCGTTCGTATTTCTTGTAATCTCTGTAACACGATCTTCTAACTTTAAAAACTCGTAAATTTCCTTCCAATCTGTACTTGTTAAAGCAATACTATTAAAAATTTCTTGTTTCGAAGCTTCGATTTCTTCTACTCCTAATTCTGGATTCTCAGATAAGTAAATTCCCTTTGCTCCTAAGTTTTTTGCTAACTCCATATCTGTAATACGATCACCTAACACAAAAGAATTTTCTAAATCATATTCTTCAGAAAAATAATGTGTTAATAATCCGGTTCTTGGCTTACGAGTCGGTGCATTTTCATGAGCAAAAGTTTTATCAATTACTACTTCAGAAAATACAACTCCTTCTCTTTCAAAAGCTGTAATCACTTTATTTTGTGCAGGCCAAAATGTATCTTCAGGAAAAGAATCTGTTCCTAATCCATCTTGATTTGTTACCATTACCAATTCGTAATCTAACTCTTCAGCTATTTTAGCCATGTAACGAAATACTTTCGGATAAAACTCTAATTTTTCTAAACTATCTAATTGATAATCGATTGGTGGTTCTATTACTAAAGTTCCGTCTCTATCTATAAATAATACTTTTTTGCTCACTTTATTTTCGTTTTAAAATGTCTGGTCGAGCGGAGTCGAGACCTCAATAACTTCTCGACTCCGCTCGAAGTGACAGCTAACTTAATTCTTTTAATGATTCGATTAATCTCTCGTTTTCCTCAGGTGTTCCTACCGTGATTCTAATACAGTTATTAACTACTTTATTGCGGTTTCTAATGATTACCTTTTCTTCGATTAAATAATCATACGTTTTATCCGCATTATCTACATTTACTAATAAAAAGTTAGCATCTGTAGGGTAAATTTTATTTACAATCTTTAATGCTGCTAATTTCTCTCTTAAATTTTCTCGTTCTTCTAAGATTACTTTAATGTTAGCTTGTACTAATTCATAAGCGTTTAATGATTCTAAAACAGCTTCTTGATTTAAAACACTTACATTATATGGCGGTTTTACACGTTTGTATAAATCCATTAATTTTTCATTCATATAAGCTGCTCCAACGCGAACTCCTGCTAATCCCCAAGCTTTACTGAATGTCTGACTAACAATTAAGTTTTCGTAATCGTTAATTTTACTAACAAATGATGCTTGTTCGCTAAAATCGATATACGCTTCATCTATAATAACAATACCATCAAAATTATCTAGAATGTATTCTACATCTCCTATATTGAAAGAATTTCCTGTAGGATTGTTCGGTGAACACACAAAAATAATTTTCACTTTCGGATCATCTAAATACGGTTGTAATTGATTTAAATTGATCTGATAATCATTAATTAATGGCTGTTTAATTAATTCTACATTATTGATTCCTGCAGAAACATCGTACATTCCGTAAGTTGGTGAGAATGTTAATGCTTTATCAACACCTGGTTTACAAAAGATTCTGTAAGCTAAATCGATAATTTCATCGCTTCCGTTTCCTATGAAAACTTGACTCGCTTCAACGTTTTTGATTTTCGCTAACTTTTGCTTGATTTCTCTTTGGTGTGGATCTGGGTAACGATTTAATGTTCCGTAAGGATTTTCATTCGCATCTAAAAATACATCTGCAGCTCCTTTAAATTCGTCTCTTGCTGATGAATATGGTGTTAGATTTAAAATGTTTTCTCTAACTATATTTTTTAAATTGATTGTTTTCATTATTCACTTGATATGTCAGATCGAGCGGAGTCGAGATCTTAATAACCTCTCGACTTACTACGTAAGTTATCTTCATCAAAAATATTATTTTGATTCGATAATGCTCGAGGTGACAATTTAACTTTTAATAGAATTTAATCGTAACGTTACTGCATTTTTGTGCGCTTGCAAACCTTCTGCTTCCGCCATTAATTCAATCGCATTACCAATGTTATTTATTCCTTCTTTAGATAACTTTTGAAATGTAATTTTCTTTACAAAACTGTCTAACGAAACTCCACTATAATTCTTCGCATAACCGTAAGTTGGTAATGTGTGATTTGTTCCTGAAGCATAATCTCCAGCACTTTCACAACTATAATTTCCTAAGAAAACAGAACCTGCGTTAGTTATTTTATCAATGAAATCATCAGCTTTTTCTGAAGCAATGATTAAGTGTTCTGGTGCATATTCATTACTAAACTCGATACAAGTATTCATATCAGAAAAATATAATGACCTACTATTTTCTAAAGCTTTTTGAGCAATTTCATTTCTTGGTAATGCTGCTAATTGCTTTTCTACTTCTTTGTTCACTTCTGAAATTACAGTCTCACTGTCTGATAATAAAATCACTTGACTATCTACTCCGTGTTCAGCTTGCGATAATAAATCTGCTGCAACAAAACTAGGATTACAAGTTTCGTCTGCTATGACTAACACTTCACTTGGTCCGGCTGGCATATCAATAGCAACTCCTGATTGTTGTGCTAATTCTTTCGCTTTGGTAACGTATTGATTTCCTGGTCCAAAAATTTTATATACTTGTGGAATAGTTTCTGTTCCGTAAGTCATAGCTCCAACTGCTTGTGCTCCTCCAACTTTAAAAATTCGAGTTACACCAACTAAATTTGCAGTGTATAAAATAGCTGGATTAACCTTTCCTTCTTTGTTTGGTGGCGTACATAACACAATTTCTTTACAACCTGCAACTTTAGCAGGAATTGCTAACATTAAAATTGTTGAAAATAACGGTGCTGTTCCACCAGGAATGTATAAACCAACTTTTTCAATTCCAACAGATTTTCTCCAACATTCTACACCTTTGGTAGTTTCTATTTTTTGTGGAGCTTCATTCTGAGATTCGTGAAACTTTTCAATATTATTTTTCGCTAAAACAATTGCTTGTTTTAAATCTTCAGATACTTCATTTGCTGCAGCTTTAATTTCTTCTTGAGTTACAGTTAAAGAAGTTAACTTTACTCCATCAAAACGTTCAGCATATTTGAATAAAGCTGCATCTTTATTTTCTTTTACATCTTCCAGAATATTAGTAACGGCTTCATCTAATGTAGATTTATCAAACTGTGCTCTTTTACACAAGTCTAGCCACTCTTTCTGATCTGGATTATTATATAATTTCATCTTTGTGATATATTTTATGTCATTGCGATTGGAACGCAGTGCAAAGAAGCAATCTACTAGTATTAAAGAGATTCTTTCAGTCGCACAACTCCTTCAGAATGACGGTAAATTTTTATTGTACCATGTTTTCGATCGGACAAACTAGAATTCCTTCAGCTCCTGCTTCACGTAATTCATCAATTACATCCCAGAAATCGTTTTTATTAATTACTGAGTGTACAGAACTCCATCCTTCTTGTGCTAATGGTAAAATAGTAGGACTACGCATTCCTGGTAAAATCTTAGTAATTGTTTCTAACTTATCGTTCGGTGCATTTAATAACACGTACTTATTCTCTCTACCTTTTAAAACTGATTGTAATCTGAACTGTATTTTCTTTAAAATTGCTTCATTCTCATCAGATAGTTTTGGCGACTTTACTAAAACAGCTTCCGATTTTAATAAAACTTCAATCTCTTTTAAATTGTTTTTGAATAATGTACTTCCACTCGATACAATATCACAAATTGCATCTGCTAAACCAATATTTGGTGCAATTTCTACAGATCCGTTAATAATGTGTAAATTAGCTGTAATTCCCTCTTTTTCTAGGAACTTTTCTACAGTTTTTGGATACGAAGTAGCAATACGTTTTCCTGCTAATTCTTTTAAACTTGAAATGTTTGATGTTTTTGGAACAGCGATAGAAACTTTACATTTCGAAAAACCTAATTTTTCAACTACTTCGATACTTTCTCCTTTCTCAACAATTAAGTTTTCTCCAATAATAGCAATGTCTACAACGCCATCTCTTAAGTATTGTGGAATATCACCATTACGTAAAAAGAAAACCTCTAAAGGGAAATTTCTAGCTGAAGCTTTTAATTGATCTTTTCCATTGTCAATAGAAATACCAATTGCTTTTAAAAGTTTAAGGGATTCTTCGTTTAATCTACCTGATTTTTGAACTGCTAATCTTAATTTACTCATTTTTTAAGTTTGTGTTGTTGTTTGAGTAAATCTTTAGATTTTAAATAGTTTATAAAACTAAAAAATCCGCTTGACTTACTCAAACGGATTTTAAATTTTATGATTGTTAATTACATACATATCATTATCAATTCGCCTGAGTGCAAATGTGATGATGATGATGATGTAATTGAATAAATGTCATTGTAATTGTTTTACGGGTGCAAATGTATGAGATATTTTAGTTATCCTCCAAATAAAATCTCAAATATTTAAATTTTAAACAAATACTTGTTTTATTACTTCTATTTTAACAAAAAAATCATCTTTACAAATTAACACAAATATCATCAGGGATATACGTAAACACCTTTTTTAAGTTTAATATTTTAGTTAGGTATATTCTAAAATGATAACTTCCTTCTCTCTTTTTACCCTTAATTTTATTCGGTACTGGTTTTTCCATTTCAAATAAAACACATGATAATGCTGGATAATTATTTACAAAATCATCTTTATCAATTTTAGTAAGCTTTCCTGATTCAATTTCACCATCTTTTATTCCTTTTTCAAATATGAAAATCATATCATCATACATTATAATTGCTAAATATAATCTTGAAGGTATTTCTGCATCGAATGTTTCAACTAAATTCCCTTTAATATCATTGTCAATTTTTAAATGAGAAAGGAACTCTTTTCTTGCTTCATTTATAAAACGACCTTCATTATTCTTAAATCGTTTATTCTTTAAAAGAGAAGTAAACTTACTCTCTATAGTTAGCACTAATTCTGAATTTTGTGCAATTATGTCGTTACTTACTAATATGATAATCAAGAATGTGATAATATATTTAAGCATTTGTATCATAGCTTTTACTTTTTCTAAAATTAAACTTTTAGAAGAACAAACGTAAAAATTTTAAATAAACCCATTGTATTCCTTAATCGATAATTACCAAAATCATTATTTTCACGCAATTATAAAAACACTATGAAATCAGTAGGTCAATTAACGGTTGAGTTTGATGGAAGTGCCTTATTTAGCTATATTTTTTTAGTGATTAACGAAAATGATAAAATGAGTGAACTGTATTTTGGGTTATGTAAGCGTCTTTTCATAACTAAAACAAAAAAAGCGAGTTTAACTCGCTTTTGTATTATTTTTAAATTGCTTTTAAACCACAAGCATCTCCTTGGCAAAAGAAGTTTTCTGGAGTAAGAAATTGTCCTCCATAACGTACCCAACAGTCATATGGAGTACAACGATATCCTCCTTTGATAGACTTTTGTTCAGATTTGTCTAAGTGCTTTCCTAATTTTGAAATGTTTTTAATCATATTAAATTAATTTGAGGTTATTAAAAAGATAACAATATGTCATCTCTCACAAATTAACAAAAATGTGTTTAATAATGTTAACCATTTTTTAAATGAATTCATTTTTATTTTTAATCGTTATATCTGCTTATCACAAATTAGTATTTTCGCAGCTTAATAATACGAAGTCCATATGATATCAGTAGATCAATTAACGGTTGAGTTTAACGGAAGTGCCTTATTTAGCGATGTTTCTTTTGTGATTAATGAAAATGATAAAATTGCTTTAATGGGAAAAAATGGAGCAGGAAAATCTACAATGATGAAGATTATTGCCGGATTAACTTCTCCAACAAAAGGTGGAGTTCGTTGTTCTAAAGACACAGTGATCGCTTACCTTCCTCAGCATTTACTAATTGAAGATAATTGTACTGTAAAAGAAGAAGCTTCAAAAGCATTTAAATCAGTTTTTGATATGAAAGCTGAAATGGATGATTTAAACAAGCAATTAGAAACGCGTACCGATTACGAATCTGAAGCGTATATGAAAATTATAGAACGTGTTTCTGATTTAGGTGAGAAATACTATGCTTTAGAAGAAATTAATTATGAAGCTGAAGTTGAAAAAGCTTTAAAAGGTTTAGGTTTTAAACCTGAAGATTTCGACAGGGCAACTTCTGAATTTAGTGGTGGTTGGCGTATGCGTATTGAATTGGCTAAAATCTTATTACAAAAACCAGATTTAATTCTACTAGATGAGCCTACAAACCACGTTGATATTGAATCTGTAATTTGGCTAGAAAACTTCTTATTAAACAAAGCAAAAGCTGTTGTTGTTATTTCTCACGACAAAGCGTTTATTGATAATATTACCAATCGTACCATAGAAGTTACGATGGGAACAATTCACGATTATAAAGCGAATTATTCACATTATTTAGAGTTACGAAAAGAACGTAGAGCACATCAATTAAAAGCTTACGAAGAACAACAAAAATTTATTTCAGAAACCAAAGCATTTATAGAGCGATTTAAAGGAACGTATTCTAAAACCAACCAAGTAGCTTCTCGTGAGCGAATGTTAGAAAAATTAGTTCCTGTAGAAATTGATGAAGTAGATACTTCTGCATTAAAATTACGCTTTCCTCCTTCTCCAAGATCTGGTGATTATCCGGTTAAAGTTAGTGAACTGACAAAAGCTTATGGAGATCATGTGGTATTTAAAGAAGCTAGTTTTGCTATTGCTCGTGGTGAAAAAGTATCTTTTGTGGGTAGAAATGGTGAAGGAAAATCGACCATGATTAAAGCTATTATGGGAGAAATTGATTTTGAAGGTGAAGGTGGATTAGGACATAATGCTAAAGTTGGGTATTTCGCTCAGAATCAAGCTTCGTTATTAGATCCTGAATTGACGATTTTCCAAACGGTTGATGAAGTTGCAGAAGGTGATATTCGTACACAGATTAAGAATATTTTAGGTCGTTTTATGTTTAGTGGAGACGATTTAGAAAAGAAAGTAAAAGTACTTTCTGGTGGTGAAAGAACGCGTTTGGCGATGGTAAAATTATTATTGGAGCCAGTGAACTTATTAATTTTAGATGAGCCTACGAATCACTTAGATTTAAAATCGAAAGATGTGATTAAAGAAGCCTTATTAGATTACGATGGTACTTTAATTTTGGTTTCTCACGATCGTGATTTCTTACAAGGTTTATCTCAGAAAGTTTTTGAATTTAAAGATCAACGTGTGATTGAGCATTTTGAAACTATTGATGCTTTCTTAGAACGTAATAATATTAAAGCATTAAAAGAGATTGATTTATAAAAATCAATCTCTTTTCTTTTTTTTATAGGCTAAACTACCATCAGACAATATAAATACATCTTTACAGATGTTCTTTTATTTCAAAATAAAGAATCTTTATTTAACTGGTTGAAGCGTGGTTTATGTATTTAGTGCTGATGTAGTTTTTAATACTGATGTATTAGCTACAAAGTTTTCTAGAACTTTGAAAAAATTCAAAATATCATTTTTACTATTAGTTGCATTAATTGTCACAAATCTTACAAAAGTATCTTCATTAAACGAGCCAAAACCAACAACAGTTTCTTGATTTTCATATAAGGCAGTACATAAAGCAACGGGATCTACATCCTTGTAATTAAAACAAACAGAAATAGAATCGTCATAACTGTACAACGTGTAGTCAGGATTGTTTTTAATATAATCAACTGCAACTTTGGCCAATTCTAATTGTTTATCTACAATTTGTTCTAACCCATTTGTTCCTATAGATTTCCAAAGTGTCCAAAACTTTAAAGCATCATTTCTTCTTCCACATTGAAAAGAAGTTTTCCCTAAGTTAAAATCATCACCATCTGTTTGATACAAATAACTCGCATCATTACTAAAAGAATTGTGTAAATGTTTTTTATCATTTACTAAAAGAATAGAACATGTTAAAGGAGTTCCTAACATTTTATGAGCATTGTAGCTAAAAGAATTAGATCTTTCTACTCCTTTTATAAGGTGTTTGTATTTTTCACTAAACATAACACTTCCACAATAAGCTCCATCTACATGCAGCCAGATATCGTACTTTTCAGTAATATCTGCAATTTTATCAATAGGATCAAAAGCACCTAAAACTGTAGTTCCTGCAGTTGCATTTACGTATGTTGGAATACCGCCATTTTTAATATCTTCTTTAATTTGTTCTTCTAGCTTTTCAGGAATCATTTTTCCTTCGCTATCAACTTCTATATATCGAATATTATTTCTACCAATTCCTGCAAAACTTGCATTTTTAGCATTAGAGTAATGAGATTCAATAGATGTGTAAATAATTAAAGGTTTTCTCATTCCATCAAAACGACATGAAGGATCTTTTGCATCGCGCCCCATAACTAAGGCCATATAATTACTCATAGATCCTCCTGTTGGGAAAGTTCCGTTACTATTCGAACCATAACCAATTAAATTACAAGATTTTCTAATAATTTCTTGTTCTATACCTACCTGAGGACCTGCAACTTTATATGTATACATGCTGTTATTTAATAAAACAGCCAATAAATCTCCCAAAACAGCTTTGGGTTGTCTTCCTCCAAAAAGTTGATTGAAAAATAAACTAGTTGCAGTTTTTGGTGTGGAAACTAACACATCTTGTAATAACGATTTAAAATCATCATCAACCATTGCAGTATCACGTAAAGATAAATCAATAGTCTCATATAATTGATTTGCTTCTATTCTTTCCGCAACAGGATTCTGCTGTTCTTCATTCAATAAAACTTCTGCAAGTTCATTGAATAACTTTAAATCATTTTTTATTGTAGACATATACTATTTTATTTTTTTATATAATTTGCAACTGTGTCGTAATTCATCTCCTTACTTACAAACTTCTTTAAATCTTCATTAAAAATATTGCATTTTCGTATAGGTTTTGCATATAAATGAAGGGTTATGCTTCTGTTTGGGGATATATTTTCTAAACTATGAAATCCCATAAAGTCTTTCATATAAGTAACTTGATTCGCTTTTGATTTTGATGACCTTATTGCTATCAACTCATCATTCTCATTCTTTTTATAAATTACTTCTTCCAATTCACCCTCTATAACTTTCACCCAACATTCTTGACCACCATGATCGTGAATAGGCGTTTTATGACCTTTACACCAGCAAATTAAGATTAATTCAAACTTTTCATTGTTTATTATGCAATTTCTCGTGTAGCAATCCTCAGACCATGAAGTATATTTTTCTATGTCCTTGGGGTTAATATTAATTGAGCGTATTATGTGATTTATAGTCGTCCTCTCTTCCTCTGAAAGAGCTGTTACTAAATCATCTAAAGTTTGAAGTTCCTTCTGAGAAGGTTTTTGATTTTGATTCAAATCTTTTGTTTTTTTAGGGTTGATTTGCAAATCCAAGAACGTTTCCTTGCCCTATTTATATTGATAAGTGTCGCAAATCAAGATTCGCATAAAAATAATAAAATTGAGCATTTTTAAAGTCTTTTTTTAGTTAAAACATTAAAAACACTTAAAAATTCATTAAATTTTATCTATTTTGAAGATCGTTAAAAAATCGTATTTTCTTCTTTTTTAGAAACTCATCAACATAAAATCAAAAAAACAAATTCATTATGGTAGACCAAAATTTAGTAATTAAAATAGCTGTACTGGCTGTTTATGTTGGAATTCTGTTTCTAATTGGAATTTTAGCTTCTCGCAAAATAAAAGGAATGAGTGATTACTATGTTGGTGGAAAAAAAATGGGATTTTGGGCGGTTGCTTTTTCGGCTAGAGCCACAGGTGAATCTGGTTGGTTATTAATTGGATTAACAGGAATGGGAGCTATAGCTGGATATTCTGCTTATTGGGTTGTACTAGGAGAATTGTTGGGGGTTTTTATTTCTTGGCAATTTATGGCAAAACGTTTCAAAAAAAGGTCAGATGCATTTGGTGCCATCACAATTCCAGATTATTTGCAAAGTCATTTTAAAACATCTACACATACGTTGAGGATAATTGCAGCTTCTGTTTTGGTTGTCTTTATTGTTATTTATGTAGCTTCTCAAATAGATGTAACAGGTGTAGCTTTTGAATCTATGCTTGGCATTAATTATAAACTAGGAGCTTTAATTGGTTTTTTCATTGTGCTTGCTTATATCTTTTTTGGCGGATTTGTTGCTGCAGTTTGGTCAGACTTTTTTCAAGGATTGTTGATGTTCTTCGGTTTAGTATTACTTCCTATCGTTGTTTGGTTTTCTATGGATCAAGGTGCTGGAATTACCGCTGGACTGAATGCTATAGATCCTACCTTGACCAATATTATGGGTAGAAGTTCTGACGGTTGGATGAACCTTTTTACTATTCTTGGGTTTTCTATGATTGGTCTTGGTTTCTTAGGTTCACCTCAAGTTTATGTACGATTCATGTCGATTAAAAACAAAAAAGAAATTGATAAAGGAAAATGGGTTGCTTGTATTTTTACTTTGTTAACAGATACCGCCGCTGTGACTATAGGAATTTTGGCGCGTATTTATTTTACAACGAATGGACAAGATCCAGAGGCAGTTTTAGGAAATAATGGAGAAGATGTTTTAAGTATGATTACAGAATCGTTTTTACCAACAGTTTTAGTTGCTCTTTTTATCGCTATTGTTTTATCAGCGATTATGTCTACAATTGATTCTTTATTAATATTGGCTTCAAGTGCCATTACTCGCGATTTTTATCAAAAAATATTTAGACCCGATATTAAAGATGAAAACCTTACTAAGTTCTCTAGAACATCTACAATAATTATGGCTTTTTCTGCTTTAGTTATTGCTTTAATTATGAACTACGTTTCTCCTGATCGACAAATATTCTGGGTTATCATATTTGGTTGGTCTGGAATTGCCGCCACTTTTTGTCCTGTAATTATCCTTACACTTTTCTGGAAAGGATATTCGGAAAAAGGAGCTATTGCTTCAATGATTTCTGGATTTGTAGCCGTAATGTTATTTAATTTTGTTTTTAAAGAAATTGAAACTATTGGTGCATATTTTGTTGCTGTTGATGTATTGTTTCCTTCTTTCTTAGTGTCTATGCTTGTAGGTTTTCTTGTTTCAAAACTATATCCTCCAAGGAAAGAAGCTTTAGAAATGATTGAACAAATTGACAATGAATAAGGTTTCTTTGAAACCAATATACAGATTGCTTCGCTACATTAAATTTCGCTCGCAATGACGATAAAAAAAGTATTTCTAACCTAACATCATTACGAATCTTTCTACTGTCGCTCAAGACAAGCTTTGCTAAATAGAATTTTCTTTTTAATAAACTATTTTTTTACATCAATACTAAGGATAAAACCAATAAACAGATTGCTTCTCTGCATTAAATTTCGCTCTCAATGACAATAAAAAGGTATTTCTAATTTAACGTCATTACGAATGAACCCAGAGAAATTTCGAATGGGTGAAATGAAGTAATCTTCTAGTTTATTTTTCTACAAAAACAAAAAAGAGTGTTTTTCCCCTTTCTCATTTCTTTACGGGTATCCTTTTGTTTTTAATGTAGACTTTCTTTTTATTTGGCAACTAGAAAATGAAAAAGCAATAGACAAACCCTCCTATTCCTTTATTTTTTCTGATTTATAGATAAAATTCTAACTACTTAAAAAAACAAATTAGACTCAATAGATGATAATCTCAATTATAAAAAATCTAAATTCGTCTAACTAAAAAATTAGTATCAAAAAGTTAGATTCTTATAAATTTTATTCAAAAAAATATATCACTTGTAACAAACTACTTTAAATATGTCTGAACTTTCTTTTAATACAAAACTTGTTGAATCTCTAAATGATAAAGAATTAAATGAAATAGCTCTTTACTTTATAACTGAAATAGAAGGTAATAAAGGAATATCTATAGTTGATGGGACAAATGATTCAGGTGTAGATTTAATAGCTAGAGATTATGAAAAAATTAATTATCAATATCAAGCTACCACTACTAAAGAATCTAGATTTCTAAATAAGTTAAAATCAGATTTACAGAAAGCAGAAAAAAATGTAAAGGATAAAAATATGCCTAGCAAGGTTCTCTATTTTTATTCCAAAAAAATTACTCAACAAAAAAAGGTAGAATATCGTAAATTGGCAACTACAAATTATTCTTTGAAACTAAATATTTACTCAGCTGAAGATATAGCTTCTGAAGCAATGATTACTTCTGAACTTAAAAAGTTACTTCTTGACAAGAATAAAATATCAGAATCTGATTTTCAAAATAATAAATTTAATAATGTAAACTCCAGAACTTATTATGATTTAATGACTATAGGAACTTCAAATGACATTAAATTTAACATCATTAAATCCTACGTAATAAATCTTCTTTTCAAACAAGGTGAAACCAGCAAAGTTGGAGTTTTAAAGGCTATAAATTTGAATTTTGAATCAACAATCGGTGAGCATTATTATGATGTTTTTTTAAAAAAGTTACAAACTAAAAATTATATAAAAATTAATAACTCTTTTTTAAAAATAAGTGATTCGGAAAATAAAAGAATTAGCGAATTACATCAAACTCTAAATGAACATGAATCTCATCTTAGGAAGTCTGTAACTAATATTCTATGTCAGTATAATATAGAAAATAAAATAGATGAGATCCTTAAACAAATATTTTCATTAAGTGAATCTCGTTATTCGGATACTTATAATGAACTTATTGAAAGAAAGTCAGATTTTAAAAGTTTTGAAAAAAAAGTAAATCATTTTAAATCTTATTTAGAAACTATTGTTGATGAAGAAAAATACAATATTGATGCATTGATAGAATCATTATCTGAAATTATTGATAATAACGAATTAATATCTATAATAGCTTCAGGTTCTGCTTATACAAAAGTAAACTCTCTTGATAATTTACAAGATTACATTCAACAACATCACAACAATAAAAGTATTTTCATTGACACTAATGTATTAGTTTTTTTAGTTCTTAACTCTTACAATATAGATTTTAAATATGATAACCCTAGGTATAAAATCATTAATCAATTTTTTAAGTTTTCTTATGCAAAGTCATTAGATTTGAAAACGATATATCAATACGTTATTGAAACTTCTAATTTATTTAAATATGCATATAAACTTATCCCATTAACAGAAGGAAAACATAAATATTTAATAAGTGAAACTAATAATGCTATATATAAGTTTTATATCCATCTACATGATAATGATTTATTAGAAAACTCAGAAGATTTTAAAACATTTCTTAAAAGATTTGGTATCACTAAGCAAGCATACAATCATACAAGTGGGATAGAAAAACAAATCATTGGTATACTAGAACATCTTAAAATAAATGTTGAAAACTTACCAAGTTATGATATATCTAAAACACAACATCTAATCGCTGAAAATTCTCAAGAGAATAAATCCTTAAAAGCTATTACGAATGATAGTAAAATGTTTGAGAGATTAGCTGATAACAATATTGAAATAAATCCTATTGAACCTATTTTTTGTACTTGGGATTTTTCGTTAATCTCTATAAGAAAAAAATATTTTGAAGTAAATAAAGGTTGTACCCAATGGTTCATGTATACACCTTCAAGATTAATCGAGCACTTTTCAATGATGAATCTTAATGTAGGTTACGGATCCTTAACAAATGAAGTACTTTTAATACTCGAGAATGACATTTCGTTTAACAGTAAAACAAAATCACTAATAGATAATATTTTAACATTTATTGACTCAGAGGATAAAATAGGTTTAAAATATTATGAGAAATTTAATGAAATAAAAAGTAAAGAAATATCTCAAATTGATGAAGTTGCTTCAGAAAAGAATGAGTTATTTATAAAAGACGAAAAAAAACAATCTATAATAATATCTAAAATTGATATTTTACTAAGTGAATTCTTTGAAAAACAAAACGAGAATAAAAATCTTTTAGAACAGTTTTTTAAAGACGATAAGTATATAGAAAAATTTGTAGATGTTCTTTTTGAAAATATTAGTTATTTAACTAAATATAAAAAAATAAATGATGATTACCACATCAATATGAGTAATTTACTTGAAGAGTTTGGGAAAGAGCAAGAATCACACAAATAATTGTTTGTTTTTTTTATTATCTATTCTACAAGTATCAATTTTTAATCATAAAAATAAACATACAACTTTTAATTTTACACAAGAAATTAAATCATTACATTTAACTTATCTTGTAGAAACTATAATCCCTAAGCATTTTAATCATCCCTGTTAAGACAAACAAATATTTAGCTCTGGTCATATACAAATCAATAAACGAATTGTTTTTGGTTTGTATTTGAACTTTTCCAATTAAAAAAGTAAGTTCAAACTTGTTTTTTAATTTATGATATAGCGATTTTTGTCGAAGTTCAAAAGCATTTTCATGAGGTAGATATTTACATTCTTCTAGATCTTTTGCTTCAATTTTTGTTACTACAGATTTTTTAATGTGATATAAAGCTCGAATAGTGATTAGAATTTGTTCAGAATTCTTAAGTTTTAGTAATGCAATAGGAACGTCGTCTTCATTGATTTGTACCTGTAGATTAGTCTGTTTAAAATCAACTTCATCAAAAAAGATCAACTTACGACTATTTCTATAGTCTTTTAATCGTCTAAAAAAACGTTTGGATAATTGCTCTTTTGTTAAAGTTTTCTTTTCCATAAATACATATCAATTTACAAATATATGTCAGTTCGAGTGTTTTTTATGGAGTGTAAACGTAGTAAAAAATATATCGAGAACAGTTTGTGTAACTAGAACTTCTCGATAGTTCTGCTGAGCAATAGTCGAAGTACAAAATTATTCTTCATTACATTACAAGTAATTTTACCACCATTGACATGTTTATCTTTTCGTCATTACGATGAAGCGATAGCGAAAGAAGTAAACTACTTATCGAATATCAGATCACTTCATTCCGTTACACTACATTCGCGATGACGTTTTTCAAAATAATGTCATCATATCTGCTTGAAATTCCTTTTCTCAGGCTTCGATTTGACAATAGATTATAAAATAACCTACTACAACAACGTTTCTAAATAATGATGATCGATATGATACAACTCTTTTAAACTTTCTATTTTTTTATCGATACTTTCTATATCTTTCTTTTTGCTTGATTTACTACCAATCAGCATTACGTTTTTGTGTGTATGTTCACTGCTAATAAATTCGAAAACTTTAGTGTTGTAGTTGAATTTTTCTAAAATTAATGCACGAATGGTATCGGTAATCATTTCGAATTGACGCTCTTTAAAAATTCCATATTTTAATAACGGACTCTCCTGCTCTCTTCCTTTTACTTGCTGACGCACTTGTTTATGGCAACACGGCGCACAAATGATTAATTCAGATTTTGCCATTAAACCTTTGTAAATCGCATCATCTGTAGCAGTATCGCACGCATGTAAAGCAATTAAAATGTCAATTTTATCGTTGTCGTATTCTTGTATACGCTGCGCAATAAAGTTTAACTGATCGAAACCACTTTTTTTAGCAATATCATTACAATAATCTACCAGATATTCTCTGAGTTCAATTCCTGTAATAGAAACATTATACCCTTTTAAATTGACTAGGTAATCGTATAAAGCAAAAGTTAAATAGCCTTTACCAGAACCCATATCAACAATTTGTAGCTTTTTGTTCATATCTAAAGAAGCAATTAAACTTTCGATTACTTCTAAATATTTATTAATCTGTCGATATTTATCAGCCATTTTAGGAATTACTTTACTGCTCTTATCTATAATTCCTAGAAATTGTAAATAGCTACTTGAAAGATTTATTCTCTTTTCTTTAGGTTTATCGTGAATTTCGGGAAGTTTATTTTTAAAACTTGGTGCAGTAGTTCTGTAACTTACTTTTTTCTTCTTAGAAATCATAACTAACAAGTCCGATTCCAAAGTAAATAAAGTAGCTGCTTTGAATTTTTCTAATAACAATGTTTCTAACTCTTCACAAGCTTCTTCTACACTATAATTTTTTGTTTGATCGTTCGTGTTATATCGATACGTAAACTGTAATTGTTTTTGGTTTTTGATATTCACCAATCGTACATAAACATTAGGTAAATTAAAGCTTTTGCTTATAGGTTTACTCAATGTTAACTTTACAAAATTATCGTTTGAAATTGCTTCTTTTAAAGCCTGAAAAAGTTGTCCGAATTCATTCATTCGGCAAAGATATTAAATATTCGCAACAGCTATTTTAAAAATTACTACTCCTTTAGATTGATTTCAACTCCACCTCCGTATTTAGCTCTAAAATCATCATCAACTAGAATTTTTACAGCTATTGCTTTGTAAAATTTAGCGCTGTAAACTTCTTCGGTTTCCTCTACAAAAGCAACACCTCGTTCTCTATCTTTATAACCTGTTTCAATTTTAATTAAACCATTTGCACAGTTTTCCCATGCTTTTTGTTTCAGTTTGTTTAAAGCTTCGGTATTTGAAGCAAATTGCTCGCCTTCTACTTCTACCAAACCTAATTTTTCATACTCAAAGGCAATTTCTTCACCATCAAAAAACAGGTATAGTGATTGGTGTTTTTCTTCGCAATCTTCATTTTTAAATGCTGTATATTCAACTGAAGGTCTATATCCATAACAACCTTGAATTAAAATTGTTAACAGCATCATTAAAAATAAATAGTTACTTTTTTTCATAATTTTTCATTTAATTGGTTTCTACATTTTTGAAACAAAAAACATACCACCAACTATCGAAAAAATAGCTTTAATAAAACTTTACTATTATTTAACAAAAAGAAGAGCTACTCAAACGAGTAGCTCTTACTATTAACAAGTGTAAATATATATATCAGGTTAAGGTAATAATACCTTATCAACCCCATGAATAACTCCGTTAGTACCTTGTACGTCGTTTGTAGCTGCTCCTACAAGAATATTAACGGTTTGTGAACTAGATGTATTAATTTGCGCTCCAGAAGTTAAATCGATAGTGATTGTTCCCCCTAAAGTTGTTACATCTCCGTTCATTAATTGATCTGCTTGTACATTTGATCCACTAACTACATGATACTTTAAAACTGCATCTAAAGTAGCGATTGGAATGTCAGCTAAAGAGTTCCAGCTTGCGTTAGAGTCTAGTAATGCTTGGAAAGCTGCATTTGTTGGTGCAAAAATTGTGAATGGTCCGTCTCCTGAAAGGATAGAAACAAAGTCAGTTGTGTGTCTAGAATCTGTTAAAGCTGCAACTAAAGTTGAAAAACCAGCATTGTTTAACGCTAATGTTACAACGTTTGGTGGTAACATAACTTTATCAATTACGTGTACAACTCCGTTAGTAGCTGAAATATTAATTAAGTTTTCAACTGGTTTAGAATCTCCATTGAATTCAATTCCTCCAGTAACTTCTACTTGTAAAGAAAGTGGCTCGTCATTCGGTCCAACAGCTAATGTATTTACATACGTATCTGATAAATCTCCTGACTCAACTTTTCCGCTGATTACGTGGAATAATAATACATTCTTTAATACATCAACAGGAATATCATCTAAAGAATTCCAATCTATGTTAGAATCTAATAACGCTTGGAAAGCTGCATTTGTAGGTGCAAATACTGTAAACGGACCGTCTGCTTGTAAAGCTGAAACTAAATCTGCTCTCTCTAACGCAGCAACTAAAGAACTTAAATCTGGTGTAGAAACACCTAAATCAACAATATCTTGAATTTTACCTGGTAAAAATACTTCGTTTACTGTGTGAATTACACCATTTGAAGCTTCGATATTAAATGTGTCTCCAGATACAGATTGCTCTGCTCCTGTTACAAATCTAGTACCGCTAGATAAATCGATTGTGATTGTTCCTTGACTTAAAGTTGTTAATGTTTGACCATTTGTTAAACTTTGAGCTAATGCTTTTCCTTGTACTACGTGATATAATAAGACATTTCTCAAAACATCTACAGGAACATCATCTAAAGAACTCCATTCTGCTTTAGAATCTAATAATGCTTGAAAAGCTGCATTTGTAGGTGCGAAAACTGTAAATGGACCGTCTGCTTGTAAAGCTGAAACTAAATCTGCTCTTTGTAATGCTTGAACTAAAATTGATAGGTTGTTATCTGCTGAAGCAATTTGTACAATATCGTCTTGTTGTCCCCCGTTCATTGTATCATCGTCATCATCACAAGAAGTAAATAATCCAAAACTTAACACTAAGCCTAGAATAGCTGCTTTTTTGATTGTTTTAAATAACATTATAAGTTTGTTTTTTAGGGTTAATTTAATTGTTTAACTTTTACTTAAATTTAATAAACAAAAACTTTTTTGGCCAAAAAATATCACTTGTTTAATTTAAGTGATGTTCAAATATAACGATTTTGTTTAACTTTTATTATGTTAACATAAACAAAACAGCTTTTAACATAAAAAAACACCCAAAAAAGGGTGTTTTTAACAATATCTTAAGATTTCTACCTGAAATTTATCTTTCTGATTCTTAAACTTTCTGGAGTAACTTCTAAATACTCATCGTCTTTAATATATTCCATACACTCTTCTAAAGACATATCGATTTTCGGTGCAATTTTAACTCCATCATCAGATCCAGAAGCACGAACGTTAGTTAACTTCTTTCCTTTAATTAAGTTTACAGCTAAATCGTCTTGCTTTGCATTTTCTCCAACAACCTGACCTTTATATATTTCTTGGTTAGGATCGATAAAGAACTTTCCTCTGTCTTGTAATCTATCAATCGCATAAGCTGTAGCTTTTCCACTTTCAGAAGAAACAATTGCTCCGTTTACTAAATCAGAGAACTCACCTTTGTAAGCATCATAACCTCTTAAACGGTGGTTGATAATAGCTTCACCTTGCGTTGCAGTTAATAATTTATTACGTAAACCGATTAAACCTCTTGAAGGAATATCAAACTCTAAGTGTTGTAAATCTCCTTTTGGCTCCATTACTAATAAATCTCCTTTACGCATAGTTACCAAGTTAATTGCTTTACTTGCTAACTCTTCAGGAACATCAATTACTAATGTTTCATATGGCTCACATTTCGTTCCGTCGATGTCTTTTAAAATTACTTGTGGACGACCAACTTGTAATTCGTATCCTTCTCTACGCATCGTTTCAATTAAAACTGATAAGTGAAGAATACCACGACCAAATACATTAAACTTATCTTCTGTATCTGTATCTTCGATACGTAATGCTAAGTTTTTCTCTGTTTCTTTATATAAACGATCACGTAAATGACGAGAAGTTACATATTTTCCTTCTTTACCATAGAAAGGAGAATTGTTAATTGTAAATAACATACTCATCGTAGGTTTATCTACTTCAATTCTTGGTAAAGCTTCTGGACTTTCTAAATCAGCGATAGTATCACCAATTTCAAAATCATCAATTCCTGTAACAGCACAAATATCACCACTACGAACTTTATCAGTTTCTACTTTACCCATTCCTTCGAAAACATGTAATTCTTTGATACGAACTTTCTTTGTAGTTCCATCAGCTTTACATAACATGTAATCTTTATTCTTTTCTAAATCTCCTCTATATACTCTACCGATAGCAATTCTTCCTTTAAATGAAGAATAATCTAACGAAGTAATTTGCATTTGCGGAGTTCCTTCTCTGTATGGTGCTTCAGGAATAGTTTCTAAAACAGCATCTAATAAAGGAATAATGTTTTCAGTTTGATCTTGCCAATCTGTACTCATCCAACCATTCTTAGCAGAACCATAAATAGTTGTAAAGTCTAATTGCTCTTCTGTAGCTTCTAAAGCAAACATTAAGTCGAATACTTTTTCGTGTACTAAATCTGGTGTACAGTTTTCTTTATCAACTTTATTTACTACTACGATAGGTGTTAATCCTAACTCTAATGCTTTTCCTAATACGAAACGTGTTTGTGGCATTGGTCCTTCAAAAGCATCTACCAATAATAAAACTCCATCTGCCATTTTTAATACACGCTCTACTTCTCCACCGAAATCGGCGTGACCAGGAGTATCGATTACATTAATTTTTACTCCTTTATAGTTTACAGAAACGTTTTTAGATAAAATTGTAATTCCGCGCTCTCTTTCTAAATCGTTGTTATCTAACAATAAATCTTTACGCTCTTTACGCTCATCTAATATTTTAGCCTGATCTATAATTTTATCTACTAAAGTAGTTTTACCATGATCTACGTGGGCTATAATTGCTATATTTCTTATGGATTGCATAGTGCTACATTAATTTGCCGCAAAAGTAGTGTTTCACATTGAATTGCACTAATAATGAAGAACATATTTATTTTTAACTTATTTATAGGAAAAATATCTGCTTTTTTTAGCCTGTAAAGTTTGTTGTGAATTGAAAAAATATGTAGGTTTGATGAAACAATTAACTAAAAAACGAAATGGAAATAACAGCCAATAACCCTAACAGAAAATCGTGGTTAAAAGTTGAAGAAACTTCAGATTTCCCAATTCAAAATATACCTTTTGGAGTTTTCTTAACTCGTGATGATATTATTACTATTGGAACAAGAATTGGTGATTTTGCAATTGATTTAGGTGCCTTACATCAATTAGGTTACTTTGAAGGTATTCCATTAACTGACGATATTTTTTTACAAGATACATTAAATGACTTTATCGCTGATGGTAGAAAAACTTGGCGATTAGTTAGAAATAGAATTGCTGATATCTTTGATGTTAAGAACGGTAAACTTCGTGATAATGCAGATCATAAAGATAAAATTATCTTTAGAATGGATGAGATCGAAATGCTTTTACCAGTTCAAGTTGGAGATTATACAGATTTTTATGCTAGTAAAGAACACGCGACTAATGTAGGAAGCTTATTTAGAGATCCTAAAAACGCTTTATTACCAAACTGGTTACACATTCCTATTGGTTACCACGGAAGAAGTTCTTCTATTATTCCTTCAGGAACTCCAATTCGTAGACCAATTGGTCAATCTAGACCTACTGAAGAAGGTGGAGTACCAGGTTTTGGGCCTTCAAAATTATTAGATTTTGAATTAGAAATGGCGTTTATCACTACGGTATCAAATGATTTGGGTGATCGTATTGCTGTAGAAGAAGCTGAAGATTATATCTTTGGTTTAGTTTTATTTAATGATTGGTCTGCAAGAGACATTCAAGCATGGGAATACCAACCACTTGGACCTTTCTTAGGTAAAAACTTTGCTTCTACAATTTCTCCTTGGATTGTTACTTTAGATGCTTTAGAGCCTTTTAGAGTAAATAACCCAAAACAAGAACCACAACCATTACCTTATTTGCAGCACGAAGGTAAACACAGTTTCGATATTAATTTACAGATGGCAATTCAGCCAGAAAACGAGAAAGAAACTGTAGTTTGTAATTCTAACTTTAAGTATATGTATTGGACAATGGCACAACAATTAGCACACCATACAGTAAATGGATGTCCTGTTGAAGCTGGTGACATGATGGGAAGTGGAACTATTTCTGGACCAACTGAAGATAGTTTTGGTTCGATGTTGGAATTAACATGGAGAGGACAAAATCCTATCAAAATGAATGATGGTAGTGAGCGTAAATTTATTAACGATCATGATACTGTTATTATGAGAGGTTATTCTCAAAACAATGAAGTAAGAATTGGATTTGGAGAATGTACTGGTAAAATTTTACCTGCTAAACCATTCAAAAAGTAAATCACAATACTTAACATAAACAAAAAAACCATTTCTAATTAGAAATGGTTTTTTATTTGCTTTATATTTTATTCTTCTGGTGGTGGATGACCAAAAATATCTTCATAAACTTCATCAAAGTTTGCTCTGATATAAGAATGCAATTTCTTTCTATAATCGTCTTGAAGCCAATCAATAAAATTGTGAGTTGATTTACAAATACATTTAGAATATCTGTGAATTCTATCGTCTATATCTCCTCCTAATTTCTTTGCTAAGATTAATGCATCAAATACATCTTCACTATTTTCAACACACATGCGAGTATGGTGTTCGATAGATTTTTCTAATACTTTCTTAGAACTTTGACCAGATTGAATCGTATCTACATATACTCTTTTAACGTCGAAGTATAAATCTTCTTCCTTAGTATTTGCAAATTCTTTTCTTACATCTTCTGGCAATTCATATTTAAAAGTACTCTCAATATCTTCATCTGTTAATAGATTATCTAGGTAGAAGTTTGGAGCTCTAAACATTTTTTGCCAATCTAAATCAGCACCCCAAGGTCCGAATCTATGGAAGTTATTTCCTAAATCAATTACATTAAAGTGAGATTTCCCTGGAATAATACGAGAACCACGACCAATCATCTGATAATATAACGTTAACGATTTTGTCGCTCTGTTTAATATGATAGACTGAACTGAAGGTTCATCGAAACCAGTAGTTAAAATACTTACCGATGTTATAATAGCATTTGGAGTTTGATTAAACCATTTTAAGATCGCATCTCTTTCCTTCTTAGTATTTGTATTGTCTAAGTGTGCAATAGGATATCCTGCTCTTTTAAAAGTATCGTATACATATAAAGATGTATTAATACCATTATTAAAGATTAAAGTTTTAGTTCCTTTTGCTCTTTCTTCATAAGCTTGTAAAAGCTTAGATAACATGTTTGTATTGGTATAAAGATCTTCCGAAGATTTTACAGTATAATCTCCATTAGCTCCTACTTCAAGAGAAGTTAAACCAACATTATATGAGTACACATTAGCTTTAGCTAAATATTCATTATCAATAAGTGCCGCAATTGTTTCACCAACGATTAAATGATCGTAGTTATCTTTCATTGGCATTTTGATGTTAGAACTCAAAGGAGTTGCTGTTACACCTAAAATGAAAGATTTATTGAAGAACTTAAATAACTTTGTAAAAGAATTGTAATGTGCCTCATCAATAATGACTAAACCAACATCAGAAATATCAAGAATATCATCATTTAAACGATTATTTAATGTTTCCACCATGGCAACAAAACAATCATAATCTCCCTGATCATTCAAATCCGCTTTACTGTCAATAATTTTATTTTCTACACCAAACTCTCCAAGCATTCTAGCTGTTTGTTTACACAATTCGATTCGGTGTGTCATTATTAAAACTTTCTTTTGATAATGTTTTAAATACTGACGAGTAATCTCAGAGAATATAACTGTTTTACCACCTCCTGTTGGAAGTTGATATAACAAATGATAATTCTCAGGAGCATTTTCAAAACTTTTAAATATCTTGAATAATGCTTCCTTTTGGTAGTTATATAGGCTTTTTCCGACTTTGTTTTTTGACTCTGTAGCGCTCAAAAGGTTAATTTTTTTGAAAGCTCAAAAATACAACCTATTTGTAAAACCTACCTATTATTTTATGATTTTTTCTAAATCAATTTGAGTGATATCGTAATGTGATGCATGTAAAACCGCCTCTCCTTTATTAATTAAAAGAAACTGAGGTGATTGATGTAAAACTTGATATTCGTATCCAACTTCGCTAGAAACGTCTCTATAGTTTAATAAATCTATATAAAAGATATCAATCTTCTCATTTAACTCTTTTGGGAATGACTGATCAAAGTTTTTAATCACTGTTTTACTAATAGCACAACGTGTAGAATGCTTAAAAATACCTACTGGTTTGTTGTGTGATCTTTTAGTCACTTGCTTAATTTGATCTACCGATTTTAACGGAATCCAATTGATATTATTCTCTTTTACTTCTTTCTTTTGTTCTGATGATTTCTTAAAAATATTTCCAAAAACTCCCATTATTCCTTAGTTATAAAAATTATTTTTCTTGTGTAGTCTCGAATTACTTCGATTACTTACAAAGTTACTTCTTAATAATCTTATAGGAAACATCTTTCTGTTTAGATTTTAAAAAATAGATTCCTTGAGGTAATTCTTCAATATGAATTTCATTTGAATTAGAAGTTAATACAACTGTTTTTAGCTTTCTTCCTTTTATATCAAAAAGACTGAAGTTAATATCTTCTCGTAAACCTTCAATTTTTATAATATCATTAGAAGGATTAGGGTATACTTTTACTGCTAAAGCATCAATATCATCAACAGATAAAACTCCAGCATCAACTCTTAACCAATCTACATTAAATAAAAAGCTACTTCCACCAACAAAAGTTGCTGTTAATGTTTGTATACCTCGTTCTAACTTTAATGTTGAAAAAACTTCTTGCCAAGCTTGCCACCCGCCTGTATTTGCAATCGTTGTAATTACAGATTCTGATCCTGTTTTATCTGAAGTTAGTTGAATTCCTCCTCCTCTACTTGCACTAGCTACATTATAAGTGATGGTATACGTTCCTGTTTGTGGAATATTGATTTTATAGGCTGAAAAATCATTATTTTCAATAAAACCTAAATTCGTAACTCCACTTACATTAGTTTCAATATCTACACCTTGTTCATTATTATAGTCCTCAGCTTCTATTTTTACTCCTACTTGGTGTAAAATATCACATCTGTTATCTTTATCATCATCACAATTATCTGAGTTATTCGCTACGTAACCATTAGGTTTACTACAAGCTTCTAAAGTACTATTACGATCTCCTAAACCATCATCATCTGCATCTTTATACCAAACAACCGGAGTACAACCACAAGATTCTCCAGGTAAATTATAACAAGAACCATTTGCTCCTTCAGATAATTTCCAATCCGGACCAGGAATCCAATCGTCTCCTAATTCATAAGCACCTACATCTGGAGAAGCGCCTTTAAAACCATCTGTATATCCTGTAATTTCTCTTCCAAAATCTATTGCAGCTGAACCTGCTTTCAATTTAAAATCGTTGTTCTCATGATCTACAAAAGAAGTCTTATTCACTAAATTATTCTGTTTATCAGACTGTGTCTCCCAAGTTCCCTCTGTTTCTTGATTCCCTCCTTGATCTGTTGCATTTCTATCAGTAATATTATTCCACACCTTAACATTCGTAAACATGGTTCCGGCTTTATGCCAAGCTCCCATTGTTCCGCCTTTTGCTTTTACTAGAGTATTATTGAAAATGTCAATATCTTTTCCATCCCAATTAATTTGAATGTTAGTCCACTCTACATTCCAAACAACATTTCTATAAATTCTCACATTCTCGGCATCGTTATCTAAATAAATACCCGCTGCTTTTTTTAATCTTCCTCTACTTTCAGCATCATGAAACCAGTTATGGTGAATATCTAGATTTAAACCTTTATTAATAGTATACAGCAACGCACAATCATCAGCAATTAAATTACTCTGAGATATATCGTTCCAAGCTACTTCAGAATTTTTATTAACGATTTGGATAGCATCTCTTCCTCCTCTTGAAATATTGTTATTTAAAATCTTAGTGTCTACTCCACCTCTAGCCATTATTGGGGCATCGTAAGAACCTAAAAAATCAAAATCGTGTACATAATTGTTTTTAATTATTGAAGCCGTACCTGAATCCCAAATACCTGTTGCATCTCCAAAACCAATTTCTGAATGTTCTATAATTGTATTTCTAGAACCGTGTTTTATATCAACAGCATTAATTCCTGAATTAAAATTAGGATTAATTCCTCTTGTCATACTTCCATATAAAACTGTAACTCTATTTAATTTATTCCCTGTTCCTTTTATTAAAATATTTCCACCAAACAATGCTAAATTTTCAATATGAATATAACTACGACCTTGTAAATCTGCAGTTATTTCTCTTCTCGACATTTGTACTTCACCATCATTTGGTTTAATTCCGCCAGGTAATTGTACAAAGAGTGTACTTGTAGTAGCATCGAAATACCATTCGTTCTGATAATCTAAAGCTTCTTTAATACCTTCTAAATAATAATCTCCTAAATCTCCTGGAGGATGTGATCCGATAATCCAATTTTGATTTTTAATTGCATCAAAATTTACACGACCAGAAGATTGACTTTTAATCCAAGCTCTCCAAGTTGTCCAGCCAGATCCTGGGCGATCACCGTAAAACATTATTGAACCTCCATTTGCCCAATTCCAATTTGGAATTTCAGTATCAGTTAAAAACGCGTTTACAGAAACTTCATCTTGACTTCCTCCATCATTTCGTAAAGAATTTAAAGTAAAACGATCACCATCAGTATTATTTGGCCATCTAGCTAAATCTAAAACTGTAGTTCCATTCATCACAAAATTACGTTGACCTAAATCCCAATTCACAGTAGTTTTCCATCGTCCATCACCATCAGCAGTCCAATTACTTAACGATTTCATTGCTGAAATCACCACATTTTCTCCAGGGTAAGATTTAAAAACTATTGGATTTCCTGCTTCACCTGATCTGGATGGTTTTATGGTTTCTTCATATTTTCCTTCACGAATCAATACAACATTTCCTGGTCTTGCTACTTCACAAGCTTTCGCTATTGTTAAAAAAGGATCGTTTTCACCTCCAGAATTTGCATCATTTCCATTTTTGGCAACATATATATTTTGTGCATACGTTGTACTTATTGTAAAGATTACAAGGAGTTTAATTAAAGATTTCATTTGGTTTTTAGGGATTTATTAGTTGGTTATAGTGTTTAAAAACAACTCAATAACGACAAGATTACAGGATTATTATCAATAAAAAGTCAAATTGACATATTTTTTCTAATGGAATGTATTTTGACTATTACTGGATGAAATAAAAAAGTTGAGAAAATGAATTTCAATAACTATACAATAAAATCACAAGAGACTGTCCAACTTGCACAACAAATAACGCAAGAGTACAGTCACAATCAAATCGAAAACGAACACTTTTTCAAGGCTTTATTACAAGTAGATGAAAACGTGCTTCCGTACATATTAAAGAAATTAAATGTAAATATTGATTTAATTTCAAGCATATTAGATCAACAATTACATAGTTTCCCAAAGGTAAATGGTGCAGAAATTTTACTATCTAGAGAAGCTACAAAAACGTTGAATGAAGCTAGTATTATAGCAAAAAAAATGAACGATGAGTATGTTTCTGTTGAGCATCTAATTCTAGCTATTTTCAATTCTAAAAGTCAAATTGCACAACTTTTAAAAGATCAAGGTATAAACCAAAAGAGTTTAAAAGCTGCAATAGAAGAATTACGTAAAGGAAATCGTGTTACTTCACAAAGCGCAGAAGAATCGTACAATTCTTTAAATAAATATGCTAAAAACTTAAACCAATTAGCACAAGATGGAAAGCTAGATCCTGTGATTGGTAGAGATGAAGAAATTAGAAGATTACTTCAAATTTTATCTCGTAGAACTAAAAACAATCCAATTCTTGTTGGAGAACCTGGAACAGGAAAAACAGCTATAGCCGAAGGATTAGCACACCGTATTATTAAAGGAGATATTCCTGAAAACTTAAAAGATAAGCAGATTTATTCTTTAGATATGGGAGCTTTAATTGCTGGTGCAAAGTTTAAAGGTGAATTTGAAGAGCGTTTAAAAGCAGTTGTAAAAGAAGTAACTTCATCTGAAGGAGACATCGTATTATTTATTGATGAAATCCACACTTTAGTTGGTGCTGGTGGCGGACAAGGCGCTATGGATGCTGCTAATATTTTAAAACCTGCATTAGCTCGTGGTGAACTTCGTGCTATTGGAGCAACTACTTTAGATGAATATCAAAAGTATTTTGAACAAGACAAAGCTTTAGAACGTCGTTTTCAAAAAGTATTGGTAGATGAACCCGATACTGAAAGTGCAATTTCTATCCTGAGAGGAATTAAAGAAAAATATGAAACACACCATAAAGTTCGTATTAAAGATGAAGCCATTATTGGTGCTGTAGAATTATCTCAACGTTACATTACGAGTCGATTTTTACCTGATAAGGCGATTGATTTGATGGATGAAGCTGCAGCTAAGCTTCGCATGGAAATTAATTCTAAACCAGAAGAATTAGATGTTTTAGATCGAAGAATTATGCAGTTAGAAATTGAAATCGAAGCGATTAAACGTGAAAATGACGATCTTAAATTAAAATCTTTAAATGCTGAATTAGCAAATTTAAAAGAAGAAAGAAACGATATTAATGCTAAATGGCAATCTGAAAAAAGTACGGTTGATGCAATTCAAACTTTAAAAACTGATATCGAAAATTATAAGCTAGAAGCAGAAAAAGCTGAGCGAAATGGTGATTATGGTAGAGTTGCAGAACTTCGATATGGTAAAATAAAAGAGGCGCAAGAAGAATTAGAACGTCAACAAGAAATTTTAATTCAAGAAAGTGATAACGCTTTAATTAAAGAGGAAGTTACTTACGATGATATTGCTGAAGTTGTTGCAAAGTGGACTGGGATTCCAGTTACTAAAATGTTACAATCTGAGCGTGAGAAATTATTACGTTTAGAAGAAGAATTGCATAAACGTGTAGTTGGACAAGAAGAAGCTATTGAAGCAGTTTCTGATGCTGTTAGGAGATCTAGAGCCGGACTTCAAAATCCGAATAAACCCATTGGTTCTTTCCTTTTCTTAGGAACAACTGGTGTTGGTAAAACAGAATTAGCAAAAGCTTTAGCTTCTTATTTATTTGATGATGAAAACGCGATGACCAGAATTGATATGAGTGAATATCAAGAACGTCATGCTGTTAGTAGATTAGTTGGCGCGCCTCCTGGATATGTTGGTTATGATGAAGGTGGACAATTAACTGAAGCTGTTAGACGTAAACCGTATTCAGTAATTTTATTAGATGAGATTGAAAAAGCGCATCCAGATACATTTAATATACTTTTACAAGTTTTAGATGAAGGAAGGTTAACCGATAATAAAGGTCGTTTAGCTGACTTTAAAAATGCGATAATTATCATGACTTCTAACATGGGAAGTCATATTATTCAAGAGAAATACAATACTATGAATGGAGCTGTAGAAGCTTCAATGGAATTAGCGAAAGAGGAAGTATTAAGTCTCTTAAAACAAAGTGTTCGACCTGAATTCTTAAATCGTATCGATGATATCATCATGTTTACTCCTTTAACTAAGGAAAACATCAAATCTATTGTAGAATTACAATTGAATCATGTTAAAAAAACTGTTGCAGCACAGAATATTACTCTGGATGCAACTGAGCAAGCAATTAATTATTTAGCGGAAAAAGGTTTTCAACCTGAATTCGGTGCTAGACCAGTAAAACGTGTTATTCAAAAGCAAGTATTAAACTTACTGTCTAAAGAAATTTTAGCAGGAAAAATATCTAGTGATAGTTTGATTCTTCTAGATGAATTTGACGACAATTTAGTCTTTAGAAATCCGATACATGACGAAGAGGAATAAATACAAAAGGAAGGTTTTTAAACCTTCCTTTTTTTATTGTCTTTTCTCAAAAAAACTTAAAACGAGTTTCTACGCTTATATATTCGCTCTTCATCTCTATTAGTATCTGATAAACCTATCATAATCAACTCCTTTTCGTTTACACTCACTTTCCAGCTTTCTAATTTATCATCTTTCGAATGCGGAATTAAAGTGATGTGAGGTTTATGTCCGTGAATATGCCAATAGCCTGTTGTTTTCTTTCCTTCAGGATTAAAATTCAAATAAATTCTATCCCATCTGATAAACAATTTGTGTTTGTTATTTTTATCATATGTTTTTGTAATACTTTTTCCTTTCTTTTTAATGTCTTCTAAATCCCAAATTCCTTCTAAATAGTCTGCTGGCGACATGGGTAATTCTTTAATTTTTGACAATGTAACTTTCACATTTTGTCCTTCTTCTACTCTACTCCAACACATTTTATTGTTCTCAAAAGTTACAGAAAAACCTCCAAATTCATCAGCAACATCTAAAACATCAACTGCTGAATAAATATTGGTTTTTGTATCAAAATTCCATTTTCCTTTCGCATTCTGTAACCATCCATTTCCAGAAGCATAAGTTCCATCAGAATTTATTTGAGTCCATTTTGCAACTGGTGTCATATTTTGATTCCCTACAACCACATTTTTAATTTCCCATAAACCAATTAACTTTTCTTTTTGCGCGTTACTAGTAGTTGTAATTAACATCAAAGCAACTAAAACTAATGTGTACTGTTTTCTTTTCATCTTATTTATTGAATTAAAATTTTCACGATTTCTTGAGCTAATTTCATCTCATTTGTTCGATTACCTACATTACTTAAAAAACTCATTACAAACTCTTGATTATTGATATTAATTAGCATTGCTTTATAACCGTCTGTACTTCCGCCATGAATAATATACGGCTGAGTTATTTCTAAGTTTCCAATCTTACTTTTATGCTCTTCATCTACTACAAACCATCCGTAACCATAACTAACATTTGATGTTTTTTCTTGATAATTTTGCAACATCAACTTCAGTGAAGATTGAGATAACCATCCAGGATTACTCATAACTTGCGCCCATTTATTTAAATCTGAAGGAGTAGAAAAAATTCGTCTTCCTAAGCTTAAATCGATATATGGTGTAATTTGCCAATTCTTATGTTGAACATCGTAAGTATAAGCTTTAACTAAACTAGGAATAATATTTTCATTTCTACTTTCAGAAACCGTGTGTTTTAATCCTAAAGGAACTGTTAAGTTTTCTTTTAAAACTTCGTTGAAAGGCTTGTTATAAGCAGTTTCTAAAATTATTGCTATCAAATGATAAGCAAAATTACTGTAGTAGAATTTTTGATTAGGTTTGCTTACAGGTTTAAGTTGACTTATAAAATCCACATATTCTTCATTCGTAAATCGTAATCTTTTAAATTTCAAAAATCCATTCTCTTTCAGTTCTAAAGAAACACTATCATAATCTGGCAATCCTGAACGATGACAAAGCATTTGATGTAGTGTAATTTCTGAATCAAATTGACCAGAGTATTTAAAATCAGAAAGTAAATCGACCAATTTATCTTCTAGATTTAACAACTTATTTTCTACAGCTTTTAACACCAATCCAGCAATCATTGATTTATTTACTGAAGCAATATCAAATTTCATGTTCCTGCGCATTGGAATGTTTAGACTTCTATCTGCAATCCCAAAGTAGTTTTCGTATAAAATTTCTCCTTTCTTTGAAATTACAACGCCTCCATGAAATTTATCTTCTTTAAGCTTGTGCTGAAATAAAGTATCTATTTGCTGAACTCTAAAATCTAAATCTTTAATTATAGATTCTTTTTCTTTAGAATTGCATCCTATATTCAGGAAGATTATTATTAAAAAAGTGATAAAAACTGATGTTCTCATTTATGATTTATTCTTTCACAAATATGAAAACTTAAATCTGTAATATCCTAAAATAGTTGTGCTAAGGGATGAATTTTTAGTATCTGTGATGAAAAAATAAGTTAGAATAAGAATTCTTCTTGGTATTGTTTTGAAACAGGAAGTTTATGTTCTTTAATTTCTATAAAAACCTTTCCTTTTTCTTGTTTTATAGCTTGAATATTTGAAGTATTTACCAAATAACTACGATGACAACGCTTAATGTTTGAATCCTCTTCTAATTCTTTTTCTAGAAGTTTTAATGTTTTTCTAATTAAATGTTCTTTAATAGAATTTTCGGAAGCATAGGAAACAGTAATATAATTTCCTGAAGAAAGCGCATATAAAAAATCTTCTGCTTTAATCTTTAAACGATCTTTATTATTTTCTGATTGAAATATCAACTCAGTATTTTCATTCTTTTTATGATTAGCTAATTCAGAAAGTATTAAATAAAAACCTATCGGAATAATCATCATCAAAGGAAATTCTTTGATAATTAAGAGATAAGCTTCAAGATTCCATTCTTGCCAATTCCAAAAATAATTGAATAATAAAAAGATTAACTGACTAGCAAAAAACACTAAAAACACATACCAAAAAACTTGTTGTTTTACAGTATTTATAGTGAACTTCTTCTTAAGATAAAACTCAAAAAAAGCTAAATAAACAAATGTTAGAAGACCAAAACAAGAACTTCTAAACAAATGTGAATGTCCAGAATAAGAAGTTCCTTTTTGAATACCATAAGCTTCAAAGAAATACAAAAAATAAAATACCGAAATACCAGATATAAGTCCCAATACTATAGGAAAAAAAGTAGATATTTTGGTATTATTGTATGATTTGATTTTCAGCAAATTCGAATATTAAAATTTAAGCATCCTGAGTATAATAATTGAAATCTTTCAATACAATATCTATAAACTGAATGTCTGTTAAGTTTTTAGGTTTACTTATTGTAGTAACTTCTTCAATTTTAGTTCTCAGTTTTATTAACGTATTATAATCTTTGCTTTTACTTGCTCTCATAAACGTGTCTTTAATAATTCTTACATCATTATCCGACAGCTTAATAACATTTGAAAACATTGGTTTATAATCTTCTCTAATGTTCTGTATAATTGTTCTAGAAAAGCTAGCTCTATCTTTTAATGAAACCACTACAGTATTTGCCGCAAAATCTCCTATTCGTTGATTATTTTTAGTAAAAACAATTGCAAAAAAACCAATCATTTTACCTATCAAGAAAATCATGTATACCCAAACAAATAGTTGTTCGCCTCGCAAACTATTACTCAGCAAAACATAAATCAAAATAAAAAAGTTGAAATCTACCATACGCATAAACCAACGTATTGTATAATCTAAAAAAGAAGGTTTAAACCCTTCTTGGTTAATCACTTTAATATTAACCACTTTTTTTCCAATAGTTTGACCGTTCATTAAAACTTCAGAATACAACGTGTAAAATGTTATTGGTAAAAGGAATAATACTCTTATGGCTACTTTCGACCAATGGTCTTGCTCTATATATCTCAAAAGGGAATCGAAATCTATAAACTTCCCCACAAAATATAGGTAGGCAATTTTTACGATGTTATCTACTATAAATGCTAATAATCTTTGACCTACGTTAGCCAACTCAAAATTTATTTTAACATTTTGTGTAGTATTTACTTGTAGTGTTTTCATACAATTTTTACATTTGTCTCTATGAGAGAGATCGCTTTTATAAAGCAAAATAAAGAAAAATGGCTTGAATTAGAAGAAGTAATTTCAAATAAAATTGAGAAAACTCCTGACGAAATTGCTAATTTACACATACAGATCATGAATGATTTGTCGTATGCGCAATCTTTTTATCCGAAAAGTAACGTTGTACCTTATTTAAATAAATTAGCCAAAAGTAGTTATGGTAAAATCTACCATACCAAAAAGCAAACTAAAAATATTTTCGTTTCTTTTTTCTTAGAAAAAGTACCTTTATTATTATACAAGCATAGAAAATACATGTACATTTCTTTTGCTGTGTTTTTCATATTCTTTTTTATTGGTTTGTTATCTACTTTTAATGATGAGAATTTTGCAAGGCAAATTTTAGGAAACGGATACGTAGATCAAACACTTGAAAATATAGAAAAAGGTGATGCTTTAGCCGTTTATAAAGGCGGAAGTACTTGGGGAAGTTTTATAGGAATATTTAATAATAACCTAAGAGTAGGCTTAAACATGTTCTTATCTGGTCTTTTTATTGGTATCGGTACTGGATATTACATTATGGTGAATGGAATTATGGTTGCAGTTTTCCAAGCTTTTTTCTATCAAAATAATTCTTTACTTGATAGTTTAAAGGGAATTTGGATTCATGGAACTTATGAAATTTTTGCAATGGTAATAGAAGCTGGTTGTGGTTATATTATCGGAGCTAGTATTTTATTTCCAGGAGCTTTAAAACGTTTAGAATCTTTTAAAAGAGGGTTGAGAGAAGCTTTCTTTATTTTCTTAAGCACAATACCTTTTACTTTTGTTGCTGCTTTTTTAGAAGGTTACGTAACTAGACTTTACAATAAAATGCCAGCTTTTATCTGTGTATTTATTATTTTATTTTGTTTAGCATCTATATCATATTATTACCTTATATTTCCATATAAAGTTGCTAAAAAACAACAAGTTGTATGATTAAAAAAATCCTTTATTTACTACTACTTTTCTTCGGAAATGTAATTTTGTATGCGCAGGAAGATTATTCAACTTATGAACCTGTTCCTCCATCAAATGAAATTAGCAAGCAACGTAATTTTAATGAAGATTTATCATCGAAATATAACGGTGTAGAATTTCAATACCAAGAATATAAACCGCCACCAAAAAAGGTTGAACGTGAGAAAAGTGAAAGTCTAGTCAAATTATTTGATTTTATATCTACCGCATTTCCTTATGTAATTGCTTTAATGGTAATTTTTATAGTAGTTAAAGCTGTTATGGGTGATGATTTGTCTTGGCTTAAATTTTCTAAAAATAAAAAGATTGAACGTGCTGCTATTTTTACTTCTGAAGAAGAATCTTATTTAAAAAGTGAGAATTACAGTAAACTTATAGAACTTGCTAAAGAAAAAGGTGACTTTAGAACTGCAACTCGTTATTACTATTTGTTATTACTAAAACAAATGTCTAATAAAGGTTTAATCACGTTTGATAAAGACAAAACAAATACAGAATATATTTTCGATCTTCAAGAGAAAGAATTAAGAAAGCCTTTTTCGTACCTATTATATATTTACGATTATGTTTGGTATGGAGAGTTTGTTGTAGATCGTATGAATTTTGATGTTATAGAAACTAATTATGAATCTTTTCTAAAAAAATTGTCATGATTAAAAGAGAAAGTATTTACATATTAGTAGTTCTATTACTAACCTTAACAAGCTGTGAAAACACAAACTGGAGTGAAAGTTTTCAAGAACGATCTACCGATCCTTTTGGTACATATATTTTAGCAAATGAATTAGAAAATTTATTTGATAATAATGAAACCAGAGTACTCGATGAGCATATTTATGATTATTTACTCGATGATGCTTCAATGAGTGTAGAAAATCATGCAAACTATGTTTGTGTAAAATCATATGCCTATCGATTAGATGATCTTAGTACAGCTAAAATCTTAGAATATGTTGCTTTGGGTAACGATGCTTTTTTAGCGCTATCATATTTTAATGAAACACTTCAAAAAGAATTAAACTTTGAAGTTTCTAATGAAGATGGTAATACATACAACATACAAGCCTTAAAAGAATTAGATGGTAATTTATATTTAAAGGATAAATCTAAATCGTATTATTACGATCGTAATTTAAGAAACAATTACTTTGAAACTATTGATACTACAACAACTGTTGTTTTAGGAACTCAAAAAGCAAAAGGAGTTACGAATCCAAATTTCATTAAAATTAAACACGGATTGGGTTATGTTTTTTTACACACTCAACCTATTGCTTTTACAAACTATTATTTATTAAAAGATGAGAATGCAGCTTACGTTGAACAAGTATTTTCTTATTTACCAGATAGAGACATAATACTAGATACACAACGTCATAGAAGTACGTACAACCAAAATAAAGGTGACAGACCAAAAACATCTGCCTTAAATTTCTTTTACAGTAATCCTTCTTTAAAATGGTCTTTGTATGTAGCGTTTTTCGGGCTTTTATTGTTTTTATTTCTAAATGCAAGAAGAAAACAACGCGCTATTCCAGAGTTAAAACCTTTAAAAAATTCTACTCAAGATTTTACGCATACAATTGCTAACTTATATTTAAAAGAAGAAAATCATAAAAACTTAGTTACTAAAAAGATAACTTACTTTTTAGAAAAGGTTCGATCACTTTATCACATAGATACTCAAAACCTTAATGATAGTTTTGTAGAAAAACTAGCTGCAAAGTCAGGAAATACAGAACACACAACAAAATATTTAATTAATACGATAATAACGGTAAATAAAAGATCTCAATGTAGTCAAGACGAATTAATTCGATTAAATACCTTGATTGAGAACTTCTTTAAAAACAAATAATATGGAAGAAAACAACATACCTCAAGATAATTTAGCTTTTGAAAATAGAATAGATCTTTCTGAATTACAAGAAAGTGTTTATAAAATTAAAAATCAACTACATAAAGTTATTGTTGGTCAAAAAAACATGATCGACCTTTTAATTGTTGCTATATTTTCTGATGGTCATGCTTTAATTGAAGGTGTGCCCGGTGTTGCAAAAACAATTACTACAAAGTTATTATCTCGTGCTATGGATATTGATTTTAGTAGAATTCAATTTACTCCAGATTTAATGCCTTCTGATATTTTAGGAACTTCTGTTTTCAATGTAAAAACATCAGAATTTGAATTCAAAAAAGGACCTATATTTTCTAACATGGTTTTAATTGATGAAATTAATAGGGCTCCAGCAAAAACCCAAGCTGCTTTATTCGAAGTAATGGAAGAAAAGCAAATTACTATGGATGGAACTCGTTATCCAATGAATGCTCCATTTATTGTTTTAGCTACTCAAAACCCAATTGAGCAAGAAGGAACTTACCGATTACCTGAAGCTCAATTAGATCGTTTTTTATTCAAAATTAATGTAGATTATCCGTCTGCTTCTGAAGAGTTAGAAATTGTTACTCGCGAACAAGCTTTACTTAAAAACAAGAAATTAGATCAGATTGAAAAAGTAATTACTGGTGAAGAAATTATTAAATACAGAGATTTAATTACTAATATTAAAGTAGAGAAAAACCTACTACAATACATTGCTAATATTGTGGTAAATACGCGTTCTAATTCATTCTTATTTTTAGGAGCTTCACCAAGAGCCACAATTTCAATTTTAAAAGCTTCTAAAGCTTTTGCAGCAGTTGCAGGTAGAGATTTTGTTACACCTGAAGACATTAAAAATGCAGCTATTCCGGTTTTAGAACACAGAATTATTGTTACTCCTGAGCGTGAAATGGAAGGTGTTACAAGCAAACAAATTATAGAACAAATTATAGAAGCTGTAGAAATTCCTAGGTAAATTGTAAATGAAAAAGTTTTTTAGTTCTTTATTTTTAAATAATCGCTTCTTCTATGTATTAGGAATTATAGCTACTGCATTTATTTTTGGTTTTTTCATTCCTATATTTTTTGCTATTGCTAAAATTGCCTTATTTAGTATTGGTGCCATTGTATTTATAGATCTTATTTTTCTGTATTCTAAAAAAAATGGAATTACAGGAGAACGTTTTGTTCCTGAAAAGCTATCGAATGGAGATAATAATAAAATACAAATTTCACTAAAAAGTAATTATACGATTAGGACCAACGCTGTAATTTTAGAAGAGCTTCCTTATCAATTACAAATGCGTTATTTTAAACTTCCTACGGAATTAAAAAAACAAGAAGAAAAAGATCTTTACTATACTGTTAGACCTAATGTTAGAGGTGATTATGACTTTGGTAAAATGAACGTATATGTTTCATCTCCATTAAAGTTTGTAACTCGAAAATATGTTTTAGGAGAGCCTAAAATTGTAAAATGTTATCCTTCTTTTTTAAAGTTAAACGATTTTTCTATCAAAGCTATTTCAAATGATATTACTTCTCATGGAAATAAAAAGATTCGAAGAATTGGAAATTCAATGGAGTTTGAACAAATTAAAGAATATGTAACTGGAGATGATATACGTACCTTAAACTGGAAAGCTACAGCAAAAAGGAATCAGCTGATGGTAAATCAGTATGTTGAAGAAAAATCTCAACCTGTGTATTCAATTATTGATACTGGTAGAGCGATGCAAATGCATTTCGACAATTTAACTTTATTAGATTATTCCATAAATGCTACACTTGCAGTTAGTAATGCTATTTTGAAGAAACATGATAAAGCTGGGATGTTTTCTTTCTCTCAAAAGATCGATAACATTATTGTTGCAGAACAGCGTAACTCTCAAATGAATTTAATTTCAGAGGCTTTATATAATATTAAAACCAACTTTTTAGAATCTGATTATAGTTTACTTTACGCTTCAGTAAAACGAAAAATCACAAGTCGAAGCTTACTGATTTTATATACAAACTTTGAAACTTTAGATGCACTGAAAAGACAATTACCTTATTTAAGAGCAATTGCAAGAAATCATTTATTACTTGTTGTATTTTTCCAAAATACTGAGTTAAATAAAATAGTTTCACAAGAATCAACAAAAGTAAGTGATGTTTACGATAAGATTATTGCTGAAAAATTCATGTATGAAAAGAAACAAATTGCAAATGAATTAAGAAAGTACGGTATTCAATCTGTACTTACAAAGCCTAAAGAACTTACCGGAAATACTATCAATAAATACTTAGAATTAAAATCGAGAGGACTGTTCTAAATCCTTTTCAACTAAATATTAACTATCATTTAAATTAACTAACTTATGAGTAACTTAAAACTTAAATTAAAGAAAATTGATCCTGTTAAAGCTGGAATAGTATATGGAGCAGTATTAGGTTTATTTGGACTAGTACTTGCATTCTTTGTCTTTATTTTTAGTAGCATGATAGGTGCTGCTGGAGGAATGAGCCCATTTGGATTTTTTGGAGGAGGTCTTTTAACTCTAATTTTCTTACCTATAATGTATTTCATTGCTGGTTTTATCGGTGGTTTAATAATTACACTATTGTTAAACTTCATTCTTAAGAAAACTGATGGATTAACTATTGATTTCGAAAAAATTGGTGAATCAGAAGACATCACTATGATCGGAAAACAATAAATTCATTTTAGAATACACAATATTTGAAATCGCCTTATTTGGGCGATTTCTTTTTTTACTAGTATCGTGTAAGATTTTTTTGTTACTTCGTACTAATACCAAATTTATCTTATGAAATCTTACATTGCTTTACTTTTAGCTATAATTATATCTTCATGCGCTTCTGAAACTAAAATTAACACCTTAGAAAAAGGTACTTACAGAGCTACATTACAAATCCAAGATCAAAAAGAAATTCCTTTTTTATTCGAAGTTATTAATGAAAAAGAACTACATGTTTTTAATGCTGAAGAAACGATAAAAGTTCACGAAATCACGTATAAAAATGATTCGGTAAAAATACAAATGCCTTTCTTTGAAGGATACCTTATTGCGAAAGTCGATGGTAAAAAACTTAACGGTCAATTTGTAAAATCTAGTTTAAATCGTATTGTTCCGTTTACAGCTGTAGAAAGTAAACATAGATTTGAGAAAACTTCAGAAAGTAAATTTAATATTAGTGGAAATTGGGAAACAGTTTTCAGTCCAAATTCTGATGAAGATCGTTACATCGCTAAAGGTATTTTTGAACAAAAAGGCAATAAAGTAACTGGTACATTTAGAACAACTACTGGTGATTATCGTTTTTTAGAAGGTATTATTAATAATGATCAGCTTGAACTGTCTACGTTCGATGGTGCTCATGCTTTCTTCTTTACAGCTAAAGTAACAGATTCTACAATGAATGGACATTTTTACTCTGGAAATCATTGGAAAGAACCTTTTACAGCTAAACTTAATAACAACTACGAATTACCTAATGCAGAATCTTTAACTTATTTAAAAGAAGGTTATGATAGTTTTGCCTTTGCTTTTCCTGATAAAAATGATGCTATTGTTTCTTTAAAAGACGATCGCTTTAAAGACAAAGTAACTGTAGTTCAAATAATGGGATCTTGGTGTCCGAACTGTTTAGATGAAAGTAAATTTTACTCAGAATATTACAATAAAAATAAAGCTAAAGGAATTGAATTTGTTTCATTAGCTTTTGAAGTTGCTAAAACAAAAGAAGATGCTTTTGAACTATTAAATCGTTTACAAGAGCAAACTGGTATCACCTACCCTATTTTACTTGCACAATACGGATCTTCAAGTAAAATTTCTGCTCAAGAAAAGTTACCAATGTTAAATCATGTATTATCTTACCCAACTACTATTTTTATAGATAAAAAAGGAAAGGTTCGTAAAATACACACCGGATTTAACGGTCCGGCTACTGGTAAATTATATACTGAGTTTACCGAAAATTTCGATTCTTTTTTAAACGAACTAGTTAACGAATAATTACATACAAACAGGTAAAATAACAATGGCGAAAATTGGAATTATCACTGTAAGCGATAGAGCAAGTGCAGGTGTTTATGAAGATCTTAGTGGAAAAGCAATTATAGCAACATTAAACGATTATTTAGTTTCTGATTGGACAGAAGTTTATCAAATTATTCCAGATGAACAAGATGTTATTGAAAACACCATGATCGATATGGTTGATAATCAAGGTTGTTGTTTAGTAATTACAACTGGTGGAACTGGTCCAGCAAAAAGAGATGTTACGCCCGAAGCTACAGAAGCTGTTTGTGATCGAATGATGCCTGGCTTTGGAGAATTAATGAGAGCGGAATCTCTAAAATATGTTCCTACAGCTATACTCTCTAGGCAAACTGCTGGTCTTAGAAAAGAAAGTTTAATTCTGAATTTACCTGGTAAACCGAAATCAATTCGTGAATGTTTAGATGCAGTTTTTCCTGCTATTCCATATTGTATCGATTTAATGAACGGACCATATTTAGAGTGTAATCATGAAGTTATAAAACCATTTCGTCCAAAGAAAAAATAGAATTATACATTTTTTACAACTAATAATTTTAAACTAAGATTCATTAACTAAAAATGTTAAAATATTTAATAAAAAGTTAAAACTGACCTTATAACTTACGTTTCACACATGAAACTTTGTATTTTTAAGTACAATTAAATTAATCTTATTAAAATCATTATTATGAGACAAATCTTAAAAATTCAAGGAATTAAGGAATTAAACAAAAATGCTCAAAAAGAACTTGTAGGAGGTTTTTTAACTGAATACATCGAATCTTGTAGTTTTGCTACAGATGGTTTAGCTTGTTTAACAGGTTTACCGCATTGTCCAACTGGTTTCTGTGCTAGTGGAGTTTGTTCTCCTTCAACTAATGGTTAAAAACTATTTATAGTTTACGATATAATCTTCTAAACTAGAATTTATAAAGTAGTCATTACAATGTAATGGCTACTTTTTAATTTACACTATTTATAATGTCAAATAAGATTATTTTTCATAGTCAAAAATTCAAACTTCAAGGAATTGATATACCAGAATTTCAATTAGAAAAAGGAAAATTAGTTACTATATGTATACCTAATACTGATTCTAAAGGTCGATGTTTAGTACATGATTTTCGTTACGACTTGTTACATCATTTAGCTGAAAATGTCCCAAATGCAAAACTGATTACAGATTTTCAAGAAAATAAATTGATCTCTTTATTCAATGCTATAACTGTTGAGAATTATATCATGAAGAGTCTTGATATAGATAAAAACAAAGCAATTGACATTGCTAAAGAATTACAAATCAAACCTAAAGAAAAAGTGAAAAATTTAATTTTAGGACAACAAAAAGCTTTGATGATTAAATGTGATTTTGAGAAATATACTACTTTAGTTTTTGATTATTATGGAGTTGGAGCAATGGCTTGTGAAAATTTGGAACAAATTGTAGATACTGAAATCTCCAAAGGGAAATCCGGAATTGTTTTAGACAGGCTTGAGTACAATTGTAACGAAGAAACGAATCAAAATATAACTCAAATAAAAATACTATGGACTCAATAAACGCTGTTTTAGTGTTAGCAGGAATTTTAGTAACTATAATCCATTTCAATATTAATCACAAAAATCAAATTGGTATTGTTAAAACTCAAATTGAAGCACAGCGCAAAGAAAATCAAGAAACAAAACTAAATGGTTTTCAAAATTCATTCTGGCAAAAACAATTGGATTTATATATTGAGGTCTGTACTTACGCTGCTCAACTCACTCAATTTGAAATTAATTCTGATGATTATGTAATCGCTAGAAAAAAATTCTATGTACTATATTGGGGACCACTTTCAATAGTTGAAGATACTTCTGTAAAAGAAGCCATGCAGAATTATTCTAGACAAATAAAAGCTTATGAAGCATCTGAAATAGATTTAAATACTTTGGAGCAAAAATCATTTCAGCTTGCTAGAATTTGCAGAGAATCATCTATTAAACGTTGGGATTTAAAAGATTTTAAACTCGAGTAAATAACTAAAATGAAAGTGAATTATAAACTATGAAAAATAAACTTGTAACTATACTTTTAATTGGCTTTCTGTGGAATTGTACAAATAGTAATCAACTTAAGATACAAGACTTAAAATTCCCAGATGTAAATGAGAAATCAATCAGAAAGAATAATGTAAAAGAAGTTTACAAAATTGCTGGATCAGATTTTGGGCAATATAAAAAGAATGATACTATAAGTATTTTAAAATATAATGCACAAGGGAAATTAATCAATAAATATATCAGAACTAAAGCTTTATATAGCAATAATGTTTCTTATCAATATGATTCATTAAACTTAGTTACTAAAAAAATTCATTAATCAGACTTTACCAATGAATTTGATTTTGTTTATGAATTAAAACCTGACAGTCTGTTATTATATCAAAAATATAAGAGTCCAACCTGTAAAAATATATCAGGAAAAATTCCTGTTATTTCAGGAACTTTCAAATTCAATAAACAAGGATATTTAATTGAAAAATCTCAGTATGAAAATAATGATTTTGATGCTGGAAGAAGATACATAACTCAATATACCTATGATTCTTTACATCAATTACTATCTGAGAAAAAATTTTTAGACTTAAGCATTATTAAAGATTCTGCTAACTACAACTATTACAACGCTTTTAAAAACACAGTAAAATACTATTATACCAATCAAAAAATAGATTCAGCTATACAGGTTTTTCATTATTTAGATAATGATAGAAACAAAACAAATGAAACCTATAGAGTTCTTTACGATAAAAATGGTTTAATAAAAGAAGAAACAAAAGATAGTATTGTTATCCTTTACCAACAAAAAACATAAAGGATAAAACAAACGAATGTATACTGAAATCATTATCTTTTTTATTGTAGCTAGTGTAATTGGATATTTAATTCAAAACCTTTCTGTTCGAAACACAAGAATATCAAAAGAGAAAATTAAGTCTTTTGCTCGTATCAAAAATTGGCAATATCGACACGTTACCGGAAAGTCTAATACTGGTGAACACATCTATTTATCAGACTATACAAACGAATGGAAAATAGATATTTATAGTTTTATTTCAACTTCTGCTATAACCAATTCTGTTCATAAAGAACAATGGATAGAATGGTCTACAAATAAAGGTCAATTAGAAAATGGCATTGCAGTTTTGGGTCCGCGTTTACCTCAGAAAACTATAAAAATGTTAAACAAAGGAAAAGCTGGAATCTTTACTAATATTATAAAACGTTTAATGTTTCAGTATACGCAAGGTATGTCGATAGATTTGAATCATTGTAAACTAGTAGAAAGATCGGTTGAAGAACCTTTAGGAGCTGTTCTTGCATCAGAAGGAAATGAAAATGCCTTAGATCAATACAAAACTTTAAACAGTTTAATCTCCGCTAGAAAAAGCAAAAATATTATGTATCATCCAATAATTATAAGAGATACTGAAGGTATTCGTGTACGAATTCGAGGGAAATTAAATCAACTTAAACAACTCGAACAATTATATCATATAGGAGTAGAAATTACAGATAGAAATTTGAAATAGATCTACATAAAAATCAGAAAAATTAATCTTCTCTGCTTCTTTATATTATTCTTTTGGTAACTCTATATCTTCATTCCAAATATATTTTAAAAACCATTGCCAAATTGACTTTTAATCGATTCTCTCCACTTTATTAATTGGAATAGGTAAATCTACTCCTTCTTCAATAAAACGTTTATGAACAGCTTCTTTTAAAGCACATTTACCTCTAAATTCTTGAAATGGTTCGTTCATCCAAACATAAGCTCTCATATGGATGTAGGTTTCATGAATATCTATTACACGAACATCAATACTATCACTAGATTCAGTTTCCATAACCATAGGTAATTTTACGGCTTCCTCCTGAATAATTTTACGTGCTAAATCTATATTTGCTCTTAATCCGATTTTAAAATTATTAAAGCTTAAAACGTGAGAATCTTGTATGGTGTGGTTTAAAACAGAATCGGTACTAATTACAGAGTTTGGAATGATTAAACGTTTATTTTCAAAGTTATTAATTACGGTATGTCGTAATGTGATATCTTCAACAATCCCTACTCTAGCTTCATCTAATTTGATATAATCTCCTACTCGAAATGGTTTAAAAATTACGATAAAAGCACCTGCAATTAAATTCGATAAAGCGGCCTGTGCTGCGAAACCGATAATAGCCGCAATAATACCAGCTCCAGAAAATATAATTGTAGCTTTACTTCGTAATGTAGGAATCGTCATCACCACAAACATTAAGGCGAAAATCCCTACAAAAAACTTTACTGAATTACGTAAAAACTGAATACTAGTTCTACCAAAACGTTCAGATTTTTTGGATTTAATTACTACTAAAATGATCTGACGAATCAATCTAGAAATTCCCCAAGCGACAAGTAATACTATTAGGACATAAAGTGTAATACCTAATGGAGTATTTAAATCAAAATATGGAGAGATTTTATCCAATTGAGCTTCTTTTTTCTAATGCGTTTGTTCTTAAATATAAATACAATGGAAATGTAAAAGCCACAGCAATAATAAAAGTTAATGGAATTAAAATCCACCAATACTTAATTTTCAGTTTTATTGCGTCTGGTATATAAAAAGCGAAAAAAGCTAAAGCAACTACTAATAAATCTGCACTTAGTGATTTACCGGCAAAATTGACTTTCGCATCTGCAAAAAAGTTCAAAAATGATGGATCATTTGCTGTTTGAAAATATTGGATATTGTAATACCACGTATAACACATACCCAATATTGCTAAGAATAAGTACAAATACTTTAGTTTCATTTAAAATAATGCTGTTTGACTTTCATCATCACCTTCTTTCTTCTTTTTAATGGCTGCTTCTAATGCTTTACGTGCCTTCTCTTTTTTATCTAAAGATTCATCTGTATCAGCAGTAGTATCATTATCTTGTACTAACTCTTCCTCATTCACCTCTATGTTTTCAACCTTTTCTTCTTCAGGTTCTTCATAAGGTAAAGATTCTAGAGTTTTTACCGTTCTAATTTTAGCTGCTGTTAATTGATTACCAATAGCTTTTATACCTTTTACTGAAATAAATTCTTCAAAGTTTACTTTCATACTAGGTAAAGCTCTTTTAGAAAAAATCACTTCTACCATTGGTCTATAATCTGTTACTACAATCTGTAGTTGTGACTTTTCGTGATCTGTGATAAATGTTTCTTCTTTATCAGTGCTTTCTAATAAAAAACGCTTCACATAATAACGTTCTTTATGTCCATCGTAATAAATAGCAGAAATTGGTTTATTCGGTTTCCATTTTTCTAAGACAATCATATCATTATCGAAATGCATTGCCAAGTCTGGTGTTACAGCTTTAGCTTTTCCTGATTGTTTTACGATTAGAATTTTATCTTCAGCTTTAAATTCTCCTAATAATTCTCCTCTTTCATCAACATTTAAACGCTTTACAGTATCATCAAACCATATTTTACGTGGCTTTAATGTTGATACTCCAGCTTCTTTAAATTCTACTTTTTTAACGCTATGTTTAGTAACTAAATTACCTCTTACACTTCTACCTTTGATAGCTAAATCAGCGAAATCTAAATCCCATTTTAGCTTTTTAACACTTCCTACAGCGCGTAATAAAATAGTAACAACTTCTGCTTCTCCATTTGGATTTGCAGAGAAATACAGTACTTGAGAACCTTTGTTTCCATTCGTTAAATCGTATTCACGATCTCTAGTTATGGAAGTTACATTAAAACGTTTCATGTAACTTGGTCCGCGTGTACCATCTTTATAAATTAGGTTATAAACTGTACGCTTATCTTTCTTCTTGAAAACTGCTACGTGGATAATTCCTTTACCAACAAAAGTTTTAGAACCAACTTTGGTAACTTGCATTACTCCATCTTCACGGAAAACGATAATATCATCAATATCGGCACAATCAGCAACAAATTCGTCTTTCTTTAATGATGTTCCAATAAAACCTTCTTCTCTATTCACATAAAGTTTTGCATTACGCATTACCACTTTTGTAGCAACAATATCATCGAAGATTCTGATTTCAGTTTTACGCTCTTTACCTTTTCCGTATTTAGCTTTTAATTCTTTGAAGTAATCAATAGCGAATTCGATAAGATTATCTAAATATTCTTTTACCTCTGCTATTTTCTCTTCTAAACTTTCTATGAATTGTTTCGCTTTATCAATATCGAACTTAGAAATTTTCTTAATTCGAATTTCAGTAAGTTTTACAATATCATCTACAGTAACTTCACGTTTTAAATGCTTAGTATGAGGCTTTAAACCTAAGTCAATTGCTTCAATTACACCTTCCCAAGTTTCTTGTTCCTCAATATCACGATAAATTCTATTTTCAATAAAAATTCGTTCTAATGAAGAAAAATGCCATTGCTCTTCTAATTCATTTAACTGAATTTCTAACTCTAGTTTTAATAAATCGACAGTAAAATCTGTAGAACGTTTTAAAACATCAGAAACCCCAATAAAAATTGGTTTGTTATCTTCAATAATACAACACAATGGAGAAATTGAATTTTCACAATTTGTGAAAGCATACAATGCATCTATAGTTTTATCTGGAGATACATTTGGTGGTAAATGCACCAATATTTCTACATTAGCTGCTGTATTATCTTCAATCTTCTTGATTTTGATTTTACCCTTATCATTTGCTTTTAAAACACTATCAATAAGCGAAGAAGTTGTTGTTCCAAAAGGAACTTCTGTAATTACTAATGTCTTTTTATCTAACTGTGAAATTTTTGCTCTTACACGAACTTTTCCTCCTCGTTTACCATCACTATAATTAGAAACATCAGCTATACCACCAGTTAAAAAATCTGGAACTATAGTAAAGTTTCTTCCTCTAAGATATTTGATAGAAGCATCAATTAACTCATTAAAGTTATGCGGTAAAATTTTTGTAGATAAACCTACTGCAATACCTTCTGCTCCTTGTGCTAACAATAAAGGAAACTTTACAGGAAGATTTACAGGTTCTTTTTTTCTACCATCGTAAGACGATTGCCATTCGGTAGTTTTTGCATTGAAAACAACATCTAAAGCGAACTTAGATAAACGTGCTTCGATATAACGTGAAGCTGCAGCTCTATCTCCTGTTAAGATATTACCCCAGTTTCCTTGCATATCTATAAGTAGCTCTTTTTGTCCCATTTGCACCATGGCATCTGCAATAGAAGCATCACCGTGTGGGTGATACTGCATGGTATGACCAACAATATTTGCTACTTTATTATAACGTCCATCATCTAAATCTTTCATAGAATGCATGATACGACGCTGTACAGGTTTAAATCCGTCTTCAATAGACGGAACAGCACGTTCTAAGATTACATACGAAGCATAATCTAAAAACCAATCTTTATACATTCCCGTAACCTTAGTTATGGTCTCTGTATTTTCAACTTGGTTTTCGTTTGTTAATTCTTCGTCGTGTTCGTAATTATTGTTTTCTTCGCTCATTTATAAATGATTAAACGATTATTCGTTTAGGTGTTTACTTTTCAGGTCTTTTTGTGATTTATTGATTGCTTCATCAAACTCTAGATAATTACTGTACCATTTATCTATCACAAATATTCCTCTATATTTATCTTTTATATTCGCATAAACTCTAATTTCTGATGGCTTCGATAACTTATCAAATTGCACTTTAAAACGATATATTTTATTTATGATATCATCAGATAAATATTGTTCAAATTTTAATGATGTAATTATTCCGTTTTTCGATTTTATTGAATCACATTCCTTGATTTGTAATGATGTCCATCCTTTTCTATAAGATCTATACACGGTATTGCCTTTAGTTATAGTTGGCATATTCTTTTCATCGCAAACATTATAAGAATTCAAAACAAAATCACTTAGTTCTTTTTTACGATGTTTAGTGATTTCTTCAATACTTCTTATGTATAGTTCAGGATATTTATTTGTACTATCATAATTATCATCCCAATAGGTTTTTGTTGAAAAACCATAATATTTTCCTTTACTACTATAAAAAACTTTACACTCTTGAGGAATGTCTGAATGTGTTCTGAAAACTTTAAATCTAAAAATTAAATTCTGATATCCACTTTTCAAAACTTGTTCTAGTTTTACATCTAAAACTTTTCCATATCTCTCTAGAAACCATTCGCAATTCTTAGTAACTGATTTAATAGAATAAAACTCTAGTAATTGTTTTTCTCCTGAATTTGTATCCAAAGGAATATATTTTCCTCCATCACATACTTTTAATGTGTTAAAAGTAAAATCAAATATTTTTTCTTTAATCTTTTCATCAATACTTGTGATATCAATTTGTTTAAATTGAGAAAAACAACTTACAGAAATAAAAACAGTAAATAATAATATCTTTTTCATATATCAATTTAATAGCTATAAACTATATGATTAACTTTCTTCTATTAAATCTTGCTCTACTTTTAGATTCTCTATAATAAACTTTTGACGATCTGGAGTATTTTTCCCCATGTAGAATTGTAACATCTGATCGATAGACATTTCTTTATCTAACATTACTGGATCTAAACGAATATCGTCTCCAATAAAGTGTACGAATTCGTTTGGTGAAATTTCACCTAATCCTTTAAATCGTGTAATTTCTGGTTTACCTCTTAGTTTGGCAATAGCAGCTTGTTTTTCTGTTTCGGAATAACAATAATGCGTTTCTTTTTTATTACGAACTCTAAAAAGTGGCGTTTCTAAAATATACAAATGTCCTTCTTTTATTACTTCTGGGAAGAATTGTAAAAAGAATGTAATCAATAACAGTCTAATGTGCATCCCATCGACATCGGCATCGGTTGCGATTACGATGTTGTTGTAACGTAAACCTTCTAGTCCGTCTTCAATATTTAAAGCAGCTTGAAGTAAATTAAACTCCTCGTTTTCATATACGATTTTCTTTGTTAATCCGTACGAATTTAAAGGCTTTCCTTTTAAACTGAAAACCGCTTGAGTGTTTACATTTCTAGATTTTGTAATAGATCCTGATGCAGAATCTCCCTCGGTAATAAATAACGTTGTATTTAAATAATCTTCCTTTTTTGTATCTCCAAAATGAATTCTACAATCTCTTAATTTTTTATTGTGAAGATTTGCTTTTTTAGCTCGATCTCTTGCTAACTTTCGGATTCCAGATAATTCTTTACGCTCTTTTTCTGCTTGTAAAATCTTCTTTTGAAGTGTTTCAGCAATTACAGTATTCTTATGTAAGAAATTATCAAGCTTTGTTTTTACAAAATCATTAATATAAGTTCTTACCGTTGGTAATCCGCCTCCCATTTCGGTAGAACCCAATTTTGTTTTTGTTTGACTTTCGAAAACAGGCTCCATTACTTTTATGGAAATTGCTCCAATGATAGATTTTCGAACATCAGAAGCATCGAAGTTTTTTCCGTAGAATTCTCGAATTGTTTTTACAACAGCTTCTCTAAATGCAGCTTGATGCGTACCACCTTGTGTTGTATTTTGTCCATTTACAAACGAATGATACTCTTCAGAATATTGAGTTTTGCTATGTGTCATAGCTATTTCTATATCATCTCCTTTCAAATGGATGATTGGATATAGCATATCCTCAACATTGTTATTATCTTCTAAAAGATCTTTTAATCCGTTTTCAGAATAATATTTTTCTCCATTAAAAACTATGGTTAACCCTGGATTTAGATATACATAGTTTTTCAATAAACGAATTACATATTCTGGGCGATATTTATAGTTTTTAAAGATAGCATCATCTGCAATAAAAGTAACCTTCGTTCCTCTTCTTCTCGTTGTTTCTTCTAAAAGATCTTGATTGGTAAGATTTCCTTTTTCAAATTCAGCAGAAGCAGATTTTCCATCACGTGTACTTTCTACACGGAAATATGTTGATAATGCATTTACTGCTTTGGTACCAACTCCATTTAATCCTACAGATTTTTTAAAGGCTCTACTGTCGTATTTTCCTCCGGTATTCATCTTAGAAACTACATCGACAACTTTTCCTAACGGAATACCACGACCGTAATCTCGAACAATAACTTTGTTACCTTGAATAGATACTTCAATTGTTTTTCCTGTCCCCATTACAAACTCATCAATAGAGTTATCGAGTACCTCTTTTACTAAAATATATATTCCATCATCAGGAGAAGAACCGTCTCCTAATTTACCAATATACATTCCTGGACGCATTCTAATATGCTCTTTCCAGTCGAGTGATCGTATATTATCTTCGGTATATTTAGTTTCTTGCGCCATAAAATCTGAGAAAAATGAAGTGTATGCTAAAATAAGACTTACATAGAAAAAACAAAAAACTCTGTCAACATAGTTATTAACAGAGTTTTTAATGTATTGATTTCTAAATAGAAGAAATAAAATTATTCTGACCAATAAGACAATGTTACCACAATTTCATCATTTACAACTAAAGCATTTGATAATGTAACCATTGTACTGCTCGCTCCATCAAAATATCCATCGTAAGCATCGAAACGATATGTTCCTGCAGGTAAATTTGTAAAAAGATCTACTTCTCTTCTATCATCTGCATAATAATATGTGTTTGTTTCTAAATTATACGCATAATATCCAGGTAAAGTTGCTGCTGGAACTTCATTTCCATATCTATCTACTAATTTGATTCTTACATCAAATTCTGATGATTTCTTATTTAGTTCTTTTTTTGTTTTGGTCTCAACAATAGTATTTGAATTATCTACTAAATTTTGAGCTTCAACATTTGAAACTAATAAGATAGCTACTAAAAAGACAATAATTTGAGTGATTTTTTTCATTATAAATTATGTATTAAGGTTAACTCAGTTAAAATTATCTTTTTGATTTCTTTCTAAAGAAAAATGTGCTTTATGAGAAAGTTAGCTCAGCATTAATTAACAGTGTTAAAATGAAAATAGAGTGTTAACTATTTATTCTTTTTACTTTCTAGTTTGCATAAAATTCTACCATACTTTTCAGTTTATTAAGTAGGATTCTTCATCTGGATCCTCATCTGGGTCTTGCTCATCCTCTCCTCCAGTAGCTTTAATTTTTTCTTGTAATTCTAATTCTTGTATTTGTTCTTCTGTTGAACCTGTACATGAAGTAAATATGCTGCTCACTATAATCAATGCGAATATTATTAAAATGTGTTTCATAACAAAAATGGATTTTTAAAAATTTTAATTAACATTCAACCAAAAATAAATTTTTTGGACAAAAAACTATTAAAATTCATTGCTCTTTATCTCGAAAAAGAAGGTTTATTATATGAATAAAAAAAGCGGTTGAATTTAAATTCAACCGCTTTTTTTCTATTGTAATATTATCTTATCTCCTACTATAATTCGGAGCTTCTTTAGTAATAGTTACATCGTGTGGATGACTTTCGTTTATTCCACTTGAAGTAATTCTTACAAACTTTCCGTTCTCTTTTAATGTCTCAATATCTTTTGATCCACAATATCCCATACCAGCACGTAAACCTCCTACAAATTGGTGAATACTTTCATAAAGCTCACCTTTGTAAGGTACTCTACCAACAATTCCTTCTGGAACTAATTTTTTAATATCATCTTCTACATCTTGGAAATAACGATCTTTAGAACCTTTTTTCATCGCTTCTACAGATCCCATTCCTCTATATGTTTTGAACTTTCTTCCGTCGTAAATAATAGTCTCTCCTGGACTTTCTTTTGTTCCTGCTAATAAAGATCCTAACATTACACAATCTGCTCCAGCTGCAATAGCTTTAGGAATATCTCCTGTGTAACGAATACCACCATCTGCTATAACTGGTACTCCTGTTCCTTTAATTGCTGCAGCTACTTCTAAAACTGCTGAAAATTGTGGAAAACCTACACCCGCAACAACTCTAGTTGTACAAATAGATCCAGGTCCAATTCCTACTTTTACAGCATCTGCTCCAGCTTCAACTAAATATTTAGCAGCTTCTGGTGTTGCAATATTTCCAACAACAACATCTAAGTTAGGAAACTTAGCTTTTACTTCTTTTAATACAGACACAACACCTTGCGTATGTCCGTGAGCTGTATCTATAATTACTGCATCTACACCTGCATTTACTAAAGCTTCTGCTCTTTCGACAGCGTCGGCAGTAACTCCTAAAGCAGCAGCCACTCTTAATCTTCCTAAACTATCTTTGTTTGCAATAGGTTTTTGAGTTGTTTTAGTGATATCTCTAAAAGTAATTAACCCTACTAAAATATCGTCATCATTAACTACTGGAAGTTTTTCAATTTTATTTTCTTGTAAAATTATTTCTGCTTCTTTTAATGAAGTTCCTTCAGCAACAGTAATTAAGTTTTCAGATGTCATTACATCTGTAATCGATCTATCGTTATCTTTTTCAAAACGTAAATCTCTGTTAGTTACGATACCAACTAATTTATTTTCAGCATCAACAACTGGAATTCCTCCAATTTTATGCTCTTTCATTGCTTGCTTTGCATCTAAAACAATCGCATCTAGAGGTAAAGTAATCGGATCGATAATCATACCGCTTTCCGCTCTTTTTACCTTTCTTACTTCTTGAGCTTGCTTCTCGATTGTCATATTTTTATGAAGCACACCAATACCACCTTCTCTTGCCATAGCAATTGCCATTGCACTTTCAGTAACTGTATCCATAGCAGCAGATACTATAGGCACATTAATTGTTATGTTTCTTGTAAATTTTGTTTGGATACTTACTTCTCTTGGAAGTACTTCTGAGTAAGCTGGAACTAATAATACGTCGTCGTATGTTAAACCTTCGCCTACGAATTTATTTTGGTGAGCATTCATATTGCAATCAATATTATCTTGTCAATTAATTGCATGCAAATATACTACTTTTATTGTAACATTTACTTTATGTTAACGTTAATGATTGTTTCTTCTGCTCAATAATTAAATACAAAACGTTTATTCTCAATATTCATACACTTAAGGAAAAAACTTCAGTTTTAAAGTAGTTATCAGGTAATTTAGTAGATGTGAATACTAAACGGCGCCACTTAGTCTCATAAAGATAGAAGATTACTAACCCGATAACACAAAATAACATGGCTACTTTAAAAGAACCAAAATCACTACTAGATACAGCATATTTAACTAAAGGAACAATTGGAAATGTTGGAATGCCTGGAGCACCTATTGCACATTTTTCTCTTGTTGTTTCTCCTGAACAAGGAACTGTTTCTGGAATAGTAGAAATTACACAAGCTATTGACAGACCTACAATTAAAGTTAATGTAGCTGGAAGATTACGTCATACTGGTTATGGAAATATAACTCAGATCGTAAGTTTAGACGGAGAATATGTAGTAACTGTTCCACCACCAGCTATCGGTAGTTATTTAGAAAAGTTTAATGCATACTTAGATGTTGATAATTCTTGGAATGGAACTGGAGGATTTAGTTTTGGTTTTCAAAAAATTGAAAACGTTCCTGTAACATCTGCAAACAAATAAAAAATATAATTTTAGGGGATTATAATTTAAAAGGTAATACATTGATTTATTTTCAAGTATTACCTTTTTTTCATTATCTGAAGATAGTATTATCTCTTATAAATGCATTTTTATATCGTTCACTAAAAGGAATCTTTTCTAGATTATTTAGAATTATCAAATTATCTTCTAGATAAATTTCTTTGATACTCTTTACATTTACTAAGTAATTCCTATGAACTTGCCTAAAGTTGTCGTTGTTCAACATTTCTTTCAATTTTACTAAAGATAACTTTACCAAATACCTTCCTTCACTACATTGTAAATTACAGTATTTCTCTTTTACATCAATAAAATTGATTGAATCGACATCAACTTTAACTACACTCCTTTTGTGTTTTATAAAAAGAAATTTCGGACTTAAAACTCCACTATCATCTCCAAAACTTATACTGTTATTTTGCTGATAACAAGATTCTATAGCTAATTCTAAAGAATACAATAATTCTAATTTATTGTACGGCTTTAAAAGATACACCAATGGATTTGTCAGTTTAGCTTCATCAAAAACAGCTCTACTTTGCATACTGGTTAAAAATAAAAAAGGAACATTTATACCTTCTTTATTTAACCGTTGCGCAAACTCAATTCCTTCTGGTTTTCCATCAATCATTATATCTAGAATGATGACATCGAAAAAACGATTTTTAATTTCACTTTCTGCTTCAGCTAAGTTTCTAACACGAGTAATTTCATAATCATGTTGATCCAAAAAATCGATTAAATCTTGGGCTTCTTTATCTAAATCTTCTAGCAGTAGTAGTCGAAGGCTTTTCATGTTAATGGTTGTTTAACCATAAAAGTATAAAAAAGTTGACAAGGTTTCGTTGTTTTAGGTTAGAACTTTCTCTTAAAAACGTTAAAACACTACCAAGCATACATAAAATCAATCAATTAATAACGAAAATGATTTTTCGTGATTGTATTAAGTAATTAGATCATGATTTAATGCTTCTTTTAATTAAAAAATATTCAATTAAAAAAAGATAGCATTTATCTATTCGTCAGCTATTGGTAATTGTATCGTTACTTTTGTTCCCTTACCTACTTCACTATCAAAAGATAAAATCCCTTTATTTTTCTTAACTAAAGTTTGACATAAGATTAACCCAAGTCCCACACCTTCAGAACGATCTATTTTATCAATACTTACACCTTTTAGAGCATTGATTTTTTCCAAACGATCTTTAGGAATTCCAATTCCTGTATCTTGAATAGACACATAACTGTAATTTTCATTATCTACACCAATTTCTACGGTGATTTTACCTTCTCCGTTCATGTATTTTACTGCATTATCTAAAAGATTACGTAAAACAATCTTTATAGACTCTCGATCTGCATTTACAATTGAATTTTGAATATAATTTGTAGAAATTTCTATAGCATTAGCTTCGATAAGATTTTCGTAATCATATAAAACATGTTCTACAATTGATTTTAAAGGATACGCTTTTTGCGCAAAAACCATTTGATTACTCTGTTCTAAAGACCAATGCAATACATTATTTAACAAATGACTAGTACTTTCTGTAACTGTAATAGCTGTATTATTTGCTTCTTCAATCGCTTCTAAATTATTATCAGCGATATGTTTTTTCAATTGTTCATGCTGATATTTAATTGTATTCATTGGAGAACGTAAATCGTGAGAAACAACAGAAAAAAGGTAGTTCTTGGTTTTGTTTGCAATAGCTAAATCTTCCTTTTGCTTAGTAATTAAAGTATTTTGTTTTCTTAGTTTAGAATAGAAAAAGCCTAAAGCTCCAATAAATAAAAGTAAGCCAGAAGCTCCAAAAAGCAGTCCACGTTGAACTGCTTCTTTTTGCTTTATTTCAGCTTCTTGTATTGCGATCTCTTTATCCTTTTGAGCTACCATTAGTTTTTTGTTTCTATCTGCTAACTCTATAATTCGATCTCGATTCCAAATAGAATCTTTCCATTTATTATATTCCTGATAATATTCTACACTTTCTTTATAGCGTTTACGATTACGTTCAATAACTGCCATATTTTGGGCTGTTAATTGTTTTAACTCTACATCTGTAAAAATTTTAGCTAAATCATAAGCCTCTTTAAATAATGGGATTGCTTCACCATCTAAATACTGTTCATAATATACATTCGCTAGATCTATTTTATATTTAATGTTAGATATAGTATCTTTTTTAGATAGTAGAGATAACTCTTTATCAAAAAATTCTCTAGCTTTTTTATAATCTTTAAGATGCATATAGCATAATGCTAAATCATGATAACCGTTTATTTTAATTCTTTTTTCAGTATTTTGATTTTGGTCATTCCACTTCTTAAAATATAAAATAGCTTTACTATAATCTCTTAAATTGAGATGAGACCAACCTAATTTAAGTAATCTTAAATTATCAAAATCACTATCCTTAGACATCCTCTGAAAATTCAATAAAGCTTTTTTATAAAAACCTTTATTAATTGAACTTACACCTTGTATATAATTAACTATATCCTTTTCAAGGACAGTATTTACTTTTAGCAATAAAACATCCGAATATACATATGAAGAATCAAATTCTTCTATTTTGTAAAAATCAATTAGTTTTTTAAAATCTGAATCTTTTGTAATACTGTATATTGAGTCTCTCTTGTAGTAAAAAAGCTCTAAATCTCCTTTAAGACTATTAGATGTTTCTTGTGAAAAAGAGTCTAATATTATTAGTAAAATAAATAAAACGAAAAGGAATCTTTTTACCACTACTATTCTTTAGGTTTTGAAGGTGCACTAATTGTTCCTCTACTTAACTCAGGATCTAAATCACCCTGAGCTAAAAATAATACCTCAAAACTACTTCCATCATTTACAGTATAGTCAAATTGTAATGCATATAAATTGCATTCATAAGAAGGTGATCCTTGAGCTTCAAAATCATAACAAACCGCAAAAGCACGAGTTGTAAACTGTGTACTCTCTGATTGTACCATATCTGCAGCTTCAATATCTTCAAAATTAGCTAAAACAACTGTGGCACTATTCACATCTCCAACTAATGGAATTGCTTGTGTTGGTGTATAGCCTGAGTAATTTCCTTGACAAAATGCTGCAACAGATTTTGAAATTAAAGCTCCTGTTGGGATATAACATAAAGCATAAACTGAATAGTTGTTGTTACCGTTACTAAAAACAGTTACTGCAGGATAATTTGATTCTGGGTTGTAGTTTACTGTAGTGTTTAAATTAGTTAACACTGGGTTTGCTCCTATTGTAATAGATGCCATAGTTTTTAAAAATTGTTTGATTAGAAAAACTAAATCTACAATAAAAATTGAAAAAAAAGCAATTTTTTATTCAATCTAATTGAAACAAAACAATATTATAACGTAAACTAAAGAATACTAATAAATTATTAAGACACCTTATCGTATTTACTTTGCCAAATATACTTGTTGAAATTCTTTCCTAAAGAAACTCCCCATAATAAACTTAAACCTACAGCTCCTTTGAAATAGAACAGGAATAATACTATGAAATAACTGATTGAAGAATGTTCTCTGAAGAAAAAAGTATGTGTTGCTATTGAAAACAAAAAGCATAAAGCTAATAATGTGAATATGAAATTATCTAAATCTTTTACAAACCAAAATTTTAATTTGCGTAAAGGATGTAAATCGTTACCCCATTTGTGAATTAAATAGTAATAATCATTACCCATTGGAGCAAAAAGCATAGGATCATCAGCTTTTTTAAGTCGGAATAATACAGAAGGTGCAATTATTTTAAAACCTTCTAGATTTGTATTATGTACTTTTTCTAGTTCGTGTATTTTTGTAATCGCTTCTTCAGGAAAATCTCCTTTGAAGAAAGAAGTATCTAAGAAACGTAATCTATAATCAATACAAATTTTCTTTATCTGACTGATATGAAAAATGGCATTAGAATCTACATGATCTATATCAAATTGATTCAAATTAGTTGCATCACTTTCAGCTTCTAATTTTGACTTTGTAGCTTCTCTTGCTTTATCTAAATCTGCAAAGATTTCTTTAATCCAAAAATCTATAGCAAAATTCTTAAGCTCTTTATTTCTAGTTTTAAGTAATTTTTCTTGTAAATTAACCGGATGTAACATGATAACGCTCTATTTACCATAAAAATACGACAAAAAAACCAGTATAATTACATACTGGTTTTTTCGATTTTATTTTGAATAGTTCTAAATAGAAACTTAGAATTTAAACTGTAAAGTTGTATACCAATTTCTTGGAGCTGAAGGAATAATTCCTGGTCCAGGATAACCTGTTGCTCTTCTTGTGAAGTAAACTTCGTCTAAAGCATTGTTCACTCCTACTTCTAATCTTAAAAATTTATACGAATACGATGCAGATAAATCTAAAATTCCGTAAGCAGGTATTGGTCCACGCACTGCATTAGAATTATCTGGCATAGCAGAGTTATTTGCATCATTAAATTGTTCAGATAAATACGAGTATTGCACACTTGTAGTAAAATCTTTGTATCCGAATTTTAATCCTGTTTTTAAATTTAAATCTGGTACAAACTCTACTTTATTTCCTTGAATATTATTTTCTCTAGAAGCTGTGTATTCAGAATTTATAAAAGAAGTATTGATAAACGTGTTTAAGCTATAATCATTGGATAAATTGAAAACTTTCTTCAGATTTACATCTATAAGCGATTCTATTCCTAAAATCCTTGCTTCTCCTACGTTTGTTCTTAACTGTCCTACTGTGTTTAAAGGTGGAATTGTAGTAGTGAAGTCACCAATTCTATTATTATAAAACAATGCGAAACCACTTAAATCATAAGAAATAAAACGATTAAAATTTCCACGTGCTCCAAAATCAATAGTAAAACCTGTTTCGTCTTCTAAATTAGGATCAATAGCATTAGAAGGGTTTACAATATTTACATCAGAAAATGTAATTGATCTATAATTCTGAGATACATTTCCGTAAATTTCTAAAGCATCATTTGGTTTGTAACTTAATCCTAAACCTAATAAAACAAATGAACGTTCTTTGGTTAAATTATCTGATTCTTCTACCGTTCCAATTGGATTTCCAGCTGCATCTGTATTTACACGCCTTCTAAAACCATTACTTCCTGTAACAATATGTTCGAAACGGAAACCTGGAGTAATTGAAAACTTATCGTTTAAGTACAAAATATTCTCACCAAATACAGCGATATTTTCGTTTGGATTTTCAAAGTTTGATTGAAAAGTGAAATTAGGAAATTGATCTATAGCAGAACTAAAATTTGCATCACTTCCATCTGTTCCAGGTCCTTGAAAAGATGTATTACTAGCATTGTAATATTTAGCTCCGATTAAATACGTTGCTTTTTTTCCTAAAACTGTATATCTATCTAAAAAACGAGCCTCGAAACCAAAGTTATTAAAATCACTACTTAATAACTCTCTTGCCTGTAAATCATCTGCTAAATCTACTCTCCTATTTCTAAATCCAATTGCATCTCTAGAAGCATTTAATCCAAAGAAATTAAATGTAAGTTTTGTATTCGTAGAAAAATCGTGTGTGAATTTTAAGTTGTATAAGAACCAATCTACAGAAAACCAGTTTCTCTCTCTGTTGCTTTGAAACGGATTTTCAGCAAACATTCTATCTGTCAGTCCTCCAGCTTGCTGAGCTAAATAAGTTAAATATGTTACTTCTCCTTCTATTTTTGATTTATCAGAAATTTGATATCCTAAATGAGCAAAAACATTCTTAGAACTAAAACCTGAATTTGGTCTAAAACCATCTCCTTGTTTATAGTTATAATAGGCGTAATAACTTAATTTCTCTGAAGTTCCGCCAACACTTGTGAAATTTGTAAATAGGTTAAAGCTTCCTAAAGTACTTCTAGAAACAACTTCTAATGATTTATTAGGATTTGGCTTTTTCATGATGAAATTTATTAATCCTCCAAATTGCGTTCCGTATTGTAAAGATGCAGCTCCGCGAATTACTTGAATTTCTTGAACACCTTCAGCTGCTGGAGTATAATAACTTTCTGGATATCCTAACACATCTGCACTAATATCGTATCCATTCTGACGTGTATTAAAATTCGATGTTCTATTCGGATCTAATCCTCTTCCTCCAACATTTAACTGTAAACCAGCATCATCATTCTCAAAAATATTTAATCCAGCTACTTGGTTATACAATTGTCTTGCGTTATTCGTAGCTAAATTCGCCGAAGATTGAGTTACTAAAACTACTTCCGTCTTTTTTCCTGCATAAATTGCTGTTCCTTCAACGTCTTTTAATCGTTTTAATTCAAATGCTTTTCGTTTTTTAGCTTTGATTTCTACTTCAGATAATTCTTCAGAAAAAGATTCTAAAACAACAGTAATATTGTTTCCTGATTGAATCTCCTGCTCTTGTAATTCGTAGTTATCTAAATAGAAAATAATTCGAATCTTACTTTTAGCAGCAGTAAAAGAGAATACTCCTTTACTATTTGTAGTAGCTAAAGTATTCCCTGAATTATCTAAAACTGATACTTTTTGTAATGTTTTTTTATTTGTATTTGTTACTGTCCCCGTAAATCGATTTTGCGCATAAGAATGCATCGATATTAATACTACTATAATTAAAAAACTATAGTCCCTTAATTTTAATCTCATTTGTAAAAGGTAAAATCCAATATTTATGTTTGAAACTTTCTTGCTCTTTATAAAGATTAACTTTAGCATCTATAAATCGTTCACTTGAACGACCGTTTAATGCTACATAAGAATCTGCATACACTTCAACATTCTTGTGCCCTTGTTGTGTGAAATGATCTCCTAAATAATGAGCATACTCCAAAATAAAATCTGGTTGAAAGCTCATTTGTTTTTCTTGAAAAGAGGTTAAAAAGTCTGTGTTATCTACGTAAAAAAACTGTTTTGTTTTTCCATCAACAATTTTAAAAGTGGTATATCCAGCTTTTTCCATCAACATTACTCGCCATGAAAAACGATATCCTTCTTCTGTCCAAAATAATTCTCCTGAATATAATATATATCTCCAAGGAAATAAAAGCTGTAAAACTAAAAATAGACTTACAATTCTAAAGACTATTTTCTTTTTGAATTCAAATGCTGGTAAAACTGCTATTTTAAACTTATTTAAGTTTAATTTTTCTTTTAAGAAAGTAATTATCTTTTCATGAAATGCCGCATCAAAGAAAATTAATGTTGCAACAATCATGATGTAAGGAAACATTCCTATAGGAAATAAAATTCGTGTAAAGACGTGAAAAACGACTACAAAAAGGAATCCTATACGTCTTGTTTTTTTAAACAATAATAGAAAAGGAATACAAAGATCATAGATCGCTCCACTCCAACTCATCGCAAAATGAAACCATTCTTGTTGCATTAAATTCTGACCAATTAATGGTAAATCGTATTTGGACGGCAACCATATTTTTAAAGGTTGTGCTCTAAACAACCAATCTGAATTTAGTTTTGCTAAACCAGCATAAAAATAAACGATTCCTAATAACAACTTTATACTGTCTATCGTCCATTTTGGAATTGTTTTATACTCTTTTTTTCTTCTGTATGCATCTATGGAAAAAGCAGCATTTGCAGGTAAGAAAATAAGTAAAAAACTTAAAATACTTACAAAATAATAATGATTTAAATACGTAGTTTTATCCATCAATTCTATATAAGTAAAACTTAAAAAGAAAGTGACAATCGCTAATCTATATTTATAACCAACAGCAACTAATAAAGCTGAAATTCCACAAATGATAAATAATAAATAGGTGTAAGTTCCAAAAGGTTTTACCCAACTGAACCCATAAAAAGAGAAGAAAAATTTAGGTTGAATATATAATTTATCAATCCAACCATGATACCAAAATCTAATAATACTAATACACATCAACAATCCAAAAAACAGGCGAAAAGTCGCCAATGGAGCTGAACTAATTCTTTTTGATATGTAATTATTAAACCTCAATACTTTATACACAAAAAACTGCCTGATGATCAGACAGCTTTTTTATATTTCTTTAAATGCTATTTTACTAATCTCCGTCAGCATCAACAAAATCAACACTTACATTAAATGCTTGTAACATATCTACTTTTAAAAGCACTACTGCTTTTTGTAATTCATCGTATGCCTTTAACATTTCAGTATTATTAGAATTAACTTGATCAAAAAAGTTATCATCTAATGTTTCAATTTGTGTTTTTGCTAAATTGAATTGATTTTCAATATCTGTAGCTAAAGAAGCTTTATCTAAACTAACTAAATACGTTTTGAAACTTTCTCCAGTCGTTGTACCATTAAAAGCTTTTCCTGTAAAGAAATTTTGAACAGCTAATAATCCTTCTAAAGCAAATTCTTTAGAGTTTTCTTTTTTGTAAAATGCTTCAACTTTTTCTGGTAAAGGTGTATTTGAAAAAACTCCTGCTGGAATACCAATTTTGTTTGCTCTTAATCTTTTTTCATAATAAAAGATAAAGTCGTTTACTAACTTGTTTAAAGCACTTGTTGCTGTATTTGTTGTACTTGCTACAAATTCGTCTCTATAACTACTTTCCCAATCTTGAATGATATCAGAAATAGTATCTACCATTAACTTTGTAATATCTGTAAGATACTTTTTATATCCATCTGCATTAGGATCCGTTGTAAATTTAGCAACTACAGCATTTTCATCTGCTCCTATCCCGAAGATTAAATAATCAATTGCTGGAAAACCTTGCGCATCATGATTATTTGGACTATTAAAATCATATGTTCCGCTTGTAACATTGCTTTCAACATCAGCTACAGTTACAGGAAAAATATTAAAATGATTTACAAATTGTAATTCTTCTGCTTTACCAATATCAAACATAGAAACTTGTTGCCATGCTTTATAAGAACGATAGAAATATGTTTTTACCTGTCCTAACGATAAAGTATTTGGATTTTGAGTAAAACCTCTTGCATTTCCATCTAATAAGATTAACTCATCATGTAAATCTTTAAATGCTGGAATAATAATGTTATCTGCTACATTTCTAAGTAATGCTCCTCTATCAAAATTATCGCTATTATTTCCTGTATCAGGACCTTGCGAATCATCAGAACACGCTATGATTAATAAAAATGAAATGAATAATATTGAATACTTTCTTAACATGTGATAATTATTTCTATTTATTCTAAATAAAACTTTCGCAAAGATAAAAAGTAGCTATGAATCTAGCTACTTTTTATAAATTTATTTTTATTTAGAATAATTTTAATTAACTTCCAGCTTCTTCAACAGAAAAATCAAACTTATCCGCAATATCTTCTGAAATATCATCTAATGTAGCATTAGTAACATCCCAAAATCCGTTTCCTTCTAATAATTTATCTGTAAACTCAGTAATTTCACTTGTAGTAAAATATGGCTCATTTGTTGAAGTATTACGTGTAAAACGTAAAGACTCTATAAAACCATAACCTTCAGATAGATCGTGGAAAGCAGAAGCTTTATCTGTTGCTAAAGTAGCTTTAGCTTGTTGCAAATAGTAAACAGCTCTAATTGCAATTACTTTAGATACTTCGTCTCTAATAATTTTAGCTTGCGCATCTCTTTCAGTGTAATTCTTAACAACGATTGCTTGTCTACCAGTTCTAAATGCTTCATAAATCTTAGCAGAAATTCCAGCAAAATCTGAATCTCCTTCTACTCTAGAAATATATTTACTTAAGAAACTATCTGCGTTATATTGTGGATTTTCAGCGTCATCTGTACCGTATAAGTATCCGAAAGCTTCATCCCACTTGTGCTCCATAGTTGTGTAGTTTTTATCAGTTGCAAGTGTCTCAGCATCGTTATCTGCTACATTTGTTCCTTCATCTAAAACTAAAACACCTAAATAGTTATTCAACATTTGGTCAACCATTAAAGCTCCGATTAATGTTTTATTAATAGCTTGATTTAATTCTAAACCTTTACCATTAACTAAACGGTTTGATCCACCACCTGCTTCTTGAATTCTTCCTGCAACACCAGCAGCTGCATTTGTATTCCAGTTAGGAAAAACTTCTGCCACTTGTGCTTCAATCCAACCATCGAACTTTTCTTTGATAGCTGTACCTTCTACTGCATTAGAGAAAAAATAGTCTCTAGAAGCTGCAGTTTTACTACGAATACTTTTATCCGAAGCATTTAAATCTGCATCAGAAAAATCGCTATTTCCTTCTACGTGTGCAAACATACCGTCAAGCATAGCTTCTGTAGTAGTTGGAATAGTTGTACTTGAAGGATCATTCTTTAATGCGCTGATCAGTTCTTCAGCCATTTTGATTCTTGTAGTTTGACCAGAATAACTTACCGATGTACTTCCATTTCTTTCAAATTTATATGTAGCTGGAGCTATAACCTCTGGATTTGGATCGTCTGGAATATTGTTGTCATCTGAACATGAAACAAAAAATAAACCAGCTATAGCTAATACTGATAAATAACCTCTCTTCATTTTATTAAGACTTATTTTAAATAATTTCATGCAAATATAGCACTCATTCGCTCTTAAGCAAACTTTATTTAGATTTATTTAAAATAAATTATTTTGACTTAAGAAATTCAATAACTGCTTTCCTTACATCTGAAGCTTTTTCTTCTGAGTTAGGGTTATAATTATCAATCACTTGTGGATTAGAATCTTTTAGAAAAGGAATATCGAAACCTTTTAATAAATAGTCTGAAGTTGCAACGGAATATTCTTTAGTATCGTCAATTAAGTTACCTTTTACTAACCACTCCCCTTTTTCGTTTTTATTGATATTGAATCGTTGTAGATAAGCTCCAGTTCCTCCGGCATTTTCACCGAAATCAAGAACCTCTTTTAAAAGTTTTCCTGTTAACTTAACCTTTAAAACTGGTCCGCCATAAGGTAGCACTCTAAAAATATCAACAGCGGTAATATCACCTTCTAAAATATCGTCAATTCGAATTGATCCTCCATTTACAAAAGCACAATCGATAATATCATCACCGTATGATTTACTCATTGCTTCAGCTATAATAATTCCCATATTAGTTTGAACAGATCTTACTGGTGTATCTCTTGCGTCTAAAGGTTCAATTGCTTTATAAACAACTTCATTTGGATTATCAACTACATCTTTAATATTTACATTTAGTAGATTTTGCCATTTCTTAACTACAGAGTCGACTTCTTTATCTACTGGTAGTTTATCTGAGATAGTTTTTAATTCTGATTTAAAATTAAGCTTTTTAGTTTCCGGATTGAACTCAAATCGATGTATATAAACTGTTTTTGCATTTGCATCTGCTTTCGCAATATATGCATTTCCTTCTTTTACATACATATTATTATGTTCATGTCCACCCATAAACAAAGGAATATTGGGTAGTTTTTTAGCGATCTCTTTATCTTGTTCAACTTTTACGTGAGTTAAACCTAAAACTACATCAACGCTATCTTTTAATTCATTATACGTTCGTTCTGCTTCTTTGTAAATATCTGTGTAGGTTACATAGCTTCTTGGATTAGAAGGAATACATACACTTATAAATCCAAGTTTTATGGTATTATTTCCTAAACTATATTCCTTAATATAAGTTTCGTTTACATTCTCTTTCTTACCGTTAATTACCTTATGAAAGAAAGAATTTTCTCCATTTTGATTATGAAAAACATTTGAACTTAACCATTTAAATTCACTTTCATTTAAACGTTTTTGCAAATCACTATAACTCAAGTCAAATTCATGGTTTCCAAATGCTACTAAATCAAATTTCATAGCATTCATTACTTCCACCATCTGTTTTCCTCGCACTCGTTCTCCATCTACTTTCATTGTTCCTAAAAGCGACGGATTTAAGAAATCTCCAGCCAATACAAGCATTGTATTTGGATTTTCTTTTACCAATTGTCTGTGAAGCGCTGCTACTCTAGCCATTCCTCCATATTTATTTCCTTGAATTGGTGCTATTTCATAAACATCATTCAATTGTAAAATGGTAAAATAAATATGCCCTAATCTTTGTTTAAACTTAAACTCTTCTGAAGATTCTAATGGATTGTTACTAGGTGTAGATTTGGATTTGCAAGATGCTATAAATACAATTAAAACTAAACTGTATTTTAAAAAAAAGTTGATTGATTTCACAGGAATTTTTCCTTAGTCTATTCGTATTTCTTGATATTCTTTCTAATAACTTTTCTGTAGTATACCAATTCTTCAAATTGGTAGAAAAAGTTAATTTTTAATTCTGAAACAGTTTCAGGATTTTCTATTTTTTTGCCCAAAACAAAAGCAGTCCAACTTTCAGCTATATCTTCTTCTGGACTTTCAGCAGCGTAATCGGTAATAAAATCGTTATAATTGTCTTTATACAATCCATAAAGCTTTTCTAAACAACTTTTCTGCTCTGTATAACAAAAGTTTCTTTGGATATAATCCCACTCTTTTAAAAGTGTTCCATCCCAAAATTCATTAACAAATAAGTTTAAATAGCTTTTCTTGTTAGTTGTACCTTCTAAAGTTACATAAGGTTCATTAGGCTGCTGATCAATTTTCCTACCAGGTCTAATCTGAGTATGATTTAACGTAAGTAGATGACCAAATTCATGAACAAGCGTATAAATTGATTGGTTAATTCTAGTTTTATCATCCATATCTGTAAAGTTTACATCTATAGGATCAATTACTAGTTGCCATTCAGTATTTTTATCGTTTAATGCACCAAGAGCTCCAGTTTTTTCATCTTCACCATCAGTCATTAAAACTAATCTCTTAATATATTTCTGTGTTATTCTTTTAGGAAAAATGCTGTAAAATATGCTCCAGTTATATCTGGCTATTGTAGTATCGTCGTCTGAGCTGTCAATAAAAATTCCGTTTCTGATTTCCCAAGAGCCTAGAGTCTCGTTTGCTCGCGCAGGTGGATCTACAGGACCTAAAGATAAACCAATTAAGAATGTTATTAAAAAACTAAACTTCATACTTTACACACAGTTAATAAACACTATTAAAAACATCTAAAACCTTATTATAAGAGCTTTCAAAACTCATAGGTTTAATGTTTGTTTCAATTTTGTTGGTAGTGAAATAAGATAGCATTTTTTCTGTAGGCATGTTTCCTGTCAAATCATCTTTTGCCATAGGACAACCTCCATACCCTTTTATAGCGCCATCGAACCTTCTACATCCGGCTTTAAATGCACTATCAATTTTTTCAAACCAAGTTGTTGGTGTTGTATGGAGATGAGCTCCAAACTCAATGTTAGGATAACTTGGGGTTAAATTCGAAAACAGATAGTCAATTACATCCGGGGTTGAACTACCGATCGTGTCAGACAAAGATACTATTTTTACTCCCATATTTGCAAGTTTTTCTGTCCAATTTGCAACAATGTCAACATCCCATGGATCTCCATAGGGATTTCCGAAGCCCATTGATAAATAGGCAACTACTTTTTTATTATTTTTTTGGGCTATATTTAAAATATCTTTCAATATATCTACAGATTCAGCTATGGTTTTATGTGTATTTCTCATTTGAAAATTTTCAGAAATAGAGAACGGATATCCTAAATAATCTATTTCTTCAAACATACACGCATCATTTGCTCCTCTTACATTTGCTACTATTGCCAATAATTTACTAGAAGTTGATGATAAATCTAACAATTTCAACACATCTGCAGTATCTCGCATTTGCGGAATTGCCTTTGGTGAAACAAAACTTCCAAAATCTATGGTATCAAAACCTACTCTTAATAAAGAGTTGATATATTTAACTTTAACTTCAGTAGGAATGAAATGACTCTTAATTCCTTGCATAGCGTCTCTAGGACACTCTATGATTTTTACTTCTTCAATCATTATGCCAAATATAATTATATTTTAATATTAATTATTCAATAAGCTAGTTTAAATAGAGCAAAAAAATATTAAATATTTAATTTTAAACAAATTTTCAAAAAAAGTGTAACAATGAAAATTCCATGTAGTCTTTGAAGTATAAATTAGAAATTGAAAACACCAAACTTACATATCAATCAACTAATACTACGCTGTAAGAAAAATGATTCTGCAGCACAAATGGAGATTTACAAGCTATATTACAAAGCAATGTATAATTCTGCCTTACGCATTCTAAAAAATGAATTTGAAGCAGAAGATATAATGCAAGAAGCTTTTTTGACAGCATTTACAAAGTTAGATAGCTTTAAAGGTGAAGTTGCTTTTGGTGCATGGCTAAAAAGAATTGTAATAAATAAAAGTTTAACACAACTAAAAAAAAATAACAGATACCAAGAAGTAAAACTTGAAGTTATTCCTGGTGAACCTGCAGAAGAAGATGTTGTAAACTATGAAAACTTGAATGTAAAAAGTGTTATGAATGCTTTACAGAAATTGAAAGATAATTATAGAGTTATTTTAACATTGAATTTAATAGAAGGTTATGATAACGAAGAAATTATGCAAATACTAAATTATAGTAATGAAAATGTTAGAACAACAATTTCTAGAGCAAAAAAGAAACTAAAAGAGATATTAAGTAAAGATATAAATAGAATTAATGTAGTATGAAAAATAAGTTAGATGACTTTTTTCTTAATAATGATTTCGACTTAAATGAACCACACGCTGGTCACGAAGATCGCTTTTTAAGAAAATTAAACAGGCAAGAAAAGAAGAGCAAATTATCTTGGAAATGGATGGGTGTTGCAGCATCTATACTATTAATGGTTAGTTTTTTCTTAGGAAAATACTCAGTTACAGAAAATGAAGTTTACAATATGTTTCCTGAAATGGCCGAAACAGAAACATTTTTTGTGAATACAATTAATCAAGAATTGAAAGAGGTTGAGAAATTTAGAAACATCGAAACTGAATCTGTTATAGAGGACGCTTTAGATCAGATAGAAGAGTTAGAAGATCGATTTAAAAATTTCACAAAAGATTTAAAAACCATTGGTAATGAAAAACAAGTTATTAAAGGTATGATTAATAATTATCAGCAACGTTTACAAATCTTAGAAAATCTCTTATTTCAATTAGAATATATCAATAATCCTACTAAACAAAACAACAACGACAATGAATTTATATAGCAAATATTTAATCTTATTCCTTTTAACTCCTGTTATTTTATTTGCAGACGGAAGGAAGAAACACGAAAAGACAAAAACAATAAGTAAAAAATACAGTGTAAATAATAATGCTACTGTTTTTATTAAAAATAAATATGGTAATGTAGATGTAACTACTTGGGATAAAAACTCTGTTGAAATCGATGTGAGAATTACTGTTAAAGGTAACGACATAGATAAAGTTAACGATAAGTTAGATGCCATCAGAATAGAATTTGAGGCTAACAAAAACCTAGTTGAAGCACGTACTATAATCGAGAATACTAAATCTAGTTGGAGCTTTTGGGGAAAAAGTAATAACATCAACTATAAGATCAATTATTTTGTAAAGATGCCAATTACCAATAATGCCGATCTAAATAACAAATATGGTAACATAGAATTAGACGATATTGAAGGAAAAACCAATATTAACTGTGATTATGGTGCTATTCAAGTGGAAAGATTACTAAATGATTCTAACTCTATATCAATAGATTATTGCGGAAGTTCTAATGTTCAGTATATGAAATCTGGAAGTTTAAATGCTGATTATTCTAAAATTACAATCAATGAAGTTGAAAATTTAAAGGTAAATGCTGATTACTCTGGAGTAAAAGTTGGAAAAGTAAACGATATTAATTTTAATTCAGATTACGGAAGCATTGCTATTGAAGATGGAGGATCGATTTATGGAAATTCTGATTATGCTGGAATGCGCATCGGAACAGTTCGCAAAAAGCTAAATATCAATACAGATTATGGTGGATTAAAAGTTAAAAATCTAATGAAAGGTTTTGAAAGTGTAACTATTGATGGTAGTTATGCAGGAATAAAAATCGGAACATCTAGCAATAATAACTTTGAGTTCTTAGTAAACTTAAGCTACGGTGGATTTAAATATCCAGAAGAATATGTTGAAACATATAAAGTTGTTAGAAAGTCTACTAAAAAATATTACGAAGGTAAATTTGGTAAAGGAAATTCGAACTCAAAAATCAATATTAAATCAAGCTACGGTAGTGTTTCACTTAAGTTAAACGATTAATAATTATTTCTTTAAAATCATTGATTTATACATCAAATATCTACCAACGTAGTATAAGAAATGATAAATCACAACATAGTACCAATGCTGTTCTATATATGCTGAGATAATTGTAATTATGTCAGCAAAAGGAAAAAGAAGTGTACTAACAAAGAAGTAAATAGCCTTTCTGTTATTTTTTGTGAGCAAGTTTAAAAAAGCAAACAGAATTAAAGAAATAGATACGACACCCATTAAAAAAACTAAAAATTGTATTTCTACGATGTATTCGTAAAGTATCAGGTAAATCATAGAAAATATAAACACAAATGGGATTGCGTAAATAATTATACTTCTCACAGGGTATTTCAACACAGAAGGATGAATAATGATTATGTATATAAACCGATTTACTATCAGCAAAGATAAAGCGGCATAAAAAAAGTGTTCTTCAAAGACAAAAAGCGAATCGGATAAAATAGAAAACAGTAAAATAATTACATACCAATAGTTAACCTTAGGAGTTGTTTCTAAATATAAAAAAGAAAGCGATAATAAGGCAGCAAGCTTTACTGCAAACTCAACATTTAAATCTCCTAGCGTTACAACATATAAAACTAAAAGAGAAGCAATTAGATATAATGCAGTAAAAAATATGACATTTTTCTTATTGATATTACTCTTAACCAATTTGAAGTATTAATGTTTAAAAATAAAAAAAAAATGAAAAAACTACTAGTAACCTTATTTATTTTAAGCGCCTCATCCTCTATTTTTTCTCAGAGTTGGTGGAATTCAAAAAAAGTGCGTGGTAATGGAAACATAACAACTATTGAAAGATCGGTTGGTGATTTTGATGAAGTTAGTGTTGGTGGCTCTTTTGATGTTGTATTAGTTGACGGTCGAGAAGGGAAAATTACTATCGAAGGAGAAGAAAATATTATTCCTTATATCGTTACTGAAGTAAGAGGAGATAAACTAAAAATTAATGTAAAGAAAAATACAAACATTAGATTCACTAGAAAATTAACTGTTACTATTCCTTTTGAAGACATCAGTAGTCTTTCATTAGGTGGATCTGGAAATATTACATCTAAGAAAGTTATAAATAGCAGTAATGTAAGTTTAGCAATTGGCGGATCTGGTAACATTAAAGCTAAAGTAAAGGCTAGTAATGTATCAACTTCTATTGGCGGATCTGGTAATATTAGAGTTGCTGGAACTACAGAAAGTATGAAATGTTCAATTGCTGGTTCTGGAAATGTGAAAGGTTATAATTTAACAACTCAGACATTAAAAGTGAATGTTGCTGGTTCTGGAGATATTGAAGCTACAGTTAAAGAAAAAATTAAAGCAACCGTTGTCGGTTCTGGTAGTGTTTACTACAAAGGAAATCCAAAATACATAGATACAAACTCGTTAGGGTCGGGAGACGTAGTTAAGAGAGACTAATTAACTCTCTATAATTGTTCTAAACGTTAAGTTTATTCTAGGACGATGAACCTTTTTAGTTGGTGGAAGACGATGTAACCAATGTGTTTGAGTTTCGTCTTTCATCACTAATAACGAACCATGTTGAAGTACTTTAGAAACTATTTCCTTGGTTCGTTTATGTTTAAAAGCAAATTTACGCTCTGCTCCAAAAGTAACAGAAGCAATTGCTCCATTTTTCTTTAGATCTTTTTCTCCATCACTATGCCAAGCCATTCCTTCAGATCCATCGTGATATAAATTCAACAAACAAGAATTATAAGTTTCGTTTGTTGTTTTTTCTATCACATCCTTAATTTCTAACAACTCTGGGGTAAAAGGTAAAGCTACTTTCGTAATATTTGAATACGAATATTCAAAATGCTTTTCTCCAAACCAAGCGACCTTTCTTTTCGTTGTAATTAATTTCCCAAAAATTATAGCTTGATCTTGTTTCCACGGAATTTCATTCAGTAAATACTCGTAATACTTATCAGCCTCAATTGTATTGAAAGCATGACCATAATAATGTACTGTTCCATCTTCTGGAAGTAAATTAATTAATTCATTTGATTGATTAAATAAATCCACTTTAAAAACCCCATTTACATATTAAACAACCTCTCTTCTACTCTACTTTACCAATCTACCTAAAGCATCTTTAATGATAGCTATATTTTTAATTTCATTTGGTTTATTGGCTCCTTTTTGAGTTTGAACCATATTACGAAGTAAATCTATACCAACATTATTAAATCCATATTGTTCATATTGTTTTCCTTTAGCAACAATATCATTTACTAGATTTTGAATTGCTTTTGAATTATCACTCTTTGTGATTTTTTCATAAGCTTTTGTGTATAATTTCTTAACTTCTTTGTCTTGACTTAAAAACATACCTGTAATTACATTTCCTGCAATAAAAGTAAGCTCTGTTTCGTCATTTTCTTCTAAGTAAATTCTTGTTAAAGGAGTTGCAATTATCTTTTTTACTCCAGGTTCTAATTCTTTAGATTTTGTGTAAGCTAATTTTTTATCTACATAATACAGAGCTACTAAAGCTTTTCCTACTACTGAATAAGACGGACTTTTTAATGCTTTTTCGAAAATTGGTTTTAAATCTGGCTCAGTAAGTTTTCCTAATGTTTCAATTGCAGATGCTTGAACTAATGTTTTAGGATCGCTTGCAGCTAATTGTTTAATCTTATCAATTACCTTACGCTTACTGTATTTATTAATTAAATTAATATTCTCTAAAGCAAGTTTTCTTAATTTATAAAAAGGATGATTTAACATACTTGCAATAGCATCAAAAGCCTTACTATCGACATGCTGTGATTTTGCGACTTCTAATAAAGCTTCTCTTTTATGAGCGTAATATTTTGCGTTTTTTAACTGATAAATAAAATCACTCAATACTTTATTTTCATTTATATCACAAAGTAAAACTCCGTCTGCATTGATCTGAATGTATTTTGGCTGAGTTGTAAACGGAAAAGTAAATGAAGTTTCTCTTCCTGAAACAAAAATATTATGGCGTTCTACTTTATTCTTTTCAAAAATATCTATCGCTAAAGGAAATTGAAATTCTTGATCTTGCGATTGGTATACATTTACTGTAACTGTTTTTCGTAATCTGTTGTAATCATAAGATATATCTAACTTCGGATGTCCTTTTCCAAAATACCATTGATTGAAAAACCAGTTTAAATCTTTACCTGTAACCGCTTCTAAAGCCAATCGTAATTGATGTACTTCTCCAGTTCCGTATTTATTATCAGTTAAATATTTATTCAATCCTTCATAAAAAGCTTTATCACCTAAGTAATTTCTAAGCATATGTAAAATTGCTCCACCTTTATTATAGCTAACAGCATCGAACATATCTTCTTTATCTTCATAGTAAAAACGAACTAAATGTTTGTCAAAATTATCTCCAGATTTATATCCTTGAATATCTTCAAACATATGAGCATCTGCTTCGTCTTTTCCATATTTATGTTCTAACCATAAGTATTCACTGTAATTTGCAAAACTTTCATTTACTGTTAAATTACTCCAACTTTCAGTAGTTACTAAGTCTCCAAACCAATGATGAAATGCTTCATGTGCAATTGTATTTTCTTGTACATTTTCATCAATTAACTGACCTGGCATTTGATAAGCTCTTTCTCCGTGAATTACAGCTGTTGTATTCTCCATTGCTCCACTCACATAATCTCTTCCTACAATCTGAGAATACTTATCCCAAGGATATTCAATTCCAGTTATTTTCGAGAAAAAAGCTAACATTTCAGGTGTATTTCCAAAAATATCTTTTGCAAAAGGCGCGTACTCTTTTTCTACATAATAATCTACCGGAATATTCTTATAGTTATCTTTTATTACTTCATATTCACCAATTCCCATGAAGAATAAGTATGGAGCATGTTTTTGAGTAAAGTTCCAATAGTCTGTTCTTGTACCATTCGCATTTCTAGTTTGACGTTCTAATTTCCCATTAGATAATGTTGTATATTTTTCTGGTACTGTGATATAAATTTCTTGAGAAGTTTTCTGATTTGGTGCATCTATCGTTGGAAACCAACAACTACTTGCTTCGGTTTCACCTTGTGTCCAAATTTGAGTCGGTTTTTCTTTATCTTCACCTTTTGGATTAATAAAATATAAACCTTTTGCAGATGTAATTGCTTTACTTCCTTTTTGCTTTACACGCTCTGGTTGCGCTGTGTATTTAATATATAATGTCAGTTTTTCATCTCTAACATATTCTTTTGGAAGTTTTATGTTAAGCTGAAAGCCATCATATTTATAATCAAGAGTTGAATTATTTAATTTTACACTGTGAATTAACATCGCTTTAGCATCTAAAACTATTTCACTCGTGCTATAAAAATGAGGTTTTGCAGTAATCCAAGCTTCACCATTCATTGTTTGATTTTCAAAGTTGAAATCAACCTTTAATTTTGTATGTTCTAGATTAAAAATCTTATCTCGCTCTGCTCTATATTTTGATAAGTCTTGTGAAAATGATTGATTAAGAAAAGATATAAATACTATAATCACCAAAAAATAATTCCTCATAAATCTATATGTATTTAATCAAAAGTAATAATTAAATATTGTATAGCTGTTAATGGGTAGTTAAAAAGAAAACCACAACCTTTTATAAAAAGTTGTGGCTTAAATTTATGTTTTATGTTCCTAAATTGATTTACTCAATCGGATCAACATTTAATTTTTCTGTTTCAAATTGGCCTCCGAATATATCTTTTACTCGCTCTAAGCCTTTACCTTCTTCATCTATTTTTGCATTCTGAATCATGCTAATTATTTTCATGGGATTCATATCATCTCCTAAAACTCTTGCAACACCAAACCCGAAATCTTTTGCGTATATAACTGCTACAATTTCATCTATTGCATCTGCTTCTCCAGAATAGTATACAGTTGCTTTTCCTCTTTTATCGTTAGCTCTAAATAAAGATTTGTAATCTGTATTTTTTAAAATTTTCTTTAATCTTTTACTTTCTAATTTTAATTCTTCTTCAGTCGCTTTATTCACTGGTAAAAAAGCAATATTTAACTTTTTAATAGTTTCAAAAGTTTGTTGATCTTCAGAAGTCTTTTCAAAAAAAGAACCAAGCATACTTGTAGAAAAATCAAATCGCATATAATCTGCATTCTCTTCTGATGCAATTAAATAACTCTGTAAGCTTTCTTCATTCTTACATGAAGTTATTGATAGTGTTAAACATAAAATTGCAAATGTTAATATTTTTTTCATAGTATACTTCTTTATAATTATTGATAAAACATAGCCTAAATGTAGGCTATGTTATTTATTTTCTAAAATCTAAAATTAACTATTCAGATTTTTTTTGGTAATCGTTAGCTATTTTAGATAACTCATTCATATTAATCTCTCCTGTTAAAGAAATTATTGTAGATGATGGTAAGTTAATCTTATCACCTTTGATTCTTTCGTTTTTATTTAAATCTTTAACAAACATTAGTACTTCACTAACAATATCTTTGTTTTTTGTTGATTTAATATAAATTTTCACTCTAGAACCTTTGTCTTTTACTCTCATTAATTGAGTTAAACTAGAATTCTTGATCGCTTTATTCACCATTTTTTCCATATCAGCGGCGATTGATGCGTTCTCTGTTGAAAACACTTTCAATTCTTGAAGACCTTTAGCGGTGTTAAAGAATTCCATTTCTTCTGATTTAGCGTCTGGAAATTTTCTGATTAGATCGAATAAATCTTTTGTTACTACAACTACAGATACATCTTCTAAATCTTCTAATTTATCAAACATTGATGATTGACCGAATCCTATATTAGATACAAAAGCTAATGCTAATAATATGATTACTTTTTTCATGATATTTACTTTTTTTGACTTGGTTTTACTTTAGTTTACTTTTCGAATTAATTATTTATTTTCTCTAAAGCTGTTTTCACAGCTTTATCATAAGTGTCTAACTTGGCGATAGCTTCTGTACCTTTTTTATAATTATTCGATACAGAATATAATGCGTCGTTACCTTTATTTAAGTTATATGAAACCATTCTTAACGCTTCTCTTACTTGAGCTATTTGATTTTCCGTTTGAATATCATCATACACCTTTTTTCCGGTGTAAACACTTACCAACAAAGCGAACGAGGCTGCTACTGATAACCATTTAAAGTTCCTACGTTTTTGTTTCTCAGGTTTTAACTTAATGGTTTTGGTAAAGGTTTCATTCTGGCTTTGTTTAAAATATCCAAATAACATACCATACTCTTCAAGGTGTGAAGGCACATCTGATGCCGTAGTAAAATACGCTCTTAACACATCTTCTTCTTGAAGTGTTGTTTCAGCATTTAGATACTTTTCTAATAACTTTTCTATGTTAGCTAACTCCATAGTTATGTTTTTTAATTAATGCTTCTCTTATTGTTTTACGAGCTCTTGATAATGCTACCCTTACCGCAGTTGGTTTCATATTAACCATTTCGCAAATTTCGTCAAAATCATATTGCTCAATATCTCTTAATTGAATAATAATTTTTTGTTGTTCAGGTAAATTTTCAATGAGCTTGTGTACTTGGTTTACACTGTCTTTATATTCTATTTTCTTCTCTAGCGCTGTATCTTTCTCTTTATAGTTACTATGTACTAATGTTAAATTTCCTGCTTGTTTAGATTTTAATCTATCAAAACAATAATTCTTAGTCATAGTCATAGCAAAAGCTTCCACATTTCTGTAATCAGCCAATTTCTCTTTATTTCTCCACAACTTGAAATAAAGTTCTTGTGTAGCATCTTCAGCTTCTTCTGTAGATACAAGCAAACGTTTGGCTAAACGAAAAACTTTATCTTTAAATGGTAATACAGATTTTAAAAAGTCTGATTGGTTCATTGTTTGGTTACTTATTTTTAATGAGTTGTAAAAAATTCGTAATTTTTACGACGTATTTAACAACTTTACACACTTACGACGACGCAGTATTTTTTTTGTTACAGAAAAAATTAAAAATAATAATAAGTTTTATTTAAATTGCGTTATAACTAAGGATATAAACTCATTATAATGAAGAAATATTTTAAAACGAAACTCTTTTTACTGGCATTAATTTCTATTACAATAAGCTGTAGCAAGTCTGAAGATATACCTCAAGACATAGAAATTAATGATTTTGTTTGGGGAGGTATGAATGCATACTACAAATGGCAAGGTGAGGTTCCTGATTTAGCTGACAATAAATTTTCTACTCGCGAACAATTAAATAGTTATTTATCTGGATTTAGTTCTCCAGATCAATTATTTAATAGTTTAATATACAGACCTGGTGACGTAGATCGTTTTTCTTGGATTGTTGATGATTACATCGCTTTAGAAAATTCTTTTCAAGGAATTCGCTTAACGAGTGGAATGAAATTAATTGGTGTTGAATATGGTGATGGATCTGGAAATGTTTTCGTTGTAGTTAGAGATGTTGTTGCAGGTTCTGATGCAGATACCAAAGGAATTACTAGAGGAATGATTATTAGTGAAGTTAATGGAACACAATTAACAACTTCAAATGTGAATAGTTTATTTACTCCAGATTCTTTTACAATTTCACTAGCAGATTACAATGGTGGAAATCCTGTTGCTAATGGAACTACTATTGATATTGTTAAAACGCAAATTCAAGAAAATGCTGTAAAAATTGCAACGGTTATCAATCAAGGAGCGAATAGAATCGGTTATTTAATGTACAATCAGTTTTCTGCTTCTCATGATGCCGATTTAAATAATGCTTTTGCAACGTTTAGAAATGCAGGTATTACAGATTTAGTAGTAGATTTAAGATATAATGGTGGTGGTTCTGTTCGTACAGCTACATATTTAGCTAGTATGATTAGCGGGCAACCAACTACAAATCTTTTTTCTCAACAAATTTGGAACGATAAAGTTATGTCTGCTTTAGACAATAGTCTTTTCTTAAATAATTTTAGAGATAGAATTACAAATACAGATGGTAATGGTCAAGTTATTTTAGATGAACCAATTAATACAGTAAACTTATCTTCTGTTTATTTTATTGTTACCGGAAGAACTGCTTCAGCATCTGAATTAGTTATTAATGGTTTATTACCTTATATGGATGTTAATCTTGTTGGTACACAAACAGTAGGTAAACAAGTGGGATCTATAACTTTATATGATTCTGACGATTACACTAGAACTGGTCCTAACTTTAATAATAACCATACTTGGGCTATGCAACCAATAGTTCTAGAAATTCAAAATAGCAATGGTGAAAACGAGCCTAACGGATATATTCCTGAAGTTATTTTAGAAGAAGATGTTGCTAACTTAGGTGTTTTAGGTGATCCTACAGAACCATTATTAGCTAGAACTATTCAATATATTACTACTGGTGCTAGAGGACCTGTACTTAGTAGAAACAACGTTAAAAAGCCTATTTGGAATTCTGAAATGAGAAATCTAGATTATAACAATATGTATGTTGATTTGAAATAGTATTCAACATAGTTACAAATTAAAAATCCAGCTGTTCAGCTGGATTTTTTTATTTAGAATAACGATTGTTGTTCTTCTTTTTGATTTGGAATTTTTAAAGATAAATTTAACCTTTTATTCAAGTTTTTTATAAAGTAAGCTGCCAATAAAGGAGACTCCTCTTCTAAATTTTGATGCACAAAAAAATGAATATTACGAAGTCCTAAATTTACCCATTCTTCTAGTCGATCTACCCAATCGTCTAAACGTTTGTAATCAGAAACGTGATTTGCTCCTACATAACGTATAAATGCTTCATTATTGGTTAAACGCATATGCATCATATCTCTCCTGCCTGCTGTATCTACTAAAGTATTTGATACTTGATTTTCTTCTAACAAATGATAAAACTCATTTGAAATGGATGGGTCTGTAAACCAATCTGTATGCCTACATTCTACTGTTAAAGGGATTCCTTTTGGCCAGCCTTTTACAAAATTTTCTAATCTTGAAAAATTCTTTGTTCCGAAGTTATTATGCAATTGTAAAAAGATTGTTCCTAACTTTTCATCTAATTTAGTAGCCGCATCTAAATAGTAATTCACTAAATCTCCTACTCCATCTAACCTTTTCCAATGACTGATATCTTGAGTTAATTTTGGAAAAAACTTAAATCCTTTAGGAGTTTTGTTTTTCCATTTTTCGAATTGCTCTGGTGGAAATTGACGATAAAAAGTTGCATTTAGCTCTATAGAATTAAATTGACTAGAATAATAAATCAATTCATCTTTAGTTCCTCTAGGATAAAAACCTTTTAAATCTGCTTTATTCCATTTTGCACAACCTACATAAACAGATAAATCTTCATCATTTTTATATGTAGAAAGTAAACGAACGGTATCGTTATGTGTTTCAGGAAAAGAAAAATCTACTAACTCGGGTTGTTCTACTTTACCAAATTTCATATTTCTTTCTGTAGTTTATTTGTCAATTAAATCAGGTCTAAAATCATTCGTTAAAGCTAAATCTTTCATTTTAGCATAATCGTAACCTTGCTTCCACCACCCTGTCATTTGTTTCTTATCAAAGATCAAAGAATTAGTAGTTAATACAGTTGGTGTATAATATAAGTTTAGTTTTACATCTTTATGTTTTGCAGATAATTTACCAATAGTAACATTGTGCTTTTCTACATGTTCTAACATAAAACCAAAAACATCTAACATTAACGAAAATGGGTTTTTCGAAGGCATTCTATTAATTTGATTTACTTCCGTTTCTAAAATAATAGCATCTACTTCTTTCGCTCCTCTTAAAATTGCTTCTCGAATAGGTACTAAACAACCAAATCCTCCATCTGCATACTGGCAATAATCTTTTTCTAATAAACTCATAAACGGAACATAATTGCAAGAACCCCAAATCCAATCACAAAAATCTTCATAAGAACATTCAGAGATTGCTTTATATTCAATTTCATTTGCTGTTAAATTAGATACCGTAACAACTACTTCTTTATTCTGCTCACGTATAATTTCATACATTTTCGGAGTAACGTTAGCGCGTATTAACTTTCTTAAGTTTTTACTTTCGCCAAATGTTTTCCTACCATTTAAAAAGTTCCAAAATGTATTTCTATGGCGAATAGAAATCACTTTTACACCATGAACCATTTTAATTTTAAAAGGATTATTACTAAAAATACTACGCTGATTAACATTTGTATACAACATTTTTAGCTCATCAACCATTCCAACTGCTAAATGAGAAACCATTAAACTTCCTGTAGAAGTTCCTAAAAACAAATCGTAATCTTTTTGCTTTTCTTTCATTAAAAACTCAACAACACCACCAGCAAATGCACCTTTGCTTCCTCCTCCAGAAATTACTAAAGCTTTTTTATTATGTTGATCTTCATTCATGATAGATGAAATGTTTTACCTATTTTTAATTCCATAAAAATATCAAAAAAATGAAAGGTAAACTGATTATAATCTTCTTCTCTTTAATATTATTTTCTTGTAAAGAAAAAAACACCTCTCGTATAATAAGTCGTGTTGAAGTACAAGAATTTACGATTGATAGTACAAGTATTCGTTCTTTAATAGCTGTAGATGAAAATAATTTAGTTTTTGCCGGTTCTAATGGTAAGATAGGAAATTATAATCTAGAAAAAGGATTAAATAAACTTAAAGTTAGATATCAAGACTCAATTATTCCTCATTTTAGAAGTTTAGCTTCAAATGGTTCTAATCATTTTGCGTTGAGTATTGCAAATCCTGCTTTGCTTTATAAAATTGAGAATAATAACTATAAAATAGTGTATCAAGAAAATCATGAAAAAGTATTTTACGACAGTATGCATTTTTTTGAAAATGGAAAAGATGGAATCGCAGTTGGTGATCCTACAGAAGATTGTGCTTCAATTATTATGACAAATGATGGAGGAAATTCTTGGACTAAAATTCCATGCTCTGAATTACCAAAATTTGAAGAAGGTGAAGCTTTTTTTGCGGCTAGTAACACTAATATTAAAATTATTGGAGATACTGTTTGGATTGCTTCTGGTGGAAAAAAAGCTAGAATATTAAAATCTACAGATAAAGGAAAAACTTGGGAAATTTATGATACTCCAATTGTTCAAGGAAATGGACCTCAAGGTATTTATTCTATTGACTTTTATGATAAAAACAATGGTATAATCATAGGTGGTGATTATTCAAAACCAAATGATAATTGTAAAAACAAAGCTGTAACTAAAGACGGTGGTAAAACTTGGACTATCATAGCTGATAATATAAATCCGAATTATAAAAGCTGTGTTCAATATATTCCAAAAGGTAACGGTAAAGAAATAATTGCTGTAGGAAAAACAGGTATTTCATATTCTACAGATACAGGATTAACTTGGAAACATCTACCTAATAAAGATTTCTATGCCATTCAATTTGTAAACAGTACTACTGCTTGGTTAACTGGTAATAATAAAATTGGATTGCTAAAAATTAAGTAATTCTTAATTTTTTGTTAAAGAAAAAACCGCTCTCATTATAATTAAATATTTTTATAAAAAATCAATAATTTATAATGAAAAAATTATCACTACTCCTATTCTTGTGGGCACTCTTCGGGTATTCGCAGGAATATTTCCCTATTAATACTGGGGTAAAAACTTCCAAGAGCACAACTACTGCACTTACAAACGCGACTGTGTATCTTACACCAACAAAAAGTATTAAAAAAGCCACTTTATTAATTAAAGATGGTAAAGTTCTTAACGTAGGAAAAAAGGTAACAATACCAAACGATGCTACTGTAGTAAACGTTAAAGGGAAGTTTATCTATCCTTCGTTTGTAGAAGTTTATTCTAATTTTGGTATAGCTGAGCCAAAAAGGAATAGAAACTTTGGTAGATCACCACAGTACGATGCTTCTAGAAAAGGTTATTACTGGAATGATCATATTCGTCCTGAAACTAATCCACATACAGAATTCAAATTTGATGGTAAAAAAGCAAAAGGATTAATCGATGCTGGTTTTGGTGTTGTAAATACACATTCTGAAGATGGAATTATGCAAGGAAACGGACTTTTAGTTTCTTTAAATCCGAAATCTTCTGAAGCTTATCGTGTTTTAAGTGCAAAAACTACCAATCATTTATCATTTTCAAAAAGTAAAAAGACAGCGCAAAACTACCCAACTTCAAAAATGGGTGCTATGGCGTTACTTCGTCAAACTTATTTAGATGCTGAATGGTATGCAAATGGAAATGCTGAAAATAAAGATTTGTCTTTAGAAGCATTAAACAAGAAAAAGAATTTACCTCAAATATTTAATGCAGGTAGTTATTTAGATGTATTAAGAGCAGATAAAATTGGAGATGAATTTGGTATTCAATACACTATTTTAGGTGGCGGAGATGAATTTGAAAGAATCAACGATATTAAAAAGACAAATGCAACTCTAATTGTTCCAATTAATTTTAGAAAAGCATATGATGTAAGCAACAAGTTTCTTGCAGATGTAATTTCTTTACGTGATATGCGTAAATGGAATCAAGAACCTTCTAATTTAGCTGTTTTAGCTAAAAACAATGTTCGTTTTGCTTTAACAACACACAAATTAAAGTCTCCAAAAAGTTTTAAAGCTAATTTAATGAAAGCTATAAAGCATGGATTTAATAAAACAAAAGCTTTAGAGGCACTAACTACTATTCCTGCAAAAATCTTACAAAACGATAAAATCGGAAATTTAAATACAGGAAGTTATGCTAACTTCTTAATTACTTCTGGTGATATTTTTGATAGTAAAACTACAGTTTATGAAAACTGGACTTTAGGTAATAAGAATATCATTAACGATATGAATATCAAAGATCTTTCAGGTAGTTACACACTAACTATAGATGGAAAAAATTATGACTTAACTATTTCTGGAAAAGGCAACAAACAAAAAGGAGCAATTAAAAAAGGAGAGCAAAAATTAAAATCAAACTTCTCTTTTAAAGACAACTGGATACAATTATCAATAAATGATAATAGTAGTTTTTTACGTTTAGTTGGAAAAATTGATAATTCAGCTACTTTAAACGGTACTGGTGAAGATAATAATGGCAACGCAATAACTTGGACTGCCACTAAGAATTCAACTTCAAAAGACAAAAAGAAGAAAAGTAACAAATCTGATAAAACAGCTCCAGAAGTTGTTGCTATAAGTTATCCAAACGTTGGTTTAGGAAATGCTACAAAACCACGTCAACAAAGTATTTTAATCAAAAACGCTACTGTTTGGACTAGTGAAAATGATGAAGTCTTAAATAATACTGACATTTATATTAAAGACGGGAAAATCTCTAAAATTGGTAAAAACTTATCTGTTAGAACAAGTAAAACTATCGACGGAACAGGAAAATTTGTAACAGCTGGAATTATAGATGAACATTCTCATATTGCAACGTCTGCTGTTAATGAAGCAGGACATAATTCTACTGCTGAAGTAAGTATCGAAGATGTTGTAGATCCAGACGATATTAATATTTACAGAAATTTAGCTGGTGGAGTAACATCTATTCAAATTTTACACGGTTCTGCAAATCCAATCGGTGGTCGTTCTGCTATCATCAAATTAAAATGGGGTGAAAATGCAGAAAACATGATCTACAACAACTCTCCAAAATTTATAAAGTTTGCTTTAGGAGAAAATGTAAAACAATCGAACTGGGGTGACCTTCAAACGATTCGTTTTCCACAAACAAGAATGGGAGTTGAACAAGTATTTATCGATTATTTTCAACGTGCAAAAGAATATGACTCTAAAAAGAAAAGCGGACAACCATATCGTAAAGATATTGAGTTAGAAACTTTAGCAGAGATTATTAATAAAGAGCGTTTTATTTCTTGTCACTCTTATGTACAATCAGAAATTAACATGTTGATGAAAGTTGCTGAAAAATTCAATTTTAGCGTTAATACTTTCACACATATTCTTGAAGGTTATAAAGTTGCAGATAAGATGAAAGAACACGGAGCTGGTGGTTCTACATTTGCAGATTGGTGGGCATATAAATACGAAGTAAACGATGCTATTCCATACAATTCGGCAATTATGCACAGACAAGGTGTAACTGTTGCGATTAATTCAGATGATGCAGAAATGTCAAGAAGATTAAATCAAGAAGCTGCTAAAACTGTAAAATATGGAGGTTTAACTGAGCAAGAAGCTTGGAGAACAGTTACAATCAATCCAGCCAAATTATTACATCTTGACGATAGAACAGGTAGTATAAAAATTGGTAAAGATGCAGATATCGTGGTTTGGAGTGATAATCCTTTATCTGTTTACGCTAAAGCTGAACATACTATTGTAGACGGAGCCGTTTATTTTGATATTGATACTGACAAGAAAAAAAGAAAAGCTCTTAAAGCAGAACGTGCGAAGTTAATTGCAATGATGATGGAAGAGAAAATTGGTGGTGCTCCAACGCAAGCTCCATCAAGAAAACATAAAATATTATTCCATTGTGATACTGAATAAGAACTTAAAATATTTAAAAATGAAAAATAAATTTTTACTCATAGTATTAAGTTTCTTATTCATAGGAAATATTAATGCACAACAAACTCCTGCATCAAAACAAACTAAAGATTATTCTATTGTTGGTGCTACTGCGCATATTGGTAATGGTAAAATTATCGAAAACTCATTGTTAGTTTTTTCTAATGGTAAACTTACCTATGTTGGGAATAATTCTACTTCAGCTCAAAAAGGAGAAATTATTAATGCCACAGGAAAACATGTTTATCCTGGTTTTATTGCTGCAAACACTTCTTTAGGATTAGCTGAAATTGATGCAGTAAGAGCGACAAGAGATTTTGATGAAGTTGGTAATTTCTTACCTCACATTAGAAGTATTATTGCCTACAATGCAGAAAGTAGAGTTGTAAGCACAATGCGTCCTAATGGAATATTAATGGCACAGGTTGCTCCTAGAGGTGGAACAATTTCTGGAACATCTTCTATTGTTCAATTAGATGCTTGGAATTGGGAAGATGCTGCTATTAAATTTGATGATGCAATTCATATCAATTGGCCTTCAACTTTTAGTCGCGGTCGTTGGTGGCTTGGTGAAGATGGTAGTTTAAAGCCAAATAAAAATTATGCACAGGCTACAGAAAGAATTAAAAATTTCTTTACAAAAGCTAAAACATACATTTCTAGTAATACTGATAAAAAGAACTTACCATACGAAGCTTTAAAAGAAGTTTTTACAGGAAAGCAAAAAGTGTTTATTCATGTAAATGGTGAAAAAGCTATCGTTGATGTAATTAATCAATTCCATGATTTAAACATTAAAAACATTGTATTAGTTAAAGCTCATGGTGCAGAAAAAGTAGCTGACTTTATCAAAAAACATAATGTTCCAGTAATTTTAGAACGCTCGCACAGATTACCAGACAATGAAGATCAAGATTATGATTTACCATACAGAATGGCTAAAATTCTTGTTAATAAAGGAATTTTAACTGGATTAGGTATGGAAGGTGGAATGGAACGTATGAATACAAGAAATTTACCTTTCTATGCAGGAACTTATGCTGCTTATGGTTTAAGTAAAGAAGAAGCTTTACAGCTTATTACTAATAACAACGCTAAAATCTTAGGTATCGATACTATAGTTGGTACTTTAGAAGTTGGAAAAGATGCTACATTATTTATTTCTGAAGGAGATGCTCTAGATATGAGAACGAATATCATTTCAGATGCATTTATTCAAGGACGAAAAATTAGTTTAGAAACACATCAAACTAAACTCTGGAAACGTTATTCGAATAAATATAAAAATCAATAAACAGAAAAGAGCTTGGAGAAATTCAAGCTCTTTTTTTTATAACCTTTACATAATACTTGTTTAATACTATTGAAACCATCAAAGTATATTTTCGTGACAAATTATTTATTATGAAAAAAACTATACTCACACTCTTTTTTGGTTTATTTATAGCCTTAACCTCTTTTTCTCAAGCCAAGTATCATCGCGTTAAAATCTTAGGAACTACAGCTAAAGCTGTTTGCGATTATTACTCTGGTAGTTTAGTTGTTACTAGTACAAGAAAAATTAACTTTTACGGATTATCATCTAAATTAAATGTTGGTTCGTTGTACTACACTAATTCTAAATACTATATCGTAACTCAAGCAACAGATGTTTACGAACAAGATGCAGATGATGATTGGACTGTATCTGCTCAACCAACTCCTATTACAAATTATCAATGTAAAAAATACATCAGAATAGCTAGATTAGGAAGTACATACACAGAAGCTAATCGAAATTTCTGTACCAATAGAGTTTTAGAAAATGTAAAAGCTAATTACTATTGGACAGGAACTTTAACTGTTGGTAATGTATATATTATAGATAATGAATACTACAGAGTAGATAGTATCTCTACTACTTCTAATCAAGATGCAGATGAAAATTGGTATGGTACACACTATACAAATCCAATTAATTTTGCTTGTAAAAGATTCCACAAGTTAGGTAGAATCAGTACACCATGTAGTAACAACATTTCAAGAACTTATAAATTAAACTTAGAAAACCTTTCTTCTAAATTAATTGCTGGTAGAAACTACAGAATCAACGGAACATATTATAAAGTAATTAGCAGTTCAGATTTTCAAGATCAAGATGCAGATGATGATTTATCTGTAAACACTTTAGTTGGACCATATTCTTGTAGAGTTGCTACTGATATTTTAAATGGAGATGAAACTAACGCGACTCCTTTTACTGTTACTGTTTATGATTTATTAGGTAAAAAAGTGAAAGAATATTCTTCTAATTCTTTAGAAAAAATTGAAGCTAAAGGATTAAGTAAAGGGTTATACATTATTAAATCTATCAAAGGAACTAAGAAAGTTTACATTCAATAAACAAAATCTTATAAAAAATGGAAAGCTCGGTAATATCCGAGCTTTTTTTATCCCTCTCCTCATTATAATAATTTTTCCCATTAATATGTTTGTAATATAGTTATATATACTACTGAAAAAAATCACCTTAATTAGGTATTTTTGTCACGATGAAAAATATATCTAGCATACAAAATCCTTACATAAAGAATCTTTTAAAACTTCAAGAAAAATCAAGAGAGCGAAAAAAACAAGGTCTCTTTATAGTTGAAGGACAACGAGAAATAATGTTAGCTATCAATGGTGGTTACGAAATTGAAGATATTTTAATAACCAAGGGTATTTTCAAACCCGATAATGAATTAAACTCTATTATCAACAACTTTCAAATCACAGAAATTTCAAAAGAGATTTACGATAAACTAGCTTATAGAAATTCTACTGAAGGAATAATTGCTGTAGTAAAAACAAAAATTACTTCTTTAGAAAATCTAAAACTTAAAACAGATTCTCCTGTTATTTTGGTCATGGAAAGTATTGAAAAACCAGGAAACATTGGAGCAATGCTTCGTACTGCTGATGCAGCAAATGTTGATGCCGTTTTTATTGCCGATCCTAAAACAGATCTATACAATCCGAATATTATAAGATCTAGTGTGGGTTGTGTTTTTACAAATACGATTGTAATGGATTCATCAGAAAATATTATTCGTTACTTACAACAAGAAAACATCAATATTTACAGTGCTACATTACAAAATTCTAATCCATATTTTGTAGAAGATTATACTAAACCTACTGCCATTGTCGTTGGTACAGAGGCAACAGGTTTAACTCAAATTTGGAGAGACGAAGCCACACAAAATATAAACATACCAATGCAAGGTGAAATCGACTCAATGAATGTGTCTGTTGCTTGCGCAATATTAATTTTTGAAACTAAAAGACAACGTAAATTTTTAAATTAAAAACCAAATGAAAACAACATCCCCTTTATTAACCCTATTAATCATTTTATTCTTTTCTTGCTCTTCTGATAATGACAACGGAGGAGACAATCCTGATACAGGAACCCCAGGAAGTCAAACTTGTGACGATCCTACTGCTTTTATTTTTAATGAAAAAGATAATTTTATTTTAGTAGAATTTGAAAACAATGAATTTCCAGCAGATTGGGAATTAAAAAATAGCGGCTCAGCTACAGGAAAAGGTTATTATGTTTGGGCAGGTAATCAATCATTAGGAACTCCTGGTAATGGTTTAGTTGAGTTTAAAATAAATATTAATAATCCGGGAACGTATCGTTTTTTATGGAGTTCAGCTGTAACACAAGGAAACAACGGATCAGATCACAACGATAGTTGGTTAAAATTCCCAGACGCTGATGATTTCTACGGAGAAAGAGATGGTGCTAGAATTTATCCTAAAGGAACTGGTAAAACTCCAAATCCAAACGGAGCTTCTGCTGATGGATGGTTTAAGATCTATAGAAGTGGAAATGATTTAGATTTTAAATGGCAAGCAGCTACTTCAGATAACGATTCTCATAATGTTTATGTAAAGTTTGAAAATTCTGGTGTATATTCAATGCAAGTTTCAGCTCGTTCTTCGGGTCATGCAATAGATAAATTTATGCTATTCAACGAAAGTAATTACACACAAAATGAAGCAATTCAAAAAACTACTTTCAGCGAAATAACATGTAACTAACAAATATTAAAAGCTTACTAAATCGAAATGAAAGAAGACATTAAAAAAATAAAATTTAATAATGTTCAAAAACCAAACTTTCAATTCGATTTAGTTGAGCTTAACGAGTTATTAAATAGAGAACTCGATCACGACTTAACAACTATACATAGAGTAGAATTTTACCATATTTTCCTCATTACAGAAGGTGATGGTTCACATACAATAGACTTCACAGAATATTCATACGAAACAGCTACTCTATTTACATTAAGAAAAAATCAACTACACTGTTTCAACAGAAGTAATAACGTTAATGGTTATTTACTTTTATTTACTGAAGACTTTCTTCTTAGTCATTTTAATAAAATAGAAGTTTCAAAATCTATTCAGTTATTTAACAACTTACTTTCTATGCCTAAAATCACTTTAACCAAAGATGAATTTAGTGACATACTGAAATTAATTTCTCGAATAAAAACTGAATATTTTGACACTTATGATGATTTCTCTGTTGGTATTATTAGAAGTATACTCCACATTCTTATTACCAAGCTTTACAGAATAAAAACAAGAGACAATCAAAATTTATTACAACGAAAGTATTTTAATGAATTTATTCAGTTTCAAAAATTAGTAGAAGAAAACTACGCTACTACTAAAAAGGTTATCGATTATGCTAACCAAATGAATTGTTCTACAAAAACATTAAATAATATCTGTAACAATATTATCGGTAAATCTGCTAAGGTTATTATAGATGAAGTTGTAATAACTCAAACCAAACGTTACTTAATTAGCACTACCCTATCGGTAAAAGAAATTGCTTATAAAGTAGGTTTTGATGAACCTTCAAACTTATATAAGTATTTCAAAAAATATACTGGCTGTCCTCCTGAGTTATTCAGAAAAAACAACTAAAAACCACAACTTTCCCATTTTTACAGTATAAGCTTCTATTTCTACAGGCTTTAAAACAGTTTCGTAAAGTAATTTTGAACTCGTTATAAATTATCAATTTATCCTAATGAAAATCAATACAATTACTATACTACTTATAACTACACTATTAATAAGTAACTGTAAAACAAATCAAAAAGAAAACAACACAGAACAAAATCAATTAAAAAAAGAAGTAAAAATGGAATTATCAAACAAAGAAAAAGTTGTTGCATTATTAAACAGCTTTAATACTGGAGACAAAACACCTGTTTCTTATATCAATCCCGAAAAATACATTCAACATAATTTAGCTGTAGGTGACGGTTTAGCTGGATTTGGAGAAATAATGAAAGCTGCACCACCACAAGGTTTTAAAGCTAATGTTGTTAGAGCATTTCAAGATGGTGATTTTGTTTTCACTCATACAGAATATGATTTCTTCGGACCTAAAGCTGGATTCGATGTTTTTCGTTTTGAAGATGGTAAAATTGTTGAACACTGGGATAATCTTTCTGAAGTAACACCTGCAAATCCTAGTGGTAGAACTCAATTCGACGGAACTACTGAAATGAATGATACTGATAAAACTGAAGCTAATAAAGCGATTGTAAAACAGTTTGCTGAAGAAGTATTAATGAACGGTAAAATGGATAATTTAACTACGTTAATTAATCCTAACAAATATTTACAGCACAACTCTCAAGTTGCAGATGGCTTAGACGGATTGGGTGCTGCATTAAAATATTTTGCTGAAAATGGTTTAGTAATGCAATACGATAAAGTTCATAAAGTACTTGGTGAAGGAAATTTTGTATTAACAATGAGCGAAGGAAAATTTGGTAAAGGAGATCACGTTGCTTATTACGATTTATTTAGATTAGAAAACGGACAAATTGTTGAGCATTGGGATGTAATCCAACCAATACCGGCAAAAGAAGAATGGAAAAATGAAAATGGTAAGTTTTAATCCCAAACAATAATGCTTGTGTAAAAAGGAGTCAGTTTTTAACTGGCTTTTTTTATTTTAAATCAGTATGAATTAAACGCTATTCTTAAACATTTTTGTGTAATACAAATCTTTATAGTAACTTCACTTTACAATAGTAATTTGTATAGAAATACCCCTGTAAATGAAGTACACGGCAACTGTAGAGGAAGAAAATAAAGAAATAGCAAATCGTTACAAAGATTTGCTAAAAGGGACCTATCAAACCTTATCTGAGGACGACAAAAAGTTAATTCGTAAAGCTTTTGAAGTAGCTGTAGAAGCGCATTCTAATCAGAGAAGAAAATCTGGTGAACCCTACATATTCCATCCTATTGCGGTTGCAAAAATTGTGGCTTACGAAATTGGTCTGGGTGCTACATCTATTGCTGCTGCACTATTACATGATGTTGTAGAAGACACACACTACACTGTAGAAGACATGGAGCAACTTTTTGGAGAAACCGTTGCTCGAATAGTAAGTGGATTAACCAAAATATCTAGGTTAAAACAAGATCAAGATTATTCTATACAAGCTGAAAACTTCAGGAAAATGCTATTAACGTTACACGACGATGTACGTGTAATATTAATAAAAATAGCAGATCGTTTACATAACATGCAAACGATGGATGCTATGCCTCCGCATAAACAGGTAAAAATAGCTTCAGAAACATTATACATTTATGCACCTTTAGCACACAGATTAGGGCTGTATAACATAAAAACTGAATTAGAAGATTTAGGATTAAAATATACTGAACCTGAAGTTTATAATGATATTCTTCTTAAAATTAAAGAGAGTAAAGAAGAACAACAGAAATACATTGACCTTTTTAATTCTAAAATTAGAGAAGCTTTAGATCGAGAAGGTTTTAAATATGAAATCAAAGGACGATTTAAGTCTATTTTTTCTATCCGTAGAAAAATGCGTAAACAAAATGTGTCTTTTGATGAGGTATATGACAAATTTGCGATTAGAATTATATACACTCCTCCTTCTAATGATGAAAAATTCGATGCTTGGAAAATATATTCTATCGTTACCGATTTTTACAAACCAAACCCTGCACGTTTAAGGGATTGGATTTCTCAACCTAAATCTACTGGTTACGAAGCTTTACATATTACAGTAGTTGGACCAGAAGCCAAATGGGTAGAAGTTCAAATTCGTTCACAAAGAATGGATGAAATTGCAGAAAAAGGTTATGCTGCTCACTTTAAATATAAACAAGGTAGTGTAAGTGAAAACGGACTTGAAGGTTGGTTAAACAGACTTAAAGAAACTTTAGAAAATAATACTCTAAATGCGGTAGATTTTGTTGAAGATTTCAAACTTAATTTATACGCAAAAGAAATTTATGTCTTTACTCCTAAAGGAGATTTAAAATCTTTACCTAAAGGAGCTTCTGCCTTAGATTTTGCATTTGCAATTCATACAGATGTTGGTTTAAAGTGTAGAGGAGCCAAAGTAAATGGGAAACTTGTTCCTCTTAGTTATGAATTAAAGAGTGGTGATCAAGTAGATATTTTAACTTCTGCTTCAAATAAACCGAATTCTCGTTGGTTAGATTTTGTGATGACGGCAAGAGCCAGAACCAAAATTAAATCTGCCTTAAAAGCTGATGAGAAGAAGATTGCTGAAGAAGGTAAAGCAATTCTAACTAGAAAATTAAGACATCTTAAAATTAATTATGATGAGAAATTAGTTCATGAAATTGCTAGTTTCTTCAATTTACAAACAAGTTTCGATCTTTTCTATCGAATTGGTAACGGTGCTATTGATAATTCTCAATTAAAAGAATTTGTTGCGCAACGTTCTAGTCCGATTATGAGTTTCTTAAAAAATCCATTTAAGAGAAACGCACACAAGAATGTAACAGACAACGAAGAGGTTACTGACAAATACGATGCTTTAGTTTTCGGACAAGATGAAGAAAAACTAGAATATTCATTATCTGTTTGTTGTAAGCCGATTCCTGGAGATGCTGTTTTTGGTTTTGTTACCATTAATGATGGAATTAAAGTTCATAAAAACAACTGTCCGAATGCCATTTCTTTACAGTCGAATTTTGCCTATCGTATTATTAAAGCTAAATGGATAGACTCTACGAAACAAGAGTTTTCTGCTATTTTAAAAATTAGTGGTGTTGATAATAAAGGAATTGTAAATAACATTACTCGTATTATTTCTAATAATATGAATGTATATATTAACAGTATTAATATCTCTGGAAATGCTGGGATTTTTGAAGGTAAAATATCACTTACTGTCAAGAATAGAAACCAGTTAACTAAGCTTATTAATAACATTAAAAAAGTAGATGGAGTTCAAAAAGTAACTCGTGTTAATACTTTGTAAATATATTCCTTACGCCTGCACTTTTTTTATCAAGAAATAAACGTAAATTTGTCTTTTGGTAAAATTCTAGATATATGAGTAGCACGGCTGAAAATCAAGAAATCGTAAAAAAAGTATTTACTTCTTTTTTAGAAGAAAACAAACACCGTAAAACACCGGAGCGTTACGCTATTTTACAAGAAATTTATGATGCCGACGAGCATTTTGATATAGAATCTTTGTATATCAAAATGAAGAATAAAAACTATCGTGTGAGTAGAGCAACGCTATACAACACAATGGATCTTCTTTTAGATTGTGGTTTAGTTCGTAAACATCAATTCGATGGACAATCTATGGCACGATATGAAAAAAGTTACTTCGATAAAAATCACGATCACGTAATTTTAACCGATACAGGTGAAGTAAAAGAATTCTGTGATCCAAGAATCCAAATTATAAAACAAACTATTGAAGAGGTTTTTGATATTGATATTCATAACCACTCTTTATACTTCTACGGAACTAAGAAAAAACCGAATTAAACTTTAAATACACATAACAACACACAAATATAATGGCAGTAGATTTATTACTAGGCTTGCAATGGGGAGATGAAGGAAAGGGTAAAATCGTTGACGTTCTTACTCAAAACTACGACATCATCGCTCGTTTTCAAGGTGGCCCAAATGCCGGTCATACACTAGTTTTCGACGGAAATAAGTATGTTTTACATACTATTCCTTCAGGTATATTCCACAAAACAGCTTTAAATGTAGTTGGTAACGGAGTAGTTATTGATCCTGTAATTTTTAAAAAGGAATTAGAAAACTTAGATAATCATAACATCGATTATGCTAAAAAGCTTTTAATTTCTAGAAAAGCACATTTAATTTTACCAACGCATAGATTACTAGACGCAGCTTCTGAAACTTCTAAAGGAAAAGCAAAAATCGGTTCTACATTAAAAGGAATTGGTCCAACTTACATGGACAAAACTGGTAGAAACGGTATGCGTGTAGGTGATTTAGAATTAGATAACTGGAAAGAAAAGTATCAAGCATTAACTGAAAAACATATTAAAATGCTTAATTTCTTTGATGTTGATATTCAGTACGATCTTGATGAATTAGAACAAGAGTTCTGTGAAGGAATTGAGAAATTAAAAACATTACAATTCATTGATTCTGAAGCTTTCATCAACAATGCAATTAAAGAAGGTAAAAAGATTTTAGCTGAAGGAGCTCAAGGATCTTTATTAGATATCGACTTTGGAACATATCCATTTGTAACTTCAAGTAATACTACAGCTGCTGGTGCTTGTACTGGTTTAGGAGTTGCTCCTAACCGTATTAAAGAAGTTTTCGGAATTTTTAAAGCATACACAACGAGAGTTGGTTCTGGACCATTCCCTACTGAGTTATTTGACGAAGTTGGAGAAACTATGGGAAGAATTGGTCACGAATTTGGTGCTACAACTGGTAGACCAAGACGTTGTGGTTGGTTAGATTTAGTAGCTTTAAAATATGCTGTTGAAGTAAACGGAGTTACTCAATTAATGATGATGAAAGGTGATGTACTTTCTGGTTTCGATACTTTAAAAGTTTGTACTGCTTACAAATACAAAGGAGAAGAAATTACTCACTTACCATATAATATTGAACCTGAAAATGTAGAGCCAATTTACTCTGAATTTAAAGGTTGGGAAGCTGATTTAACTGGAATGACTGACAAAGAGTCGATGCCAGAAAACTTAGTTAATTACATCGATTTTATAGAGAAAGAAACTGGTGTACCGATTAAGATTGTATCAGTAGGTCCAGATAGAAAACAAACTATCGTAAGATAATTCATAAAAAAAGAGTTCTGAAAAGAACTCTTTTTTATTTGTTATAATTTTATTTCGTTTGCATAACCTTCACATTGATGTAATGTTTCTAAAACATCATCTAAAGTAGTTCTTGGATTAATTAAACACATACGTAAAACTACTTGTTTATTTAGAACAGTCGTTACAAAAACAGCTTCACGAGAATCCATAACTTTTTTAGAAATCTGCTGATTGATTTTATCAATTTCTTCTTCAGAATATTGCTTATCAATCGGATTATATCTAAAATTAATCACAGCCAAGGTAGCAGGAGAAACAACTTCCCATACCCTACTCTTTCGTAAATAATCTTCAGCTTGTTCGGTTAAATCAATATTATATGTAATTGCTTTTCGAAATGCTTCTAAACCATAAGTTTTAATAGACATGTAGAATTTTAAAGCACGTAAACGTCTAGTTAATTGAACTCCGTAATCATAAAAATTAATTTCAGATTCGTTTCCTTCAATATCTCTTAAATACTCAGGTTTTTCACTAAAAGTACTACTTAACCAAGAAGCATCTTTTACTAACAAACAACCAATTTCATAGGGTTGAAAAAACCATTTATGAGGATCTACAGTAAGAGAATCAGCTCTTTCTATTCCTCTTAACATCCTTTTTCCTTTCTTTGATAAAATAGCAGCTCCACCATAAGCTCCATCAACATGCATCCAAATATTTTCAGCTTCACAGATATCTGCAATTTCATCTAAAGGATCAACAGTACCAGTGTTCGTAGTTCCAGCATTTGCAATAAAACAAAACGGTTGTAAACCTTCTAGCTTATCTTTTGCTATAGCATTCTTTAATTTATTTACTCCTAATCGGAATTCAAAATCAGTAGGAATAATACGAATTTGCTCCTTTTTAAAACCTAATACACGTATTGCTTTAATATTTGAAGAATGTGCTTGATCTGAAAGATAAATTACTGCTTTTGAGAAATCGTCTCCACATTTTCTTCTTCTTGCTGTTACTAAAGCTGTTAAATTAGCCATAGAACCACCACTTGTAAAAATTCCTCCACCTTTTTTAACTGGAAAGTCATACATTTTTAATAACCAGTTAATTGTTACAATTTCTAACTCTGCAGCTGCTGAAGAAACTAACCATCCTCCAGAGAAAATGTTAAAACCTGTAGCCAAAGAATCTGACATTGTACTAATAAAGTTACTCGGTCCAGGTACAAACGAGTAAAATTTTGGGTGTGATGCAATTGTACTATTTGGCACAACATTTTGCATAACAAAATCTAATATTTCATTAGCATCAGTAGGATTTTCTGGTGCTTCTTGTAAAAAAATATCATCCAGTTCTTTACGGTTTTTAAATTCCGGAACTGGTTTCTTATCATTCATGCTGTCCCAATGTTCAGCAATTAAATCCACTATTTTATATCCATAAGACTTCATCTCTTCTAAAGATAGATCGAAGTAGTTTTCCATGTTTATTGTTAAAGTTTTTTGCAAAATTAGACTTCTTTTAACGAATAGAAATAGGATTTCAAACTAATTTTATAACATCATTTAGAAATTTGGCATGTTCTTTTCTTTATTTTTGTGCATTAAATTGAAAAATTTTGAAAAGAATACTTCTTTTTATTTTAATATTACTTACGTTAAACGTAGCCTCACAAAACAAGAAGATTAGAATTTTATCTTCTAAAATTTCAACTTTTGATGAAAAAAGATGGCCTGGTGCTACCATTTTAATTGGTAATGTTAAAGTAGCACATGAAGGTGCAACGCTAGATTGTAAACGAGCTCTTTTATATAGAGAACAAAATATTTTTAAAGCCATCGGTGAAGTTGTTATCGAACAAGGCGATAGTATCATTCAGTATTCAGACTTTGCTAATTATGATGCAAATACTAAGATTGCAAAATCTTGGGGAAATGTTGAAGTGAATGATAAGGAAATGAAACTTACAACAGATACCTTATACTTCGATAGAACAGAACAAAAATTATTCTATCCTGCTAAAGGTACAATCAGAGATAAGAAAAATACTTTAAAAAGTGATAGAGGAACTTATTATCTTGAAAACAAAAAGTTTACTGCGCAAACACAAGTTAATGTTGTTAATCCTGATAATGAATTAAATTCTGATCATTTAGATTATTACACAAATACAAACTTGGCTTATGTATACGGACCTTCAACTATTTTTAACTTTAAGGATAGTACCAAAGTATACGCCGAAAAAGGATTCTTCGATACCAATACCGATATTTCCTACTTTGTAAAAAATGCAAAACTCTTTTTAAAAGACAGAACTGTTGCTGCAGACAGTCTATATTATGATAAAAGAAAAGGATTTGCTTCTGCCAATAACAGAATAAAAATTATAGACACCGTTCAAAAAATGGTGATTAAAGGAAATTATGCTGAAATTTTCGAGTTGAAAGACTCTATGTTTATTGTTAAAAAACCTGTAGCTATTTCTATCATGGAAAAAGATTCACTTTACATGCATGGTGATACCATATTAGTTACTGGAAAAAAAGACAATCGAGTTGTGCGAACTTTTCATCATGTAAAGATTTTCAAAACAAATCTTCAAGGAAAATGTGATTCCATACATTCAAATCAAGCAATTGGATTAACACGAATGTTTAAAAATCCTATTCTATGGTCAGGAAAAAGTCAAATCACTGGAGATAGTATTCAATTTACAACACATAAAGAAACTAATAAATTAGATTCGTTACGTGTTCTTCAGAATGCATTTGTAATTGAAAATGACTCATTAGATCCTAGAAATTTCAATCAAATTAAAGGACGTGATATTTTCGGGAAATTTGAAGACAATGATTTACGTGTTTTGTTAGTAAAAGGTAACGCTGAATCTTTATACTATAATAGAAATGAAGAAACATTTAAACTCGAAACTATTACTAAAGAGATAGCTAGTGATATTGAATTTTTGCTTGAAAATAATGAAGTAATTCAAACAAAATATTTTAAAAAATCTGAAGGAAAAACTTATCCTCCATCCGACTTTCCAAAGGAAGAAGCTAAATTCTCTGGATTTCTATGGCGTGAAGATGAACAACCAAAAGTAATGGAAGACATTTTTAAGAGAGATAAAACTATTACTAAAGCTTCACCGACGAAGGTAAAACCAAATCAAGAGGTAGAAAAAGCTAAAGCGCAGCTTTTAAAAGAAAATAACAAACGTAAATTAGAACAAACAGAGGAAGAAGAAGAATGAAAAAAGACTTCTTAACATATCAAGCACAAACTACTCCTCACCCACTAAGCATTGAAATTTCTCATGCATCTGGAAGTTACATTTATAGTAATGATAATAAAGCATACTTAGACTTTGTTGCTGGAGTTTCTGCAAATAGTGTTGGCCACAACAACCCTAAGATTAATGAAGCTATAAAAACTCAGGTAGATCAATATACTCACGTAATGGTTTATGGTGAGTTTATACAAAAGCCTCAATTAGAACTTTGTAAAGCTTTAGCTAAAACTCTACCACCAAGTTTATCTTGTGTATATCTAGTAAATTCTGGTACAGAAGCTACTGAAGGAGCATTAAAACTTGCAAAACGTTTTACTGGTAGAACAGAAATTGTTGCTGCAAATAATGCTTATCATGGAAATACAGCTGGAGCAATGAGTGTATGTGGTGCAGAAGAACAAAACAGAGCTTTTCGTCCATTAGTTCCTGGTAGTAAGTTTATACAATTCAATAATGAAGATGATTTAGATAAGATTACAACAAAAACAGCTGGTGTAATTCTCGAGACAATTCAAGGTGGAGCTGGTTTTGTTGAACCTACTAATGATTTTCTACTCAAGGTAAAACAACGTTGTGAATCTGTTGGAGCTTTATTAATATTAGATGAAATACAAACTGGTGTAGGAAGAACTGGTAAATTTTGGGGATTCGAAAATTACAATGTAACTCCTGATATAATTATCACAGGAAAAGGTCTTGGTGGCGGAATGCCGATTGGGGCGTTTATTTCTTCTAAAGAAATTATGGATTGCTTGAAAGATCATCCTAAACTAGGACATATTACTACGTTTGGAGGTCATCCTGTAATTGCTGCTGCTGGATTAGCAACTGTGAATGAAATTTTAGATACATCTTTACAAAAAGAAGCTTTACGAAAAGAACGATTGTTTCGTGATCATTTAAAACATCCTTTAGTAAAAGAAATAAGAGGAAAAGGATTAATGTTAGCACTAATAGTTGACCATCCTGAAATTGCAAATACCATAGTTTTAAACGCTTTAGAAAACGGGTTAATTCTATTTTGGCTTCTTTACGAAAAAAGAGCAGTTCGTATTACTCCACCGTTAACAATCTCAGATGATGAAATTATTAAGGGTTGTAAAATTTTAACAGAAATTTTAGACAATATAAAAAAGTCTCCTACGTTTTATTAATACTTTATAGTTGATTGGGGATTTTATTAACTATTGAAATCGGTTAAGAGATTTTTCTTGGCCGATTTTTTTATACATATGTTAAAAACCACTCGCTAAGACCAAGCAAATCAAGGGTAAACATTTTTTGTCTAAACAAGTTAATTTGTTTAATTTGGAACACACAAATTTTAGGTTTATATGTCGATTGAAATTACGCGCTTATTTGACTTTCCATACTACCAATTGGAAACGTACAATCTTGAGAAATCACTAACTACAAAATATAACGGAAAATGGGAATCCGTTTCTACAAAAGAATATATTGATAAAGCTAATGCCATTAGCCGTGGGCTTTTAAGATTAGGTGTTCAACCTAACGATAAAATAGCTATTATCTCTACAAATAACTGTACAGAATGGAATATTTGTGATATCGGTATTTTACAAACTGGAGCTCAAAATGTTCCTATTTATCCAACTATTTCAAAAGAAGATTACGAATACGTTCTAAATCACTCTGAATCTACATACTGTTTTGCTTCAGATGAAATGATTATAGAAAAGCTAAATCAAATTAAAGGAAACACAAAATTAAAAGGTGTTTTTACTTTTGATGATATCGCTGGTGAAAAAAGCTGGAATGAAGTTTTAGAATTAGGAAAAGACGAAAGTAATCAACAAGAAGTTGAAGAAAGAAAAGCAAATGTAAAACCTGAAGATTTAGCTACGTTAATTTATACATCTGGAACAACAGGAAGACCTAAAGGTGTAATGCTTTCGCATAATAATATCGTTTCAAATGTTATGGCTAGTTCTAAACGAGTACCTTTACATCAAGGTCAAGGTAAAAGTTTAAGCTTTTTACCAGTTTGTCACATTTTCGAACGTATGATATTGTATTTATATCAATACTGTGGTATTTCAATCACTTTTGCTGAGTCTATTGAAAAGTTAAGTGAAAATGCACAAGAAGTAAAGCCTAATGTAATGACTGCCGTTCCTAGACTTTATGAAAAGATATACGATAAAATTTATGCTAAAGGAACAGAGTTATCTGGTATTAAAAAAGTATTATTTTTCTGGGCAATCGATTTAGGTTTAAAATATCAACCATACGGAGCAAACGGATGGTGGTACGAAAAGCAATTAGGAATTGCACGTAAATTAATATTCTCTAAATGGCAAGCTGCTTTAGGAGGAGAACTTAAAATTATGGTATCTGGTAGTGCTGCTTTACAACCTCGTTTAGCTCGAGTTTTTGCTGCTGCTGGAATGCCTGTAATGGAAGGATATGGTTTAACTGAAACTTCACCTGTAATTTCTGTAAATGATGAAAGAAATGGTGGATTTAAGATTGGAACCGTAGGGCGTTTAATTGAAGGAGTTGAAGTTAAAATTTCTGAAGAAGATGAAATTTTAGTTAAAGGTCCTAATGTAATGATGGGTTATTATAAAGATCCTGAAAAAACAGCACAGGTATTAAAAGACGGTTATTTCCATACTGGAGATAAAGGTAAAGTTGAAAATGGATTCTTAAGTATTACTGGACGTATTAAAGAAATGTTTAAAACATCTGGTGGTAAATATGTAATTCCTACACTTTTAGAAGATAAATTAAAGCAGTCTCGTTTTATAGAACAAGTAATGGTAGTTGGTGAAGGTGAAAAAATGCCAACAGCTTTAATTCAGCCTAATTTCGAATTCGTTGGTGAATGGGCAAGAAGAAATAATATTGAGGCTACTTCTGAAAAAGATTTAGCATCTAACGAAAAGGTTATCGCTAGAATTCAAGAAGAATTAGATGACTGTAATTGTCACTTTGGAAAATGGGAACGTATTAAACGTTTTGAACTTACTCCAGAGCAATGGACAATTGATGGTGGACATTTAACACCTACAATGAAAATGAAACGTAAGATTATTAAAGAAATCTATAATGATCTTTATGAGAAAATGTACGACAGAGCATAATTCTCATTAATATAAAACAGAAACAGCATAATTAGTTATGCTGTTTTTTTATTTAATATAATTGTACTTTACTGTTAAAACGTAAATTCGCTTCTTCTCTAAATTCAATAGAATTTCTAGTTGTAAAATATTCGTCTCCAATAAACAAATGTACATCAACAGTACTTGTTTCTATTTGATTTATTAAAGTAATACTGTTGTTGGTGTTATAACTATTAATTCGTTTTAACTGAATCGGATTCTCTTTATCTCCACGAACAATATGCCATTTTTGACCTGTATGTAGTGTATAAATATCTGAACTATTTCCTTCAGTATCTTTTACAATAACATCAAACTCCATTGGATATGTAAAATCCTGTGATCTTAAACTTGGTGGTAATACTAACTTCCAAGCATCGCTAATATCTTTTAAAATTGAAACTACTTCACTACTAAAAGCTCTATTATTAATTAATTGAATTGTGCTCATGATCGTAAACTTATTTGGTATTGATTACTATCTGAAATTACAATTAAAACTCTAGTGAAAATATTATAAAGGCATTAGTGCTTTAAAATTAGGAATGAAAGTCTAATTTCTAAGAACCATTAATATTACTATTTCAAAATCAAACGATTAATACTCATCAATAGTAAAACCAGAAATTTTTAATTCAGGAGTAAGTTTAAGGATTAATACCATAGAAGCTTTCTCAAATTCTAATAGGTAACAATTACCTTGTTCTCCTTCCATCCAAAACTCAGTAGCTCCTATATTTCCTAATTCTTCATGATAATCTAAAATCGTTTTTTCAAATCCATCGAAAGCCGTTTCTTTTTTAAAATCATCTGTAAAAGAATCATAAATACTCTTTACATCTTTGGCATTAATAAACTTGGTAATGTTTTCAACTTGTTTTTCATAATCAGTATCAGTTTGAGAAAAAGATACGTGTATTACGCATAAAAAAATTATGCAAATAATGTTCTTCATAAAACTATGAAATTGATATTATTAATATTGGGGTTTTAAAATATAACTAACTATTAGTCAACTATAAATATAACACATAAGTTTTTAATAGTTAGTGTACTTATAATCAATATCAGGTCAACAAAAAGTAAGCCAAAATTACTTTTTAGTTTTACTAATATAGAAATTTTGCTCTATTTCTATTGATGCAGTATCGATAGTAATTTCTTTCCAATCTTGGGTTGGTTTAAGTAGAATCTCCTTTGAATTTGAATAAATCTTTAATGGCATATTGAAACCTTCCACTACATTAGTCCATCTGTATTTCAATTTCCCTTTTTTTATTGAATATTCGAAATTAGGTATCATTACTGTTCTTAAATATTGATCAAAAACTTTTGAAAAATCTATTTTTGAAGTAGTTGAAATGTAATCTTCAATTTCTTTTGTACTTACTGTTTTGTGATAAAACTCCTTATTTAAGCCTCTTAAAATATTTCTCCAAACAATATCATCATTAATAACATTACGTATTGTATTCAACATATTAGATCCTTTGTAATACATATCTCCAGAACCTTCATGATTAACATCGTAAACACCAATTATAGGTTTATCGTTTGCTATATTTCTACGTGTACCAATAACATATTCAAATCCAGCTTTTTTTCCATAGTAATATTCTAAAAATAAGCTTTCAGAATATGCTGTAAAACTTTCATGAATCCACATATCAGCAATGTCTTTGTTTGTAATATTATTTGCAAACCATTCGTGACCAGCTTCATGAATAATTATAAAATCAAACTTAAGTCCCCAACCTGTTCCAGATAAATCGCCTCCTCTGTATCCTTTAAGATATTTATTTCCATAAGTTACAGAACTTTGATGTTCCATTCCTAAATATGGTACTTCTACTAACTTAAAACTATCTTCATAAAAAGGATATTTACCAAACCAATGTTCAAAAGCTTTCATCATTTTTGGCGCATCTTTAAAATGTTCTTTAGCTTCTTCTAAATTATCTTTTAAAACATAATAATTCATATCTAACTCCCCTCCTTCTCCATTGTACTTTTCAGAGAAATTTGCGTAATCTCCAATATTTACATTTACACCATAATTATTAATCGGGTTCTTTACAAACCAATGATAACTCGTTGTATTGTCTTTATGTTCTTCAATTTTTCTAAGTCTTCCGTTTGCTACTCCAGTTAAATCTTTCGGAACTCGAACACTAATCGCCATACTATCTACTTCATCATACATATGATCTTTATTAGGCCACCAAACACTTGCTCCTAAACCCTGACAAGAAGTTGCTACAAAGTGTTTTCCATTCATATCTTTTTTCCAAGAAAAACCACCATCCCATGGAGCATTTTTCGCAACTTTAGGTTTTCCTTCATAAAACACTGTTATAGAATTTGTCTTACCTTTTCGTTGTTTCTTTTTTAAATGAATAAAATGTGCATTTATATCTGAAGTAAACTTCAATTCTTTTCCATCCTGAACTACTTTCGTAATTTTTAATGGTGGTTGTAAATCTACTTGCAATGTTTTATTAGAGTTTAAAACTGTGTATTGAATTTCATTTTTCCCTTTAATAAATTGTTGCTCAGGATCTACAGTAACATCTAAATGATAATAAGTTAAATCCCACCATTCACGTTCTGGCGTTATACTACCTCGTAATGTATCTTGTTTTGTAAACTTATGATTATGCTTAAACAATCCGTTTTGAGCAGAAATTGTAACACTTAATAAACAAATACACACAGATAAAAGGATTCTTCTTTGTCTTATCATCATTTAAAATTTTGTAATTGCGAATATATTGTATTTCTAAAATATAATTTTTCATTTCTAATATGAATACTCTTCGCTAAAAATTAACAGAATACTTAAAAAGATCATAGGTCTTTGAAAAGTATTCAATATTTTTGAACTATCTAAAACAAACAATTCAAATGAAAAATACTGCGTTAACACACGTACATGAAGCTCTTGGTGCAAAAATGGTACCATTTGCTGGATATAATATGCCTGTACAATACGAAGGTGTAACTGTTGAGCACGAAACGGTTAGAAAAGGTGTAGGTGTTTTTGATGTTAGCCATATGGGAGAGTTTTTTCTTAAAGGTGAAAATGCTTTAGCTTTAATTCAAAAAATTACAACAAACGATGCTTCTAAATTAGTTCCTGGAAAAGCACAATATACTTGTATGCCTAATAACACAGGTGGTATTGTAGATGATTTAATTATTTACATGATTCAAGAAAATGAATACATGTTAGTTGTAAATGCTTCTAATATTGAAAAAGATTGGAACTGGATTTCTCAACATAATGATTTAAATGTTGAAATGGAAAACAGATCTGAAGATTGGTCTTTATTAGCAATTCAAGGACCAAAAGCTGCTGAAGCTATGCAATCTTTAACTGAAGTTGATTTGTCTGCTATTAAGTTTTATACATTTGAAATTACTGATTTTGCTGGAATTCCTAATGTTGTAGTTTCTGCAACTGGTTATACTGGTTCTGGTGGATTTGAAGTTTATGTAAAGAATGAAGATGTAGAAGCTTTATGGAAAAAGGTATTTGAAGCTGGTGCAGATTGGGATATTAAACCTATAGGATTAGCAGCTCGTGATACGTTACGTTTAGAAATGGGATATTGTTTATATGGTAATGATATTACTGATACAACTTCTCCTATTGAAGCTGGTTTAAGTTGGATTACAAAATTCTCAAAAGATTTTGTAAACGCTGAAGCTTTAAAAGCGCAAAAAGAAAACGGAGTTTATAGAAAGTTAGTTGCTTTTGAAATGATTGAACGTGGTATTCCTCGTAAAGATTATGAAATTGTAAATACTGATGGTGAAGTAATCGGACAAGTAACTTCAGGAACTATGAGTCCAAGTTTAAGTAAAGGAATTGGTTTAGGATATGTAACAATTGAAAACTCTAAAGTAGATTCTGATATCTTAATTCAAATACGTAAAAAACAAATTCCTGCTAAGGTGGTAAAACTACCTTTTTATAAAGGATAAAACATAAAAAAGCTGCTTTTTAAAGCAGCTTTTTATTATTAAACTGTTCTGGTTTTGCAGGAACTATGTCTTTATAAAATTCTAAAAAAGCATCGAAATCTTTTTCTATACTATCAGTTACATGATAAGGTTCTGCAACAACGATTTGCTTATTTTTAAAGTCAAAAGCAAACATTACAACAGGAATATTCGCTCCTTTAGCAATGTAGTAAAATCCAGTCTTCCATTTCTTTGTATACTTTCGTGTTCCTTCAGGAGATAAAGCTAATCTAAACTCTTCCTTCTCATTATAAATCTGTACTACAGAATCTACAAAATTGTTACTTTTTGTTCTGTCTACTGGCGTACCTCCTAACCATCGATAAATAAAACCAAATGGTGGTTTAAAAAGTGAAGCTTTACCAACAAAATCAATCGGAATTTGAATTACATTTCGAGTTAAAATTGCAATTGGAAAATCTTTCCAGCTAGTATGTGGAGCTCCAATAATAATATACTTTTTTAAGTCTTTAGGAAACGCTCCAACGATCTTCCATCCTAAAATTTTATGGAAAATAAATTTAGAAATTGCTTGTGTCATTAATTCATGTTAAAGTGGTAAATTTAGGATTTAAATATTATTTTCCTTTTTTCTTTGAATTATATTTTACTTCTGATTTAAAAGGTTGCTTGTCAGTAAAACATTCTCTAGGTAAATAAATATCACTAAATTTCATCTGACTAGAATTAAACCATTTTACCTTAAATAAAGTTTTTGATACTTTTCTTTTAATTTTACCATCAGGATAATAATCATCTTTCAGCTCATTTGTCTTTATACTACACAAAATAAACTCAGGTGAAGAATAGTTAACCACATACTGAACTGTCCTTATTTCTTTATTTCCATCACCATCTTTATCATTTGGTTCAGATACAGTATTTAAAATTTTCAAAGAAGTTCTTTTTTTAAGTATCTCAAACTTTTTTGTTTTAAAAAAAAGAATTTTTCCATATTCGTATTTGGGCTTCTTATACTTTTTAGTTTCCTGTATTAAAGATTCATAGTTTTCTTGATCATCTTTTATTTTTCCATCCTTCCTAGCAATATAAATATTAGTAAACTTCTTTAACATTGTTTCATATAAAAGAACTTCCTTAAAAGTCGTTTTATCATCATCAAAAAAAACACATTTGTATTTGATTTTATCTGCTATTTGTTTTCCGAACTCTTCGCTATGTGTAATTTTATTCTCTTTTTCTATAAAAATCTCTTTAACAATCATAAAGGGAGGAATCAATTTTCCATCTCCTTTAATTTCTAGATTATATAACAATGGATGTGTTTTCAATGTAACAATTGTTCCAATAGAAAATTTATAATCTTTTTTCATTTTTTAAATTAAATTTCTTTAAAAATAACTAAATGAATATATTTATAAAATAATATAGAGAAGTTCTTTAGTTATTTTTATAGACATTTGTTTGAGCTTTTGTTAATTTTAAATTACAACTAATTCAAACCTAGAATTGGGGTTAAATAAAATATGTGGATTAGTATTGATGAATAATTTCTGAATTATCAAAGAAACAATTAATTTAATCTTTGCTAATTTCAGAAGATTGGTCAGGTTTCTCCCTGAATCAACTAGAACAGGTGATGAACCTCCCAGTATTTGGATGTTTAATTTCATTTCAAGTACATATTTAATTATTATCAGCAATAAATTTACCTCCAATGGTAAATATACGTATATAGGCATCGGGAATCGAGAATTCGGTTAACGGCTCAATCTATTAAAGATGTTAGGTCTATAATTGAAAAAACCGAGCGAGAACTTCTCTTTTATTCAATGATAATAAACTTATGGAAAAGAGAAAAGATTGGTTTAAAAATCGAGGATATATCCATTTTACTAATAAGACACCATTATCGCAGAGAAAAAAAATCTTGTCCTATGTTGAACAACCTAAAATAATATCTCGACATTCTTTTTCTCCATTAATTTTTAAAGAAATAAAACAACGTAGATTTAAAGAATCTAACTTCAATGGAGTATTAAGGCGATCTCATAAAAAGATCAAAAAAAATGGTAATGTAGAATCAAATATTAAGATTCGAGAAATATTATATGCAACTCACATTGATGCACATATTTATTCATATTACACACAAAAAATTATTTTACCAAAATATGAAAATTATCTTCTCAAGTACCCAGAATTATCCAAAGCTATAACAGCATATCGACAAATTGAAACAGAAGATGGTCTAAAGTTTAAAAACAACACCCATTTTGCTAAAGACGTATTTTCAGAGATAAAAAAAAGACAAAACTGTGTTGCTATAGTGTTAGATATAAAAAACTTTTTCCCTAGCTTAAATCATAAAAAATTGAAACTAGCCTGGGCTAAAATACTTGGGCATAAATCCCTACCAAAAGATCATTATAACATTTTTAAATCTGCAACTCGCTTTTCTTATGTAAAACTTAATGATCTAAAAACAAAAAATAATCACTTTGATGAAAAAAGATTAGCTGATAACCGAAAAAAAGGTAAGGATACTTTTTTTCTTAGTATTAAAGAACTGATTGACTCTGATATAATAATTCATAAAAATCAAAAAAAAGATTCAAAAAATAATCTTCAAGGAATACCTCAAGGACTTCCAATTAGTGCTTTACTTGCTAATATATATATGTTATCATTTGATCAGGTTATAATTGATATACTAACTAAAAAGCATAATGTATATTACAGAAGATATTCTGATGATATAGTCATTTTATGTAAAAAAAATCAAACTGATTTCGTTGAAGAATTTCTAACTAATGAAATTAAAAAACTTGACTTAGAGATTTCAGAAGATAAAACTGAAAAAATACTATTTAAAATAAACAACAATCGATTACAGTCTTATAAAATCAACGAAGACTCTTCTTTGCTTTTTAATTTTCCGTTGAACTATTTGGGGTTTGAATTTTATGGATATCAAACATTAATAAAGTCAAAAAACCTTGCACAGTTTTATAGAAATATGAAACAATCAATTGCTAGAAAGCATAAAAGAGTAGATAAAATTAAAGAAAAGGACTTAGTTGACACCGCACCGTTATTTAAAGGAAAAATCTATCGTTTGTATAGCTTTAAAGGTGTTAAACCAAGAAAAATTCACGTTAAAGGAAAAAATTACACAAGGAAGTTTCGAGGTAATTATTTACGTTATGCTTACAAAGCATCAGAAGAGTTAGAAGCGCCAGAAATTAAAAGACAACTAAAAAATCACTGGAAAATCTTACAAAAAACAATTTCTAAATACGATTTTTCTAATTCTTAATAGAATTCATAATTTATTGTACTTTTATTTCTTAAATTTTATGCAGATGAGCGAACAGCTATTATACATTTTAGCAACTGGTTTTGTAGGAATTATCATAGGTTTTTTGGTAGGTTTTATCATTCAAAAAAGTAAAGCTTCTGTTCTAGAAAAAGACAATTCTAGCCTTCAGGAACGAAATTCAATGCTTTTAGAGCAGAAAACTGTTGCAGAAAGTGAAATGGTTACTCTGAAAGAAGAATTAAAAACTATTCAAACAGAAAAAGATACTTTAAAAGAAAGAAATCAATCTTTAACTGAATACAAATCTTCTTCTGAAAAAAATGTAGAAGAATTAAAAAGCGAATTAAAGTTTTTACAAACAGAGAAGGAAAGTTTGATAAAAGTCAATACGCGTCAAGATGTTGATCTAAAAAACTTACAACATAAGCTTACAGAACAAAAAGGTGAATTAGAAGGATTACAAGAAAAATTCACCAAAGAATTCGAAAACTTAGCCAATAAAATTTTAGAAGAAAAGTCGAATAAATTTACTGTTCAGAATAAGGAGAATATTCAAAATATTTTAAATCCTTTAGAAAAGAAAATTAAAGATTTCGAGGATAAAGTAGATAAAACTCATAAAGAAAGCATTGATTATCATTCGGCTTTACGTCAACAAATTCTAGGTTTAAAAGAGTTGAATGCTCAAATGAGTAAAGAAACTTTAAACTTAACAAGAGCTTTAAAAGGTGATAGTAAAACTCAAGGAAATTGGGGTGAATTAGTTCTAGAACGAGTTTTAGAAAAATCTGGTTTAGAAAAAGATAGAGAATATTTTGTACAACAATCATTTACGAATGAAGAAGGGAAACGTATTTTACCTGATGTTGTAATTCATCTTCCTGACAATAAAAAAATGGTTATCGATAGTAAAGTGTCTTTAACTGCTTATGAAAAGTTTGTAAATTCTGATGATGAAACAGAAAAAACAACTTTCTTAAAAGAGCATTTAATTTCTTTAAAGAGACACGTTGAACAATTATCTGAAAAGAAATACGAGGATATTTATAAAATCGAGTCACCTGACTTTGTTCTATTATTTGTTCCTATTGAACCTGCGTTTGCTGTAGCTTTAAGTGAAGATAATACGTTGTACAATAAAGCTTTCGAAAGAAATATTGTTATTGTTACTCCTACTACTTTATTAGCTACTTTACGTACTATTGATACCATGTGGAATAACGAAAAACAGCAACGTAATGCTATAGAAATTGCGAGACAAGCTGGAGCGTTATACGATAAGTTTGAAGGGCTTCTTAAAGACTTAATCAGTATTGGTAAAAAAATAGATGCTACTAAAAATGATTACAGTGCTGCTATGAATAAACTTGTTGACGGACGTGGTAACTTAATTACTAGTGTTGAAAAATTGAAAAAAATGGGTGCTAAAGCTAAAAAAGCATTACCTGAAAGCATCATTGATAGAGCAAAAGATAATTAATCAGCTTAAAAACTAGTCTAAATTATTTCTGAAGTAAATATATAATTAAACAAAGAAGATTTGTTTGATACAATTCTGCTACAAAAGAGTTAAACAATTTTTAAGTAAGTTATTATTATTCACATAAAATAATATTACTTGTTTAAAAATTTAAAATAGTTTAACAGTAAGATCACATCATTATCATCTCACAAATCTAAAACGGTATCGTAATACATAAAAAGTAAGTTTTACCACCATAAACTTCATTATTAGCAATAACAATAGAGCGAAATCGATTTATTTATCAACACGAAATCGTTTTAGTAGCTAACTCCTTTTTTTAGATTAATTAATTCACAATAAATTCGTTAAAAAATGGTTAACCTTCATTTTTTTAACAATTAAAAAATCATATCTACAACACAAGTTTTAGCGATGATTTTTTAGTAATAGCGGCCCTATTATATTTCAAATAAACCTAATAACACAAACACAATGAGACAAACCCTAAAACTTTTACAGCTTGTACTGTTATTCTTTTTTATATCGAATATACAGGCACAAGACGAAGATGTAATGTTCCAAGCTTTTGATTGGAATGTTCAAAATCAACCTGCTGGACAAACATGGTTCAATGTTGTCACTCAAAACAGTGCAGAAATAAATAGTGCTGGTGTCGATTTAATTTGGTTACCTCCAGTAAGCGACTCTGCAGCTCCACAAGGATATTTACCAAGAGAATTATATAACTTTAATAGTGCTTATGGTACAGAAGCTCAACTAAGAGGTTTAATTAATCAATATCATAATTTAGGAATGAAAATTATTGGAGATATTGTAATTAACCATAGAGTTGGCACTAGCGATGCAGTTACTTTTACCAATCCTGCTTGGCCTACAACTTTTATTACTGCTGATGATGAGGGGAGAAATTTTGTTAATTTCCCTGTAGAATTCAGTATAAATTCTGATTATTTTCCTGGAACAGCTTTAAAAGCAGATGGTTCTAATGGTACATATGGTCCTGCTAGGGATTTAGATCACAGAAATCCTGCTGTAAGACAAGAAATTAAAAACTGGATGAATTTCTTAAAAAATGATCTAGGTTTTGATGGATGGAGATACGATTTCGTTCATGGTTATGATCCAATTTATAATAAAGAATATAACGATGCTACTCAACCTTATTTTGCTGTTGGTGAATTATTAGAAAGTAGTAGAGTTCAAACAAATAACTGGGTAAATTTTACTCAACAATCTTCTTCAGCTTTTGATTTCAATACAAAAGTTACCTTACAAGATGCTATTAGAGACAATAACATGTCTTATTTAAGAGATGGTCAAGGTAGACCTTCTGGTATGATTGGAATTAATCCAGGAAAATCAGTTACTTTTTTAGATAATCATGATACTGGTTTTGCACAACAATGTTGTGGATCTAATTATGTTTTCCCTGGTGGTGAAACAAATTTAAGAAAAGGTTATGCCTATATCTTAACACATCCTGGTAATCCTATGATTTTCTGGACACATTATTTCGATGCTGGAAATGGCGTAAGACAAGCTATTAAAGATTTAATCGCTATTAGAAAAGATGTACGAATATTTGCAAGTTCATCTATAAATATTGCTGAAGCTAGAAATGATGTATATGCTGCTTATATTGATGGAAGAAACGGTACAATCGCCATGAAATTAGGTGGTGGTAACTGGTCTCCTCAAGGGACTGGTTGGACATTAAGAACTTCTGGAACTGATTATGCTGTATGGACAAAAGGTGGTACTGTTACTCCTCCGCCTCCACCGCCAGCACAAGTTGATCCTTTTACTGTGAACTTCAAAAAACCAGCTAGTTGGAATAATAATGTAAACGTATATTTATTTGATGCTTCTACAAACGCTATTATTCCTGGAACTTCAGCTTGGCCAGGACAATCAGCTACAAATATTTCAGGAACTCCTTGGTATTCTTTACAAGTAAATCCTCCATCAGGTGTAGCTGCACAAAATATTAGAGTAATTTTTAATGATGGTACAAATCAAACAGACGATTTATCAAGAAGTACTACAGGATGGTATGATAATGGTTCTTGGTCTAACAGTTGTCCGTCTGATTGTAGCGGAAGTACGAATCCACCAACTGGTACAACTAATTTTACTGTAAACTTTAAAAAACCAAATGGTTGGGGTAATACAGTTAATGCTTACTTCTTTGATGCTGGTGCAAATGCAACAATTCCTGGAACTGCAGGATGGCCTGGGCAACAAACTACCAATATTTCAGGAACTCCTTGGTATTCATTTGAAGTTACAATTCCTTCTGGAACAACTTTAAGCAATGTGCGAGTTATTTTTAATGATGGAAATAATCAAACTGATGATTTAGCTAGAGGATCAACAGGTTGGTATAACAATGGCACTTGGACTAATACTTGTCCATCTGATTGTGATGGAAATACAAATCCAAATCCACCAACTACCAATGATGTTACATTTTACTTCTTGAAAAATTCTTCTTGGGGTAATACAGCTAATGTATATTTATACAACACAAATACCAACTCTACTTTATCTGGAACTCCCGGATGGCCTGGAGCTGTAATGCAGAATCAAGCAAACTCTTCTTGGTCTTCAGTTTCTTTTACTTTACCAAATAATGTATCAGCAAATAATGTTGGTGTTGTTTTTAATAATGGAAACGGACAACAAACTGTTGATTTAACTAGAGGAACTTCAGGTTGGTTTAGAGTTACTGGAAATTCTAGTGGGAAAGCAACAGGAGTTTGGTCTAATAACTGTCCTACAGAATGTGTTTCACAAAGACAAGTTTTAGTAACAAATGACAATGTAATTAACTTTGAAAACTCTGTAAGAATAGCTCCTAATCCAATAACTCAAAATGGTAACCTATTTATTACTACGAAAGAAAAAGGTATTTTAAAAGTAGCTATTATTAACTTATTAGGACAATCAAGAACAATTTATGAAGAAAATAATGAAGCTGGTAACCATACAATCCAATTAAAAGATAGTGATTTTGGTGCCAAAGGAGTTTACATTATTTCAACTACGTTAGATAACAAAAACATAGTTAAACCTATAAAAGTTATCAAACAATAACTAAGTATATCCTTTTAGATATAATTTTAATATAATCCCAATAAAAAACGGTTGTTAATTTAACAACCGTTTTTTATTTATATAACTAAGAAATAGAAAATTACAATTACATTACGAATAATCTTCTGTGGTGCATTAAATCTTGTACCTTCTCTCCTATTTCATGTAATTTTTCATCGTTATCTGCATTCTGTAGTGCTTCGTCAATAAGCTCTACAACTACAAGCATATCTTCTTCAACTAAACCTCTAGTCGTAATTGCTGGAGTTCCTATTCTAATTCCAGAAGTTACAAATGGAGATTCTGTATCAAACGGAACCATATTTTTGTTTACTGTAATTTCTGCTTTTCCTAAAGCTAATTCAGCATCTTTACCAGTAATTCCTTTATTTCTAAGATCAATTAACATCATATGATTGTCTGTTCCTCCAGAAATAATATGATATCCTTTTTCTACAAATGCAGCAGCCATAGCTCTAGCATTCTCTCTTACTTGAATTTGATATTCTAAGAACTCATCTGTTAAAGCTTCTCCGAAAGCAACTGCTTTAGCTGCAATAACATGTTCTAATGGCCCACCTTGGTTACCTGGGAAAACTGCACTGTTTAATAACGTAGACATTTTCTTTAGTTTTCCACTTTTTAATTTTAGACCAAATGGGTTCTCAAAATCTTTACCAATCATAATCATACCACCTCTTGGTCCACGTAAAGTTTTGTGAGTTGTAGTGGTAACAATATGACAATGTGGTAATGGATCATTTAAAATACCTTTAGCAATTAATCCTGATGGATGAGAAATATCTGCCATTAAAATTGCTCCAACGCTATCTGCAATTTCACGGAAACGTTTAAAATCCATATCTCTTGAATACGCAGAAGCTCCAGCAATAATTAACTTTGGCTTGTGTTCTTTTGCTTGACTTTCGATATGATCGTAATCTAATAAACCAGTTTCTTTATCTACTCCATAAAAAACAGGGTTATATAATTTACCAGAAAAGTTTACAGGTGAACCGTGAGTTAAGTGTCCTCCGTGTGATAAATCGAATCCTAAAATCGTATCACCTGGCTTTAAACAAGCTGCAAAAACTGCTGTATTAGCTTGACTTCCTGAGTGTGGTTGAACATTAACATATTCTGCTCCGAAAAGCTCTTTAGCTCTATCAATAGCGATTTGTTCAACGATATCTACAACTTCACAACCTCCATAATAACGCTTACCTGGATATCCTTCAGCATATTTATTAGTTAAAACAGAACCTTGTGCTTGCATTACTTGATCACTAACAAAGTTTTCTGATGCAATTAGTTCTAGACCATTTAACTGACGTTGTTTTTCTTCTTGAATTAAATCAAATATTTGATGATCGAACTGCATTTATTATTGTTTTTAGTTGTTGTTATTCTTTTTTTGAAAAGAGCTAGGCAACATTGTTGGAAATAATTTAAAGAACAAAAATAACCATAAAGTTCCAGCGGGTAACATAAAAAGTATAAAAGCTGGTATTACTTTTAAAATGTCTATCGTTTGTTCTCTAACTTTTTGTTTTTCCTCTAAATTTAATGTCGTTTTAAAAGATTTATATACTAATAAAAATAGCTCTTTACTTTCTTTATATTCTTGTATAAAACTGTTCTTATAACTATGAAGTAATGCTTTTACTTCTTTTATAGTGAACATTATAGTTTTCTACGTTTCTTTTCTGTTTTTATAAGATTTAACTCTCTAGAAGTTTGTCCTTCTACAGATGTGTTTTCTTCAGCTCTTCTAATTAAATAAGGCATCACATCTCGAACTGGTCCAAATGGTACATACTTAGCAACGTTGTAACCTTCTTCAGCTAAATTGAAACTTATATGATCACTCATACCATATAATTGACCAAACCACATTCGTTTGTCTCCTTTTTCAATATTATACTTTTCTGCTAACTGCATTAATAGATATGAACTTTCTTCATTATGAGTTCCTGCAAATAAGGCCATGTTTTTATGTTCCATCATATATAAAATGGCTTCATCGTAGTTCTTATCAGTAAGCTCTTTGGTTTTACATATTGGAGATGGATAACCGTATTCTTCGGCTCTATCTCTTTCTTTTTCCATGTATGCACCACGAACTACTTTCATTCCAATATGGAATCCTTTCTGATGCGCTCTTTGATGTAAAGATTTTAAATAATCCATACGATCATGACGATACATTTGTAGTGTATTAAAAACTAATGCTTTCTCTTTATTATAAGTTTCCATTAATTCTTCTACTAAATCGTCAGCTGCATCTTGCATCCAACTCTCTTCAGCATCAATTAATAATGGAACATCTTTATCAAAAGCTAATTTACATACTCGATGAAATCTAGCTTTTACTCGTTCCCTTTCTTGCTCTTCTTCTTGAGTTAATGGCTTTTGTTCTCCTATTTTTTGATATAAGGCAAAACGACCAAATCCTGTAGGCTTAAATACAGCGAAAGGAATCGATTGCTTTTCTTCAGAAAACTTAATGATATTCTCAATAGTTTTTACGGCATTATCAAAACTCTCTTCTTCTTCTTTACCCTCTACAGAATAATCTAATACACTATGTACATTTCCTTTGTTGTACATATTTTCGATATTAGGAATACAATCTTCTTCTGTAATTCCTCCGCAGAAATGATCAAATACAGTAGAACGAATAAGTCCTTCTACAGGCAAATGCGCTTTTAACGCAAAATTTGTTACTGCTGTTCCTATTTTTACCATAGGTTGACTTTGAATTAAGCGAAATAAAAAATACGCTCTTTCTAACTCAGAATCAGACTTTAGCTTAAATGCTACCTCAGTGTTTTCAAAAAGTTTCATTATATAGTAGTCCCTAGTTTACTTTATTGCAACAAATATAGAAGACAACATTTAAATATTTTAATATTTTCTACTTAATTTGCATCATATTATATCAATCAATGAATACGATTCAAGCAATTACATATCCTGTACATTTTTCAGATCAAGCTTACTTAGAAATAAATCAATTTTTAAAGGAAAACTCATATTCTTCTATCTTTATCTTGGTAGATGATAATACTTTAGAATGTTGTTATCCTCGATTTATTCAACGTTTAGAAACTGAAACTAAAATTGAATTAATTCAAATTGATCCGGGTGAAGTTCATAAAAACTTAGATACATGTTTAGGTGTTTGGAATGCTATGACCGAATTAGGAGCAGATCGAAAAAGTTTATTAATTACACTTGGTGGTGGAGTTATTACAGATTTAGGTGGTTTTGTAGCTTCTACTTTTAAAAGAGGAATCGACTTTATTAATATTCCTACTACGTTACTTTCTATGGTAGATGCTTCTGTTGGTGGAAAAACAGGAGTTGATTTAGGTGTATTAAAAAATCAAATTGGTGTTTTTGCTAATCCGCAAATGGTATTAGTTGATCCAGAATATTTATACACATTAGATCCAAGAGAAATTCGTTCTGGAACTGCTGAAATTATTAAATATGGAATGACACACGACATTCATTTATTTAATGAAATTAAAGACAATCCTGAATTAAATATCGTGGATTTAATTCACCGTTCGATAGAAATTAAAAATGAAGTTGTTACTGAAGATCCTAAAGAAAAAGGATTACGAAAAGTTTTAAACTGGGGACATACAATTGGTCATGCAGTTGAGTCTTACTTTTTAGATTCTGAACACAAAGAAAATCTTACCCATGGTGAAGCTATTGCTATCGGAATGGTTTGTGAAGCTTATTTATCTTCTAAAATTTTAAATTTCTCTGAAGAAAAAACAGCTGAAATTAAAGAAGCGATCATTAATATTTATGGAAAAATAGAAATCTTACCTGAAGATATTAGTCCGATTATGGGATTATTAATTCACGATAAGAAAAATGAAGCCGGAATCGTAAAATTTGTTTTGTTAAATGATTACGAAGATTTTGAATTAAGTTGTGAAGCTTCTGAAAACTTGATTAAAGAAAGTATCGAATTTTATATGAGTTAATTTGTAAAGAGAATTACAAACACCTATAAAAAGCTATGATGAAAAGAACAATTATTTTACTTTTTCTAAGCTTTATGTTTGGAAATTGTAAGACAAATAACACTAAGGGAAAAAGCACCACTACTAAAAATAGTTTATCAGAAAGAACTGTATTTAGTGATCATAAAATTATTGATTATTTACTTGAAAAGGAAGGTGAAGATCAAGAATGTGAAATCACTTTTCAAGAAAAAGATGGAGTCTATAAATACTTTAGTAGTAATTGTTCTCATCACGATAATCATTCCGTGACTTTTAGTATTGTAGATCAAGAAACTGATTTTAATAAAGACGGTATTACCGATTATTTAATTTCTAGAGTTTCTGAAGGTATGCTTGGTGGTAATGCAAATACGAATGCTGAGTATATTTATCTTTTAGTAAATGCCAAAGTAGAAGTGATTCAAGAACATTCGATTTTACGCTATGCTCCATTTTCATACAATTACTTAGAACTTACATCATATAATAAGGGTGTATTAAAAGCTAAAGTAAATCAGAATCATAGAACTTTATACACATATGGAAGTCAGGTTGAATCTTATTATATAAAAGAATTAAAAATGACTTTCAGTTTTGTAGATGGTTTACTTTATGAAGATTCGTATTTAACGGATTGTGATTTAGCTAAAATGAAGGATAAATCTATCTTTAAGAAAGATATCAAAAATGTGTCTAGAGAAACTTCTATAGACATGCATAATTACACTCAAACACAAACTGAGTGGTATGAAAAAGATCAAAAAAAAGTAAATGCTACTTTACTAGGCTGTGACAATTTAGAATTTAGTTTTAGTGTAAACTGCATTTACAACGAATCAATTAATGAAAAAACTAATCATATTGACATAGCTTTACATGAGATTGATTTTTTTATAGAAAACACACGTTTTAAATCATTATTTAAAAAGATAAAGAAAGAAATAAAAAGTAACACTGTAGAAACGAAGTTTAGTGATGCTTCACAAAAAAGATTAGAAATTTCAGGAAAAGATTTTTACTTTTTTGTAACCAAACATACTGATGAAAACAGATATTCTTTAATCTTAAATTTAAATCAAATAAACAATCCACTTCAAGAACATAATTGGGATATTACATCTCGTTTAAATGAAAACAACAGTCAGCCTATTGAAGAAGATGCTCCTTTTTAGTTTAAAAACAAGCTTGATAAATCTTTTCGTATTGTGGCAAAATCTTATCTAAAGAAAACTGTTTTGTATGCGCTTTAGCTCTTTGTTTGAACTCTAATAAAGTAGCGTCACTTTCAAGAATCTTTAACGTATTTTTAGCCATATCTTCAACATCTCCAACGTCACTTAAGTAACCTGTTTCACCATGTACATTAACTTCTGGTAAACCTCCTGCATTTGTCGATATTACAGCCGTATTTGCTGCCATAGCTTCTAAAGCTGCTAATCCGAAACTTTCTGCCACTGATGGTAATAAAAACACGTCTGTATAACATAGAAGCTTAGCTACTTCGTTACTATTTCCTAAGAATAAGACCTTATCAGAAACACCTAATTCTTTAGCTAAGCTTTCTGCTTTAGAACGTTCTGGGCCATCACCTACCATCAATAGTTTAGCTGGCATTCTTTCTTGAACTTTATGAAAAACCTTAACAACATCTAGAACTCTTTTTACAGGTCTAAAATTACTTACATGAGTTAAAATTCGCTCATCTGGATTTGCAACAGCGCTTCGCATACATTCTTCCTGATCGGCAATGTCATATTTTGCTGTATCTATAAAGTTGTACACTACTTTAATATCTTTCTCAATAGAAAATAAGCGTAACGTATCTTCTCTTAAACTACTCGAAACTGCTGTAACTTCATCAGATTTATTGATACTAAATTCTGCCGCTGTTTTATAAGATGGGTGACTACCAACTAAAGTGATGTCGGTTCCATGTAAAGTAGTAACGACCTTTACCTTTATTCCTTTTTCTTTCAACATTTTCTTAGCCATGTATGCCGCATAAGCATGAGGAATTGCATAATGCACATGTAAAACTTCTAAATTGTATTGTTTTACCACTTCTACCATTTTAGTAGATAAAGCTAATTCATAAGGTTGATATTGAAATAAAGGATATTCTTCTAACATAACTTCATGAAAATGTAAATTATGAGAGATAAAATCTAAACGAACTGGCTGATTATATGTTATAAAATGAACTTCATGACCTTTGCTGGCTAATGCCATTCCTAATTCTGTTGCCATCACTCCACTTCCTCCAAAAGTAGGATAACATACAATTCCTATTCTCATCTAGTAAAAATTAATTGATAGTTTAGTACGTAAAAATACATATTTGTTTACGCCAATATGTTAAGAATTCTTAAAAAAGAAACGCCGCTATTGTTAGTAGCGGCGTATTATATTTGTATTGTTCTGATTAATAATCTCCTAAAGTAGCAGGATTTTGTTCTAATGCAGAAGCTAATTGATCATCGTTTGGTGCTTTACCATGCCAAGCATGCGTATGCATCATAAAATCTACTCCATTCCCCATTTCTGTATATAATAAAATACAAACTGGTTTTCCTTTTCCAGATCTAGATTTAGCCTCATTAATTCCAGCTAAAACAGATTCAATATCATTTCCTTTCTTAACTTCTAAAACGTCCCATCCGAAAGCTTCAAATTTTGCTTTTAAACTTCCTAAAGCTAAAACATCATCAGTAGTACCATCGATCTGTTTTTCATTTACATCAACAGTAGAAATTAAGTTATCAACTTTTTTAGCAGCAGCATACATTACTGCTTCCCAAATTTGTCCTTCTTGTAACTCTCCGTCTCCGTGTAAAGAGAAAACTAATTTATCGTCGTTGTTTAACTTTTTAGCTTCAGCTGCTCCGATAGCAACACTCATACCTTGACCTAAAGAACCAGAAGCAATTCTAATACCTGGTAAGTGTTCGTGTGTTGTTGGGTGACCTTGTAAACGAGAATCTAATTTTCTAAAAGTAGCTAATTCTTCTACTGGAAAGAAACCACTTCTTGATAAAACACTATAATAAACTGGTGAAATATGTCCGTTAGATAAGAAGAATAAATCTTCGTTTTCTCCATTCATATTAAAATCAGTTGAGTAATCCATTACTTCCTGATATAAACATGTGAAAAATTCTGCACATCCTAAAGATCCTCCTGGATGTCCTGAATTTACTGCATGTACCATACGAAGTATATCTCTACGTACTTGTTGTGTAAAATCTTGAAGTTGTTGTGTTGTTGGCATTATATATTATTTTGAGGAGACAAAAGTAATAGATTAAGAATGAAAAGACAATTAATAAAGAAAAAAGGGCTCGATTAATTAGTTGATTAAATTTTCCTTTTCGTATAAGAGATTTTCCCGTCCTCTGATATTCCCCCGAACCCTTTTCTTACTTCAAAGTAAATCTTAAACTTTTAAATATGCAATATTTTGTACCCTCGTTTTATAAAATGGGAGTCCTAAAACATCTAAAAAACTATAAACAAACAACTTAAAACACAGTTCGTTTTTTAATTTTTAATACTTATTTTTACAAAAAAATCGCTTTAGAAATGAATATTAACAATTGCTTTGTCTTTTTTCTATTTGTTTTCTCCTTTTTCATATCAAATGCTCAAGATGTTCAAAAAGATTCTTTGTCCGGTCAATCCTATAAAAATTTATATGATTTATTCAACAATAATTTTTATGATACTATAAAAGCAAAAGTTTATGCAGATTACTATTTTAAAAAAGCTAAAAGAGAAGATAATCTTATAAAAATTGAATCTGGTAAATATTTTCAATCTTTACTTCACAACGATTTTCATAATTATTATACGCTTTGTGATTCATTAATAAATATTGCTCAACGAAGTAATGACGTTGCAACTGAAATGAAAATTCGATGTTCTAGAGGTGAAACTTATTTTAATAACAATTCTAGCTCTAAAACTTTAAAAGAATTTCTAACAATAAATAAACTTCTAAAGAAAACAAAACATGATAGTATAGCTTCATTATCAAATATTTTTATTGGCTTAGTGAAATGGAAAAATAACGGACAAAAAGAAACGATTCAGTTATTTAAAAAAGTAGATAATTATTTGAAGGATAAAAATCCGGCTCATTTTAATGATGCTTTTTTAGCGAACCCAATGCACTTGGCTATTTTGTATACAGAAATGAATAAAAGAGATTCTGCAGATTATTATTTAACCAAAGCAGAAAATATCTATAATTCTATTGACGATTCATATTTCAAAAAAACCTTGCATCTTTTAAAATATCAAATCGCTATTGATAAAGAAGAATATGATAATGCTATTAAAGAGCTCCATATTTATATTCCATATTTAAAAAAAATAAAGAACTTCAAGCTATTGACGAGATCGTATTCAAGATTAGCCACTTGTTATGAAAAAATAGCTAAACCAGAAGAAGCTTTTATTTATCATTCTAAAGCAGATTCTATTTTCAATTTAAAAAAGATTCCTAGCTCGTATTTGGAAGATTCTTTTCAATTTTTAAGTAATCATTACAAACAACAAAATGATTATCAAAAACAATTAGAATATGTAAATAAGTTACTTACCATAAACCAAATAAAGACTCAAGACGAAAAAGAAACTATTAAAGTCCTGTCTGAAAATTACGATCAACCTAAATTACTAGCTGAAAAAAATGCTTTAATTCATAAGTTAGAATCAAAAACGAATAGAGATCGACTGTATAAAATCTTATATGCTGTTATTATTACAATCACATTATTAATTTTATTTTTTCAAACTAAAAGAAAATCAACATATAAAAAGAAGTTTTTAAAACTGATTAATCAAAAGACTAAAACTACATCAGAAGCTAAGGAAAATACAACATCCAGTTTACCAGATTCTCATGCACTTTCTCAAGAGGTAAGTAAAGAATTATTACAAAAATTAAAAAAATTCGAACGAAACAAAGAATTCTTAAACCCTAAAATTAATCTTAAATTTTTAGCTGATTCTTTTAGTACCAATTCTTCGTATCTCTCTAAAGTTATTAATCAACACAAAGAACAAACCTTTAGTAATTATATTAATCAATTACGAATTAATTATATAGTGGAAAAACTGCCCAAAAATACTACACTACAAAAATACACTGTAAAGGCTTTAGCTAAAGAAGTTGGTTTTAAAAGTGCCGATTCATTCTCTAAAGCATTTTATAAGTTTACCAATATGAAACCTTCTTCTTTTATCAATGAATTAAAAAAAGTTAAAGATCCTCAAATCTAAATTTCATTTTAACCAAAATTAACATAAATAGATTCGGCAATTTAGTAGATTGCCACAAAAATTAACCAAATGAAACACCTTTCTATATTATTTACATTTTTAGCTTTACAGCTTTTCGGACAAGAAAAGCCCAATTGGCTAAGACATTCATCTATATCACCAGATGGGAAAGAAATTGTTTTCACCTATAAAGGAGACTTATATAAAGTACCAACTGAAGGTGGTAATGCAATACAATTAACTTTTCATAAAGCTCACGATTATAAAGCTGTATGGAGTAAAGACAGTAAAAAAATAGCTTTTGCCTCTAACCGTTACGGAAATTTTGACATTTATATAATGGACGCTCAAGGTGGAGCTGCTAAAAGATTAACTTTTCACTCTGCAGATGAGATTCCTTTTACATTTTCTTCAAATAATAAGGATATCATTTTTGGAGCTCAACGACAAGATCATGTAAAGCATAGACAATATCCAACAGGATCTCAGCCAGAGTTATACAGTGTTCCAACTACAAGTGGAAAAATTAGCCAATTATTAACGGTACCAGCAGAATATGTTCAAGTTTCTAAGAACGGAAACACAATGCTATATCATGATAAAAAAGGTGGAGAAAACGAATGGCGTAAACATCATAAATCATCGATTACAAGAGATATTTGGAGCTATAATACTAAAAATAAAACTCATAAAATGATTACTTCATTTGAAGGAGAAGACAGACATCCTTTCTTTTCTGAAGATGAAAAAAGCATGTATTACTTGAGTGAAAAAAGTGGAAGTTTTAATGTTCATAAAATGAACTTAAACAATCCTAGTCAAGATCAACAATTAACAAATTTCAAATTACATCCTGTACGTTTCTTAAGTATCGGAAATGGTATTTTAAGTTTTGGTTACGATGGTGAATTATATACAATGAAAGAAGGACAAAAACCTTCTAAAGTAGATGTAACTATTAGAACACAAAGTATTGATAATAGCGATAAGTTTGTTTCTATAAACGGAGGTGTAAACGAAATGGCTATTTCACCTAATGGTAAAGAAATTGCATTTATTTCTAGAGGTGAAGTTTTTGTAACTTCTGTAAACGAATCTTTTACTAAAAGATTAACGAATACTCCAGAAAGAGAGCGCTTCGTTACTTGGACTCCAGATGGAAAATCTGTTGTATACAGTAGCGAAAGAAAAGGAAAATGGAGTATTTATAAAACTGAAAAAGTTAGAAAAGAAGAGCCTTTCTTCTTTGCTTCTACTTTAATTAAAGAAACTCAATTAATTGAGAATAAATCAGACAATTATTTACCTGAATTTTCTCCTGATGGATCTAAAATTGCTTTTATTGAAGGTAGACGTACGTTAAAAGTAATGGACTTAAAATCTAAAAAACAAGTTACATTACTTACGCCTAAAGATTTATTCCACATGAGAGATGGTGATAAATACTATACTTGGAGTCCAGATAGTAAATGGTTATTAGTTGGTTGGAGTAAAACATTAAGTAACAGTGAAGTTTTATTAATGGCTGCCGATGGAACAAAACGTGTAAACTTAACAGAAAGTGGTTACAGTGATTATTATCCGAAATGGATTAATGGCGGAAAACAAATGCTTTGGTTTAGTAATAGAAACGGATTAAAATCTTATGCTACCAGCGGACAATCACAAACTGACGTTTATAGCATGTTCTTTACTCAAGATGCTTGGGATCAATTCAATTTAAGTGATGAAGATTTTAAATTGATGGAAGCTATTAAAGCTGAACAAAAGAAAAACAAGAAGAAAGATACTGATAAAAAAGGCAAAAAAGACGACAAGAAAGACAAGAAGAAAACTGATAAAAAGAAGGAAGTAAAACCTCTAACTTTTGATTGGGATAGTATGAAAGATCGTACTAAAAGATTAACTATACATTCTTCTAGTTTAGGTGATGCAGTGCTTTCTAAAAAAGGTGATATACTTTATTATTTAGCTCGTTTCGAAGGTAAAATGAATTTATGGAGTACAAATCTTCGTACTAAAGAAACTAAAATGGTAATGCGTTTAAATGCTAATTTTGGTTCGCTTCAGTGGGATAAAGACATGAAAAACTTATACTTATTAAATGGTGGAAGAATTTCAAAAATAGCTCCTGCTAAGAAAAGTAATAAAGGTATTAAGATTAACGGTGAAATGACCTTAGATACTAATGCTGAAAGAGAAGCTATGTTTGATCATGTTTGGATTAGAACTAATGCTATTTTCTATCACCCAGATTTTCACGGAATCGATTGGAAGAAAATGAAAAAAGAATACAAAAAGTATATTCCTTCTATTGGAAACTCTTTTGAATTCTCTGAAATGCTTTCTGAAATGTTAGGAGAATTAAATGTTTCTCATGCTGGTGCTGGTTATCGTACGAGCATTAATAATGCCGATGCGACTGCTTCTCTTGGTATTTTTATGAATTATGATCATGATGGTAATGGAATTTTAATTGATGAAATAATTAAAGACGGACCATTAGATAAATCTTCATTAAATGTGAAAGCAGGAATGTTAATTGAAAAAATTGACGGTATTACTGTGGATAGAAATCAAGATGTTGCTAAATATTTAAATAGAAAAGCAGGAAAGTTTGTTTTATTAGATATTGTTGACCCTAAAACGAAGAAAAAACAAACCATTACTATAAAACCAATTTCTTTAGGAGAAGAAAGAGGATTATTATACAAAAGATGGGTAAAAACCAACGAAAAAGAAGTTGATCGATTAAGTAATGGTAAATTAGGTTATGTTCATATTCCTGGAATGAGTGATGGTCCATATAGAAGTATTTACAAAGATATTATGGGTAAATTCTTCGAACGCAAAGGAATGATTATCGATACTCGTTTTAACGGTGGTGGTGATTTAGTTGCCGACTTAGCTATGTTCTTTACTGGTGTACCTTTTATTTCTTATGAAACTGAAGCTAAAGTTGTTGGTGGTGAACCAACGTCTCGTTGGACAAAACCAACATTAACTATGTTTAATGAAAGTAATTATTCTGACGGGCATTGTTATGCTGCAGGATACACAGACTTAAAAATTGGTAAAACTGTAGGAATGCCAGTTCCTGGTACTTGTAGTTTTGCTGGTTGGGAAGGTTTACCTGACGGAAGTTACTGGGGAGTTGTTCCTGTTAGTGCTAAAGATAAGTCAGGAAGATGGATGGAAAACAACCAAACAGAACCAATGATTAAAGTGAAAAATATGCCTGGAGTTATTGATAACGGTCGCGACGAGCAATTAGAACGATCTGTTAAAGAAATGCTTAAAGACCTTAAATAATTTTACCTGAATTTAAATGATAATAAATCAACCTTTAACAATAACTAATTCTGTTACTCTATCAGATGGAGGCACTAAATATGTTATTGGTAACGATAAAAATGGTAAAGAGTTTACTATATGTATTTATCAATTTGTGTTTGAGGAAAATTTTAATTCTAAACGAATTCCTGGACGACTATATTTTAATGACTTATTAATTGACATTCGTTCAGATATCGAAAAAAATATAATTGAAGCTTTAGAAAAATGTATCGTTAAGAGTGATTTAACCGAGTTTAGTTTTTCAAGTAGTTTAACTAAAATTAAAGATGCTACTAGTTTAGTTGAAGCAAATGATATAGGTCCTGGATTTGCTAAAGCATATCTTATAAAACTTATACTTGATTATATTAAATCTGACCTTTACATTAAAAATTCAGAAAAGTTTAAGTAAAACAAACTATTTAAATAAAAAAGCAAAACCAATTGGTTTTGCTTTTTTATTTTTAATCGATATTTTTAAGTCTTTTGTTTCTTCTTTTTAGCGGCAGGAAACAGAACATTATTTAAAATTAAACGATATCCTGGTGAAGTTGGATGTAAATCTAATTCTGTTTTTGGGTCTCCTACTCTATGCTGATAATCCTCAGGATCATGTCCACCATAAAAAGTAAATAATCCTTTTCCTTTAGTTCCATGAATATATCTTGCTTCTCTATTAGTTTTATTTTCTCCTAAAACCATTACTGTAGACTTTATAGCTCTTCGTTCAAAAGAAGTTGTTTGTCCCATAAAACCTTTAACTAATTTGGTATGGTTTTGACACAGCATTGTTGGTACTTGATCCCATTTTGCAGAAAAGTCTTTTAACACAAAATAATCTACTTCTTTATTTATTCTTCTCTTACGAGTCATATCAATAGAAGAAAATTCATAAGTTGTCGGATTTCTAATTAATTCGAAATTCTTAAATGCAAAAGTTTTGTTGAAATTGATTTTAGATTGATAATTAGGTTCCGAAGGATCTCCATCAAACATTGCTTCACAAATATCAACACCATCGGCAGATAAAGCAATATCAAAACTATCAGTTGCCGAACACATGGCAAACATAAATCCACCACCAATTACAAAGTCTCTAATTTTCTTTGTCACGTCACGTTTCGCTTCAGATACTTTAGCATAACCTAATTTCTTAGCCAAAGCTTCTGCATCTTTCTTCTGTTGAATATACCACGGAGCAGTTCTAAAGGCTCCATAAAAACGACCATACTGACCTGTAAAATCTTCATGATGTAAATGCAACCATTCATATAATAATAATTTATCGGAAAGTACTTCTTCGTCGTAAACAACATCAAATGGAATTTCAGCATAAGTTAAAACCATAGTTACAGCGTCGTCCCAAGGCATTTTATCTTTTGGTGAATACACTGCTATTTTAGGTGCTTTTTCTAAAGTTACTGCTTCCTGATTTTTACTTGGTGAAGAAATTTCTTCTAAAATAAGTTGAGATTTAGCATCTGAAATTACTTGAAAAGAAACACCTCTAATTTTACACTCTTGTACAACTGCTTCATTATTTTCAATTAAAAAAGCTCCTCCATCATAATTTAATAACCATTTTGCTTTCAAACCATTTTGCAATCCGTAATACACAATTCCGTATGCTTTTAAATGATTTTTTTGATTATCATGACTCATCGGCAAGTAGATAAAAGAAGCCCAAACCGAGTGTGTCAAAAAAACTGTTAGTAATAAAAATATATATTTCCTCATATCTAATAACTAAAATACACAATTACTATAAAGCAATTGTGTATTTTAATATTTTTTGTGATTTGTCTAATCTTATTTTTCTGTCCACTCTTTAATTTTTTTATCAAAATCAGAGATACCTAGATAAGATAAAATCATGGCAATAGGCATACCTATAATTGTTTTTATAAAACCTTTAGGATTCTTTTTATAATCATAACTATATCCCCAAATAAAAATGACTAGATATATTAATATTGCTAATATTATAAAAACTATTTCCACAACAATTTTATTTTAAAACGGAACATCATCATTAAAATCTGGAGTTGAAGGTGGTTCTGGTGCTCCAAAAGCATCTGCTGCAGATGGAGATGGTAAAGAACCAGACTCAAATGTGTTCATACTTGATTGGAATTCGCTACTAAATCCTTCTTCTAAATCTGAGAATTTAGCTAAGTGTCCTGTAAATTTCAAACGAATATTATCTAATCCACCATTACGGTGTTTTGCAACAATAAACTCTCCTTGTCCCTCACATGGCGAATGATCATCATCATCCCACTCTGTCATACCATAATATTCTGGACGGAAAATAAACGATACAATATCGGCATCCTGCTCAATCGCTCCAGATTCACGAAGATCGGATAAAAGTGGACGTTTACTTCCTCCACGAGTTTCTACCGAACGTGATAACTGCGATAATGCAATTACTGGTACATCTAATTCTTTTGCTAAAGCTTTTAAGTTACGGGAAATCATCGAAATTTCTTGCTCACGGTTACCTCCTGCTCCACCAGCTGTCATTAACTGTAAATAATCAATAATTAAAATTTTCACACCATGTTGTGACACCAAACGACGCGCTTTTGCACGTAAATCGAAAATAGAAAGAGCTGGAGTATCATCAATAAAAATAGGCGCATCAGACAGTTTCTTCACTTTTACATTTAATTGCTCCCATTCATGTGGTTCAAGATTTCCTTTACGTAATTTTTCAGAAGTTAATCCTGTTTCAGAAGAAATCATACGAGTAATTAACTGTACCGATGACATCTCCAGAGAGAATAATGCAACTGCATGATTAAAATCGATTGCCATATTTTTTGCCATCGAGATTACAAATGCCGTTTTACCCATACCAGGACGAGCTGCAATAATAATTAAATCGGTTGGTTGCCAACCAGAAGTAAGTGCATCTAACTTGGTAAAACCAGTTGCCAAACCACTCATTCCTTCTTTATTCGAAATTTCTTGAATTTTATTTATCGCTTGTTGTACAAGAGATTGTGCATTTTCTGCTCCTTTTTTAAGGTTTCCTTGTGTTACTTCGAAAAGTTTTCCTTCGGCATCATCTAATAAATCAAAAACATCTGTCGTTTCATCATAAGCACTTTCAATAATTTCCGAAGAAATAGAAATTAATTTTCGTTGAATAAACTTCTCTAAAATAATTCTAGAGTGAAATTCAATATGTGCAGAAGAAGCTACTTTTTGTGTTAATCCGATAATATAAAAATCTCCACCAGCTATTTCTAACTTCCCATCTTTTCTTAACTGATTAGAAACCGTTAATAAATCAATTGGTTCTGAATTCTGGAATAACGCATAAACCGCAGCATATATCTCTTGGTGTCTTCTATCATAAAAAGCGTCAGGATGCAAAATATCGATTACTTCATCGATCCCTTTCTTATCCGTCATCATTGCCCCCAATACGGCTTCCTCAAGATCTAATGCTTGTGGTGGAAGCTTTCCTTTTTCTAAATTAACAACTTTAGATCGGTCAACTCTACCTCCCCTTAAACTTTGTGTTTTCTCCATGGTGACAAAAGTAATTTTTTAGGTTCAAATTGTTCCTTGTTTTATGCATTTTTCTTTTTTCACAAAAAATGTAAACAAAACTGTTACTAATGTGTTGATAACATTTTTGTTTTTTATTTTTACGTAATGAAACTACGAAATAAACATCTATTTCTAGCAATTTTATTGCCCATACAATATTTTATTGTACAATTTTTAAGCCAAAAATCTACTTTAATTGAGGAATATTATTCTAACGGAATTTATCCTTACATCTCACGATTTCTAAGAATTCTTCTTGGTTGGCTTCCTTTTTCTTTTGGTGATCTTTTAGGATTGATACTTATTGTACTTCTAATACAACAAGTTTACAAATTAGTTAGAAATAGATTTAGAGGAATACTTTCTAAACTAGTTCAATTTGTAGGAGTACTTTCTATTATTTATTTCTGTTTCTATTGTTTTTGGGGATTAAATTATTTCAGAAAACCTTTAGCTGAGAATTTAGGATTACAACAATCAAAATATACAACAGAACAATTGGTTCGCACTACGAAAAAAACAATTGAAATCTTCAATAAAATTCATTTTGATATTACTCAAAACGACACATTAAAAATTGAAGTTCCATATTCTTCAGGAGAAATTTACGATAAAGTTCCAGCTGCTTATAAAAAAGTGGCTTTTGATTATCCTCAGCTGGCTTATAAAAGTCCAGCTATAAAAAATTCTTTAGTCAGCTTATTTCAATCCTATAACGGTACTGCAGGATATTTAAATCCTATTACTGGAGAGGCTCAAGTAAATAGTATGTTACCAAAGGCTGGTTATCCAGCAACTACTTGTCATGAAGTTGCGCATCAGATCGGTTGGTCTGCTGAAAACGACGCCAACTTTTTAGGTTTCTTAGCTTGTACCTATAGTGATGATATTTACTTTAATTATTCTGGTTACAGAATGGCTTTTCGCTATTGCATGAGAGAAATCAGAAAAAGAGATAAAGAATTGTATAAAGAGCTATGGAAAACAGTAAATAAAGGAATTAAAAAAGAATTAAACGATAATTATCTATTCTGGAAGAAATATGAAAATCCGATAGAACCTTACATTAAAAAAGGATATAACTCCTATTTAAAAGCGAATAATCAATCAAAAGGGATAGAATCTTACAGCTATGTTGTAGATTTGCTTATTGCTTATTTTGAACAAAAATAATTATGACAAAGTATTTACTATTTATCTTTAGTGCTCTTTTATTTATCTCTTGTGATTCTAACGAATTAGGTAAAGAATTTAACTGCAAATCGTCTTCACTGGGGACTTTAGAAACTGTAGAAGATTTCAAGAAAAATTTTACAGCTAAATTTCCAAATCACTGGAAAATAAACTTATACTATGAAGATGCTGTTTCTTCTATTTATGCAGCAGATACAACTTTAACTTTATCGGAAGCTACATTAATCGATATTTCTTTTATTACTAATCCTGATAATATTGATGATGATTTTATTTATAAAGTAAAAAGAGATAATGAAGAACTTCAACTTACCGAAGTAAAATCTAAACGATTAAAATTCAAAAGAAAAGACGCGTATTACAATTTAGCTAAAGGAAAAAGAGGAAAGTTCAATTATCATATTTTAAATCTGTACGGGAAAACACAAAAAGGTTTTATCCATGCTAAGACAGAAATTTATGGTGATTCTTTAATTAATGAAAGACTTTGCTCTGCCATTTCGCTAATTAATGATATACAAATGAAATAAACATTCAAAACAAACAAAACATTACTTAATGAACAAACAGAATATAATTAATAGGTTTATTAAATACATAACCATCGATACTGAATCTGATCCTACGAATCCAGCTTTTCCTAGTACAGAAAAACAATGGGATTTAGCCAAGGTATTAGAACAAGAATTGATAGCAATTGGAATGGAAGATGTAGAGTTAGATGAAAACTGTTATCTAATGGCTACATTACCTAGTAATATTGATTATGAAGTACCAACGATTGGGTTTGTTGCACACATAGATACAAGTCCAGATTTTACTGGAGCGAATGTAAAACCGCAAATCCATGAAAATTATAACGGAGAAGATATCATATTAAACGAAGCAGAAAATATTGTTTTATCTCCGTCATACTTTGAAGATTTACTTTTATATAAAGGACAAACTTTAATTACTACAGACGGAACAACTTTATTAGGAGCCGATGATAAAGCTGGTGTTACTGAAATTGTTTCTGCAATGGAATATTTAATTCAGCATCCAGAAATTAAACATGGTAAAATAAGAATTTGCTTTACACCTGATGAAGAAGTTGGTAAGGGAGCTCATAAGTTTGATGTTGAAAAGTTTGGTGCGCAGTGGGCATACACTATGGATGGAAGCCAAATTGGTGAGTTAGAATATGAGAATTTTAATGCTGCAGGAGCTGTAGTAACTGTAAACGGTAAAATTGTTCACCCTGGTTACGCTAAAGGAAAGATGGTAAACTCTATGACTATTGCTAGTCAGTTTATAAATGCTTTACCAGCTGAAGAAGTTCCTGAACATACAACTGATTACGAAGGATTCTTCCATTTGCATAGTATAGAAGGAAAAGTAGAACAAACTGTTTTACGATACATTATTAGAGATCATGATATGAACCTTTTCCAAGAGCGAAAAGAAACAATAAAATCTATTGCAGTTAAAATAAATGAAGAATTAGGTAAAGATGCTATTCAAGTAGAAATTAAAGATCAATACTTTAATATGCGTGAAAAGGTTGAGCCTGTAATGTATATTGTTGATATTGCTGAAGAAGTAATGAAAGATTTGAACATTACTCCTTTAATTAAACCTATTCGAGGAGGAACAGACGGATCTCAATTATCTTATAAAGGATTACCTTGTCCAAACATTTTTGCTGGTGGACATAATTTCCATGGACGTTACGAATACGTACCAGTAGAATCTATTATAAAAGCTTCAGAAGTAATTATTGGTATTGCTGAGAAAATTACAGTAAAGTTTAAATAGGAATTACATACATATTATAAAAAGAAAAAACTCTGGTGAAGAAATACCAGAGTTTTTAATTAACCTCCTATTAAAATCAAATATATGAAAACACTCCCATCAATTTTGATTTCACCGACAAAGATAAAACTTTTTTTTACCAAAAACCAAGTAAAAATTGCAATTTGTAATAAAAAAATGTAATTTTTTTACATAATAGGCTATTGTGTTATATTCTCACATTCAATTTTTTTTCTTTTTTTATATCTCTACATTTGAAAAAAATTAATTTTAAAAATGGAGAACAACTTACTGTTAGATTTAGCAAAAAAGCACGGAAGCCCTCTGTATGTATATGATACAGAAAAGATTATCAGTCAATACAAAAGAATTACTAAAGCTTTTTCTAAGGTAAAAAATGTAAAAATTAATTATGCTACTAAGGCATTATCTAACGTTAATATACTAAAGGTATTTAATAAATTAGAAAGTGGCTTAGATACAGTTTCTATACAAGAAGTTAAGCTAGGATTATTAGCTGGATTTGAACCAAAAGACATTATTTACACTCCAAATGGCGTTTCTTTAAAAGAAATTGAAGATGTTGCGAAGCTAGGTGTGCAGATAAATATCGATAATTTATCTATTCTAGAATTATTCGGTCAAAAACATCCAAACATTCCTGTATGTATTAGAATTAATCCGCATGTTATGGCTGGGGGAAATTCTAAAATCTCTGTGGGACACATCGATTCGAAATTCGGAATTTCTATACATCAGGTTCCTCATATCAAAAGAGTGGTAGAAAATACAGGTATGAATATCAATGGTATTCATATGCATACTGGTTCTGATATTCTTGATGTCGATACTTTTTTAATGGCTACAGAAATTCTTTTTAATACTGCAAAAGAGTTCAAAAATATTGAGTTTATTGATTTTGGTAGTGGATTTAAAGTTCCATATAAACAAGGAGATATCTCAACAAATATTGAAGATTTAGGAAAGCATTTATCGAAAAGATTTAATGATTTCTGTAAAGAATATGGTAAAGACTTAACACTAATGTTTGAGCCTGGTAAGTTTTTAGTAAGTCAAGCTGGTTATTTTCTTGCTACAGTAAATGTTATCAAGCAAACTACTTCTACTGTATTTGCTGGTATCGATAGTGGATTAAATCACTTGATTAGACCTATGTTTTATAATTCTTATCATTTTATAGAAAACCTTTCTAATCCTAAAGGAAGAGAACGTTTTTATAGTATTGTAGGTTATATCTGTGAAACAGACACATTTGGCACAAATCGTAGAATTAATGAAATTAGAGAAGACGATATTTTATGTTTCCATAATGCAGGAGCATATTGTTTTTCTATGGCTTCTAACTACAACTCTCGCTACAGACCTGCTGAAGTAATGGTTCATGAAGGTAAAGATTACCTGATTCGAAAAAGAGAGACTTTCGACGATATTTTAAGAAATCAAGAACTAGTTATATAAATCAAAAACTCCGACTAACGTCGGAGTTTTCATTTTTCTTATATAATTAAATAATCCCCTAAATAAATTATATAAAAGTATATGCATTAGCAATTTGCAACTTATTCTAATATTTTAAACAGGAAAAACCCTGTTTTTGAAATGGGAAAACCGCAATTTAAATTGCGGTTTTCTGCATTTATGTATTTTTTACTTGTAATATTAGAATATGTAGCGTAAACCAAGTTGCATTTGCCAACGAGAATTTAAACTTGTATCAAACGTAAAAGTTTCTACTAAATTACCATCAAAGGTATAAGTAGGAACTCCAGTATTTTGATCTACTACAACACCTAATGGTTGAACATTTACTGGCTGTTGTACAACTCCCCAAGCTGAATTAATTAAGTTTCCAACATTTAAAATATCTACACTTAATTGAATGGTATTTTGTTTGTTTTCTGAAACATTGAAATTAAAATCTTGTAATAATTTAACATCCCATCTGCTTCTCCAAGGTGCTAAAGCTCCGTAACGTTCTACGTACTGCCCTCTTCTACCATTTAAATAATCATCTTGTTGGATATATTCTTCAAAAGCTTGTGCCTGTCCAGCACCAGAAAATTGCATTTGAGTAACTTCAGCTGAAGTAGGTACATATAATAAATCGTTTACTCTTGATCCATCATTATTAATATCTCCACCATAAGTATAGTTAAATCTTCCTCCTTGTGCATATTCAAAGAAAGTAGCTATAGTTGTTGCAAATTTATCGCCTGCGTAATTAAACTTCTTTGAAGCAACACCGATAATTCTATGTGTATCTCCGTATCTAGAAAAAGCCAATACATCGTTATTTGCATTTCCTATTACAGGATTGAAAGCAAAAGCATCACCAGTGATTTCTGCTTCAATTGAATTTACATCTTTAGAATTTAAATAACTATATGCAATATTTGTATACAAACCATTTTCAAATGATTTCTCTACTTTAAAAGTGGCATTATATGTTCTTCCTTTATCTGAATTTGTAAACACATAAGCATTCGTTTGACCTCCAAATTGATTTAACGCTTTATCTGCATCTGTATACACAGATCTAGTATCTCCAGGAGCAACTAAATTACCTGTAGGATTACTTAATCCCCAATTTTGTACATGAGCTCCATTAATATCTTGTGTGTATGCTAAATCAGTACTTACTACAAATCCGTTTTCAAATTTATAATCTAGACCGATATTTGTTCTCCAAACTTGTGGAAATTTAAAATCTTTATCTACTGTTTGATAGAAAAAGAAATCGACTCCTTGAACTTGGTTTCCTAACCATACGAAAGGTAAACGGCCTGTAAATAAACCTGTTCCTCCTCTTACTTGTAATTTATTTTCTCCATTTACATCCCAATTAAATCCTAATCTTGGAGAAATTAACCAATCGTTAGATGGTAAATCTAAAGAACTTAATGTTGTAGCTTGATTATTTTCTGGATCGAAATAAATGTTCCCTGGTTGGTAAGTTCCTTTTCTATCTATATTTTCCTGAATCTTTTCTTTAGTATCGAAAAATAAAGGCTTATCGAAACGAACTCCGTACGTCAACTTAATATCATCATTAATCTCATATTCATCTTGTAAATAAAAAGCTAACTGACCTACATTAGTTTCTGCTAAAGACCATCCATCTGGATTTCCAACTCCATTGGCTGTTAATGAATTGTTAGCTGAAATTGCTGCATCAAACTGAGCTTGATATGTCGCTACTAAAGCAGCTTCTCCTGCTGCATCTAAGTTTCTAAAATCGTTGATTGATCCTGATGGAAAGAATACTCCTTGAGCTCCGTAAGCACCTAAATTAAACGAGTTATCAAACATGAATTTTTCAAAAGAAAAACCAACTGTAATTGTATGATTTCCTTTAAAGAAGTTCATGTTATTTGTAATTTGAAGTACTTTTTGATCTAATGTATTATTGATAGAAAAAGGCTCGTGACCAGCGATAATATAATTTGAAGATCCAGCAGCATCTAAAATAGTGATTGAAGGTGCTGGCGTAGATAATGGATTTCTAAAATCATCAAACTGAGTATAACCTATTTGTAATTTATTCGAAGTTTCTTCATTAAAATTAGAGTTTAATTCTAATAAGAAAGAATCGATATTGTTATTAATTTCGTATCCAGCATTTTCAAACTGTAATGTAGCTGCACTTGGTCCTCTAAACCCTAAAGCTGTTGGATGTGCAGGATTTTCCTTTGATGCTCTTAAGAAGTTATAGATAAAGGCTAATCTATGTTTTTGATTTACATTCCAATCTAATTTAAAAATACCTTTTACAGATTCCTGATCGAAAGTAAATCCTTCTATAGCTCCAGGATTGTAAAATACATCATTTCCTTGTGCATCTGTTCCAATTACAACCTGACTTAAAATATTGTTTACTAATTGTAAATCGTCTCTTGTAACTCTAGAATCGTTAACTCCTATAGTAGTTCCAGAACTTGGTTGAAAATTAGAACCTAAGTCTACTCTATCATCTTTTTCAAAATTAGCAAAGAAGAATAGTTTATCTTTAATTATAGGTCCGCCAATACTTACCCCGTATTGAACTTGATTTAATTTAGGTTTAAATACATCAAAACCTGAAATTTTTCCACCAGTTAAATCTTGGTTTCTATAAAAACCATAAGCAGTTCCTTTAAATTCGTTAGTTCCACTTTTTGTAACTGCATCTACAGAAGCTCCTGTAAAACCAGCTAAAGTAACATCATAAGGTGCTACAGAAACAGAAATTTGTTCAATTGCATCTAAAGAAACCGGTTGTGCTCCTGTCTGTCCACCTGGAGTTGCTGCATCTAATCCGAAAGGATTATTAAAAATTGAACCATCTAAAGAAAAGTTATTGAACTGATCGTTTCTACCTCCAAAAGATCCATTACTAGCAGTAGGCTCTAATCTTGTAAAATCTGCTGCTGAACGAGAAATAGTTGGTAATGTTTTTAACTGAGTCGCAGATACACTTGTTTGTGCTCCTGTTCTATCACTATTAAAAATTTTACTTTTAGATGCAGAAATAACAACCTCATCAAGAGTTTGCCCGTCTTCAGATAAAGAAGCATCTATGTTTGTTGTTTTTCCTAAAGTTAAAAAAACGTTTTCTACTTCTTTAGATTTAAAACCTAAAAAACTAAATGTGATTTTATACGGTCCACCTACACGTAAGTTGGGTACTGTGTATTTTCCGTTGTCTTGTGCTACCGCACCTGAAACTGTACCAGAAGGTACGTGTAACACTACAATATTAGCTCCAAATAATGGTTCTCCAGCACTATCTGTAACCGTACCTTTAATTTTAGAGGTGGTTACTTGTGCACTAATATGTAATGACAAAAAAAGTAAGGCTAAATAAAAAAGCTTTTTCATTACAAAAGATTTAGTTTTATGTGATTATGATTAATTCGTTAAAACAAAGCTAACAAAAAAAGCACGCTCAAGAATGAGCGTGCTTAATTTTTTAAAAGTAAAATTAACTGATTTCTTACTTCTCAGCTACTACTTCAAATAAGATATCTACAACAACAGATCTATGTAAACGAACTGCAGCATTATATTTACCTAATCTTTTTACGTTACCTCCAGTAACTTTGATATATTTTTTCTCGATTTCAGTTCCTTGCTTAGCTAAAGCTTCTGCAACGTCTGCATTGTTAACCGATCCAAATAATTTATCTCCAGAACCTACTTTAGAAGCGATTTTGATTTCGTATCCTTTAACAGTTTCTGCTACTTTGTTAGCGTCTTCTACTAATTTAGCTTCTTTAAAAGCACGTTGCTTTAAGTTTTCTGCTAATACTTTTTTAGCTGAAGAAGTAGCTAAAATTGCATATCCTTGAGGTATTAGGTAGTTACGTCCATAACCATTCTTAACAGTTACAACATCGTCTTTAAAACCTAAATTTTCTACGTCTTTTTTTAATATCAATTCCATTGTTCTACTCCTTTATTATTTTAACATATCTCCAACGTAAGGCATTAAAGCTAAGTGACGAGCTCTTTTGATTGCTTGCGCAACTTTACGTTGATATTTTAATGAAGTTCCTGTTAAACGTCTTGGTAAGATTTTACCTTGCTCGTTTACTAAATACATTAAGAAATCTGCATCTTTGTAATCAATGTACTTGATACCGTTCTTTTTGAAACGACAGTATTTAGCTTCTTTCTTAGTTTCAATGTCAAGCGGAGTTAAATAACGTACTTCTCCTTGCTTGTTTCCTTTTGCTTGTTGTTCAATTGATGACATAACTGATTACTTTTTTGCAGATTTAACACGTTCTCTTCTCTTCTCAGCCCAAGCTGCAGCATGCTTGTCTAACTTTACAGTTAAATAACGCATGATACTATCGTCACGTCTGAACTCTAATTCAAACGCTGCAATAATTTCACCTGATACTTTGTAATCGAATAAGTGATAAAAACCACTTTTCTTCTTTTGAATTGGGTACGCTAATTTCTTTAATCCCCAATCTTCTTTGTGGATCATTTCTGCACCTTTAGAAACCAAATAGTCCTCGAACTTTTTTACTGTTTCCTTTATCTGAGTCTCAGATAAAACGGGATTCAAAATGAAAACAGTTTCGTAATGATTCATAATTAAAAATTTAATATATTTTTTAAAGTTTGCAAATATAGCATTTATATCTCGAATTTAATAATTAAGGTTAAGATATTTTCTTTTAGTATATTGAAAAACCAAAGCCATTAATTTATATACCACTAAAATATGCCTAATCTTATACATTATGCAATCCCATTTTTTGTGATTACTGTTATTGCTGAAGCTATTCTAACAGTAAAAGTTAAACTCGAAGATTATGAGTTTAAAGATGCTTACACTTCTATTTTAATGGGACTAGGAAATGTTTTTATTGGACTATTTACAAAAGGATTAACTCTTGGTTTATTTTTATTCTTGTACGAATATCGATTATTTACAATTCCTGCAACGTGGTGGTCTTGGATTATACTTTTATTTGCTGAAGATTTTGTGTATTACTGGAATCATAGGATAGCACATGAGTCAAGATTGTTTTGGGCAAGTCATGTTGTGCATCATTCTTCTAAAAAATACAATTTAAGTACTGCTTTACGACAAACGTGGACTGGCGGATTTTATACTTTTATATTTTGGCTTCCGCTAGTTTTTATAGGTTTTCATCCTGCAATGATTATATTTCAGATGAGTATTAGCTTATTATATCAATATTGGATTCACACAGAATTGATTGATAAAATGCCAAAATGGTTCGAAGCTATTTTTAATACTCCTAGTCATCATAGAGTGCATCATGCTACTAATCCGCAGTATTTAGATAGAAATCACGCTGGAATTTTTATTATTTGGGATAAACTATTTGGAACTTTTGAAGCAGAAGATGAAAAACCTGTATACGGATTAGTAACTAACATCGAAACTTATAATCCTGTAAAAATAGCTTTTAAAGAATGGTATAATATGATTACCGACACTGTGAAAAGCAAAACTACTTTTGGAAAACGATTGTTATACCTTATAAAGCCACCAGGATGGAAACATGATGGAACTGGAACTTTATCTACCGATTTAAGAAAAGAATGGGAAGAAAAAAAAGCAACAAATTAATTGTTGCTTTTTTTTAAAATTAATGTAGATCTAAACGAACTCCTAGAGATAAATTTCTAATATCTGTATTTTTAAACAAAGGATTAAGATCGTATTTCACATAAAGTCCGTACCATTTGTAGGCCAAATAAGCACTTAGTCCATAGTTTAAGGTATTCATATTAAATGATCCTCTTTGTACCTCTTCTATTTCGACTCCTGTATTGTTTCTGTATTCTAGATATTGTCTTGATCCTAACTTAAATCCTACAAAACCTCCAAGACCTAAACGAATTCCTTTATTAGTTCTATCTTTTACAAAACCATCTTCATATTCTCTATTTTTAGAAAAATCGAATTCTAAGTGCATTGGAAAAGTCATTTGTACGTGACGTAATCTACTTTCTGAAAGTGGTTCAGAAAATGCTACTATATCAGTTTGATTTCCATTTACCTCATGAACCTGATTATTATCTAATCTTAAGTTATTCCATAAGAAAGAAAGTCCGTATTTAAAATATGTTTTAGAAGGTTCTTTAGAAAGTCTTGTTTTTAAAGAAAAACCAATTTCGTAGAAATGTGATTGCCAAAATCTGTATTCAGAATCGTTAAGTGATCCTAAATCATTATTTAGAAGCACATTATTTACCCCCATAGCTAAAACGATCTGACTTGTAGTTCTTTTATTTCTCTTTCTTTTCCATTTAAAGAAATTATCATCATCATCACTAAACATTTTAAATTTAAACGTTCTTTTACCAATAGAAAACGTATCATAATCGTCATCTTCACTCGCTATTTTTCCATTAGTTTTATCTTGAACTAATTGTTGAAGCTTAGTTTCTTGCTTAGCTACTCTATTTTCAATATTAGCTGCATGAAGTTCTGCTGCTTCTTTTTTTAATTGTTTAGCTTTCTCTTCAGTAATCTCACCTTTACTTAATTTATCGTTAATCGTTTTAACTTTTTTCTTTAAGCTATCTTTCTCTTGTTTGGTAATTTTTTCAATTTTTAGTGAAATTCTTTTTACCTCTTTTTCAAAAGTTTTTTCTTGAGCTTGTCCATAGGTAGTACATAGAAGTACTAAAATTAGTAGTATTCTTTTCATGTTTTAAATTTAAGATTAATGTAAATTAAAGCTTGGTTAGTCTAATTATCGATAATTTTTTCCTAGTTATTTCTGTCTACAATTGCAACAATAACATCGGTTAGTTTAAGTTTAAACTTGTGCATAAAATTCTCTTTAAAATCATCTTCTTGGATAGACAATTCAATTTCGGCCAGAATTGATTCGGGATCTACCTTTAAATTAGATTTTTTGAGTTGTTGTTGTACTGTATCAATAATACTATTTCTATTGATGTTATATTTCGCGTAGTATGCTTGAACTTCTTGAGGAGTATGAGTTACTGCATATAATAAATCATCTGGATTTACGCGAATTCTCTTATTTGTTTTAATTATTGTTATTGTTTCTAAAGATTTATCCGTTTGTTCTTTAACAGGTTTTTCTTTTTCAACTGGAATTTGAGCTAAAACATTTTCTATCTCTTTCGTATCTGGAAGTATTAGTTTTTCCTCTTTCTTAATTTGAATAGGTTTTGTAATTGCTACCTCTTCTTTATTATCTTGTATAACCTCTTTAGATTCTTTTATTTGATTCTTAATTTCCGTTTCTTTTTCTAAAATAGTCGTTGGTATATTATCTTGAACCACTATTATGTTATTTGGAGCTTCTATGTTTTCAGAATTTTCACCTTGTAAAAAGAAAGAAAAACCTAAACCTATTAATAATACTAAACTAGCGGCATAAAGTAAAAACCTATATTTTTTCTTCGTTCGCTTATTTTGTTCTTGTTCATCTAACTTATTGCTCAGTCTTTCCCAAGCAGAATTAGATGGAGTTAATGTTCTATCTCTAAACTTCTCTCTTATTTGATTTTCAAAACTATCTTTCTGCATCTTTAATCCTATTCATTTTAATATAATTCGCCTGTAACCATTTACGAGCTTTAAATAATTGTGATTTAGAAGTACTCTGTGAGATTGACAACTTCTCTGCAATTTCTGAATGTTTATAACCTTCTATTGCATATAAATTGAAGACCATTTTATAACCTTCTGGTAAATTATCAATCAATTTTTGAATATCTTCTATTGAAGTCGATTCAATATTATGAGTTACCATACTATTGAATTGATATTCTTCATCGGTAAGTTCGAGCTGATTTTTTTTTCTGAGATAGGAAATACATGTATTTACCATTATTCGTCTTATCCAACCTTCGAAACTTCCTTCGTTTTTAAATTTTTGTAAGTTTTCGAAGACTTTTAAAAAACCTTGAAGCATTAAATCTTCTGCGTGGTGAATATCTTTTACATATTGTCTACAAATACCAAGCATTTTAGGAGAAAATTCATTAAAAATTTGCTCTTGTGCTTGACGATCTCCTTTAATTGCTTTTTTTAATCGAAGCTGAGATTTTGTATGTAATGATATAATTTTCAATCTATCTTCTTTGTTGCTTACAAATATATAGACTACAAGAGTTTGAAAAAGGTTGCCTGAATAAAAACATAAAACCTCCTAAATGGAATTTTAGAAGGTTTAAAGCTACATACACAGATGTAAATCGGGGGAAAGAAAGTATCTTGTAATTAGATTTATTTACATCATAAAGATAGAAATTCTTTACAGTATTTCTAATAGGAAAAACCCCCTTTTAAATTATTGAACTTCAGTAATTTGTCTAACCAAAAATTCTAAACCACAAACAAAAAAACCTAAAACACTGATTAATAATTTTTTAAAAAAATCAATTTTTAGGTTTACGAAAAAAGTTATGTAAAAAACTTAACTGTTTTTAACATTTTTTTTTACCAACTGACTCCTGCTCCACCTCCACCAGAGCTTCCTCCACCCCAACTTGAAGACGATGAAGAACTACTCCAACTACTAGAAGAAGAGCTGCTAGATGATTGAGATCTTACCTTTTTAGGTATGGTTACAATAACAGAATCTGTATAATTACAGTTTCTACATAAATAAATTTCTTCTTTTTTCCCTGATCTTTCGTAAGTCGCACTTCTTATTATTCTTGTACTAGAACGACCGTAAGTTTTATAACCACATTCTTTACAATCTGAATACTTTCTGCTTGAACCTTGGTATTCTAAAACCATTACATCAGATTCATCTGCTGTAGCCCAAACATCATACTCAGCAGACTCCAATTTTTCTTCTAATATTTCACCTTCTTTTAAGAATTTGTTTTCTGCCCAAGCATTTAATAACTCCATTTTTTCTCCATTCATTCTACTGAATCTAGGCGCATATCGATATTCTTTTAATTTTTTTCTTCTAGTTATATATCTTAAATAAGCATAAATAGGAAACAACAGTCCTAAAAAGATCGATAAACAACCTAATGTTCCTTTAGCTGTGTCTTTTAATTCATTATACTTATCATAATAATCTTCTTTACTATTATCAATAATAGCTATTTTTTCTTTCATTCTGTAAAACAACAAGCCATTAAAACCTCCATATACAGACAAAATAAAAATTAATGGTAAAAACGTAAGAAAAGTTTTATAAGGCGATGGATCTTGAGCTTCTAGATACTCATTATAAATTGATCCTAACGAGGATTTTCTTTTTTCTGAATAACTTATATCTTGAGAATAAACTTCTTCAATATTTTCTGGTTTTTCTATAATCTGCTTTACTCTATTTGAAGCAGCAATTAAACCTTGTCCGAATTCACCTCTTTTAAAATTAGGAACAATTTCATCTGTACCAATTCTATGACAAATTAAATCTGTTAAAATAGGTTCTAATCCATAACCAACTTCAAACTCTGTTCTTCTTTGATCTATAACTGTTAAAATCAATAACCCGTTATCTTTATCAGCTTGACCAATACCCCAGTTTTCAAAAAGTTTTACAGCAAAGTCTTTTGGTACTTCATTTCCAATACTTTTTAAAATTACAACTGCAACTTGAGCTGTTGAATTTCCCTCTAGTTCCCAAAGTATTGTATTGATTTTATATTCTTCTGATGCTGATATATAATCATTAGGATCTGAAACAAATCCATTTGAACTACCTTCTTTCGGATCTGGTACATTACTAACTTTATAAACTTCTACATTTTTATATTTTGGTCCTATAAAATTAGACGGTGGCACACGTTTCTGGACAATACTATCTTTTTGGAAAACAGTATATGAATTATCTGCTTTAGCTATACCTTTCAATAAAACAAGAAAAAGACATAACAACAGTTTGGTTAGGTTAGCTTTCATAACAAGTAATTTGATTTATAGATTTAAAATAGTATTTACTCTTTTTAATTCACTTTTAAACAACTCTTCGGTAACTTGATTATTGTAAAAAGGAACGATTTCATTTAATAAGTCTTTATTTTTCTGATTTTGTAACAACTCTGGGAAAGCTTTTTCTAATACTTCAAACATAATAGCAGTAGCAGTTGAAGCTCCAGGCGATGCGCCTAATAAACAAGTAATACTTCCGTCTTTACTACTTATAACTTCTGTTCCAAATCTTAACTTTCCGCCTTCAAATTCATCTTTCTTAATAATTTGAACTCGCTGACCAGCTTTTACTACATCCCAATCTTCGCTTTTCGCATTCTTCATAAACTTACGAAGCGCTTCCATACGATCTTCTTTATCCATTAATACTTGATGAACCAAATATTTTGTTAGTGGTAAATTATGCCAGAAAGCACCTAACATTGGCGAAATATTATCAAATTGAATGGATTTAAATAAATCTAAATTCGATCCTTCTTTTAAAAACTTCGGACTAAAACCAGCAAATGGTCCGAATAACAACGATTTCTTTCCATCGATATATCTTGTATCTAAATGTGGTGTAGACATTGGTGGATCTCCAATTCCTGCTTTACTATACACTTTAGCATTATGCTGATTGATAATTTCTTCATTATTACAAACCAACCATTCTCCACTCACAGGAAAACCTCCGTATCCTTCTTTTTCGTCTATCTCTACTTTTTGTAGTAACAATAAACTACCTCCACCAGCTCCAATAAATACATGTTTAGCATCAACATTTTGCTGTTTTCCTGTCTGTGTATTTTTTATTGCAACAGTCCAATCTAAATCTGTATCAGGATCAACATCTAAAACTTCCTGGTTACAGTAAACAGGTGTATCAAACTTTTCTTCTAGAATTTTAAATAAAGTTTTAGTTAAAGCTCCATAATTTAGTTCTGTTCCTCTATCTATTCTAGATGCAGCCATTTCTTCATCTTCTTCTCTATTTTCCATAATTAAAGGAAACCACGATTTCATTTTAGAAAAATCTCTAGTAAAATCAATAGTATCGAACATAAAGTGTTCTTTGTACGCTTTAAATCTTTTCTCTAAATAATCGCTATTTTCTTTACCTGTTACCCAACTATGGTGTTTTACAGGCATAACAAAATCGTTCGGATGATCTATATATCCATTAGCAGTTAAATACGCCCAAAACTGTTTAGAAATTTCAAACTGAGTACAAATTTGAATCGCCTTTTCCATAGTTATGGATCCGTTTTCTTTTTCAGGACAATAATTTAATTCACATAAAGCAGAATGACCTGTACCAGCATTATTCCAAGCTGCAGAGCTTTCTAGAGCGACTTCATCTAAGCGCTCAAGAATTAACACTTTCAAATTTGGATCTAATAATTTAGCTAACAAAGCCAAATTAGCACTCATTATACCACCTCCAACACAAATTAAATCGTACTCTTTTTCAAAATTCATGGATTTTATTTTAGATTTGAAGTAAATATATTTAGAATTAATTCTTTTTTAAAAAATTGCCATGATAAAAAATGCCGATCACTGTAGATTGTGTAACAACCATGAAGCTGATATTAAACATGGTTTTATTTGTAAATTAAATAATAAACCGCCTGCATTTAATAAAACTTGCAATTCGATAGAATTCGACACTGTAGCTCATGATAGAATAAAACATATAGATCTTAAAAGAAAGAAACTATATGAATCTAAATTTGATGCCTATGGAGGAATCGTTTTCTGGCCTCTTATAGGAATGGCTGTTCATTTTATTAATTATTATCTCTTTAGTTACATTTATGCTAAAAATGCATATTCTACAGTAAACATAATATTATTCGTGATTGGTATAGTACTTATCGGAATGGGAGTTGGTCCTTTCATAGAGTTTAGAAAGCAGAAAGAAATTGTAGACAAAGAAATAGAAAAAACGAATTCAGTTTTAAATTTATACAGAAAAAAATATGTCGCTGAATATTATCCTAAAAGAAACTTTTTGGATACTCGAATTATGTTAAAGCGTATAAGAATTGAAGACAAATAAATTCAGAATTTCTTCTTGAAAAATTATAATACAGTACTAAAAAACACAGATCATTGTGCTTTATGTGATCTCAGAAAAGCTAATTTGACATTAGGTTTAATTTGTTCTTTAACAAACTCTCCTCCAGGTTTTGATACAACTTGTTCGAATATAAAGTTAGATATTCTATTTAATCATCAAACCAAAGAACTACAAGAAAAAATTGAAGAACTCAACTTTTCTAAATATCGTATTTACCAAAACTTAATTATATATGTGATTACAGGCATTGCTACTTTAGCGCTTTGCTATATTTACTATATTAAAAAAATTAAACCTCACGGGATATTAAGAATAGATGTTACAGGTTACGGAGCAGCTGCTAGTTTTGCTGTGCTTGCATTACTTTTTATTCTTGGATTCGCATTAATTGGTAATGGAATACAGCCATTAGTAGCATACAATAGAACAAAGGAAAGTACAATTAACAAACTTGATAAGATTGAAACTTTAATAAGCCTTTATCAAACAAAATAGTTGAAAATTTTTCAAGATTCATTCATTTTATTTTATGTTTGGCTTCGAAAAAATTAAAATCTATGATCAAGAGTTTTTTTAAATCTGAAAATTTAAAACCCAATACCTTATATCTATTACGTTTAATCTGTAGATACTATATCGCGTTTAAAATGTTTTCCTATGCCTTTGGAAAAATACTTAAAAGTCAATTTGACTTAGGATTATCCTATTTAGGAGATGAATATATTAATCATTTCAATGGATTCATGTTGACTTGGAATTATTATGGATATTCAAGAACATATGGTTTAATTATAGCATCTACTCAAATAATTGCTGCCTTTTTACTTTTATTTAGAAAAACGGAACGTATTGGAGTTATTTTATTCTTAAGCTTCATGATAAACATCTTATTAGTAGATATTTTTTATGATATTCAAGGAGCACTTTCTATGGCTATCAAACTAAGCATCATGGGTGTTTTCTTATTAATTTCTGATTGGGATGGAATCAAATCGTATTTCTTGAAATTCAAAATCAAAACTCCTTTATTTCCAAGTATTTTACCTGAAAAATTAAAAAACTTATACTGGATAAAATTCTTAGTTATTGGTGGAATGGTTTTTTATGGATACAACTACATTTCTAATATTAAAAAGGAATTTTTAGTTGAAAAGGAAATCTTCGGAATTTACAAAGCAGTACCTGAAAACTTTAATGAACGATATTTTAGAGTTTATTTCGATTACGATTACGGTCTAAAAATTAAAGACTTTAATGACAATATTTACTACGGAAGCTTTGCTATTGATTCATTACAAAAATCGGTAACATTAAGCGCAAAATGTTATACAGAAACTGGTTATTTCTTAGTTAAAGACAGTTTAAATAAATTGAATTTACCTAAAGACAGCATAAAAGCACACCGAAAAGAAATCACGAGTTATTACAACAAAAAGAGAAATAGCGAATCTTATAATGCAACTTTTAACTTTAATCTAAAAAACGACACTTTGATTTTAAAAAACAAGGAAACTAGTTTTAAATTGATTAATGATACAGATAAATACAAGCTTTAAACATAAAAGCGTAGAAATAAGTTCTACGCTTTTATGTTTCTTTTCTTAAAGAATTCTACAATTAATTCTTCACTATCTCCAATAACTTCATCTGTATCTAAACTTTCTGGATCGCCACCAGTTGCCTGAAATACAACACCTACTATTTTAGAATTGGTTTCGTTTTTTATTTCTTTCCAACACTCTTTTAAGATGTTCTTTACCGAAAAATCTATAATTAAGTCACTTGTAACAATTTTTTCTTCTTCTTTAAATTCTGAATAATCTACCTCTAAGGCATCTAATATCTGTTCTAATAAATATTCTAGTTCTCTTAAATCGAAATTAAAATCTAGTTCTAATCTATCTTTAACGATATCTTCTTTATGAAAAACTATTTCTGGTTCACAAGCTACAAATATGAGATGCCAAGAATAGATGTTGTAATATATCTGAACTACTTTAATATCTTTTGAACTTGAATTCTCTTTATAATCAAAATCAGCTAACTGAACTTTTCTGCAAAAAGAATAGATTTCTTCCTTAAATGGATCTAAAACCATTTTCTCAATAAAATAATCTCTTAAATCCCAAATCAACCAATCGTAATCCATATCAATTAATTCAGATCCCTCTACGAAACATTTGGTTTCATTAAAATCTTCTTCAGTTACAGGTAAATCAATTACCTTTTCTTCTTTATTAAGATTTACATATTTAAATTTCATAGCATTTATAATTTAATAAGCATCTACATCTAAAATAAAACGGATAGGACGAAATTCTTTAACCGCTTCAAACGTAGTTCGTATTCTTTGAATTTCTTGTTTTGTTTTTAGTAATGATTGTTTCGGTGGAATTTTTATAATCAGATTCTTAATATACTGATTTCGAACTCTAGAAACTGCAGGAGCAGACGGACCAAGTACATTTTCTCTAAATACATTTTGTAATGATTTTGCTAACCAATTTATACCGTCGTTTACCCTAACGTAATCTCTATGTTTCAATGTAATTTTTATGATTCGATAATATGGCGGATAATGATATTGCCAACGATCTTGCAGTTGTTCTTTATACATTTCCTCATAATTATTCGTTGAAACCTGCTGTAAGATTTGATGATAAGGATTATAGGTCTGTATAGCTACCATCCCTTGTTTTTGATATCTTCCAGCTCTTCCGGCAACTTGAACCATTAATTGAAAAGCTCTTTCATGTGCTCTGAAATCAGGAAAATTCAGCATCGTATCTGCACTTAAAACACCAACTAAAGTCACATTTTTAAAGTCTAATCCTTTAGATAACATTTGCGTTCCTACCAAAACATCGATTTCCTGTGCATCAAAAGCTTCAATAATTTTCTGATAACCAAACTTTCCTCGTGTTGTATCAGAATCCATTCTTCCTATATTATGATTAGGGAAAAGCTCTTTCAATTCAAGTTCAATTTGTTCTGTACCAAAACCTTTTGTGTCTAAAGTATTACTTCCACAAGCTCCACAGCTATTCGGCATTGCTCGTTGATAATGACAATAATGACACTTTAGCTGATTGTTATACTTATGATACGTTAAACTTACATCGCAATTAGGACACTGAGGCGAATTACCACAAGTTGTACATTCTACAATTGGAGAAAATCCTCTCCTATTTTGAAATAAAATTACTTGTTCTTTTTCTTCTAAAGCATCGCTTATTAGTTGAATTAAACGATCAGAAAAATGTCCGACCATTTCTCTTCGTTTTCTTTTTTCCTTTACATCAATCAGTTCAATTTTTGGTAACAATACATCACCATGTCGTCTTGTTAAATTTACAAGTCCGTATTTACCTTCTAAAGCATTAAACTTTGATTCTATAGATGGTGTTGCAGAACCTAATAAAACACTTGCATTATGTATTTTTCCTAAAACTATAGCAGAATCTCTAGCGTTATATCTTGGAGAAGGTTCAAATTGTTTGTATGACACTTCGTGTTCTTCATCAACTACAATCAAACCTAAATTAGAAAACGGTAAAAATACTGTTGAACGTGCACCTAAAATAATTTGAGCTTTTGTTTTATGTTCTAAAGTATTATTCCATACTTCTACTCTTTCATTAACCGAATATTTAGAATGAAATACAGAAATCTGATTTCCAAAATAATTCTGTAAGCGTGTTATAATCTGTGTAGTTAAAGCAATTTCAGGTAACATAAACAGTACTTGTTTCCCTTCAGCCAATACTTCTTTAATTAACTTCGTATATACTTCTGTTTTTCCTGAACTAGTAACCCCATGAAGCAAGGTAATATCTTTAGTTTCAAAAGAAGTTTTTATTTCCGCTAACGCTTTTTCTTGATGTTCATTTAACTCTTTTAAAGGATTTTCGTCTCCTTTAAAATGAACTCGATCTGTTTGTATATGATAAAACTCAAAAATCCCTTTATCAACTAAGGATTTTAAAATCTGACTTGACGCTCCTGATTTCTCTTGTAAGGTTTTTGCTTTTATAGGTTTCTTTTCAGTTTTTAATTGAAAAAAAGTAAGTACAGCATCTCTTTGTTTCTTTGCTCTTGACAACTGAGTTAGTAAACTTTGTAAAGCTTCTTCCTTTTCATAATCTTGATGAAGCCTAACATACTTAACCAATTTTGGTTTATAGGTTTCATAAATTTCTTCTTTAACATGTAAAACTGACTTATCAATCAGTTTATTAATTACAGGAAATACCTTTTTACGATCTAAAATAGCCGTAATTTCATGAATAGTTAATTGTGATTGTCTTTGTAAAGCTTCAAAAATCAGGTATTCTTCATCGTTTAAAATTTCAATATTTGTAAAACTCTCATTCTTATAAATAATCGTTTCACTTTCTAATAAAAATGCTGAAGGGACTGCTGCTCTGTATACATCACCTATTGCACACATATAATATTCTGAAATCCATTGCCAATGTTTTAATTGTCTTTCATTTACAATAGGTTTTTCATCTAAAATTTGATGAATATCTTTTGCTTCATAAAGTTCTGGTGGATTCTGATGAATATTAAATACTAAAGCAGCATACATCTTAGTTTTACCAAAAGAAACTGCTACTCGCATTCCTTTTTCTAAGAAATCTGCTTCTTCTTTAGTAACCGAATACGTAAATGTTTTTTGTATCGGTATGGGCAATATGACGTCTATAAAAAAAATAGTATTCTGTTTTTTATTTATATCAAAACTAAGTAAAATTCACTACTTTGTTTACAGATTTATATAGAAAATTATGACAGCTACAGCTTGGAAAGAACAAGGTTCTTTTATTACAATTTTTAATCGTAAGATTTTTGTAATTGATACTGAAGAAAAAGACAAACCAGTTTTGGTTATTTTACATGGTTATCCTACTTCTTCTTATGATTATTATAAAGTATTAAATAGACTTGCAGAAAAGTATAGAGTAATTATTCACGATCATTTAGGGTATGGTTTTTCTGATAAACCTACAAACTATTCTTATTCGTTAATTGAACAAGCTGATGTAGCTCTTGAATTATGGAAACATCTGAATATTTCAACATTTACATTATTAGCTCATGATTACGGTACAAGTGTGGCTACAGAAATTATTGCTCGTCATAATAAAAAACAGATTGATGTAACCATTGAGGAACTTATTTTATGTAATGGTAGTATGCATATTGAACTCTCTCGGTTACGATTAATTCAAAAGTTATTGAAAAATAAACTCACAGGAAAACATGTTGCAAAACTGTCGAATGAATTTATCTTTAGTAAAAACATTAGAAATGTATATTTTGATAAAAGTAAAGTTACTAGTGAAGAGTTGAAAGAAATGTGGTTACAACTTATCTATAATGACGGAAAAGCTGTAATTCATAAACTTTCAAATTATATTAACGAACGCTATTTTTTCTGGCATAGATGGATTGGCGCTTTGAAAGAAACTTCTATAAAAACTAAAATAGTTTGGCCAAAAAATGATCCTGTTGCTGTTTATGCTATTGCTGAACTTTTAGAAAAAGAAATTCAGCACAATAAATTATTTACTTTAGAAAATTCTGGACATTTTCCTATGCTAGAAACTCCTGAAGAATGGGTTGAATTAATCCTAAAATAAAAACTTGATATAATTTATTGAATCGATTTCCCGAATCATTAAGTTTTGTATATTAGTTGCTCATAAAATTATTTAACCTCAAAAACCTTCTATTATGTTAAAAAACTTAGGAAAAAAACTAAGCAAAGAGCAACAAAAAAGTATTAACGGTGGATACCAAAATTTCTTATGTAGATCAAGTAGAGATTGTTGGGAAAACATTCCGTATTCTTTTCCTGGTGACTTTTCTTGCGTAAAAAGATATGGATCTTATTACGGGAACTGTGTTCCTAACTAAGAACTACAACATAAAAGAAAATTGAAGAACTCTGCTTAGGCAGAGTTTTTTTATTTAACTGATGTTACTCCAAATTCCACTGGTACGTTGCAGCATTGTTAAACGTTTCAACATTGAAGCATTTTCTTCTTTAGATAAACTCGGGTCATCGTTAAGAATTCGTATCGCACATTGTCTTGCGTTATGTAAAATCGGACTGTCTTTAACAACATCAGCAATTTTAAGATTTAAAACACCACTTTGTTGAGTTCCCATTATATTTCCAGGACCACGTAATTTTAAATCTACTTCTGCAATTTTAAATCCATCAGAAGTTTCAACCATAGTTTTAATTCTAGTTTTTGCATCAGAAGACAGTTTATTACCTGTCAACAAAATACAATAACTCTGCTCAGCTCCTCTTCCTACTCTTCCTCGTAATTGGTGTAACTGACTTAAACCAAAACGTTCTGTACTTTCTATAACCATCACAGATGCATTAGGAACATTTACTCCTACTTCTATAACTGTAGTAGCAACCATTATTTGTGTTTCCTTATTTAAGAAACGTTCCATCTCATAGTCTTTGTCCGCAGGTTTCATTTTACCATGTACAATACTGATTTGATATTTTGGTGCAGGAAATTCTCGAACAATACTTTCGTAACCATCCATCAAATCTTTATAATCCATAGCCTGGGATTCTTGGATTAAAGGATATACAACATACACTTGTCTTCCTTTTTCTATTTCATCTTTTAGAAATCGAAATACGCCTAAACGATGACTATCGTAGCGATGTACTGTTTTCACAGCTTTTCTACCAGGTGGTAATTCATCAATCACAGAAATATCTAAATCACCATAAACAGACATTGCTAAAGTTCTAGGAATCGGAGTGGCTGTCATTACCAAAACATGTGGTGGTACACCTTCAATTTCACTTTTCTTCCACAGTTTACTTCGCTGTGCTACACCAAATCGATGTTGCTCATCTATAATCGCTAATCCTAGTTTTTTAAACTGAACTTTATCTTCTAAAATGGCATGAGTTCCTATTAGAATATTTAGTGTTCCATTTTCTAAACCTTCGTGAATTTCTCGTCGTTTTTTAGTTTTTGAAGATCCTGTTAGTAGTTCAACTGTAATATCTGTATTACTTAATAGCTCTTTAATTCCGTTATAATGCTGATTCGCTAAAATTTCTGTCGGCGCCATAATAGTTGCCTGATAACCATTATCTATTGCCAACAACATTACTAACAATCCTACAATTGTTTTACCAGAACCTACATCTCCTTGTAATAAACGATTCATTTGTGCACCAGTTCCAGTGTCTTTACGAATCTCTTTTAATACTCTTTTCTGAGCATTTGTTAAATCAAATGGTAAATGATTATTATAAAAATTGGTAAAATGCTCTCCAACATTTTCAAAAACATACCCTTTTATTCTCGATTTATTAATGAGCTTCTTTACTAAGAGTTGTAATTGTATATAAAACAACTCTTCAAACTTTAATCGATATTGTGCTTTCGCTAATAATTCTTGATCTTTCGGAAAATGGATATTTAAAATAGATTCTTTCTTATGAAGTAATTTATTTTCATTCCTAAATGTTGTTGAAAAAGTTTCTTCTATACTATCAAAAGCTTGCTGTAATAAGTTTTGCATCATCGTTCGCATTACTTTATTACTAATTCCTTTATTTGATAGTTTTTCTGTTGAAGGATATACTGGTTGCATCGCAGTTTGTAACTTGCTTTTGTATTCAGATACTAACTCCATTTCTGGATGCGCCATATTAGCCGTTCCTTTAAACCAATTCAGTTTTCCGTAAATTACATAAGGTGTGTTTACTTTTAAGCTATCTTTTATCCATTTTGCTCCTTTAAACCAAACCAATTCCATCGTACCAGTAACATCTGCAAAAGTTGCGACTAACCTACTTCCACGTTTTTGCTGTACTGTTTTGATTCCTGTTATTTTTCCAACAATTTGTACTTCTGAACTATTCTGTTGAAGTTGATTTATCGTGTAAAACTGTGTTTTATCAATATATCTAAACGGAAATAAATGTAAAAAGTCATTACATGTTTTTACTCCTAATTCAGAATACAGCAATTCGGCTCTAGTAACGCTAACTCCTTTGATATAAGTAACAGGTTGATTTAAATTCATTCGATGCAAGCTATATTAATCATCTTCCTCTTCTTGTCAAAGATAATCTCTTTTCCTTTTCATTCAAAGGAAGAAAATTAGTTTCAAAACTACTAGAATAAGCATTAGAATATTTTTCTTGCTCAGAAAAAACAGGAAGCCTTTTTAATAAAAAAATAAAAGATCTCATTAATTTCATAAACAAAGCTTTAAGTTTTTTACTGAAAATACCAAAACCCAATAAATCGTAGTATCTTTGCAGCCCAAAATAAAAACGAATGAGACTACATAGAAATTTAGTTTTTGCTGTAATAGATAGCCTAAGAGATATCTTTAACGAAGGTGTTTATGCCGATAAAGGTGTAGAAACTGCACTACGTAGAGATAAAAGATGGGGAGCTAGAGATCGTAAATTTGTTGCTGAAACTATTTATGAAATTGTACGTTGGAAACGTTTATATGCTGAAATTGCTAATGTTAAAGAACCTTATTCTAGACCAGATTTATGGCGTTTGTTTTCTGTTTGGTGTGTATTAAGAGGAATTAAGCTACCAGATTGGAATCAAATTGAACCAACTCCTAACAGAAGAATCAAAGGAAAATTTGATGAGCTTTCTAAAATCAGAAAGTTCAGAGAATCTATTCCAGATTGGATTGATGAAGTTTGTTTAAAAGAGTTAGGAGAACAAGTTTGGACTAAAGAGATTGCTTCACTTAATAAACAAGCTGAAGTTATTTTAAGAACAAATACATTAAATACTTCTAAAGAAAGTTTAAGAAATAAGCTACAAACAGAAGGGATCGACACTGAATTTATCAAAGGATATCCTGATGCTTTAAAGTTAGTTGAACGTGCTAACGTTTTTAAAACTGATAGTTTTAAGAAAGGATTTTTTGAAGTTCAAGATGCTTCTTCTCAATTAGTAGCAGCTTATTTAGAAGTTGAACCTGGAATGAAAGTCGTTGATACATGTGCTGGTGCTGGTGGTAAGACTTTACATTTAGCTTCTTTAATGAAAAATAAAGGGCAAATTATCGCCATGGATATTTACGAGAGTAAACTAAAGAAATTAAAAGTAAGAGCTCGTAGAAATGGTGTTCACAATATCGATACTAGAGTTTTAGACTCTACAAAAGCAGTTAAAAAACTTTATAATAAAGCAGATCGTGTTTTAATCGATGCTCCTTGTTCTGGTTTAGGTGTAATTAGAAGAAACCCGGATAGTAAGTGGAAATTACAACCTGAGTTTTTAGATAATATTAAAAATGTTCAGCAAGAAGTATTACAAAGTTATTCTAAAATGGTAAAACCTGGTGGTAAGTTAGTATACGCTACTTGTTCTATTTTACCTTCTGAGAACCAACAACAAGTAGAATTCTTCTTAGCTTCTGACGCAGGAAAAGACTTCACTTTCGTTCACGATAAGAAAGTATTATCTCATCAGTCTGGTTTTGATGGATTTTACATGGCTTTATTAGAAAAAAAGCAATCATAATGAAAAAACTACTCCTTTTAATCTTATTTGTAAACACCTATTTTGGTTTTACACAACAAAGTTATTATGACGATGTAGATTTAACAAAGTCTGGTATAGCTTTACGAGACGAGTTAGCTACAAAAATAATAGCGACACATACAAATTTTATCAGCTATACTCCTGGAGTTTGGGAAGCTTCTAGAAAAACAGATGTTAATCCGAATAATCCTAATGAAGTGATTTTAATTTATGGATATTCAGCTTCTGGAACAACAGCTAGAACAAGAGGAATTAATGAAAACGGTGGTGGCGCTGGTGAATGGAATAGAGAACACGTTTATCCTAGAAGTTTAGGTGATCCTACTTTAGATACAAGAAGACTTGGAGATGCAGGAACAGATGCACATAGTTTACGTCCTTCTGATGTTGACTTTAATCGCTTAAGAAGTAACAAACGTTTTGCTGATGGTTCGGGTAATGCTGGAGATGTTCCTGGCGGATGGTATCCAGGAGATGAATGGAAAGGTGATGTAGCTCGAATGATGATGTATATGTATTTGCACTACGGAATTCAATGTTTACCAACTGTTGTTGGTGTTGGAAGTGCTTCTCCTACTCCAGACGACATGATTGATTTATTTTTAAAGTGGAATGCTGAAGATCCTGTTTCTGTTATTGAAGATAATAGAAATACTTATCATGGAGATACTTCAAATACTTATGCACAAGGTAATAGAAATCCGTTTATCGACAATCCTAATTTAGCAACTCAAATTTGGGACGGACCAATTGCTGAAGACAGATGGGCAACTGCTAGCGTAAAAGAAGAACGTACATTAAATGCTAAAGTTTTTCCTAATCCTTCAATTAGTGGTAATGTTTCTATTTATAGTAATGAAGTTGGAATCAATGAAATTAAAGTGTATTCTATCTTAGGAAAAGAAATATATTCTAAAAATAATCCGGTTTTTCAGAATCAAACATTTACAGTAAGAAATTTAAATAGCGGAATTTACTTACTCAAAATAAAAAACAACAATAAGTATACAACTAAGAAAGTTATTGTAAACTAAGATATTTTAAGCACTCTTTTGAGTGCTTTTTTTATGATTATATTTAAGATAAAATGTAAAAAAGCCCAAGGTATATCCTTGGGCTTTTCAATCAACTATCAAAAACTAACTAATCACTAACTTACAGGAAGTAATTACATATAAGACGACAGATCTCCTAAGTAGTTACGCTTTTGAAATTGAATTAACTTTTTTTTAAGAAGTTATCTTATTGATTTCCTAAAATTATAGGCATTCCGTCTTTTCCAGAACCAATTAACACCACTTTACTATTTTGTGATTCAGATAATTTTAAAGTCGCTTCAATACCTTTTTCTTGTAAAATCTTATCGGTTAACGATGCACTTAAAATTTTATTCGCTGCAGCTTTCCCTTCAGCATCGATTCTTTGTCTTTCTGCTTCTTTTTTCGCTTTCGCAATTCTAAACTCATACTCTAAAGCCTCTTGTTCTTGCTTTAATTTACGCTCAATTGCATTTTTAATTGTTGGAGGTAACTCAACATCGCGAACTAAAACTTCGTTTAATTGAATAAACTGTTTATCTAAAATCTTTTTTGTTTCAATAAAAATCTCTTGCTGAATTACATCTCTTTTACTAGAATATAATTGCTCTGGAGTATATCTACCTACAACACTTCTTGCTGCAGAACGAATTGCTGGCTTAATTACTCGATCTAAATAGTTTTCACCTTTTTCTTTGTGTAATCTTGCTAAATTAGTTTTTTGTGGTTGATACCAAGCTGAAGCATCTAAACGAATTTCTAATCCGTTTGAAGATAATACTTGCATTTGTTCAAATAACTCTTGTTGTCTTACTTCATAAACGTAAACTTTATTCCATGGTAAAACAAAGTGAAAACCTTCATCCATATAAGGTTCATCTACTACTACTCCACCTCCAAAAGTTTTATACAAAACACCTGCTTGACCAGAACTAATTGTTTCTGTTGATTTCGCGATGAAAATCATTAACACAAACACAATGGGTATTAATATAATTCCTCTTTTTGGAAAATTTAAATTTGGTTGTCTATTATTCATAATTTCAAATTTTATTTTTGTTGTAATCTATCTTTAACGTATTCTATTTTAGTTTTTCCGTGTGGCACCGGATTTCCTTGATCATCTAAACTTACCATAATTATTTTATCGATTGTAATAATATCTTTTCTCGTAAGCTTATTTCTCACTTTACAGCCTAAAGTGATTGATGTTCTTCCGAACTTTACTACATCTATACCAATTTCAATAATATCTCCTTGTTTTGCAGAACTTACAAAATCTATTTCAGACATAAACTTTGTTACTGTTCTTGGTATTTCTAATTGAATAATTGCATACAATGCTACTTCTTCATCTATCCATTGTAATAATCGTCCTCCAAACAAAGTTCCGTTTGGATTTAAATCTTCGGGTTTCACCCATTTTCTTGTATGAAATTTCATATTTATTGTTCTATGTTAATTGCTTGAAAACCGACAAGCTCTGTATTTTCAAATTGTGTTGTTATTTGTATAGGGTTACAGCATGTTTCACAGTCTTCTATATAAGTTTCAGAAGTACTGCTATCTAACAACATTGATATTTCTTCCCAACAATATGGGCATTGAAAAAAGTGTTCGTACATTATATTTTACCAAAAAATTTTCTTGTAAACCACTCTGTAGCTAATAATAAAACTACAATAAAAAGTATCCATTTCCAGTTGATTAAATCTTGCTCTTTTTTCTCAAGTTTTTGAATGGTAAAGAACTTTTCATTTTCTAGAAGACTTTTAACTAAATCTTCTTTCTGATCTTTATAAAATAACGCTCCGTTAGTATTTTTAGCTAATACACCTAACTTCTTGTAATTCGCATTTGAAAATTGTTGTTCTATTTGAAAATCTGCAACTTTAAATTTTCCGGATTTAAAAACATTCTGACCTAAAACAGAAACTCTGTAAGTATAGTCTCCAGAATCTAAACCTTCAATACTTACTTTATAAGAATTATTGATTAGTGAAAACGGATAAACCTTTTGTGCTTTAGTTTCTTCATTTTTAACTACTATTTCTAATGAAGCTCTGCTATCGAATCTGTAATTCTTGTCTAAATATAAAGCTGAAACGGCTATTTTCTCATTTGCTAAGTACAAATTATCTAGTTTAACATCTAAACGTCTTCTCTTTTTATTCGAGTTTAAATACTGAACTAAATTCCCTAAAAACTCATCAAAGACTTCAAAAGAGTTTTCTTTTATAAAACTTGCTGCTCTCCATTTCCAAATACCTTCTCCGAAAAGTACTGCAAACTTGTTTCCTCCACTTTCAAAAGTTGAAAGCAAAGGATTTGTAGTATTTATACCTTTTAATTGCTGAAATAATAAATCACTATTTCCTTTTACTGCTATTGATCCAAACTTATCTCTTAACGGTGGAAAACCATCGAAACCAATATCGTCTTGCAAGTAGGTTAAAAAGTTCATGTTATATACCGGACGATAATTTTCTGATTGAGAAATCGCAGCTTTGTTAAAGTCGTATCCCAAAGAATTTAAAAAGTTCCAGTCTGTTTTCGTTCCTGTAACAATTAAAAAGTTAGATTTTCGATCTTGCAAAAATGATCTGAAATAAGCGTTTGGCTGATAAAAAATTACGAACTGATAATCTTCTAAACTTCCTTTAAAAGCATTGATTTGAGCAATTTCAACTTTACGCTGTTTATTACTTTCAATCGACTTTTTAAAAACTCCTAAATCTGGATGAAGAATAGACGACAATACTAGTACTTTTGATTGTTCATCGATAACTTCAATTGTAAAGTTTTTCGAATTATTTCTAATATTTTTTTCACCTTCTAACTTAGAAACAGTTGCCGAGTAATAATGTACTCCTTCTTTATCTGAATCTAATTCGGCTGTAATTGTTGCTGATTTTTTATTTGGAGATAACTCTATCTTCTTACTAAAAATCTTTCTTCTACTTTTAAATATTGAAAAAACAGCGCTAACACTTTTTCTTCCTTCATAATTTATAAAAGCTTCTACAGGAAATTTATTATTTAAGTAACTATACTTATTTACATTAAGTTGACTTATTTTAATATCTTGATATTGAATCGTGTCTCCTAAAACTAAAGAATGAATACTTTTCTTTGATTTTAAGAATTCATAATCTTCTCCAAGAGTTTGATTTCCGTCAGAAAGCAATACTAAAGTTCCTTCTTTATCTTTTTGAAGTTCATTTACAGATTTTACGGCTTTGGTAATATTGGTTTTTTGATCTGAAAAATTTAAACTATCTAATTGTGCTACATTTTCTCCAAACGCATAAAAACCAACATCGAATTTTTCATTTAATGCCTTGTTACCATCTACTTCTTGAATAAATGAATTCACAAACTGTTCTTCTTTAAAAAACTTTGTTGACGAAGAATTGTCTACCAATACAGCCAAAGAAGGTTTTACATCATTGGTAGTTGTTAATTCTATTTTCGGATTAATCAATAACAACAGAATTAAGAAAATACTCAATACTTTTAAAAAGAATAATACAATAGTAATTTTTGGAGTTGTTTTAACTCTAAAGAAATATTGAAAAAAGCCTACTCCTAAACTTACTAGTAAAGCTAGAATTATATAAACTATCGTTTCTATTTGCACATTAAAAAATTTGAATTGTGAAGATATGAATAACCATTTACATAATTTATTTCAATTCTTCCTAAATATGATTTTGGTCATAAAATTTTAACTTTTTCACCTGTAGCTTTGTAATAAAATTAAATATTATGATCACAACAGATAACACCGCAATTCAAAATATTACATATACAAAGCCAACTAATATTATCGATGTAATTAATAATAAAATTAAAGCAGAACAAGAAAATGCTTTTGGAATTACTGTATTAGTTATAATGATTAGTACTATGATTGCATCTGCAACAGCTGCGTTGGCAATTCACCATAATTTTTCTTTTGTTTATTTAGCATTAGCTTTAACAACAGCAATGGGAACAAATGCAACAGCTTTTAGTCAAAGTCCGTTTAAATATGTTGCTTGGGCAGGAATAATAAGTATTACAACTAACGTGATTTTAATACTAACACAGTTAGTTACTTTATATCTTTAGGCTTATTCTCATATAATTTCAAGAAGAGCATTGAAGCTATGTTTCGTGCTCTTTCTTTTGCTTGTGTTGCTTTTATTCCAATAAAATATTCATCTACGGTAGTAAACCATAATTGTAACCAACGACCGAAATGTTCTTGCGAAATTTTATAGTCTGAATTTTTATCAACATTTCTATGTTTGGCAATTGGATTCCCTTTAAATTTTCTCACAAAAAAAAGATTAGTTTCCCAAAAATCTGTGAGATGTTCTAAATGTTCATCCCATTTATCAGTTGGTATAGCTTTCAAGAAAAAATGACCTATAACTTCGTCTCTTTTTATTTTGTCATAAAATGAAGAAACTAATAAAAAAACATCTGCTCTAGTTGCTATTTCTTTTTTTTCCATGGTTGAAATGTATAAATTACTGGCGTAAAATTATATCTTTAGTCCTAATAAACTTTATGATTACAATCATATCTCAATGATACCTGAAGCACTTTTAATAGCATATAATACTACTGTAAAGGTTTTTGAAAAAGATGAACTCATTTTTTCCGAAGGTGATTTTGCTAAAAACTATTATCAAGTTAAAAGTGGAATTATTAAAATGAATAATTTTAATGATGATGCCAAAGAGTTTATACAAGGCGTTTTCTATAAACAACAAAGTTTTGGTGAACCTCCTTTATTTATTGATGTAAAATATCCTGCTAATGCAACCGCTATTGAAACGAGTAGTGTGTATATTCTTCCAAAAGAAAAGTTTTACGAACTGTTGGATAACAATAAAGATGTTCATTTTAAAATCACTGAAAATCTCGCTAAAAGATTATACTATAAGGCAATTATTGCATCAGAAATTTCTAGTCAAGAACCTTCACATCGAATTTTAAGATTCTTTGATTATTTAAAACACGATGTATATCACCAAGAAGAAAAATTCAGTTTAAAAATAAATTATACGCGTCAACAAATATCAGATCTATTAGGATTACGTGTAGAAACAGTGATACGCACAATCAAACAATTAGAAAAACAGGGAGAAGTTAAAATTCTAAAAAGAAAAGTCTACCGTTAATTATTCATCATAATTAACTCATAATAAATACACATCATGGATTTTTTTTAAAACTCAAAACTTACTATTTTTGAGGAAATTGCACGTAAAACTATATCAACCATCCATGTTAAAAAAATTACTACTCCTTATTTCTATTTGTATTTATAGTGTTTCTATAAACTCTCAACACACAATTGACGATTCTCATTCTATTGCTAGAAAATGGAACGAAGTACTTTTAGAAGCTATTAGAAAAGATTTTGCAAGACCAACTGTTCATGCTCGAAATTTATTTCACTCTTCTGTTGCCATGTACGATACTTGGGCATTATATAACTTAGAAAAAAGCACACCTTACTTTGCTAAACAATATAACATTACTGAAAGTTTATCTATAAATACTGAACAAGAAAAAAATGATGCAATAATTAAAACGATGAGCTATGCTATGTATAATCTTATAAAACATCGTTTTAAAAATTCACCTCGATACTTTTTAACTGAAAGAAATATCGAAGCTTTAATGGAACATTTAAATTTAGATATTGCTGATGCAGATTTAAGTTACAACAACGAAGTAACACCAGTTACGCTAGGAAATTTAATCGCTTCTGTAATTATTGAATTTGGATTAACTGATGGTTCAAACGAAATTGATGAATATTCAAATCAGTTTTATACACCTAGTAATCCATTTTTAGCTCCTATAAATAGTGGAAATAGCACTATTACTAATCCGGACAGATGGCAACCTTTATCACTACAAGTTTTTATAGATCAAGGCGGAAATATTGTATTTGGTGAAGAAACAGAATTCTTAAGTGCAGAATGGGGAAATGTGACTCCGTTTTCTTTAACTGATGAAGATTATGTTACCAAAACAAGAAACGGAAATGAATATAAAGTATACAACGATCCTGATTCTCCACCTTTTTTAAGTGATGCTACTACTGCTGAATTTTACAAATGGGGATTTTCGTTAGTTTCCATTTGGGGATCACACTTAACAAGTGAAGATAATACGCTAATAGATATTTCACCTGGAGCAATGGGAAATATTAATATTGACGACTTACCAAAGAATTACGCCGATTATCCTAATTTTTACAACTTAAAAGACGGTGGTGATATTGGTACAGGAAGAACAATAAATCCTATATCAAATACATCTTATTCTCCTAACTTAGTTAAAAGAGGTGATTATGCTAGGGTAATTGCTGAATTTTGGGCAGATGGACCAGATTCTGAAACTCCTCCTGGACATTGGTATACAATCTTAAATGAAAAAGTTAGTGATCGAATTCAGAATAAAAAAATAGCTGGAAATGATGCTAATGTAGATGATTTAGAATGGGATGTTAAATCGTATTTTTTATTAGGTGGTGCAATGCACGATGCTGCTATTAGTGCTTGGAGTGTTAAAGGTTGGTATGATTACATTAGACCAATTTCTTCAATTCGTTATATGGCAGATTTAGGTCAGAGTACAGACAATACTTTAGCAAATTATCACGAAGATGGAATTCCACTTGTTGAAGGTTTAGTTGAAGTTGTTGAAAATGAAGATCCACTTAGCGGTGATCAAAACCAAAATGTAGGTAAAATTAAAGTCTACACCTGGAAAGGTCATGATTACGCTAGCAATACAGATTATGCAGGCGTTGATTGGATTTTAGCAGAAAATTGGTGGCCATATCAAAGACCATCTTTTGTTACTCCTCCTTTTGCAGGCTATGTTTCAGGGCATTCTACTTTTTCAAGAGCTGCAGCAAAAGTACTAACACTTTTTACAGGAAGTGAATATTTTCCTGAAGGAATGGGAACTCATTTAGCAAAACAAAATGAATTTTTAGTATTTGAAGAAGGTCCGAGTGAAGATATTGAATTGCAATGGGCTACTTACTTTGATGCTTCAGATCAATGTAGTTTATCTAGAATCTGGGGAGGAATTCATCCACCTGCTGACGATATTCCAGGAAGATTTATAGGAGAAAATGTTGGTAAAAAAGCTTACGATTTTGGTATAAAATATTTCAAACCATATGAAATAGAAAGTGAAAATCCAGTAGCTTACCCTAATCCAATTAGTATTAATAAACCTCTAACTATTATAAACACTAACGATAACGACACTTTCGAATTGTATAATAGCGTTGGGAAAGTTTTACAGTTTCAAACTATATATTTTAACGAAGAAACACAACGAACAGAATTAACATTTACACCTACTACAAGTGGTATTTATTTTATAAAACATAATGATAATAAGGTGTATAAAGTTATAATTCAGTAGGTAAAAATAGGATTGAAATTTTTAAAAATAAAAACTCTAAAAACATACTAAAATTACTATTTAATAAATTCACATATAAGCATAGGATTTTCTATTTTTGTCGTTTGAACACAACACACTAATATGAGTTTAACTACATTAAATGCCATCTCTCCTATCGATGGTCGCTATAGAAACAAAGTAGATCAACTAGCTAATTATTTTTCTGAAGAAGCATTAATTAAATACAGAGTTAAAGTAGAAATTGAATATTTTATCGCTTTATGTGAAATTCCTTTACCTCAATTAGAAGATATTAATAAAGACTTATACGGTGAATTACGTAAAATCTATACGGATTTCACAGCTGAAGATGCTTTAAAAATTAAAGAAATTGAAAGCGTTACAAATCACGATGTAAAAGCTGTAGAATACTTTATTAAAGAAAAATTTGATGCTTTAAACTTATCAAAATATAAAGAATTTATTCACTTCGGATTAACTTCTCAAGATATTAATAACACAGCTATTCCTTTATCTATTAAAGATGCTGTAGAAGAAGTTTATTTTCCAACTTTAGATACATTAACATCTAAATTAGCAGATTTAGCTGAAGAATGGGAAAACATTCCTATGCTTGCAAGAACTCACGGACAACCTGCTTCTCCTACTCGATTAGGAAAAGAATTATTTGTTTTCGTTGAGCGTATTAATCAGCAAATATTATTCTTACAACATATTCCAAACGCTGCGAAGTTTGGTGGAGCTACAGGAAATTACAATGCACATAAAGTTGCATACCCAAATATTGATTGGAAAGCTTTTGGAACTTCTTTTGTTGAAGAAGTTTTAGAACTTCACCATTCGTTCCCAACAACTCAAATAGAGCACTATGATCACATGGCTAGCTTATTTGATGCTATGAAACGTGTAAATACAATTCTTATTGATTTAGATCGTGATATTTGGACGTACATTTCAATGGATTACTTCAAACAAAAGATTAAAAAAGGTGAAGTTGGTTCTTCTGCTATGCCTCATAAAGTAAATCCAATTGATTTTGAAAACTCTGAAGGAAATTTAGGAATTGCAAATGCTATTTTCGAACATTTAGCAGGTAAACTTCCAGTATCTCGTATGCAACGTGATTTAACAGACAGTACTGTACTTCGTAATGTTGGAGTTCCTTTCGGCCATACTTTAATCGCTTTTAAAGCAACTTTAAAAGGTTTAAGTAAGTTATTATTAAATCAACAAAAATTCGAAGATGATTTAGAAAATAACTGGGCTGTAGCTGCAGAAGCGATTCAAACTATTTTAAGAAGAGAAGGATATCCTAATCCATATGAAGCTTTAAAAGGTTTAACTCGTACTAATGAGAAAATTACTCAAGCATCTATCGCTAGTTTTATAGATACTCTAGAGGTTTCTGATCAAATTAAAGAAGAATTAAAACAAATTACACCATCAAATTATACAGGAATTTAATGAAATATTTAATCTTATCTTTTCTAGCTATAACACTTGCTTCTTGTTCTCCTAAAATCGAAGGAAATCCTGAGCGTTTCAAATTTGGTACGTTCGAAATTCCTGCTGGAGATAATTATAGTAAAACTATCATAGTTAGAAAAGATAGTTTACAAATAGAGTACTACACAAAAAAAGTTACAGTATCTACAGATAGTACTGTAACTGAAAAAGAGGTAGCACATATCGATACATTATACATCAAATGGAGAAATAACTTTTCATATACTTTAAAGATGAAAAGTCCTAAAACTGATTTAGATAAGGATCCTATTTTTGTACAAATGAACAAAGTAACAGACTCATCTTACAGTTACATTTCGAGGATAGGTTATTCTAAATTTAAACCTGAAGGTACTGTGTACATTAGCAAGAATCCTATTAAAAACTAAGTTAATTAATTGGTTATTTAAAATAAATCTAGTTAATTTGCCTTTTGATGAAAATTTTTAAGAAATATGTATCCATAGTCATGTTATTGACTTTACTATTGACTCCGTCAGTGGTTCAGTTAATGCATGCTTTAGACTCTGATCACTTAGAGTCTAAGATTTGTATTTCTGAAGATAGTAAACATCTACACGATCATGAAGCTGAATGTGAACTTTGTAAATTCCATTTCAATGCATTTACGGTAAATGAGTTCAGCATAGTTAATTTCACTTCATTATCTAAAATTGATTCACTTGAAAGTTTTTATACTTCATTACAAAACACTTTTAACTTAACCTCTTTATTAAGAGGACCTCCTGCTTTAGTTTAATTATTCGTATTAGCATATAATTCAAACTAAACAATCAAAATGAAATTTTATCACCGTATTTTGATTTTATTATTGATTTTTATTTCAAATTCAATAATTAGTCAAAATTGTACATATACTTTTTCTGGGCTTGTAGAAGATTTTCATGATAAGTCTCCGATAATTGATGCAACTGTACACATAAAAAACCTTAATAGATACGCTGCTACCGACTTAGAAGGTAAGTTTTCTTTTAAGAATTTATGTTCAGGTAAATTAATTGTAGAGATTTCTCATGTTGCTTGTGATACTCAAATTTTGGAAATCAATTTAACTAAAAATACTTATAAAGTAATTGATTTAGAACACCATATTGAAGAGTTGAAAGAAGTTCAAGTTAAATCTGCTACAGGAATAAAAACTAAAACATCACAAGAAACTTTAATAAAAGAAAATATTATTGAAGAATATAGTGATGCTAGTTTAGGAGATGCCTTAAAGGAAGTATCTGGTGTATCATCTATAAATACTGGAAATTCTATTGTTAAACCAATAATTAATGGTTTACATAGTAGTAGAATTTTAATTTCTGTAAATAACGTTAGATTACAAGATCAAGATTGGGGTATAGAACATGCTCCTAATGTTGATATTAGTGCAGCAGGAAGTATTTCAGTAATTAAAGGTGCAAATGCGCTTGAATATGGTGGTGATGCAATTGGTGGTGTTGTAGTTATTAATCCTCCAAAGATTATCTTAAAAGATTCTTTGTATGGAAAAACTATAATCTCTCAACAAACTAACGGTAGACTTGCTTCAATTAATACATCTTTAAACAAAACTTATAAAAAAGGTTGGTTTATTAACGGTCAGGCTTCTCTTAAAAGAGCGGGAGATTTCGAAGCTCCTGATTATAATTTAACAAATACTGGATTAAAATCTTTTGGTATTAATCTTAGTGGTGGTTATAAAAAATTTGACAGAGGTTTTGAAATTTTTGTAAGTCATGTATCTAATGAAATAGGGATACTTAGAGCGGCTCATATTGGTAGTACTTCTGATTTAGTTAATAGTATTAACAGTGGTGTACCAACAGTTATTAGAGATTTTAGTTACGATATTAACAATCCAAAACAAGATGTAACACATCTACTTTTAAAGGCTAACTTTTATAAAAGATTCAAAGGCCTTGGAAAGTTTTCATTTCAATATGATTTTCAGCAAAATGAGAGAAAAGAGTTTGACGTAAGACGTGGTGGAAGAAGTTCTTTAGCTGCGTTAGATTTAAACTTAAAAACTCACAACATTAAGGCTGATATGAAGTTTGATGCTAATCCGAACAAGATATTCAAAATTGGGATTTCTGGCGGATATCAAACAAATTTTCCTGACCCTGGTACAGGGGTAAGACGACTAATACCTGATTATGATAAGTATATTTTGGGAGTTTATACTTTATCTGAATTGATTTTTTTTAATGGTTTAATTTTTTCATCAGGTATCAGATACGACTTTAACCATATTGACGCTAAGAAATTTTATCTAAAGTCTAGATGGAATTCACAGAATTACGATCAAGATTTTAGCTCTATAATAATAGATGACAGAGGCACACAATATTTAACAGATCCAACTTTTAATTATCATAATTTATCAGCTTCAGTTGGCCTGTCATATGATTTTGACTCTAAAAATTCTTTATTGTTCAATTACGGATTATCGAATAGAGCTCCAAATCCAGCCGAGCTATTCAGCGATGGTTTACACCATACTGCAGCAAGGATTGAGTTAGGAGATTTACGTATCCGTCCAGAATCTTCCCATAGAATTTCTTCAACCTATAAATATACAGGAGAGAAATTTAAAGCTTCAGTCGAAGGTTTTTACAACTTTATCGACGATTTTATTTATATAGAACCATCTGGAACAGAAACTACCATTAGAGGTGCTTTTGTGGTATGGTCTTATAAACAAATAAAAGCCAATCTATTTGGCTTAGACTCTGATATATCGTACGAAATTAACGATAATTTTTCAATTAGAAATAGATCTTCCTTTATTAAGGGAAGAGATTTAAGCAGTAATAGAGCTTTAATAGATATTCCTCCTTTTAAAACTGTAAACACTTTGCAGTATTATAACACTAAATGGAATAACTTTTATGCATCATTAGAAAGTGAATTCAATGCTAGACAGAATGAATTTCCTAATAACAACTTTACCACCTTTGTAGCTACATCAAACACAAATGAATTGGTAGATATTAGCACTCCTCCTGATGCTTATCACTTATTAAACTTTTCTACTGGATTAAATCTAAAGTTATTTAAAACAAAAGTAGGTTTGAATTTATTTGTAAATAATATTCTAAATACTTCGTATAGAAATTATTTAAATCAACTACGTTTTTTTGCAGACGATATTGGAAGAAACTTTAAAATACAATTAAAAATTAATTATTAAAATATAGAACCTTAAATAAATTAAACAATTATATATTATGAAGTCAATTAAATTATTAGCATTTTTATTTATTTCAACATTAGTTTTTACTGGATGTTCTGATGACGATGATAACGTTCCTGGAGAAGTAAATGAAGAAGAAGTAATTACTACGATGACAATTACTTTAACTGCTACTGGTCAAACTGATGTAGTTTTAAGAACTCAAGATTTAGACGGTGACGGACCAAATGCTCCTGTATTAACTGTTTCTGGGCCATTTGCAGCTAACACTACTTATACTGGGTCAATCGTTTTATTAAACGAAACTGAAAGCCCAGCTGAAAATATTACTGAAGAAATCGAAGAGGAAGACGAAGAGCACCAATTCTTCTATACAGCTACTGGTGTAAATGCTACATTTGCTTATGCTGGTCCTAACGATGAAAACGGAAATCCTGTTGGATTAAACTTTACTTTAACTACTGGTGCTGCTAGTACTGGTTCTTTAAGTTTTACATTAAGACATGAGCCTATGAAAACTGCTACTGGAGTAAGTACTGGTGACATTACTAATGCTGGTGGTGAAACTGATATCGAAACTACTTTCAGCGTAACAGTTCAGTAAGATATACGAAAATCAATCAACCAAATAAAAGAAGAGCTTCCTTGTGAAGCTCTTTTTTTATTTCTTGTAATTAAGATTATTGATTAAATTATAATGTTTAGTAAATTTATAAATGCCTGAAATAATTATTAATACTTTCTCTATTCACTATTTCTGAACAAAACAAATAAATATATTATGATACATATTTTGTTTTCTTTAATCCGCTTAAAACGATAATAGAAGCTAAAAAGAAGATTGCTAAAGATAATACACTCCATTGCATAGAGTTCGTAATTGCATTTAGTAAACCATACACGAAAGTTCCTGTTACGATAGCTATTTTTTCAGTTACATCAAAGAAACTAAAGTATGTAGCATGATCTTCTGTTTCTGGTAATAACTTAGAATACGTAGATCTTGCTAAAGACTGTATAGCACCAAGTACTAAACCTAATACTCCACCTAACATATAAAAATACACCAATATATTATCTAAATCTTTATGTAACATAAAAGCTCCAAAGCAAACAAACATCCAAGCAATTATTGTAATTTTTAACGCTAATACATTACCGTATTTTTCAGAAATTCTTGAAAAAATATATGCGCCAAAAATCGCTAAAACCTGAATAATTAATATTGTACCAATTAAATGTTCTTTGGCTAATTTTAATTCTGCTGTTCCAAATAAGGCAGCTGTTACAATGATAGTCTGTACTCCTACGCTCAATAAAAAGAAAGTTATTAAAAATCTTTTTAAAGCAGGATGATCTTTTTTTACTTCTTTTAATACCTTTTTTAACTCTTGGTAACCTTTCCATAAATATCCATCTTCCAATTGATCTTTTGGTACTTTTCTATCTTTAGGCAATCTTTTAAAAGTAATTTGTGCAAAGCCTAACCACCAAACTCCAACAATCACAAATGATAAACGAGAAGCTAAACCTCCGTCTAAACCAAATGTATCAGGGAATAAAATAAGTACAAGACATATAATCAGTAGAATTATTGAACCTATATACCCGTTAATAAATCCTTTTGCACTTACTCTATCATGATCTTCTGGGTGGGCTATTTCTGGTAAATAAGCATTATAAAAAACAATACTTCCCCAAAAACCAATACTTGCCAAAATACTAGCAACAATTCCTACCCAAGTTGTCGATAAATCCTCGAAGAAAAACAAACTCATCACAGATAAACTACCTAGTAAACAGAAGAATTTCATAAAGCTTTTCTTATTTCCTCTATAATCTGCAATACCCGATAAAATAGGTGAAATTATTGCCACAATTAAAAAAGAAAAAGATAATGCATACGTATATAAAGAATTAGGGTGTTCCCATTCAATACCTAAAAAAGAAACAAAATTATTTTCTGTAATTGCATCATAATACATTGGAAAAATAGCAGTACTTATTACCAATGAATATACAGAGTTTGCCCAATCGTAAAAAGCCCAACCATTTATAACTTTAGAATCTCCTTGTTTTGTTTGCATAACGTTATGAAATTAAAAAACCGCTCTTATAGTTAAGAACGGTTTGCAATATACTTAAAAAGTAAGTTGTAATTTCTACTTTTTTGTCTGTGCATTATATTTAGCAGCCAATTGTTTTGCTGTTGGCAAATAAGCTTTAAGATCTGCAATTCTCGTTTGATTGTGTGGGTGTGTACTTAAAAACTCTGGTGGAGCTTTTCTCCCACTCTTTTGAGCATCTTCACTCATACGAATCCAAACATTTACTGCTTCTTCTCCCCTATAACCTGCCATAATCATAAATACAAGTCCTAGTTTATCAGCTTCAGTTTCGTGAGTTCTACTAAACTTTAACATTCCTAATTGAGATCCAACACCATAGGCTAAATTCCATAAGTTACTTTGCTTACTATTGGCTGTACCAATTGCTACAGCTGCTCCTCCTAATTGTTGCATTTGAGCAGAAGACATACGTTCTTGTCCGTGTTTAGCAAATGCGTGTGCAACTTCGTGTCCCATAACAGCAGCAACACCATCAGTATTAGCACAAATTGGCATAATACCTGTGTAAAAAACTACTTTACCTCCTGGCATACACCAAGCATTGATTGTTTTATCATTAATTAAATTGAATTCCCAACGATAAGAATCTGCTTCAGATTTCATTCCATTTGCTCTCATGAAACGATCTACAGCTCCAGCTATATTTTTTCCAATAGTTTTTAATTCACGAGCTTGTTTAGTATTGCTAATAATTTTACTCTTATTCTCTTTTAAAAAACCATCATATTGCTGAAAACTCATTGGTAATACTTGAGCATCGCTAACAAAATTTACTCTTTTTCTTCCTGTGATTGGCACAGTTTCACATTGAATAAACAATGCTATTATTCCTAAAAATACTAGTATTCTTCTCATCTGTTATTGATTTTTTTTACACACTACAAAGGTAAGACTCATTTTTTGAGTAAAAGTCACTTTCTATGAAATTAAAAATACAAATTCTATCTTTACCAGAAAAATCAGACATTTTAATGAAAACTACTCAGCATCGAATCTTACCTTCAAGTATGCCAATTCCGAGCAAGATTAAAAAAGTAAGTAGATTCATTCAATTTATATCTCCTCGTTTAGTAACGAAGTTCTCATTGAAGTTATTTTCTACACCTATAAAATTTCCTTTACCAGAAAGAGAAAAAACAATGTGGAAAAGCGCTCAAAAAAGTAGATTAAAAGTAACTACAATTAATAAGGAAATTGATGTACTTACTTACGGTTATTCATCTAAGAAAGTATTATTAGTACATGGTTGGTGTGGTAGAAGTACACAATTATTTATGGTTGCTGATAAATTACTTGAAAAAGGATATATGGTTATTTCTTTTGATGCACCTGCACATGGAAAATCTGAAGGAAAAACAACATTAATGCCTGAATTTATTGAAGCGATTCATGCTGTAAATAAAGAACACGGACCATTTGATGCTGCTGTCGGACATTCTTTAGGTGGAATGTCTTTATACTCTGCATATGCTGATGGTTTTAAAACTAATAAAATTGTTTCTGTTGGATCTGGAGATACCATTAGTGAGATTCTTTTGAATTTTACCAATAATCTTACATTGAAATCGAAAATAACTAAGAAAATGAAACAGCATTACGATAAAAAATTAGGTAGAGATATCGACTTAAATGCTAGTTCTGAGACTGCTAAAAGTGTAGATATTCCTGCATTAGTTGTTCACGATTCTCTTGATGGTGATGTTGCTGTAAGTTGCGCGTATAGTATTCGTCAAAACTTACAACAGGGTTCTATTTTAATCACTCAAGGATTAGGACACACTAAAATTTTGCGTGATAAAGAAACCATGAATAGGATTGTTGAATTTATAATTTCGTAAAAATGAAGAAAGTTTTAGTCTTATTTTCTATTATCGCTTTAATTTCTTGTGAGTCTATCGCTCAGAAAGAAAAAAAAGCTAATAGCAAAAAATACAATGTTGAAAAGACAACAGAGGAATGGAGAAAAGCTTTAACTCCAATGCAATATTATGTGTTGAGAGAAGCTGGAACAGAAAGACCAAACACAAGTGAATATACATATTCTAAAAAGAAAGGAACTTTTGTGTGTGCTGGTTGCGATATTCCTTTGTATAAATCGGATCGAAAATTTAATTCTGGTACAGGTTGGCCATCGTTTGATAAAGCCATCGAGAAAAACGTAGAAACCGATGTTGATTATAAAATTGGATACGCAAGAACAGAATTGAAATGTAATAATTGTGGCGGACATTTAGGTCATCGTTTTAATGATGGACCAAGAGAAACAACAGGGATACGAGATTGTATTAATGGTGTTGCTTTAAAATTCATTCCTTCAAAAAATTAATGTAATTTAAGAGTTGAAAATTTCAACTCTTTTTTTATGTCTAATTCTTACTTAGAAAGTGTTATAAAGCAGTTTCAATATTATAAAAGTTTAGGAGATAAAACTTTCGAACAACTTTCTGAAGATCAAATCTTTTATACTTTAAACGATGAAACTAATTCAATGGCTATCATTGTAAAACATATAGCCGGAAATATGTTATCGCGTTGGACTAACTTTTTACTTGAAGATGGAGAAAAAGAATGGCGAAATAGAGATCAAGAATTTGAAAATTCATTCATAACTAAAAAACAAATAATTGATTATTGGGAACAAGGCTGGAATTGTTTGTTTGATGCTATTAATCCATTAACTATAGATGATTTAGATAAAATTATTTATATCAGAAATCAAGGTCATACAGTAACAGAAGCAATTAATCGTCAGTTATGTCATTATTCATATCATACAGGACAAATTGTATTTTTAGGAAAAATGCTAACCAACGAAAAATGGCAATCACTGTCTATTCCAAAAGGAAACTCGAAACAATATAATCAAGAAAAGTTTTCTAAAGAGAAAACAAAGAAACACTTTACAGAGGATTTATAATCGTTTGTGTAGTTGCTCTTTCACATAAAGAAGAATAAATTACTGTTACCTTATCTCCTTTTGTTTCTTTTTTATTTAATCGATCTAACAATTGTTTTGCTGTGGTTCTACCTAACCTTTTTCCGTGTTGGTCAACAGTACTTAAACTTGGTTTTAAATGCTCAGAAATTTTTGTTCCAGCATACCCAATCATTAGTAGTTTTCTGTCTTCTAATAAACCTCTTTTACTAGCTATTCTGAAAGCTGCTAGCGATGCTTCTTCATCTAATGCTATAATTCCATCTACACGCTCTTCATCAAATAAAACATGAAATTCATTTTCAATATACATTTCATTTCCTTTCACAATCAGAGGCTCTTGTTCATCTTTAATAGCTTCTAAATAACCTAACAATCTTGCATTTTCATCACTCAAGTTTTTATTTGAAGACGCCAAAGCAATATTAGAAGCTCCTTTGAATTTTAAATGTCTTACTGCCTTTTGTACAGCCTCAAAATCATTTACCAATATTTTATCACACTTTACAGAATTATCTACTCTATCAAACATGATTAAATCAATATTGTCTGAAATATCACTTAAATGTCTGAAATCTTGTTTTAACTGTGTTTCTTCAGTAACTGCTATGATAATACCATCTACTAAACCATTTACTAAAGTTTCAACAGCTTTCACTTCCTTTTCATACGATTCATTGGTTACCGTAATGATAATATTATAATCGGTATCTGCTAAAACACTTTCAATTCCTCGTAATGCTCTTACTAAGAAAAAGTCTTTAATACTTGGAAGTACAACTCCAATAGTATTTGTTTTCCCTGATTTTAAATTTAATGCTGCTCGATTAGGTCTGTAATTATAACGTTTTGCTGCCTCTTCGACCTTTTTTTTAGTAGCCTCACTAATTTCGTAACTGTCATTTAAAGCTTTAGAAACTGTAGATGCAGAAACATCAAGAATCTTAGCCAACTCTTTTAGCGTGATACTTTTTTTCATAAAAAATTAATATTTGTTCGGTTCCTTCGGTCGTAAATGTATTAATTTGCTTTTTGTGATCAAAAAAAATATGATTTCACAATTATAAAATTATTGCAAATGAACTCTTATATCTTTACTTCAGAAAATTTAGGTTTTAGAAATTGGAAAGCTAGTGATTTAGATGAATTATATCGTTTAAACTCTAATACAGAAGTAATGCGCTTTTTTCCTTCAACAGCTACTAAAGAACAATGTGAGCAGTTTATTTTAAGAATGCAAAAACAATTAGAAACACATAAATATTGTTATTTTGCTACTGAAAAAAAGGAAACTCAAGAGTTTATTGGATTTGTAGGATTTTCATTGCAAACTTATAAAGCAGATTTTAATCCTTCTACGGATATTGGTTGGCGTTTGTTACCAGATTTCTGGGGAAACGGTTACGCAACTGAAGGTGCCAAACGTTGTTTATCGTACGGGTTTGAAACTTTAAAGTTACCTGAAATTGTTTCTGTCGCTCCTTCAATCAATATTCCTTCAATAAAAGTAATGGAGAAAATAGGAATGCAAAAAGCTAGCACTTTTAATCATCCTTTATTAAAAGAATATCCGAATCTAGAATCTTGTGTTTTATATAAAATTAAGCAGTAAAACTCTGTAACAAAGCTTAGTCATATTCGTCTCCGTTTTTAGTAACCAAGTAAAAAATTAGAGATGAAAAATAAACTATTACCGCAGTTATTTATTATATACACTAGGTATTTAATAGGATTTGCTTTTGTATTTGCTAGCTTAAAAAAAATTCAAGGTCGACGATTTACGACCGATAGCGGTGCAGAAAATCCGATCAACACCGCTTGGCATTTTTTTGAAACTTTATATCAATCTGGCTTGTATTGGAAGTTTATAGGAGTTGGACAATTAATTGCAGGGTTATTACTTATGACACAACGTTATTCTAAATTAGGAGCTGTTGTATTTTTTCCTGTGATAGCTAATGTTTTTGTAATTACCATTTCTTATGATTTTAGAGGAACACCAATTATAACTGGACTAATGCTTTTGGCCAATATTTTATTATTGATTTGGGATTGGGATACCTTAAAAGTATTGGTAAACAAAGAACCTAATTTTCCTGATGTAAACAGATTAGAATCGGATAGCATTTGGACATTTATGGGATTTGCTTTTCTTTTAATTACACTAGGCACTAGTTTTGTGAATGACGGAAAAGATCTCTTAGTCGTGTTAATTGGTATTTTATCTGTTAGTATTGGTGGATTAATTTTAGGAATCAGAAGACATAAAAAACGAGCTATTAAATAGCTCGTTAATTTCCTTCGAACCAATTTTTAAATTGGGCTACTTTTTCTCTACTGACGATAATTTCTTTGTCTACTTTAAAAGATGTTATAATTTTTAATCTACTATTTGAATACACTAAAACATCTTGTATTGCATTGATACTAATTATAAATGTTCGGTTTACTCTAAAAAAGTTCTTAGGATCTAAAACCTTTACAAGATCTTCTAATTTAAAATCTAATATGTATTTTTTTTCTGTATTCGTAACCAAATAAACCGTTCTTCCATCAGCATAAAACAGAGAAATTTCCTCCGTTTTTACAGAATGGATATGATTTCCTAGCTTTACTAAAAAGCGATCTTTATATTTTCTAGTAATTAAACTTTCTGCAACATTAGTAATAGCTTCGTTTTTCACAAATAAATTATGCATTGACTTTAATTTTGTCATTGCTTTTGAAATATCTGTAAAAGTGATTGGTTTTAGTATATAATCGATACTATTTACTTTAAAAGCATCAATTGCATATTCGTCGAAAGCTGTAACAAAAATGATTGGCTTTTTGATTATAGTTTGATTGAAAATTTCAAAACTTAATCCGTCAATTAATTGCACGTCCATGAATACAACATCAAAATCATTATCAGACTGAAACCAATCTACAGCCTTACTAATACTTTCATGTTTTGCAATAACTTGAATATTTGTATCGTATTTTAAAAGATATCGCTCTAGTTTTTCTGCTGCTAAAGGTTCATCTTCAATAATTACAATTTTCATTGGTTTGGTTTAGTTTTTAATAGTTAGTTTAGGAAAAGTAATTGTTCTTTTAAAATCTGTCTGCGCTAACTTTATTTCTATATCGCTATAAATAGCATAAACTCGTTGAATTTCTTTTAAATTTTGCTGTGTAAATGGTGATGTAATTTTATCATTGATTACATACGACAAAACAAAACTTTCGTTGTGTTCTTTAAGTTCAATTTCTAAATTTAAACTAGAAGAAATTATAGTTGTTCGAATAATCTGTTCAATTATAAATAACAAACTTCTTGGCACAACTAAGAATTCGGTTTCGAGCTGATTTATAATACTGATGTTTCTGTAGGGTAAATAATTAAATAGTTTCACCAATATTTCGCACGTTTCTAATTCTTCTTCAACAGGAACTAATTGTTGATTTTTACTCGATAAAATATATCTGTAAATCGTAGCTAAATGGTCTATAAAATCATCTGCACTATCTGGATCATTCTGTATTAGTACTAATAAATTTTCAAAGCTCTCGAATAATAAATCAGGATTAATACCTTCTTTAAATTCTCTAAATTCGTCTTCAATTAACTGAAGATATTGACGCTCTTCTGTTAATTTTTTCTCATTGATTTTATGTAAAAATTCATGACTCAAGAACAGTAAAACATATATAATGCTAATCGCACTAAAAACACTGTTGAACAATAGTAACTCTTCAAAAGCAGGTGAAAAACCTAATACTTGTTTATAGTAAATACTGATAAAAAAAGTTACTATTACAATACATAAAATAATAGAACTTAACGCTTGAATTAATAGTGATAACAACGTGTTTTTTATCAATTCAAATCTTTTGATAAGTAACAATAACAGTCTAGAAAATTCTTGAACTATGTATGATAAACCTATACAAACGTAAAGTTCTTCACTTAAAAATTCTTCTTGAACTTGTGCAACGTTATTATTCACCAATAAGATTAGTAAATACACAACTACCCCATTAAAAACAGGACTTAACAATCGAAACAGTGGTTTATGTATAAATAACTTTTTCATCGAATTATCGGTAGTTTTACTAAGAAGTTTTCTCCATTAGTTACTTCTATATTTTTCTTTGTGAGTAGTAAGTAACGACTATTGATATTTTTTAATCCGATTTTAAATGAGCTTATATTTTTAGGTTTAGATGTAATGTTATTTTTGATGTAAATAAACTCTTCATCATTGGTAATTTTCACCTCTAAAGGATGTTCATTACTCATTACATTATGTTTTACCGCATTTTCTACTAACATTTGTATTGATAATGGCGGAATATGAGTTTTTAAGATATCAGGAGATATCGAAATTTCGCAATTATACCTACCGCTAAATCTATTAGAAATTAAATAATTATAAGATTCAACTAAAGTTATTTCTTTTTCTAAATTAGTAAGTTTTACAATGTAACTCTTTAAAACATAGTGATACATTAAAGCTAATTTTCTAACAAACAATGAAGCTTTTGTTTTGTCTTTATGAGTTAAAGATGAAATTGTATTTAATCCGTTAAATAAAAAATGTGGACTCAATTGTGATTTTAGTGCTTCAAACTGATGTTCAATTTGATTTCGCTCTAATTTTACCGCTTCAATCTGTAAAGTCGCATATGAATAGTAAGAATACAAAGCAAAGTAAATAACTTGAAACAAAATAGTGACAATACATAGCAAAATTCCCAATTTGATAAACGACAATTTGTATTCAGAGAAATCTGTAATATTACCTACTACATTTACATACGCATAACAGGCAAAATAGCTAGCTAAAAAAGTAATAGTAAAATGAATTACAATTCCAGAAAACAATCGTAAGCCTTCGTTTTTTTTCCATGAAATGTTTTTATCTAAAAAACTTGAAATTACCGTATTTAAATACGCAACAACAATACCTAAAACACCTAATAATAAAAGTATAGACGTTTGAATACGTTGTACTTGTTGCTCACTAATTAGCATGTAATATCCAATAGAAACCCCAAGTATTAATCCAATACTTATAATCAAGAGATTTTTTTTCATGAAGTTAAGCGCTAGTTGATTTTATTTTATCTCATTGCTAAAGTAGCTAAATATCAAAGAGATGTCTAGCTACTTTAAAAATTTATACTATTTAGTAAACAGCTTTCATTGCTTTTCCTAAATATAAATCTGAACTTATAGTTTTAGCTCTTTCCATGTAAGCATCTTTAACTCGTTGCGAAGATTTTTTCACTTTCGGAGCAAATGCTACTAAAGAAGATGATAAATAGTTACTTGAACTTATTGAAGTTAAATTTTCTAAAACTTTGATTAATTGACTTTCCGTTAAATCTTTCTTGGCTAATTTTTTATAAACCTCAGAAGCATAGTAATCAGAATCTACATTCTTTTCAATTAAACTTAACAATTCACTTAAAGTTTTATCATCTAAATCTTTCTTTAATAAACCTTTTATAACTCCTGCTGCGTAATAATCTGAATCTACATCACCTAAAGATGCAATAAAAACATTGTAATTTTCTTTAGATAAGTCTTCTTTCTTTAATGCCTCTTTTAATACTTCACTCTTATAATAATCTGAATCAATCTTGCTAGAAAGTTTCATGATTTTATTCATGTTCGATTTATTCAAACTTCTATTGTTAAGTATTTTTCTTAATACCTCAGATAAATAATAATCTGAATCAATATTATTAGAAATTGCTAATAATTCATCTAATTGATCGTCTGTGATTTTTTTACTGTTAATGGCATTCATTAATACTTGTGACATATAGTAATCAGATTTTATACTTTTAGTAGCTTTTATGTAAGCTGAAATAGTTTCTGAATTTTGTAAAAACTTATCCTGATTTTTCTGTAAAATATTTGATAAATAATAGTCAGAAGTAATGTTTTTACTAGCAGAACTCAATAGTTTTATTAAATCAGAACTTTTTAAATCTCTTTCTAACAACAATCTAAAATATGCTGATCTTGAATAGTCTCCTTTTAATTCATTTATTTCGTTAAGAACAGCTGTAGCTCCTCCTCTATTGTAAAAACGTTCTACTCTAGCTTCTGCAGCAATTCCTGTAGTTCTAATGATATCTGGTAGAATTTCAGCTAACCAAGATTTTCCTTCAGGTTCGAAACTTTTTTCTGTTCTACCTACGTAATATTTTCTATTTAAATCGCCTCTTTCTGCTTCAATTACTAACTTTCTCTTTTTTCCAAAGCTTGATGTTTTAATTTCTATAAAACCACCTCTTGAAATAGATACGATTTCTTTATCATCATCAGAAACTTCAATATCACCTTCATATTCTATTTTAAAGTTTCCTTTACCTTTAATGAATAAGTCAACATTTCCTATGTTTCGTTTTAAATTACCGTTCTTACCATAGATTTTTATGTTTGTCTGTGCTGTTACATTAAATGCGATAGAAGACAACATTATAAGTAACGTTAATATGATTGATTTTGTTTTCATAATTACTATTTTTTGTTTTACAAGCTCAAAAGTATTTGATGATTACACTTAAAAAAAACGAAATGTAATCAACTGTATTTTTAATGTAGTCAATTGTAAAATTTAATTTTATATCTTTAAAATACATTTCATTTTACACGAATATGGATAAAAAATCAATTTCAAATTTACTGGAAGAAAAACATCAAAAATTATTTGAATGGATTGCACAGCAAGATGGAAATTATTGGGAAAAAGGTCCAGAAAATAGATGGACAGCAGGACAACAAATTCAGCATCTTGTAGATTCTATAAAACCTTTAAATCTTGCTTTAAGTTTACCCTCATTTATTTTAAAAGCAAAATTTGGAACAACGAATAGAGAACTAAGAACTTACGATGAGATTGTAAATAAATACAATGAAAAACTAATAAAATATAAAGACAAGGCTAGAGATTTTAACAGCAAAGTAAGCACACCTGATGAAAAGAAGTTAATTAAACTTGTAACTACGCTCAAAAAACAAAATAAAAAACTACAATACAAGACCGAAAAATTAAGTAATTATAAACTTGACAACTTAATTTTACCTCATCCATTACTAGGAAAAATGCCACTTCGCGAAATAATTATGTGGACAGCACATCATACTGAACATCACACAACAGATTTAATTGAAAACTACTCTTAAAATACCTATATTTGTGCCTCTAAAAAATGTAGCAGACATCGATGTTTAATAATTTAAGTGAAAAATTAGATAAGGCTCTACACTCGCTGAAGGGTCATGGTAAGATAAATGAGGTTAACGTTGCCGAAACTTTAAAAGAAGTTCGTAGAGCACTTTTAGATGCCGATGTTAACTTTAAAATTGCAAAACAATTCACAAACTCGGTTAAGGAAAAAGCCATGGGACAAGACGTATTAACTACGTTAAATCCTGGTCAGTTAATGGTAAAAATCGTAAAAGATGAGTTAACTGAATTAATGGGTGGAGATACTGTTGGTATCAGCCTTGGTGGAAGTCCGACTGTAATTTTAATGTCTGGTTTACAAGGATCGGGTAAAACAACTTTCTCTGGTAAGCTAGCCAATTACTTAAAAAACAAGAAAACTAAACAAGTATTATTAGTAGGTTGTGATGTTTATCGTCCTGCCGCTATTAATCAGTTACAAGTTGTTGGAGAACAAATCGGTGTTGAAGTTTATGCTGAAGTAGGAAACCAAAATCCTGTTGAAATTTCTCAGAATGCAATTAAGCATGCAAAAGCAAACGGTAAAAATGTGGTGATTATTGATACCGCTGGTCGTTTAGCTGTTGATGAAGAAATGATGACAGAGATTTCTAATATTCATAAAGCTGTTAATCCAAATGAAACATTATTTGTTGTAGATTCTATGACAGGGCAAGATGCAGTAAACACTGCCAAAGCCTTTAATGATGTTTTAAATTTTGACGGAGTTGTATTAACGAAGTTAGATGGTGATACAAGAGGTGGTGCTGCATTATCTATTAAATCTGTAGTTGATAAACCAATTAAGTTTATTGGTACAGGTGAAAAAATGGATGCAATTGATGTATTCCACCCGAATCGTATGGCTGATCGTATCCTTGGAATGGGAGACGTTGTGTCATTAGTTGAGCGTGCTCAAGAACAATACGATGAAGCTGAAGCTAGAAAATTACAGAAGAAAATTGCTAAAAACCAATTTGGTTTTGACGATTTCTTAAATCAGATTCAGCAAATCAAGAAAATGGGTAGCATGAAAGACTTAGTTGGAATGATACCTGGTGCTGGAAAAGCATTAAAAGATGTAGATATTGATGATGATGCATTCAAAGGAATTGAGGCAATCATTTTTTCAATGACTCCTGAAGAAAGAAGTAAACCTTCTGTTATAAACGCAAGTAGAAAAAAGAGAATCGCAAAAGGTTCTGGAACCTCGGTACAAGAAGTAAATCAGCTCATGAAACAATTTGATCAAATGAGCAAAATGATGAAAATGATGCAAGGCGGCGGAGGCAAAAGAATGATGCAGATGATGCGAGGAATGAGATAAAAAATTACAGAAGAGAAGTGTGCCCACTTCTCTTTTTTATTTACGTAACATAAACAACACACTAACAACAAGAAATGATTTTATTAGACGGAAAAAAGACTTCTGCAGACATTAAAGAAGAAATTGCTTTAGAAGTTGGAGAGTTAAAGAGAAATGAGAAAAAAGCACCACATTTAGCTGCAATTATCGTTGGAAACGACGGAGCTAGCTTAACGTATGTAAATGCTAAAGTAAAAGCATGTGAGCGTGTAGGTTTCGAATCGACTTTAATTCAACTACCAGAAGAAACTACTGAAGCTGAATTGTTAAATGAAATTGAAATTTTAAATGTCGATAATGATATTGATGGATTTATCGTACAGTTACCTTTACCTAAACATATCGACGAACAAAAGGTATTATTAGCTGTAGATCCTGCTAAAGATGTAGACGGTTTTCACCCTGAAAATGTTGGTAGAATGGCTTTAAACTTACCAACTTTTATTTCTGCAACTCCATTCGGAATTTTAGAATTACTAGATCGTTATGAAGTTGAAACTTCAGGAAAAAATGTAGTCGTTATTGGACGTAGTCATATCGTTGGAAGTCCGATGAGTATTTTGCTTTCTCAAAAGAGAAAAGTAGGAAATGCAACAGTTACATTGACACACAGTAGAACTCAAAATTTAGAAGCAATTACAAAAGAAGCAGATATTATTGTTGCAGCTATTGGTATTCCTGAATTTTTAAAAGGTGATATGGTAAAAGAAGGTGTCGTTGTAATTGATGTTGGAATTACTAGAGTTGCTGATGCTTCTAAAAAAAGTGGATTTAGATTAGTTGGAGATGTTGCTTTTGATGAAGTAGCAGAGAAATCTTCATTTATCACTCCAGTTCCTGGAGGTGTTGGACCAATGACTATAGCAATGTTATTAAAGAATACACTTATCGCTAATAAACGTAGAAATAGTTAATTATATCTACATTATATAAAATAAAAAAGGAAGCAAATTGCTTCCTTTTTTTTATAATAATCTATTTCTAATTGCTGATAGACTATCATCAATTAATAATTTTCCATCTCTATATACTTCTCTTAGTTCACCTTTTTGTTCTTCTTCCCAAGAAACTTGATCAACTAATTTATACGTATCATTTTCTTTTTCAATTTTAATTAATCCTTTCGCTGATTTTTTAGTTCCGTCATCTGTAATTGGATCTTTAAAAATGGCTCTTCCTTCTCCAGCTACTTCCCCGTAGGTTGCCTTCATAGCAAATCCAAACGTATCTCTAGTATTATACTGATATGTAAAAGAACCGATTCCTAAAACAACATTAGTAGATGCAAATCCTTTTTGTTTTAATCGCTCACAAATTTGAGTTGCTCTAGCTAAAGTGATACTATCACCATAAATAGCTCCGATGTGCGCATCTAATTCTTTATATCCTTTTTCATTTGTAACTCCTCCAAAAATATCCCAAAGTAATTCTACTACTCCTTTTTGTTCAACTTCTGAAGTCGCATTTGGATTTCCACAAATAATATCAACTGGATCTCCACTATCTGGACGAATAACTACTTTTCCATCTCTAGCCAGAACCTCTTCTTTTAAGTTCGGAAGATATTCTGTTAATACTTTCCATAAATCCCAAGTATCAGAAACAATAGAAACAATTCCTTTAGGATACACTTCTGTAATTAATCTTTTAAATGTTTCTTCTTCTCCACTATTCGTTCCCATACACATTACAGAGTGTTCAGTTGCTGCTACCGAAAAGCCTACTACTTCATTATCAGAATCTGCATTATAATACTCCTCAAGAAAATCGATTGCAGGTATCGTATCTGTTCCCCAAAAACTTAATAAGTGTCCTGATGCAGAAAGCATTGCTGCTTCTAAACCAGCCATACCTCTCATAGAAAAATCATGAGCTTGAAATGCTACAGCCAAAAATTCTGAAGAAGTCTCTTTAGAATATTTGCATAATATATTACGATACTGTTTAGCTATCGTAGCCGAGTTACAAGGCATCCAAATTGTTGTAGATAATAAAGTTTCAAAATAATTTGTTAACCAAAAAAACTCTGGTAACGTATTATACATGGTAAACATTGGAACTCGGATAGGGACAGAAACCCCTTCTGGTAATGCTTTAATTACCATTGGTAAAAATCCCAAATCATGTAACGCTTCAATGTGTGCTACACCAACTTGATTACCTCCTATATAATTATTAATACGTCTAGCATATTTTTTAGAAATTTCATCTTTCGGCTGTTGAAAGAAGTTTTTAGTGAAATCTTCAATAAGATATTTTTTAATAAAGTATTGTAAACCAAAGAATACAACTTCATTTACACCTTCAATTCTACTTTTTCTTGGTGTCCAGTTAGAATAAACTAAAGTAGTATTATCAGGATATTGTCTTCTGTGATCTACTTTGTATCCGTCTGTATATAATAAGGGATTCATATGTTTATTTTTTTAATTGCTGTTGATTCTGCACCGTAAGAGCCATAAAATTCATCAAAATGTTCTTTTAATAACTCCCAATTTAATTCTGGTTGATATTGATCTAAACACGTCATTACTAAAGTTGATTTCTTTGATTTATTATAAATCTGATCGATATTTTTCGCGTGTAATAACAACGGTATGTTTAGTTTAGCTGTTCGCAAATGTTTCTGAAATTCGTTGTAAACACAGGTTTCTTCTTCTGTATTTACCAATTCTAACTCTTCTTCATTTAGCATCCAACCATTTCCATGTCGTGTCGCATAAGATCTTGTGATATAATAGGTTTCTATCTCATCAATGTTTAACTTTTCACAAATCTCAATGGCATTTTTTGCTGTTGTATTTGCATAAGTAACATTAGGGAACGTACCATGATTCATATCTAACAATACTCCTTGGCTGCCTTCGAAAATAATAGTTTCATATGTATTTAAGAAAGAATAATCTTTAATTTTTATATCTAAATCGGAAACACAATCTAAAAAATATGCTACTTCATTTGCCAATTCTGGAATATCAAATAATCCGTAATAGTTTGCAATACTGTTTAGTTTTTCTAAAAGCATAGATTTAGGACCGACCAAATCGATTGCATACAATTTATACGGACCTTCATTTCTCTTCATCGTTGCCCCTATTCCTTTACCGCAACTTCCGTGAGCTAAATTTTTACTGTTTTTCCTATTAGACCAAACATCGAAAGGAGTCGTTACTTTTGCCAATGGATGAACTGACAAAGTAACGTTGCCTTTCTTCTTTTTTAATTCTTGTAATTCTGTATGCAAAAAAGTAGGATGAATAGTACAGTGTTCACTAAAATAAGAAGGTAATCCGCGTAATGCTCCACTACAAAAGCTAGAGTGTACGTGTTTTCTGTCTCCAATTTTAACCGTGTGCGCTGCTTGTTGTCCGCCCGAAAAACGAACTACTATAGCTTCAGGATTTTTAGTACACAAAAAATCTGTTGTAATACCTTTCCCTTCGTCACCAAAACCTAATCCTATAACTATTTTTGCTTTTTTCATCTTTATAACATTTCTATATCATCAAAATTTACTCCTGAAATATCTGTTTTTCCTCTTGCTGCTGGATAATTTTCACATACTACTTTTGTAATAACTTCAGGAATTGTTCTATAATCACTTACAGAAATACAATTATCTCCTAATAACTGTTTCCAGCCTTTTTCTGCTTGAATAGCTCTTCCAGAATGATTAACACTAATATGGAACACATCATATTTCTTTTGAACTTCTTGAAACAGTTCCATTTCTGAAAATGTTTGCTGACCACTTCCCATAATTTCTTGTATTGCTGAAGCTGGTAAATGTTTCAAATTAGGTTCGTCTCCAATCGTAAATAAAATTCCTTTTTGATTTCTCTTTTCAAAAGCATCTGTTTTGGTATGAAAAGCAGCGAAATACCATGATAACAAGTAACTTTCACCTGCATTTCCACCTCCACCAGATTCGATATAAGTTCTCGTTAACCACATATCTAATTCTTCATCACCAGATTCAAATTGACCAACTTGTAATGGATAACTATCACATTCATGATCTCCAATTCCTAAGAATAATAAAGCGACATCTTCTGCTCCATTTTGAATAATTCCACCCATTAACTTAGGTAAACCTTCTTTAATTAAATCGTGTGGAATATGTCCCATACTTCCTGTAACATCTAGTGCTAAGATTACTGGAAATGAATTTGGGTGTACTTCTGAATCTCTTGCTTCTCTGAAATCTACTCCATTCGGATTCATTGAGTTGTGCGCACGTCTTTCTCTATTTTGCTTGAAGATTTCATTCATTGACTTGCTTGCATAACCTTCCTTTTGTGCTTTTAAAGCTCTTTTACTTAAATTGTATCTAGTTCCTCCCATAATTATATTTTTTTACCGAATAAGTATTCGTATCGTTTTTGTGCAATTTCTAATTGAATGTTTAAGTTTCTGATTTTTAAGGATAATTCTATGTCTTTTATCACAAAACTTTCCGGGTCAAAATCTGCAAACGTTAAACTGTTTTTATCTAATGGACTGATGTCTATCGCTCCTTCTTGTTCTCTAGTTAATCTTTTAATTTTTAACTCGATGTCTTCTACTCTTCTTCGATAGATTAATTCTGCATCTTCTCCAATAGTTTTGGCTCTGTCTTCTCTAATTTGATCGTTATTCCTTCGTAAGGCATCAACAAATCTTGGTTTTAATTCTTCACTCATACTATTTATTTTATCACAAACAAATCTATTTGCGTAATTACAACACAAATATAAATCAAGAAAACAGATCTACAAAATATTTTGCGTTATTTTTACGCAATAAAATTAAAATTTAAGGTTTTTAGCTATTTTTTTAAAGTAATTTTTTCCTTCTACATTAGCAATCATGTAGTTTGGAATACTTTCTAAGCCATATATTCCAGCCATAATACCAGTTGTAATAGAAGCCACTGAATCTACATCTCCTCCTAAATCAATTGATTTTTGTAACGCATCAAAAGTATCTGTACTCTGTTTTAAAATATATAAAACGCAACCTGCTGTATATTTTGAATCTGAAGGCATTCCATGAATTCCACTTAAAAAATAAGGAGCTTCAATTGGTTGTTTTCCACAAAGAATGACAAAATCATTATTTGTCAAGTCATTATAATCTGGTAAATTTTCAATCAAACGTAAATATGTCTTGTATTCTTCATTTAATGAAACTGTTTTAAAACAATATTCTATTATGTCTTTTACATTACCATTCTTCTGAATTAAAAACTCTGTAGCTCTAGCGATACATTGACTAGATAATATGGCATTTATATTTGGATGCGTTGCATTTGCATTGATTTCAGCATATTGGTTTATAAGATCACTTTTTATTAAACCTAAAGGAACAGATCGCATTGCTGGAGCATTCCCAGGATTTGGACGACCTTTTTGAAATTCACGAATTTCTTCAATAGTTTTTTCTCCTGAAAAATACCAACGCATTGATCCGTGTCCGTTTCGTCCGTAACCTTTTTCTAGTTTCCCTTTTTCATACTCTTCAATCCATTTTTGTACTAATAAAGCTTCAGAAAACTTTTCTTTAGACTGTAATGCTTTTAATACACCAATAGTCATTTCGGTATCATCGGTATATTCCCAATCATGATAATTTTCAGTGAATACACTTATCTTTTCTTCAGGTACTTGAATTTTGTGTCTTACGTTTACAAAAGAGGAAAAATCAACATGTTTTCTTATCCAATTTCTATCTTGAAATTCTACACCTGCTCCATAAGCGTCGCCAATTGCTATTCCTAATACTATTTCATATAAATTCATTATTCTACTAACTTATCACGAACTTCCATTAAAACATATCCTAATAGATTTAATCCTTTCCATCTATTCGGATTTTCAATATTCTTGTAATCTGAAGCCAAACCAACTCCCCATACTTTATCATACGGACTAGCTTCTACCAAGATTCTATCTTTGGTGTTCATTAGAAATTCTTTTAATGCATCGTTTTGAGAAAACTTAGCTAAATTCCCTTTATAGACAATTAAATACTTATGATTATCCCAAACTGATGAATTGAATCCTTTTACTTTTCGTCCTAGTTGTTTGACATCATGCGAATGATTTGAGGATAAGATTTCTGCTAAAACCTCATCATCGTTAAACAATCTAGCTTTTTCTGCCATCATATAATGTTCAGCAGTTTTGTATGTAATTCCGTTGATAACAAAATCAGACTCCCACCATTGACTAAAACATGATTTGCTAATAGTTCCATCTTTCTTTGGTTGATGTCCCCAGAAGAATACGTATTTTAAATATTCTCCTGTATTATATCTTTCTTGTATAGTTGTATTTGAATATTTCATAGCTTTTTATTTATTCTTAAATATAAATTGTCATTACGAACAAAGTGAAGTAATCTCTTTATTCTATTCTAGAATAATTTAACATCAAACAAAAAGATTGCTTCTTTTCACCTAGTTCCAATCGCAATGACGTTGTTTTATTAATTCTTTAAAGTCTTCCTTCTATTTTCATTTTTATCAATCCAGCATGAGATAGAGGTTTTCTAGGATTTTCGATATCTTCATTAGTTTCATAATCTAAAAGAACTAATGTTTTATTCTTCGATAATTCAATTAGTTCACTTAATTCATATTGTAAAACATGATCTAAAACCCAATTATATATTGGCAAATAAATTTCCTTTCTTGCTGATATATAATCCAACAGTTCCTCTCCTTTCACTCCTTTTCTATGTCCTAAAGGTTTTCCAAATTTTCGAACTGTTCTTTTTAAACCTTTCATAGAAGTAACCTCAAACTTTGATTCATCTACATCTTGTGCTTCAAAAACTTTTAATCCTTGCCATATTCCTTCCACAGAAGCTGAAAATTTACCTTGAGAAAAAGGAATTGGAATATTTCCTACAGGATAAAACGGACTAAACTTTACCATTGGCATTTCTCCTTTTGAAGTTACATCAACTATAACCGCATCTGGAAAATCTTTAAGTATGTTTTCTACCTTTCTTCTTTTACTTTGAATAACAATCATGAGATTAGTTTAAATAGTTAATTATTCTTTTTTCCATTGATGAAAAAAGAATCAAAAAAATCTAGTCTTAAGAAAATTAAGTTCTAAAAATCTCATCCTCGACACTAAATAAAAAGAACTCGCTACGCTCAAACAACTTTTTATTTTTTACGTGTCTTACGGTGGTTTTTTAGGCTTATTTTCTAATGACAGCTTATATTTATTATTAATTTAAAATATTATATTCTTCAATCTTATTTTGATGAGAACCTGAAATACTGAAATAAATTCAGCACAGGTAAATTCAGGTTGACGTTTGTTCTTTAACTACACATTTCGAATAATTATAGAATTTATTAATCTGGAATATTATATTTCTTTTTAATAACATTATAAGGACTTTCATTTCTTCCGCTTTCATCTGGATATAATGAATACAACTCTTCACTTTGTATAAACTCTTTTGTGTCGATATTTAAGGCCGTTAAACGTCCTTTAAAAGCTGCTCCTGTATCTACATTCCAAACATTAGCTCCGTTCATTGGTCCGAATTGATTATATCTAGTTGTTGGTGTATGTCCGATATAAATCTCATGAAATAAAGTCAATCGTTTCGGGTACAATGGTGAATTTTTATCTAAAGTTTTATCTAAAGAAATTGCCGTTTCCCAAAGTGTTCGATCCCAATTAAAATTAGATTCATATACTTCTTTTTGCGGTCCGTGCATTGATGAAAATCCTGCATGAATAAATAATCGATTATCAGCATCAATATGAAATAACTTCATTTGCTCTATAAACTGTAAATGCTGTAGTTTATCATATTCTGTATATCCTTCATAACTTTCAATTGTTTTTACACCTCCATGAAACAACCAAATGTCATTCGTTATTCCACTTCTTAACCAGTTTTCACAATATTCATCGTGATTTCCTTTTATGAAAATACAATCGTGTTTTTCTCTTAATTTCATTAAATAATCGATAACCTGAGCAGATTCACTCCAACCATCTACATAATCTCCTAAGAAAATTAACGTATCGTTTTGTTGTAATTCTAGTTTATCAATTAACTGACGTAAGCCTAATAAGCCTCCGTGTATATCTCCTATGGTAAATGTTCTTGGTTCCATTTTATAATGCTTCTTGAAATTGTGTTAAAAAATCTAGCGCTGTACCTCTAAACTTGTAAAACTGCTTTTTATCTTCGAAGTTTTCTGTAAAGTTGTTGTCTTCTAGATTTACGTCTATTACAGCTCCCCCATATTTAATTGTTTGTTCTACTAATCTATTCGGTAAAGTAGTAGCACCAGAACTGCCTAAAATTATTAAAACTCCAGAATTTTTAGCTATTTTTAATGTTGTGTGAAGTTTAAAATTTCGTTCATTATAAAACTCATCGAACCATAAAATATTCGGACGCGTATCTGTTCCACATTTTGGACACACTAATAATTGCTTTTCATCGTAACTTAAATCCTCATCTATAGCTTTTAGCTGAATTTCTTTAGGCATTTCATAAACATCTTTCGAACACTCATCTGCACAACGCATTTCTCTTAAATTACCATGTATTTCGTATACAGTTTTAGATCCTGCTCTTTGATGCAAGTTATCTATATTCTGTGTGATTAAATGAAAACGATCTTGTAAAGTGTTTTCTATTTCAACTAATTTAAAATGCGATGCATTCGGTTCAGCTTCTGCAAACATTTTCTTTCTAAAAAATGTGTATTGCCAAACTTCATCTGCATTCTTACTAAAATGTTCAAAAGTTCCAAACGATTCTGGTTTGTAATATTTCGTTCCTTTTATCCATATTCCATCAGTTCCTCGGTAGGTTGGAATTCCACTTGCTGATGATATTCCTGCTCCTGTTAGGAACGTGATGTTATTTCTATTATTTTTTGAATTTACTTTAGTTAGTATTTCTTTTAACTCTTTCATTTTATTTCTTTATTTATCATTCTTTTTTCCATTGATGAAAAAAGAATCAAAAAAATCTAGTCTTAAGATCATATCACTCTAAAAATAATATCCTCGATACTAAATGAAAAGAACTCGCTATCGCTCAAACAACTTTTCATTCTTCACGTATCTTGCGGTAGATTTTTAGGTGTATTCTCTTTATGACACTTTTCGTAATTAACTTTTAAACCCTTCTATACATTACATCTGTTCTTAACACATACTTTACTCCTGAAATTAACTCTTTTCCTTCATGACGTAATCGATGTCTGAAAACTAAAGCAGTTCCTTTCTTCGGTTTTACTGTACCAATGTTTCTAAAAGCTGTTTCTCCTCCTTCAAAATCATCATTCAAATAAATTAGAAAAGAATAGAAACTTTGCTCTTCTAAATTCCTTCTGTAACTTCCATCAATGTGCATTTTAAAGCGTTGACCTTGGGTGTATTTATATACTCGAAACATTTCATTTAAGCCAATTCCTTCATAAAATCCAACTTGCTTAGGAATAAAATCTTGCAATCGATTCCAGAAATCTTGCCCTAAATCTTCATCAAAAAACAAATAACGATCGTTATTACGAATTCCTTTGTTCATTACCTGATTTCCATCTACAGAAATTTTTGCTTCTTCAAAATCTACTGTCTGATATTTTAGTAAATACTCAAAACACTCTTCTTCTGAAAGGAAGTTTTCTATTAAAAATATTTCGTCGTGTACATTAATTTTTTTCATAGTCGTTTTATTTAAATAATATTCAAAGACTATCAATAAAAAGATCACTTCGTCAATCTTCCTCGTGATGGCGGACGAAAATCTAGTTTGATATTTCTTCTACTTGAATTCTATAAACTTTGCTGGCACATAATCAGTTAACCATACTCCGTTCTTAGATTGATAGAATTCGAATCCTGCCACATGCATTGCTCCTGAACGAACAGTTAAAATCGTAGGAACTCCTCTTCTACTTCCAACTTTTGTTGCTGTTTCTAAATCTTGACTTAAATGCACATGTTGTCTACTCATTTTTTGCAATCCTTTTTCTTTTATCGATTGCATAAACTTTGATACCGTTCCGTGATATAAATATTCTGGCGGTTGAATAGCTTCTAATTTTAAATCAATCGTTTTTAAAGAATGACCTTGATTGGCTCTAATCTTTGTTTGATCTTCATTAAAACTAAATCGCTTTTTATCATTTGTAGCAACTACTTCTTCTAGTTTTTCTATTGAAAAGTACTTTCCTTTTCTTTTCGATTTCTCAATAAGTTCAGCTACATCTGCCCAACCATTTTCATCTAATTTCAATCCGATTAAATCAGGTTGATGTCTAAGTAGTAGACTTAGAAACTTACTTATATTTTTTATTTCTCTTTCGTTCATTTTGTTTTGTTTTTAATTGATCTCGACTGTGTCGTTTTGACATTATATACTTATACACAATCTCTAATTTTAACTATAGTTAATTCAAAGGTTTTTGATTTAAAATATCTCTTTGAGATCGACCTAAAGGAACTCTAAATACTGGTATTTTAATATTATAGTATGTAATGAGTTCTTTAATCGTTTGATCGATCAGTTGCATATCATATCGTGATGAAAAATGACCTAAAATTAGTTTTTCAATATTGATCTGACTCACCATTTCTAACACTTCTTCTAAAGAACTGTGTTTATTTTTGTCATTACCTTTTTCTACTTCTTCTTTCTTTAAAAATGTGGCTTCATGAATTAACACTCCACAATTATCATATTTTGAATAATCATACACTGGTGTATCTCCCGAATACACTAGAACTGAATTTTTAATCTTCTCTTTGATAAAATCTTCTCCTTTATCTTGTTTTATAGCGATAATCTCTTTTGAAGATAAATTTGTAAACTCTTGCTTCAATTTATGCTTGGTTTCAAATACTTGAAAAGACAAACTTTTTAATTGATCTTTCACATCTATATGTTGATTTTCGAAACATAAAACTTCTATTCCAGATTTTATCTGAATAACTTGTTCGTCTTCTAAACTATTCCATATTGTTCCTGATGTATGTGGATCAAATTGACTAGTGAAATTTTCTAAAAATCTAAATGAATTTGCGTCTTTAGGATAATAAATTGTCGGTTTACGATGTGCACATAATTGATTGTATTGCATTAAACCTCCTAAATGATCTCTATCAGCATGAGAAATAAACACATGCTTTATTTTATTAGCTTTACCTAGTAAATTTGCTATTAATCCATCACCAGCATCAAATAACAATCCAAGCTCTTCAATAAAGTACCATGTTGAAAATAATGCTGTTGAATATCCATGTATTGTTAGTTTCATTTCTTTTATATTTTATTACGTCATTACGAATGAAATGAAGTAATCTTTTTATTGATTTATAGATCACTTCGTTTTTTACTCCAAATAATCACTTTTTTTATTTAAAATCATACACTATTGTATCGATTTCATTTTTTATTAAATTCTCTTTGATAATTGGTTCTATTTTTTCCCATTTACCTCCTGCTAATCCACATCCTATTCTTGGCATATGTACAGAAGCATTTAACTCTTTAGCTACATCAGACAATTTTTCAAGACATTTACTAACTGCTTCATATCGTATTGGAACTCCATTACTTCCAGTTTTCATTCCTCTTTGCCCAATCATATTACATACATATACAAACTTTTCAACCTGTATAATTTGAATATTTCCAAGCTCAAAATCATTTTCTGATCTTTCTCTATACCATTTCCTATAACTGGCCTCTGGCTCCTTCCATCTTTTTGAAATAGCCAAAACAAATCCTTTTCCCCAGCCTCCTAAATCATTACATATATGAGCTATAATTTTAACTCCTTTTGCCTGAGGTGAAGTAGCATCTCCTTTTATATATTTTATCTCTTTCATTTTTCTTTTTTTAAAATCTCCTTGTAAATCGTAAAATTCTCTTCATCAAAACAGACAAAAATTAGCTTTTCTACAACTGGGTATTCTTTTACCGTTTCAATAGCTATTTCTGCTGCTAATTGTTTAGGAAACTTATAAATCCCTGTACTAATATTCGGAAAAGCAATCGTTTCTAAATCATGTTCCTTCGCTAATAACATACTATTTTTATAACAGTTGATCAATAATTCTTTTTCCAACGCTAATCGACTTCCTCCGTTATAAACCGGACCAACAGTATGGATTACTTTTTTAGCTGGTAAATTTCCGGCAGTTGTAATTACTGATTCTCCTGTTTTACATTTTTCTTGGCGATTTCTAATCTCTTGACAAGCTTCTAAAATAGCTTTTCCTCCTGCTCTATGGATTGCTCCGTCTACTCCTCCTCCACCTAATAAACTAGAATTTGCTGCGTTTACAATTGCATCTACTGCTATTTTAGTAATATCTCCTTTATGTAATTCAATTTTCATAATACATAATTTAAATGTCTAATCGAGCGAAGTCAATATTTTACTTTTGTAATAAGTTCATATTAAAAACCTCTCGACTCCGCTCGAGGTGACAATGCAATTATAAAATTGTCATTTTCTATAATTCTCTACAGTTTTCATAATTTCATTTACAAGTAAACTTTCACTAGTTTTATAATCTTTACCGATATAAACTTTAAGTGTTTTAATTTCTCCTTGTATCGACTCATTAAAACTTTCCAATTGATCTGCTGGAACCCACAATTCATTATGAATTATTCCTCCTACATTTTCAATTGGGTATTTTTTAAATTCTTCTTCAGAAATTTCAAAAGCTGTTACAAACCCTAAATAGTTTCCAAAAGGATCTGTGGTATTCCATTTACTTGCTATTTCTGAAGCATATTCTTCATTTAAAACAGGATAAAAAATAGGTTGCCATTCTAATCTTGGTGGAAATTTTTTAAATCCGCTTTCAGCTATTAATTGCATTTCTTTTTCTCCTACAGGTCTATATAACTTTATCTTTTTCATTTTCTAAAATTCTTTATTTATAAAAAATACTCTCGTTCCATTTTTCTACATCATTTCCCCATTGTTTTGGAACGCAACTTTCTTTAGAACACATCATATTAATTCCTCCTACTATTGCGCAAGTTGTATCTCTATCTCCTAATGCTGAAACTGTATTCCAAAGTGACTCTTCAAAATCTCCTAGATAGTGATATACATTCCATAACGCAATTGGAACAGTATCTTGAGCCAACATTTTTGTTCCGTTTCCTAAAGCAGTTACTATAGTTCGTATATCGTACGATTTAGGTAAATGCTTAATCTTTTTGATTTTATATTTTAAATCACTTTCTGGTGTAAAATCAATAATTGTATCTAACCAAGCTTCTTTATTTAACTCGTTACTTTTTGTACATAAGGCAGTAGCAATTGCTACACTTATTGCTCCGGCTATAGCTTCGTTGTTATAATGCGTTATTTCTGATGAAAGTTTTGCTTGTTCTGCAACCTTACTTAAATCATCATAAAAATATGCACCAATTAACGCAACTCGCATTGCACTACCATTTCCCATCGATCCAGTACCATTAAAACTTGATTTTGATATTTCTAACCAATTTTTATTAACATCAAATTCTAGTAATTTTCTGTGCATTGATGGTCCGTAACCTCTATGTCTGTCTTTCAAAAAGTTTTGAGCGAACTGATTTGCAACAAAATCTTGATTTATTTCTCCAAACAACTCTAAAGATTTTAATAAAGGAATCGCCATAATTGTATCATCTGTATATCTCCACTCTGTTTCTGGAATGAATCTATTTTCTAAAGCAGATTCTACAATTGCTCTTTCTCTAAAAAAACTATCACCAAAAGCATCTCCAATTGCAATACCTGTTAGTGATCTTTTTGCTAAATCTATTCTATTTTTCATTTTTCTAAACTTTTTGAAAACCGATGTGATAAATCGATTATTTCTTCTCTTTTTACTAAATCATGTAACCAATCTTTTGGTATACTATCTTCTTCATAATATAAACCTGCTAAGGCTCCGGTAACACAAGCAGTTGTATCTGTATCTTCACCTAAATTCACTGCTTTTAAAACTGCTTCAGCATAAGAATATGTAGTTAAAAAACTCCACAAACTCGCTTCTAAAGTATTTAATACATAACCCGATCCACTAATCTGTTTTTCTTCCAATTTATATACAGGTTCAATTGTATAATCACCTATTGGATTTTCTAATATTCTATGAAACTTATTGATTTCACTTTCAGAACAAATCGCGTTTTCATTTAAAAAATTATTTACGGTTTGTTGCATTCTTTTATAAGCTTCAAATTTTTCTAATCCGCTTAATAAGACTAACATGAACTCCATATAAATGAAACAACTCAGCACAGAACGGATATGCCCATGTGTAATCGAAGAAACTTCTTTCACTTTTTGAAATCGTTCTTCGATTGACATATCTTTTACATAAAATGCTAACGGACTAATTCTCATTAAAGATCCATTTCCATTATCAAATTCATCAGTTCCACCAGATAATGTTGCTGGCGTTCCTTTAGCGAAAGAATTTATTGCTGTATTTGTTGCAATTCCGATATCGAAAACTTCTCCATGTGCTGTCCAGTAACTATCATTATACCAACGTAAAAAATTTGTAGCTATAGATTTTGTATCATAACCTTTACATAAACTTTCAGCCAAACAAAATGTTAAAGAACTATCATCACTCCAAGTTCCTTTGGGTTGATGATGAGAACCAAACGCTCTCATTGTTTTTACTGGATTTTGCTGTAATTCAAATCTTGTTTTAAACTCCACAGGAACTCCCAAAGCATCTCCTACTGCTAATCCTAAAAATGTTTGTTCTATTTTCTTTTTCATTTTTGTTTGTTTTATAATTATTAACGTCATTGCGAACGGAGCTCTGTGGAGTGAAGCAATCTATTCATTTAAAAACTCTAATTAAAAGATCACTTCGTCATCCTTCCTCGTGATGACGGAATAAAGATCATTTAATCAAACTCTTTTCGAAATGCTTCTATAAACTTTTCATTTTTTGAGTAGATCGCAAAGACTACTCTTTTAAATTGATTTTTAAACTTATTTTCAAAATGCGATTTAAACAACTTTGCTATATCATTAGGATCATTCTGAAAAACTCCACATCCCCAAGCACCTAAAATCAAAGTGTTATACTTCTTTTCGACACATAAACTCAATAGTTTTTCAATCCTTGTATTCATTATTTCATTAACCTTGTCAACTAAATGTAGTTCTTTACGCTTAACCACACCATAATTAACAGCCGCTGAAGTTACAAATCCACATACTGAATAATCAGCTACCAATTCTCCTCTTCTATCTCTAAAAACTGGCACATTTGGACTATGAATCATTGCATCAGTGTATATACAAGATTTCATACTTCTATGTGTATCATAAAAATCGTAAGCACTCATTTGACTTCCATACAACGCTGATGAAACTGCTAAACTTTCTTCTTGTGCTAAAGCTCCGTTTAAAAAACCTCCTCCAGGATTCTTTGCTGAAGCAAAATTTAAACACATAACTTTTCCTTCTTCTTCTTGATTTATTCTATGTATAGCACTAACAGAATCTTCATGTGTTACTTCAAATACAGTATTTTGATTATTTTCTAATTTTAAATTTCTTTTTAAATAATCTAAATCTTCAGACAAATACAATTCAGTATTATCTATACAATTATTAATTTCTTCTTTTAGATCTATTTTTTCACCTAAAGGCATAGTGTAATATCCTTTTTCTATGATTTCAATAGTCTGTTCTGCTTTTAGTTTTCGTGTTGACTTTTTCATTTCTTCTTTATTTATTCTTTCTACCTAAGTCTTTGTTTTTGATTTAATTGATTTTCAAAAACTGATTCACTTCATCATTAAAACTCAAATATGGTTTTTCTTCTGGAAGCTCTAAGGCATCTAATTTTTTGTTTAATACGAATTGATATTGTTGATTTACATATGCTGATATGTCTTCTATTTCAATAATATCTTCTTTACCAAATTTTACTATTTCTTCGTTTCTGATTCCTAATTGAATCGCTCTACGTTCTAGTTTTGCTCCATACGGATCATGATCTGGATCCCATTGTAATCGAATATTTGAATTTTGAACTTCTTCCTTCCAAGCTTCTTCATTTTCGTATAAATGCGATTGATAACTCGAATACACAGCCTGACTCAAATAGCGTTCAAAAGCTGTTCTTTTTAAATGAATTGCTAAAACAACTTCTTGACCTTCTTTTGTTCCCCAACCATTTCTATACATCATCCATAGAAAGTTTGGTTTAATCCAAGTCATTCTTGTATACTTGAACGGACCTCCAAAAAATTGGTTTCTCACAGCAAAATTCCCGATCGCTGGTCTGTATGACTGATATACAATTACTTTTTCTTCATCGTATTGAGCCATGATATGATGACCTGATTCTGGCCATTCATTCAATTGTTCTTTATAATTTTTTAATTTCAGTTTCATTTTTAATTTATTTTTTTGACATTGCGAAAGTAACTCAGTGAATTGAAGCAATCAGTTAATTAATTAAAAGATCACTTCGTCTTTGTATCCTCGTGATGACGTTATATAATTAGTTTCATCTTTAGGTTCTTGAATAACTACAGAATCTCTACTAATTTTATCTGCTGAACGTCTTCAACATCTTTAAAACTATCTGTTGTAAACACTTTTGTAAACTTTTCTTTTAAATGTTCTACTCCTTTACTAAAAATTCCGTGACTTACAGCTAAGTATAAATCACCTGCATTTTTCTTTTTCAATTCATCTGCTAATCCCATGAAAGTTCCTCCACCATCACAAATATCATCTACAATTAAGCAATTCTTCCCACTTAGATCTTCTTCGTAAACTTTAAAACCTTCCAGTTTTCCGTTTGTTACATTTCTCTTTTTCGAACATTCTACCACAGCAATTCCCCCTAAATATTCCGACACTTTATATATCTTTTTCAAAGCTCCTCCGTCAGGAGAAATTAATAACACTTCTGATCCAATTTTTTCAATTACTTTTTCAATGAACTTATAATTAGTTACCACTTTGCAATCATTTAAAACTGCTGGAGTAACTTCAGAATGTGGATCAAAAACAGTAATCTCATTTAATTTCAAACTATTTAACAAATCCGCATACACTTTTACCGTTAATGGTTCTCCAGGTATCATAACTCTATCTTGTCTTGCTCCTGGAAAATATGGAATAAAAAGATCGATTATTTTTACTCCACATCTTTTAACAGCATCAACTGTACACAATAACAATCCCATATCATTAAAAGAAGTAACTCTAGTTGTTATCGTAACTTTTTCAACATTGGTTAAATCGGACGATATTTTAATATGAGGTTCTCCTCCAGAAAAAGTGAACGATTTAAATGTTACTTGGTTACCTCCTAATGGTTCAAATGTTGAATCTAAATTGAAAATCATTTTTGTGTTATTTTTACGCAAAACTAAAACATAAAAACAAACTGACAAAATAATTTGTGTAAAAATTACACTATCTTAATTTCAAAGTGGAATCCTTCCTGTACTAATTGATCGTATTTCTTCTTATTAAACTTGAAGAGTTTGGCAGGTCTACCGCTACCTTGCTGATGAATTTTATCAGTTTCTTCTACAATTTCAAAACTCAATATTTTTTTTCTGAAGTTTCTACGATCAATCTTATGTTCTAAAATTGTAGTGTATAAGTTTTCTAAGTCTGAAAACGGAAATTCTTTATTTAATAGATCAAAACCTATAGGTTGATATTGCAATTTAGCTTTTAAACGATCTTTAGCCATATCTAAAATCGTTTGATGATCGAAAGCTAATTCTGGTAAATCATCTAATGAAAACCATTGTACATCATTGGCATCTGTGTCTGCTTTAATAGTGAAGTGATTAGGACGTACTAATCCAAAATATGTGATAGATACTACTCTATTTCTAGGATCTCTACCAGGCTTTCCAAAGGAATACAGTTGTTCTAGATAATCGAATTTAACTCCGGTTTCTTCTTTTAATTCACGTTTTACAGCGTCTTCTAAAGATTCATCATCCATAACCAATCCACCTGGTAATGCCCAAGAATCTTTAAAAGGTGCTACTCCTCTTTTTATTAATAAAACCGAAATTTTTTTGGCTTCGTATCCGAAAACAACTGCATCTACAGCTACCTTAATATTTTGAATTGCTGGCATAGGTTTGTGTTAATAAAACACAAAATTACAAATTATTCGATTTTTAAATCAATGTTTCCTGTTTAATTACAGTATCTGTCTCTAATTCTATAGCTGCTGCATCTTTTCTAAATAAACGAGCAGAATGTTCTCCTTTTAATAAAATTTGATTGTCAGTTACTTGTAACCAACTTCCTTCACGTAAACCTAAAACAGGTGTTTCATTAAAAACATGATATTCTTTAATTCTTGTTTCTCTAGTTTCTCCCATATGTTTAGATGTTGGATCTGGATCTAAATAATGTGCATTAATATTAAAAGGAATTAATCCCATAGTATCAAAACTTGGTGGATATACAATCGGCATATCATTAGTATTCATCATGGTTATTCCACAAATATTACTTCCTGCACTAGTACCTAAATAAGGTGTTCCGTTTTCAATAGCTTCTTTAAGCGGATTAATTACTTTATTCTTATACAATTGATTTACCAATTCAAAAGTATTTCCTCCTCCAGTAAAGATTCCTTCAGCATTTTTCACTGCATCTACAGGATTATCAAACTCATGTATTCCTTTTACAGTTATTCCTATTTTTTCAAAAGCTTCTCTAGCTTTGGCTGTATAAACATCATAAGAAATTCCGCTTGGACGCGCGTAAGGAATAAATACAATTGTATTTACATTTTTGAAAAAAGTTGATAATTCTGGTAAAATATATTCTAAGTATCCGCTGCCATGAACGGTTGATGTACTTGCTATAATTAGATTTTTCAATTTTATTGTATTTGATTGCAAACAAAAATATTAAAAAACCTATATTCGCGCCACTTTAAAATTTTAATATGAAAAAACTATTATTTACAATTGCTACAATTTCAGTACTTTTTATTTCTTGTACAAACAATGACGAAGAAAACATTACAAATACTGCTGAAGAAAATAGTATAGCTGGAAAATGGAGCTTAATAGATTTTAAATCTGAAGGAACTACAACTAACACTGCGAATGGGTTTAGTGCCTCTACAAATTTTTCTGCTATTGGAAAGGATTATAATTTCACTTTTGATTTCCAAAATAACCCTAATGAAGTTGAAGCTTCAGGTTCGTACACTTCAGTAATAACACAAGATTTAGCAGGACAAAGTATTACACAAGAAATTCCTACAAACTCGGTTGAAGGATTAAACTCAGGAACTTGGAGTGTTGTTAATGGAAAACTAAGAATTGTTTCAGAAAACACAAATCAAGAAACTGTAGTCACAGAAGGTGAAATAATTTCATTAGAAGATCAAATAATGAAATTAAAATTTGTTGTTGATGAAAGGATTGAACAAACAATTCAAGGAATACAAAGCGTTATTGAAGTTAAAACTGATGTTTATTTAACATTAGAACAGACGGAATCTTATTCTGATAATGATTCAGATAATTCTCAAAATTATACTGAAGAAGATTTAATTGGTAAATGGGAATTAATCTCTTTTGCAAGTACTGGTAAAACTACGACAGTTACTCAAAACCAAACTACTGAAGTAGAATATACATCATCTGGTAGAGATTACAATTTTGAAATTGAGTTTAAAACTAACCCTCAAGAACTTGATTCATCAGGTGAGTATACAGAAGTTAAAGTAAGTACTACCGTAGGTGTTAATAACAGTGAAGAAACTGATACTTATACAATACATGGTGGTGACACATTAAGTTGGTCTTTACAAGGTAATACTATTGTGGTTAATGATACTACTCCAAATCAAAACACAGAATCTGACATTTTAAAAATATTGAACTTATCTGATGATGAATTAAAATTAGAAGTAAATATAGATTTCAGTTATGATGATGGTATTTCAAGTGATACTACAAAGGAAAAACGTATTTTAACCTTCAGAAAAAAATAAAATTAACTATACGATTAATTTTTTGACAAAAAACTCGCTTTAGGCGAGTTTTTTTATTTAACAAATATTTACACACTCATTAAAACTTTTTAAGAAGTATAGTCTTTACTTTGTAAATCAATTGATTCTATGCAAAAACTATTACTATATCTTATTTTATCATGCTCACTTCTATCCAATTCACAAAATAAAAGGATAGAAATTACGGGGACGCTTTCAGATAAACTTGGAAAAGTAGTAGACGCACACGTAATTAATATCACTTCAAAACAAGGAACTTTTACTAATATTAATGGAGAATATACCATTCCAGCTAAACTAGGCGATGAAATCAAAATTACTTCTATTCAACATCACGATTTAAATGTTGTTGTTGCTGGTATAAGTATTAAAACTAAAAAACTTGACTTGGTACTAAACTTAAAAGAATATGTTTTAGAAGAAGTCGAAGTAAAAAAAACATATTTAAGTGGTAATCTTGGAACAGATTCAAAGGAAATTAAAAAGAGTGATAAACAAGCTGTGATGGAAAATCTAGGTTTTAATCCGTATCCCAAAAGATTAACTAAAATTGAAAGAGAAATTAAAACAGCATATGCTGGAGGAATTCAATATGGTTTGGGTGTTGTAGCTTCTTTAGATTACATTATAAACTCTGCTTCTGGAAGAATTGATAGATTAGAAAAACAAAAAGAACTTTTAGATAATGATAGCAAGTTAAAACAACTAAAAGTTACATATAAAGACTACATTGTAAATGAGTTGAAAGTGGATTCTACTAAAATTTCTCGATTTTTATACTTTGCTCATTTTGATGACAACTTTACTGAGGCTTATAAAAAAGGAAACTTAGAACTGATTCAGTTTCTAAAAAATCAAGCACAATTATTTAACATCATACAAAAAGAGAATAAGTCTAAAATAACGGATTAATCAACTATTACTATTTAACATATATTTACAGAGTCGTTAAAACTTTTTAAGAAGTTTAGTTGTTTTATTTGCATATCAACTAATTATATGCAAAAACTATTACTTTATCTCACTTTACTATCTTCTCTGTTATCATATTCTCAAAACAAAAGAATAGAGATTTCTGGTACACTTTCCGATAAACTCGGAAAAGTTGTAGATGCTCACGTGATTAATATCACATCAAAACAAGGAACTTTTACTAATATTAACGGAAACTATACGATTCCAGCTAAACTGGGTGATGAAATTAAAATTACTTCGATTCAGCATAATGATTTAAATGTTGTTGTAGCAGGCATAAATATTAAAACCAAAAAACTTGACTTAGAATTAAATCTCAAAGAATATATTTTAGAAGAAGTTGAAGTAAAAAAGACGTATTTAACAGGTAATCTTGGATCAGATGCTAAAGAAGTTAAAAAAAGTGATAAACAAACTGTAATGGAAAATCTGGGCTTTAATCCTTTTCCAAAAAAACTTTCACAAATAGATCGTGAAATATACACTGCTTCTACTAGTGGAGGATTAATTCCTTTAGACTTGATTATAAATACACTTTCTGGTAGGTTAAAATTACTAAAGAAAAAAAGAGAACTACTTGAAAATGAAAAAAGAATGATCGCTGTAGAAAATAAATACAAACCTATGATTATTAATCAACTTAAAATAGATTCTACTGAAGTTTCTAACTTCTTATATTTCTGTCATTTCGATAAAGACTTTAAAAATGTGTATTACAAAAGTGAGTTTGAAATGATTGAATTTCTTCAAAAACAAGTCAAGCTATTTAAAAAATCTAAAGAAAAATAAATCGTGCAAAAATCAACTACACTACTCCTCCTGCTAATTAGTATATCAGTTCTAAGTCAAGAATCGATTTCTTTAGCTGGTATCTTAAATGATCAGACAGACTTTGTTAAAAACGCTCATATTTACAATGTAAATTCAGAAAAAGGAACAATATCTAATGACAAAGGTGAATTCAACATTGAAGTTTCCTTAGATGATAAAATTGAAATTACTTCAATCCAACATTATAAAAGAGTGATTTTAATAACTCAAGAAATACTTAATGATAAAAAAATAGAAATCGAAGTTTATCTAAAAAGCTATATGCTTAATGAAGTAGAAATCGACAATGAAAATCTATTTGATAAATTTCAAAAAACAGTTGATCCTAAAATGGAAGATATTGCACTTGTAAAAGCTAAAAGTGCTTTAGATTTTTCTAATGTTAAGATTGAAGCTAATGAAAACTATGAAAAAACTGAAAAAGAACAACAACACACAAAAAATGTTACTGATCCTACAAGAAGTTTCGAAGGCGTAAGTCTTTTTAAATTATTCTCTGCTTTTTCTAGTATTACAAAATCTAATAAACAAAAGAAAGAAATAGCATACAAAGAAAAGTTCCCTACATTGATTAAAGAAGATTTAGGAGAAGACTTTTTTTATAAAAAATTAGGCATACCCAAAGAGAAGTATTATCATTTTCTTTCTTATTGTCAACCGCTAGGTATTGAAGAAATTTATAAAAATGGTGGAAAGCTAGAGGTTATGGATATCTTTATAAAAGAACATAAAAATTACCTTAAACTCATAAATGAAGAATAAATTTCACGAATTTATAACCTAAAAAGAGTAATAATTTTCGTATTTTAATGGTGTTTAATTATTTCAATTTTAAAACAAATTAAGTATGAAAAAAATTACACTACTTTTTATATTACTATCTACTTATTTTCATGCACAAAGAATAGAAATAAATGGTACAATATCAGATAATTTAGGAATTGTAGATAACGCTCACGTGATTAACTTAACTTCTGCAGAAGGTACTTTTTCTGATGCTAAAGGTCACTTTTTAATAAATGCACAATTAGGAGATGTTCTTCAAATTACATCGATACAACATTACGGACAAAAAATGAAGATCTCTTCAATTACAATGGGTCGTAAGAAAATCAATATTCTTTTAGAAATTCAAGAACGTGTTTTAGAGGAAATTATAGTTAAAAGAACTGAGCTTGTACAAAGACTTACAGCAGATGCAAAAAAGACTCCAAAAGATGAAGGTGTTGAAAAATCAAAAAAGGCTACTAAATTCAAAGATGTTAAAGTAACTGATAATATTGTGCTAGCTAGTGCAACGAAAAAAACAGAATCTGAAATGGCTTCAGATCCTATATTAGCTTTTGAAGGTTTAACCTTAGCCAAGTTTTCTTTATTTACTTCTAAAGAAGAAAAAAGATTAGATCAACGTATCAAGCAAGAAATATTTCGCGATCATTTACCACAAAGAATTATGAATATTGTTGGTAAAGAAAATTTTACAGAGGTAATTAATATTCCTGAAGATCAAATTCTCAACTTTATTAATTATAGTATTGACGATGAAATAAAAACCAATGTTCAACGTGAAGAACATTTAAAAGTAATTGAAAACTTAAAAGAGAAAAGTGTTAATTATTTGAAAGAATTAAAAGGATAGGTATTTCTACTTAAAAAAAATCTGTACTTTGGCTCAGCTTTTGCTGATTTACAAGTCATGAAAAAAATTTTAATTCTATTTATTGGGATTTCCTTTTTATCCTTTACTGTTCATAAATATTATATCGCTTTAACAGAAATTGAATACAATTCAGAAAACAAATCTGTTGAAATGATTATGAATGTTTTTGTTGATGATATTGAAAAAGCAATTAACACTGATTTTGGTACAGATCTTCAGTTAAACACTAAACTTGAAGCTAAAGATGCTGACACGCACTTCAAAAATTATTTAAAAGAACATTTTAAGGTTATATTAAATGATAAGCCATATACCTACGATTTTTTAGGAAAAGAATATGATGGTAATATTGTGTATTTCTATTTAGAAATTAAAAATATTTCTTCAGTAAAAAGTATAGCCATAGAAAATGATGTGCTTATTCAACACTTCTCAGATCAACAAAATCTTATAAAAGCTAAAATTAATGGTGCTAGAAAAAGTTTATTTCTCACCAAAAAAAATGATAAAGGTTTGTTAAATTTTTAGCGATCTACTTAGTAAACTTTAACTTTATCACATCACATATTCAAATCACAAATAAAAAATGAAAAAATACTTTTATTCGTTTTTTCTTGTTTCAATGGCTTTTACAATATCTATTCAAAGTCAAAACATTCAAAGAAAAACACAAAAAGGTCATACTAACGAAAATAAATTCAAACAGTTAGAAGATCTTTTAGCTACACCTAATGAAGTACATACAGCTTCTGGTGCTCCAGGAAAAAAATATACGCAACAGCAAGTTGATTATAAAATGGACATCATTTTAGATGATGAAAAGCAAAGAATTACTGGTAGTGAACAAATCGTATATCATAATAACTCTGAAGATGAATTACCTTATTTATGGGTGCAATTAGATCAGAACATGAGAGCAGCTAATTCTAAGACTCCAGATATTATGACGAGTAAAGTTCCCAAAAAAATAAGTAAACGTAATTTTGATCGTTTCTATCCTGAAAAACCTTTTGATGGAGGTTTTAAAATTATGGGAGTAACAAATGTAGACGGTAGTAAATTACCCTATATCATTAATAGAACAATGATGCGTGTTGATTTACCACAATCTTTAGCTGCAGGAGGAACTTTTACTTTCAATATTAAATGGTGGTATAATATCAATAACCACAGAACTCAAGGAGGAAGATCTGGTTATGAACATTTTCCAAAAGACAATAATAACAATTATGTAATTGCTCAGTTTTACCCAAGATTATGTGTTTACGATAATGTAGAAGGATGGCAAAATGATCAATTCTGGGGACGTAGTGAATTTGCTTTAGAATTTGGTGATTTTGATGTAAATATTACTGTACCAGCAGATCATGTTTTAGGAGCAACTGGTGTTTTACAAAACGAAAAAGAAGTTTTAACTAAAAAGCAGCAAGAGCGATTAGCTAAAGCTAGAAAAACTTACGATAATCCTGTTTTAATTGTTACTCAAAAAGAAGCAGAAAAAACAGAAAAAAGTAAATCTAAAAAAACAAAAACTTGGAAATTCTCTGCTAAGAATGTAAGAGATTATGCTTTTGCAACTTCTCGAAAGTTTATTTGGGATGCTATGGCTGTAGATATTAATGGTAAAAACGTTATGGCTTACTCTTTATATTCTAAAGAAGCTAATCCTTTATATGGAGATCATTCTACAAGAGCAGTTGCACAAACGTTAAAAACATATTCTCGTTACACTTTCGATTATCCTTATCATAAAGCGATTTCTGTAGATGGTCAAATGGGAATGGAATATCCACAAATTTGTTTCAATCCAGGTCGTCCAAATCCTGATGGAACGTATTCTGATAGAACTAAATATTTAATGATTAAAGTTACAGTTCACGAAGTTGGACATAACTTCTTCCCTATGATTGTAAATTCTGATGAAAGAAAATGGACTTGGATGGATGAAGGTTTAAACTCTTTCATGGAAATGCAAGCTGAACTAGATTACGATCCGAATTTCCCAATCGTAAGAGGATTACCTAAAAATATTATCAAGTATATGGATGGAGACCAATCTACAATAGCTCCAATAATGTCTAAAGGAGATAATGTATACAGCTTTGGTAACAATGCTTATGGTAAACCTGCAACAGCATTATATATTTTACGTAATACTGTAATGGGACCAGAATTATTCGATTATGCTTTCCAAACATATTCTAAACGTTGGAAATTTAAGCATCCAACTCCTGCTGATTTCTTTAGAAGTATGGAAGATGCTTCTGCAATGGATTTAGATTGGTTCTGGAGAGGATGGTTCTATACAACTGATGTTACTGACATCGGTATTAAAGGTGTAAAGAAATTCTATACTCAAGACGGAAAAGATGACACAATCGATTTTATTGAAGACACTACTAAAGGATTAGGTTTTGGTAAAGGAAAAAATCCTAAATCAAAATATCACTATGAAATAACATACAACAAACCAGGTGGCTTAGTAATGCCTTTAATTGTTGAGTTTACTTATGCAGATGGAACTAAGGAAAGAAAAAAATATCCTGCTCAAATATGGAGATTAAACGATAATGAAATCGTAAAAGTTTTCTCTTCTGATAAAGAGGTTAAAAACATAGAAATTGATCCAGATCTAGAAACAGCAGATGTAGATACTACAAATAATAGATGGCCAAGAAAAAAGGAAACAAAATTCCAGAAATTTAAAAACAAGGTCAAAGGATAAAATAAAAAGCCGATAGCAATGCTATCGGCTTTTTTAATAAAAGTTTGTTAATTTTTATAACAAATTTTATCTAACCAATATAATTTCTTTAATTTCCAAAAATTATTCTAAAATCAACTAATATTTTATAATGAGAAAGTTATCTGCTTTACTACTTGCTGTGATGTTTATCACTTCATCAGTATATGCCCAACAAGGTAAAGATGCTGAGAAAAAGCCTCAAAAAGGTCATGTAGACAATAATAAGTTTCGTCAATTAAAAGATGTTTTAGCTACACCTAATTCGCAAAGAACGGCTTCTGGTGCTCCTGGACATCAATACACGCAACAAAAAGTTGACTATGTAATGAATCTTCGTTTAGATGAAAAAAACAATAAATTATACGGAGACGAGACTATTACTTACAAAAACAATTCTAAAGATAATTTAGAGTACTTATGGTTACAATTAGACCAAAATATGCGTGCTCCTGATTCTAAAACTCCTTTAGCTGAATCTAGAGGTGCTAGTGGATGGCAAACTCCAGAGCAGTTTGTTAGCACTAACATGGGAACAAAAAAAGATTTTGGATTTAAAATTGAAGCTGTAAAGTATGAAGATGGTAGAGATTTATCACATACTATCAATCGTACTATGATGCGAATTAACTTACCTACTCCATTAGCACCAGGTTCTAGTTTTACTTTTAAAGTAAAATGGAATTACTTAATCAATAACTCTGTTACTGATGGTGGTAGATCTGGTTTCGAACAATTTAAAGATGGAAACAAAGCTTATACAATTGCTCAATTCTTCCCAAGATTATGTGTTTACGATAATGTAGAAGGATGGCAAAATATGCAATTCTGGGGTCGTAGTGAATTCGCTTTAGAATTTGGTGACTACGATGTAAAGCTTACTGTTCCTGCTGATCATATCGTAGATGCTACAGGAGATCTTCAAAATGAAAAAGAAGTTCTTACTAAAGAGCAACGTAAAAGATTTGAAAAAGCTAGAAAATCTTTTAAAGATCCTGTATTAATCGTTACTCAAGCAGAAGCTGAAGAAAACGAAAAGAAAGGAACCAATAAAACTAAAACTTGGCATTTTAAAGCTAAAAACGTTCGTGATTACGCATTTGCATCTTCAAGAAAATATATCTGGGATGCTATGGCAGTAAAAATTAACAACAAAACTGTAATGGCTGTTTCTTTATATCCTAAAGAAGGAAATCCATTATGGGAAGAGCATTCTACAAGAGTAGTTGCAAATACTTTAGAAGAATATTCTAAATTAACTTTTGATTATCCTTATTCTAAAGCAATTTCTGTTCATGCTGACAGACAAGGTATGGAGTATCCAATGATCTGTTTCAACTACGGTAGACCAAGACCTGATGGAACATATTCAGAAAGAACTAAAAATGGAATGATTGGTGTAATTACTCACGAGGTAGGACACAACTTCTTCCCTATGATTGTTAACTCTGATGAGCGTCAGTGGACTTGGATGGATGAAGGAATTAACTCTTTTGTTGAAATTTTAGCTGAGTTAGATTACGATCCAAACTTTAATACTAACAATTTACCAAAAGATATTGTTCGTTACATGAGTTACGATCAAGAAAACTTATCTCCAATTATGTCTCAAGGAGATTACGTTAAAAACTTCGGACCAAACGCATATACAAAACCAGCAGCTGGATTATATATGTTAAGACAAACTATTATGGGACCTGAGTTATTTGACTTTGCATTTAGAACTTATTCTCAACGTTGGATGTTTAAACACCCAACTCCTGCAGATTTCTTTAGAACAATGGAAGATGCTTCTGGTATGGATTTAGACTGGTTCTGGAGAGGTTGGTTCTACACTACAGATTACTGTGACATAGGAATTAAAGAAGTAAAGCCTTTATTCGTTACTGATAAGCAAAGTAATCGTGTAAAAGAATTAATTAAAACAAACCCAAGAGCAAAAGCTTATTTTGAGTCACTTGGAAAACTTGTTTACTTAACTGATAAGAAAGAAGATGCTAACGCTGCTGATGTAACTGCATATGTAAATAGTTTACCAGCTGATAAGAAAGCTAAATTAAAAGAGCTTCCTAACTATGTTTATCAAGTTGAATTTGAAAAGCCAGGAGGACTAGTTATGCCAATTATTGTTGAATTAACTTATGCTGATGGTACTAAAAAACGTGAGCAATTTCCTGCACAGATTTGGAGAAGAAATGACAACAAAGTATACAGAGTATTTACTTCAAGTAAAGAAATTAAAAGTATTGTTGTAGATCCAGATTTAGAAACTGCTGATGTTGATACTTCAAATAACAGCTGGCCTAAGAAAAAAGATAGTAAGTTTAATCAGTTTAAGAATAAAGCTAAAAACTAATCTTACTTTAAAATATCAAAAAACCGCAATTAAAAATTGCGGTTTTTTTAGTAGTAATTAATTTAAATCTATAAATGATACAGCTAATAAAAGCTATAAATAGTTTTGCAAAATTAAGTAATTATGAAACACAAACTATTGAAAAAAGTTTCATTTATGAAAAATTTAATAAACGTGATTTTATTTTAACTGCTCAACAACGAGTAAATTATATTTATTTTTTACAATCTGGACTTGTAAAAGGCTTTACCAATGATGATGGAAAAGTAATTGTAAAACATCTTATAGAGCCGTTTCATTTTTTTACAGATTTTGATAACTTCATAATTAATGAAATTTCTTCCGAAAGTTATCAAGCCATAACAGACATTGAAGTTTATAAAATAAATCAAGAAGCATTTTACAATCTTCAAAAAGAATCTAACTCTTTTCAAATTGCTATCAATAAAATTTTGCAGGCTTCATTATCTTGTAAAATGGAACGTTTAAACGATTTTCAAACTTTAAATGCCAAACAACGATACTTAAAACTATTAAAGAACTCCCCTATTCTCCTACAAGAAGTTCCTGTAGTTGATTTATCTTCATACTTAGGCATAGAGCCTTCTTCATTAAGCAGGATTAGAAAACAAGCTTTCTAACATTTGTCATTTTTTTCGAGAAATTAAAACTTCAATTTTGATTAAAAGTTTTAATAATATGAAAGAAATCTCTTTAGTTACTGGTGCTAATGGTCATTTAGGCTATAACTTATGTAAACTATTAATTGATAAAGGTGAACATGTAATAGCAACCTATCGTAATCCTAAAAACAAACAAATTCTCATTGAATTAGGTTGTGAAACAATGCAGCTAGATATTACTGATAAAAGCTCAATGCTTACAGCTTTTAAAAAAGTTCATAATATTTACGCTGTCGCTGCTTCATTTAAAATGTGGTCCAAGAATCCTAAAAAGGATATTTACGAAAATAATGTTGAAGGTACTAGAAAACTCTTTGAAGCCGCCAATGAAACTGAGATCAAAAATATAGTTTATGTAAGTTCTGTAGCAGCTCTAAACTTTAACAAACTTCCTGCTAAAGAAATAAATGGCTATAATTTGGATAGAAGAAACTGGTATTACAATTCTAAAAACGATTCTGATAAATTAGCTTTACAACTAGGGAAAAAATACAATATAAGAACTGTTCTAATTCTTCCTGCTGCAATGATTGGGAATAAAGCACATCATTTAAGTTATTCTAATCGTTTGGTAAAACAAATTTTAAATGGTGAAATGGTTGCCGATACCAATATCACACTAAATTGGATAGATGTTAAAGACGTAGCTAAAGGTGCTTATGCTGCAATGAAAAAAGGAAAAGATGGTGAACGTTATATTTTAGCAAATGAGAAACATACTTCTATACAAGAAAGTGTTAGTATTGCAGCCAATGAGTTTCCAGAATTAAACTTAAAAACTCCTCCAAAAATTCCTAAAGTACTTTTATACATTATTGCTTTCTTCATGAAAATTGGTAGCTCTGTAACAGGAAAAGAACCTTTATTACAAAAAGAATATATTGATATGTTCTATGGATTGAAACAAGATTATGATATTTCTAAAGCGAAACAAGAATTAAATTTTAATCCGAAATCAAGTAAAAAAGCATTAATTGAAGCGCTTCATTACATCAAAAATGAATGGAATTTCAAAAAAAGTGAGTAAAAAATCATTTTTATCATATCTAAAATTTACTCAAATCTAAAACGATATAGAATTACAAATTTCATAACTAAAAACAATATAATTTAACACATCAATACTTTTAAGGTGTTCAGATTTTAAAATTAACAAGAAATCTATCTATGTTTTGCAGTCATAAAATTGACTGCATTTTTTTATTTAAAAATTAATAGTACATTTATCCCAGTGAAAGCAAATATTTTACATATCACCTCAATTAAAAACGTAACTTCTACGTTCACTTTCACTTACACAATTATTTCTACAACAATTACAACCCTTTAGGGGTTGCTTTTCTACATATAATTCTCGTATACCGTCTTTTTTAAAAAAGACAACAAGTTAAATCATAACAATATTAACTCTACCTTAATTTATAAAAAATGAAAGTCCTAAAATTCGGAGGTTCATCAGTAAAAGATTTTCAAAACATTACTAAAGTTTTGAATATAATTGAAGAAAAATCTAAAGAAGATCAATTAGCAGTCGTGGTTTCTGCCTTTGGAAAAACTACAGACAAGTTGTTAAAAAGCGCTCAGTTAGCTGAAAGTAAAGATGAAAATTATTTACAGTTACTACACGAAGTAGAACAACATCATTTCGAAACCATTGAACAATTAATTACATCTAATTCTAATGATGTAATTCAGCAAACAAATGAATTGTTTCATCAACTTAAAACACTTTATAAAGGTTGTTATTTATTAGAAGAATTATCACCTAAGGCTAAAGCAATTATCAGTAGTTTTGGCGAACGTTTATCTTCTTACATTATCTCTGAAGCTGCTAAAGAACGTTTTAATGCAACTTTTAAAGACAGTCAAGAATTAATTATAACAGATAATAATTACTTAAAAGCTCAAGTTGATTTTGAAACGACATTTAGTAATTGTTCAGCTTTCTTCAATGAAACTTCTTATCAAGTAGTTGTTTTACCTGGTTTTATTGCTAGATGTTATGACGGGCAAACTACCACTTTAGGACGTGGTGGTTCAGATTATACAGCTTCAATATATGCAGCTGCAGTTCATGCTGAAGAATTACAAATATGGACAGATGTTAGTGGTATGTATACTGCTAATCCGGCAATAGTAAAACAAGCTAAACCTATCAAGCATATTTCGTATCAAGAAGCAATGGAAATGTCTCATTTCGGAGCAAAAGTTATTTACCCTCCTACAATTCAACCTGTAAGAGAAATGAGAATTCCTTTAGTAATTAAAAACACAAATGCTCCAAAAGATGAAGGAACTTTTATCACGCTAAATACTGATACTTCATCTTCCGTTAAGGGAATTAGCTATATAGAAAATATTGCTTTACTTACTATTGAAGGAAGTGGTATGGTGGGACTTTCAGGAGTTTCTAAACGTTTATTTGAAGCACTTTCTGATGACAATATCAATGTTATTTTAATTACTCAAGCTTCTTCTGAACACACGATTTGTGTTGGCGTACTTGAAGAAGATGCAGAAAAAGCTGTAGAAAGCATTAGCAAGAAATTTGAAGTAGAAATTCTACAGAAAAAAATTGATCCGGTTTTCATTGAAAAGGAGTTAAGTATTCTTGCTCTTGTGGGTGATAACATGAAAAATCATCAAGGATTAAGTGGAAAAATGTTCAGCGCATTAGGGAAGAATAATGTAAATATTAGAGCAATTGCTCAAGGAGCCTCAGAAAAAAATATTTCAGCAGTTATTAAAAGATCTAATGCTAAAAAAGCCCTTAATACGTTGCATGAACAATTCTTTGGAGACAATGTTAAGCAACTGAACCTTTTTGTTACTGGTGTTGGAAATGTTGGTAATCGCTTCTTAGCTCAATTACTTCAACAACAAGATTATCTTCAATCTCAATTAAAATTGAATATTAGAGTCGTTGGAATTTCGAATTCTAAAAAAATGTATTTCGATGAACAAGGAATAGATTTACAAAACTGGAAAGATTTGCTAGTTAATGAAGGAGAAATAACTGGATTAGATCTTTTCTTAGAAAAAGCCAAAGATTTAAACTTAAGAAATAGCGTTTTTGTTGATAATACAGCAAACGAAGCTGTTTCGAAAATGTATCAACATTATTTAGAAAGCAATATTGCGGTAGTCACTTGTAATAAAATTGCATGTGCTTCTGAGTTTGACAATTATAAGACACTAAAAAAAGTATCTAAAAAATATAACGCTCCATTCCTATTTGAAACGAATGTTGGTGCAGGTTTACCTATTATTGATACTCTAAAAAATTTAATTGCTTCTGGTGATCGTGTTCATAAAATTCAAGCTGTACTTTCTGGAAGTCTAAACTTTGTGTTCAATAATTTCAATAGCTCAAATACATTTCATGATATTGTAGCACAAGCACAAAAAGAAGGATACACTGAACCAGATCCTAAAATTGATTTAAGCGGTGTTGATGTGGCTAGAAAAATTCTAATTTTAGCAAGAGAAAGTGGTTTTGAACTTGAACTATCTGATATCAAAAATCAATCTTTCTTACCTGAAGAAAGCTTAAATACCACTAACAATGAAGATTTTTATAAAAGTTTAGTAAAATATGAAAGTCAATTTCAAGACATTTACAGTAAAGCGAATTCAGAAAACTGTAAGTTAAAATATGTTGCAGAATTTGTAGATGGTAAAGCTAAAGTTGGTTTACAACATATTCCCCAAGAACATCCATTTTATAATTTAGAAGGAAGCGACAATATTGTTTTATTCTTTACAGATCGTTATCCAGTTCAACCATTACAAATAAAAGGTGCTGGTGCTGGTGCAGATGTAACTGCTTCTGGTATTTTTGCTGATGTAATTAGAATTGCGAATAATTAAAGTTTGAAAGTAGTATAATGAATCAAATTAAAATATTTTCTCCAGCCACTGTGGCTAATGTTTCTTGTGGTTTCGATTGTTTAGGTTTTGCTGTTAACGATATTGGAGACACCATGACATTCACCAAAACAAAAGACAAAGGAGTAAAAATCATTGATATTTCAGGAGCTGATTTACCATATGAAAACGATAAAAATGCTGCTAGTGCTGTTGCTTTAGCTATGCTAGAGCAGCATCCTGTGAATTTCGGATTAGAAATAAAAATACATAAAGGTTTTACTCCAGGAAGTGGTTTAGGTAGTAGCGCTGCTAGTGCTGCAGGTGCTGCGTTTGCTGTTAATGAATTGCTAGGTCAACCATTCTCTCAGTTAGAATTAACCAAGTTTGCAATGATTGGCGAGCAAGTTGCTTGTGGTTCACCGATAGCAGACAATGTTGCTGCTGCAATTCATGGTGGATTTATTTTAGTACAACAATACAGTCCGTTACACATCATTAAAATCCCTGTTCCACAAGAATTAATGCTCGTGGCAATTCATCCACAGGTTCAAGTAAAAACAAAAGATGCTCGTGATGTTTTACCAAAAGATATTCCTTTAGAAGACGCAGTAACTCAATGGGCAAATGTAGGTGGACTAATTAGCGGATTATATACCAATGATTATAACGTTATTGCAAGTTCTTTACAAGATATTATAGTTGAACCTGCTCGAAAACATTTAATACCTCATTTTGATGCTGTAAAACAAACTGCTATCGATAGCGGAGCCTTAAGTGCTGGTATTTCTGGATCTGGACCTACAATTTTTGCACTTTGTAAAGGAGAGGAAAATGCTAAAAACGTACATAAGAACATTGATGATTTATACCAAAATAAAGGAATAGATTATACGATGATTTTATCAAAAATAAACACTAAAGGTGTAACTATATTAGAATCGAATTAACCATGAAATACCATAGTTTAAATAATAATAGTGAAGCTGTTTCTTTTAGAGAGGCTGTTGTAAAAGGATTAGCACCTGATAGAGGTTTATACTTTCCTGAAAATATCACTCCACTTTCAAAAGAGTTCATTGAAAACTTAGATCAATATTCTAATGAAGAAATTGCCTTCGAAGCAATTAAACAATTTGTTAGTGACGAAATACCTTCTAATACACTACGACAAATAGTTTCTGAAACCATTAATTTTGATTTTCCTGTTGTTACTTTACAAGAAAATATAGGAACTTTAGAATTATTTCACGGTCCTACTCTAGCTTTTAAGGATGTTGGAGCTAGATTTATGGCTAGATGTTTAGGGTATTTTAATGCTAAAAACACAGAAAAAGTTATAGTGTTAGTTGCTACATCTGGAGATACTGGTGGTGCCGTAGCTAATGGATTTTTAGGAGTAGATGGTGTAGATGTAGTAATACTTTACCCAAGTGGAAAAGTAAGTGAAATTCAAGAAAAACAATTAACTACATTAGGGCAAAATATTACAGCTTTAGAAGTTAATGGTGTTTTTGATGATTGTCAGGATATGGTAAAATCTGCTTTCTTGGATAATGAAATTTCAAGACAATTAACATCAGCAAATTCTATTAATGTAGCACGTTGGTTACCACAAATGTTCTACTATTTCTTTGCTTATAAACAATTATATAAACAACACTCTAATATTGTTTTTTCTGTACCTAGTGGCAATTTCGGAAATATCTGTGCTGGTATGATGGCGCAAAAATTAGGTTTACCTATCCGTCATTTTATAGCTGCTACAAATGTTAATGATACTGTTCCACAATTTATGAAAGATGGAAAATACAATCCTAAAGCATCGAAACCAACAATTTCAAATGCTATGGATGTTGGTAATCCTAGTAATTTTATTAGAATTCAAAAATTATTTAACCATAGTTTAGAAGACTTACAATCTATTTTCTCTTCATATTCTTTCTCAGATGAATTAACCAAAGACGCAATGCTAAGAATTTATAACAATTCAAATTATATTGCTGATCCTCATGGAGCTGTTGGTTATTTAGGATTAGAGAATTATCAATTAAAAAATGACGAATTTGGTGTGTTTTTAGAAACTGCACATCCTGTTAAGTTTTTAGATGTAGTTGAAAGCACACTCGATAAAAAAATAGAAATTCCAAAAGACATTGAAGAAATTATCACAAAAGAAAAAAAGTCTATTGCAATTTCTACCTACGAAGATTTAAAATCATTTTTAAATAACTAAATCACTCTGTACTGAAAGTACAGAGGTTTATTATACTGGGGACTAAAAGTCCCCCTTAGTTGAGACCAATAATTAATACAAAAACTCAGAAATAATTTTCTGAGCTTTTGTATTATATAGTAACTATGTATTTTATATCTAATAATTCCTGTACTGTTTAGACTCTTCAAAAACAGCAGAAAGAATCTTTTTTTCAAGTTCATCAAACACTATATTTCTTCTTTTCATTACGACTTCTGCTACTTCACTTACTTTGTTCATTTTATATTCTGTGAATCCAGAAGCTCCACCCCAACTAAATGACGGAACAAAATTTCTTGGAAAACCACTTCCAAAAATATTTGCTGAAACTCCAACAACTGTTCCGGTATTAAACATTGTATTAATTCCACATTTGGAATGATCTCCCATAATTAAACCACAAAATTGTAATCCAGTTTTTGCAAATCTTCCAGTCTCGTAACTCCACAAACGAACTTCAGCATAATTATTTTTTAAATTAGAATTATTCGTATCTGCTCCTAAATTACACCATTCTCCTAATACAGAATTTCCTAAGAAACCATCGTGTCCTTTGTTAGAATATCCAAATAAAACTGAATTATTCACTTCTCCACCAACTTTACAATACGGACCTAAAGTTGTTGCTCCGTATATTTTGGCCCCTAATTTTAACACTGAATTTTCACACATTGCTAATGCACCACGTACAACCACACCTTCCATAATTTCTGCATTCTTCCCAATGTAAATCGGTCCAGTTGTAGCATTTAAAGTTGCAAAAGTTAATTTAGCTCCTTCTTCTATGAAAATATTTTCTCTTCCAACGCACTGAACTGTTTCAGGGATTGGTTGAGATTTTCTTCCTTCAGTTAATAAGTCATAATCTTGTCGTATAGCTTTATCATTGTTTGAAAAAATATCCCAAGTATTATTAATTTGAATAATATCTTCTTCAAACTCTATATGATTATAATTCTCAAAATCAATTTCTTCTTGATCATCTGAACTAAAAAAAGCTATAACATCTTCTCCTTTAAAAATGGCTTCATTTTTCTTCAAATTTTCAACCATGTTAACCAATTCAGGAGTAGGTAAAAAAGAAGCATTCAACATTATATTTTCTTCCATTTCTACCATTGGATACTTTTCTTCCAAATACTCTTCAGTAATTGTAGTTGTTGTTAATCCTAAGTATTTCTCCCATTTCTCACGAATAGTTAAAATTCCAACTCTAATATCGGCAACGGGACGAGTATATGTAAACGGTAAAAGAGATGTTCTTACATCTCCATCAAATAAAATATAATTCATTTTTATTCTTTTTTGAAGCTTGACAAACTTACAATAAAAAACCGATTGTTAGGAACAATCGGTTTGAATATAAACGTTGAAAAAAATTATTAGTTCTTAATAATTTTTTTCACTCCTAATTTATTTTCTGATCGTATTACTAATGTATATAATCCACTTCCAACAGTGTTAAAATCTAACTCTTTACTTAATTGAGAAACTACTCCTGTTTTAATAACTCTCCCCGATAAATCATAAACATCTACTTTTGCAGTATCTACATCCGAAGGTAGTTGAATGTTCATATTATTAGAAACTGGATTAGGAAATGCTTCAAAAGCTAAGTTTTCAAAATCTTCTTTTCCTAAAGTAAATCCAAGTATTGTAGCTCCTCTATTTATGCTTCCATGGTAAGCATAAGATGTAGAAGCTCCAAATGCCCAAATTATACTAACACTATTTGCTGTATTACTAAATACAAAATCATTAGTATCTCCTGTATTATTATCTCTTGTTGCAGTAATAGTTCTAACTCCTCCAGAAACTGTATTGGAAACTAAAGTCCAATCTTGACTTGAATCTGCTGTTGGTAATGATTGTGATGTTGCTCTTGCATCAACTATAGAAGTTCCATTTGTTCTAAAAACATCTGCTCCATCAAACATAGTAGAACCACCAAATCCAACTGCAAACCATGCATTTGAAGGTCCTGTTAAAACTAAAGTTGTTGTTGTTGGATCTGTTTCTAAATTGATTGTTAAATTATCTTTTAAAACCTGAGTTCCGGTTGAAAAAGTTTGTGCATGTGACAATACACTAGCAATTAATACTGAAAGAAAAAGTAATTTTTTAATCATAATTTAGTTATTAAATAAGGTTAATAGTTTTTTATTATTCTGTAAAACAGCATAATCTTTAGCTGTATTTCCTCTATTATCTTTTAAATCAAATCTTGCATTTGATTTTATTAATTTCTCAGCTATACTACTTTTATTGAAAATTACAGCATAGTGTAATGCTGTGGTTCCGTTTGCATCAGACACATTTACATCTGCATCATGTTCTAATAAATAATTCACCAATTCTTCGTTTGCTTTAACTACAGATGCCATCAATGCTGTACCATAACCATTATTTAGGTTAATCGTATTAGTTCTATCAACAATATATTTTGCAACTTGGTTATTTCCACTGTAACAAGCTAAAATAAGAGGTGTATAACCAGCCAAATTCTTTTGATCTATTAGTTCTGGTTTATCTTCTAAAATTTCTTTTAAATCAGTTAAGCTTCCAGAACGAGCTATTGAGAAAATATCTGTTTTATCTACCTGAGAAAAAGAGGCGAAATTCAAAAAAAGAAGGAAAATAAATTGTATTACAATATAATTTTTCATTGTTTAATATTTGGTCGTTAATAAATATAATTAAATACCTGTGATTAAACTAATTAAAAAACTCATTTTATATAAACTAAATTTACTGAATAAGGAAAAAAAACGTTTAAAAAGGAAAAAATAGCTTTAAAAAAACTGTTAAATATTGATTAATTATACTTTTATTTTGTTCTCAATTCAATTAGGAATATTTTTAATTATAATTTTGTCTTATGAAAAAAATATTGTTTAAAATTCTCTTATCAATTTTTTTAGTTGCCACAGCATATTATTCTTTCATTTATTTTATTCCTTACAGTGAAGGTGTTCGATCTGGAGAATTAATAAAATTCAGTAGAAAAGGGTTAGCAATTAAAACTTGGGAAGGAGAAATTAGTCAGGGTATATCTGGAGCTCAAATTTTTAAGTTTTCGGTAGAAGATAAACATAAAGACGTCATTCAGAAATTAAAAGATTATCAAGGTCGTTATGTAAAATTAACTTACAAAGAACTATTTGGTAAATTCTTTTGGCTTGGTGATACCAAGTATTTTATTTTAGATGTTGAAGAAGAAAACTCACCGCATTTTAGTGGTTTAAGATCAAAAAAGGATGAATAAAATATATAAACACGTAGAAGACACTAAGATCACAATTTCTGAACTCATGCTTCCATCTCACGCTAATTTTAGTGGTAAAATTCATGGAGGTTACATTCTAAATTTAATGGATCAAATTGCTTTTGCATGTGCTTCTAAATATTCAGGTACATATTGTGTTACAGCTTCAGTTGATACCGTTGATTTTCTAAATCCAATAGAAGTTGGTGAACTTGTAACTATGAAAGCTTCCATCAATTATGTTGGAAGGACTTCTATGGTCGTTGGTATTCGTGTAGAATCTCAACACATTCAATCTGGTGAAGTAAAACATTGTAATTCTTCATATTTCACAATGGTCGCAAAGAATGATACAAGTAAAAAAGTTAATGTTCCTGGTTTAATTTTAAATAGCGAACTTGAAATCAGGCGTTTCTTAAAAGCTTTAAAAAGAATTCAAATGAAAAAGAATCGACAAGATGAATTTGATAGTGATGATTTTATACCTGAAAACTATTTAAAGGAACTTAAAAAATATAACGTGAAAATAGAATTAGAATAAATGACAGAAATAATTGATCTCAGTCAAGAGATTTATGAAGGAATGCCCGTTTTTAAAAGTCTTCCACAAGTAAAAATAGAAATTCATAACACACACGAAGAATGGAATGATGAAATCAATCCAACAACAAAAACTCCTGCTGTATACAAACTAGAACTTGGTGAGCATACTGGTACCCATGTAGATGCTATAAATCACATGGCAAAAGAACATGTGGGGAAATCTATAGATACTATGCCTCTTTCTATGTTTTACACAGAGGGAATTTGCTTAGATTTTTCTCATAAAGGCTTTCGTGAGTTAATTACTTCAGAAGATGTAAAAAAAGAGCTAGGAAAAGAAAATTTAACTATTAAAGCTGGAGATACAGTACTTATTTACACAGATCACTATCGAAAAGCTTTTAATACTGAAAATTGGGGAAATGGACCAGGAATTACTGCGGAATGTTGTCGTTGGTTAGGAAATCAAAAAATTGCAGCATTTGGTGTAGAAACAATGTCTCCTGGAGTACCTAAAATTTCTAACAAAGAGGTACATTATATTTGTGGTGAAATGGGATTTACTCATTATGAAAATATGATAAACCTTTATCAATTAATCGGTAGAGGAAGATTTCGCTTTATTGCACTTCCTTTAAAAATAAGAGGAGGAACTGGCTCGCCTGTTAGAGCTGTTGCCATTTTCAATGAATAAAAAAAGTCAAAGCGAATGCTTTGACTTTTTTTATAATATTATGTTTCTTGTTATTACCAACGAATAACTACAGATCCCCAAGTAAATCCACTACCAAAGGCTGCTAAAACAACTAAATCATCTTCTTTGATTTTTCCTTCTTCCCAAGCTTCAGTTAAAGCAATAATAATAGATGCTGCTGTTGTATTACCGTAACGCATGATATTATTGTATACTTTATCATTAGATAATTCAAACTTCTTCTGAATAAATTGAGCTATTCTTAAATTAGCTTGATGAGGAATTAACATATCGATATCATCTTTCTGCAAACCGTTTGCTGTTAATCCTTCAATAATAGCTTCAGAAAAACGAACTACTGCATGTTTAAAAACAAACTGTCCGTTCATATGTGGAAAATATGAAGTATCCTCAGGATCATTAGCTTCTATAATTTCTGGCACCCAACGATTCGTTGATGGACCAATTAATGCTAATTCGCGAGCATGCTTTCCTTCAGAATGTAAATGAGAAGATAAAATACCTTTACCTTTTTCTTCTGTTCTAGATAATACTGCTGCTCCTGCCCCATCTCCAAAGATTACAGTTACTCCTCTACCTCTAGTAGATCTTTCTAAACCTCCAGAATGATTTTCAGAACCGATTACAAGAACATTTTTATACATTCCTGTTTTAATGAATTGATCTGCAACAGATAATGAATATATAAAACCAGAACATTGGTTACGTACATCTAACGCTCCAATCGTTGGCATATCTAACATATCTTGTATTTGTACTCCTCCTCCAGGAAAATACATATCAGGACTTAAAGTAGCAAAAATGATAAAATCGATATCATCTTTAGTTAATCCTGCTCTTTCGATAGCAATTTTAGCAGCCTTAGCTCCCATTACAGCCGTCGTATCTTCAGTTTTTGGGTCTATCCAACGACGCTCTTTAATTCCTGTTCTCTCCTGTATCCACTCGTCACTAGTTTCCATCCATTGTGTTAAATCATCATTTGTCACAACATTTTCAGGAACATAGTACCCTAAACCAGTAATTTTTGAATTATACATATATAATCTGTTATAATTTAGTTGTTTGCCAATTAACAGCTGGTAAAAGTATGAATTTTATAATATTCGAGCAAAAATGACTATGAACAAAATTTAAAAATGTCAAGGTGTCAGTAGAATTTTAATTTCTTATTTTTATTGTACTTTTATAAAGATAAAAGTTAATCCCTTAATTAATAAAAACATTTTCTTAAATTGAATTCATGAATTTCAGAAAAATACTTCAATTTACATTGTTGATTCTGGCTGCCGAAATAATTTATGCATTACCTTTTGTTTTGATAAGAATTTTTCGCCCAACATTTTTAGCAGCATTTGACATTGATAATAAAAGTATAGGTTTTTGTTTTTCTCTCTATGGAATCACTGCTATGATTTCTTATTTTATTGGTGGACTTATTGCTGATAAATTTCAACCTAAATATTTAATGAGCATTGCTTTATTATTAACAGGTTTGGGCGGTCTTGTTTGGGTATACTATCCTTCTTTAGAAACATTGTACCTTTTATATGTATACTGGGGAGTTACTTCTATTATGCTATTTTGGTCTCCTTTAATTAAATCTGTTCGTATTCTTGGTGAAAAAAAGAAGCAAATTTTAGCTTTTTCTATTGTTGAAGGTGGACGAGGATTAGTAGCTGCTATTATTGGTACTATTGGAATTATTGTTATAACCGCTATGATTCCTGATGAAGATTCTTCAAAAGAAATGTTACAAGGTGCTATGAACAAAATTTATTTAATAACATCTGTACTAATCATTTTGATGTCTTTTTTGATGTTATTGTTACCAAACTTTGGAGATACCTCTAAAATTATTTCAAAAAATAAAATTGGAGCTAACATTATAAAAGCTTTAAAGTATCCTGTAGTCTGGATTTTGATGGTTATTATACTTACTTCTTATATAGGATATAGAGTTGCAGATGTATTTACACAATATGCCAGTGAGATTTATGGCTACAATGCAAGAGAATCAGCAGAACTTGGAATAGTGTATTCTTATTTAAGACCTGTTGTTTGTATCTTGATTATATTCTTTGCTCGAAAAGCCAATCCATCTAAGTGGCTAATTATTGGATTTTCTGTAATGTCTTTTGGTAGTTTATTGTTAGTATTTAATGAAAAAGTATTACATCTATCTTTACTAATTCCTATTTTATCTGCACTTACTGGTACTTATACTTTAAGAGTACTTTATTTTACAGTATTAGAAGATGCTAAAATTCCGATAACCATTACAGGAACTGTTGTAGGAATATTATCTGTTGTTGGTTTTTCTCCTGATATCTTTTTAGGTTTTATTGAAGGATATTATTTAGATGAAGTTGGAGGTGTTCTTGGTTTCCAATTCTTATTTGTTTTCTTATTGGTAAGTTCTATTATAGGGCTCTTTGCCTCTATTTTATTTTATAACTCTATAAAATCTAGAAACAAATTACTGTCATCATGACATTTTTCACTTTTTGGTATTTTTTTTGACAAGCTTACCTTGTAAAATTTAGAATAAAAAATCAAATACATATCATTATGAGTAAAGGAAGCATTAATGTATCGGTAGAAAATATTTTCCCGCTAATTAAAAAATTCTTGTATTCAGATCACGAAATATTCTTACGTGAGTTAATATCTAATGCAACAGATGCTACTACTAAATTAAAGCATTTAATTTCTATTAGAGAAGCTAAAGTAGAATATGGAAATCCGCAAATAGAAATCAAGATTGATAAAGAAAACAAAACACTTCATATTATAGACCAAGGTCTAGGTATGACAGCTGAAGAAGTTGAAAAATATATCAATCAGATTGCTTTTTCTGGAGCTGAAGAGTTCTTAGAAAAATATAAAGATTCAAACAACGAAACAGGTGTAATCGGTCATTTTGGATTAGGTTTCTATTCTGCATTTATGGTTGCAGATAAAGTAGAAATTATCACTAAATCTTTTAAAGATGAAGCTGCTGCTCACTGGACTTGTGATGGATCGCCTGAATATACTTTAGAAGCACATGATAAAACAGAAAGAGGAACAGAAATCATTCTTCATATTTCTGAAGATGAAAAAGATTTCTTAGAAGATTCAAAAATTTCTGGGTTATTAACTAAATATAACCGTTTCAACCAAATTCCTATTAAATTCGGAACAAAGACTGAAGCGTTACCATTACCTGAAGGTGCTGCAGAAGATGCAAAACCAGAAACAAAAGAAGTGGACAACATCATTAACAATACTAATCCAGCTTGGACAAAAAAGCCTGCTGATTTAGAAGAAGATGATTATAAAAACTTCTACAGAGAATTGTATCCAATGCAGTTCGAAGAGCCTTTATTCAATATTCATTTGAATGTTGATTATCCTTTTAACTTAACTGGTATTTTATATTTCCCACGTTTATCTCAAAATATGGATATTCAAAAGGATAAAATTCAGTTATACCAAAATCAAGTATTTGTAACAGACAACGTAGAAGGAATTGTTCCTGATTTCTTACAAATGCTAAAAGGTGTTATCGATTCTCCAGATATTCCATTAAACGTTTCTCGTTCATATTTACAAGCAGATGGAGCTGTAAAGAAAATTTCTGGTTACATTACTAAAAAAGTAGCTGATAAACTTTCTTCTTTATTCAAAAAAGATCGTGAAGATTTTGAGCAAAAGTGGAATGATATCAAAGTAATTATTGAGTATGGTATGTTATCTGAAGATAAATTCTTCGATAAAGCTAAAAAGTTTGCCTTATACCCTACTGTAAATGATACTTTCTTTACTTATGAAGAGTTAATTGAGAAAACAAAAGATTCTCAAACTGACAAAGACGGAAATCATATCATATTATATGCTGCAAACAAAGATGCTCAGCATAGTTATATTGAAGATGCAAAAGCAAAAGGATACGAAGTTTTATTATTAGACTCTCCAATTGTTTCGCATTTAATGCAAAAATTAGAAACATCTTCTGGCGATGCCAAATTACAATTTAAGCGTGTAGATGCAGATCATGTAGATAATTTAATCAAGAAAGACGATACAGTAATTTCTAAACTTTCTGATGAAGAAAAAGAGAAATTAAAACCAGTTATTGAAGGTGCTGTAAACAACACTAGTTATACTGTTCAGTTAGAAGCTATGGATTCTTCTGCTTCTCCTTTCTTAATTACTGTTCCTGAATTTATGCGTAGAATGAAAGAAATGAGTGCTACTGGCGGCGGCGGAATGATGGGAATGGGTAATATGCCAGAAATGTATAACCTTGTGGTAAATACAAATCATGAATTAGTCTCTGATATTTTAAATGCTGATGAATCAAAACAAAAAGAATTAATTTCTCAAGCTTTTGATTTAGCTAAATTATCTCAGAACTTATTACATGGTGAAGAATTGACCAACTTTATCAAACGTTCTTATGATTTGATTAAATAAGGTTAAGACTCTTACAAAAACTAAAAAAATCTCTTTGTTATTAACAAAGAGATTTTTTTTGTGTGAAAAAACACTTTTTATAAAAAGTATCATCTTATTATAAATTAAACTTTCTAATCTGAGTTAATTGACTATTTTTGCGGCTTTTAAAATTAATCCCATTCTATGAAAAAAATCTATTTTATATTGCTATTATTAAGCACTGTATTTTCTATTAATGCACAGATTGTAAATATACCTGATGCTAATTTTAAAGATGCTTTATTAAATCACTCACCTGTTATTGATACTAATGTAGACGGTGAGATTCAGGTTTCAGAAGCAGAAGCTCTTACTTCCATATTAAAAATCTCTGATGGTTTTAGTACAAATATCAAAGATCTAACAGGTCTTGAAGCATTTATCAACTTAACTAATTTAGATCTATTCGGATTTTCTGGGTTAAACACTACCACTATTGATGTATCAAGCTTAACAGAACTAACGACACTATCGCTTCTTCATTGTAAATTGAGTTCTTTAGATGTTTCGCAAAACACAAAATTAACAAGCTTAACCTGTGGAAGTAATAATATTTCAAACATTGATATATCTAATAACCTTGATTTAGAAAAATTTAATTGTAGTGCCAATAATTTTATTTCTGTAAACTTATCAAACAATATTAAATTAGAAGATATAGATTTAGCTTTTAATCAAATTACTTCATTAGACTTAACTCCTAACACTTCTTTAATAAAAGTAAGTATTAGAAATAATAAGTTACAAAATTTAAATTTGAATAATGGAAACAATACTGCTATTACAAGTTTAGATGTTAGTAATAACTTGCTATCATGTATAAAAGTAGATAATGTTACTTTTTCCAGTCAAAATTCAAATTGGATTAAAGATGAATACCCTACTTATAACACTAGTTGCTCTGGAAATGAAGGACAAGCAATTGTTAACATTCCTGACGCTAATTTCAAAAAAATTCTTGTTGAGCTAACCACTTTAAATATAAACAATGATACTGAAATACAAGAATTTGAAGCTTATAACTACACAGGTGATTCTGATGATTTAAGAATTAATGATACTGAACTTATTGAAAATTTAACAGGTATTGAAGCTTTTATTCGAATCGGTCAATTATATTTAAATAACACTAAAGTTTCAGCCTTAGATTTATCAGCGAATAAAAGGCTCTATTATTTATCAATTCAATCGAATAAATCATTAATTAATTTAAACGTATCTCAAAACACTAATTTAAGAACAATACATTCTAGCTTTAACGATATCAGCCAATTAGATTTATCTAACAATATTAATTTAGAAACTTTTAGTACTACTTTTAATGATAATATTTCTAACATAGATTTATCAAACAACATTAATTTGAAATCTATCAGATTAAGAAGTAATCCAAAGTTAAAAGATTTAAATCTTGCAAACGGTAATAATACTAACATAACAAGTTTTTCTTCGAAATTTAATAATGCTTTATTTTGTATTCAAGTTGATAATGAAACTTATAGCATAAACAACTGGACTGATAAAGATGATCATTCTTCTTTTAATAATGATTGTTCAAATGTATTTACATTAACACTTAATTCATCTAATGGTTCAGTTGCTAAAACTCCTGATCCTGAAAATATAAATAATAATGACTACGATAATGGGACTAACGTAACATTAACTGCAACTCCTAACGCTGGTTATCAATTTGATGGTTGGTCAGGAGACGCTTCAGGAACTACAAATCCATTAACCATTACAATGGATGCCGATAAAACTGTAACTGCAGTATTTAGTAAAATTCAGCATACTTTAACTACGAATGCTACTAACGGAACTATTGCTAGAAATCCAAATACTCCATCTGCTGGAACTTATGATTTCGGAACGGATGTGGTTTTAACTGCAACTCCTAACGCTGGTTATCAATTTGATGGTTGGTCAGGAGACGCTTCAGGAACTACAAATCCATTAACCATTACAATGGATGCCGATAAAACTGTAACAGCAGTATTTAGTAAAATTCAGCATACTTTAACTACTAACGCTACTAAAGGAACAATTTCTAGAAATCCGAACACCCCAACTGCTGGAACTTATGATTTCGGAACTGATGTGGTTTTAACTGCAACTCCTAACGCT